>NZ_JACZDV010000002.1:0-648265 GCF_015903845.1 Fictibacillus sp. 26RED30
TTACTACTGCTGTAGATTGTTCCCGTACTTCCCTCTGTAATATACTTTGTAGTTCCATCTGTTAATTTTGCTGTAACAGATAACGGATAAGTATCTCCTGGAAGCAAAGTGATTATTGACCCTGTGTTCAAAATTATCTCGTTTATTTGTGGTCCTTCGTAAACAATTATAGAAGATTTAATAGTAATATTATTGTTTGTTGCAGTAATAGTTACTGTTCCACTTTTAGCATCCTCAGGAATACTAATTAATCCATTTTCATCTACAACCGCTTTAGTGATGTCAGATGAGAAATATTTCGTTCCAGTTTCGCCATCGGTAGCATCTTTACTTGTACCATCTGACATAGTGGCTCTAACACTAAGTTGAATTGTTTCCCCTGCGTTAATTTCTGCATTCGAAGGAGTCATTAATAATGATTTTATATCCGGTGCTCCTGTAACATTTACTTTTGCCTCTCTAATAATATCCTGGTATTTAACTCGAATTATTACACTAGCTAGTTTCACATCTGGTAAAATCTGTACTACCCCATTTTTAGTTACTGTCGCAATGGATTCATTAGAACTAGTATACTCTATACCGCTAATACTTCCATTGGTTACATCCTTTGTTGTACCATCCGCCAAAAATGCTATAGAAGTGATTTGTGTGGTTTGCCCTGCAGATAAATATGTATCTATGGGACTAATTTGCAAGTAGCTTTCTTGTGATCCTCCTGAGATCTTAACTTGAACTTGTGTATGTAAACCACCATTTGATATCTGAACATAAACTGTTCCTGGATTAGCACTATCAGAGATAGTAATTAATCCGTCTTTACTTACTGTAAGTGCGGATGGGTTCGAAGAAATATAAACAGTTCCTAAATCTCCTGAGGTAATATCTGAATTTGCTCCATCTGACATATGTAAGGTAGCTTTTAATTGAAGAATATCCCCACGTTCCAAAATTAATGACTTTTCAGATGGACTAATACTAAAAGGAGTAGCTGGTGGAACTGTTATAATTCCCCTAACAGTAAAATGAAACGGACTAAAATCTTTGGTATCCTTATTATAGTAATTTTCTAAATTATCAAACACATTAATGCTATTATCTTTATTATCTCTTATAGATATAGAACGAAGCTTCCACGTTCCTAACTCATCATATTTATCAATAGGTATACTAGCTTCATATTTACCTGTATTGTAATTATTTCTAAAACTAACAAAATAGGATTTTCCACTTGGCTTAGTATAATTTGCACTTAGAGAATTCAAACCGGATAAATTATCACTAATATTTGCAGATAACTTTATTAACGCATTATTATTATCCGTTTGCTCTAATGAAATAGCTAATGTATCTAGTACAGGTCCTAATAAATCTGGAGTAGTTTTTACTACATCAAAATTCATTGAACTAAAATCCATCTTATTTGTAGCTGCTGGATATAATATGGAATCATAAATTGTTTTATAATTTCTAGCTTTATCCTTCATAGCAACAGAAGAAAGTTTCCATTCTCCTAATTCATCATACTGGTCTATACTGAAACTACCCACATATTTTCCAACAACACTATTATAGTAAAGGAAGACATTCTTAGTAGCCCTGCTTGGTTTAAGTAATGATACATTAACATATTCAACTCCTGCCCCAACATCTGTAACATCTGCTGAAATTGTTACTATGCCACCATTGGTTACTTCTTCCTCAGGCATAATATCAACATTATTTAAGGTGGGAGGAACAGTATCCTCTAAACCTTCTAAAACATTAATAGAGTAAGGACTAAAATCTCTTTTTATTTCTTCAGGATAACTACTTGTAATATTATATAGACTAATTGCATTATTTTTTATGTCCCTAAGATAAATTTGATCAAGTATCCATTCACCGGATTCATCGTATTCAGTAAAAGTAAATGTAGTTTCATATTTTTTTGTAGTTGAATTATAACTTAAACTAAGGTTTTTGCTATATAAACCACTTGGTGATTTATAGTAAGCAGCGACATAATCTACACCAGATAAATCATCTGATATTTCAGCTGATAGTTTATATGACTTTCCAACAGTTATTTCCTTCAAATGTAAACTTGATAAAGAAGGAGGGGTAATATCTGGAGTAGGATCTTTAATTACAACCTCATTAGCTGAAACAATTGCTGGCATAAGAGTTAGTATTAGAATAAGAAAATTAAGCATTAACTTACTAGTATTTCGTTTTACAACATTCACGTTTTTCTCCCCTGTTTAAAAGTAATATAAACTCCTTAAAAAAAGAGACTCATAATTTATGAGTCTCTTTTTTTAGTAAAAATTATTTAAATTAACGTAATAACTGAAGAACACCCTGTGGTTGCTGATTCGCTTGCGCAAGCATTGCTTGAGCAGCCTGAGAAAGAATGGAATTTTTAGTTTGGTTCATCATTTCTTTCGCCATATCAACATCACGGATTCTTGATTCAGCTGCAGTTAAATTTTCAGCAGAAGTTCCTAAGTTATTAATTGTATGCTCTAATCTGTTTTGAGCTGCCCCAAGTTTTGCTCGTTCAGCAGATACATTTTTAATTGCATCGTCAAGAGTTGAAATTGCGGCAGTAGCACGTTCTGATGTAGAAACATCAACATTATTTATGTGTAAGTCAGCCGTTTTCATAGAGTTAACACCCACACTTAACGTTTGGTTAGAGTTTGCACCAATTTGGAATGAAGCTTCTTTTGAAGAACCCGATAATTCTTCTTTACGTGTAACTACAGTAAACGAATCCCCAACTTTCACAGCTCCACGATCAAAATCTACTGAAATACCTGACCCTGTAATTGCTAATGTTTCTGTCCCTGCACCTGCAGCTGAAAGTGCTGTTTCAGCCCCAGTTGTTCCTGTTGCTTCGTCTGTAAGTGTATAAGAAAACGTATCATTATTTGCATCATATTTTGTTATTTTAACAACGTAAGAGTTATCAGTTAATACAACACCTGCATTAGTTGCATCACCATCAGCAAGAGTTGCACTCGTTGCTATTACTGCTGAAAAATCACCAGTTTTACTAACAACTGTAGCTGACTCTTCTTTATATGCACTTGAACTTAAGTCGCCATTCAACAATTTTTTTGTGTTGAATTCAGTGTTGTTAGCAATTCGATCAACTTCGTCTTTTAACTGTTGAACCTCTTTTTGAAGTTCTGCACGGTCATCTGAAGTGTTTGTGTCATTTGAAGATTGGACTGACAGCTCACGCATACGTTGAAGAATAGAATGTGTCTCATTTAGAGCACCTTCAGCTGTTTGGATCAAAGAAATTCCATCTTGTGAGTTACGAGAAGCTTGATCTAAACCACGAATTTGTCCACGCATCTTTTCAGAAATTGCTAGACCTGCTGCATCATCTCCAGCACGGTTAATACGAAGACCTGAAGATAGTTTTTCCATTGATTTTGATTGACCTGTAGCAGCAGTGTTCAACTGACGATACGTGTTAAGAGCCGCGATATTGTGATTAATTCTCATTTTTAATTTCCTCCTTGAATGTGTTCCGCCCACGTCCTTGTGGTTGGTTGGATGTGTTTTATTTCTTGGGAACTTACAGCCTTTTACGGCCGTTAAAAGTACTGCTTGTTCCTACATTCGTTATATCGGAGTAATTCAAAACATCTTTAATAGGTTTCACGTGTTTTTTAATTTTTTTAATGCTTGGAATGTGTCAAGTGAGGTACTTGCTGCTTGGTCGTTCTCCTGTTGGATAGAAAGAAAGACTTCCTTTCGATGAATCTCTATTTGTTTAGGGGCAGAAATTCCTAATTTTACTTGATCTCCATCTATGGATAGCACTGTCAATTCAATGTCTTCACCAATTTTAATCGCCTCTTGTAACTTTCGGGTTAATACGAGCATTCCTTAACCCTCCTGTCCGACAAAACTAGATTCTATTAATTCATGTCTTGTTCGGTATTTATTATCTGTTAGGACTACTTGCTTTGCTAAGTTTTCATTTACATTAATTACTACAGGTGCTTGAAGATTGCCTGTTGATTTTTCTAAAGGTTCTTGAATCGTTAAGATGACCTGAACCAACACATCAGATTCTTCTTTTATTTTTAATTGTTTTTGTACCGATTCTACTAATTCAAAATCATAGTTCTTAAAGAATAAAAATGGATTTGTGGTAAAAAAAGCGAGGTCTTTAGTAGATACCGATTGCAGGGTTGAAAATGGAGTCCCCTCCATAGGTAAAAGAACAAATTGTTTTTCGTCTTCAAAACCCGGTAAACCTTGTTCAAAATGTAAGATATCTTTCTCAGATATCTCTATTATTTCTTCAAATTTTGTATGAAGTATCACAGCAATCATCCTTTACTATTTGTATTCTATGTCGACCAGTTGATTGTTAAAGAAGGCATTTGTTCCATACTTACGTCTACTTTACCAGGAGTGTATTGATGCTGAGGTCTATTAATCGTAACATCAATTTCTGGTTTATGAGTCTGCCAATTAAGTTGAACTTTACTAGGTTGATAACTAATTTTCACACTGTTTGCTCTTGGAATAAAACCAATGTTAAACTCATATATCGGACTTTCACTGTTCATTTTGGCATGTTCCGCTATTGGGTTGCCGCCGTTTTCTACCCTCATCAAGTCATCGCCTTCTTGAGACATCCGAGCCAGACCAGCCAGCCAATCTTCATAACCTCTTTGTGCAAACTCTTCAATCCTGCGTGAAATGTGTTTTAAATCCATATCAGCCCATGCCTCTGTTTGATCAATGGTTAACTGACTTGGTGTTACATTCACTTCTAGTTCTGCTTTCGGCTGTTTAATTTGCAAATCAGCAGGAGCTTGTTGAATTTCTTGAACAGGCTTCTGTGTATGTAGTCCTATTCTAGCATTCGTTGATTCTAGTCTAAGTTGAGGAACATTCATTAGTGATCCCTCCAAAAAGTTTTATTGCAAGAAAAGAGCTATCACAAGGATAGCTCTCTTAGGTTTATCTTAAAAAGTCCATAAGTGTCGGTTGCATGATGCGAGATCCTACTCCTAATGCCGCACGGTGCAAACTTTCTTGCATCTTTAGATCTGTAATCACACGCTCTATATCCGCATCTTCATTATCAGAAAGTATTCGGTTAGCGATAACTTCTTGCTCGCTAACTCGAGCATCGATTAGTTCTACGCGATTGTATCTTGCTCCTAACTCAGCGCGTTCGGCAACTAAATTATTGATGTGAGAATCTAACTTATCTAGAAATCCACTAATGTCTTGTCCTGAAGTACTCTCAAGGGCTTTTTTCAGTTCATTAATATCCCCGAACAAACCGGTTTCCGGCGGGCCAGCTGTATGAGTAAATACATTTTTAGGGTTGATGTTAACTGCTACTTCAATTCCCTGAGACAATTCCAGATTAACCGCATTACCATTATCTGAAACGGAAGGTGTTTTGTTCAAATCAACTGGTTTATTCGTTGTATCATTTCCATTAAAAATGTACTTCCCCGCAACCTGTGTATTGGCGATGGAAACGAGATGTTCTTTTAATTGCTCAATCTCTTTTCCAATCATGCCTTTTTGAGACTCTTCATACGTTCCGTTACTTGCCTGAACGGTTAGCTCACGAATACGCTGCATCACGCTTGTTGCTTTATCAAGAGCAGCATCAGAATTATCCATCCAGTTATACGCTTCAGATAGATTACGCTTGTACTGCTCAACCTCTGTTAAATTTGTTCGGTATGTCATGCCTTTCATCGCAACGACTGGATCATCCGATGGACGGCTTATTTTTTTACCTGTTGTTAATTGTTCTTGTGTTTTGGCCATACTTTCGTAGCTATTGCTTATATGTCGCAGCATGTTATTAGATAACATCGATTGCGTTACGCGCATTTAGTTGCACCTACCTTCCGCCGACACCCAAGCCGTTAATGATTTTATCAAGCATCTCGTCGATTACCGTAATGTTTCGAGCAGATGCGTTATAAGCATGTTGAAACTGAATCATATTCGTCATTTCTTCATCTAGGGAGACACCACTTACAGACAAACGGCGTTGTTGAACGGAATCCGTCAATACAGCTGAGTTGTTGGTTAAACGAACCGCTTGCTGTGCATCAACTGCCATCTTACCAATTGCTCCTTCATAAAAGCTTTGTAAAGAAGACTTACTGCCTGGAAAATCTAATGGTTCATTCTTCACATCACCTAATCGTAATGCATTGCTACCGTCCCCAGCAAATTGTTCAGTAGCAGCTGCAATGTTATCCAACTCCTTCATGTCATCATGAAGTTTGAGTAATTTTGCAGCACCTTTAGGATTTATCGGGTCAGTGGCTCCTCCTAGGTCGAAGAAATTATATCCGGTGTGGGCATTTGCCTCAATCTCCGACAAACTCCATCCATTAGAATGAACTTCATTAAATTTAGTCGCAAACTGATAAACCATTTGATCCAAGTTTGTAAGCATCTCTGGATAGATGCCTTTTACAGTACCACCATCGGTATAACCGTATGATTCTATCAAACCTTGTAACTTACCGCCCGCAAACTTACTAATTTCAATCAGATTACCGCCCACTTCCACGCTGTCCGCTAATCCATTACCATCTGCTGCATCATCATATTTAATTTCAAGGTGGTTAACCTGTCCTGTTGCGGAATTTACTAATGTGAACTCAGTACCATCTTTATCTTTCATCTTAATATCATAAAGTCCAGCAGCTAGTGGATCTGGTTTGCCGCCGCTTGGCTTTGTAGTCACTTCTACATTTAGTAACGTGGATAAACGATCTACTAAACTATCTCTCTCATCGTAGAGTGTGTTTGGCAGATAGCCGTGTGGCTCAACTTCACTGATTTGCTTATTAATGCTCTGAATATCGTCAAGAAGTGCATTAATTTCTTTTGTCGTGATATTAGCTTGCGACTTTAAGTCACCTTGTATCGAAGTTAGTGAGTTTGATAGATAATTAAACGTTTCTGCTACTGCCAAACCACGCTGACGCACAACCGAACGTGCCCCAGAATCTTCAGGATTGACGGATAGATCTTGTAGTGATTGCCAAAAGCGGTCTAGGGTCTTTGCTAAACCATTGTCAGATGGCTCATTCATGATGTCTTCCATCTTCTCTAACGCTTCACTTCTCGCATCCCAATAACCGAGCTTGTTGTTCTCTCCTCGAAATTGAGTATCGAGAAATCCTTCGCGAACACGCTGTACGGATCCCGCCGCTACACCCGTTCCCATCTGTCCTGGAATCTGAGGGCGGTTCATGCTCGCTGCCGGATACGCTTCAGTTTGAACAAAGTTCACTCTTTGACGGCTATACCCTGGAGTATTCGCATTTGCTATATTGTGACCTGTCGTTTGAAGAGCTGTTTGCTGTGTAAACATTCCTCGACGGGCTGTTTCTAATCCATGAAAGGTTGAGCGCATTGTAATTCCTCCGTAGGTTTAAGCTTTCGAATCAAAAAGTGATGCTGCGTTATTGTGATAAGGATTTTTCTTCGTTTGGTTATACGTTACAGGTTCACTTTGAGGCTGCATCATACTAAGTGACATATTCACATATTGCAGTGACTGCTCAAGCAAACCCTGATTAAGTTGATTTCTTTCTTTTAAAGCATCATAAACATCAATCAGTCTGTTTTGTAGACTCAACAATCGTTCTTTTTGGGGTTCTTCTACTTGTTCTAAAACATCACCTAACATGACATTCGCAAACTTAACAAGTCTTTCTTTTTCGATTTGTTGCAGTTTCTTCACTTGAAGATCTTCTTCTTTTAACAAAACGTCTAGTGACTTCATATCTCCAGATTTAAGCACTTCTGTTTTGCGTTCTCCGAGAGTTAGAAGATCTGTATGGGATTGAAGCAAACGTTCAAGAATTGATGTCATCTGTGCCGTTTCCATGATATCCTCCTTAACCCTGCTTGTAATATTGAATAATGGAAGCTGCTGTTTTAGAAACATTGACTTGATATGTTCCGCTATCCACTTGTTGTTTAATCTCATTCACTTTATTCGTCCGGTCTTGTTCAAATTTTGAGGAAGATAAGAGTTTCTTTGCTTCATCTGAAATTTGAATCTCATCTTTTTTGTATGCAGCCTTAACATGATTATCCTTCATATGGGGCACCTGTTTTGTGTATGGGTTATTTTGAATAGAGTTAAAATGATTGATTCGCATTTTTAGTCACCTCATCTAGAGACTTTAATCTTATTTAATATATCGGCTATTTGACAAAAATCTTTAAGTGATCAAAAGAAATTAGGTTAATTGTCATCAGTATGGTAAGAAGGTAATGCTTCTTCTTGTTTTCTTCTGATTAAGTCCTCAATTGAGAGCTCTGATTTGATACGAGCTTTACACTCTTCGCATAAACGGCCATCGTTGATTGGCGCTTGGCAGCCATCACACGGATATGTGAAATTCGGATATCCTTTTACACGAATTCTTCCTTGGTGTATGAAATAGATGATTTTACTTTCAGCAACCTCGGTTGATTCACTTACTTCGACTATTGTTGCCTTTCGATTCTCGCTCTTTCTTAGAAACCGGTATACTTTATCATAATCATATTCTTCTTCTCGAAAGCACATATCACACTGTTCACGTATATACTTCACAAAAAGTTTGCCGCACTGCGGACAGTTCATTAAATTGTCCATATCGTTTCCCGCTCCTTAAACCTTCTATCTTCTGTATATATCGGATTTGAGTGAAGGAGTTTTAACAGGTCGTTCGTTTTATTTATCGTGCTAGGGTGATAGAAAAAATATTTCTGGCGCCAGCTTCAATCAGGACTTTCGCCGCATAACGTAT
Source organism: Fictibacillus sp. 26RED30 (assembly GCF_015903845.1). Lineage (NCBI taxonomy): Bacteria > Bacillati > Bacillota > Bacilli > Caryophanales > Fictibacillaceae > Fictibacillus > Fictibacillus sp. 26RED30. The sequence continues at coordinate 8,811 of NZ_JACZDV010000002.1, forward strand.
TGTACTTCCTGTTGTGTATACATCATCGACTAGGATGACTTTCTGATCCTTCACTTTTACAGAATCTACAACCTCAAACGGATTCTCTTTTTGAGCCAAACGCTCCTCACGCGTTTTCTTACTTTGTTTCTCTTCATGTGTTCTTCTCTTCAATAGGTGTTGTACTGGCTTTTTTAATCCTCCTGCTAATAGCTCAGCTTGATTAAATCCTCTTTCATAATGTCGCTCTTCACTTAATGGAATGGGAATGAGGATTGCATCCCGGCAAATCTTTTTGAACTCCGAACTTAGCACAGGATAAAAGGCTTTAACAATTTCAGCATCACCTCGATATTTCAGCTTGGCTATCATTTCTTTCATATAATCGTTATAGACATAAAGTGACCGATTTTGCTGTAGAACGCTGGTCCACTCCTCGCTTTCCTCCCACCGAATGCAGTCAAAGCAACAATCACCTTGTCGATATTGCTCGGGAAATACTGAAAAGTCACGACCACATATTCTACATATCTCACCTTTTATCCTCACTAACCTTCCTTCACAGTCTTGGCACAATAGTGGTGACTGCTTTAAGCCAATAAATGCTTCCCACGACCAAGCCTCGGAATATGGTTCATGACAGTACAGGCAATAACTCAAAGTCCAGCCTCCTTGTTCATGTTCTTTATATGGTTGATTGCTTGTATCATGCTGAGTGATTTACCGTAATGAAACAGAACAACCTTACCTTTATAATCATCCTTACTTCTCCCTGCTCTTCCTGCTATTTGAACGAGCGCACTTTCTGTGAACACATCGTGATCGGCACCAAAAACGGCGACGTCTAAAAATGGAACGGTCACTCCACGTTCTAGTATGGTTGTAGTCACTAGTAATTGAATGTCTTCATTCCTAAAATTAGTCACTTTTTCTTTCCGTAGTGTATCTTCAGAATGAACACTTTCTACTGTTACATCGACGATCGTTCTTATAAGTTCTGTCAGCTTCTCTAAAATGGATACAGAAGGCACAAATATCATCGCTCGCCGTCCACTTTTAGCTTGGGCAATCAACCATTTAAGAAAAGGAGTAGGTAGTTTTCCCCTTTCTAACCTCTTCTTCCACTCACCACCCCAAACCATTTTTGGAACAGGTAATGGAAATCCATGAAACCGCTTTGGAATTTTCACGCATGGCAACGCTCCTTTTCTTACTGCTTTTTTCATTGTTCTAGAAGGAGTAGCAGATAAATAGAGAAGAAAGTGTTTCGGTGTAACGGCACGAGACACCGCATGCTGAAGGGTTTTATCGTAGGAATAAGGAAAGGCATCAACTTCATCGACGATCATGATGTTAAACGCTTGTTTAAATCGGTAAAGCTGATGTGTGGTTGAGATGACGAGTTGTGCTGGTGTTTCACGTTCTTCTGATCCACCATAATAACTAGCAACCATTGTGTTTGGAAAAACCGCTTTTAAACGAGGAGCTAATTCTAGTACGACATCCGTTCGAGGAGTCGCTATACATACTCGAAGTCCTAGGTTCAATGCTTTTTCAATCCCTTTAAACAAAACTTCAGTCTTACCCGCCCCACAAACAGCCCAAATTAAAAATTCACCATCATTTCCGATTCGCTCCACAAATTCTTCAGATGCTAATTGCTGTCCACTCGACAACTCACCATTCCAGTTCAGATTATTTTCAAGAAACCCATTCACTTTAGGTCCAATCCACGAAACCAAAGGAGTACATTGGCTCACTCTCCCCATCATGATGCAGTTCCGACAGTAAACACAGTTGTCATTCTTACAGCGAAAACAAGAAAACATCGCAAACAAACGATTCTTCTCGTTTCCGCATCGGCTACATAAATAACCGTTAGAAGTTTTACTAATACCAGTGGAATATTTCACATAACCATTCTCATAATGCTTTTGAATTTGATTTATCGTAAAAGATAATTCATCAAATAGAAGTTGCTTACCATAGAGGATTTGTTGTAGTTTTTTTTCAAACTGAAAAGTTGGGTTTAAAGGAGGTTGTTCTAAAGATGGAAGTTCACTAAAAGGGACTGCTTTCAAAGAGGAATCGTTCACTAGAGTTTCAGGGGCAATAGTTAAACGGTTGTTTAAAAGAAGGGAGACAAACCTCATCGTGTTGTCTCCCCCAGTGTTAGAGATTTCATTTTCATCTCTCCAATGATTATTCTTTTATCCACGTTATGCCAAGTGAGCCTTCACCTAAGTGAGTACCAATTACAGGCCCGAAGTAGCTAACCCATACATCTGCGTTTACAAACTTTTCACGTAACTCGTCAGCAATTTCAACCGCTTCATCTTCACGCTTAGCATGAATGACACTAATCTTCACTTTGTCATTGGGCTTTACGTTTTCATCCATGATGTCAAAAATACGTTTTAATGCTTTTTTCTTCGTACGCACTTTTTCGAACGGAACAATCTTTTTGTCTTCAAAGTGAAGAATCGGTTTGATCTGAAGTAGATTTCCTACGAAAAGTTGAGCTGTGTTCAAACGACCTCCGCGATGAAGATGATTTAAATCATCAACCATGAAGTAAGCTGGTACACCATTGTTCTTCATCTGCAACAAATGATTCATAATGTCATAACCGTTTGAACCTTCACTTGCTAGCTCAGCAGCTTTCAACACATAAAAGGCTTGAGGTGAACAGCTGATCTCTGAATCAAACACATGAAGCTTGATTCCTTCAACCATTTCGCCGGCAGCTACTGCACTTTGATAGGTTCCACTTATGCCACTCGATAATGTAATCATCACTGCTTCATCATAGTTTTGAGATAGCTCTTCTAATAGTTCCACAAGCTCGCCGATTGCGGGCTGGGACGTTTTAGGAAGGGCTCCTTCTTTACCAACCATGTCGTAAAAATCGTCTGCTTTTATTTCAGCTTCTTCTTTGTATGTTTCTTTGTCAAAAACCACGTTGAGCGAAATCATTACAATATTTTTTTCGTTGCGGATATGTTCAGGTATGTAGGAAGTACTGTCTGTAATGACGGCTACCTTGCTCATAATTTTAGTCCTCTCTTATGCCAAAAATCTTGTTTTTTTCTCCTCTAACAGTGTACACCATCAGAAAAAGTAATTCACTAAATTCAAATTTACTTACACTAAGTATTCTCTTTTTTCTTCAACTATCCTTTATGCGCTTTTCACCTGTTTTCAGCATAACGAGAAAGCGCCGTACATAACGGAGTGATTTTGCATAGATGAAATTCTTAATTTCGGTCTGTGAGGGATATATTTTTCAAGGTTTCTATCTATATTTTCAATGTATATGCACTATATCAATGTACCTCCTACATCAACCGCTAATACGTACTTTTTTACCAATTCTATCATCTCCAAACCGTTTTCAACACCGATGTTCATTATTAAGCACGCGAATAATTAATCTTTTTAAAAGTTTTTTTCGAATGAAGAAGGAATTTGTCGGATATGGAAGAAATTAGAATGTGAGACATGTTTTAAAGGAGGCCTAGGACCATTGGATCATAATCTATATATCGTAATACTCTCTCTATTCGTTTGCTTTCTGTTTGCCTTAATCTCACTCGATTGGGTCAATCGACGTACAGAAGAGCAAAAATCGCAGCAACAATTCTTACTAATAGGTTCTGTTACAATGGGCATCGCTGTTTGGGCAACTCACTACATGGGAATGTTATCCATCCAAAGTCCCGTTACTGTAAACTACAATTTTTTAATCGTAACCACAGCACTCGCTGCAGGTATTTTCTTCTCATATTTATCGTTCTTATATTTTACCTCTCAAAGACCAGAGAATAAACTCTTAGTACCCGTTAGTTTATTTAGCATCGGTTTAATGTCTGTTCATGTAATTGGATTGTTGTCTATGCACTTGCATATGCCGATGGAACCAAATCTCATGTTTATCTTACTTTCCATCTCTTCTGCCTATCTATTTTCCTGGCTTGGCTTTTATCTACTCACTAAAAGAAGTTTTTCTGCAAGAAAAGTTTCTGCTAGTCTTTCATTCACACTAGGCGTTAGTCTGATGCACTATATCGGTGAGATGGGATTAATGGCCGGAACGCCCACTTTTGATTGGCATAGCAGTTTTCCGATCAACAACATCAACATGACAGCTACTTTACTTGTATTTGGTGCGACAACCGTCGTATTGATTCTATACATTTTAGAACAGCGAAACCAAAAGAGACTTGTTGAGCATCAATTTCAACTGCTTGAATCCGAGCACCGATATAACTCACTGTTTGAATTGAATCCTGAAGGCGTTTTTGTAATCGGGCCAGATTTGAATTTTATAAAAGTAAATCAATCACTTGTACATATCACAGGCTATTCATTAGAAGAACTGCACGCTATGCCGTATACCCATCTTTTAAAAGAAAATGAAATTACGAATTCATTGAGTTACTTAACTAGAGTTATTGAAGGCGAGACAATCAAACATCCACTTACGATTATCCACAAAGAAGGGCACGAAATAGAGCTCGATATTACGAGCATCCCTTATTCCATAAGAAGTGATATGACCGCTGTGATCGGTATCGCAAAAGACATGACCGCCATCAATGAAGCTCAAAACTTTAAACAAAGAGCAAACACACTCGCTTATGTCGGAGAACTTGCGGCGGGTCTTGCTCATGAGATACGGAACCCTCTAACCTCTATAAAAGGGTTCGCACAATTGTTTCAATCTCAAAACACAACAGAAGAAACGCATCATTTCTTAGGCATCATGTTACGAGAAACAGATCGGATCAACTTTATCATCAGCCAGCTTATGATACTTGCTCGCCCACATATGATTTTGAAAAGCGACCACGACTTAAACGAAGTCATCAAACGCTCGCTCAAATTTATAGAAGAAGAAACAGACTTTGAAACCATTTCACTACACCTCGAGCTGCCAGAACAACCCGTTCTTTTAAAATGCGAAGAAAATCTAATAGCACAACTCATTTTAAATATCGTAAAAAATGCGTTAGAAGCGACACCTTCATGGGGAACCATTTCGCTTCAGCTTAAACAAACACAAGAAAACATCACCATCGCCATTCAAGATGATGGACCCGGCATCCCCGAGCACCTCCTATCAAAGCTCGGACAGCCGTTCTATACAACAAAAGAAGGCAACCCTGGACTTGGCCTTCTAATCTGCTACCAAATCGTCCAGAACCACGGAGGAAAGATGAGGATCGAATCAAAAGAAGGCTACGGAACAAAAGTCTCACTAGAATTCCCAATAAGCGTTCCGTCAGAAGAAAAGGTCCTCGAAATGAGCCTGAGTTGAATTGATTTTTTTGAACTCGAAGTAAATAAATGAGAAGGATTTTGTTTTAATTCCTCTCTGAACGTTGATTGGAGCGCAAGGTGCGAGACTCCTGCGGGACAGGTGGGCAGGTGAGACACTTATACGTGAAACGTACGAATGTGGCTCACCGCCTGCCCCGCGGAAAGCGAGCAACCTGGAGCGGAAATCAACCACTTTCAAGGAACCTAAAATTCACCCACAAAGATTTTCAAAATACATCCCCGCACCAACCCACACGCTCCAAAAAGACAAAACAAAAAAGACCTTCAAATCGAAGGTCTTTTCTCCTAAATAAATCAACGTACCTTTACCCAACCATTCTTGATCGCCTCAACAACAGCCTGCGTACGATCATTCACATTCATCTTCTGAAGAATATTACTCACATGGTTCTTAACCGTCTTCTCACTAATATAAAGCTCTTCCCCAATCGTACGGTTGCTTCGTCCATCCGCCAACAACTGAAGAACCTCACACTCACGACGCGTTAAGATATGAAGTGGCTTACGGTACTCCACTTCAACAAAACCAGCTTTATTTTGCTGCGTTTTATTCGATGTCGATAAACGACGGAACTCGTTTAACAGATTATACGTAATCTTCGGATGAAGATACGCGCCACCATCTGCAACGACACGAACTGCTTCGATCAATGAATCAGCATCCATCTCTTTTAGGAGGTAACCAGATGCACCTGTTTGGACCGCATGTGACACATACGTCTCATCATCGTGGATCGAAAGAATAATTACCTTCGTATCAGGAGATTTCTCAACCAAACGACGTGTTGCTTCAACTCCGTTGATGTTTGGCATATTGATGTCCATCAACACCACATCTGGATTATGATCGCGGACGATATTTTCCGCTTCAGAGCCATCATCACCTTCAGCAACAACAGAGAATTGATCTTCCATATCTAGAATACGTTTTACTCCTTCACGGAACAAACGGTGGTCATCGATAATCGCTATTCTTGTTTTCTCAGGTGCTGAGGCGTTATTTTCGTACACATTAACATTATTCATGTGTGAACCCTCCTAGTCTTGAATGGGAATTTGAATGTAAACACTTGTACCGAAGTTTATGCGGGATTTCACTTTTAGAGTTCCTTCGAGCAGTTCGACCCGCTCTCTCATCCCCATCATGCCAAAGGAATTTGATTTTGTAGGCTGTGCCATATCGAATCCTTTGCCATCATCTCGGATATATAATGAAATAAACTTTTGAGTAAACTCTAACTTTACCTCAATCAGTTTGGCTTCAGAATGCTTAACGGCATTACTTACCGACTCTTGGATTAAACGGAAAATCGCGATCTCCATCTTATTCGGAAACCGTCGAGTCTGACCAAGCGCATGAAGCTCAACCTCTATACCTGTACTTTCTTTAACATTACGTAAATATTTGTCTAATGTCGGAACGATACCAAGATCGTCTAGAGCCATCGGGCGCAAGTCGTAGATAATTCTACGTACCTCTTTTAAGGAATTTCGGACCATAACCCGTAAATCTTTTATTTCAACACGGGCTGCCTCAGTTCCTTTTTCTACAAAAATTTTCTCTAACAGTTCCGAGCGAATGAGCACATTCGCCATCAATTGAGCTGGCCCGTCATGAATTTCTCGTGAGACGCGTTTACGCTCTTCTTCTTGGGCTTCTATGATTTGAAGTCCAAACTCTTGTTTTTGCTGAGCGTTTTGAACGAGTTCGTTAATCTTTCTTAAATCACCGTTAAGATAATTTAAAACAACAGAAATCTGACCTGCCAGAGACTCCGCTTTTTGAACGGTATCGTTCAATGCGCCGATTCTCCGCTCGAGCTCATCTCTTTTTTCTCGAAGCTGTTTCTCAGTTTGCCGGATGATGGAAAGTTCAATCTGATACTTATTGGCATTCTCATACGCATCACGAATATCAGATTCGCTATACTTTTGAAAATGCTTGCTCACCTCTGCCAGTCGAGTTCGCGCCAGCTTTGCATATTCCTCGGTCCGGTCAGATTTATGTATGACCTCAATGACCTGCTGCTTTACTAGCTCAAGCTCACGGCGAAGCTGCTGAAACTCTTGGCGAGAATGCTCACTGATCTCAAAGATTTGCGATTGACTTGCCGTAACTGTATCGATGGTCTGATTTAGTATTCCGTCCAACAAATGTGGATCTATCGTTAACTTAGCTGCAGTCATGTAAATTTCCCCCAATTAAAACGATAAAGAAGTGTAACCGGAAGTTCTAGAACCATCTTGCCTAATTTATACATAGGCCTTAATACCCACTTGAGCGAATCATACCGCGAAGACATTAATCCTTCTAATATACTACATTCGCCAAGATGTGGAATTTTATGACTTTTAATGCTAAAAAATTTTTAAGAATTTGAATGCTTTTTATAATCACCTTATAATGAAGGATAACACGATACACTTGAAACATGAAGATTATTCGACAAATTTGACATGGAATTCATAATATTCACTACTCAAAGGAGTTTTCCCGCATATGCTTGCCAATTATCTTACCGTAAAAAACGAAGGACAGCACGAGATTGTTATTGAAAAATCTCGTTTTATCGCTCATATCGCACGAGCTACTACAGAAGAAGAGGCTCAAACTTTCATACAAAAAATTAAAAAAGTACATAACAGCGCCACACATAACTGTTCCGCTTACTTGATCGGTGAAACAGACAACATTCAAAAAGCGAACGATGACGGCGAACCGAGCGGTACCGCGGGTGTTCCGATGTTAGAAGTGCTAAAAAAAAGGGAATTGAAAGACACGGTTGCTGTTGTCACACGTTACTTCGGCGGAATCAAATTAGGTGCTGGAGGACTTATCCGTGCATACGGCAAATCCGTTTCAGAAGGCCTCAATCATATTGGCGTTGTAGAACGTCAACTTCAACAGATCGTACACATCACCGTAGATTATACGCTTCTCGGAAAAGTGGAGAACGAATTGCGCAACTCTGTCTACCCCATCAAAGAAATGAACTATATGGAAAAAGTGGAGATTCAGATGTATGTACCGATAAAAAAAAGAGAAACATTTAAAGATTGGATCATCGACCTTTCGAATGCTCAAAGTGAGATTGTTTTTGGTGAAGAGGAGTATTTGGAGAAAGATGTGAAATCCTAAAGTATACCCAACAAATATATTGAATAGTCGAACATACTATTAGTCACCAAATCGTTATTTGTTATGAATAATAATTTTGTGTAAAATGAAGAGGATTCAATGTGTGTCTAATTAAAGGAGATAGTATTAATGGATAATAAAAATTCTTCTCAACGTATGAGAAGGCGTAGAAGAAAGAAGAAGCCTTTTCGTAAGTTTTTAAAACTTGTTCTTATTTTATCGATTTTCCTAGGCATCGGAGCTATTAGTTACGGTGGTTTCTTAGCATATAAAGTTAAAACAGCAGCAGATGATAGCTATTCAGAACTTGAACGTGAAAAATCTGATCTGCGTGAAACAAAAGTAGAACTTGGAGAGGACCCTGTAAATATTTTAATGATGGGTGTAGAAAGTTATAAAGATTCCCCTGGACATTCAGATGCGCTCATCTTGTTGTCTGTTAATCCAAAAACGAAAGAAACAGTTATGCTAAGTATACCTAGAGATACTAGAACTTACTTGCCAATAATTGAACGGAAAGATAAAATCGGCCATTCATATGCCTACGGAAAGAAAGGTAATAAAGAAGAAGCCACTATTGAAGCAGTAGAAGAACTGCTAGACGTACCGATTGATTATTATGTTCGTACTAACTTTACTGGCTTTCAAGAAATCGTTGACGAAGTTGGAGGAATAACAGTAGATGTTCCTTTTAAGTTTAGTCAAGTATCTATTGAAAGTAAGACTATTTATTATCAAAAAGGCCCAATGAAGATGAATGGCATAGAAGCATTAACATACGCTCAGATGAGAAAAGCGGATAAACGTGGAGATTTTGGAAGACAAGAAAGACAGCAACAGGTTATACAAGCCATTGCAGATGAAGCATTATCCATAAAGTCATTTGCAAAAGCTGGTAACATTATAGAAACACTAGGTGATAACGTTCAAACCAACATCACTTTAAAAGAAATGTTTGCATTTAGAAATTTCTACAAAGAGTTAACACAAGGTAACATTGAACGTTTAAATCTCAAGGGTGAAGATGAGTATATCGACAACATATACTATTATGTCCCTTACGATGACTCTATAGAAGAAATTTCAACGGAACTAAAAAGAGTACTTGAAATTGAAGAAGATACACAATCGGGAGAAAGTAATACTAATGAAATGAATTAGATGGGGAACAGAGTCGGTTTACGGCTCTGTTTTTTTTTCTTTGTTCTTAAAAATACGGATAATACTCATGATTGGATTGAAATTTTCGTTAACCAAACCAATTAGTTCTGCTAACAATACTAAAAGAATTATCATTATTAAAAGAATGATGATCGTCCCCCATAATGGTGTATAAGCTGAAGTAATAGCAATTATACTAAAAATAACACCCATACCGTATATAAATAAAACTGCATTTTTATGACTTAAACCTTTACTCATAAGTCTATGATGCAAATGATTTTTATCTGGAGACATGATTCCAGTTTGGTTGATAGTCCTTCGTATTATCGCAAATAATGTATCAAATAAAGGAACACCTAATAATAGTAACGGCACAAACATGCTAAATAAAGTTACACTTTTATAAAGCCCCAACAAAGAAATCACAGATATGGAATAACCAATAAAAAGGGCTCCCATATCACCTAAAAAAATCTTGGCCGGGTAAAAGTTGTGAATGAGAAAACCCAATAAACTGCCTAATAAAATGATACAGAATGTAAGAATTAAGGCTTTACCATGAATAAAGGCTAATGATCCAATCGTAATTAAAATAATGGATGATACTCCTGTAGCTAAACCATCTAATCCGTCAATAAGGTTAATTGAATTGGTAATTCCAACAATCCATAATAGGGTTAATGGGTATGATAATAATCCAATTTGATAAGTACCTAATAGCGGAATATGTATGACTTCTATAAGTAATCCGCTTGAAACAACGATTAAAGCCGCTACTGTTTGAAAGATTAATTTGACTTTAGCACTTAGTGTTATTAGATCATCAATAATACCTAACAAAAGAATAACAACCCCGCCTATTGATATAGCCGTAATTGGTATGAAGTAGACACCACTTATGAAATAACCTATTACAACTCCTATAAAAATGGCTAACCCACCAATTCTAGGCATTGGTTTCATATGAACTTTTCTTTTGTTTGGTTGATCAACTGCACCAATTTTTAATGCCAACTTAATTACGAAAGGAGTAACCAATACGACACTAATAAAAGAACCTATAAAAGCTAAGAAATTTATTTTATCCATAGTTATCTCTCCATTTATTTATCATTCTTATGGTTTCCAGAAACACAGATAATAAATATTAGAATATTTACCAATAATAATAAAAAAGACAGTTATCCCATAGAAGGAATAACTGCCTCATTTTTTTCATTTAGTTTTTGTTTATTGAATTTGAACTCTTGTTTAAAAATTTTGGATCCCCTGTAACTTTTCCATATACAAACAGCAGTGGACGATACTTATAATGGACCAATCCAATTAATTCAGCAATTAATTCAAGAAGCAATAACAGACCAAAAATTATTAATATTGCTCCCCACAAAGTAGTAGTCGAGAAAACAGCTGCGGATACGCTAAACAAAATACTTAGTAAGTAAATTGTTATTACCGTTTTACGATGAGTTAAACCAATTGACAGTAGACGATGGTGCAAATGCCCTTTATCCGGTGCTGAAATTGGTTTCTTATTTACTAGCCTACGAATTATTGCAAACGTAGTGTCAAAGACGGGAACTCCTAGAATAATTAGTGGAACAACAAAACTAAACAAAGTAACACTTTTATAAACACCTAGTAAAGAAATAATCGCTATAGAATATCCTAAAAATAAAGATCCAGTATCCCCCATAAAAATTTTCGCGGGATGAAAGTTATAAAATAAGAACCCCACAGTAGACCCCAATACAACAAGGGATAAAGTAAGAATCATGACATTTCCGTTTATCCCAGCCATTATTGCTATTGTTGCAATAACTATTGAGGATACTCCAGCAGCTAAACCATCTAAACCATCGATTAGATTTATTGCATTCGTAATCGCAATAATCCATAGAACAGTTAAGGGAAAAGCTATTGGAAATGTTAGATCGAACTCTCCAACAAATGGAATATTAAGCAAATCGATAAGAAGTCCAGTTTTAGCGACGATTATTGCAGCAGTAATCTGCCCTAGAAGCTTATACTTAGCTTTTAATTGATACTTATCATCTAGTATCCCAGTAATGATAATGATTAACGCACCTATTGTAATACCAGTTAATGGTGCATTCTGTAAGTCGCTGAAATAATAACCTGTTACTACTCCGATAAAAATTGCAAGACCACCAAGTCTTGGCATAATCTTTTGATGAACTTTTCGTTTATTCGGGCTATCAACAGCACCAATTTTAAAAGCAAACTTTATAACAAAAGGTGTAACAATTAAAACTGTAACGAATGGAATAAGAAAAGTTAGAACTAATTGAAGATTCATTTTATCCCCTCTTTGTTTATCACTCTTCTGAATATTTAATTCTCTCTCTTTTACCCAGAAAAACATATATTCTAAACTTATATTTTTGCTCTCTGAGTCATTATAAGGTTTACAAGTTAAATGTTCAATAATAATTACTAAACGTAACATAATATTAATTTGTCTAAATCTCTTTTCCTTTATTGTAAAAATTTGTAGAATAATCTCCTATATTGTTAATTTTTTGATATAATTTATATTATATGGAATCAATGTAAAAATAATCTTTAATATTACATAGATTTCTAATTTTGCTATAGGGGAAGGGGAAAGAAAGTTGAAACTGAACAAAATTGCAAGTAGTTTTTTAGGTTTTTCTGTTATATGTTCGACATTGTTACCAGTTAATAATGTCCATGCTGATGGAATTTCAGTAAAACTTCAAAATTATATCGGAAATCCTACGAGTCTTAATGTTTCGATTGAAGGATCTTATCGTGTGAATCATTATAATGATAATATTCGTCTTAGTGGTGTTGATCGTTATGAGGTTGCTAGTAATGTCTCTAAGAAAGGATGGGCAACAGGTGCTAACACTGTTCTAATTGCAAATTCAAATGCTTTTGCAGATGCATTATCTTCAGCACCTTTGGCTTATAAATTAAATGCACCTATTCTTTTAAGCAGAAAAGACAATTTAACGCCTTTTACTAAGCAAGAGTTAACAAGATTAAGACCCAAAAACATCATTATTATTGGTGGTAGTGGAAGTATTAATTCTCAAGTAGAAAACGAGATTAATAGTTTGAATTTGGGTATAAGTATAAGAAGAATTAGTGGATTGGATCGTTACGAAGTTTCTCAAAACATCGCTAGTGAATTAGGAGTTAAAGGAAAAGCGGTTATCTCAAGCGGATTAACTTTTGCTGATGCATTATCAATTGCTCCTTATGCATCAAGAAATGGTCTCCCTATCTTATTAACTAGGAAAGATCAAATTCCTACTCAAACAAAAGCCGCTCTTCAAGCTAATCAAACAACTAGTACAATCATAGTAGGTGGTGAGGGCAGTGTTGGGAGCAATGTCGCTAAACAACTCCCTGGTGTATCTAGAATAGGTGGAGCAGACCGTTATGAAGTTGCTACAAATATTATTAATCAGCTAAACCTTAATTCTGAATCAGCATTTGTGGCCACAGGTTTAACCTTTGCAGATGCTCTTACAGGATCTGTTTTAGCAGCAAAAGAAAATGCACCAATATTATTAACTAGACCTACAGCTCTGCCTCCTACTACACAAAAGGTAATAAGTGATCGATATATTTCTAAATTCACCGTTCTAGGTGGAAATGCTTCTGTTTCTGAGAACCTAAAAAATTCGTTACCTAACGTTTTGCCTTTAAAATCGGGATTAAATTATAGTATTAAAAGCTCAGGTTCTTCCCTATCCTTATATGAAGGCTCCAAACTAGTAAAAGATTTTGGTTCAAATTCCTTCTTATTAACACCTGATGCTTATGGCAACTCTATTATCAAAATTAATGATGTTCCTTACATAGGTGACATGCAGTTTACGAATGAAGCTGGAACAATTCAGCCTATAAATTTAAATATACCTTTTGAAGATTATTTAAAAGGTGTTGTACCTAGAGAAATGCCTGCTTTATGGCACCAAGAAGCATTAAAGGCTCAAGCTATAGCTGCTAGAACATATGCTTATAAATATCAGAACCGAACAGATATTAACGATACTACTTCCTTTCAAGTATATGGCGGTTATCAATGGCATCCAAACTCGACAAAAGCAGTTTCAGATACCGCTGGTCAAATGTTATATGTAAACAATTCTTTAATTGATACCGCCCCCTTTACATCATCAAATGGTGGACAAACTGCATCAAGCATGGATGTATGGCCGTCTGGTGGCGGAAGATCTTTCCTAATCTCAAAAGCAGATCCATTTGATACTTTTAAATGGAATTTATCCTTTTACAAAGAGCAGATTAATACCAGTGCACTTGATTTAACTAATCCTGGTCACTGGTGGTGGAGTGTCAACGAATCAAAAGGTCCAGACTCTAGTAATCAACCTGATTTAGAAAATGTAAAAAAATGGCTAAAGGCGAACGCTCACAATAATGGTAATGTTGAATTTAAAATTCACCATATACCCTATGTACATGTATACCCTGAAACCAATAGCAGTGGCAGAAAATTAAAAGCTAAAATACGTATTGAATATTTCTTAAGAGAAAACGGTACTATGCAAATGGATAATAGTGTACCAAAACTTGCAAAAACTTTTGTTTTTGAACAAGACGTTACAATGAGCCAACTTAGAGCCATGTTTGGATCCAGCGATATTAAAGAGGCAATGATCTCTACAGTAACTGATTCAAATGGAACCATCAAGATTGATGGAAGTGGTTATGGCCATGGTGTTGGTCTTAGTCAGCATGGTGCTCAAGGAAGAGCAACCGCAGGGCAGAACTATAAAGAAATTTTAGAATTCTATTATCATGGTGCAACGGTAAAATAATAAAAAAGCTGATGTCTAGAGTTTCACAGTTTGTGAAACTTAACATCAGCTTTTGTTTTATACTGTTATTTACGTATAACTTCTGGAAATAGTAGCAATGAGATGCTAAACATAAGACCTACCAAGAAACCTAGTATAGCTTTTCTCAATGGATTATTATTAGTTTCATCCACAGATACGTCTTTGTGTAATTTTGCAGGCTTCAGCTCTTCAAGATCAGATTCTAAATTATATAAAAGATCTTCCTTTACAACTTCATTACCTGAAAATAATTTTACTTTTTCAATCCTAGCCTCTATTGAGTCTTTCTTCTCTTTAAAACTAATATTATTTTCATTATTGGTCTCATTATTGCTCTCATTTAAGAACGCATCAACCAATTCTTGAAGGATTTTTTCACTTTCTTTGTTACTTTCGGTAGTATAAGAGAGTTCAATAATTTTTCCGGGCTTAACTGTTGGATTAGTTTTACCAGAAAGCTCTAATGAATCATAACTTAAATCATACTCTCTCTTTAATTTTTCAAGGAATTTTTCACTTTTTAAGTTTTCTTGCACAGTCCCTACATCATTGAATTCTGTGTTCTTAAAGTCTCCAAGCTTTATCTCTGCTTTGGCAGTAGAACTCGTTTCCTGATTCATCCCGATGAAATAACCTAGCCCCCCAAAAATTATAGGCAACAATAACAGTATTAAAAACAATTTTTTAAATCTAGTTACAATCCTTTTAATACTCTCATTTTCAAACAAGCTCATTTTAGTTCCTCCTGATTATTCACTCTGTAATAATTAATAAACGCTATTACAAAACCATATAAAACCCAAAAATAGTTCAAGGCAATTTGTGAGCTTGGACTAACACTCGATAAAGGAAAGACGATCATTGCTAAAAGAAGGGCAACAGAGACTAACTTTAGTTGAGATTGTTCCGGGATATTCTTATTAATTACGTATAGTTCTTTTACTAAATAAAGATAGATTAAACAATATAAAGTAAATATAACCACTCCATAATTAACAAGAATTTCTACCCACCAATTGTGTACATTTACAATATTTCCTGTAGGATATACCGCGTAATTCTTCATAAAGAATTCGGAATTCCCCGTTCCTACACCAAAACCAAAAGTATTCTGAAGAAAAACCAATGAATTCTTTAATAGGTTTAATCTGATATCTGTCGACGTTTCGTCTGACCCTGATGTCACTATAAGACTTGATACCAATTGATAGATTGCATTAAATAAAGAATTTACTTTTTCAAAAAATAGAATTGAGGAAATACCAGATGCAATGGATGCCCAAAAAATAAGCTTTATTTTAAATTTTACTTCTGTTAAGAAAACAAACCAGAAACCAAGTCCTATCACAACTGCCAATATATTTGCCCGTGAAGATGTAACTTCTAGCATATAGATAGAAACAAGAATAAGGAGCAAACCTGCTGTTCGTACAAATAGATTTCTGAAATATAAGATTCCGCTTAATACAAAAAAGATACTTAATGACAGGAAACTTGCAAAATCATTTTCATTAACAAAAACTGAAGTTGGTATATAACCATAAAAAGGATTTGCACTAGAAATTCTTGAGATTGGTAAATGTATACGTAAAACATGATTGATTACACCAATTCCTAAGATTACAAGAAATGACACAATCCAAATATTAAATATGTATTGGAACTGCTTATATTTTGTTATGAGAAACACCATAAAAAATATGATACCAATACCCATCAATAAGAAAATTAAGTCCATTACTCCTTGGGTTAAACTTTTAACCCATAATAATGATAAAAGTGCATAAATCAACCAAAATACAAACAACCACAGAACTTTTTTTGTGTGAATTTGATTCCATGTAAAAACTGAATCCTTAAAATACAAGTAAAGAAAAATTACCGCCATAAATGGAAAAAGGATTCTAAATGGAAAAAGACTAAAAGGTCCAATGCTGTAATTTAATATAGCAGGGCCAAAAAAAGCACTAAATAAAAATAGGTAAAATACATTTTCCCACCATTTATTTTCTAGCATCAATGGCTTAATGAAGACAATTCCTAACAAGAAGATTGCATAAAACATAACTGCAACTGTCATTAATTTAATAGAGACATCTAGCTGATCTATCATAAGAATCCCTATACCTAACATAACTAAAAGTAGAACTACGTAATTTTTATTCTCTCGAATGAAAGACATACCAAACCTCTTTCTTCGTAAAATTGACCCACTCATTATAACATAATGGGTATCAAATAATTACTGTTCACAGTTTAGTCATAATATTTTCATAATAAACAAAAGAAGATGATTTACATCATCTTCAATTATAGTTATTTATAAAAATTGATGGTACCTTGAGCAATTGCTTCAGCAGCAAGTCTTCTATACGTTGGTGATGCCAGTTTTTTTGCGTCCTGCGAATTGGAAATGAATCCTAATTCTACTAAAACACTTGGAATCTTCACATATTTAATCACATAAAAATTATCTTCTTTAACCCCTCTATCATTCGTTTGTAGCTTTTGTATAAGTAGTTTTTGTATCTCAGTTGCTAAAGCCTTACTCTGTGTGGAATTATTAACATCATTCCAATAGGTTTCACTTCCATTAGGGCTTGTCCCTGGGTATGAATTTGCATGAATACTTATGAAGGAATCAGCACTTGACTTGTTACCTACGTTTGCTCGATTCGTCAAAGTAATAAAAGTATCCGTGGATCTAGTCATTACAATTCTGGCTCCACTATTTTTCAATAATTCTTTTGATTGTAGTCCAACATCTAGGACTACGTCTTTTTCTTTCAAACCATTGCCTATAGCACCTGGGTCTGTTCCCCCATGCCCGGGATCCAGTACAATACTTTTGCCAAATAAGGATGTAATTCCGCTTGATACTGATGCTGTGCCACCTAATATTGTTCCTTGTTTTATTATTTTGTCTTGAATAATAGCTTTAGTAGTATCAGGCAGTGATGTTGGTCTGGTTAAAATCACTGGTGCATTATGTTTAGCAGCTAAGACCGAACCAGTAAGTGCATCAGCAAATGTTGTACCTGTTGTTAAAAAGGTGTTATATGTATTTAGATTTAAATCTCTAATAACGTTCGCAGCGACTTCATACCGGTCGGATCCCCCAATTCGAGTTGGTTTTGGTAGCTGTTGAGCAACTATGGCACTCACACTGGCTTCTCCACCAGATATTATCGTCTGTTGTACACCTTTTTCGGTAATAGCTCTTTTTGTAAAATTCGGTATTGCATTATGGTTCGTTAACAGAATGGGATATTCATTTCTAGAGGCATATGGTGAGATAGCTAAAGCATCTGGAAAGTTTAAGCCATAAGCTATAATTGCTTTTCCTTTATTAGCAAGTTTCTTAGATACGTTATATGAGACCTCATAGCGATCATTACCGCTAATCCTTTCAACTGATAATCCCATATTCTTTAATTGACTCTCCACTGTTGAAGATACGCTTCCTGTACCTCCAATAATGGTTACCTTTTTACTTTTAAGTCTCTCTATTTCTATTTTTGATACTGCTGTGAGATTTTTGGGATGCGTTAATAAAATAGGTGCATTCAATTTGTATGCCAGCGGCCCTGCCGACAAAGCGTCTGCAAAAGCATTATAATTGGCTAAAACGACGTTGGATGTTCCACTCGTCCACCCCATCTTAGAAACATTAACTGCAACTTCGAACCTATCGCTACCTGAAAGTCTGGTAGATGATGCGGTAGCTTGTTCAGCTACTAATAAAAATAATGTAAAAGCCGCAACAAACGGCAAAAATAGTCTCAACACTTAAATCTCTCCCCAAGTAATTTATTAATTTTTACACGATCCTCCTTTACGACAATATGTGTCTTAATACGACATTAATAGCGAACATGTATATTATCGTAAAATACGGAAAAAAATTAATAGTACTTTTGGGAAAAAAAGACCAGAGGTTCATGAACACTCTGGTCTTTAAAACTAAATGTTATTTTTTAATAACTGATCTTCTGGTACTTCTCTTAAGACTTTTGCTGGACTACCTACAACAATCTTTTGTTGTTCCACATCCTTAGTAACAACACTGCCTGCTGCTACAGCACCATCTTCGAAAATTACTTTCCCTGGAAGTATCGTCGAATTCGCTCCTACACGACCACCATCTTTTATAGTAACACCTTTAAATTTGTCATAACGCTCTTTTGACCTTGCCATGTAGTTATCGTTAGTTGTAACAACATATGGCGCTATAAATACATAGTCACCTAACTCTGAGTATGCTGTAATATAACAATTTGTCTCAAGTTTGCATTTTATGCCAACTTTACAATCGTTTTCAACAGAGACTCCGCGTCCTACAATTGTCTTTTCACCAATTGTAACTCGCTCACGAACGGTAGCCAGGTCAGCAACAAACACATCGTCAGCTAATTCAGCATTTGCATAAATAATTGCTGATGTACCAATGGTTACACCGGAACCAATGATAGTTGGCGGTAATTTTTTCACCTCTGGAAGTATTGAGTTTTTAGCACGTGTAGGCTGCTTACCAATAACAGCATTATCTTGAATAATACAGTGTTTTCCGATTGTGACACCTTCATAAATTACAACATTATTTCCAACAATAACATTTTCACCAAAAGTTACGTTTTCCCCAATTACAACATTTTGACCTTTTTGTACTGTCATCTAAGACACCTTCCTTCTTAAGTATGTAAAACAGTGTTCACCCGTAGCGGATGAACACCATTAAAAGTATTAATTTTTGCTATAGAACTCAGCGATTTTGTCCACAACATATTTTTGTTGCTCAAGCTTTAATTCAGGGAACATCGGTAACGATAGAGCTTCTTTTGCTGCTTTTTCAGTAACTGGTAGATCTCCCTCTTTATAACCCAGCTCTTTAAATACAGGTTGCATATGCAACGGTTGTGGATAATAAATCATTGAAGCCACACCATTGTCTTTTAGGAAAGCTTGTAACTCATCACGTTTTTGAACCCGAATCGTATATTGATGGAAAATGTGATGTGAATAGTCTGCAATAAATGGTGTAACTACCTCGTTAGGCAGTTTCTCATTTAATAATTCTGTGTAATTTTGTGCGTTCTCTCTTCGCATATTGCTCCACTCATCCAAGTGAGGGAATTTAACATTTAAAATTGCAGCTTGTAGTTCATCAAGACGGCTGTTATAACCAAGAACATGATGATAGTATTTTGGTTTACTGCCATGTACGCGGATAACACGCATCTTTTCGGCTAATTCTTCATTATTTGTTACAACCATACCTCCGTCACCATAAGCACCAAGGTTTTTAGTCGGGAAGAAGCTGTAAGTGGCTGCAGTACCTAGTTCCCCTACAGACTTACCTTTATATTTAGAACCGATTGCTTGAGCAGCATCCTCAATAACAGCTAAATTATGCTCTTTTGCAATTTCAGTTATTGAATCCATGTCTGCCATTTGTCCATATAAATGTACAGGTACAATCGCTTTTGTTTTCTCTGTAATAGCTTCCTTGATCTTCAATGGGTCTATATTAAATGTCTTTTCATCACAATCAACAAAAACAGGTGTTGCGCCAGCACGAGCTACTGCACCAGCTGTTGCAAAAAAAGTAAAAGAAGGAACGATAACTTCGTCTCCAGGCCCTACACCACACGCAGTCAACGCGATGTGAATAGCGTCAGACCCGTTAGCTACTCCTATTCCATGACCAACATTGCTGTATTTCGCAACATCTTCCTCTAACTTTTTAACATCTTGACCAAGGATGAAACGCCCATTCGACATTACATCTTCAATCGCTTCTTGAATTTGTGGTTTTAATGTTTTATATTGTTGTGTTAAATCAAGCATAGGTACTTTCATGTTTATTACCCTCTTCCTTATTAGTTTGACAAGCTTCAATAAATTTCTCGGCTAATTTCTCGATGTCATGGTGGGCTGATACGTATTTAAAACTGCTTTCTTTTATCTCTTCTCTCTCATCATTTGTAAATGAGAGGAGGTTGTCCAAACCATTTTTCATAGCCTCTATATTTTCTGGTTCTACTGTAACACCTGCATTAGCCATTTCAACTATATTATTATATACATTACCCGCAAACAAAATAGGTTTGCCCGATAGTAAATAATCATTTAACTTATTTAAACTAATACCAAAGCGATACAACTTTGTATTAAGCATGGAGACAATTAATACATCTGCTTCAGCTAATGTAGCCATAACTTCTTTTTTTGCTACTGGTTCAAAGAAATAAATGTGGTTATAACCTTCAGAAGCTTTCTGAAGAATTTTCTTTTCTGGGCCATCACCTACAAAAACAAAACCTACTTGCTCTGGATCCATTTCTTTTGCCGTATCCACAACGGTATGGAGTGAATTTGCCATTCCATGAGCCCCCACATACATGGCTATCTTTTTATGTTTTTTTCTTATTTCTTCTAGTTCTGCTTTTATAGGTGTTCCATAATCTATCTCATAGCGTCTTTCTAAATCAATACCATTAGCTATGACGTAAATATTTTCTCGTTTCACTCCAAAACTTTCGATATAATCTACAGCACCAGGAAGCGTAACGATTATTCGATCAGCCTTCTTGTAGACAAACTTTTCAATAGCGCCAAACATAATAGCTGCAGGGTGTTTCTCTGACATAGCACCAAAATCTATAAGTGTTCTCGGCCAAAGATCACGAAGCTCAACGATGTAAGCAGCTTTTTTCCATCTTGCTAAAAAGTAGCCAGCAAGACAAGCAAATAAATGAACAGAAGACCCTACAACAACGTCTGGTTTTTCTTTTGAAAACAAACCTCTAAACAGGACCATAATAAAATAGCTGATCATGTTAAATACACGTTTAACACCATTGCCCTTATAAGGTAAATTCCATAACCACTCAAACCACACACCGTTGACATTCTCAGCGTAATTCTTTTTGCTAGGATCGCGCCATTTAAAATGATAGACAAGAAAACTGCTGGCAAAGATACGAATATCATGTCCTCTTTTCTTCATCCCTTGCGCCAGATCATAATGTCTTGTAATACCTGATTCATTTGGTTTTAAAGCTACAGCATTTAGTATCCAAATTTTCAAAATACCACCTCAATTCAACTCTTCATTCGGCTGTATAATGAAACAAGCTCTTTACTCTCGTGTTCCCAATTATACTTCTCAATCACTGCTTTTCTTCCGTTTTCACCCATTAATTTTGCTTCTTCAGGGTTATCAATCAGCCATTTCATAGCACTTGCGATGTCTTCAGGATTCAAAGGGTCTACACAGATTCCACATTTGTTCTTTTCAACAATTTCCTTCCACAATGGAAAGTTAGAGGCTATAGCAGGAATACCTGCAGACATGTATTCAAAAAGCTTGATAGGGTAGGAAACAACATATCTAGGTTCTGGATGGATTAAAACTAATCCGCCCGTAGCTTCTGCTAATTCCTTTTTTACTTCCGCTCTTGTTAAATACCCTTTATAGTCAGTATGTTTCCAACCTTCTTCTCTCCGCACCTCTTCATGCAAAGCAGGAGGACTAAAAGCCCCACCTAGTACAAGCTCACTTTTCTTTTCTTTGTTTAATACTCCAATAGCTTGAACCATTTCTTTGGTGCCTCGTAGTCCGGTTAATCCACCTACATAAATAAAGTTTTTAAAGGTTACATCTTTAACTTCTGGAACGTTATTTAACAACTCATTTAAAATAGGGAAATTGTGAATAGTGACTGTGTTTTTATTATATGTTTTAAAGCGATTAGAAATATGAGGAGTAGCGGTTACTACTGCATCAAAGCGACTTGAACAATAACTTTCTATTTTTGTAACGAAGAAAGAAACAATCTTTCGCAATGGTTTAGGAATCCATTGTTTAGATAAAACTTGTTCAGGAACATCTTCATGTACATCATAGACTACCTTTTTTCCTTTTTTCTTAAGCATTAGTCCAACCCAAAGAAGTTCAGGATCATGAAAATGATACACATCGGAATTTATCTCAAGTGCTTTTCTATAAACAGCTTTTGTCGCATTAATCATTCTCGATACACGACTAGGTGCTTTTACATCTAAACCTATGATTTTAACTCCATCAACCTCATAAGATCCTTTATTAGCGGTTATCAATGAAACATCATATCCAGCTGCGGCTAAAGATTTACATTCTTTAATGAATATCCTTATATCTTCAGTAGGATGGACCGATGTCAAGTGGGAGACTTTCATTTTTACCCTACTTTCAACTAGTATCATGGAAAGGCCAGACCTGGGTTGGTCTGGCATTCTTTCAACTTATAGTAAGTAATATTTTTTAACTTCAGTTTGAAGTTCTTTAAAGGCATTGCGCGTATCAAAAACAACAGGGCTGTTTTTCGCAATCATTTTATAATCGAAATCAGAATGATCTGTAGTAAGCATTACCAAATCAGCTCCTGATAATAGTTCCTGATTCATCTCAGCTGTTGGATACATTTTACCATTAAGCTTAAATTCTTTAACATGTGGATCTACCACTACCCAGTCAGCACCAGCCAATTCTAACTTTTCAAGAATTGGAAGAACTGGTGATTCACGCATATCATCAATATCCTTCTTGTAAGCTACTCCAAGTAAGACAACACGTGCTCCATTTAGTGCTTTCTTATCTTCATTTAGAATTTTCATTACTCTTTCTAATACGAAATCTGGCATAGCATTGTTGATTTCTCCAGCAGTTTCGATTAGGCGAGTGTGATAGTTATACTCTCTAGCTTTCCATGTTAAGTAGAACGGATCGATAGGAATACAATGTCCGCCCAATCCCGGACCTGGATAGAAAGCCATAAAACCATATGGCTTTGTAGCGGCAGCATCAATTACTTCCCAAACGTTAATCCCCATCTTTTCACAAAGGATGGCCATTTCATTTGCTAAACCAATGTTAATATTACGGAAAGTGTTCTCAAGAATCTTTTCCATCTCAGCTACACGCGGGCTTGAAACTTCATGAACATCACCTTCAAGAACAGAACGATACATCGATGCAGCAATTGCTGTACACTCACCTGTTAACCCACCAACTACTTTAGGTGTGTTCTTTGTATTAAAGTGCTTGTTACCTGGATCAACACGTTCAGGAGAGTACGCTAAATGAAAATCAACTCCTGCTTTTAGGCCGCTCTTTTCTAGAATCGGCTGTAGAACTTCTTCAGTTGTACCAGGATAAGTTGTGCTTTCCAGAACGATTAACATACCTTTGTGTAAGTATTTAGCAATATCAGTTGCTGAACTTTCAACATAAGAAGTATCCGGCTGCTGATATTTATCTAATGGTGTAGGAACACAAATAGCCACCGCATCTACTTCAGCAATTTTTGAATAATCGGTAGTTGCAATTAGTTTTTTTGAAGAAGTAAGTTCTGCTAACTCCTCATCAACCACATCACCGATATAATTGATACCATCGTTCACAAGTTGCGTTCTTTTTTCTTGGACATCAAAACCGATAACGTTGAACCCAGCTTTTGCTTTTTCAACAGCTAATGGTAATCCTACATATCCTAATCCCACAACACCAATTGTAGCGTTCTTGCCTTCTAATTTTGATAACAGTTCTTGAGATGAAGAACTGAAATTAAGTTCTTGAGTCATTTAAATGTCCTCTCTTTCACTTACTTCTGAGATTTTAACAGCTTTTTGTGTATCCGCTGATTTATAAAGAGCCAAAACGAGTTGAAGAGCTTTCTTACCATCTTCTCCTGTTACAATAGGCTCACGGTCTTCTTTAATAGCTTGTACCATATCTTCAATGATACATTGGTGACCCGGTTTTCCGAATGGATCTGCTTTTACTTGTTCGATGATTTGATTGACTGATTCATCATCCATACCTTCAACATCCCAATGTTGGATGTAGTTAGCTGTTTTCCCACCAATTTTTATTGTTGCCTTTTCTCCAAAAATAGCCAATGACTCTTCAAAATTTGATGGGTAAATGGTAGTTGCAGCTTCAATTACACCTAATGCGCCGTTTTTAAAACGAACAAGCCCTGTAGATACATCTTCTGCTTCAATGTTGCGCAAACGTGTAGCAGCCATACTATAAACTTCTTCTACATCACCCATTGTCCATAGTAATAGATCTAAATTGTGTATGGCCTGGTTCATTAATACTCCACCATCTAGAGATTTAGTTCCTCTCCATGGAGCTTGATCATAATATTCTTGATTTCTATTCCATCTTACAGTTGCATTGGCGTGGCTTACTGTACCTGTCTTTCCTTCTGTTAATACTTTGTTAAGCTCCATAATAGCTGGACGGAATCTATTAGGATGCACCACAGAAAGCTTCACATTATTACGTTTACACGCTTCAATAATAGCTTCTGTATCTTCAATTGTTAACGCGATGGGCTTTTCAACAACTACATGCTTTTTTGCATTTGCAGCTGCTATAGCTATATTTGCGTGATAACCGCTTGGTGTACAAATATTGATAACATCTAAATCATCTTGTTCTAAAAGAGTCGTTAAGCTCTGATAGCCCTCTACTCCATATTTTTCAATGTAGTATTCCATATTTTCAGGAATAGTGTCACACACTGCCATTAACTCAGCACCCTCTGCTTTATCAATTGCTTCAGCATGCTTTTTAGCAATGTGGCCACAGCCTACAATAGCGAATTTTGTCATGGAAACATACTCCTTCTATTAACCTGTGTTTTACTATCACAATGTATATTTTAAACAATTGTTTAAGAATAGCAACTTTTATTGTTACTCTTTTCACACATACACGTTTCGTATTAGTTACTTTCTTTTCGACTATAAAAGGAAAGAGGAAACTTTTCTCAGTATCCTCCATAATTATTCCCTATTTTTTTCATTTAAATCGACAATTATGTTCTACTCAACTTGCCTTTTAATTTCCTAAATGTATTCATATAAAAATCAAAATCTGATCTTTTCAAGATCAAAAAGTTCGAATAAGCTTGGCCGCTTACATATTTAAAAATCATTATCTTCACTAAAAAGCTCACTGTATATGTAATAGTGGTTGCATATGCAGCTCCTATTACTCCGTATTTCGGAATTAAAATAATATTGATAATGATGTTGAAAAAAACATTAAATATTGACAGATACATATTTAATTCCGGCTTACCCCGACCGGCAATATCGTTGGAAAGAACCTTTTCAACCGCCAAAAGGGCGATTCCTGGAAGTATTACTTGAAGAAGTAATACACTATCCGAGAAGTCTGATCCCAGCAAAGATATGATTAAAGGCGCAACCGGTATTCCAACCAACGCTACTAAAATGGTTACTGCCATTATGTTTCGGCTAACAATACTCGTAATACGATTTCGTCCACCTTCATCTGCTGTAGAGGCAATCTTTGGATATAAAACGCTAGAGATTGAAACTGCAAAGATTGATAACCTTTCCCCTATATTCATTGCCGCAACATATCTACCCACATCATCATCCACTAAATAATACCCCAGGATAAAAATAACTGCTCTGTAATTCAGAAAACTGGCAGCATTACTGATATTCGCTTTTATTCCATATTTTACAGATGATTTAAGATATTCAGTCGAAAAATCTTTTAAAGATAATCTTAGGTGATATTCTTTTCGAAGCTGATAATTCATATAAAGAAAACTAAATAAGCTTCCTAAAAGAAACGCAGATACTGCTCCAGCTAATCCTACCTTAAATACGATCACTAATAGGACAACAAAACCAAGTATTGCCGCCTGATGGATAACCATTGCAGAATTGTATTTTTTAAAATCTTGTAGTCCTTGAAAAACCGTTTGGAAATACTCTCTTAAGAATAAGGGAGGAAGCGAGAACAAACCTAAAAACAATAAATAATAAGGGATGTCGGCAAAAAAATTATCTTTAAATAATAATACAAAAATCCCACCGAGTATTACTCCCGTTATACTTAACACAATTCCTGTAATAATGTTGTTATTATACACCGTCTGAAGCTTAACCTCATCCCTGCTGACATAATAAATAGTAGAGGTGTTGATGCCAAGCGTTAAGAATATCATGATGACTGTGGGAACTAGTGTAATTAAGGCGTATTGCCCCTGGCCAGTTGGGCCTAAAAATCTTGCCAGTACAATGATTAACAGGAATCCGACTACGATATTGGTAACCTGTCTTGTAAAGGTGAAAATACTATTCTTAATAAAGCTATGTTTGGATTGTGTCATTCTTTATCCTTCCTTTTTACTCTGAAAGCTCTCTAGCAAATGAAGTAAAGTTTCTTTCTGCATTGTAATATTCTTTCCATATTTTTAGCGCGTTTTTTCCTAATTCAATCTTTTCATCTTTACTCATTTGAGCAATCTCGTCTATTACTGTTGCTAACTCTTTAGCATCAATATTTTTAGGCAATAACCTTCCTGTATCAGGATTCACTAGTTCTCTAGTCCCTCCTACATCCGTAGCAAGGGCAGGAATTCCAAAACTAAATACTTCCATTATAGATACGGGTAAGCCCTCAGTCGAACTTACATTAATGAACGCATCTACTTTATTAGCTGCATAGTATTCGTAAATCTCATGATTTTTTTTGTTACCAAGAAAATTGACAGAAACATTTGGAGGAAGTTCTTTAGCTAGAAGCTTTATCTGTTCGAAAAGTGGTCCGTCGCCTATATGCTTCCATTCAATTTTTTGTTTGCAAAGCTTTAACGCTTCTATTAATAATTCTAACCTTTTTACTGGAACAACGTAAGAACAGGAAACAATACGAAATACTTCATCTGTAGAATGTTCACTTAAAATTTCAGGATCTCTTGTACCTAATTTACGAACACTTAAGTGCTCTGTTACGTTTGGGTATTTTTTGGACAAATAGTCCTTTCCATCCTCCGATATTAGATACAACTGATCTAATCCTTCTATTACTTCAGCTTGCAATGGAAGATATGCGGGATTATGACGTTCAGCATAAACATCTCCACCATGAGCTCGACTCACTGTCTTATAACCATATTGTTTTTTTAGCATCACAGCAGCAAGAGCACCAGGACTTTGCCAATATGAATAAATCACTGTATCATCTACAGACATTTTTTCCTTTTCAACAGCCATTATCAAGTTTTTTTTAACTTGAACAGCGATTGATACCCAATTCAAAAGCTTTAACCATTTTTTAGGATGTATTAAAACCTGCCCAAACCCTTTACTCACCCAATCTAAACCTTCTTTACTTTTAAAAAGCTGATTTAACAAATAGGTTTTGCTATGTCTGTGTTCGAAAGCATGAAAGACTTTAACGGTAGGATTTAATTCCCTTTTATTTTCTTTTTTTATTTGTGCGTTTGTAGTTACTATATAAATATGTTCAAATTCATTCTTCAAATAAGGAAACTCTGTGTGTAGAAATTCCTCACCGGGTAGAAAAGGATAACGATTTGTAATTAATAATAGATTCTTTTTCTTCAATAAAATCACCTTATTCATTCACTAATTGTGTTTTTAATTTTTAACTTTATCTTTACCAACTATACCATTAAGATTAATATAATTAATATCAATTCGTTGAATGGAGCGTTTACTTTGGGGGAATTCATAAAATTAACAGCTGAAATCGTCAACATGGTACATGATATCATTCAAATATTTACTGAAAAAATGGGATGGGATCTAACGGATAAGGATTTGCATTTTTGGCTAATTGGATTTATAGGGGTTATTTTCTTTTTAAGTATTCACCCTATTTTGAAGGCTCTAGCTTCATTAAGTTTTACAATTGTTTCCTTTATTTATACCTTCACAATCCTTATAGTCATTGTATTTGCACTTGAGATACAGCAAAAGATTACTGGTAGAGGACAAATGGAGTTTGAAGATGCAATAGTTGGTCTATGGGGATTTATTACTATGTTTGCAGGATTGATGGCACTAAAATTAATCTATATTACTTTAATGCGTTCTAATACAAAGAACAAAAGTGAAGAAGATCAATCTCAATGAGATCGATCTTTTTTTATTGACTGAAACCAATCATAACCTTGCTAAAAAAATACATATATTAGTAAGTTGTTCCTATTGTGTAAATTTATTATTTGGGTAATATTAATTTGCATGCCTTATGGTATAGCTTAAATAAAGGGGAAAGATTTCATGAAATATAAAAAAGTAGTATTGGGAGCTGCTTCCTTATCATTAATAACTTCTTTACTATTCACATCTGGTGTAAGTGCAAATACCTTTGAAACCAATCAGTATACAACGAACCGAGACATTCAGAAAAGTACTACATCCAGTCTGCAATCTGTCATTCAAACAGAAGTAACATATAAACAAAACATAGATATTAATAACATTCATGAATATTATTTTATGTATGCTGGGGGGCAGTTTACAATCTCTAAGCAACATAGTGATACAGAAGAAATCTATGAAACAATAACTAATGTAAACACTGGAGATGTAATCGAGTATGAGTACTCGAAGCCATTTAACCTTCCTGGTGGCCATTATATTATTGAAGTACAAGGAGTTAATGAAAATCCTCAAGGCTATGAATACAAGATTTCAGGTACATTTACAGAGCAACCTTCAAATCAACTACCATCTCTATCATTGTCAAAACCTGCATCCCATGATGTAAGACTAACAAAAGGAAGTACACGTTTAGATATAACCGGGACCACAAATGCGGACGAACTTGATTTGTACTTAAACTTTGACGACCCTATTAGTATGGGAGCCTCTTTTAATAGATCACTCACTGTACAGCCAGGTTATAATGCTATTGCGCTAAATGCATTAAGTTCTGATACTCAAAATGCAATTTGGTCTTTTTACAATGTTCTAGCACCCGGTGTTAAACGTATTGGAGGGAAAGACCGATACGAAGTTTCTACTGGAATAAGCAACGAGTTGGAAAAACAGAGTGGTTCTACTGATACAATTATTATCACCCGTGGTGATTTATACACTGATGCATTATCAGGGGGACCGTTAGCTGCATTAGAAGGTGCTCCAGTGTTGTTAACAGGTACAAATTCGTTGCCAAATACAACATTATATGAAATTATCCGACGTAGTCCTGAAAGAGCTATCATACTAGGTGGTACTGGATCTGTTTCAATAAATGTTGAAAACCAATTACGTTCTAATGGAATTGAGACGATACAAAGAATAGGCGGTAAAGATCGTTATGCTGTTTCTGCTGCAGTAGCAGAGCAGATTGCAGATTATTCCGATACTGCCATTATTGCAAGTGGATTGAATTTCCCAGATGCCTTGTCTGCGTCTGGAATGGCAGGCTATACTGGTATGCCTATTTTATTAGTTGGTACAAACACAGTACCAGATTCGATTCAGACGTTTATAACGAATCATCCAGAAATCGAAAACTTCATTATTGTAGGTGGACCTGCTACCGTTTCTGATTCAGTTAAAACTAAGATCATGCAATTACGCAGTGGAGCAGCTGTTGATCGCATTGGTGGTTTGAACCGTTACCAAGTATCTATAAACGCCGCAAACTATGGAATTGAAAACTACGGAATGGACTTAAGTACACTTGTTTTTGCAAGAGGTGATGTTTTTGCGGATGCACTATCTGGAAGCCCGCTTGCTTCATTTATGGGAGCTCCTATTCTTTTAACTACTTCTGCAAAATTAGAGGGAAATGTCTATAACTACCTACAACAAAACCGTGGAAAAACAGATTTTATGTATATCCTTGGTGGAACAAGTTCTATTACTACGACAACAGAACAACAGCTATTTAATATCATTAAATAAAGAAGAAAAAAGCATCAACTTAAACACTTGTTTAAGTTGATGCTTTTTTTATTTTAACAGTTCGTCCATTGCATTTAATGTAATTCTTTCTATTTGTTTGTTATAACTTGCATTAGCTTCTTTTCCGTAAGGATCTAGGAACCAATTCCAATAAAAGGTTCCTGTAGCAAATACCTTTCCACCTTGTGGTTTTTGGTACCAAATCGCATGTGAAACTGAATCTTTACCATATAACTTAATAGGTGATGCAGCAATCACCTCTACATTTGGAATTTCTTCATCATAACGGTCAATTTCCCCACCAACAACTCCAGATATTTTATCTCCATTCTTCAGCCCTGTACCCTTATAAAGCCAATGAGTTGCATCTGTAATAACTAAAGGCATTGTTCTTTCAGGAATACCCCGATACATCATTCCGAAAACTTGATTTTCTGGACGGTTTACTGGAGCTGATCTAAAGGTAGTAGTTACTTGAGATGGATCAATTTTTTGATATGGATCCTCACTTGCTCTAGCTTTATAACCAACCATTATACGGTTATTATTCTCCATACGAACTTGCCAGTAACCAACATTCGAACTGAACAACCCAATATTCATTCTATCTTTTGCTTTTTCCTCTATACTGTCTCTCATCTCTTTAGACCAATACTCATCATGACCAGCTATAATAAGAGATTTAGCGTTCAAGGTATTTAATGCTCCTTTATGAACATCATCATCTGTTAAATAAGTTAAATTATAATTTTGTTTTTCAAGCCATCTGATTAGATTATATTCAAATTTGAAAAATTCACCTGCACCGTTCCCATCTGTATATGGACGATTGAATGACAACTTTATTGCAGGAACTTTATTTGTACTATTATATCCATACATACTTTTGCCCCCCCAATTATTATAGGCTTGGTAAGTATTTGTTGAAATTAGTACAGCTGCATCCACATTTGCAAAGGGGTTAGGATTTGAAACTACGAAAGGCATATAAGATTGTTCATTATCAGAATTAGTAATTTTCGCTAAATAAAAACCACTTTTCCATTCTGAAGGAATAGTTAATGAAGTCGTTGGCCTCCAGCCTGCATCCATGTTTTCAGTATTATAAGATTTAGGTTGAATATGGGCATTATAGCCTTTCATACTTCTAACTAAAGTTCCGCCCTCACCTTTGAAATGACCCATTCTAAATATTTGTAACTCAAAAGGTTTTGTACTGTTAATATAAAAAGTTTGCAATTCTCCTGATTTGACTGATGTTTTAGATGAATATCCCTGAAGGACCTTCCCTCCAGATTTAGTTACTTCCCAATTATGGAAAATCGAAAATGACTGATCCTCTACAGAAGCTGGTCCACCTAGAATAGTAAAGTTAGTGATACTCTTATCCCCTATAATATTAATAGTTTCAGTGGGAATAGATTTAGGATAAGTTAGCAATAACGGCGATGATTCTTTTGCAGCAAGAACGGAACCTGTAAGAGCATCTGCAAATGTTAAACCTGTAGCCATATATACTTTTTCTGTAGAAAGTCCTAGCTGTTTAATAATGTTTGCTGCAACTTCATATCGATTTGCTCCTCCGATACGAGTCGGCTGTGGAAGCAGATCGGAAACAGCTTTGGAAACACTTCCTTCCCCACCGATAATATACGTTTGTTTAACATTCATTTCAGTTAATGCTTTTTTAGTAAAATCAGGTAATTCATCCTTATGAGTTAGTAGAATAGGGTACCCGTACTTTGCTGCATAAGGTGCAATGGCAAGAGCATCAGAAAAATTAAGTCCGTATGTAACAATAGCCTTGCCCGTTGGATTTAATTCTTTAGATATTTTATAGGCTACTTCAAAACGGTCTTTACCATCATATCTTACAGTTGGAATATTCATTGCTTCTAATTCGGATGCTACTGAAGGTTGAATGCTTCCAGTTCCTCCGATGATAATGACTTGTTTTGCTTTTAATCTCTTAATCTCACTCTTTGTCATCTCAGTTAATTGATCAGGTCGTGAGAGTAAGATGGGGGCATCATATTTTGTAGCTAAAGGTGAAGCCGCTAAGGCATCAGCAAATGCCATGTAATTTGAAATGATAACAGTATTTGAAGAAGCCCATCCCTTCTTTGAAACATTAACAGCTACTTCAAAACGGTCTTTTCCGGATAATCTTTCTTTCTCAAAATAAGCGGCATCTGCTCTAGATATATCGCCAAACAACAAAACAAAAGTAAAAATCAAAAACAATAATATATGTTTTTTCATTACCTATCTCCTTTTAACTATTATAATTTTACTTTTTTAGTATAAATTAACTTTTATGTATAATAAATACTTTTAAAAAATAAAAACATTTTAAAAAACAAACTCACGCCACATCTAATAAGTGACCCAAGAGCTAAGTCTCCTATAACCTCAAGCTTAGTATGGATCATGCTTTCCCTTAGTTTTTCTTTATTTCTTCAGTTTGATTTGTTTTAATTAATCTATTAATTCGTTCAGTGTGATAACCTACTTCTTTTGTCTTAATCCTAAATAACGAATAAATAATAAAATAGTCTACATAAACTGAATCGTATGTCCTGAGGTACATGTAAATAACCCATAGCTTATAACAGCAGCAGTTGTAACAATACTATTCCATTGATTTAATAATACTGGTGAATAAACGGCCAGCACTTTACGATGAGACTCTTTCTCATCTTTTTAGTAGAATCAGCTCGTTTCTACTTTTACTTACTGCTAGAAATAGAGCTGATAAAAACGTACAAATGATCAACTAGGGCGTTAACGGTACCCCAATAATAAAGCCACCACCAACTGCTCTTAAAACAAAACCAGCAGCAATGAACATGAAGTCTAAAATCACAACATTGTTACAAGATAAAAGGTAAAAGGTAAAGAATAACCTATTTTAATTATAAAATAGATGGTCTCTTTAAAAAAAAGCTGGAGCTACGGAGATAAAAAACAAAGTAACTCCGAATGATATAGAAAGAGAATGAATTAATAGACCTGAAGCCGTTGGCCTATGTTTTTTACAGGATTCATTCGGTCTGCTTCCTTATCCACAAAATCGTTTAGAATTTACACTCATCCGGAAAAAAAATGAACCCCAAATAGAAAAATAAAACATACTTATTGTTGCCTCTTTAATCTTAAAAAAAGCAGCAAATATAAGTAGGTTTTTTGTCCATTGTTTAGGCCTCATCTTTTGGAGTTATTCAATTTTTTTTGTATTGATAATATACATAGCTTTATACATTTTTTTCAATAAAATTATAAATCCAACTACTATTTAATACTATCAGCTTATTATCCCTCAATTTTTGATAGATTTTTACCACAGTTTTTATTCTACAAATAAATCACTAAATATATTACTAAAAAAGTATAGCTAGAATCCTCAGCTATACTAAGTAGTTTCATTATTTTTTAAAATAAATTTCTTCTAGTGACTTTATTACATCCAAAATATCATATCCTGAATTTTTCATAATATATTTTCTATCTTCCCATGACATTTTTTCTTTTTCGAGAGCTTTTAAAATTCCATCGACCCATGAATTAATACTTGCTTCTTCAATAGGTAAAAATTCAATAAGTCCCATATTCAAATCTATTTCTTTAGTTATATTCTCCGATATAATACTCTTTAAACCCGCTGCTTGAGACTCTACTAATACTACTGGTAAACCTTCATAAACAGAAGGGAAAATTTGTAAATCGATTTGTTTCATTAAATTTGGTATGTCATTCCTTAACCCTAGAAAGTGAACTTTCTCCCCAAATCCTTTAGTACTTACAATTTCTTTAATTTCATTTTCTAATTCGCCCTTACCTATTAATATCAGTTCTGCACTAGGTAATTTAATTAGTAATTTTTCAAAGATTTTTATTAAGTATTTATGATTTTTCGGAAAACTAAACCTTCCAACATGACCAATTAATACACTATCTAATGGTAAATTTAATTCTTCTTTTAAAGGAGTAGATATTTCACTATTAAATAAATTTAATTCTATACCATTATTAATTAATTTAACTCTCTTGTCTTTATTATTTTTTTCTCCATATAAAGCTTCTAAAGCTGGTCCAGAACACCCTATCATATCTGTTGAAAATTTAGTTATTAAACTTCGAGTAATATTTCT
This sequence comes from Fictibacillus sp. 26RED30, assembly GCF_015903845.1. Lineage (NCBI taxonomy): Bacteria > Bacillati > Bacillota > Bacilli > Caryophanales > Fictibacillaceae > Fictibacillus > Fictibacillus sp. 26RED30. Next base: position 43,208 of record NZ_JACZDV010000002.1, read on the forward strand.
GTAGATTTTTCTTTTATACGACTCTCTATACCCATCACTTGTACTATGACTGTGAGAAATTCTAACAGGAACTTTATGCATGTTAGCCAATAATAGAACAAGTCCACTAAAATGATGTACGTGGCTATGAATTACCTTAAATGTATTTCCACTCAGAGTTTCATTAAATTTCTTGCTGAATTTAATTAATCCTTCATGAGTAGGATTAGGATGGTGGAAAATCCTTCCTCCGAGTTCTTTAATCTCTTTATCAAAATAACATTCTTCCTCAGTACTTACCGCAAAGTCAAATTGTATTAATTCTCTATTTATTTTTCTATAAATATTCATGATAAATGTTTCGGCTCCACCACGATCCATTGCACCTACAACATGGAGAACTCTAATAGGATAATTACTATTTTTAGACAACTTCTTCATTCCTTACTTTAAACTTTGGATTATTAATAACTCGAATTAAAATTAAAATGCTCCCTACAAGCTGAAAAACAGAAGAAATTATTAATGCATAAGCTGCGCCTTTCAATCCAAAGTGTGGGATAAAGCTCCAGCAACACACAATATTTACAAGGGCAACAATCGCAAAAAGTATCGGTTGTATTTTAAAAAATCTTGCTGACGTTATTCCATATCCTAAAAATGCATTAATAAAATCAATTCCTGACCCAAGCATTAAGAGTATGAATAAACTAGTAAACGTCGAATAGGATTTATCATATAATAATGTAAGTATTTGATCACCTAACAATGAAATTATTAAAACTCCTATTGCCCCTAAAATTACACCTACTAAACTCATTTTCTTTAACAAATTAATAAAATCGAGTTTTGAGGTATTATAATACTTAGCAAGTCTCGGGCTTGCTGACTGACCCAATGCACTCACAATTGTATTTCCGGCCACCATAACGTATGCAAGAGCAGAAAAATACCCTAGTTGTTTTACACCTAACAAATTCTCAATAAAATATCTTGGAATATTCACATTAAGTGACAATATTAGCATAACAATTCCAAGAGGTAAGCAGATTTTCATAATAGATTTTATATCTTTGACAGTAAATTTATATTTCCATATATTAACTTTATGAATTTCATTTACTTTAGGCAAATCATAAAATATTAGTACTATTAGAAAACTAAGTGTATATGCCACTAATGCAATTAATAAGCTATCCGTTAGAATAAAGGTACAACCAAAAAACAAGGCTGATAGAATACCTTTTAATATTAATGACATTGAGAGTTTTCGCATTTGTTCAGTTTTTTGAAAAATACCATAAAGTATATCACTTATTGATTCGAAACTTTTATATAGGGCAATTAATACTATAATTAATGCTATATTTCGTGAATAATTTAAAAGTAAAAAAACAGCTAAAAAAACAAATACTAAAGTGGTTGAAAAAAGTCTAAATTGAAGAAACTTTTCAAAAGGACTGTCATTATCAGCTCCTGTAACTATTATAGTTCTTAATTGCATATTGCTAAACAGGTAGATAGGAGCTGTCAAAGCTAACCCTAGTGCAAATTGCCCCACCATTTCCACGTTCCCAAATTTAGCTAATATAGTGATGATCCCCCACTGGGAAGCAGCGTAGATTATATTTGCTAATAAAGTCCATGAAAAATTCAGTTTTAATGATGGTAAAGTATTATTTATATAAGTTTTCATTTTTCCCCTTAATGTTTCCCACATTACTTTCCAGTGCATACGAAAGGATTAATCCAAATAAGATTGGCCAAGAATAATTACCAAACAAATTTACTCCAATACCAAATATAAAGATATACAATGTTATTAGTAGGGGCTCATACTGTTGCTCATTAATAAAGAATTTATAAGATATTTTTGTTATCCAAACTAAAAAAATTATAAAAAACAAGAAACCAATTACTCCTACTTGCAGCAGCCAATCAATATATATATTATGACTACTAAAATAAGGAATACCTTGGTCATTTATAATTGCCCCCTCAAATAATGAACCAATAGCTCTATCAGAAGCACCAAAGCCAACCCCTATTATTGCAGTAAAGAAATTTTGAAATATTATCTTTAAAGAGATAGCCCAAATTATTAAACGATCATCTTCCCCCAATAGACTAAATCTATTTAAGATATATTCCAATTTTTTTATATTTAAAAACAACAGAAATATTAACGAGAAAATAAATGAAATAATTAAAGTCTTCCCTACGGTTTTTCTATAAATAAAAATAAACTTTGAATAGATAAATCGTTTTTTTAAGATAAATAGTATTAATATTAATATAGAAAAAGATAATATAGCAGTACGCGAAGCTGTCAAAAAAAGGAAATATAATAAAATTGAAAAAGGAATTATTTTATAATAATATTTTTTATTTGTTATATTTACACCAAAGTAAATTACTCCCAATCCTATCCAAAGTGCTAAAAAATTCGGATCTGTAGAAAAATCCCCTTCAATGTATCCAAATCTATTACCATCAAAATTATATGTGTTGAGATTTGATGTTAATATTCCACTTTGAAAAAGCATACAAAATACTAATATACTATAAGAGAAAACCTTCAAACTCTTGGTGAATCCGATTGTGGAATTTATTAAATATGCCATTAATATGGCTAATAACATTAAATATATATTTACAGTTCCCCTTATTATTTCTTGTGACCATAATAGTGAAAAGGTAGCGATTACCACCAAAAATATATAAGGAGAAAAGCCAAGAATCGATTTTTTATTTCTCAATAGGCTAATGGCGCCAAAAATTGAAATAGAAAGATAAAACAGCCCTATAATTATAGGACTTTTTATGTTTGTAGTATTTTCAATTAAAGGTAAATAAGCGTATATATAAGGAAAAAAAACAAATGTCATAATTACTGCATAATAATTAAGTTGATTTTTTAACAACATTAAAATATCTTTCAAAATAAAACATTCCTAACCATATTTATGTAAGTTTTTATCTTGCACCATTTCCGTTAAATATTGTTTTTATTGTTTTAATAACAATTTCCAGTTCCAAAAGAAAACTCCAATTCCTTATGTAAAACATATCATATTCTAATTTTTGCTTGGCAGATAAATCATATCCTCCATTTATTTGAGCCCATCCAGTAATACCCGGTTTTACCATTAGTCTATCTTCAAATCCCAAAATTTCTTTAGAAAATTGTTTTGTGAAAAAAGGTACTTCAGGGCGTGGGCCTATTAAACTCATTTCTCCCGTTAACACATTGATAAATTGAGGAAATTCATCAATTCTTGTTTTTCTAATAAACTTTCCTATACCAGTAATTCTAACATCATTTTTTTGAGCCCATGATTGCCCGCCGATTTCTGCATTAACTCTCATCGATCTTAGTTTAATAATATTAAAAACTTTTCCATTTAAACCGACTCTTTCTTGAAGAAAAAAAACAGGTCCCGGAGAATCTAGTTTTATTAAAATTGAAAAAAATAATATTATGGGAAAAGTAAGTATTATCCCAGCACACGCTCCAATTATGTCAATGAACCTTTTAAGATACCAATTTAGTACACTACTATTATTTAATACTGAATATTCTCTTTCTGAAATACTCGTATCATTATGAAAGTTTAAATCCAACTTTTTAATCCCCATTTATATCCTCCTAAAAATTATATCCTAAAATCATTTAAATGTAATTGAGAATTTTAGATAATTGATGTTACGACTACTTATATTACCATTCATACTAAAAGAAGGAAATAGATTTTTGTATTATTTTGTAACTTTTTCGTATTTTTTTGTAAAATTTAAACCAATTATTGTATTTAAGCAAAAAAAATAAAACTCAATGAGTTCTATTTTCTAAAAATATTATCTTTATATTGCTTTATATTCTTTCTCAATATCCCTTACCATGTTGTAAACTGAATACTTTCCACTTGTTACTAAAGCATTCTTTCTCATAATAGAAAGAGTTTCTAAGTCTAATTCTAAAGTTTTTTCTAATACATTTGTAATCACAACTGGATTTTTGGGCTCAATTAAATAGCCATTATACTGATCTTGTAGTGCCTCAGGAATTCCACCAACTTTTGTTGCGATTACCATTAACCCGGCTGCAAATGCTTCAACCAAGGTATATGGAAATCCCTCTTGTAAGGAAGGCATTAAAAAACAGTCATATTTAGTTAAGGTTTTATGAACTTTATCAGGATTTAAAAATCCTTTTAACTTTACGTTGTATAAGTTATTTTTCTCAATCTCCATCTTTACTTCTTCGAAAAGTGGTCCAGAACCATACATATCAAGTATATATTTTTGGTCATATTTTTTATCTAACTTTTTAAGCCCTTCAATAAGATATTTAATCCCTTTTTCATCAATAAATCTCCCAAGAAATATAAATTTTATCTTCTTACTTTCATCATTCTTTATTAATTCCGAAGTTTTGTTAACATCTGGAATATGAATACCATTATATATTACTTTTATTTTCTTTGGATCTATACCTGTTTTAATTAAAGATTCTTTAACATTATTTGAAACTGCTAATATTTTATTGCTATCTTTTATAGTACTAACAAATAGAACCTCAAAGAGTTTTTTTAATGTTAATCTGTCAGGTATCCACCCATGTGCAGTCGTAATAGTGTTTTTGTTTAGCCTAAATAATTTAATAGTTAACATTCCTATAAATGTAGCTCTAGGACTATGCATATGAACAATATCAAAGTTTTGTCTTTTTAAAATGTTTTTCAGATTAAAAATAACTGATATATCTCTTTTTAATTCTATAATTTTTATCGGTTTATTTATCTCTTTTAATGTCACTGATAACTTTGATTCTAATGGCGCGACAACAGTAAGATTAAAATGAGTGTAATTTAAATTATTTGCAATATCTACTATATGTTTTTCAGTTCCTCCATACGAAGAATTTAAAACTACTATTAATATACTTTTTTGCTTATTCATTCTATCACCTATTATTTATTAGTTTAACTTTAATAATGTACCTCATATATGTTATGAAAACTAGACCTAATCTGTTATTTTATGTTAAAAAAATTTTAAAGATACACATATTGTCATTTATTGTTATTAAAGATATAATTATGTCGTATAAACCAGAGAAAGTTTGAGGAGTTTTTTTATGAGTGAAGGCAGAATTGCAATTAAGAAGAAAAAAAAGAAAAAAAGAAAAATAATTAGATATAGTTTACTAATGTTTGTCATTTTTTTATCCATTGGTTCTATATATGCCTTAAAAATATACAACGATATAAAAGCTACTGCGGATCAAATGCATGATAAAAACAGTTGGATCGGCGATGGTAATCAAGAACAAAAGATAGAGGATATAAAACCAATATCTATCCTTCTTATGGGAGTTGACGAAAGAAAAGGTGATATTGGACGTGCAGATACTCTGATTTTACTAACATTAAATCCCAAGAAAAATTCTATGAATATGTTAAGTATTCCACGAGATACTAGAACTGAAATTGTTGGAAGGAATAAACTGGACAAAATAAATCATGCTTATGCTTTCGGAAAAACAAAGATGACTGTAGCAACTGTCCAAAATTTCACCGGTGTTCCTATTGACTATTACTACAAGGTAAATATGGAAGCTTTAAGCGACATTGTGGATGCATTAGGTGGAATAAAAGTTACAAATTCATTAACATGGACTGATGATGGCGCATATAAAGCTGGCTATGTTTATAATAAAGGTGAAATCCATTTAAATGGTCCAAAGACGGTAGGTTATGTACGTATGAGGCACTTTGATCCAAAAGGAGATTTTGGCCGTCAAGAACGCCAAAAACAGGTAATAAATGAGATTATAAATAAAGGGGCAAGTGCAAGTTCTATAACTAAATTTGATGATATTTTAAATGTAATGGGTACTCATGTACAAACAAATATGTCTTTTAATGAAATGAAAGAAATACAGAAAAACTACGGTTCCTCAAGAAATAATGTTCAGTCTACAGTAATACAAGGTAAGGGAACAAAAATTGATGGAGTATACTATTTCCAGGTTTCGGATGAGGAAAGAAAAAAGTTAACAAATCAATTAAAAGCACAGCTTGAAATTTTATAATAATCATAGAACAAGGCTAACCGCTCTGGTTTAGTCCTTTTTCTTTAACGAAGAAACATCTATCAAAAATATTATATTTATTAATACTTGAATTACGAAAGAGGTTGAAACAATAGTAACTAAAAGTACTATTGTTTCAACCTCTTTTATTTAGTATTAACGATGATAATGCGTATACATGAACTTTTCCAAAGCATCAAATTGCGTAGGAACTGAGTGATAGCCGTTAGCATATATTCCTTGAGATGGAATAAAGTCTTTATATTCTTTAACACCTTTTTTTATATACACGGCGTCTGATGATTTTGTTAGATTCACTTTATATTTTTTATATGGAATTTTAATATTCGAGAATCGATCTGTATACATTGAAACGAAATAAAATGTGTTTAAAGGGGAAACAATCCCTTTATTCTCAAGTCCTTCTAATGTTTTCCCCAGTAGGGCGTGTTGGTTATGTCCATCGTATTTTGACATTGTTTTAAAATCAGCATTTGGGAATTTAGTAATGTGATTTACCATTATTTTTTCTATATTAGTGGAATTAAAATTCGGATTTCTTAATGCATTTGAAATAATATTTGCCTTAGGGACACCCATTGCCTCAGTTGCTCGGTAAAAATCTTTAATCCTTACATCTGCAAATTCATCCATTGATATATGGCCGTGCATGTACTTCTCAACTACTGGATTATGGTATTTTCCATGCCACCAACAGTAATGCTTCACTCCATTTTTAAGAGGATTAATAAATTCATGATCAAATTTACCATTCTGAACATTTCTTGCTGAAGAATCTTCACCTGTTGAGGTCAATACTAAGTAAACAGGTCTTCCCATGGCCATCATATTTCGAATATCAACGGAGTATGATAATACTTCATCGTCTGCATGAGGTACAAAATAAACAACAGGATTTTTATTATCGATCACCCTGTTGTAGAGCTGGTGTAGTACAGGTTCATCTACTGATCCTTCCCCACCTAAAACTATGAAACTATTGGTATTATATTCACGTATTGGTTGCAAAGTCTCTGAGGGCAAAGTAGAATCCCTTGTTAAAAGAATAGGGGTATTTTCTTTAGCGGCTGGAACAGATCCCGTCAGTGCATCCGCAAAAGTTAATCCAGTTGCAATATAAGCTTTATCTTTAGCTAAATCTAATTCTTTAAAAATATTAGCTGCAACTTCATACCGGTCTTTTCCACCTATTCTTCTGGGTAAAGGTAACTCGTTTTGTACAGCAGCTCCTACACTGCCTTCTCCGCCAACAATAATTGTGTTTTGTACTTGTTTATTTTGAAGAATGTTTTTTGTTGGTTCTGGAAGCGAATCCTTTTGAGTTAATAGGATAGGAATTCCATTTTTTGATGCGTATGGAGAGATGGAAAGTGCATCAGGGAAGTTCATCCCAAAGGCTATTACAGCTGATTTTACATTTTCAAACTCCTGTGCAACATTTGCAGCAACCTCGTATCGATTAATCCCACCTATTCTCTTAACTTCTTTTACTGTTGAAGAAAGTTCATTCTCAATCTCGGAAGAAACACTGGCGGGTCCACCTACAATTATGATCTTGTTAGGATTTAATCTTTGAATTTCTGCTTTTGTAGATGGAGTAAGCACATTGGCTTGCGTTAATAAAACAGGAGCATTATTTTTGTATGCTAATGGCCCTGCTGCTAATGCATCTGCATAAGCATTGCTATTAGTTAAGACCACTACATTAGTTGATTGTGGCCAACTTTTTTTTGATAGATTGATAGCTACTTCGTATCTGTTTAAGCCGCCGATGCGTTCATATGTAAAATCATTAGCATTGACTTCATGAGAATTATTAAACATTGCTATACCAGTTATTAATATAGATGACACTAAAGCAACTTTTTTAAATTTTCGGATCATTATTTAACTCCTTATAATCTTTTTGATGATTTTCTATACTTTAAAAATTGACCAAGAAAAGAGTTGATTTTAAATATGAATACTGACACAACTTAAGGCAGCAACTATAGATATAGGTTTTTATGTTTTGTTTTTTTAGTATAAGTAATCTAAAATATGTTATATCTATAAGCTACTTTGTTACCAGTGGTCTTTCATGTCAATTTAACTATGTATAGGTAATATTTAGTTTAATATTCCAACCACATACCTATATTACATTATTATTCCAGCGAAAAGAACATTTAATTTCTAATTTTGTAACATTTTTCTATATAATAGTCATTTATACCTACTATTAAATCATTAGTTTTATATAATATTAATTTGCAATTCCAACCAATTTAAATACAAAAAATGACTAATAACATTCATTACAAATGTTATCAGTCATTAAGTTAAGGTTTATATGGTAATTTTATCTCTATAGAATCACTAACTGATCCCTTCCCACCATAAATTTGAAATCCCCTTACAGCATTGTTATTGATTAGCTTTTCTGTAGGTAGTGGTAATGCATTACTTCTCGTTAATAATAAAGGCATACCATATTTCGCAGCATACACAGAGCCTGTTAATGCATCAGCAAATGTTAATCCTGTAGTTATAGCTATTCGATCTTTATTAAGTCCTAATTGATAAACTACATTTGCAGCAACCTCGTAACGATCTTTTCCACCTATACGTACTGGTTGAGGTAAGTGATTTAGAACACTTTGTGAAACGCTTGCATCTCCACCAACAACAATAGCTGAAGAGATGCCTTTATCTTTTATCTGATCCTTAACATTCTTTGGTATTTCCTTAGGTCTTGTTAAAAAGATTGGAAATTCATTTCTAGAAGCATAAGGGGAGATAGCTAACGCATCAGGGAAATTCAAGCCATTAGCAATAATAGCTTTCCCATTATTAGATAGTTTTTTAGCTATATTTACAGAAACTTCAAAACGATCTTTTCCGCCGATTCTCTCAACTGTTAACCCCCTCTGTTTCAATTGATTAACCACATTCTCACTAATACTGCCAGCTCCACCCACAACATACACTTTCGCTGCTTTTAATCGACTAATTTCAGTTTTAGTTGATTCTGTTAATTGTTTTGGATGTGTTAATAAAATTGGTGCATTTTGTTTATAAGCAAACGGACTGGCGGTAAGTGCATCAGCATAGGCATGGTAGTTAGAAAGAATGATAGAATTAGATCCACTTTTCCAACCCGCTTTTGATACATTAATAGCTACTTCAAATCTATCTTTCCCATCTATTCTATCTACATGTTTTATTACGTTCGTTGTAACAGAAGGGCTATCTACTCCCCAACTGTCAGTTGAATAGATGTTTAAAATTGTCCCGGCTGCAAACTTTGGGGTTTTAACACTAAATGTCCCATCAGGTCCAACAGTTGCTGAATAAGTATTAGATCCGTTTTCCACATATATAATTGATTCAGGTGCTGCCTTGCCCTGTACCTTAGTATCTTTATCGTTTATCCAGCCAACTCTAGGTAACATTGAAGTTCTTATTTGATAGTTACTCTCTGACCAATGCCCATTATTATCATACACCGCAAAAGTGTACTTCCCAGGTGTAACGGGGATAATCACTGATTCGTTATCCCCTAAATTGCCGTCATCTATTGTTTTAGAAATAATATCTCCTTTTTCACTTTGATACCAAAGAGATAAGTCTAAGTTTTGTACTCCTTTTAGATCTATATTCATTTGTCCTGCAAAAGGTACATTTACTGAATAATAATCAACATCATGTGGAAGTAATAGTTTTTCTTCTTTTATTTCACCAATACCTAAATGAACAGATTGACTTATTTCATTTGCAACATCTGAAGAATTGTCTGGTATTGAAACGTTTAATGAACCCTCTGCACTAATCCTTCCATAACCATAACTTGAATTCCACCTTTGCTGATGTTCGTGAGGAATAAAGGCGCTTTTTTCCATCATATATTCAATTTGTTGTGGGGAAAGGTCTTTATTTTTTAGTTTAATTAATGATGCCAGAGAAGAAACCAATGGTGCTGAATAAGAAGTGCCATCTCCTGTAACAATTTCCGTAGAATTCGCATATGAAGCCGAAATAATTTCTTCACCTGGTGCTGACAGGTCTACTGAATTGTTAAAAGTAGAAAAAGAGGCAATACCATCTTTTATATTGGTAGCGCCAACGCTTATTACTTCAGGATAACTGGCAGGATATAAAAATTCTTCATTACCGCTATTTCCGGAAGAAGCAACAATTACTATACCATGTTGATAATAAGCATCAAGTATGGCTGCATACTCAGCATTACTTGGAGATGTAGATCCAAAGCTCATATTAATAACATCTGCTCCTAATTCAATAGCTTTATATATTCCTTGAATTGAAGAACTTATTGGAATATAACCATTCTTGTCTGTTACTTTAATCGGTAATAATGTTGTATTTTCTTTTTTACCACTTAAAGAAATTAATCCCGAAACAAATGTGCCATGTCCATCTATATCTGTTATATTATTCCCTAATGTCTCTACGTTATATCCATGAATCCCCTTTAGCCCACTAAACAGATCATGCATATTTAACCCAGAATCCAACACAGCTACCTTCACTTCATTGGTGGTTGAGAATGAATTTGCGCCATTTAAGCTAGTATTTTTTAAAGCGTACTGATTATGTGGATTAATAGTTTTAGATAATGAGTGTGTAACATAATTTGGTTCAGCTAAAAGGACACTTTTATTATTTTTTAATTTTGATATTACTTCATCTATGTTTCTATCTCTATTAACTTTTGTAACTATAAATCCTCTTTTCTTCATATATGTCGGTGTATATACACTTGTTAATTCATACTCTTTTAAATTTACTTGCTGGGTTGCTTTAATAATTATCTCATTATTATATATGGTTCTTTTAGTTTTTATTAGTTTATTTAATCTTGTTTTTTTATGTATTGATTCAACGGTTTTAACCGGATTTTCAGCTAAGACTACTGAATCAACATAAATTATATTTATTAATATAAAAAATATTATTGAAACTATTATCGGTTTATTTGTCATATTTACCTCCGTTGACTAGAAAGTTTTATTTCTAGTTCCTTTATTATATAGTCCCTATATTTACATCGGTAATCACTAGATATTTTGTAACATAGAGAAAAATACAAGAAATATCCTGTTTTTAGATTATTTCTGGATAAAAAAGAAGAACAGGCTTAAACTAACCCATTCTTCACTAGTTTTCTAGAAATTTCATCTGTAAAAACTTTCAATTGCTCTTGCTAACGATAAACTTCTAGCATTTCTTACACTATGCTGAGATAAAAGAGAGATTTCTTTAGTATTAGAGATAAAACCCAATTCAATTAATAATGATGGCATTGTAGTCCATCTCGTTACATATAGGTTATGATCTTTTACATAACCAGTTGCAATGCCGCTATATTTAATCGCCTCTGACGCTATTGGAGCTAATTGAGAACTTTTAATCGCCGCATTGGAAGGAGAAATTGTATCATATGCAACGATGGAACCTTGATAGCTCATACTCTTTATCGTATTTCCGTCTTTGTAATAAAACAACTCGTTAGGAGTATCTTCTCTTACAAAAGGATATGTTTTTCCAGCATATTTAACGTAAACATCATTAGTTTCAATACCAGGTCTAAAACTGCTATAATGAATACTTTGACCTGCAGCAGAAGCATCTACTGAAGAATCATGATGAATACTAATAAATAAATCAGCATTTTGATTATTGGCAAAGCTTGCTCTGTCTTCTAATGATATATATGTATCATTTGAAGGATCACGAGTATAAATTACATTTGCTCCTAATCCGTTTAAATGACCTGCGAGAAGTTTAGTAAATTCTTTATTTAACTCCTTCTCAGAGTAGCCATTTCTTACTGCCCCAGGATCTGATCCCCCATGACCAGCATCAAGTACAATTTTTTTACCCGCTAGAGGAAGATTGTTCTTTAATTGATTAATTACTGAATTACTAACAGATCCTGTTCCCCCAAAAACGATAAAACTATAAATCTTTCTTTCATCAATTAATCGTTTTGTTACATCTGGAATACTATTACTTCTTGTCAATAATAATGGGATATTCTCTTTTGAAGCAAGGACTGAACCAGTTAGAGCATCCGCAAAAGTCAGACCATTAGAAATAGCTGCTTTTTCGGTTGATAAATCAAATGTTTTAGCAATATTTACAGCAACTTCATACCGATCAATCCCACCAATTCTAAAAGGATTCGGAGTTAATTGCTCAACTTTCGTAGCCACACTACCAACTCCACCAACTATAACTGTCTGTTGTGGATTTTTCTCAGTTATGGCCTGTTGAGTATAAGAAGGCAAGCTATCTTTTCTAGTTAATAAAATCGGGTATTCATGCTTAGAGGCATATGGAGAAATGCTTAAAGCGTCTGCAAATGTCATCCCGTTCGTTACAATGACTTTCCCTTTAGCGTCTAAACGTTTAGATACTTGATACGCAACTTCAAAACGATCAATACCTCCAATTCTTTCAACTGGAATATTTAATTGAGATAGCCTTACTTCAATGGCTTGATTAATACTTCCTGCACCACCTACAATAACTACTTTTTTTGCTTGTAATCTTTTAATCTCATCTTCAGTTTTTAAAGAAAGCTGATTAGGATGAGTTAATAAAATAGGTGCATTTTCTTTTACTGCTAGTGGCGAAGCTGCTAATGCATCAGCATATGCCATGTAATTCACAAGTATTACAGTTTGGCTACCTGTCGCCCATCCCTTTTTAGAAACATTAATCGCAACATCAAACCTGTCATTTCCATCTAGACGTTCTACTGATACTGGTTCCTCAGCACTTACAACAGAACCACAAACTACTAACACAATAAGAAGCAATAATAGATTAAGCTTTTTCTTCATACTTCCCCCTAAGATAATTTAAAGTCATTTGTTAATTATAACAATTTCATTCAAATATTTGTAAGCTTTATTGTAGAATTTTAGCGAAATTTGATAAAAAATTGAAATTTAAATCATTTTAATTAATAAAAAAACACCCATTTTTTGGGTGTTTTCAACATTTCCAAGCATAGATTTTAGTTTCCTTTAAATCCATCTTTACTTTTTTCTTGCCAATTCCAAGAGTCGCGAAGCATGTCTTCAAGAGTAAGTTCAGCTTTCCAACCTAATTCTTCTCTAGCTTTTGTAGGATCTGCATAACTTACAGCAATATCCCCAGGACGACGGTCTGAAACTTCATATGGTATAGCAATGCCTGTAACACTTTCAAATGTTTTAACCATATCTAAAACACTATATCCTTTACCAGTACCTAAATTATATGCTTCCACAGCTGAATTAGTTAAAACTTTATCAAGCGCTTTTAAATGACCTTTTGCTAAATCCACTACGTGTATGTAATCACGTACACCTGTACCATCATGCGTATCATAATCATTCCCAAACACTCGTAATTTCTCAAGTTTACCTACAGCCACTTGTGTAATAAAAGGGGTCAAATTATTCGGAATACCACTTGGATCTTCCCCGATCAGACCACTTTCATGAGCTCCTACCGGATTAAAATAACGCAGTAAAGCAATACTCCATTCGTTATCTGAGACAAATAGATCTTTATAAATTTGTTCAAGCATCAGCTTGGTCCAACCATAAGGATTCGTAGCTCCTAATGGAGTGTCTTCTTCAAGAGGAACTGTTTCAGCCGTCCCATATACTGTAGCAGAAGAACTGAAAACCATCTTTTTTACGCCAAAATCCTTCATAACTTCAGCTAAGATCAGACTACCTGCTATATTATTGTGATAATAATATAGCGGTTTCTCTACAGACTCTCCTACCGCTTTCAGCCCCGCAAAATGAATAACGGCATCAATCTTATTTTCAGAGAATATTTGTGTAACTCTTTCTTTATCTAAAAGATTAGCATTGTATGATTTTAACTCTTTTCCAGTAATCGACTGAATTCTATTTATAACGTCTGGGTCACTATTTACAAAACTATCAACAACTACAACTTCATATCCAGTGTTTAAAAGCTCTACTACAGTATGACTTCCAATATAACCTGCTCCACCTGTAACAAGTATTGCCATATAAAAACCCCCAATAACTTAATTAACTTCTAACTTTTAGTTCTTCTTGCACATTAACCGTCTCTCTTACAATATATATCGGTCGATTTTTGCTTTCATCATAAATTCTTGCGATATATTGTCCAACAATTCCAATACTTAAAAGTTGTATGCCACTAAAAAAAGTGATCGCAACCATGATCGATGCCCAACCTGCTTGTACCTCTTTTCCAAATAATTTTACTATAATAGTGTAAAAAAGAACAAATATTGAGATAAAAACTGAGATAAAACCAAGAGTCATCACAAATCTTAAAGGCTTAGTAGAAAATGCAATAATACCATCAGAAGCAAATTTAATCATTTTTTTTAGTGGATACTTGGTTTCCCCAGCAAAGCGTTCATCTCTCTCATATTCAATATAGGTTTGTCGGAATCCTACCCACGAAAACATTCCTCTTACAAACCGATTTCTCTCTGTCATGTTTTTAAAAACGTCCGCTACTTTACGATCAATGATACGAAAATCTCCAGTATCTTTTGGTATCTCAATATCGCTCATATAATTTAGAAATTTGTAAAAGTATTTGGCTGTTAAAAGCTTAAAAAATGTTTCACCACTTCGATTTTTCCGCTTAGCATAGACTACCTCATAGCCTTCACGCCACTTAGATACTAATGTAGGGATAACTTCAGGTGGATCTTGTAAATCCGCATCAATAATGACTATTGCATCTCCTTTTGCAAAATCAATACCAGCAGTAACTGCAATTTGATGTCCAAAGTTTCTAGCAAAATTAACAATCTTAGCTCGGTGATCATATTCTGCAATCCCTTTTAATATTTCTGTTGTACCGTCAGTACTTCCATCATTTACAAAGATAAATTCATAATTAATATTATTATTTTCCATTACATTCCTTAAACGATTATAGCATTCCTCTGCAACTTCTTCTTCAAAGTACATAGGAACTACTATTGAAATTAATTCTTTCATTAAACATCCTCCAAATTTACAACCTTAAATGTCCATATTTTATTCAGAACAAAATTTATGACCATACCAAATCCTGTTGCTAAAATTTGAGCAATAATTGGTAGAACTGAAAACTTGTCAACAAATATAAAAAGAATTGCTGTATTAATTACTAGTGTACATATATTAACCAAAACAAATTTAAGAAAAAGATTTACATCTCTAGTTTTGACCTTGAATACCAAAAAACTATTCATATAATAGCTATTGATAACACCTAACGCATATGCTGTTATATTTGCAAATATATAATTCATATCCAAATACAATAAAAACATAAAGCTTCCAATTGTAATCAGTGTATTTACTATACCAACTGCTCCAAATTTCAGAAACTTTTTCATTTGATTAACTCCTAAATGTCTAAATTAACATCATTTGTATTTTGGCTTTTTTTCATTCTTTTCTTATCAAGTACCGAGTATCCTACACAACTACAGATTATCAATAACGGCGTTAAACTGACAAGATATCTCGATCTAGCTTCCCAAAGAATGAAAAAGAAGAAAAAGCCAATAACAGATAACATTGCAAAAGTGAAAAACTCACTTTTTTGCCTTACCCTTAAAAGAAAGAATAGTATTCCTACTAAGATAAATAGATGCTGAATTCGAGCATAACTTTGTAATAAATAACCAGAGTTAGAATCAATAAGCCTTTGATAATTCTCAGGATGAAAAGGAATTCTTTTTAATTTATTTAATGAGTAGTAAGTACCATCAGTCCAAGTATGACTTAGCTTCTCTATATTATAGTGCAGATTTCCTTGCCACCCCTTTTCTTCAATTCTCTTTAACAACTCTTGTAGATGAGTATTCACTACTTTTTTTCGACTTGTAGTATGTAGTAATTGATCTGTCATAACCACATCTTCTGCAGCGTATTTCCCAAACCGAGCTTCGTTTTGCCCCATCATTATCCAATGCGTTACAGGAAAACTGAGTTTCTCAACTTTCTTCTGATCAATTATCCCATTTTCATAAATAGTATAATTAAATAGATTGCTTACAACAGCAAAAGAGAGAAATGGAACTAAAAACCAAGATTTTTTCCACTTAGTAAAAAATAAAAAAATGACTAAACTATACGCAATTACAAAAATAATTAAAGAACCTTTTAGGAGTGTACCTAAAGAAAAAAGTATAGAAGCTGTAATTATTGCAGTAGGATTACCTTTAAAAGATCCATTTGAAGCTATTAGAATATTTAATGGAAGCATTAAAAATAACAACGAGATTGTATCTGTATAAACGATTGGAGAATAAAAGATATATGGGAAGTAAAAAACGCTTACCAGTAATGATAGAATCCCTAAGGATTTCCCGACAACTTTAGATGAAATTCTGAAAATCAAATATTGGCTTAACGTAATAATGAAAATATTAATTAGTTGATAAGTAATAAGTGATGAAGTAAAAATTTTTCCTACTATGGCTAACAAACATACTAAAAAGATATTATTAGGATACATAGTAAAGTATTCATTTAGTTCTCCACCCTTAACAAGAACTTGTGAATTGCGAAATATCTCTCCAAAATCCCACGAAGGATTAACACTTAAAAATTTAACTGCTAATAACTGAAGAGATACACTTATTAACAACAAAATAAGCACAGTATATTTTGAAGGAATAATTACAGCTAAACTATTAATTTTAAATCGAAAAAAGTAAATAACAGTACTTAAAGCCGCTCCAACAAATAATGTAATAAAATTAAATTCTGGTGGAGTTGGTAATTCTGTGGAATGAAATCCTCTGCTGAAAAATATATTGAGACTTAGAATAACTATAAAAACTAAAATAAATATAATAAAAATACTTTTATGAAAAAATGCAAACAAACTTTTCAATCCTTGCTCCCCCATAAATTTTCTTAAATTGTAATTATCTGAGTATCTATTGTAACATTTAACTCATGGAATTAAATAACTTAATACAGGTTTAAATACTTCATTTGTTAATTCCAACTTGTAAATTGGAATTGAACTTCACAAAAACTATTGTAATAAAATAACCCCCTCTCAAAGTAATGTTTGAGAGGGGGGATTATTTTTAGCAAACTATGCTAGCATTACTTACTAATTACTAATTTTTGTCCTGGATAAATTGTGTTTGATTTTAGATTATTGCTATCTATTAATTGTTTTACTGTAATACCGTGGCTGTGACTAATTCCCCAAAGTGTATTGCCTGGTTGTACTGTAAAAGTAGTTACAGATGAAGAAGCAACCTTAGCTGTTGGAGGAGCACTCACAGTTTTAGTAGTAACAGAAGATTGTCCACTCACTTTTAATGCTTGACCAATTGCAATATTGGTAGATGTTATTAGATTCAATTTTTGAATATTAGCAACCGTTGTATTGTATTTACGACTAATACTCCAAAGTGTTTCTCCTCTTTGAACCTTATGTACAGACCCTGAAGTTACAGCTGATCCATCTGCATTATATACCGTTGTTGGCTTTGGTGCTGCTGCAACTACTTTCGCCGCTTCCACTTTATCATTAATAACACGTCTTGCCGTTACATATCTTGATCCCCAATAATAGGGAGAAAAAGCATCTGCAAAAGCTACACCTTTGGACTGTGCGTTTAACATTTTTCCATTTCCAGCGTAAATTCCAACGTGGTTGATCGATCCGTTAAAATCAGTATCGTAAAAAACTAGATCCCCTTTTTGAAGGTTAGCTTTTGATACATATTTACCTGTTGAGGCTTGTCCACTGCTTGTTCTAGGTAACGTAATTCCATGTCTGGAAAATACGTAAGATGTAAAAGAAGAACAATCAAATGTACGCGTGTTGCCAAATGCAGATCCATATTTATAAGGTGTCCCTAAGTAGTTATCACCTGTGTTTATAATATCATCACCTAATGATGCATGTACCAGTTCCCCTGATGAGAATAAAACTCCTGCTGCTAATGCTAATGACATAACTTTCTTCTTCATGAATGTATGTACCTCCAATTGATTATGTTATGTTTCCGTTTAACCAATTGGGTTCAAGTTGCTTAGTAGATTAGTTCGAAATATATAGAAAAAATCGGATATGTATTGTATGTTTCTACCTTTTCCTTGACCCCATCGCCCTAAGACAATGGTAGCATATTTAACCATGGTAGATTATTACATGTTTATTACATATCCGTCATTTTTCACGTAATCTTTGTAACATTATGCTAAATTATGTCGTCGCTTATTAATAATTATTGATTCTCAAGTATTGTTTGAATACTTTCTGCGACAGACCCTGTCCCACCTAAGATCGTAAAATCAAGAATTTTTTTCTCTATTACTATAGTCGCAACACTAGCTGGCAGTCTATCTTTTCCAGTTAGTAATAAAGGCGCATCATTCTTGCCTGCTAACACTGAACCAGTAAGAGCATCTGCAAATGTTAATCCTGTAGCTAAGTATGCCTGATCAGTTGATAGATTCAATTCTTTAATAATATTTGTCGAAACTTCAAATCTATCTTTTCCACCGATTCTTTTCGGATTTGGAAGTTGGCTATAAACACCTGTACTTACGCTTGCTGGTCCACCTACAACAATTGTATTTTGAATACCTTCTAAAGCAGCTTTTGTTTCATTAGGCATTCTAGTAGGTACAGTTAACAGTATTGGAAACTTATGCTTTGCTGCATATGGAGCTATGGCTAAGGCATCAGGAAAATTCAAACCGTTTGCCACGATGGCAGTAGTCGCACCATTGAGTTCTTTTGCAATATTATAAGAAACTTCAAACCGGTCCTTACCCGCAATTCTTCTAACATTATTTACAAGACCGTCCACTTCGTTTAAAACATTGTTGTTGATACTCCCTGTTCCTCCAACAATAATTACTTCATCTGGCTTAAGTTTGCTAATTTCATTTCTTGTTTCAGTAGTTAATCGGTCCGATTGGGTTAAAAGAATAGGAGCGTTGTACTTATATGCTAATGGTGATGCAGCTAGAGCATCAGCAAACGCATTATAGTTTGCCAGGATTAAAGTGTTACTCGTGTTATCAGAGGCAAATCCCTTTTCAGCAACGTTCACTGCTACTTCAAATCGATTCTTTCCTGCTAGCCGCTGCACTTTTCCTTTATTGGATGGTGCTTGAATCAATCCGTATCCGAAGGCAGCATCTTTTCCGCCTGCTCCTAGATCAAATGTGAGGTGTTGTAATTTTGATCGAATGCCTGCATTAGATAATCCTGGATAGCGTTCTTTTAGAAGTGCTAAATTTCCAGATACAAAAGAAGAAGCAACAGATGTACCGCTCATTCTTGCATAACCATTGTTTAAATACGTACTGTATATATTGCCGCCAGGTGCAGATACCTCAATTGTTGACCCTGTTGCGGAGTTAGATAACCGTCTATTTCCTGAATCTGTAGCAGAAACGGCAATAACCGTACTATAGCGCGCAGGGTATTCTACTGTATCTCCGCTGCCGTTAGATTTACCATGATTACCTGCGGCCCCTACGATTAAGATTCCGCTTTTGTATGCTTTATCTAATACTGCTCTTAATGCTGGTGAATCTACTTGTTCTTCAAGTGAAAGACTCAGATTAATGATATTCATTTTATTTGTAATGGACCATTCGATCCCTTTGATAAGAGTATCAATCTCCCCTTTACCTTCTTTATCTAGTACTTTTACAGCATAAAGAAGGGCATCAGGTGCTACTCCTACCGATCCAAAACTATTGTTTTTTGCACCGATAATTCCAGCCATATGTGTGCCATGACCATTATCATCATTATAAGATTTGGTATACGACTTATAAGACACCCCTCCAGATATTTGGAGGTCATTGTGCGGATTGATCCCTGTATCAAGTATCGCGATTTTAATCCCTTTACCTGTATAACCAGAACTCCATGCTCTCTGTGTCACTATTTTGTTTATGCCCCAGTCTGTAACTTGGGCATTGGCCTGTGTATCTGTATTACTTTGCACAAACTTAACATTCGGGTTGTTTTTAACAATAGCAACTTTCCCAGCTGGTACAACAGCTGACACCAAAGGCAGATGTTTAAACGTATGTTTAATCTTGCCTCCAGAATTGGTCACAATCGCCGGATTTACTTTTTCGTTAAACATAATGAGTATTTCTTCTTGTTGTGTAACGTCTGCTTTTGCAATATTAATCTGTGAAAAGAAAACCATAATGACAAGTAAAAAACTGATGAATTTTTTCATTGTTTGCTCCTTAATTAATTTATTTCATCTTGATTATTTATAAAGTGAATCTTACATTCTACTAATTATGGACCCTGTTAAAGTTCACCCCATTTTGTTTTTTTCTACAATATTATTAGTATAAAATAAAACCTCCCATTAAAGGAGGTTTTAGGAAATTTATTTTACATTTTCTTTAAATACATTTTTTACTTTTGGTGTTACATAATGACTGCCATTTCGTTTCTTAACATCTTCTATCATCATGGAAACTAGAAGTGATGGATCTTGGGTATTATATCCGACAAACCAGCCCAATTCTTTCCCATTCTTATCGTCCAGACTTGTTTTCAGTTCTGCAGTACCTGTCTTTCCAGCAAGCGGTAAGTCTTTCATAAAAGCATCGTTATGAGCAGTACCGTTTTTGTTTGCTACAACCTGTACAAGGTCATCATTTATCATTTTTGCTGTATCTGAAGAAATTACCCTTTCCTTCCAGACAGTCGATTCTTTTGACATATCTAACCGAGGCGCGAGCAAGTTTCCTTCATTTAAGAAAGGTGTGTACGACATGGCTACATGTAGCGCACTCATTTGAATCTGCCCCTGACCGAAGCCACTATCAGCGAGCTGCCCTTCACTCATTCCGTCTTTTCCAATAGAAGATGCAGTGAACGGGAATGAAACAGGCACCTCTTCACTAAATCCAAATTTCTTCAAGCCTTCCGTAAACTTATCTTCACCTAGATTTAGCGCAGCTTGAGCAAAGTAAATATTATCTGAGTAGATGAGTGCTTTTTCCAGATTCACACTAGGAACATCCGTTACCCTTGTCACTTTATAATTACCCCAAGCTTCTTTATCTTTTTGCCACGTTTTACCTGATACTTTCATTTCTTCATTAGGATTAAGTGTTCCATTTTCAAGTCCGATCGCAGCTGTTAAAGGCTTAAGCGTTGAACCTGGTGCATAAACATATTTGAAGCGGTTCAACATGGGCTGCTTTGGATCGTCTGCCCATTTTTGTCTTAATGTCTTGGTTAATCCCAACGTAAATTGATTAGGGTCATATGATGGACTATTCACTAATGCTAGTACATCACCTGTTTTTGGATGGATAGCCGATGATGTTCCAACGTCAGCTTTAATCTGATTATAGATGGATAGTTGGACCCTGCTATTGATCGTTGTTTTTACATCTTTTCCATTTTCAACTTCAGTTTGTGCAAGTATAGATTTTTCTTCACCTTTACTATCCATAATTTTTATAATTCCGCCACTCTTGCCACGCAATTGTTCTTCATAAACTTGTTCAAGGCCTGCCTTACCAATCCAATCTTGTGCTGAATAGCCTTTTCCCTGTAACTTTTCCATATCCTCAGCTGAAACAGGTGCAATATAACCTGTAAGATGTGCCGCAGCTTCTTTTAAAGGATAAAGACGAGTAGATTTCTTTTGGTAATCTACGCCTTCTAGAGCAATAGTATCTTTTAGTTTCGGATCATCTACTGAAATTTTTTTAATCGGAACGGCTTGGTCTTGTTTTACCCATGGCTGATCTAACTGCTTTTGTATCTCTTCTGTTGTCATTCCAAGTATTTTAGATAATGGTTCCAGCGTTTTCGCCTTATCTTGTGGCAGTTTTTCAGGGACAATAATAATTTCTGCTGCCACACCATTTACAGCAAGCGCCTTGCCTTCGCTATCTAAAATCTGCCCTCTTTTAGGAGATATGGAAGATGCAGAAACACGATCACCTTTTTTCATGTCGGGAAAGATATGAGACGTATTCCATTGAATGCCCCACTCTTCAGTATCCTTTTTCTCCTCAAGGTTTAATTTCATATTTTGAGTAAATGTTATAGGACCACCAATCGTTTCCATTTTTAATGTATAAGGAAGATTAACACTCTCACTGTTATCATTATCTTCTTTTTTCTGTTTTTTCATTTTCACATCTAACTTACTAACTTCTATTCCACTATATATAGATTCATAGCGCTCAACAAAATCTTTCTCAGACATCGCTTCTTGAGATTTAGTATCTAATAGCTTATACATATTCTTAAAATCTTGTTTTTCCCAATAACTAACATATTTTTCTAATGTATTCTCTGGCTTTGGAGGCTCTGAACAAGCTGATAAAAGCCCTACGCACAAGACAGTTAATAGAATAAGTTTAAATATATTCTTCAAAACATATCTCCTTCTCAACTAATATTTTCATAAACACTCATTTATTATAACAAAATAGTTGGCAATATATGACTGATAAACACCTGATAGTTTGCTGATAAAGAAAAAACCTTCTGACGGATCAGAAGATTTTTTTATAGCTATTTTAATAGTTTACACGTTTAGCCCCAAGGTAAATATTTTGCCAATACGCTAGATTGAGGTTGCTTACAGTTACACCTGTACTCGATCCACTATGTACAAATTGATTGTTACCGATATAGATTCCTAGGTGCGAAGGTCCCTTGGTATATGTTTCAAAAAATACAAGATCACCCACCTCAGGCTGTGAAACAGGTGTAGTAGAATTCCACATCTGAGCAGTTGTTCTTGGAAGTGAGATGCCTTCCTTAGCAAACACATACTGAATGAATCCGCTACAATCAAAGCCTTTAGTAGTCGTTCCTCCCCATTGATAGGGTATTCCCATAAGCTCTGAGGCATTAGCAATTACGCTAATCGTAATTTGATTACGGGTAGAAACAGGTTGTTGTCCCTGTTTTTTTTCTACTTCAGTCATTTTATTTAACACTGTTGTCGTCACGACCCCTGTTACTGCTAGGCCATTTGCTCTTTGAAACTTTTCAACACTTTCTTCGGTTATAGTACCAAAATAATCCGTAATCATGGAATATTTAAAATAACCCAGATTTTTAAGTCGTGTTTGAAGCTGTATTACTTCTGGTCCTTTACTGCCGAATTTCAGCTGAATAGTATCGGTTGGTGAAGGTACAGGTGCAGACGGACTTGGTGTTGTTTGAGGTGGTGCTGGAGTAGTTGGATTTTTTTTAATCTCAGTTTGCTTTTTTATACGGTCAATCGTGGTTGCATCCGCCACTCCTGTTACTTTCAACTTTTGACTAATTTGAAATTTTCGAACTGCTTCTGTTGTAATTGTTCCGTAAAATTCTGTCGTTTTGTAAAATGTGAAAAAGCCAAGAAGTTTGAGGTCTTCTTGAAGTAGCTTTACCTCTTTACCCGTTGAATTTAGTTTAAGAACTTTTTCTGGTTGCGTTGAAACAGGCTGTTTTGATTCTGAAACAGAAGGCTTTGTGGGAGAAGGTCCTTCTTGATAAGATTTTTCTAATAACTTGCTGTATGTATTTTTGCCAACGATCCCATCAACTACAAGCCCGTTCTCTCGTTGAAAGTCCATTACAGCTTTTCTTGTTACAGGACCAAAGTACGTCGTTGTTTCGTGATAATTAAAAAAACCTTTATTCTTTAAAAGTGACTGAAGTTCTTGTACATCCTGGTGAGTAATGCCTTGCTTTAACGTTTGATCTCCAAGAGCTGCCTCACCAATTACAGGTGCTGCCAAAAATGCTCCAGCAAAAGTCGAAGTCATGACAAAGCGTTTAACTAACTTTTTATTTTCCATTTCTTCCTCCTTTTACTAATTTTACTATCTCCATTTCTGTTTTTATCGACAATATCCTTTATTTATGAAGAAGAAATGTGCAATTTTTGTAGCAAATAAAGCAATCGCATGACAAACATATTTAAATGTTAAAGTGTTTGTTATTATAATGATAAAACTAACCGTAAGGAGTACATCTTGAAAACAATTTTATTTATTTTACTCTCAGTTTTTATTACAGGTTGTCTTATCGGCTTCTTACAAATAAAAGAAGAGGAAATTAAAACAGAGCATAATAATGTTCAAAGTAAGAAAGAAAGCATTACCGACAAAAAAGGGGTAACTTTAATTAACGATGTACCGTTAATCCAACAAATGCCTGAACTTGATCGAGGCTGCGAAGTAACTTCACTAGCGATGCTTCTACAACATGCAGGAGTAGAAGTTGGAAAAATGGAACTGGCGGAAAAGATTAAAAAAGAAAACACGCCGTATAAAAATGAGAATGGAACCTATTATTATGGCAATCCAAACGATGGGTTTGTTGGGGATATTTATACGTTTGATAAGATGGGGTATGGCGTATATCATGGCCCGGCGGCTGATCTTGCGGAAAAGTACTTGCCTGGCAGAATAGAAGATTTGAGTGGAAGCAGCTTTGATGACGTACTAGGGAAGATAAAGAATGGCAAGCCTGTATGGGTAATCATCAATGCAGATTTCCGTGCATTACCGGAAAGTGAATTTCGAACTTGGAATACACCGTCAGGCAAAGTAGAAATTACGTGGAAAGAACATTCGGTGGTCATTACGGGCTATGATCGTGAACACGTTTATGTGAATGATCCGCTGAGTAAGGAGAAAAACCGGAAATTGTCTCTTACTGAATTTAGAGAGGCATGGACACAGATGGGGTCTCAGGCGATTACGTATAAAAACTAAACGAAGGAACTCACTGTGAGTTCCTTCTAATTAATTCACGCCATGTAGATCAATTAGTTCATAGAGAAGGTGTGTGGATTCTGCTTTCCACGTCACTTCTTTTATCACAGCTTTTCCAACCGGAGAGCTGTTTTCTTTTTTTTGCACTGGTACAGGGTGATCTAAAATAAACAGCTTGTAGCCTTCTAAAGAAATTTCAAACATATTACCTTCAACACGTTTTTCTTTCCCAGTCGTCACTAGATTTGATTGCATCGTCATTGGCATTTGCATGTTATCACCTGCGTTCTATTTTCTTTTATTGTAGCACTAAATTAAATTCTTTTTGTACGGTATTTTTTATAGATAATTGTTGCTAATAAAATACCAAACAACCCACCAGTCGCATCGATCATTACATCCTCTATATGTGGAGATCGATTTGGTGTAAAGCCTTGATGAATCTCGTCTGAGATTGCATATGAAATAGTCATGAACCAGGCGATCAGCCATGTTAAACGGTTGTTTAATAAATAATGGTTCAAGGCACGGTACATTAAAAAACCTAATACAAAATAAGTGAAAAAGTGTGCTGCTTTTCTTATAAAGAATTCAAGAAAATGAGCAGCTCCCAGAGCTTTAACACTAATCTCATCACCAGCGTAATGCAATTCCACTGAGGAGAACAGCGTCTCAATGATAGTTAAATCTAAATTAGCTGAGATTGTTGGTCGCAAATCTTGCTTTTCATAGGGTTGAGAACTGGCATAGAAGATAATTCCCATCCATAGAAAAACTGGGAGCCAATATAGCAATATTTTTTTCATTAATAACCACCTAATAATCATAATACATTTATAACTATAACATAGGATTAAAAATAAAAATGACTCATAAAAGCTACTGAAATAAGACTTATAAAGAATCCTCTACTATTTTACTTATTAATTTTCTTAACTCGTTATCCATATTTTTAAGTCTACTATATTCCCCTTCGATTCTAGCTCTTACTTGTTGAATTACCAGATTTCTTTCTCCAGCCATTCTCCTCACCTCATCCGGATTCTGTCCACCCTGAATGCTGCGCCTTTTCACAAATTGAATAGGGCAAATGATGCCTTCCCACTCTTTTTGGGTAAGAGATAGATGTTGATGATGAGAGGATAATATTTGATGAACCGTTTGAAGTGGCAGTTCATTTAGCTCTAACTTTTCCGATGAGCACTTTTTCGCTATCGTGCTCGCTATTTTGTGAGCTCCTCGAAACGGTACGCCTTTTTCTTTTGATAAAAAGTCCGCAAGCTCTGTAATCGTGATACAAGATGTTTGTGCACGAGCGAGTGCTTGATCTTTATTCACTTCCATCGTTCGGATGACCGAATGCATGAGGTGCATCACCCGGTTTGCTTTTTCATAACTTCTATATAAATGTGGCTGAAGATCGTCCTCCGTATCCACGATATCGCCAAACGGTGTGTTGTGGATCATATGGATTGCCGCGAGTGCTTCTCCTGCTGATGAACTGGCAATGGCTCGCGAATGCTCAATGGAAACCGGATTTCGTTTTTGAGGCATGATTGAGCTAATCTGCACGTATGGATCTGCCACTTTTATGATGCCAAGTTCACGGGTAACGAGCTGAAGGAAGTCTTCAATCCAACGCCCGCTGTTCGTCATCAACGATAACACGGCAGTCGCTGTTTCTATCAAATAATCCGCACCAGCAACTGCGTCGTATGAGTTCTCGATAAGTTTCGAGAAACCGAGCAGTTCACAAACTCTATTGCGGTCGATTGGAAAACTCGTTGTGGAGAGTGCTGCCGCTCCCATCGGTGAACAGTTCACCGTTTCGTACGCAGATTGAAGACGTTCAATATCTCGTAAAAGGATGTCTAGCACAGCGATTAAGTAGTGGCCGAGGGTTGTTGGCTGTGCGGGTTGGGTGTGGGTATAGGCGGTCATGACAGTTTCGGCGTGTTTCTCAATCTTTTCTAGAAGAGCTGTTGCGAGTAAAAGCGCGCTTTCTGTGAGTGGGAGGATGTGTTCTCGGAGCACAAGACGGTACATGGCGATTCCCATGTCGTTTCGGCTTCGCGCCATATGCATACTACCCGCAAGATCGGGTCCGATCTCTTCACTCATTTTGTGTTCGATCATGAAAAATAAGTCTTCGAATTGTGGGTCGTAGGTTAGAGTTTGCGGGTCGATATTGGCTATGGTTTCCACTCCTTGGAGTATTTTTGCAGCATCACATTTTTTTATGATATCTTGCTCAGATAGCATCACAACATGTGCGCGGTGAATGTTAAACATATGTTTAAAAAGATAGTCTCTTTGGTCGTTGAATACCGGGCGCAGCAAGTGTTCCACGTATGTTTTGCCAGGGAACTCCGTGCCTTCTTGTTTGATGAAGTCGTCTTTGGATGGCATGTCTTTCACTCCTAACTGTCAAGGAATATGTGTTAGTAGTGTATAGAGAAGAATGGATATTGGGAACTCGGTTATATTATGTTATTGGGATTAGAGTTATTGGAGTCATGTAAAAACACGGTCGTTAGTGAACCGGGTCCTTTTTATTCTTATGAAATTGTGTACCCGATTGAGTGGGGTAAAAATGTGTGTTTATTTTTAGAGGATTAGTTCTGGCTTTCCTTCAGTTGGAAAATTTCGCGGTCATGTTCAGCAATTTTATACTCATAGTATTTTAAGTCGTTTTTGCAGAGCATTGTTTTTCGATATTTGTTACTCTAACCTTCAAGTCTGCCACATCATCCTTTAGTTCTAAAATGCCTTGTTGATTTTGTTTAGTCAGTTCTAGAATTTGTTCTAATAGTTGTTTGTCGCTCATTTTTAATCACTTCCTTTAGTCTTATTTTATCAAAAAATCATGATTGTTTTCTGCTGTTAAAGTTAAACAAATGTTTGAAGCTTGCGGTACATGTTTTTTTATTTTGTTACAAGTTCACCGATAAATCGCTTGTTTTCTCACTTGTGATGCACTAGTTATCACCTGTGATTGATGTACGAGCATCTGTATACAACCATGTTTCACCTGTAAATCGTTCTTAATCACCTGAACACGCTAACTTTCACAAAAAAAACACCCGATTCGCGAACAATCGGATGCTTCATTTGATAACAAACTCTACTTTTTCTCCAAAACCGCTACAAACTCACGCATATAATCTGGCAGATCTGGCGGACGTCGGCTAGATACGAGGTGACCGTCAACAACGACAGGTTCATCGATCCACGTTGCGCCTGCGTTTTCCATGTCATCCTTGATACCTGGTGTACTTGTTACTTTCTTTCCTTCTAACACTTTGGCTGAAACAAGAACCCAGCCGGCATGACAGATCTGGCCGATCGGCTTTTTGTTATTCTCCATATGCTGAACCATCTCGATCACTTCTGGAAAACGGCGCAGCTTGTCTGGTGCCCAGCCACCAGGAACTAAGATCGCATCGTAATCTTCTGCGTTCACATCACCAAACGCATAATCTGCGTCAGCCGGAACACCGTACTTTCCGATGTACGTCTCTCCTGCTTTCTCTCCAACTAGTTCCACGATCGCTCCTTCTTCACGCAAGCGCAAAATCGGATACCACAGTTCTAAATCCTCAAAATCATGATGCACGAGACTTAACACTTTTTTACCTTTTAAACGCATGTTTAACACCTCCACTATTTTTATATCCTTCATAGCGTAACATGAATCACAGGAAAGACACTATTCTTCCACTTCTGCGGAGAGTTATGATACGATTTTTTCAATAGGATACAGAGGGAGACTGATTATAGATGGGCAAATGTACGATCGACCACACGTTAGAAGATGTAAAGCAGAAGCTAGCCGAACAATCCGCTTTTATGCCGCGTGAACTCGTGATGGAGGTTGGCGACTCTTTATCTGATGATAGTGATCAGACCTACTTAAATGAAGTGTTTCATCTTTTGAAAAAGTATGACCTTGCGGATGAAAGTGAAAGAGAGAAACGAAACGGTAAATTGAGTGATTTAGTGAAATAAGAGTGATGATAGCAAAAAACACTTGGGATCGTCACCAAGTGTTTTTTGCTTTTAAGCTTAGTTTATAGGAACAGATAGCTCTGGTATACGCCCCGGCTTATCTGCACCAGGATTTTCTGAGTGTTCAAAAGGTACTGCAACATATTTCTCCGATTCCAGATCGATCGCGCTAAATCGATTATAAGATTCTTCCGGTGTCACAGAAACCGTGTCAGGCAAGATTTCCTTTCCAGATTCACTTACAAGTTTAAAAGCAATGTGATTCTCTTCGCCTGGCCAGTCATAATACAGCACTGTGGAGATTGGAGTCACGATCATTTTTTCGAGTTTTATGGAGCGTCCGTTCTGAAGTTGTATATCTTGGTCAAGCGTAATTGTTTTGCTATTCGCTGCTAACTTTTCAGTTGCGACTTCAATATCAAATACCCACGGCTGATTCATCTTCAATTCTAGATCTAAGCGATCGTACTCAATATGAAACTGAATCTTCTCCCCCATCGGTATCTCTTTTAATTGAACTTCGTTATAAACCGTAAACATGGAATTGTTTAGTTCAATCGACTGGCCGCCTGTACTCGATGTTAAATCTTTTCCGTCCATCTTCACTTTGGGCATAGGGTGCATCTTATGATGAAAGTCGATTCCGTCTGCTGGTTCATAAGTCGAACTTATGAGTAATCGTCCTCCGTCAATCATCACTTCGTTCAACGTCAACTTCCCCTTCTCGTTTTCAGCTGTTTGTCCGATCGCTGTTTTATAGGAAGAAAAGTCAAGACTCTCGTTTTGATTCAAATACTTTTCGATCGTCTCGCCTACAAACGGCATATTTGCTATAGAGACGATTCCAGTACTCAGTGATATTCCTGTTGCTAAGAGCATGGCCGCTGCTACACCTAGAAATTTTCTACCCTTTGACGGACTTTGTTTTTTGACTTTCTTTCGTACACGCTTCTCCCATTGCTTTTTTTCAAAATGAGAAAGGTCTTGCTCTTCGTATTGTTCTAAATCCATATCGAGTTCATTTAATTTTTGATAGATCGTCATATCCCCACTCCTCATGCTTCGTTATTGTGAAACAAAAAGCCTTTTAGTTTCTTACGTCCTCTGGATAGCTTGTTATACACCCAAGACTCTCGCTCGTTATATTCATGAGCGATCTCACTTGATGTGTTTCCTTCTAAATAGTACTTTTGAAAAATTCTCCGTTCATTTGGAGGCAATTGTTGAAGCAACTCATGAACAAGGCTCTCTTCTTGTGGCTTTTGCGTCGGTAGGATGGAATCATGAAATTCCGCTACTGAGAATTGCTGTTTTTGAAGAGAAATCTGCTTCCTCTGATAATCAATGGCTTTATATTTCGCAACAGCGGCAATCCATTGTTTGAACGTATTTTTCGTAGGATCAAAGGAATGAATATTGTCCCACACCGATAGCAACACATCGTCTAAGCATTCTTCATAATCTTGTTGCTGATTGTTCACATGACGCTTGATGATCGCTGTGAGTAAACCACCGTACTGTTGGATCATAAAAGAAATTGCATATTCATTCTTGTTTATTAGTTGTTGTACAACATTCTTTTCTGTGACTTTCAATCGTACACCCCTCCTGCTGGTTATTGGTACCTACTATGTAATACGAAATGAATGCTGGAAATCTATCACTTGTAAAAAAATTATCTATTATTTGTTAAGGAAGAAATCTTTT
The DNA here is from genome assembly GCF_015903845.1 of Fictibacillus sp. 26RED30. Lineage (NCBI taxonomy): Bacteria > Bacillati > Bacillota > Bacilli > Caryophanales > Fictibacillaceae > Fictibacillus > Fictibacillus sp. 26RED30. Next base: position 73,790 of record NZ_JACZDV010000002.1, read on the forward strand.
GGAAGTAACACTACGCTATAAATCATACCTTTATACCTTAAGAAGTTGACTATAAAAGTTCAATGATTAAATAACGACTTAAATCTAGTGAATCGTTTCGATTTTTCATTGACTCTCAAAATGAAAGCGCTTATAATTTTTATTATCAGGTTTATCGAAACGTTTCGATTGTATCAGACCACTTACACTAAACGATATCCAGGAGGTTTTCTTTATGCTTAAGCAAAACGTGCAACATATCATTCAAGACATGACACTCGAAGAAAAGATCGCGCAGTTGGTTCAGTTGGCTACGCCTTTCTTTAAAGGTTCATCTGATCAAGGATTCATCACGGGTCCTATGCAGGAGATGGGGATTACGGATGACGTGATCCGTAATACAGGATCTGTTCTTGGTGGATCAGGAGCTCGTGAAACGCGCAACATTCAAGAAGCACATTTAAAAGAAAACCGTCATGGCATTCCTTTATTGATGATGGCTGATATCGTACATGGTTTTAAGACAATCTTTCCGGTACCTCTTGCGATCGGTTGTTCATGGGATATGGACCTAGCTGAAAAAAGTGCAGAGATCGCAGCAAAAGAAGCATCTGTTTCTGGTGTTCACGTAACGTTCGCACCAATGGTCGACCTTGTTCGTGACCCGCGCTGGGGCCGTGTGATGGAATCAACAGGTGAAGATGGTTTCTTGAACAGTGAGTTCGCTCGTGCGTTCGTTCGTGGTTTTCAAGGAACAGATCTCACGAACGACAAAGACCGTGTAGCAGCTTGCGTGAAGCACTTTGCGGCATATGGTGCTCCTGAAGGCGGACGCGATTACAATACGGTGAACATGTCTGAGCGTCAGCTTCGTGAGTCTTACCTGCCGGCTTATAAAGCCGCGCTTGATGAAGGCTGTGAGATGGTGATGACAGCGTTCAACACAGTTGACGGAATTCCCGCAACGGCAAACAAAAAGCTGATGCGCGACCTGCTTCGTGACGAGTGGGGCTTTGACGGTGTGATCATCTCGGACTGGGGTGCTGTAAAAGAACAGCTTCCGCACGGTGTGGCTGAAGACGAAGCAGAAGCGGCATACAAAGCACTGACAGCTGGTGTTGACATTGAGATGATGACAACGTGCTACGTCGACCATGTGAAAGAGCTTGTGGAAAGCGGCAAGTTATCAGAATCTCTCGTTGATGAGTCGGTAGAACGTATTCTGACGTTGAAGCAGAAGCTCGGACTTTTTGAAGATCCGTACCGTGGTGCTGATGAGAAGCGTGCGGAAGAAGTGATTCTGTGTAATGAGCACCGTGATGTAGCTCGTGAACTTGCTGCTAAGTCTTGTGTACTTTTAAAAAATGAAGGCGGCGTTCTTCCCCTTCAACCAACACAAAAGATAGCACTCATCGGCCCGTTCGCTACAAATGGCGACCTAATGGGACCTTGGTCTTGGCAAGGTGCTTATGATGATGTGGTAAAAGTGGATACAGGATTGTTAAACAAGTTGGCTGATCCTTCTTTATTAACCGTTGCGGACGGTTGTGAGGTTGAGTCTGTAACAGCAGATCAATTGGAAAAAGCGGCTCGTGTTGGTAGTGATGCGGACGTGATCGTGCTCGCACTTGGTGAAGCATCATTCATGAGTGGTGAAGCGGGATGTCGTGCTGACATTCGTTTGCCTGAGCCTCAGCTTCAACTGATTCAAGAAATGAAAAAGTTAGGTAAGCCGATTGTGACGGTACTCTTTAACGGTCGCCCGCTTGACTTGCATGGTGTAGCAGATCAAGTGGATGCTGTATTAGAAGCGTGGTATCCGGGTACTGAAGCGGGTGCTGCGATTGCTGATCTTTTATTCGGAGACGTGAATCCATCTGGTCGTTTATCGATGTCGTTCCCGTATTCAGTTGGTCAGGTGCCGGTTTATTACAACCACTTCAACACAGGTCGTCCACAGCCGACTCCAGAAAATAAAGAGCGCTATCTGTCTCATTATCTGGACATTCCGAACGAGCCTCTATTCCCGTTCGGTTTCGGGTTGAGCTATACAGAGTTCAAATATGACGATGTGAAGTTGTCGGGTGAAGTGTTAACGGAGGATGATGTGATTACAGCTTCTGTCACTGTTACGAATACGGGCGATGTTGCTGGTGAAGAGCTTGTTCAGCTATATATCCGTGATATTGCGGGTGATGTTGTTCGTCCTGTGAAAGAGTTAAAAGGTTATAAGAAGATTGTTCTTGAACCAGGTGCGTCCGAGGAAGTTACATTCGAGATCACAGAAGAAATGCTTCGCTATCACCACGAGAACCTTGAGTTCAAGAGTGATGCAGGTAAGTTCACGATGTTCATCGGAAAAAACAGCCATGATGTGGCGAGTGTTCCGTTTAGGTTGGTAAAATAATATAGGTATAGGAAGGACTGCTCTGGGATTGAGCAGTCCTTTTTTGTGGGTTTTACGGTACGTGTTTTTATATTGATTACACGTTCGCGCAGACGTGGGCTCTTTTCGCTCAATACATCCTTCGTTTCGCTCAGTAAATCTCTGTTTTCGCTCAAACAACAATGCGTTTCGCTCCAACCACCTTCCTTTTCGCTCGAGCGACCAAAGACTGACTTCAAACATAAAGAAAAGACCGCTCACAAAGAGCAGTCTCCCTTACTATCCCACCAAAACTCGCAACGCATCATCCACTTTCGCATGTTTCTTGCTGCGAACGAGCGTCAACTCATCATTTTCTTCAATCACATAATCAGCACTCTGTAAAATCTTCGTTCCACGTTCAAACGCGATCACATCTTCCACCTGAGTTAGGCGGAAATCGATATAGTCTGCACTCACACCGGTAATTTCAGCTGTCGCATAAGCAATTTTCACACGTCCAATTGAGAGATTCATAGGCAGCATCACACCGTCTTTGCTTTGAAGCAACAGCTTCCTGGTACCCAACAACGCTACCCCATCTTCATAAACATAGAATTCTTTATCAAATCCGTCTAGGTTCAGCAGATGAAGGAAACGCTCACCTTCTGCATTAACCGTCGATGTCATAAAGATGCCATGATGTGGACAATCATGCGTGAGTTTCACATGACTTCCTAATCGTTCAAGCGCTGTTTTAAAGAAAGGCAGATCACAGCGATAGAAGCTCGCGATCACGATCGCGCGTCCATTCCCCACTTCAGACTCAAAGCCACACACATCATCCGATCCGTACACTCTGAAAATTGGAGTTACTTCTGGTCCAACTTCAAAACGCTGCACGAAGCCTGAACGAATCTCTGGCTGAGCTGAAGCCCAGTTGTCTCCATAGATAGAAAGGTAGTTTCCGTGACCATCACGGCTGATCCCTTTATACGTAACACCAAGTGCTTCCGCTAACAGTGTACAGTCCTTCCCTTCCATATCAAAAAGAGGAACCTCACCGTATAGCAGAATACTCCCGCCCGAGTTCAAATAGTTTACGAGCTTCTCCTGAATCGCACTGTCCATATAGCGTGCGGACGGCAACGCGAGTACAGGGGTTTTCGTCACATCAAGTGGTTTGTTCTGCACATCAACCGCTGTAAAACGATAACCGTTAAGCAACATCGCACGGCCCATAATCTCCCAAGCGCCGGCACCGCGGTTCGCCTCAATGTTTGATAGAATCTCACGCATCACTTCACTCTTCGGATAACGATATTCGGTCATATAATAATCCGGGATGAACGCGAATGATACTTCATCTCTTTCTTCGTTCATACGCGCGAGTTTATCACTCACCGCCATCACACTTTGGTTCACGCGTGACATACGCGGAAACGTATAGTTGTAGTCGCCTTCTGGACCGATTGGCGCTGCGAAACCATGACGCTCACCTGTTGAGGCGATGCGATCGTTCCCATCGTCAACAAGCGTATGTAGTCTCGCATTTTTACCGCCAGCAAATAGATAATAGTTGATGAGTCGGTTTCCTTGAGCAAGACACATTCTAAACTTAAAATCTGCAGCTGATGGATCATAGCGCTCGCCTAGTGTCTCACCAAAATTTCCGTCACCACAGTTAAACTCCACAGACGTTAACGGCTGATCCTCGTTATGAACGGCTTCCATCAGACCGTTGATGATGTAGAGGTCTTGGAACGTTTTCATGTCAAGGTCGCCAAAATAAATATCAGAGCCCGAGATGTATCCAGGTCCTTGGTTATACGTTTCATACAGCTGGCTGATCCCGATCGGATACGTAAACCCACGTCCTCCGCCTGTTCCGTGAATGTTGACGACGAATGGAATGTCCCTCACGCCGAACTCTTCCGCGTACTCTCTTAAGATCGCGATATATTTAGCGAAGCGGTAGCGCATGTAATAGCCAAGATCTTTTAACAGCTGTGCCGCATACGCTTCTTTCGGAGAACGGAATGCAGCATTTCGCTCAGCACTCTCTTGTAACGAAAACGGATAGCGGTCAGAAACATTATCACCGTATCGTTCGCTCAACCAATTTGAGAAATCGTTCAGCACGTTGTCTGTTAAGTCTGGCGTGTTGCTCACCCAAGAAAGCATGCCGATCTCGTTATCAAGCTGAAACGCGATGATTTTACCGCCGTTCGGATAGATGCGTGGCGTAACCACTTCCATCACTTTTTCATAATACTTACGAACTTCTTGTAAAAATCCTGGCGCAAGATAATCCACGGTTGGTGTAGTCGGTTCGCTCTCGTCCCAGCCTACCGGAATGATCTCAGGATGCTTTTCGTAGACCCAATATGGCAGTCCTTCGTTTTTCATCTCGGCCATGATGAACGGGCCGGGACGAACGAAGAAATAAAAGCCATTTTCTGTACAAAGGTCGATGAACCCGGCAAGGTCTGTCTCAGGACGCGTTGTACCTGTAAAATCAAACTGTCCTTCTACCGGCTCATGCCAAAGCCATGGCACATAAGTAGCCACGGCGTTACAACCTGTTTCTTTTAGCTTGTTCAAACGGTCTTGCCAATCGCTTTTATCAAGACGGTAATAATGAATTTCACCGCACGTGATCAAAACGGGCTTGCCGTCGATGATGATCTGTTTGTTCTTGATTTCAATCATTTTACAGGACTTCCTTCAGTCTTTTTCCAACCTAACAGGTCTGCACCTTGTTTCACATACTTGTTTTTCATAAACAGATCCCACACGAGACCAGATTGATAGTTTTCAATCATTAGAAGCGTGATTCCCTTATCAATACCGATTACATGGTCTGAATACCAAGCTGGCGTGACATCCAGATTATAAGAATCTTGGAACCCATACTCACCCCAAAGCTGTGGATGCTCTTCATAAAAGTACTTCATTGCCGCGATCGACTCTTCTGGTGTGAACACGATTGATCCCGCTGCTCCCGTTGGTGCGATTGTACCCTCAAGTTCAGGCTCACAACCTTCATAATAAGGAGGAGCACCTGGAACACGGTAGCCAGTCGGACTAGCGCAAGCCGTTAAGCCCCATGCGTTCTCGTGATACGTCTTGAACTCACTCGATTTTTCTTTACAAAATGCACGGTTCGCAAGGGATGCTTTTACCGAGTTCTCGTACCAGTTGATTCCGTCTCCGTCGACGATGTTTCTAAAATCGATGAAAGCATGCGAATATTGGTGAACAAACATGGCGTTTCCTGGCGCGTGAATGTACTCATAATCTTTGTATGTCCCTTTTCTGCGCTCGAAGCCGTCATAGATTTTTGCTGGAACCGGATGTGTTGGAGATGCCACGCCAAGCACATAAGTCATCATCTGCTCCGCGTACATATCCCAATGGTGGAAGCCGCCCGTTTCCGGGTTGTAGCCCATGTAGAACTGGTTGACCGGCTCATCATAATACACGTTCCAGTCGATGCGCGCGTAAATTTTCTCGAATAGCTCTGCGATCTCTCCGCCAAAGTATTCAGCAGATGTAACGGCACCACATAGGAAGATTCCCGTATCGATGATCGACGCACAGTCGTACCACTCTTCGTTTTTCTTTGCCGTCTCCATGTTTAAGAAATGATAAAAGAAGCCGCTCGCGTGTTCCACGTTATTTAAGAATGTTTCAAGCGTTCCTTTCGTACGCACATAGCCTTCTTCTTTCGTGATCCAGCCGCGCTCGATTCCGATGATGATTGCCGTTAATCCGAACCCGTTTGATGCGATACTTGCTACTTTTTTATTCGCCGACTGATCCAGGATCAACCCGTATCCTGGGCTGTTTTTATCTGTGTTTGCTTCGTTCCAAAAGAAATCAAAGCATCCTTTTGCTTCAAGGTTTAATAGTTTCTGTGTATCCATCGTTATTCCCCTCTCATCTCTTACTTAATTTTTAATAAAAGATCGTGGATTTTTGAATAGGTTTTGAGATTGTACTTCATTGCTAAGTTGATTGGAGTGCAAGGTGCGAGACTCCTGCGGGACAAGCGGTCAGGTGAGACCCTTAACGGCGCAAAGCGGCAAGGGGCTCACCGCCTGCCCCGCGGAAAGCGAGCACCTGAAACGGAAATCAACCACCTGCACCAATCCTTACTCCCCAGTAATCCCCGAACGGTCCACACCTTCAACAAACCAGCGCTGCGTGATAAAGTACACGATCAATAGAGGAAGAATCGACAGGACCGTTCCTGCCATCTTGATTCCTTCGTTCAACTGGTTACCGCCCGACACTCCCATCTCAGCTGGGAACATCTGCTGATACGTCGCAACGAACTTTTGCAGCTGCAGCGGTAATGTGGTTAACGCATCTCCAAAATAGATCGCCGCCAGATACGTTTCGTTCCAATACCAAACGAAAGAGAACAAAAATGAGATGATGATTGCAGGCAATGCCATCGGTAAGGCGATCGTGAAAAAGATTCGAAAATGTCCTGCTCCGTCAAGCTGAGCTGCTTCTTCCAAAGCTTTTGGCACAGCTCTAAAAAACTGATAAAAGATCAGGATAAAAATCGCGCTGTTCAATCCTTGTCCAAACGTTGCCGGAAGCAAGAACGCACTCAAACTACCGAGGATGTTCAGCTCATTAAAGAAGATGTATCTTGGAATGAGCGTCACCTGCGGCGGGATGATAAACGTTGCGAGCACGAGAACGAACATGATCTTTTTACCGCGAAAATCAAAACGAGCGAGTCCGTATCCGACTACTGCTGCAACAGCAGTCTGTGCCAAGGCAGGAAGAACGGTCACATACAACGTTTCCATCAATGTTGAGAAGAAGTTCAGAACTTTGTTCGCCTGCTCATAGTTTCCGGTATAAAACTGTGTTGGAATCCAGTTCACGAGCGGATTCAACAGATCGTCCAAACTTTTAAAGCTGTACACACCCATGTAGAGAAGCGGATAGAGGTACACGAATCCGATTCCTACCAAGAGTCCGTAGATCAAGAGCTTGTAAAGAAGACCATCTGTCCCCTGCATGCCCAAAAACATGCGTTTCGTTTTTAAGTAATACTTGTTTACTTGCTGTGTTTTGGTTTGCACATTGATCACATCCTCTTAGGTGTATTTTTTCTTTCTTTTTACCGTCATCACACCAACCGCGATCGCAAGTGCTGCGGCGATGATCAGGAAGTAGATCCAAGATAGTGCTGAAGCATAGCCATAACCTGTGTCTACTTTAAACATATTTTTTTGAATATGTTCGATAATTGGATTAAGTGAGAATACTGAATACGTTACGATTGTGTAGATCAAGTTAACGATGATCATCGGTTTCAAACTTGGCAGGGTGATCTTCCAAAAGAATTCCCAGTTGCTCGCACCGTCAATCTTCGCCGCTTCAAAGATCTGTTTGTCCATCTTTTGAAGAGCTGCAAGGAAAATCAGGATCTGTACGCCTGAATACCACAGGATTACGATCAAGTTTTTAATTAAATACAGTAGAATGCCGTTAAAGAAACCATCAGGGTTATCATTTAACGCTTGGTAAATCGCGTACTGTTCAATAGAAGGAATCGTCGTGATGCCTTGATCGATCAGCTCTTTGATCACCGGTCCGCTTGCGATGATAACGGGCAGAAAGAAGATCGTACGGAATAATCCGCGGAACTTGATCTTTTGGTTCAACAATAGAGCGATGATCAATGAAAAGACGATAATGATCGGAACGGAGATGACCATCTCTTCTAGATATTTTAGGACGCGGTCGACGAATGTTCCATCGACCGAAAACGCATATTCATAGTTTCCAAAGCTTACAAAGTTTGTTTTGATGCCATCTGTCGTGATCTTTACTTCCTGAAAGCTTAAAAAGAGTGAGTATAGAAGCGGAAACGCCGTAAAGACGAGAAAGCCGATGATCCATGGTGAAACAAACAGCAATCCTGTAAGATTTCTGTTATTGCCTAGTCGTTTCATCGCTTTCTCCTCCTTCTGTTACCGCAAAATCCTTAGGTTTCACTTCAATGCCATTACTTTTATAAGTCGTGTTCGTATAGTTGACGATGATCACTTTTCCGTTGGAGTATTCTACTTTCACAACACCTGTTTGAGGCACATTGCGGCTGATGATCTCTTCGCCTTCTACCTCACCGAGACTTTTCTTGATGTTTTCGTATTGATACAAAATCTTGTCTTTCCAGATCGAATATTTTGATGTGTAAACGTCACTCGATGCTGTTTTAGCAAGAAGGTGTGACGCTTCCTTCGTTAAAAGATACGATGGATACGCTCCGTACTCGATCATGCGTAGCATCTGATCTTCTGAATCTGACTGAAAGTTCGAGAACGGTGCGTAATATGGCATATAGCCTTTTAGCACGATCTGCAAAAACGGCACCGTGTCTGTTTCAAACACATAGTTTGACGCGTTCATCGGAATGTCGAGATAGCGATTCGTTTGATTCCATAGATACGTGTTCGGCTCGTAGAGAGCAACGTTTCCTACTTCTTTGTTCAACGTGCCAAACAGCTTTTGATACGTTTTGATCGTCTGGTTTCGCTCGCTCGATTTCTTTCCGCTAAAGTCAGAGAACAACGTGTACCCGCTCGTATCGATTGCTACGTTTGAAATGCCCTGTTCCTTAAATTCCTTTGCATCCTCTTTGGCGATCGCAAGAGATTTTTCTGGAGAAAGATAATATAGGGTCTTCTTATCTTCACTGTGTGAGATCGTCTCGGCACTGATCTTCTTCGCTACGTCTTTGCTGCCGGAATAGCCGGATGCACCATCATAAGCTTTTGTGTAATCGCTATAAAAATAAAGCGGAATATTATCCTTTTTAAGACTGTCGATCGTATCCTTCACGTCATCACTGTTTCCGAGCTCACTTTCAAACGGAAACTTCTGAGGCAGTGTGCCGGTTAATCCGCCTTCTGACCAGCCTTTATAAACGACGAACAGATCATCGATGTCTTTTTTGAGTTCAGATGTCATGCTCGGAATGTCTGTAACCTTCGTCATCGGAAGCACCGAATCCCACAACAGACCTTCCTTCACTTCGCCACCTAGAAATTCAAGTCTGACACCGGTTTTGTCGTCTTTTTTGTCTAGCTGTTTTGTATCAGAAAGATGGTCTTGATAAGCTTTGGCCATCCCTACATAATCAGCTTGATCCTCTTGTAAGAACATGTATCTCAGCTTTACGCCGAAAGGGTTCTTTGTTTTTTGATACACGTTCAGACCTTTCATGTTCTTACTCGTCGGCTGATAATATTCTTTTCTAAAATGAAATTCAGAAGAGATCCAGTTAAAGTCGGTCGAAACGCCTGACGGATACGCTAAAATGTCACCATGCGTATAGCCTTCTTCGATCACAGCAAGGAATCCGTTCTGCTTCACACCATGAACCGTTCCGAATACTGGCATTTTGATCTGCTCAACCGGCGTTACTTTTTCTTCTTCTTCCTTCTTCACTTTTGTTTTTAAAAAGGCTTCATCATCACCGTAAATGGATCCGGTAAACGGCGCATCGGCTTTTGTTCCGTTCTTTTCATAACGAATCAATGCACCAGATCCGTCTGGGATGAACATATAGCCGTTGATATCACTCTTGTTCACCGCACCTAAAAACGGATAAACACGCATAGAGATGAGCTTCGTGTACTTGTTTTCCCTAATCTCATTCTCAGGAATTGAAACAACAAGATCGTTTTCTTGAAGCTCTACGTTCACTTCGAACTCTAATTTTGACTGATTCATGTAAAGAGAAGCGGTGAATCCTTTATCGTTCATCTTCACAAGAGGCTTAGAATCGTTCGTCGTGACGCTCTCGGTTTTCACCTTTCCTCGACGATCCATATAATCAACGGTGATCGCAGATTGAGCCATCTGTTCCCACGTTTTGTTCAATCGGTATTGATCCGGGTTATCAAGCCCGGAGTTCCAAACGTAATACGTTTTCTTGTTCTCGATCTTGATCGCGAGCGTTTCTTCGTTCACATAAAGAGCAAGATTTTCGTTCTCGGCTGCTTTTTCAAAGCCTTGAAACGAATTTTTCTTTTTGATCGGAGCACCATCTGTTTTCTCAGGCTTCGTAAACGATGAAGACGTATATTTCATCACATTTTGGCTTTTCTCAGTCGGTACAGGAGGCTGCTCCGTACTTTTCTTATCATCTTGCGCGGCGAATACAGAGATCGGTACGAGCAAGGTAAGAAGCGCGATGCTTATCTTTTTATACACGAAGAACAGCCTCCTTTATGATGGAATAAACAAAATCGTATACTTGATCGATCAACACGAACACGATGAACACAACAAGAAGCATGATCACCATACCGAACAGCGTTACGAAGATGTTGCGGATCGTGTCTGAGAACGTGTAGTTGTGGATCTCTTTTAACATGATGAAAAGAATGATCAGACACCATGCGTAGATGATGCGGATTGAGAAAACATAAACAAACGCTTCATTATAAGTCAGCACGTTCGACAGAAGGGTCAGAATTGGGCTGAACACGAGAAACGGAGCGAGCGAGTAGATCGTTCCGATATAGATGTCCTTAAACCTTCCTTCACCGTCGTTGATCGTACTAACGAGATAGTTCACGACAATAAACAACGCGAGTGGTACGAGTAGTAAGAGAAGCTCGCCGACTAAGTTCGCATCGCTGCTCACCGTTTTATAGATAAACCCGGTATAGAAGCGGCTGTAAATATACTCGACGATTAAGATTACATATAGGATCGTCGCTGATAGAATCGACGCGTACTGTTTTCTTTTCAGATAATAAAAACTATCGATCGGATGACGGAAGAACTTGAATAGGAAGAGCAATTCTCCTATCAATCTTTGTTTCTTAATTGCCCGCAACACATTACGAGGCTGATCCAGAATGCCTTTCTTTTTGTCGATCACTTTAACGATATAGTACAAAATGGCGAAGAAAATTAACGCGAACAACACCGTTTCCAGGTTCTCTTGCATCCACGCGTGACGAACTTCCCAGAACGAGTCGGAATAACCGTACACGTCGTTTGCAAACTCGTATTCTTCTAACGCCTTATCATAGTCTTGCTGTTTGTAATAAGCAGAGCCCATGGCAGAATGCGCGAGACCGAACGAAGAGTTCATCTTCAGCACTTCTTCCCAATACTTTTGACTCTCTACATAACGGCCTTCTTTAAATAGCGCGATTCCTTCATGCACTTGTTTTGAAAAAGCAGTAGATTCAAAGACTTGGATCATGCCGCGTTCTTTGTCTGTTACGTACAGTCTGCCATCAGGATCGATCGTGATGCCTGTCGGCTGTTTGAACAAGCCGAGACGGTTCGTTCCGTCGTCTTTACCGCCGAAGATGAATAGTAAATTTCCGAAACTATCATATTCATAGATCTCGCCGGTGCTTGATACGACGAACATGTTTCCGTCATGATCGACCGCAATATCTTGTAGAGATTTCTCATCAGAGATATCTGGAAACAGCATATTTTTTCCGGCAACGTTCAGCTTTTTGATAACTTCGTTCGTCGTTCCTTCTGTTACGGAATAGACGAGACCTTGATCATCAAGTGCGATGTTATCTGGCGCGGGAGGTGTTTTCATGAACATGTTTGCTTTTTTGCTCTCTGATGTGAGAAGCTTTTGCAAAAACGTGCCAAACGATCCTTCTGTGCTGTTTACACCGTAATAGCCGAGAAATCCGCCATCTTTACTAAGTTGGATGATTCCGTTCGTTGACCCTTCACTGATCACGTAGATGCTGCCGCGACGGTCGACCGCTACTTTTTGTGGCTTAAAAGAAGAGCTTTTACCGAAAAGCGGTGAATCCGGTTTTCCGTATTCCTCTTCTACCTTGCCGTCTTTTGAAAAGCGGAATACTTTCTCTTCTTCATAATCGGCTACAAAGATTCTTTCCGTTTCGTCCACATAGACGCCAGTTGGTGATTTTAGAACACCTTTTCCGATCTCACGTACAAATTTACCGTTTTTATCGGCAACGAGAATTCTTTTGGCACCAGAATCCGCGATATAAAGGTTTCCTTTTGGATCAGAGAAAATATCTTCCGGGTTCGTGATTTCAACGTCCGGCAGTAAGGTGCCGACCGGTGTGTAGGCTGTCTGTGTTTCGATCGTCTGACCGTCTGCTGATAACGTTTCTGTCTGATAAGGGACAGATGCAGAAGCGATAGATGAGATCGGAACGAGCAGGAATACCAATAATGCTACAAATTGGGCAATGCGCTTCATTTCTCCCCCCTCCTACTTTCTTACTTGATTCCTGAGTGGGCCATCGTGTTCATCACCTGGCTCTGCAGAATTATAAAAATGATTAGATTTGGTACGAACATGATCAAGGATGCGGCTGCTGCGAGTCCTTGTCCTGCTACGTTGTTTCCTTCAACGGTTGAAGTTAACGTCGACATGTAGAACGAGAACGTCTTCAGTCCTTCATCGTTTACATAAAGAGACGAACTCTCGATGCTGTTCCAAACGAGCTGGAACGATAGAATTGCAATGGTCGCGATGGCAGGTTTGACGAGCGGTATGATGATCCGAACGAAGATCTGAAAATCAGATGCTCCGTCAAGCCTCGCTGCTTCAAGCAGTTCTTCCGGTATCTGATCGATGAACTGTTTGACAAGAAACAGACCGATCGGCATCGCTAGTAACGGAAGGATATGAACCATGAACGTGTTGATCAAGCCGAGTTCGTCGATCAATAAGTATCGGGGAATCATAACCGCCGCTGGTACGAACATGAGCGCAAGCGTGTTGATTTCAAAGATCGCTTTTTTCATCTTAAAATTTTTCTTTGATAGTGCGTAGCCTGCCATCGTACTGATGATAACGGTCAGAACAACCACGATCAGCGTAACGACAACAGAATTGAACAAAAAGCGCGACATCGGAACGCCAGTATCGTTCGTCTTTGTAAAAAGGTCTACAAAGTTCTGCATAGTTGGGTTATCTACAAAAAAGCGCGGTGGATACGCGAACAGTTCGTCGATCGGTTTGAACGCATGAAAGAATATATAGACGATCGGCAAAGCCATAAAGACAGCCAGTGGTATTAAAAACGCAAGAAATTTCAGCTGACTTTTATGAAACTTTGACGGGTTCATTCTTGTCCCTTGAAAGGCTGACATGTTGATCACTCCTTTTTCGCTAGTCTTTCTCTCCAAACAGCCTCCAGGCTACTTTCGAGAACAGATATACAACGATGAGCAGCACGACCGAGATCGCTGCTGCGTAACCCATCTCATAACGGATAAATCCATAATCTTCTAAGTGGTTGACCATTAGCTGACCCGCATATTGCGGTGTCGGATTGGCACCCGATAGCGCTACCCCGATCGCACCAGCCTGAAACGTTCCAACGACTGCCATGACCGCGCCGAACAACATCTGCGGCTTCATAGACGGAATCGTAATATAGATGATCTCTTGAAAACGGTTGTTGATGCCATCGATGTATCCTGCTTCATAGATCTCGGTGTTAATGTTCAGAACACCTGATAACATCGCAAGGAATCCGACACCCATAGAGCCCCAAAGCGTTACAAAGATCATGATTTTCATCAAATACTCAGGTGACTGCAGCCATTGGATCGGCTCTAACAGCACACCCATCGTTAGAAGCAAGCTGTTAAGATAACCCGTTTCATCTCCAGAGAAGATGATTGTCCAAACAACGGCCATCGCAACACCTGCTGTCATGGATGGAGAGTAGATGACCAGCGCAAGTACGGTTCGCATGCGCTTTGGCACTTGAGCGAGCGCCCAAGCGAGTATGAACGATAAGATATACCCGCCAGGGCCCACGATCAGTGCGAACGTTAACGTGTTCGGCAGGATTTTCTGCATGAACACTTCATCCTGTGTGATCAGACCGACATAGTTGCTCAACCCGATGAACGATGGTGTCTCGATCGCGTTAAAATACGTGAATGACAAAAGAATTGCCGCTGCAACAGGTATGATGATAAACGTTGTAAAAAAGATGATATACGGAGCAAGGAACATCCACGGTGAATAATCTCGTTTATTTGGTTTCTTTTTCATTCTCATCGCCTGCCCAACTTTTCACTTGTTCTATCGTAGGAATCGGATACGGCTTGACCATCTTGCCGTCTTTCACATACCCGAACTCTTCCATCTTTCGCTTGATCTCCCGGTCGATCGCAACAACGGAATCGTCAACTGCCGATCTCGGGTTCACACCGTCGAACACGATGCGGTTCCAGATGTTCGAAAGCTCACGCTCGATCATGTACGAACCTGGATTCTTCGGTACTTCGTATAGGTACTCCCATTGCTTTAAAATCGTTTTCTTATGCTGCTCTGGCCAAGGAAGGTTCTTGAACGCCTCTAGGTTGGACGTGTTCCACATGTATTCTGGTCCGTACAGCATCTGAAGATTTGTTGCGAACTCGGTCTGCGTATCTTCTGACAGCCACCATTTTAAAAGTTCCCATGAATCTTCTTTGCTCTTCGTTCCTTTGAAAATCATTGCGGACTGACCGGAACCTGTTGCCCAACGCTCCACCGTTCCATCTTCTTTCTTCACACCAGGATGTGGTGCAATATCCCACCATCCTGCGATCTCTGGAGCGGCTGCCGTAAGCTGCGTATATGTCGTAAAGTTAGCAGTCCCAATCGGAAGTGTTGAATATCGGAAATGGTTATAAAAGTTTGGTACTTGTAACGGCATGCTGTAGATCGTGTTCAGCTCTGCCATGAACTGAATGCCTTTTAGTGATTCCTCTGTTCCGATCGCCGTCTTCATCCCATCTTTTCCGTACAGATCTCCGTCAAACTGATACACGAATGGAGCGGTTGCTTGGAACGGCTTAAACCCTGTTGCACCAGCGATGTGCGTATAATAGTTCATCCCAAAACGCTGAAGCTCTGGCAAGATGCTCTTCACGTCATCCCACGT
This sequence comes from Fictibacillus sp. 26RED30, assembly GCF_015903845.1. Lineage (NCBI taxonomy): Bacteria > Bacillati > Bacillota > Bacilli > Caryophanales > Fictibacillaceae > Fictibacillus > Fictibacillus sp. 26RED30. The sequence continues at coordinate 89,084 of NZ_JACZDV010000002.1, forward strand.
ATCTGGAACCGGAAGACCGAGTGCTTGAAGAATATCTTTTCGGTAGAACTGAACAAAGAAATCTTGCGTCTCTGGCATCGCATAAACCGAATCACCAATCATGAGCGGAAGAAATGCTCCTGGCGAGAACTGCTTGCTGAACTTTTCAAAGTCATCGAATTGATGCAGATCAACGGCCGCACCACGGATGGATAACTCGTACGGTAACCATGAGGAGATACCAAGTGCAATATCAGGTTGCTTGTTCGACGCACTCGCGAGAATCAGCTTCTGCTCTTCTGGCATGATCGAGAACTTAACTTTGATTCCTGTTTCTGGCGTAAAGTTTTGATCAGATAGGTTTTGTAGGAGCTCAACGTATTGACGCGGCCGGTTCACCCAAACCTCTAACGTATCTTCTTCCGCTTCACTCGCCGAGTAGTTCTCTGAGAAGAACGATAAGAAGAAGCGTTGAATCGAGTCGATCAGCTTTTCCCAAAAACCGGCTTCTGCATCCGGCACATCTTTTTCGTCACCATGCACGTAGAAACGGTCGACCGTTAACGGCTGTTCCGGCAACGTCACGAGCATGTTTCCGAGCAGCTGTGCCGCTGAAGACGATCCTTCGGACAGCTCAGTAAGTCTGCTTGGAATCTCATTTGGCTTTTTGCTAAGTGCCCTTAGCTTTTGAACCGCCATCTCAAGCGAGACCATATCTTTTGAATCTTCTTTTGAGTTATCAAGTTTTCTAAGGTACTTCAGTTCTTGCTCTAGCTCATCCGCCCAGCCAGCCAGTTTTTTATCGATGCCTGGAATGTACTCGCTGATCTTCCAGCCACGAGACGTATCTGTCTGATTTCCCGTAAGCTTTCGGATCTCGAGCGTTAACGCTTCCATCTCGCGCATCACTTTGTTCGTCGTATGAAGAACAGGCTCAACAGGAGCGGCATCAGCTTCTAGACCGATCTGATGCTTACCTTTTGATAAATAAAACAGATACGCTTTTCCTTCTTTATCTTTCAACGTGACGTTATCCCAGTTTTTATTGAAGGGGAACGTAACAGGTGAAGTCTCTTGAAACGGAACTTTTCCGTCGATCAGCAGTTTTCTAAAAACCGGACCACCCGTCTCTTTGTTCTGCAATACTTTAAATGTCAGCTTATAAAAGCCTTCTTTTTTCACGTTCACGTTCCAGTTCACCGTTTGTCCGGAGTCTTTCCACGATTCAGAACCTAGCGTGTTTAATAGAAGGTTCTTTGGAGAGCTCGGTACCGCTGATGAATCATCTGCTGCAAAAGGACGTATGTACGAGCTGTTTTTTTCATAGTCCTTCTCGGCTTCACGTGTGATCAACGTGTCCGCCACTTTTGCGTTTTCATGTTTTTTTACGTATTCTTTATAGCTTGGTAGATCGCTAGGTGATTTGACGTATGCTTTTCCTAGCAGCATCTCACCTGATAGGTTCGTAAGCTGGATCGTATTACTTCCTTTTTTCAGTTCGTAACGAAGCGGTTCAGACTGAAGCTGACTCGCATCTTCTGCTGTTAACGTGTTCCAACGCTCGATCCGCTTTTGCTTCGGAATCATGTCGTTGTCGAACCGATCTTTCTCGAAGGTGTTTTTCTCGTTTTTCCAGTCGGCCGGAAACACGATTCTGCGGCTTTCATAAAAAGGATAGTTACCGTTTACCTGAATGGCGCCCTCTATTGGAACAACCTCGTTGCTCAGTGGATAATAATCAAACGCTAGCTCATATAGTCCCGCTTCCTCTACATTCACTTCATAAGAAACGGAGTCTCGGTTATGCCAATAGAAAACACGATCGTTGTAGCCCTTACTCTCTGATTCTGACAAAAGGTTCTTCTTGTCTTTGATCTTAAAATCAGAAGGAGAGACAGACGCTTCAAATTCTGAAGCGTCCCCTGTCCCTTTCTTCTCCCAACTGTTAAGGACGGTATGATAGTTTTCCTCCACGACTTGTTCGGCAGGCTTATTATCCTGACTGTTGCCTTCAGCAGATGCATAGGGTTGTGGAATAATGAGACACAGCGCTAAACCTAACCAAAGAAATCTTTTAAACTTCATACTATCAACCTCCCCTTAAACTTCAGGCTTTCTATTTATCTTTTAAAGCCTCACTTGCTTCTTTACTCTTTTGATCTGCTAATTGATCAAGCTGTTTTGCGTAGTCTTCGATCTTCAGGTTTCCTTTGATCACGTTATCTAAAATAACTGCCACTTTCGCGTTCGCTTCTTCTCCAACCTTCACGCCTGTTGGTGCTTCCCAACGTGCATCAACATAGCCAGGTACGGTTTTAACCGGCTCAACGACTGCGTTGTCTAAGTTGTCATAAGCTGTTTTGATTCCAGGCACTTCATTGATCGCGAAGTACTCGTCTAAAATCTCAGGATCTGCGTTAACTGGTAGTGTGTTCAGTGCTTTCCCTTCTTTTTCAGCAATTTCCATACGCTTCATGAAACCTTCTTTACCGAATGACATCCACTTAGAGAAAAGGAATGCTTCTTCAGCGTGCTTACTCGTTTTAGAGATTCCAACAAAGTCGTTCGTTACACCCGTTCTTCCACCAGGAAGTCCGATGAAATCAAAGTCAAACGTTCCTTTTTCAACAAGAGCAGGAACTCCCCAAGTGCCGTCCCATTTCACAGCAACTTGTCCGTTCATCCATACTTCTTCTGGGTTCTCCCCTTTAAAGTTAGCCTTCAAGTCATCTGGAAGTGACTCGTACGCGTAGTTGTTCGTTGTGATTTCTTTTGCAAGATTCGCTCCTGCGATAAATTCTTTTGAATCAAGAGAGTATTGACCGTCTTGAACGGTATACCAGCCCATGTCTGGGTTAGCTGCTGCCGGATACCAGTCTGTTACGGAGAACGCGTGGTTCGTTCCAGCTACACCTTTGTTGATGTTCGTTACTTCTTTAATGGATTTCGTGTACTCTTCTAGTGAAAAACCAAACTCAGGGTAATCGAGGTTCGCTTCGTTAAATAGATCTTTGTTTACTAAGTAGCCTAAGAAATGCTGTGCGAATGGAACCGCATACACTTTATCGTTGTAAGTCGCTGATTCGCGAACTGCTTCTGGAATGTTAGCAAAATCTTTATCTTTTTCCGTCATTTTCGTGATGTCCATCAACCAATCGTTAGATAGTGATGATGGAATCTGTGGTAGAGCGAAAACGTCTGGCATCTTGCCCGCACTTGCTGCAGCAGCTAGTGTTCCGTTCCAGTCTGTCGGGTTAATCGACTCGTCGATCTTAACCTTGATGTTCGGATACTTTTTCTCGAACGCTTTGATCATAAGTCGCTCAAGGTTTTGTTCTTTTTCAGTACCAAGTGACCAGCTTGCATACGAGATGGTTACGTTTTCTTTCTTGTCGTCAGAGCTTGCTTTGTCATCTGAGCTACAAGCTGCTACTGAAAATAGCAGTGCGATGATCATGAATAGTGATAATACTTTCTTCATTACCTATCAACTCCCGATTTAATTTTTGGGCCTATTTTGCTCTGTTGCTTTTGAAAGTGTTGATTTCCGTTTCGGGTGCTTCGCTTTCCGCGGGGCAGGCGGTGAGCCCCTTGCCGCTTTGCGCCTTTAAGGGTCTCACCTGACCGCTTGTCCCGCAGGAGTCTTGCACCCTACACTGCAATCAACTTATTCGGTGATGATAAAAGTCCAAATACTTCAGGTGCAACAGATAGAAATAGCCTTGTTGGTACTTATGGTTGAATAGCGTTTGCGAACGCTGGTTGGAACCGAATGGGTGCTGTGTCTTCTGTTGTTGAAATCAGCACTTTGTATGTGTGCTCTTGGACTTCCTCTATTGAAACCTCTTTGGTGTCTACAGGTTTCCAGGAGGTGGAACGGAAGACGAATCCTTCTTCTTTTTGAACCATTTTTATTGTGAGTGAGATCTCGTCTTGGTGCTGTACCGTTTCATAGATTTCACCCGTTCCGTATTCGATGAACAGGTCTTCATGTAACGGTACATTGACCGGCAGCATGAGCCCACTTCGCATTGGAATCGAAATTTCTTTTCCACCGAAAAGGGTTGCTCCGTCGTACGTAATCGTCGTTGTCTTCTTAAATTCATCAAAGTTTTGAAGAAAGAAGAAGTCTCCTTTTTCTGGTGAAGATCGAACGGTAATATCAAGCTCTTCTTCTAGTGTGAAACGACTCTGTATTCCCGCTCGTTTGGCGAGTTCGACGATGATGTCATTTTGATAATGAAAACCGTGATCCATACCGATTCCAAACATATAGAGCTGACCTTTGCCAAGCTGCTTTTCAAACGCGATCACTTCGTCTGGCTTGTCCTCGATATGCGCGAACGCGCCATCAGTCGTCTCATAGATCTCAGCCCGGTCGATCAACACGTTGTCCGCCTGATCGATCTGACCGAACACGCGGTGCTTTGTTTCTTTTACGGTTACGTTGATGTAATCTTTCAAAATTGTGCATGGAATATTTTTCAGCGTTTTTGTCGGGATCGTTGGGAACAGAATAAGCTTTCCACCGTTCTCTAGATACGTGACGAGCTTTTGCTGAATGTTTTCATCCATCCACTCTGTGGTAAACATCCATAGAGAAGGAACTTTATTTGGATCAATCTCATCATCATCCTGCACGTTGATCGCATCATAGATGATGTTGTTCACGCGAAGTGCCTTTGCGATGCCGTTCGCCATAAAGGTTTCACGATCACGCTGAATCTGGTCGACCATGTGTTTCGTATGCTCATCATGAAACTCTGTCATGTAATAATCCGGATAAAAACCAAGATGCGTATCAACGACTGGCTTCGTTTGCAGAAGTGAGCTTTCATAGGTTTGAAGCATCTTCCCGATATGCTGAATCACAGGATAGTGCGGATTCTTCTGACCTGACTTGGTGAGTGGAGCCTGCCAATCGTGACGTCTGCCGAACAAGCCGATATTTTCATAGTTCTCGCCTGCACCGAACATGTAATAGTTCACACCGTTCATCCCGTCCGCGATACATAACCGCGTCGTCAGATCAAACGTTGTTGGTTGAAGCTTCGGTTTATCATGGATGCTTCCGCCTTGGAACTCAGCTGAGAAAAGCGGCTGCTCTTTCCACTGAATTGCTTTTGTAAAGGCGTTCGCTAAAACGATGTCCACATAGCTGTCATACTCGATGTTGCCGATATAATAATCACCCGCCATGAGCGTGTTCTCGATCTTAGCGGTCTCGAGCAGCTGCGAAATGCCGATCGGATACATCGTTCCGCGCTTTAAGATATCGATTCCATGAAAACCATGAATGTTCACGACGAATGGAACGTCGATGCCTTTATCTTCTGCTGACTGTTTCAGATGCTCAATGAAACGCTTGTAATGCTGTCTTAAAAAGAGTCCAAATTCATTTCTTAAAGCGTGAGCGTAGATTGCTTCAGGCTTTTTTGTCATGTTTTCGGCGAACGGTTGGATGTCGCTAAACGGAATGCGGAATGTTTCTTGAAACGATTGCTCTGTATATTTCGTTCTTAGATGTTGTTCAAACTCTTGTAATGTTGATGCATTGAAATCAGGTTGGTTCGTTACCCAGTGGAACATTCCAACTTCGTTATCGAGCTGAAATAGGATAACCGGACCGCCATTCGTTACGAGAAACGGCTTAATAATGGCACAAACCTTTTCATACCAAGACTCTGTTTTTTCTAAAAAGGTTGGGTGGCTGTAACTTACGACTCGGGTTGGATGAATCTCGCCTACGTTCGTTTTAGCTACCGCCTCCGGATAGTTATCGATGAACCACGTTGGAACCCCATGATCCACGATCTCTGCCATGACGTATGGTCCCGGACGAACTAAGCAGTACATTCCCTCTTCTTTTACGAGCTGCAGAAACGTATGTAGATCACGTTCTGGGCGAGAGGTTCCGGTAAGATCCGTAACACCTTCCTCATATTCGTGAAAAATCCACGGCACGTACGTGCTGATCATGTTCGCGCCAGCTTCTTTAACTTGCTGAATGCGCTCGCGCCAGTCTTGCTTCGGAATTCGGAAGTAGTGAAGTTCACCTCCGAACAAGAAGACCTCCTGACCGTCTACGATCACCTTTTCATCTTTTATTGCTATGTTCTTCATAAATCACCTCTTCATCCGGAAAAAACCGGGGTACTGGAGTATAAATGGATTAAATCAAATGGTTGATGCGTGTGGGCATAGCTATTCGAAACGTTTCGATATAATACAAAAAAATAGGATTTTCGGTAAATATAAACGTTTGAATTGTTGTTTAATACCAGAAATCCTCATTTTACCAATAGAAACGTTTCACTTTTAAATATTATAAATCAACTTGTAAACGGTTACAATATAATTTTCTAAAAATTGTGACGTGGTATAAGTGAAGTTCGTTGATCTATTAGTAATATTGGAGTTTAGGATTGGCGAATTATGAATTTAATATTTATAGGTGTATAAAGTAATTTTTATGAAGTCTGAATACCTTGTGCTATTCTTGAACTATCTATTTATTCCATAATTAAGAAAGGTTTAGGTTTTTTTATGGCTGCGAAATTAATCAGTATACTTCTAACCATTCTATTCATTTCTCTTTTATCACTAATTTTTGTAGGGATTGACATAGCTTTTCCCACAACTATAATCATGCTTCTTTTATTATCCAACGCCATCATCGCGTTCTTTTCTATTTTTATACAACGTGTCACTATTAAACGCTATAACAATAGTTTTCTTACAAACAAAAATGATGTTCTCTCACTAATAAACAAATATACTACATTTGCTTTTTACGGTCTGAACCATGCTGTTCAATCCGTGCTAAGCTTAATACCATTTATAATCAACAAATTGTTGGCTCTCCTTTTCTTTTTTTCTGCTACTAGTCAACTGGTTGATCCTTCTAGTTATGTTTAATGGATAATTTAAAAGATTAAGAGTAGTCTTGTACAATTCATCACATCATACTTAATTTTAAATACCAGATGTCTCAAGGAGAATTGCCCATGAACAAAACCTTTTCATTAAAACGAGGATTTTCATTTTTAGGGAAAGCCAACATAGTCTTGCTAGCGATGATTGGTTTACTACTACTAAACAAAGGGAGCTGGATTGACGATGGTCAAAAATATCTCATCCTGTTCATTACGATATCGGAAGCGATGATTCTCTTATTAACGTTAGCCAGCTGCTTACCTCAAAAGAGTAAACAACGATAGAAAAAGACAAGCTGACTCTTTCCCAGAGTCAGCTTGTCTTTTTAATAGTATACTCTTGTCTTGCCAGCGCTAATGCCCCACACAAACCTGCATTGTCACCTAAATCAGGCGGTACAATATACCTTTCGATTTGGTTCAGTACATTTTCGTGTTGAATGTAGCCGTTTAACAGTTGGACAACCCCATTACGTACGAGCGGAAATAAGTGTTCTTGTTTCATAACACCACCGCCGATCACAATTCGTTTTGGAGAGAGCACCAAAATATAGTTCATAAGAGCTTGTGCGAGATAATAAGCTTCTAGCTCCCACACCTCTAGATCCGACGCGAGCTCTACGCCCTTCTTGCCCCAACGTGCTTCGATTGCGGGACCTGACGCCATCCCTTCTAGACAATCACCATGAAACGGACAGCTTCCTGCAAAATGGTCTTCAACATGTCGCCTAACGAGAATGTGGCCCATCTCTGGGTGAAGCATCCCATGTACCAGCTTCCCTTCCGAAACGGCTCCTACTCCAATTCCAGTTCCAACCGTCATATACAGACAGCTATCTAGACCTTTTGCAGCACCCCAGAGAGATTCGCCTAAAGCGGCTGCATTCACATCCGTATCAAATCCGATCGGAACCTGGAAGTGCTTCTTCAGTTCACCTAGTAAATCATACTGATTCCAATGTTCTTTCGGCGTACTCGTTATATAACCATAAGTTGCACTTGAAACATCAAGATCAACCGGCCCAAATGAACCAACTCCTAGAGCATTCACCTTTTTTTCCTTAAAGTAATCAACAACGTGTCTCATCGTTTCTTCAGGGGTTGTTGTAGGGATAGAGATTCTTTCAATAACTTCTCCGTCCTCATTTCCGATTCCACACACAAACTTAGTGCCGCCCGCTTCAATTGCGCCTAACTTCACTTGGCTTCACTCCGTTTTCATATTCTATTAAACAAATGTTTAATTTGTTTGCATCCTTACAAATACTTCATCGACTCTAAGATCTCCTGCAAACTAAGCTCGGCACATGCCATTGATGTATCTGCCACACCATAATACATCTTAACAACATCACCTTCAACAAGCACTCCGCACGAAAACACTACGTTACCAAAGAATCCGTCGACTTCATAATCCGCTTCTGGTTCTAGAATGGGTGTCTCTGATCTTGCGATGACTTTACTTGGATTCTCTAAATCTAGTAAGACCGCCCCCATACAATATCGATCTTCTTTTGATGCACCATGATAGAGTTCTAGCCAGCCGTGCTCTGTTTTAATCGGAACGGCTCCCCCGCCGATACGACCGTTATCCCACATATCTTCACGCAATCCGATCAAGTGTTTGTGGTTCCCCCAGTGTAAGAGGTTGGTTGATTCCGCGATCCAGATTTCAGGTGACCCCGTACTTTTAGGAACAGGGCGATGCAATGCATAATACAATCCGTTTATTTTTTCAGGAAAAATGAGCACGTCTTTATTTTCTGGACAAAAAATCATACCGTGATGCTCAACCTGCTGAAAATTCTTTGTTGATACAAGTGCCTCACCCACACCAGCTGCAGAAGCCGCACTATAATATATATAATAAGTATCCCCAATTTGAGTAACGCGGGGGTCCTCAATACCGAAAGTTTCCTGTTCATTTGACGGATAGATAAACGGCTCATCATCGATTGTAAAATTCCTGCCATCCTTACTTCGAGCTAGACGAATATAAGATAATGAAGTCAGATACGAAAAGCTCTTTCCATTTTTCTTTTCACAAATCACGCGCGGATCGGAGTAATCAAAACGCTCATCATCTAGACTCAATGAGTGAATCTCAAGCTTACCTGTTTCATGATTGTAAACAGGTGCTTTTACTATATTAGGATCATCACTTATGGGACGCTCTGCCACACGCAAGAGCATGATAACTTCCCCTTCATACTGTGCAATGCCAGCATTAAACGCACCGATTACTTCAAAATCATCACGATGCGGCTTTACATCCCGAGGTGTAACGAGCGGGTTTTCTTCATAACGGTATACATTCATGTTGCTTATCCCCTTATCTCTCATATTGTAAGAACGGATCTTTGATAGTGATCCGATGAGCCTCAGCATCACTTATACCTGCATAAAATACTGCTGTACCGTCTTCTTTCCGCACAAGCCCACCGCTAAATACAACATCTATTAAATCTGTTCTTTTGGACGCACCTGCCAAAAAATCATCCCGGATGGCAATAAGCTGAATGTCAGTATGTTCCCCTGTTTCTGGATTCAGAGAAAATACCATCGGGTAGTAATGACGATTTCCTTCTTCATCAAAACGTGCGATGTGTCCGAGCACACCTACTCGTCCGTTCTTTAGGATGTGAAGTTCATTTGCCCCACCCCATTCACCTTCAGCAAACTGTCCATCTAAAAGAGGTGCGTCTTCAATGTCCTTTATAGTCAACTCATTTAATGATGATATACGCACAAAACCAATCTTCCCTCGTCCGCCTTTCTCTCCTTGGGGACGGGTTAGTACCGCGATGCTTCCATCACTTAATTCAGCAAGCCGCAGATCCTTCATCCCATCAGGTCCTGCGAAAAACAAAGTCAGATCATCGATGGAAGAACCTTTGTAAAACACCGTCCTCCAGCCGAGGGCCCCTTCATTCGTAGGATGCGGGAAGGTCTCTACCCCTCCTAGAATGAGCTCACCAGATATTTTTGTTACAAAAGGGTCTTGTAGTTGAAGAACCGTTGCACCTTCTTTTGGCATCCATACACCATTTTGATTTACGAAGAAATAAACATCTGAATGCTCGCTGTCACGCGATTCAACACGTCCTGCGATCACAAGCTCTCCATTATCTAGAAATGGGGCAGTAATGTTATAAACATCACGTTCACCTACACCCGTAAACGATAATTTTTTCGGATTCTTCGGCTGCTCTTTTTCCAAATATTCTTCTACTAAAACTTCGCATTTTTTTATCATACTTATTCTCCTTCAACCTATTTAAGCGTAAACTGCATACCTTCTTTAAACTGTTTAGAAAAACATAAAAACAAGATGATGATCGGCACTGTCAGTAAAACCGATGCTGCGTACATCGGACCAGGATAACCGCCGTATGGCCCAAACATCTGTGACAGAAGGACGTTAAGCGTCAGCATGCTGTCACTGCGAACAACGATCATATCCCACAGAAGCTCTGTCCATCTTTCCATGAATAAGAAAAGGAAGACAACAGTCGTAATGGACTTTGACATCGGCATCACAATTTTATAGAGGATCTGAAAGTTTGAAGCTCCGTCCAATTTTGCCGCTTCAATAAACGTATCAGGTATCGCTCTAAAGAAGTTCGTGTACATGAAAACAGCCCACAGACTTAATGCTTTTGGCAAGATCATCGCCGTATACGTGTCATAAAGTCCCGCGTTTTGAATGATTAAAAAGGTAGGGATCAGCAAGATGATCGCCGGAAAGAACATTTGAAACAATACGGCGTTATTTATAAAATCGCGGCCTTTGAAGTTCAGTTTTGCAAGCGCAAAAGCAACCATCGCACCTGTAACCATCATGAGCGCCGTCGATGCCGTCGATACGATTACACTGTTAAGAAAAGCCTTTAACCATGGTCTGGCAATACCTGCTTCTCCTCCTGAAAATAGCCATTCATAAGAGCGCAGCGTGAACTCAGTCGGTATTGCCTTCTTATCCACTTGCGTCCAGTCGGCAAACGAATTGAAAACCATATAGAGATAGGGAAAAACCATAACGATAAGTAGCGCAAATGCTATAACATAGCGAAAAGTTAACCCTTTTTTAGACCCAACCATTTCGTTTCCCCCACATCTCTAATAGTTTTCTGATCACAAAGATGGATGCGAACGTCACGACAGAAGCAATGATCGCAACAGCAGACGCGTATCCTGCACTCAAGTTCGTAAACGCTTGTTTAAAGATCTCCATCTGCCAAGTGTTTGTCGCATAGTTTGGTCCGCCTCCAGTCAGCTGGTAAACCTCGGTGAAGATTCCGAACGAAACTCCGATGGAAAGGATCAACACCGTAAATAAAGCAGGATACAACAAGGGAAGCGTAATTTTCCAAAAACGCTGTGATGAAGTCACTCCGTCAATGGCAGCTGCTTCATAAACATCTTTATTAATGCCCTCGAACCCTGCCGTCAGAATGAGAGCGTAATAACCGGTAAATTTCCATGCGATGATCGCTGCAACGACTAATAGTGCAGATAGCGGCGTGCTCAGCCAGTCGATCTCAATTCCGATATTTCGTAAGAACACATTAAAAGCACTGTTGTGTGACAATAGGCCTTTTACAATCAGGGACGATACTACCCCAGACGCTAAATAAGGCAAGAAGAATCCGATTAAAAATAACCCTTTAAAGCGTGGCAGACCATGAATAACAAGAGCTACTGCAAGTGATGAAACGATGACCATCGGCACGAAAGCCGCCATGAATTTGAACGTAACGAAGAACGCAGCTTGAACACCAGGATGTTTCACTGCCTCTATAAAATTATCAAATCCTTTAAAATAATAAACGGGGGAGATCAAATTCCAATCCGTAAATGATAGATACATAGACCATATGAGTGGGATCGCGAAAAAAACGATTCCATATAAAAGGTAAGGACTGGCGAATAGCCAGCCCGTCCCGTTTGTTCTCTTCATTTCTTAAGTTCCTCCTTTATGGCTTTCTTCATCTCATTCCAGCCTTTTTCAGGATCAACTTCTCCCTTCACAACAGGGTTCACAGCGTAACGGCCGATATGTGTTTGAAGTTCGTTGTATTTGGCGTTATCAATGGAAGGAATTGCGTTTGGAACAGCTTCTGCATATGGTTTTAATACAGGATTTTTATCAAAGAACGCTTTAAATGATTCATTAGTAGAGAGATCATCTCTTGCTGGTGGTAGTTTTGTCGTCTCTAACCATTTCAGATCGTTCTCTGGATTTGAATACACGAAATTCATAAACTCCATAGCCGCTTTTCGTTCTTCTTCAGTAGCTGAAGCATAGACGACGATTCCTTTCGTATCAGCGAACGTGTTAATGTTTTTCACCTCTGTACCGTCCGGAACAGGCGGAAGTGAAAGCCCAAAGTTTTCGTTGTACTTCATTTCAGGAAACTTTTCTTCCCAATAACTGAATGTCCAAGGACCAAGATCTGTGAAGATGCCTAATGCACTTTCAAATGGATCTGTCGCTTGTTTTGTTAAAAGAGCCTTTTCTTTTCTCAAGTCGTCCATAAATTTCAGAACCTCTACACCGGCTTTGTCTTCAGCGACGAACTTGTCACCTTCGATAAAATTATTTCCGCCTGAGGCAGCATCATATAGCATGAAGAAGTCGAACCATCGCTTCCAAGCCGTTGGATCAGCAAGGTCCCCCTTCGCCCATAGATACTTATCAGGGTATTTTTCTTTTAATTTTTGAGTAGCATCTAGAACTTCGCTATATGTTTGTGGTATTTCGTTAACTCCGATTTCTTTTAATACATCAATCCTCCACCCAAATAACATAGGATTAGAGTAGATTGGCATTACATATTGATTGTCATCCGAAAATTTCCAGGTTTTTATCGTATCTGTCATGTTGCGATTTTTCAGCAGCTTCTCCCAACCTTCGATCTCGTTGAGCGGAACGAGCGCTTTGCTTTCAGCGAGTTGAGCTGCAAAACCACGGTTTATGTTCTCAGACATCGTTGGAGCACTCTTACCTGCGATCGCCGATTGAATACTCGCTTCAGATGTTGGGCTTTCTTTAATAGGGCTTACTTTTACGTTAATCTTTGGATTCTCTTTTTCAAACTCCTTCGCCATATCTTTCCAATACACTTGCTGTGTTGGATTAGGAGCAGCCCAGAACTCAATAGTTGTTTCTCCATCGGCTGATTTATCCCCATTACCCGTAGAACAACCGGCAAGTGCCGATGCACCGATACACGCTGTAAGGAAAAGAGATGCTACCTTTTTCATCTTCATTAAAATATCCCCCTTGTTAAACTGAATGGTTAACCTGCGACACACAATGAAAGCGATATCATTTCATGCTAAAAAAACATGGAAGAGCTAAAACATTACAAAAATTATATTGAATGATTTGTAATGTAATTTGTAACATTACGTAAGGTGATTATCACACTTGTTTCATGATCTGTCAAATCCTTTTTTATGACGATTCACTCTTTTTACCTCTTTAATATACGAATCACATTTACATCTTATAAAATTTCCAGTATATTTAATTTGTAACGTGACAAAATCTTTTTTCAAGGAAGGTTTGTTTAAGTAATGGCTAAAAAAGTATCCATGCAAGATATTGCAGATGCCTTAAATATTTCTAAAAACTCTGTGTCACAGGCTCTGTCTGGTAAAGCTGGTGTGAGTCCTGCCACCCGGAAGAAAATACAAAAAACAGCAAATGAATTGGGATATCACTACAAGACGATGGCTTCTCGATCCGATTCTCATCAAACAGGCAACATCGGACTGATCGCATCTGATTTCGCGTTTTCCCTTCAAAGCTTTTTTGGAGAAATCTATTTAAGTGTAGAAAAAGAGGCAACGAACAGAGGGTTGAATGTTCTTATTCAATCTATTAGCAATGAGATGAGGGATAACCTTACTCTGCCTTCTTTTATTGAGAATAAACAAGTGGACGGCGTGCTCATCCTTTCTCACATTAGTACAGACTATATGAACAAAGTGATCTCTACCGGTATACCAACCGTAACGATTGATCACCACCATCCTTTGATCCAAGCAGATGCAATACTAACGAACAATCGGTTCGCAGCGTATACCGCTGTCAAACACCTCATTGACCTAGGGCATGAGAAGATCGCTTTTGTAGGTGATACTCGGTTCTCGCCAAGTTACCAAGAGCGACTCGAGGGTTATTTGTTGGCATTACAAGAACACAAATTAGCTGCGGATGACAATCTTATCTTCTCCTCTGTTGAAGAAGATGAAAAATCCGTCAAGGACTTGATTACAACGGTATCGACACCGCCAACGGCATGGTTCTGTGTGAACGACGGACTCGGATTTTTCGTACAGTCCTCTCTGCAACGAAATGGAATTCATGTTCCAGAGGAGGCGTCCGTATGCAGCTTCGATAACGGACAACTATCTCGGTTAGCGAACCCCAAGATTACAACAGTGGATATTGATCTGCAGTTGTACGGAAGAAAAGCAATCGAGCAACTTGTTTGGCGGATGGCTAATGAGGATGAACCAATCACAGAATTGTTGCTGCCGGCAAAACTGTTGAAGCGTGAATCTACTATGAAAGTAAACGATTAAGAGGTAGATCTAGCTGGAAATCGCAGGGTAGGTAGTTTATGTGGGTTTTTACGCTACATGTTTTTATATTTGTTACACGTTCGCCGATAAAAGTCGAGATTCCACCGGTAAGATGTGTATTCCACCTGTGATGAGCTTCTGACCACCGCTAACTCTACTATAACCACATGAAAACTACACCTTTTCACCGTTAAGCTTCTCACAACACCTCTATCCAACAAAAAACAACCGGAATTCCAACATTCCGGTTGTTTGTTCTTCTCTATAGAGTCGGATGTGACACGATGAACCGTGCATCACCGTTCATTCCGAAGCTTTTTATTGTGGAAGGAACGATAAAATGGTCACCTTTACTAAAAGTAGACGTCGTTCCACCTTCTACCTTCAGTTCCCCTTCACCATCTAAGACGCTTACGAGCAAATAAGATGGATTATCGACTTCCGAAACATCACCAGCTAGATTCCAATGATAAACGGTAAAGTAGCTCTCTTTCACCAGTTTTTTGATTCTTAAGTCATCGTTTCCTGACAACACCGGTTCGAAGTCAGCGTCTTCATGTGGAATCATCGCGACTTCAATCGATTTTTCGATGTGCAGTTCGCGCAGATTCCCCTCATCATCACGACGATCGTAATCGTACACACGATACGTAACATCTGAGCTTTGCTGCGTTTCAAGAATCATCGTGCCTGCGCCGATCGCGTGGATCGTTCCGTTCGGTACATAAACGAAGTCACCTGGCTTGATCGCCATTTTACGAAGCAGCTCGTCCCAACGGTTATCGTTAACCATCTCTTCAAACTGAAGTTTAGAACCTGCGTGATGTCCATAAACAAGCTCTGCTCCTGGCTCACAGTCGATCACATACCAACATTCTGTTTTACCGAATGCCTCACCTTCTACTTCTCGCGCATACGAATCGTCGGGATGTACTTGAACGGACAGGTCGGTCTTTGCGTCTAAAATTTTTACAAGCAACGGAAAGTCTTCACCTTCTTGGTCAGCAAAAAGTTCTCGATGCTTATCCCAGACCGAGTTCAGCGTCTCTCCTTTTAATGGTCCGTTCACGACTTCACTCGGCCCGTGCGAATGGGCGGAAATTCCCCAGCACTCACCTGTAGTTTCAGTCGGAATCTTATAACCGAACTCATCGCGAAGCTTCGTACCGCCCCAGATTCGGTCCTTGAATACAGGTTTTAGAAAAATAGGTTCATTATACACGCTTTTCACATCTCCCCACATGGGTATAGTCCCTCCCATTCTAAACGTTTGTTTAAAGATAAACCACCTGATACCATAAAAAAATCGGACTAGAAATTATTACTATCGGGAATCTAAGAATGTAGGTTTGATTTTGTCACATATTCCGATATACTAGACCTTTATAAATATACAAATATTCTGATTAATTTTACATAAAAAGACAGGAGATCTGACGATGAAATTTACCATTGAGCCACTTGGCGATAACAGCATGATCATTGAACTCGGACAGGACATGAGCCATGAGATCCAGCAAAAAGTCAAAAAAGTCTCCGCTTTCTTTGAAGATCATAGCTTTGATTGGGTGATTGAAACCGTTCCTGGTTTTACGACTGTGGCTGTTTTTTATGATCCTTTGAAAATCAAGACAACGACACTTCCTTATGATGAAGTATGCGCATTTTTGGAACCGCTTTTAGAAAAGTTAGAGGTTGATGGTGATGCTGAACCTCGTGTGGTGGAGATTCCCGTCTGTTACGGCGGTGAGTTTGGTCCTGACTTAGAAGAAGTCGCGAATCACAACGGACTCAGTGTTGACGAAGTGATTGATATCCATTCGAATGGTGAATACACCGTTTATATGATTGGTTTCGCCCCTGGCTTTCCGTATATCGGTGGCATGAGTGAAAAAATCGCAGCACCGAGACGAAGTAATCCGAGACTGAAGATTCCAGCCGGTTCTGTCGGAATCGCTGGCAAACAGACAGGCGTGTATCCAATCGAAACGCCTGGCGGATGGCAGCTCATCGGTAAAACACCGGAAAAGCTTTTCACTCCTGAAGGTGATACGCCTTCCCTGCTTCAAGCGGGTGATCAGATCAAGTTTGTACCGATCTCAGAAGAAGAGTTTCAAAGAATAGAGGAGGACGCGAGATGATTAAAATTACAAAGCCTGGCCTCCTAACGAGTGTTCAAGATTTAGGCCGTTACGGTTTTCAAAAATATGGTGTGATCACGAGTGGTGTCATGGACACGACTGCACATCGGATAGCAAATTCTTTAGTTGGAAATGCTGAGAATGAAGCAACATTAGAACTTACGTTGCTCGGACCTGATATGGAGTTTAAAGAAGATACGCTGATCTCAATCTGCGGGGGGAATCTTTCTCCTTCCATTGACGGAAAACCTGTGAAGTTATGGCGCTCGGTCCTTGTGACGGCGGGCAGCAAGCTAAAATTCGGCGGCTGTAAAACGGGATGTCGTGCATATCTCGCTGTTGCGGGCGGTTTCGATGTGCCAGAAGTAATGAACAGTAAATCTACATATTTACGAGCTGGAATCGGCGGACATAACGGAAAAGCTCTACAGAATGATGATGAGCTTTCTATCGGCGAACTCAGTGAGCTTTCCGGAAAGATAACTAGAGTTTTAGCAGCACAGCTTGGAGAGAATAAATTCGTGGAGATGCAATGGACGATCTCTTCTGATTTTATCGCCTCTTCTGCTTCTAAACCGCAAGTCCGGGTTATGAAAGGAAGACAATACGACTGGTTCACAACAGAAAGCCAGATGAAGCTTTTTACCGACCATTTTGAGGTTACTTCACAGTCAGATCGGATGGGTTACCGTTTAAAGGGACCTGAACTCGCTCTCGAAGAGAAACAAGAGATGCTTTCTGAGGCTGTAAGCTTTGGAACGATTCAAGTTCCCTCTGAAGGCAATCCAATCGTACTGCTCGCAGATCGTCAAACTACTGGCGGATACCCAAAGATCGGACAGATCGCCACGGTTGATCTCTCAATTATGGCGCAGCTTAAGCCCGGAGACAAAGTTCAGTTTGTCGAAGTTTCACATGAAGTGGCTCAACAACTCTACTTAGATCGCGAAAAAAAATTGCATCAGTTAAAACAAGGAATCGCACTTAAAATACGACAAGAAACGAAGTAATTTAGGAGGTACGTTATGAAGAAAGAGTCAAAAGCTAGTATTCTGCTAGGAGCCGCGTTCTTGATGGCAACATCAGCGATTGGGCCAGGGTTTTTAATACAAACGACGCACTTTACATCCATACTCGCAGCGAGTTTTGGATTTGTCATTTTAACATCCATCATCATTGATATCGGTGCACAGATGAATGTTTGGCGGATTATTGCAGTATCTGAAAGAAGAGCACAAGATATCGCGAACGCAGTTGTACCAGGCTTAGGTGTTTTCCTCGCTGTACTGATTGTCATAGGCGGACTTGCGTTTAACATCGGAAATATAGCCGGTGCTGGTCTTGGTCTAAACGTTCTGTTCGGTGTCTCCCCTACAATGGGAGCAGTACTCAGTGGTATCGTTGCCATCTTAGTATTCGTTGTGCGTGAAGCTGGAAAAGCGATGGACAGATTTACACAAGTTGCGGGATTCATCATGATCGCTTTGACTGTTTATGTGATGTTCACTGCACAGCCTCCTATTGGAGAAGCTGTGGCGAAAACGTTCGTACCTGACACGATTGATATTTTAGCCATTGTCACACTTGTCGGTGGAACGGTCGGTGGATATATCACGTTTGCCGGAGCACACAGGTTGCTTGATGCAGGTATTAAAGGAAAAGAAAGCTTAGGTGAAGTGACAAAAGGTTCGATCTCGGCAATCGGTATAGCATCTATCATGCGTATTTTCTTATTTTTAGCGGCGCTTGGAATCGTGTCTCAAGGACTTGCACTTGATCCTAAAAACCCGCCAGCTTCTGTATTCCAGTTAGCTGCCGGAAACATTGGTTATAAAATGTTCGGTGTCGTTATGTGGGCAGCTGCCATCACGTCTGTTGTTGGTGCAGCGTATACGTCGGTTTCCTTTATCCGTACGTTGAATGCAACACTCGAAAAGTATCATAAATGGATCATCATCGGTTTTATCGCTGTTTCAACCATTGTCTTCGCGCTCGTTGGAAAGCCAGTTGCGATTCTAATTCTAGTAGGGGCTTTAAACGGACTCATTCTACCAATTTCACTTGGTGTGATGCTGATTGCAGCATACAAACCTAAGATTGTCGGAGACTACAAACATCCGATGTGGATGACAATCTTTGGCGTCGTGATCGTTCTGATGATGGCCGCAATGAGTGTCTACACGATGTACACAGAAGTTCCGAAACTTTTCGCATAAATACTACTATAAAAAGGGGAGCTTGTTATGAACGCACTAGACCGTTTAACTCCAGTTGAAGCTCGTGAACTAATACGCCGCGGTGAGTGGAGGAAGCCAACAAGCGGACTCGCAAACGGCTTCACACAAGGAAATCTTGTGGTTTTGCCGAAAGATCTGGCGTTTGAGTTCCTCCTTTTCTGTCAGCGAAATCCGAAGCCTTGTCCGGTGCTTGATGTTACTGAGCCAGGTTCTGCTGTTCCTGCACTTGTTGCACCTGATGCCGATCTACGTGTGGACATACCGAAGTATAACGTCTATCGGCATGGCGAACTTGTTGAAGAGTGTACCGATATTACTTCGCTATGGAATGAAGACATGGTCGGCTTTCTGCTCGGTTGCAGCTTTACGTTCGAACATGCGCTGATGAATAACGGCATTCCTGTTCGTCATATCGAGCGAGGATGCAATGTTCCGATGTTTAAAACAAACATAGAATGCGAGAAAGCTGGACGTTTCGAAGGTCCGATGGTCGTTAGCATGCGTCCGGTTCCTGAAAAAGATGTCGTTCGAGCGGTTCAGGTCACAAGCCGCTTCCCTTCTGTTCACGGAGCACCAGTTCATATCGGTAACCCAGAAGCGATCGGTGTGCATGATTTATATCAGCCAGATTTCGGTGACCCTGTTCAGATTCATGACGGTGAAGTTCCTGTGTTTTGGGCTTGTGGGGTAACGCCTCAAGCCGTCGCGATGCATGTGAAGCCTGAAATCATGATCACGCATGCTCCCGGACACATGTTCATTACTGATGTTCGTGATGAAAAGTACGGTGTTTTGTAGTTGGAATCGTTAAATGAGGAGAGAATCTACTTTGGTAGATTCTCTTTTCTTTTTTGGGAATGGTTTTTTAGGTGTGAGGATGACAATTTAGGTACGAAAGTTGTTCTTTGCGGTGGTGACGAGCATTTTATCGGTGAAAAAGGTGCCTTCATCGGTGCTCACAGCAATGTTACCGGTGAATATGTTACGTTTACAGGTGGAAACAAGAACATTAGCGGTGAACGTGTAACAAATATTAAAACGCGTACCGTAAAATTTCCATTTGAATGATAAAAACTGTCTGAATTGTTTGGGGTCTGACCCGGGGTCAGACCCCAAACAATTTCACACATTCACTCACCCGCAAAAAAAGACTAATCCCTCCAAGGGATCAGCCTCCAAAACTTACATCTATTCACTTTCCGCCGGGTACACCACCGTATTCAGCAATCCACCAAGTATGATGATCATCGCTGACAGGTAGAACCACAGCATCAGAACGACGAGACCTGCTACTTGCCCGTAAAGCGCAGAATAGTTACTTCCACTCACGTACGTAGCGAAGCCCATCGAAACGAGCTGCCAGCCGATCGTCGCAAGAAATGCACCCGGAAGTACATTTTTAAATCCAAGCTTGATGCTCGGGGCAAAGGAATATAGCATGATGAAAAACAATAGCAGAAACACAGTTCCTATTCCCCACTGGATAATGATCCATAGCTTTTGAAAAGCTAGGTTCGAAAAGATGCCTTCCAAATACACCCGCAGGATTTTTTCAAACAACGGAACAAATACAGAGAACAGAACAGCGATCATGAATCCAACGGTTAACAACAGACTTTCTAAGATCTGTTTTAGCATGTTCTCGTTATTTCGCACTTGGTACGCATCGTTCATGATACGCTTCATACTTTGAAAACCCATCGATGAAAGCCACAAAGTGACGATCAAGCTGAACGACAACAGATTTCCTTCTTGTCTCATAACGGTATAGGATAATGTCTTATCAATTAGATTGTATGTGCTCTCTGGCGCATACGGCTGGACTAGCTCTAAAATATTTTCTTCTCTTAGTGGTAAATATGTCAGCAATGAATAGATAACAAGCAAAAATGGAAAGACCGACATTAAAAAATAATAGGCCATCTGTGCCGATAAATCGTACACCCTCAATTTGAGAAATCGGTCACCTAGTTGGTTTAACACTTTAACGATATTCATGTTGCAACACCTCTTTAGTTAAAGCCAGTCCATAAGTACAGTAATATAATATATACGCAAAAAGTAGTCAAATCAGATCACTTTTTTGTAAAAAAAGTTTCAATTGTTGAATTTTTCGAGTGTTGGCTTGTTTAAGCGTGTTTCATTACATTTCTAAAACGAACCGAAAAATCATCTATGAGTCGTCACGAGACTTCTATGGGTCATCATAGCCTTTCTATGGGTCGTCATGAACATCCTATGAGTCATAAAGCGGTTTCTATGAGTCAAACCAATATTGTATGGGTCGTCGTTCACACTCTATGGGTCTTCAACATGTTTCTATGAGTCATCATTCTTGTCATCATTCCTGCCCCTCAAAGTCCCATCAAACCCACAAAAAAATGCCCCTCATCAGTATGAGAGACATTCTTCCTCGACCTATTCTATTTCACCGCTCGAGCAGCAGCTTCCACGAGATTAACTGTTTGATCCACTGTATTGCGGCGGAATTCCTTAAACTCCTCCGTCATATATACGGATTTGTCCTCTGGGTAAAATTCTTGTGCTGCTATATGCAGATGTCCACCTGGAATATCGGTCGCACCAAGACCTAAGCGAACGCGATTCGAGCGGTACATGCTTTCGTTAGACAGATAGCTTCCGCCTCCACCCTCTTTCGCTTTAGAGCCCGGTGTTGGTCCATCTTCATTACAAACTGCTGGGTCTTCAAAGTTTGGCGGCAGCCATTCACATACTTCATCATTTCGGAAAACGGGCCACGGTCCCGTTTCAGCCGCAATCATCTCTTCATATGGAAGAGTGGTTTCAATAAACTCCGGAAGCGGCTTTGGCATTGGCCAATGAGCTACAGGTGGTGTGACTTCCGCTCGTTCTTCGAGCTTGTTGTCAGCTCCCGTATGATAGCGTCCGGCATATCCTTCGATCGCCATCTTACGCGGTCCGCCTTGGCTGATGGTCATGATTAAGTCCACTTGTTTCGAGCCTTGCTTCAAAAATGGACCGAACGTGTTCTCCACAATTCCATCTTCAAAGTCATCCCATCGAACAGGGAAATTCGCCGCCTGTATCAAGGCTAGCCCATCACCTGTCCACACCCATCGTCCGTCGAGCTGCAGACCGCTTGCACCTGAAGGGTTGGTTCGTCTAAATTCTTGTTCAAGGCGGTACGGATCGAATCCACTCACAAGGATCCGCTTCACTTTTTTGCTTTTCGGATAATCGATCGTCGTAATGCCTCTTGATGTGTATTCTAACGATTTCATCAGCTTATCGCGTTGTTCTTTCGTCACGTTAAACGCAGGATCCCATTGTCTGAGAGCACTTGTCATATGTAATCTTGCCCAGTATAGTGGTCGATCATCATACGAATCGAGCTCACCTAAATCTGGTCTTTTTCCTTGAGCGCGGTCAACGGCTGTTTTCCATAATGCCGTTCCATGCTTCTGTATCACTTTTTCAGCTTTTTCTGGACTTCTTGCTGAACAGAGGTCTTTTTTAAAACGATCCACGTATGAGGTAAATTCACTTTCCTTCAATAACTGTTGCGGGATCGGTCTGCCATCCTCAATTCTCTCTTCTTCTGCTGTTAACGCTACATTCGAATCAAAGCAGCTTGTCTGATTCTTGGCTTCTGCTGTTTCACCATTTTCAAATATAACGACTCCGAGCAACAAAGCGCATGTCATTCCTATACTTCTTCCAAATGATATCTTCACGAAAACCCTCCTTTTGTTCCTTATTGTAGAATAACGACGAAATCATTTGAATAGTATGAATTGTTTAATCCTGTATCATTTCGTCGAAAACAGCCATCCTACTACCCAGGAATAAATGAGTGTTTTTTTATCTCCGGCTGACATTTATCACGATGATCAGCAAAATAAAAGCGATTCTGATCAAACGATCTTTCGCTACTATTTTAAGCAGACCCACAGAAACGATACCTAAAAGAGGTCGATCTTCTAATAATAGAATGGTAATCATATCGACGATCAACAGAACTTCATCCAGCGCGGCTAACTGCTCTTCTTCCATATCACTCACCCGCTTTTTGATTAGTGTATGTCATGAGGAAGAAGATGCTTTTCATGAAAGCAACTTTATATCAATTCCGATTAAAATCCTGTAAGCTTTACACATCATGACATGTTAGATGGGAATGAACGACTATGGAAACCTCACAAAATTATAAACAATCGACGATCGTTGCCTTGCTGCTGGCTGGTACGTTTATTGCGATATTAAACCAAACACTAATGATCACTGCGATTCCGCCGATCATGAAAGAAATGAACATTACGGCGAACAGCGCTCAATGGCTGACAACCGTATTCATGCTCGTCAACGGGATCATGATTCCCGTCAGTGCGTTTTTGCTCGAACGGTTCACGACACGGCAGCTATTTATTTCTGCGATGAGCGTTTTCGCTGTTGGAACACTCGTTGCAGGACTGGCGCCAAATTTTGAGACACTCTTACTCGGAAGGGTCATCCAATCAAGTGGAGCTGGGGTAATGTTGCCTCTTATGCAGACCGTGTTTCTTATGATTTTCCCAGTGAATAAGCGCGGATCAGCGATGGGATTGGTCGGGCTCGTGATCTCATTCGCACCTGCTATCGGTCCTGCTCTTTCAGGCTGGGTAACATCACATTACTCTTGGCGGATACTCTTTTTCATCATCTTACCGATTGCCATCATTGATATTATCGTAGCCTTTTTTGCTTTAAAAAATGTTACGGAAACTTCAAAAACAAAGGTAGATGTAACATCGATCATTCTGTCGTCTTTCGGTTTTGGAGGATTGCTATACGGATTCACTTGTGCAGGTAATTTAGGATGGACCGCACCAAGCACTCTGCTTTGGCTCGCGATCGGTGTCGTGGCTCTTGTTTTATTCATCACACGACAACTGCGTTTAGCACACCCGATGCTTGAGTTCAGAGTGTTCGCGAACTCCATCTTCCCGCTTACGATCATCATCGGAATGATCACATTCTTAGGATTGATTGGAGCGGAGACGATCATACCGCTATTCATGCAGAACATGAGAGACTTTACAGCGTTTGAAGCAGGTCTTGCACTCTTACCAGGTGCACTCATCACGGGGCTTTTGTCACCGATCACAGGAAGGCTGTTCGATAAGTTTGGTGCGCGGTGGCTGGCGATTATCGGATTAACGATTATAACAGGATCATCATTCGCTTTCGCCACTTTAAGTCCCGCTACATCTTTTACCTTCTTAACCGTGATGTACGGCATACGGATGTTTGGTCTTGCGATGGTTATGATGCCTGTTGCAACTGCTGGACTCAACCGGCTTCCGAAGCGATTGATCCCGCACGGAGCGGCAATGGATAATACGATGAAGATGATCGCTGCATCAGTTGGTACTGCGATTTTAGTGACCGTCATGACCACAACTGCCGAAACCGCGGCAGAGCGCCCAGACATTACACACCCCGATATGTATGGCGCGAACATGGCCTTTATCGTCGTATCCGTTTTATCTTTGATCGGTTTAGTGATCTCTTTCTTTATAAAAGAAAAACAACCAGAAACTGAGGGCAGCTGATTATTCAGCTGCCCTCTTTGTAAATTTGGTCTATAATAGCTCGATTGTTCGTGACAAGCCTATCTGATTAAGTAATACTAAAGGTAAAGCTTTATTTTCTTAACATTTCAATACATATATCTTTTAAATTAGGGGGTTACCATCTTGAATCAGCTCCAACATACATTAGCCAAAGCACTCATCGATGATTCACCGAAACTGGCTGAGCAAATACTTACACTACGGTTTAAGAAATATCCGATAAAAGATAAACAGCTCTTTGATCGTCAATCATCAACCGATTACATTATGAAGTTAGTCCAACTCATCGGCAGCTCACTCGTGTTATCGCCGTCTGCAAGAGAAGATGGATTAAAAGTTTGGGCGATTCAAACTGCTCGCTATGCCCTTGAATACGGACAATCGTTAGATGTTGCCATGCAATCCACCATTTTTATTCGCAGTGAGATTCTTCATGTGATTGAACGCCTAGCAGAACAAGAAGAAACAAGCGTAAAAGAAGTGATATTTATCATTCAAGAGATAAATCAGATGCTCGATCTATGCTTTCAAGTGTTTACCGAAACCTACATGGAGAGTATCTTAGAAGCGATGTAATGAGCGACACTTGATCACAGTAGATCGAGTGTCTTTTTTTGTTTACTTTTATTTTTCATAAATTCTTAGTATCTTATATCAAAGATTGTTGCTTTTTGACACCATTTGAAAAGTTGATTGCAGTGTAAGGTGCGTGCCTACCACTTGAGAACCTTCTAAGTAAGGCATGCGACGAGGAAAAACACCTCAATAGCATTTGCTTGTAGACGCAGGAGCAAGGAACTTTCTTAAACCAATCAGGTGAGACACCTAAGGGCACAGAGCGCCGAGGTGGCTCACCACACTACCCCCCGGAAAGCGAGCACCTGAAACGGAAATCAACTCCCCACAAGGACAACCAAAGCATTACTAAAAAACTTTCATCATTCCTTTTCTTCCAATAGAAGGGATGTTTGTCGAAATGTCGAAGGTTTCAACAGATACATTCGGAAACTGTTCGAGGAGGCAAACCCCATGGAAGGTTGTAAGACGCTTGGAACGAAAATAAAAGAAAACAGCAAACAACTTGTAGACACACTAACGCCGATCGAGAACTTAGGAACTGATTTTTCGATCTACAAAACCAAAGTATCTCACTGGATGGAAATTCTTTTTCAATACTTAGGTGAAGGCTTATCGGAAAATGTTCAAACCGCTGAAGAAAAGATCAAAAAATGGGCTGACTCATTCGGCCAACGCTCATCCGAGTTGGAAATTCCGCTCGATCACGCCCTTCATTTTATCTTCGAGTCCCGTGTTATCATCTCACAGCTGTTAAAGGAAGAATTTGGAACCTCTAGTACTAACGTTAATGGTGCTATTACTGCATCCAATCGCCTGAACCTTTTGATCGATACTGCTGCTCGTTCAATCGTTACACACTATACTAAATTCATGCATAACACGAAAAAAGCTCTTCAACATACAAATCGAGATTTAGATATCTCAATCCTAGAGTTAAACAACATTCGAACGGCTCTCTTTGAAGGAACGATCTTCTCCGTTACAGACAAAGACGATCGCATCATTCAAGTGAACGATCACTTTTGTGAGTTAACGCAATATACCCGCGAAGAATTAATCGGACAGGATCACGGCAAGATTTTCTATTCAGGCGTTCATACAGATAGCTTCATTCATCATATTAAACAAGAGATCAAAGCAGGACGCGTATGGAACGGTGAGATCTGCAACAAAGCGAAAGACGGCTCGCTCTATTGGGTGGATACGACGATCGTTCCATTTCTAGATCCAGAAGGTGTGGCTTATCAGCACATCTCAATCCAATACGATGTGACGGAGAAAAAGAAAACAGAGGAGATTCTATTAAAGTCTGAAAAGGTTTCGTTAATCGGCGATTTAGCCGCAGGAATTGCACATGAGATCCGCAATCCACTTACATCGATCGCAGGGCTCGTTCAGCTCATTAACGAATCCGATCAGGAGAAGAATACCTTCTTTAAAGACATCATTCTGACGGAGATCAATCGCATCAATTTTATCGTGAGTGAACTAATGGTCCTAGCAAAACCACATGCTGTCTATTTCAGCTGGTTCAATATCGTTGAAAGCATCCAGAACGTCATCGATCTCATGCAGCCTGAAGCGAATTTACGCAACGTCATTATTTCATTTGAAAAAGAAAAAGACATGCCTCTCGTCTACGGTGAAAAGAACCAGCTGACACAAGTGATCATCAACATGATAAAAAACGCGATGGAAGCCCTGCCTGACGGAGGTAAGATTTCGCTCTCTGCTGCTCCTGTTGACGGCCATGTTGTTCTTACGGTCAAAGATAACGGAGTCGGCATGACAGATGAGCAACAAAAAAGAATCGGTGAGCCGTTCTACACGACAAAATGCAACGGAACGGGCCTCGGGCTCATGGTCTGTTTTAAAATCATTCACAACCATGGAGGAACGATTCTGGTAGACAGCAAACGGAAAGAAGGTACCTCATTTCGGATCACATTGCCCGTTCATGCGGCATCAGCCGTTGATCCTGTTCATAAATAATGCTCGATAGAGAAGAATCTACATGATGTAGGTTCTTTTTTTATTGGATTTAGATGGCATGGGAGGAGTTAGCGGTGGTCGTGAGCTGCTTAGCGGTCGTCACAGCTTGATTACAAGCTGTAAAAGACCCCCTTCATATACAAAAGAGCCTCACCACGATTTCAACATGATGAGACTCTTTTTAAACATCTGTTTAAAAAATCATATTCGCGACTAACAGTGACACTAATCCTACGAACCAACAGATCGTCGTCGGTACAGACCAGACCATAATCTGTTCTTTTACCTCTTTAATGCCTAACATCCGGTTAACTACCCAGAACAAGCTGTCGTTAAAGTACGAGAAGATCATCGAACCCATCGCTGCAGCTTGAGCGGCGAGTGCCATGTTCACATCTAGCTGAGAAAGGATCGGTGCTGAAATAGAAGCTGCAGTTATCATCGCTACTGTTCCACTTCCTTGAACAAGGCGAACAATCGTTGCGACAAAGAACGGAATCAAAATCGCCGGTAATGGAAGATCTGCAATTTTTTCAGCGATAAAGTTCCCCGCTCCACTTTCACGAAGAACATTACCAAGTGCTCCACCTGCCCCTGTAACTAAAAGGATAATACCTGCTGTCTGAATTCCCTCTTCCATTCGGTCAAGTGATTCAGAGCGACTTAAGTTACCGGCTAAAGCGTAGATCGCTACAATGAGTCCGATACTTACGGCGATAATTGGCTTTCCTAAGAAAATCAGGATTCCGTAAAAACCAGATGTAAGTTCAAGTGCAGTTAATGTCGTGTTTAAAAAGATTAGTAGAATCGGCAGAACGATCGGTAAAAGTGAGCGTCCTAAAGAAGGTAGAGCATCCTCTCGCGCACTAGCTAGCTCGATAAACTCTTGATAAGCTGCTTGTTTAGTAGGTCGTGTGAAACCAAGCTCGGAATCATCCGGCACTTGATAGATTCGTTTACCAATCCATTTGGCGTAAAGAACACCCGCGATCATAGTCGGAATGGCAAAAAGAAGGCCAAGACCGATCATAAGTCCGATATCCACTCCAAAGATTCCCGCTACACCTAAAGGACCAGGCGTTGGCGGTACTAAAGAGTGCGTGATTACAAGACCCACTGCTAAAGCTACACCTAATGATACGACCGACTTGCCCGTTTTCTTAGATAGAGCTTTTACGAGTGGATTTAAAATAACAAACGCTGAGTCAACAAAGATCGGAATGGAAACCACATAACCCGCAATTGCCATCGCCCATTCTTCCTTTTTCCTGCCGACTGCTTTTATCAGTGAATATGCCAGTGTTTCAGCCGCTCCTGACACTTCGAGAATCCGTCCGATCATCACACCGAGTCCGATAACGATACCGATAGAGGCAAGCGTACTACCGAACCCAGCCGAGATGGTATCAGCGACTTTACCAGGTTCCATACCTCCGACAAGACCGGCAATTGATGCCGCGATGATCAGAGCTAGAAAAGCGTGAATCTTTGTTTTTAAAACGAGAAAAATTAATGCAATAACCCCAAGAACTAATCCAGCTACCATTTGTGCTCCTGAAACTTCCATTTCATTAACCCCCTTTAATGTAAGCGCTTTTATTTTATTGAAATAATAGTGAAGGGCATGAGAACCCTTCACTTTCATCTGACTATCTTAAAGGCTGTTCGCTGTAAATTTCGGTGCATATTGAGCTGCCAGTTTAATACATTCTTCCATACTCGTGCTCTCTGCAATGTTCTTACCCGCGATATCAAACGCTGTTCCGTGATCTACCGAAGTTCTTAAGAACGGAAGTCCGTTCGTGATAGAAATGGTTCTATGAAAATCCGTCATCTTAGCTGCGATATGTCCTTGATCATGATATAGGGACAATACCGCATCATATTTTCCGTTAAGTGCTTGGAAGAATACAGAGTCTGCTGGAACCGGACCTACTGCGTTGATTCCGTCTGCAACAGCTAGCTCAATACCTGGCTTGATCTGCTCGACTTCTTCCCAGCCAAACAATCCGCCTTCGCCGCTATGTGGGTTCAGTCCAGCAACAGCCCACCGTCTGTTTTCAACACCTAGACGAGCGAGCGCTCGATCACATCGTACTAAATAATCATGCACACGTTCTTTCGTCATAGCTGCAATCGCATCTTTTAATGAAAGATGGCGTGTTAAGAAGAAAATTCTCATCCCTTTTACTTCAAACATGGTTAATGGGTCATCTGAACCTGCAAGTGCTTCAAGCATCTCCGTATGACCGATATAAGGAACATTCGCCGCTTTTAACGATTCTTTGTTGATCGGTGTTGTTGCCAGCGCTTTAACCTCACCAGCTGTAGCAAGCTCTACTGCTTTTTTGATGTATTCAAACGCTCCCTGTCCGCCTTGAGCAGATACTTCACCATACTGAAGTTTGTTCATATCAATATTGTTTAAGTTGATTACATCAACTGTCCCTAGTTCGTATTTTCCTTCTGCTGGTGATGCTACTTCATTAATCGCGAGGTCTTTACCTACGATCTTGATCGCTTTTTCTAGTACCGCAGCATCTCCGATCACAAGTGGTTTACACACGTCATAAATCTCTTTTTTCGCAAGAGACTTCATCGTGATCTCTGGTCCGATACCTGCAGGATCACCCATTGGAATTGCGATGATCGCTTTTTCTGTTGTTGTCGTTTTTGTTGTTGTCATGTTTTGTTCCTCCTTCAGTTGTTTAAAAGATTTATTGAACTTGCTTTGTAGATGTTTGGTTTGCTAAAAGGTGCTTTACAATCGTGTGAATCGCTTTTTTGTCACCAACCATGCCGCCTTTTGTCGCAAGCGGTATACCATCAAAATAACCACCGATGAATTCACCGTATGCGACTAGGGGAAGCACCTCATTTTTCAGCTTAATTCCTTCTGCTCTTCCGACGGAACAGAGTGAAGCCGTAACATCTCCTCCACTAGAGAAGCAGCCGCCGATCTCATAATTCGTTGACTGAATGACAATACGCGTAATCTTTCCTAACCCATCTGCGATTCTTTTTGCGAGTTGATCCTGGCTCACACCTTGCTCTTCAGCCAATCGTTTTAGTTCTAATCGTTTTGCTTCGGGTGAATTGGTCGTGATGATCAGGATGTCTTGGTGATGGATAGCTTCTAAGGCTGCTGTCACAGCTCTTTGAACTTCTGTTTCCCAGCTCTCTGATAGACTTGCTAATTTCTCAGCATCCACGTAGACGGGTTTCGCATCCGTTTTATCGATCAAATACGTTAGTTGCTCACCACTTAAAGAGGTTACACTTCCAACTGTGACGAGTATTTTTTTACTTTGTGTGTGGAGAGACGTGTAAGCCTTTGCGTAATAAGCTGTTAATGGTCCAGGGTCTACCGGTACGAGTTGGTAGTCCTCGATCAATGCCATCGCATGGGCGATGTCTTCAATCTCTTCATCTGTTACCGCATCCATCACAAGAATACGATTTCCCTCGTCTATTTTTCCCTTTAACTCCTGCAGAATTCTTTTCTTTCCTTGTAAAACAGTTTCGAGCCCGATGTGTGATACAAGATGCTCACTCTGTTTACTGATAATAGAAGGAACATATGATTCTGTAAGAGGCATGACCGGATCCTTGGCAACATCTGTCACTTGAACAGGTACACCATCGACGAGCAAGTAACCGCCAGATGTGATTCGGCTTGAATCTGGAAACGATGCAACGACAACCGCAATCGATCGTTCGCCAAGTTCATTCAAGACCATGTCGATCTCTGTTCCGATGTTTCCTCTTACGGTACTGTCGATTCGTTTACAGATAACATCTGCACCCCAACGCTGAAGGTTGTTCAATGACTTTTTGATCCGCATCTCGGACACATCTTTTCGTGCATACCTGCTATCCGTATCGATACAAACGGCGTTATAACTTCCTGAAGCTGGTTCTTGATCGTAATACACCATTGTTGCCGCTTCAAAACCTTGCTTGATCAGTTTTACCCCTGTCGCATTGGCACCTGTTAGATCATCTGCGATAACGCCGACTTTCATCCCTTTTCACCACCTTCAACGGTTACGACTTCTAAATATTCATTCAGTATTTTTTCCGTTTCATCTAAAATGTGCTGATCTGTAATCAAACCGTGTATTTGGTTTAGATCACAAACTTTTGTTAATGATTTTTGATCAAACTTGCTAGAGTCAGCCACGAGCCATGTTTTTTCTGATGCTTCAATCATCAGCTTTTTGATCGCAGCCTTCTCATAAGTCGGTGCTGTAACACCCGCTCGGCTGTGGATCGCATGAGCTCCTAAGAAAAAGAGATCTACGTGAATCCCTTTTAACATTTGCTCTGTTAATGGGCCGAACAATGTTCCAATCGTATTTTGAAGTTCGCCGCCAGTAACGATTACTTTCACATCCGTATCTAGAAGCTCAGCTGCAATTTTTATATCATTTGTAACAACTGTGATCGTCGTTTTCTCTTTTAACAATTTTGCGATCTCTAACGTTGTCGTTCCTGAATCTAAAAGAATAGTAGAGTGATCCTGTATGAATTGTACAGCTCTCTCGGCGATTGCTCTCTTCCGATCGTTGAACTTTCCTTCTTTTGTTCGGAAAGATGATTCCACGACTAACGGCTTGTTAAGTATCGCTCCGCCATGCGTTCTAATAATCTGTTCCGTTTCTTCGAGAAAAGCAAGATCACGGCGGATTGTCATCGCCGAAACATTTAATTCGTTTACTAGGTCCTCAATCTCAATTTTTCCGTTCTCATTTAATTGTTGAAGAATTTGCTCTCTACGCTCTTTAGGCATTATTTTCATCACCTTTGTTATTTTCGAACACCTTATATGTATTATAATGTTACAAACGAACATTAATGTCAACTAAAATGTTTAAAATGAACACAAGGTTGAGCAATGTGTCTTTTCATGAATAATTACTGTGGCGATAAGTGTCGAAAATCGTTTAAATTATTTTATACGTGAAATTATTGTGGTTATCCGTGAAATTATTACGCTTATCCGTGAATATAATTTGGATTACCGTGGATATATTTCAAGCAGTCTATCTGGTGTGTACAAACCGCAACAATGTCCTTATCCTGCACACAGTCTATTACGTAAGACACCCCCACTTCTGCTATAACTAACAGAATCACTCCTAATAACTGTTCCACTACCGCTATCCCACTCTAAATAATCTAAAAAATAGTCCCTTTCCTCATTTACTTGTATACTAGAGTTATAGATATGAATGATATTTGAAGAACACACAATAAATGGTACATATAAGGGGAAGAAGTTTGAATGTCCATTCTGATCGTTGATGATAATACGGTAAATTTATTTGTAATAGAAAAAATATTGAAGAATGCAGGCTACGAAGACTGTACCTCACTCTCATCGGCTCAACAGCTTTTCGATCACCTCGAAGAAAATGAAAAAGAGCTGAACAAAAAGTCGATCGACTTGATTCTCCTTGATATCATGATGCCCGAGATCGATGGGATCGAGGCTTGTCAGCGCGTACAGAAAGACGAGCGTTTCAAAGACATTCCGATCATCTTCATCACCGCGCTTGAAGACTCTACGAAGTTAGCAGAAGCGCTGGACTGCGGCGGGATGGATTATGTGACGAAGCCTATTAATAAAGTAGAACTACTTGCTAGAATTCGAGTCGCACTGCGATTGAAGTACGAAAAAGACTGGCATGCTGAACAAGAGCAAAAGATTCAGAACGAGCTCGACCTTGCGATGCAAGTTCAAAAAGGCTTGTTGAATCCTCCGATCAAAGAAGACAACATTACGATTAACGTGTCTCACCTGCCTTCCTTTAAGCTCGCAGGCGATATGTATTATTGGCATAAGTTCGATGACCACCGGTATGGCATCATCTTGCTTGATATGATGGGGCACGGAATTTCCTCTTCTCTTGTCTGCATGTTCATCTCTTCTGTTATGCGGGATAGCATTAAAGAGCTTAAAGATCCGGAGCTCGTGATCAAAGAATTGAACCGTTATATGGCACTTCTGCATAACCCGAAGAACGACTACAACTACTATTTCACAGGCATCTATCTTTTGATCGATACGGAGAAAAAGACGGTCGAATACGTAAATGCCGGGCATCCTGAAGGCTATGCGCTCGTTGATAACTCCCTTCAATCGATTGAACGCAGCTGCTTTGCGGTCGGTTTCTTTGAACAAATCGAAGTGAAGAAGTCTGTTATCCATTACGAAGACAACATTCAGATGCTGCTCTTTACGGATGGTGTCTTAGAAGCTGATGACGACGAAGAATTGATGCTAGAGAAGCTGAAGTACGTGGCTTCGGAAAAATGGAGTAACATTCGCTCGCCCATCCATCTTGTCATGCCAGAAGAACAGCAAAAAGGTCAGAGCGATGATATGTGTATCATGATGATTCAAGCCAAATAAAAAAGCAGGATTGAAGAGGTTTTCACACCCCTTCTTCCTGCTTTATTTTTTTTGATAGATTTTTACTTGTTCCGCAAAATCAGCGTACTTATCTGCACAGTCCGCAAATTGAATGGATTCTTTATCACCAAGTCCAAGAAAACCATTCGGGCTGAGGCTATCGTAAAACAGCTCATGCACTTGATTTTGAAGAGCAGCCGTAAAGTAGATCAAGACATTTCGACAAAGAATAACATGAAATTCATTGAACGAATGATCCGTCACAAGATTATGCTGCAGAAAGCTGATCTGCTTTAACAACGAAGGCTTTAAATAAGCAAAGTGGCCGTCTGTCGTATAGTATTCAGAAAATGCTTGAGTCCCTCCAGCCGCCATATAGTTCTTCGTGTACGTCCTCATCTTGCTCAGCGGCAGAATCCCTGTACGCGCTTTGTTCAGCACTGGTTCATTCATGTCTGTCGCATAAAATTTCGTCTTATGACTTAAGCCTTCTTCTTCCATCAAAATAGCCATCGAGTATACTTCTTCACCCGTGGCACATCCTGCGTGCCAAATGCGGATCTCTGGTAGATCTCTCAACTCGGGAATCACCTTTTTACGAAATGCACGAAAAAACTCCGGGTTACGAAACATCTCCGTTACGTTGATCGAAAAGTCATTGAGCAGCGTCGTCATAAAAGCGGGTTCGTGCAGAACTTTTTCCAGCACTCCCGTAATCGTTGGAATCTGTTCGAGCTGCATGCGGTTGTGCACACGTCTATGGATGGAGGACCGCATATACTGGCGAAAATCAAATCCAGATACGCGGTACAATCCTTCTAACAACAGATCCATCTCGAGTGTTTCCGTTATGCTATTTTCCTGGTTGTCATCGTTGTTCCATAAGAAATCATTCATCAGTGGTCGATCCTCACTTTGTCATCCAAACGTGCATTACAGAAAAGAGCTGTTCGAGCTTCAGCGGTTTGCTGATATAATCAGACGCCCCTGCTTCAAGACACTTTTCACGGTCGTTCTTCATCGCTTTTGCCGTTAACGCAATGATTGGCAAGTCCTTGTGCTCACCGGTTCCGCGAATGCGCTGCATCGTTTCATAGCCATCCATCTCTGGCATCATGATATCCATCAAAATCAGATCTATATTCTTGTTCGCATCAAGAACGTCCAGACACTCCATGCCGTTATTTGCAATTAGAATGTTCATTCCTTTTTGTTCTAGAGCTGTTTTTAGCGCGAAGATATTTCGGTTATCGTCATCTGTGATCAATACCGTTTTACCGTAGAATACGTTCTCTTCATCAACAGAGATCGATGGTTGTTCTTCCTCAGGTTCTGCAGGTACAATTTTAGCTGTTATTGGTGGTTCTGCGACAGGTAGCGGGTTGCCTGACTGTTCAAGTGCAGTTGCCACTTCAGCTGATGCACCAAGAAACGTTTGAACCGAAACATTTTCATCAGCGATACTTGGAATAAGAAGTTTAAACGTACTTCCTTTTCCTTCTTCACTTTGCAGCTGCAGTCTTCCGCCTAAAAGCTTCGCAAACTCACTGCTGATCGATAACCCAAGACCTGTGCCGCCAAATTTGCGAATCGTTGCTCCATCCCCTTGCTGGAAAGCTTGGAAGATGAGTGCATGCTTCTCTTTCGGAATACCGATTCCCGTATCCTTGATCGCAACTTCTAACCAATAATCAACACCGTTATAGATCACATCTGTCTGAACCTTTTTCACGCTAACAGATACGGATCCTTTTTCCGTAAACTTAAACGCGTTGGACAGCAGGTTCTTGACGATCTGCTGAAAACGTTTTTCATCTGTCTGTAGCAGTGGTGGGACGTCAGGAGCCATATTGATCGTAAAGTTAAGATTCTTTTGATCCGCGATATGCGTAAAGTTTCTTTCCAGGTTAGCCGGGAACTCACTGAGGTTCACCTCACTAAGCATGATCTCCAGTTTACCTGCTTCTACCTTCGAAAGATCTAAAATATCATTGATCAGATTCAGAAGATCTTGTCCAGATGAATGAATCACTCGAGCGAATTCTAACTCTTCGTCAGAAAGTGACTGGTTGCCATTTTCAGCAAGCATCTCGGAAAGAATCAAGATACTGTTAAGCGGCGTTCTCAGTTCATGAGACATGTTCGCCAAAAACTCTGATTTGTATTTAGATCCTGTTTCTAACTGCTTCGCCTTATCTTCAAGGTCCTTTTTCGCGATCTCAAGTGCCTTCGATTTTTCCTCAGCATCTTGTGATCGAGATTCAAGCTGTTCGTTGATCATCTGCAGTTCTTCCGATTGCATCTGTAATTCTTCAGATTGCGTTTGAAGCTCTTCAGATTGCGCCTGCAGTTCTTCTGTCATCGCTTGTGATTCAGATAGAAGTCTTGCAATCTCCATTCGGTCGATCACTCGGTTGATCGTGAGTCCGAATGTTTCAAGTACTTTTTCAATAAATGCAATGTGCTGGTTGCTGTAAGTCGTTAGGCTCGCTAGCTCGATTACGGCTACAATTTCATCTTCGTGCACAATCGGCGCAATCAAGATGCTGTTCGGTTTTGTTTCACCAAGTCCAGAAGAAATGAGCGTATAGTTTCCATCGATCTTTTCGATCACTTGAACTCGTTTTTCGAGTGCACATTGGCCGATGAGACCTTGTCCTAGCTTAAAGCTAGCTCGTCCTACATCTGCATTCGTGTCCGCGAACGCTCCTTTTTTAACAAAGCGAATGTTCTCGTCTTTACCTTCTTTAATATAAAAGGCACCGTACGACGATTCCGTGATCTGTGCTGTCGCAGAAAGGAAGATCTCTGCAAGCGTTTCAAGCGATGAAACGCCTTGGTTCCTACTCACAACATCCGTGACACTTCGTTGTAGCCAGTCGCGTTCTTCAAAAGAGTTCAACAGTTCGTTCGTCGCTTCTCCTAAGTCTCGGATCTCATCGTTCGATTTCACATGAATACGGCTGCTCAAGTTTCCGCCTGACGTCATGGCACGAATCGTCTCAACTACCGCTTTGATCGTCTTAATGATCGAACCGGAAATAATATAAGCAAGCGTAATAGATGCGATAACAACGAATGCGAGCAAACTAAAAAGACCGATCTCTAAGTATCGATTCTGGTCGTTCAGATCATCTGCGCGTTGTTCAGTAAGTACTTTTTCTTTTGTTCGAAAAGAATCGAATTGCTGAAGCACTTGTGCTGTCTTTTCTTGCCCTGGATCTAGTCTGAAGAATTCCGTGATACCCGCCGTATCGTTCTGCTGCTTCATTTTAATAGGCGGATCTCCCGCAACTGCGATCCATTCTTTAATGTTTTCATTAATCGTTGCAGCGTTTTTTTGCTGATTCGGATTATCAGAGAGAAGTTCGTTCAGCGTGTTGAAGTCCTTCGTCCATTTTGAACGAGCTTCATCATAAGACTGAAGATAGCTCTCATCTCCTGTAATCAGATAACCCCTTTTGTTCGTCTCCATTGTTAGCAAATCTTTTTCAATCTGACTCGTAAGGTCCCTGACCGCAATATCATGCTGGATGATAAAGTTCCTCTCACTCTTCATGTTATCCAGCTGGTTGGTCACCGCAAGAATAGCAGCAATTAAACAGACAATGATGACAATGTAGCCAGTAATGATTTTCTGGCGAATACCGAATCTAAAATTATTCATCCCCTATATTCCTGCCTTTTTACAAAAAATGTTTTTATGCCTAATTATACTGTTATTTGTCGGATAAAGGTAGCTCGAAGACGCGTGGAATGTGCTGGAAAAAGAAAAAACTAGATTTCCTTGTAATGGAGTTCTAGTTTTTGACGTTTACGCTGTATGTAGTAGCTTCTTTTTATAGTGAAGGGCGGATAGTAATTTTAGTCCACCTAAGGTACTTATTTGTTTATCGAGAATAGCGAACGCCTCGTCTCTGTTGCCGTTGCGTCGATGCTGTTCAACTGTTAACCATGTCACATAATCGCGGTCTTTCAATTGTTTCTTGTAATTCTCGTATTCGTCTTGTCTGCCTTCTTCCATCGCAACGATTGCAGAATAATAAAGGGTGAGATCACTTTTTTTCATAGTCTGTAGAAGCTCCTTCACATCTGCCCATCTTTCTTGTTGTGTGAAGAGCATGATCTCAGCATATTTTCTCGCCTGAGCTTGTTTAATTTTCGTGAGCTTCGTTTCAGCCTCACTTTCTTCATATAAGAATGCATATAAAAAGCGGTGGTACGGCTGCTTTGATTTTAGTAAGTATTTCTTTACTTGTTCAGCATCTTTTTGCCACATTAACGGATAGAGAAGAGTTAGAAAAGAGCCTGCTACAAATAATATTAGCAGCGTGATGAACATCCACGTTGGTGCACCAAGTATTGAGAGTGTCAATGATAGAATAAAAAAGATAAGGTAAAGAATCCAAATCATAGGTGTGATGCTTCCTTTCTTTAGTAGAAGTTTCCAGTTTTATTATGACATAGAGAGGGGTTTTACGGTACGTGTTTCTATATTTGTTACACGTTCGCCGGTAAAGTCGGTCGTTCCACCTGTAAAGTGGGAGTTTCCACCGGTGAGCCTTCATTTTTTACCGCTCATCGTCCCTCCACCACCTGAAAACCACTCCTAACCACCTGACCAATCTACCACACATTAAAAAAAGCTCAAAGGTGCGTCCCTTTGAGCTTGCTGCAATCTAATTTAAATACTTTCTCCGATTTTACGTACAGAGATCCCAGCATCCTCTAACGTTTGTCTGATTTTCTTCGCAAAACTCAGTGCATGCGCACCATCTCCATGGATGCAAACCGTATCTGCCTTAATATCGACATCAACATCTTGCTGCGTCATCACTTTTCCCTCTTTAGCCATACGAATCACTTGTGCGACAGCCGCATCATCATCCGTAATCACAGCATGTGGCAGTTTGCGTGAAGTAAGTGTGCGATCTTGCTGATACGTACGATCGGCGAAAACTTCAGATGCTGTGCGCAGCCCGACCTTTTCACCAGCTTGAACGAGCTCACTCCCTGCAAGTCCAAATAAAATAAGCTCAGGATTCACTTTGTAAACGGCTTCGGCAATCGCTTCTGACAGTTCACGACTCACCGCCGCCATGTTATAAAGCGCACCATGCGGTTTCACGTGTTGAATCGTTCCGCCTTCAGCCTGTACAAATCCCCACAACGAACCCATCTGATAAACCACCATCTCATATGCTTCCTGTGGAGAGATATCGATGTTTCGGCGGCCGAATCCAGCCAGATCAGGCAATCCCGGATGAACACCGATTCCAACTCCATGCTCTAATGCTAATTTAACGGTTTTTCTCATCGTCGCAGGATCTCCCGCATGAAAACCACATGCGATGTTGGCTGACGTTATGTATTTTAAAATCTCTTCGTCTGTTCCAAGTTTGTAAGCCCCAAAACTCTCGCCCATATCACAGTTAATATCAATAATACTCATGAAATGACCTCCCAATTTTTAAACAGTTGTTTAATTTACACCAACTGTACGATAAGTTTAAACACTTTGTAAAACGATTTATTAATCAGTAGTTTACCAAAAGTTTTATATGCACAATATGGTCTATGCCATATCTCCCGTCGTTTTTCTAAGTAATGGTTATTATGTTAATAAAATAAAGAAGATTGCCCATTGCTGAAAATTCTGTCATTTAATAGAGTTTAAGAGTGCCATAAATTAAATGATGGAGGGGAAAAATGAAGGGGATTTTAAAAAGTTTACTTGTTGTTTGTTTATTGCTTAGTATTTCTACATATTTTTCAGGAATAAACGTTTCTGCTGCTACTAAAGTTAGTAAAACTCTTTATGTAAATGTAGATGTTGCCAATATCCGTTCAGGTGCGAGTACAGACTATAAGATAGTCACTCAGCTTAAAAATGGAACAAAAGTAGTCGCTTTTGAACAGTTTACGAATTCTAGAAACGAGCTCTGGTATCGCATCACGTTACCTGATAATCGAACAGGTTGGATCGCGAGTTGGCTTGTTAAAACAACTGTTCCTACAAAAGTGTTATTGAATGCACCTCTCGTTTCTCAACTTCCAGAGCTTCCAAGAGGTTGTGAAGTTACGAGTTTAGCCATGCTGTTAAATTATGCTGGTGTAAAAGCAGACAAGATGACACTTGCAAAACAAGTTGTAAAAGATCCAACGCCTTATCGCAAGGTAGACGGAAAAGTGTATTTTGGTAATCCAAACGTAGGCTTTGTCGGCGATATGTATGACAAAAGCAAACCTGGTTATGGCGTATATCAAAAACCGATCGACACGTTGACAAGGCAGTATCTTGGTAATCGGGTTGTAAACTTAACAGGAAAACCTTTTACAAGTGTTACAAACCAGCTTGATAAAAAGAAACCTGTTTGGGTAATCGCTAATACGTGGTTCACTAAACTTCCTTCTTCTCAGTTTCAAACTTTTTATACGGAACAGGGACCCGTCAAAATTACGTATAGAGAACACTCTGTACTCGTTACAGGTTATGACAGTCAATATATCTACTTCAACGATCCTTTGACGAACGAGAAAAACCGTAAGATCAATCGAACAAACTTCGTTGCCGCTTGGGAACAGATGGGTAAACAAGCGATTAGTTACAACTAGAAATCATAAATAAGAGAGAGGCATGGAGATTCCATGCCTCTTTATTTAACATACTTTATAACACGAGCTATATTTTCCGCTGTGTTTTCCACATTAGTCGCTCCATGCAGCAATGCTTCCTCTAACGTCACCACACTGTTCATCACGCTAAAAACAGCATCAATTCCGTGATCATACACCGTTTCATAATCAGGACCTATGCTGCCAGCAATCGCAACAACGGGTACACCGTCCACAACAGTCTTCGCTCTTTTCGCTACACCAACTGGCGCTTTCCCATGAATGGTTTGAGAATCGATCCTGCCTTCTCCAACAATGACGAGATTCGCATCACGAACCCTATCTTCAAAATGAATTACATCAAGCACAAGATCAATTCCGCTCTGCAGCTTTCCGTCTAAAAACGCCACAACTCCTGCACCAAGGCCGCCAGCAGCGCCCGCGCCTGGTAACTCATCTACTGCAACACCAAGATTTCGCTCCACTACTTCAGCGTATCGTTTTAAACTTTCATCTAAAATGCCAACCATTTCTGGCGTCGCACCTTTTTGCGGTCCAAAAACAGCCGATGCCCCGTGCGGTCCCGTTAACGGATTTGTTACATCACACGCCACATCTATCTTCACTGACTGCAGTCTAGCATCTAGTCCAGAAACATCAATGGTCAACAGTTCACGAAGCGCTTCACCACCAGCACTCAACTCATCGCCGTTCACATTCAAAAACTTAACACCGAGTGCAGATGCCATTCCAGCACCGCCGTCATTTGTTGCAGATCCACCAAGACCGAGCACGATTCGCTCTACACCGCGATTTAAAGCGTCTAGAATCAGTTCACCTGTTCCCCGTGTTGTTGTCACACAAGGATTCCGCTTCTCTCTCGGAACAAGATGAAGACCGGAAGCAGCAGCCATCTCAATCACTGCCGTCTTCCCGTCACCTGTTACTCCGTAAAATGCATCTACTTTTTCACCGAGCGGACCTGTTGCCTGGACTTCGACCATCTCGCCGCCTGTTGCATCTACAACCGATGTAACGGTTCCTTCTCCACCGTCGGCAACAGGAACGTGCACATATTCTGCTTGGGGAAACGTACTTTTAAAACCAGCTTCCACTGCTCTACAGACCTCAGCCGCTGTCATACTTTCTTTAAATGAATCAGGAGCAATGACAATCTTCATCCGTGTCCACCTACTTTATTTTTTAATCCACATAAACTGATACGGAACAAGTTCAACAGTTCCTTCAACTGAAGTTCCGCTCCACAAGTCTTGCCCGCCGAAAGGAAGTTCCACATCGATCAGTTTATTCGATGCATTCATCACGAACAGCACCGTATCACCTGTTTCTTCATTTCTGCGAATCAGTGAGAATACCTGCTTCCCAAGATCTACAATCGACTGTGAAGCGAATGGCGAGAACGCCGTTTCCTGCTGACGCGTACGAATCAAACGCTTCAATCCCGTAAACACTTTTTGACGTCGAGTAGATGTTTCCAAATCAGCTACCAACTCATCGTATTGAAACTTTTGGCGATTGATTCGACGGTTGATTCCTGACGACTCCAATCCTTCATAATCGTTTTCAGACCCTAACAGCGAATGATAATAGACGGCTGGAACACCCATCACGGAGAACAAAACGGAATGTGCCGCAAGCATTTTTTGCACTTGCATATCTTCACTCGTATCTTCGTCTTTGTTGATGATCGCATCCATGTAATTGATGTTCAGCTCGTAAGGAGATTCCGTTCCGTCTGGGTTACTTTTATACGAAACACGACCGCCGTTACTCAGTACTTTCTTAGCCAATGAGGAACGCTCTTCTTCTGTTAAAATTCCTTCTGTTGGACGCATGCCGATACCGTCATGACTCGCTAAAAAGTTAAAATACGTAGCCGAATCAGACACCTTTTCAATCGACTTCGCCCAACCGGTCAGCTTACTCGCATCATGAGTCGTTAACGTGTGCAATACGAGCGGCGGCAATGAAAATTGATACACCATATGTGCTTCATTGTTTCCGTCACCAAAATAGCTGATATTTTCTTTATGAGGAACATTCGTCTCTGTGATTAAGAGCGTGTTTAATTGCAATTCTTCTAAAATCTCACGCCACAACTGGATGATGGCATGTGTTTGAGGAAGGTGAATACATGTTGTACCAGATTCTTTCCACATGAAACCGATCGCGTCTAGACGAATGCTTGTCCCACCGCGGTTCGCATAATTCAGTAAAATATCCGTCATCTCAAGCAACGCAGGAAAATGCTTAAAGTTCACATCCACCTGGTCCTCAGAGAATGTGGTCCACGCTGTCTTTCCGCCTTCGTACTCGTGAAATAGCGGAGAAGTACGAGGACGCACAACGTTTGAAGCGTCGAAACCTTCTTCTTTCGGGGTAAAATAGTTCGCATATTCTGCCTCACCCTTCAGATAGCCTTGAAACCACTTGCTCGACTTCGACATATGGTTCGCCACAAAATCAAACATTAAACGATAATCGCTTGAGAAATGTTCAATATCCGACCAATCCCCCAGTTCAGGGTGGATCTCACGATAATCAACGACCGAAAAACCATCGTCAGACGTATACGGAAACATCGGTAACAAATGTACATCCGTAATCTCATCTGCCGCGTATTCGTTAATGAACTTGTTCAACGTTTTTAACGTCGGCTCCCCTTCTTCTTTGATGATGTCGCCGTACGTGATCAGATACACATTTTTTTCAGAAAGTGGAGCTGTTTCGCTCCACTTCTTCTTTCTCCAACCCTCTACAAGCATAACGATCTCTTCTTTATAATTAGGCGAAAAATCTTCGCCATAGATTGTTTTTAACAAATTCTCAACTTTTTTTGGAAAACTCATTACACATTCTCCTTCATACGAAGCTTTAATGTAACGTATCCTCTTGCTCGAACCGTCACTTCGTCTTTCACGTCGATCACAATTTTTTCGTTCAGTTTCGTTTGTAGAACAGATTGGATGTGTTCACTTCTTAATAAGACTGTCTGTTCTACCTCACTCGGGTTAAACAAACGTAAGACGACCGAATCATCGTCATGCGCTTTTTTCATCGTGCTTAGGAACAGGTCACCTTCTGTCTCAAACAAGCTGAATCTCGCAGGTAAAATATCCACTGGATAAGGAATTTCAAAACGGTCGAGTCTCTCTTCAAACGTGTTCAACGCTTGCTTTTGATAACTCACACTATGTCCGCGATAATTATTTACCGTGTTAAACAACTGTTTAACATCATGACCTTCTGTGACCGTAATTGCGTACTCGAACGACATTTTCGTCTGCATTTGGGCATCTGGCGTGTAAACGACTTTGTTGTTGATACCTGACGCGCG
This sequence comes from Fictibacillus sp. 26RED30, assembly GCF_015903845.1. NCBI lineage: Bacteria > Bacillati > Bacillota > Bacilli > Caryophanales > Fictibacillaceae > Fictibacillus > Fictibacillus sp. 26RED30. The sequence continues at coordinate 132,528 of NZ_JACZDV010000002.1, forward strand.
GCCTGGTCTCCAAGCTAAGTTGTCACGTCCTAGCAGCCCAACACTTCGGAACAGCGTTAAAGCGAGCTGCCCCGTTTCTTTCATCAACTCATACTCTTTGATGCCTTTCGTGATAACAGCAGAAGTTAACTCTCCGTTCGTTACACCTGCTAGATTTTCAAGCGGATAGATCGGCACCGGTGCTTCAGCGAACTTTTCTTTTTTCCAGTTCTCCATGTAAGGATTAACGGTAGGGCGCTGAATCAAGCTGAAGCCTTGATCGCCGAACGAGTAATCTGGTGATTCAACAGAAGTTTGCAGCAACACGCGCACGCGGTGATCTTTTACTTCGTTTTCAATATCATGTGTAACGCGTATAAAGTCTTCACCCCTACGAAGTTCGAATCGGGTCACAATAGCTAGAGACCCTGTTGCGTCTCCAACTTTTCGTTCTTCCAAGTCTTTCGACACCTGCAACAGATGCACGACCTCCATGAATTCTACAGCTTTACTTCCTTCTACATAAACAGATTCGATCTCTCGGGAATAAATCGGAGAATCTCCTGCAAGCGGAGAGAAATCATAAGAATCGCCCGCATCCGCAACATTTTCAAACTTCATAAAATCTGAGATCGTCTTGTTCAATGTCTTCACCGTTAAATGAAGTCTGCCATCTTCCTCAAAAATGCGGAAGCTCTCATTCTGTATCGCTCGGTTATCTTCAACTTTCGGAGCTACATGTTCAATCACTTCATCTTCCACTACTTCAAATGTTTCATATCCCATTGACGGAAGTTTCACATTCTGTAAAAGCACTTCGTTTCTGTAATAACCTGGCGCTTCTACTTCTTTCTCACCTTCTGCTGTCACAACGATCGTCTTTCCACCTGAGATATATTCCTGATTCAATACGTCGAACAAAACAGGATTTCCGTCTAGGTCACGAACACCGAACCCTTTTTCTTTTGTAAAAAGAACGACTTTTTTAGAGCCTTCAAACTCTTTAGGAAGCAGATGGAACATCACAAAGATCGAATCTTTGCCTAGCTTACGGCTCACAGCTTCTGATATCTGTTTTTTTAATAGATTCAAACAGCCGTCAGCAATTCGTATAACTTTCGTAAGACGATTCACAATTTCTTGGTTCGTGTCATCAGAATTACAACCACCAATGCTGTCATGCGCGTGAACATCGAAAAGCATCTTCCACATCTCGTCCAGCCATCTTTGCGGATATTTAAAACCTAGCGTACTTGCAAAACTCGCTAAAGGTTCAAGTTCATAAATGACCTTTTCTTCAGCAATATCATTAAGTTTCTTGATATCATAACGCTGAGAACGAATCGTATTATGGATACGAGATTTTTGAGTCGCGATCAGCTCACCTTCGATCACGTTCTTAAAATCTCCTTCTTGCCACGTATCCTTCATGAACGTTTCATAGTCAGATAGCACATATTCGTGTTTGTCATCTTTTTCGTTCAGCTTTTTTACCGTTTCAGGAAAATGCTCACGCACGAGCACTTGGTCACCACCGGCTGGCAACAACAAGTTATCCGTGCTCGCGTTCAGATCAGCTATTTTTTCTAAAATAGGCAGCAATCGTTCTTCCATGTACTGAGGATCATCAGATAAAAATTTTCCTGGACCGTAGCCGAAGTAGATATTGTTTGCCTTCACGCTCTCGCCGTCTGGGGATTGCCACGTGAAGTTCAGATCACCGTTCAACTGATCGGTATAGATTCCGCGCTGCAACACGCTATAATCGATATCAAACTCTTTGAACAGGGACGGAAGGTACGTGTTTTGACCAAAAATATCAGGCAGGTAACCAACGTTCAGGGAGTGACCCATCTTTTCAGCGATTCGCGTTCCGTACATCAAGTTGCGGATCAATGACTCTCTGTTTACTAATAGGGAATCCGCTTGTGTGTACCATGGTCCTACGAAAATTCGCTTATCGGCGATCAAACGGCTCAACCGTTCTTTTTCTTCTGGACGAATCTTTAGATACTCATCAATGATCGAGCTCTGCGCGTCAAATACATAACCTGTATACTCAGGGTCTTTCTCCATAACATCCATCAGTCGGTCCATGTTTTCTACGAGTAGTAGGTTTGAATCTTCTATAGTAAAGTACCACTCGCGATCCCAATGCGAATGCGGTACGACGTATACCTTTTTTTGTTTCTGTTTCATGCTGTTTCCCTCCCGAGTTGCTCACGTTTAATAGAAAGAGGGGTCACCTTTTTAACAAGATGCGCCCCTTTTCTTTTTTAATATTTTTAGAGTTAATGCTTCAATTTCACTTTGTCCTCTTCGACCTTGTAAGTTGATTGGAGCGTAAGGTGCGAGACTCCTGGGGGATCAGCGGGACAGGTGAGACTCCTATCAGCGCAGAGCGCTAGGAGGCTCACCGCACGCCCCCCGGAAAGCGAGCATCCTGAAGCGGAAATCAATCTCTTCCAAGGACAACAGAGCTTTTCTTTTTACGCTTGTCTCTCTTTTTTCTTTAAAATCGCAAAGCGTATAAAGATGTTGGAGAATGCGATGAATGCTGCGCCGACAACGAGTCCGAGCAAGTAAGCCCAAAGGTTCTCAACGAGTGGCCAGCCCCAAACTGCCGGAAGCGGAAGCCATTGAACAGCTCCAAGCAAGACAGCCGTACTTGCGCCAAGGATCGCACCAATAATGTTGATCGGTATCGTGATCAACGGGTTACGAAGCATGAACGGTATCGCACCTTCAGAAATTGCAAGGAATCCTAATAACAACGAAGTATTTCCTGCTACACGAAGGTCTGCTGGGAATACACGGCGACCGACGATATATTTATCAATGACAACAGCGATTCCAAGGCCGATCGGTGGAATAACGATCGCTAGAACGCGAGCTGTTAACGGATACACTTCATCAGCGGCAAGTCCGATCGCGATTGCACCAGCTGCTTTATTGATCGGTCCACCTAAGTCAAAAGCAGTTGCAGAAGCGATGATCGATGCAAGCACAACGTCACCCGTTCCTTGTGCAGACTCGATCCAGTTGCGTAACACAACGTTCAGACCGCCAAACACAGGGTCTACAATATAAAAGTTCAAGAAAAAGATCGATAGTACAGAGATCGCTGGGATGAGAAACATCGGCTTCATCGCAGCTAAGTTTTTGTTCAACTGTATTTTTCGGTTCAAGAAGCGAGCGATATAACCTGCTGCAAGACCAAGGATCAATGCTCCTAAAAATCCAGACGGAATGCCTTCCGGATTGTTCCAGAACGTGTAATGAAGTCCGCCTGCAAAAGCTCCTCCGATAAATCCAGCTACAAGACCAACGCGGTCAGCCAGTGAATACGCGACGAACGCGGCAAATATCGGATACATGAATTTGAATATGAGTGCACCAAACTTATCGAGATGGTGCAGAATAACGAATAGCTCGTTTGAATGTGTAGCGTATTTCGGATCTGCGAGTTCATTCACAAGCCCGAACGGCATCGCACCGAGTTTTGCGATCCCCATCATCAATCCACCTGCTACGATAACGGGAATCATGTAAGAGATCCCTGTCATTACCGCTTGGACCATATCTTTAAAGAATCCGCCTCCGCCACTTGATTGTGAAGTAGATGATTCTTCTTCCTCAACTTCAACAACACCATCAGGGTTACTCAGCGCTTTTTGGATCATGTCTTTCCCTTTTCGTAACGGTTCAGCTACTCGTGTCTGCACATACGATTTACCTGCAAAACGGTCTTTTTGCTTTGGTGCAATATCCGTTGCAAAGATGACAGCGTCTGCATTTTTGATCACATCTGCTGATAACTCATCTTCAATTCCGCTCGCACCTTGCTTTTCAACGAGTACAGAAACACCTAGCTCACGTCCCGCTTTTTCCAGAGCTTCAGCTGCCATGTACGTATGTGCGATCCCTGTTGCACAAGCTGTAACAGCAACAACGGTCTTCGTGAACTCTTTTTCTGGAGCAGCTTCTTTCTTCTCTTCAACATCCAGCCTGTTTAAAAATTCCTCCGTTGTTCCCGCTGACATCAAACCTTCCGAGTAACCGTCACGCATCAGATTCGTGCTTAATGTAGACAATACTTTTAAATGCGTCGTTCCGGCTTCACTTTCAGGAATGGCGATCAAGAATACGAGCTGAACTCTATTGTTCGGATCGATACTTTCCCAATCTGCGAGTGGTGTTTTGAGACGAGCTACCGCAAAGACGGCTTGTTTTACCGTTGCCGATTTTCCGTGCGGAATCGCTAGCCCTTTCTCCATGCCTGTCGGAGATTGCTCCTCACGTTTTAACACCGCTTCCAATAAAGCTTCTTCAGATTCTATATAATTTTGTTTTTTAATCTTTGAAATTAGCTGCCGAATAACTTGCTCTTTATTTTGAGCATCCACATCGAACAACACTAAATTCGGATGGGTCATGTTTCTTAGTTCCATGACGTTCACTCCAATCTCCCCTAGTATGAAAGCACTTCCAACTTTCTATACTCTATTTGTAACATGAAAGTAAGCGTTATCTTTGTACAGAGTCCGTACATTTGTACAGAATGAAAAATGGGCTATACTAAAAGAAAGAATCGTACGGAAATGAGGAAGTTAACGATGGGGAAGTTTCTAGATCAGTTCAGTAGCAAGTTAGCTGAACTTACACCGACTGAAAAACAAGTACTGTATTACATAGACAACCATATAGATGAAGCAAAAACGCATTCGTTAACCGAGATCGCAAAAGTGAACAATGTGAGTACAACAACGATTGTACGCATGTCGCATAAGCTCGGACTTGAAGGCTTTTCGGAACTGAAATACATTTTAAAAACGATTGAAAATCAGCATGTGATGTTGAGGGATAATCCGGTTGAGCGCTATAAAGAGGAATTTGTCTCCGCGTTTGAAACCATTCAAAAAACGGAGCTCGAAAAATTGAGTGAGAAGATCGTGAACGCAAAACGTGTAATGGTGGTAGGTGTAGGTCTATCAAAAATGATGGCGGAGTATTTTAGTAAATTGCTCATGCAGACGAACAAGCAGACTCACTATACATACGAATCACACATGATCGACCTTTTACCGAATATGGTAGAACCGAACGACCTCGTGTTCTTTATCTCGTCAAGCGGCGAAACGAAAACACTCGTGCAAGCAGCCGAGAAGCTTTCGTATAAAGTCGTTGATACAGCAGCGATCACGAACGCATCCGACTCTACTTTAGGCAAGATGGTGAAGACGAACCTGAGCATGACCGTCGGCAGAGTGAAGTTCGCAGGCTATGATATTACAGCAAGATCAACATTGATGCTGTTGATCGACCTTTTGTTTGAGAGTTATTTGAAGAGAAGTGTGAAGTGATCTTCATGGGGTGGACTCAAATTATCATATTTTAGATGAACAAAGTTGTTTTTACGGTACGTGTTCTTATATTTATTACACGTTCGCTCAATATGGCTATCGTTTCACACCAAATGTTGAGCGTTTCGCTCACGGTAGCTCACGTTTCACCCCAATCCTCTTCTTTTTCGCTCAATCGTATACTTGTTTTGCTCAGACCAAGCACATGAACCGTACCAAGTCTCTTTCTGTACATTTTTGAATGTGTTTAGTTCATAAGCTATCACTCACTTAAACATCTCCCCTACCCCAACCACCCAAAAAATATGGTAAACTACTCACTTAACCAAAAAAACATAACTTTTTCCAATAAAATCATCTATTATATAGAGAAGAGTATTTTTTAAGGACGTGAACAATGAAAAAGCATATTCCAAACTTATTAACTTTAGGAAATCTATTCTGTGGGTTTCTTTCCATCGGTTACGTTTCAAACGGTGATATTCGAAACGCAGCTATCCTCATTTTCATCGCGATGATGCTGGACGCGGTCGACGGAAGAGCAGCTCGGATTTTAGGAGTCTCAGGAAACCTCGGAAAGGAACTCGATTCACTTGCGGATGTTGTATCATTTGGGGTAGCACCCGCCTATTTTGTAGCGAATACCTACTTCGCTCATCTGGGGATGTGGGGCTTTCTGTTTGCAGGTCTTTTTCCACTATTCGGTGCATACCGTCTAGCACGATTTAACATTACGGCTGCAGAAGAATCGATGAAATATTTTAAAGGAATTCCGATCCCGCTTGCAGGTGGAATCGTTGTATTCTTAGTCTTTTTCGTAAAATGGATTCCACTTTGGATTTTTGTACTTCTGTTTTACGGACTCGGTCTCTTAATGGTAAGCACGATCAAGATTCCAAGCTTCAAGGATATCCCGATGCCGCGATACGGAACGATCATCTCGCTATTCTTGTTTTACATGTTTTACTTGCTTGCGAAGAACCGATTCGAAAGCGTACCGATCTTCTTTTATGTCGCACTAGCTACTTACTTCCTATTTATCGGGGTTCGTTTTATTAAGGTAAAAGAGATCAAGATCAGACGGCCGAGACGACCTCGTCGTAACAAAAGAAGAAGGTTTTAATCAAAATACTTTATTAAAAGATGAATTTCCAAATTGGGAATTCATCTTTTTTCTTTTTTTTCCTTTTGTTATTGCAATGCACTAAATAATGGTTTATTATAGGTAAGGTTTTACATTATATTGGAAAAATAAAAGGGGATATTATATTGAATAAATGGGTTGGGGTTTTAGGTAGTTTTGCATTAGTTAGTTCTTTACTTATTGGATGTGGATCCGCTGAAGAGACAAGCGGGTCAAGTGACACAAAAAAAGAAGCAAAAGAAGCAGAGCAAAAAGAAGTAAGTAATAATGTAAAAAAAGACAAGGATGGAAACTACATTCTCGATACAGTTGGTCAAAAAGTAGAGACTAGCGGTGCAACTGCAGAGCTTCTGAAAATCAAAGAGATAAATGAGACAATTGAAATTGCACCGATTAAAGTAACGATTAATGACGTTAAAGTAATCAAGGTAACTGAAGTTAGTAACGAATTCGCAGTGGATGTCTCTTTAGGGTCTATGGTTGACTCAGACGTCCTTGAAAAAGGTTTTTCTTATGTACAAGTTAGTTTTACAGCAGAAAATACAGAAGAAAAAAATGTTGAATGGTATGAATTAATGAAGGTTGTGACAGATAAAGGTGAGCAAGTTGATGCTCAAATGGTCGACTTTCTTGTAGATGACTCTGAAACAGATTCTGTGTTTTACGGTAAAGTTAAAAAAGAATATAAAGACGGTTTTATTATCAAAAACGATGATATAAATAAAGTAAAATTCATTTTCAGTTCTTCAATGGATGCAGATTCTTATGAAGACATCACACCTGAACAACAAGTTGAATATACATTTGAATAATACATTGAGAGCTGAGAATAGCTCTCTTTTTTTATCATCTTTTTCTCTCTCCCTTCATATAATGTCACAATAAGCGAAACATGTACTTTGTGAAATGGACAAATCATGTTTGAGAGGAGAGATGGTATGAACAACTACCCAAACCTTAGGGAGTTCTATGAAAAGGTGCCTATTTTAATCGGCGAAAATGATCGGGCTGCTCTAAAGAACACAGCTCAGGAAGACGACGCAGCACTCGAGAGCTCCACACATTGGCTCATCGCGATGGAAGGCAGTGAAAAGCAACGAAATGTTTACCACTGGAAGGTGCTCATCTATCCTTCACAAACGAAAGTGATACATTGCTATAAATCTCCTTACTATGCATCACAGCACTTTACATCCATTTATGAGGCTATTGAGTACTCTAATGAGCTAAGTCAAAAAGCCCGCGAAGATCTGCTAAGTACGATTGAAAAGCCTGCCTTACAAAGAGAAGCTTAACGAGATTCACCCTCGCTTTTCTTTTTGTAGTAGATTGTGAAACAGTGTACAAAAGACCTCAAACTCTATAAGAAACACACCAATGAAGTGGATGATAAACCAGTTCATTTTTATTATGTCTTTTTACAAAAAAATGCAGACGAACTTACATAATGAAGGTATAGTAGAAAAATAAGGAAATAGAGAAATGGGGATTCTGATGGATTACATAAAGTATGTGAGAGCAATGGTGGGTCACTCCAGGATCATTACGGTGGTCGCCGGAGCTTTTGTTTTTAATACAGAAAATGAATTACTTCTTAATAAACGGAGTGACAACGGTCAATGGGGTTTACCAGGGGGCTTTATGGAATTCGGAGAAACGGTGCAAGATACAGCCAGACGAGAAGTTTTTGAAGAAACAGGACTTACACTAGGTAAACTTGAGCTGTTTGGCGTTTATTCTGGACAACGCCTTGATAAAACCTTTTCAAATGGCGACCAAGTATCCATGGTAATGCATGTGTTTACTTGTCATGATTTTACGGGGGATCTCCTTACTTCTAATTCGGAATCAATGGATAATAAATTTTTCCCAATAGATAAGCTTCCACAAAACCTATTTACGGATCACCTTGAGATGATACACGATTTTCTGAACGGTATTGAAAGACCTGTAGTGAAGTAACGTTGTTAGAATCGTCTTTTATGTTTACTTTGACAAGTACATGTATGAATCGAATCAAGTCTATATTAAAGGGAAAAACTTAACGAAGATGATTCAATTGATTATGAACTATATATTGAGGAAAATTCTTGGTAATTAAAAGGGAGTTGCAAGCAGCTCCTTTTTTCTTATATCGTTCTCCATTCACAACCCGTGTAAAGCTTTAGCTCTCCTTTGTAAAATACCATGCGTCCCGCAGTAGGATTATTAGGTAAGCTTGATACATTTATATTAATACCGCCTTTTGCAATGACTTCTCCAGAATCTGTAATGGTCACTCACTACATTGGAAGTTCCGTTCAGATCAGTAATGTTTAAGCTGTATCATCACGAATTGTCCATTTTCGCATTTTGTTCGGCGTGCTTAAGCTAATTTCCAAGTTATCTGTATGTGATTCAAATTTCACTTCCCCTTTACAGCCACGCTTTGTTTTAAAATAAAATTCTTTGTCAGGATTCGCCATTCCGCCGAAACCCCAATATCCATTCGTTTTGTTGATAGCCAGCATCGTTTCAAGTCCTCTACCACCGGCTACTTTATTACCTATGATCTTAAAATGGGCTAATTCATCATCTGATGCGCCTTTTGAAACACCACTCGATACTCCTGCTGTATTGATTCCTTGGCCCACTCCCCAAGCCACTTCTCCTTTTATTCCTGTAAAATAAGTGGCTCTTCGGTTATTCGTGCTTTCTCCTTCATGCATCAGCATGAAGGCTGGGTGCCAATTTCCATTTAGCCACTGTGTATTTCCATCATTTTTGCCAGCCGTCTCATTGTGAGTCTTCGTAATGATTCTGTATTGCATACCGTCCCCGTTATATGAATCATAACGAGTGTTGATGGAATAATCATGAATCAGAATATCATGGCGTGCTGAAGAAAAATCAGGATAGGTACTTGGGATTCCACGTTTATATCCATAATCAATCTCTGGAGGTACCACGACTACTCCTCTACCCCTGCTGTCTACATCCGCGATTGCCGCTTGGAGTGCAGCGCGGTTATGATACTGCGAGCGCATTGGGGCAGCACCATAAAAAATAACTGAGACCATTTGCGGCAAACATCTTACCACTCCTTAAAACGTTACGTTCTTTTCTAATATCCAAAACGAAGAAACTTCAACCTTCTAAATAATGGTACGATAAAGATAGAGAATCATTAGAAGAAAGTTGGGGTCGAATGCGTACTATCATTAAAGAAAGTCCTTTATACATAGGTGCAGGTACCACATTTTTATTCACCATGTTTTATTTCTTCCTGAGCACAGGATTTAGCGGAGAAAATGACGGGCTTCCTTTTCTTATGCCTTATTTCATCTTTTTCGTTTATTTCATATGTTTTCTAGGAGAAGCTGTACTTTATCTTGTTCCTAATAAGAAACACTCATTGAATCTATCTCTATTATTGCTTCTATCTATCACAATTAGTATATTTTTTAGTTTACTATTTTATGGGGATTTATATTTTATGATCTTAATCACCCCGTTATTAACAGTGGGCAGCTTCGTCTATTATATTTCTAGTAGAATGATTAAAAGCAAAAACATAGCACTGCTTCTATCTACATCCCCTTTGTACGTCATAGTATTAATGTTAGGATTCATTCTATAGTAGATATCTATAAAATAAGAAAAAGGAGTATGTAAGAATGGAAGAAGCTTTTGGAAAACGCAAGATCTTCGCTACCATAATAACATGTTTTCTTTTTTCACTAGTTTTGACAGTACTGTCTGTTTTAGACCGCGATACTGGTGAAAGTGGGTTAGAGATCATCTTGATTCCGATTTTTGCCGCATTTATAGCGTCAGGTGTCATCGTATGTTTTGGGTTTATAACATCAGCGGTTATTGAGTATATCATTTGTAAAGTAGGTATGAATTACATCATTAGTATTCCTGTGTACATTGTTTTACTTGGAACAATGGGCCTATTAATAGGGCGACTAATCTTTGGTTTCTGGGGATTATATACGTTTACAGGGGGAGTATGTGCGACAGTATTCGCAACCATTGACATGTGGTTACTATTTAGAGTAAAGAAAGGAAAAGGCACCTCTGAAGAGATTCTAAAGATCTATCTATGGACCATACTCACCGTTATTGTTGTTACGCTTTCTCTATTTTTATTTATTCAATTCTTTTAGATAAAAGGGTACGGCAAGTGCAGATGATTTACCGATTTTTTTTACAATTCGATACTTACCCTTTCTCAAATAAAAAAGCCTCTCCGTTTTATTGGAAAGACTTTTTTGAAAACATCTAATACAGCACTTCAAACTGCTTATTGTAAAGCTGCGCATACGCTCCATTATAGCTAAGCAATGCATCGTGTGTACCTTCCTCCACAATGCCTTCGTTCGTTAGAACAATAATTCGTTCAGCATTGCGGATTGTGGAAAGGCGGTGAGCAATAACAATCGTCGTACGCCCTTTTGCTAGTGACTCAAGTGATTGCTTGATTACAGCTTCGGATTCATTATCCAGTGCACTCGTCGCTTCGTCTAGAATGAGTACAGACGGATTCTTCAAGAATACGCGGGCGATACTGAGCCGTTGCTTCTGACCACCAGAAAGCTTCACTCCTCGTTGACCGATGTCAGCGTGATACCCATTTGGCAAGCTCATAATGAACTCGTGAGCGTTGGCTTGCTTTGCGGCCGCCACCACTTCTTCATCAGTCGCTTCATTATTACCATAGCGAATATTATCGATTACCGTTCCCGCAAACAAATAAACATCTTGCTGAACAACACCGATTTGATTTCTTAAATCATTTAAATCAAGCTCTCTTATGTCCACACCATCAAGCTGCACTTCCCCTTCTGTCACTTCATAAAATCGAGGGATGAGCGAGCATAATGTTGTCTTTCCCGCACCTGATGGACCCACTAGCGCAACGTACTCTCCAGGCTTTATATGAAGGTAAAGATTCGAAAACACAGAATCTAAATGCGGTTCGTACTGAAAGCTAACTTCCTTAAAAACAACCTCCCCTTTCACCGTGGAAAACTGTAAGGCATCTTTTTGACTTTCAATATCTGGCTTCAGGTTCATGATCTCCATAAAGCGCTGAAAGCCTGTAATGCCTTCTTGAAACTGTGTGCTCATATGAGTCAGACGCTGAATGGGCTCCACCATATAGCCGACATATAACAAAAACGTGATCAGATCAGCTAAATCCAACGTTTGATTAACGATACTAGCGCTTCCGAACACAACAACGGTAATCGTGATGAGTTGAATCAAGATCTGTATGCTGTTATAAAAAGTTGCTTCTACTTTATACGTGTTTCTTCGACTTTCTAAGAAACGAAGATTTTCTCTATTAAACTTACGAATCTCTACTTGTTCGTTTGCAAAGGACTTTACGACTCGAATGCCTGAAAGTGTATCTTCAAGCTGTGCGTTGATATCTGCAATACGCTCCTTATTTCGCCGCAAAGCAACGTTCTCTTTCTTATTAAAATAGAGCGAGAGAAAACCGATGATCGGCAGGAATAAAAATACAGCAAGCGTTAAAGGCACATTGATAAAGAACAGAATCACAAATGCCCCTACGAACCTCACGAAATATTTGACGTAATCTTCTGGACCATGATGATACAGTTCAGCAAGTAAAAATAAGTCGTTCGTTACGCGAGACATGAGTTGGCCCGTCTTTTCTTTATCGTAAAAGCTAAAAGAAAGTTTCTGCAGATGCTGAAACAACTCGCTGCGAATATCACTTTCCATTCGGGCACCGACCACATGTCCTTTATAGTCTACAAAGTAGGTTCCAAGATTTTGTACGACAACTAATAGGAACATGATTCCGCCAATCCAGTAGACTTTATGAAGAGCAACAGACAAGTCCCCTTCTAAAACATCTTTAGTTATATACCGAACAAGCAGCGGAAGGATGAGTGTGATTCCAGAAACAATAAACGCAGTAATTAATACAGATAGAAATAACCCTAAATACGGTTTGTAATAGGAGAAAAAACGTTTGATTGGAAAATTCATGATTTACCCCTTTTGTGTTTTTTTACGAGGCACACATAAGGGGACACACCGTCTATAAGTTAAGAACGTGTTCCACCCTTATATGTTTGTACGGTTTGAGTAGTCATGTTTTTCATGTTAAATTCCTCCTTAATCATTAGTACTATTATTGTAAATGATTACAGAAAATTCTGATACATTATTTTATAAGTCAAATAAAAAAACTCAAGTGTGGTAACATCACTCTTGAGTCAGTTCATGTATATAGTTATTTATCATGGCTGGGCATTAACTTCCGATTTATGAACCAAAATAACACGTGGTATATATGGTTCGTTTACTTTTCTGATCTCAAGAAAATCAGATGAATACACGTGAAGCACTTTGTGTAATTCATCATGGTATGTTACAAGATCGCCTCTTTCAATAGTCATAGCCTTCACCCTAGTTGTTAGTTTCTATAGATAATTATACCTAATAATTAGCCCATGAAAATTGGGAAACATGAAGTGATTTAGGGGATATATTGCAATTATTAAAGACTAGTTTCCTCTTACAGTTAAAGTTCATGTATATTTAGAGAAGGGAAAAAATTTACCGTGAGCTTATACCTAATAATTGTAAATCCAATTTATGAACAAAGGCGGGGTAACAAAAAATGAACTTAGGGGAAAAGATTCGTTATTTCCGAAAAGTCAAAAACTTATCCCAGCAAGAACTCGCTGTCGGGATATGTTCAGTACCTTATTTAAGTAAGATTGAAAATGGAGTCACTGAACCATCAGAAGAAATACAGCAGCATCTAGCAGAACGATTAGCTATCAGACTACATACTAAAAACGAAAAAAGTATCATGCAAAATTACGTAGATCTCTTCTATTCTCTATATATGAGAGATTATTCAACTGCAAAGCAAAAATATGATAATTTGATAGATTTACCTTCACAATCCGTAGAAGAGGATATCTTGAACAAAATTTTTAAAAGTATGTACATCATGATGACTACACAAGAAATAGATGGTGTACCTGAAATGTTAGATGAAGTTGGTTATATTGACGATGTGATCAAAGGGGAAAAAGCTTTTTACTATCTGCTGGCTAGATCACAACTCAGTTTTTTTATGGAAGAATTTGAAGACTCACATAGCTATGCTTTAAAAGCTGAAAAATTGTTAGAAGAACATCGTTTTCAGGAATGGGAAAGAGGCTACTTGCTCTACATGATTGGTCTTACAGCTAATCAGCTATTTAAAAGCATTACCGCTCTAGAATACACACAATCGGCTCTGACCATATTTGAAAAAACCTATTTCTTTAAAAGATGTGCAGATTGTAGGATTATACTTGCTATCGTCCAAACGAGGATTAAAAATTTCGATGAATCTATTAAGCAATTACTCCTAGCCGAAACCATCGCGAATTCGTTTGGTGATGAAGTGATTAAAGGGATTGTCTACCATAATTTAGGTAGTATTGCGAATCATAAAGGTGAAACGGAAAAGGCGATCGAACTATTTTCTAGAAGTTTACAAGCAAAAGAGAGTGAACCTTTTATCGCTAAAGTTATGACGATTTATGCATTAATCAAAAGTTATGAAAAAACAAACCAACCAGAAAAAGGCCTACAGTTACTGAACACTTGGATGGATCATGTGAAGGATAACCCCATTTTCAGAGGATATGAACTTCATTTCCTTTATCACAAAGAACTCTTTACTCATGGGGAGCTTAATGACTCAACTGTTCAATTCATGATAAAAGAAATGATTCCTTACTTTAGAAAAAGAAACGAGTGGATCTTTTTAGCAGAGTATTATCCTATACTCGGAAAATACTTTGAGGATCACCAGAAATACAAACAAGCAAGCATGTACTATAGTTCCGCCATGGAAGCCATGAGAAAGATGTATGACTTAGGTGTTACATATATTTAAGGATGCAACCGACACTATCGTTGAACAAGATAAATGAAGAAGAAACATAGGAATAATGATAAAAAAGCATAAATGAGAGACTCTTTTTTAGATATTCCTTGTAATTCAAAGTAACTTCTCACAACGTATAATAAATATAGTGTCGAAAATAACACCAACATATCAAATAAGAAAAGACCAGCACTAAATGCACTAAAAGAACTCTTCAGTTCTTCATTAGTAGTGGCTAAAACACTTAAGTAGAAGATACAAAAATAAGCAAGAAGCTGTTTAATCTTCATATTTGTTTCTCCTTCCCCAGTTTGAGGTTCTTATTTTACCACAAATCTGGTTTTATTCACTTAAAAACCCCATCTCAATGTGTATGATGGGGTTTTTTTCGTGTTATTTTTGTATCAATTCAGACTTAACTAACTTCACTTACCGATCGCTCTTGTAAAATCACTGCCAGCTCCTCCGCCGAAATCGGCCGGCTGAAGTAATACCCTTGTGCCTCGTTACATTGCTTTTGTTGCAGAAACTGAAGCTGTTCTTCCGTCTCTACCCCTTCTGCAATTACCTTCAAATCTAAATTATGTGCCATCGCAATGATAGTTTCTACGAGTGACGCATCTTTCGGATCGGCATAGATGTTACGCGTAAAGCTTTGATCAATTTTTAACGTATGAATCGGGAACGTCTTCAGATAGCTTAGAGACGAATAGCCTGTTCCAAAGTCATCAATCGATAGATGAATTCCCATCTCTTTTAGCAGCTGCATCTTAGCTACAGCATACTTCGAATCTTGAATGATACTTTCTGTCAATTCAAGCTCTAAATATTGTGGTTCAAGCTCTGTTTCTCTCAAAATTCTACTCACCCGCTCAACTAGATCACTCTGCTGAAACTGACGAGATGAAATGTTGACGGCCATTCGTAACGGCGCGTATCCTGCGTTTTGCCACGCTTTATTTTGACGACAAGCCCCGTGAAGCACCCATTCTCCGATCTGTAGAATCAGTCCTGTTTCTTCAGCAATCGGAATAAATTCAGCTGGTGAGATCGTACCCCATTCCGGATGATGCCAGCGTAAAAGAGCTTCAACTCCAATGATGCCGCCGGTTTCCACATCGATTTGAGGTTGATACACAATTTTAAACTCATTGCGTTCCAATGCCTTTCGAAGACCGATCTCAAGCTTCATTTTCTTCGTAACCGCCTCATTCATCTCTGGTGTATAAAATTGAAAGTTATTTTTCCCTTGTTCTTTCACTCGATACATTGCAGTATCCGCATTTTTGATCAACGTTTCTATATCACGGCCATCTCCTGGATACATCGCAATTCCGATCGACGGAGTCACAAAGAGCTCTTGCTCATTGACCATAACGGAACTGCTAAACAGATCTACGATTTGCTGAGCGATTTTCGAGACTTCATCTGCCGTTGTATTTGGTATGAGTACGATAAATTCATCCCCACCTTGGCGGCAGACCGTATCGTTCTTCCCTACACATGCTTGAATCCGCTTTGCAATTTCAATCAACAGTTGATCTCCAACCGCATGTCCTAACGTATCGTTTATATACTTGAATCGATCGAGGTCGATAAACATGATGCCGATCGTCTGCTTGTTCTCATCTGCCAGTTCAAGTGCTTGAGAAAGACGGTCGTTCAACAGAAGTCGATTTGGCAGACCTGTTAAGGGATCACGGTAGACCATCTGATTAATCTTTTTCTCGTTTCTTTTTCGCTCTGTAATGTCACGAATGATGCTGCTAAAATAAACTTGATTATCTTCTTGCCAAGCTGCGAGCGACAATTCGATTGGAAACTCACTTCGATCTTTTCGAACTCCCTCTAATTCAACCGTATTGCCAATAACTTTTGGTTCTCCAGACAACAGATAACGTTCCATGCCTTCTTTATGAGCTTTCCTAAATTTGTACGGTATAATGATTTGTAGATTTTTTCCAAGCACCTCTTTTTCTGTAAAACCAAAGATCAGCTCTGCTCCTTTATTCCACGAGATGATGGTTCCTGTTCGATCTGACAGAATAATAGAATCGTTGGCAGACTCAATAACAGAGCGGAACTTTCTTTCTGATAGAATCGACTGATACTCAAACCTTCGATCGATGAACGTGCTGATGAACACCATCCCTAATAGAATAAGGATTACGATTCCGATCGCATAAGCTAATAGGGTGCTGTTAAACGGTGTTGATGCTAGATCCGTGTGATGCTGATGCGACTTATAGGTAGCAGCCGACATACCCGTATAATGCATGCCGGAAATCGCGATACCCATGAGCACCGCACTTCCTAGCTTCACGAGCCATATTTTACTGGTTTTATAGTTTTGGCTAACAAACGAAAGTAGATACAGAGCTACGACTGATGCGACAAAAGCAATGACCGCCGAAAGTGTCCATAATACTGGATTGTAGTTTATTTCAGCGTTCATTTTCATCGCTTCCATACCCGTGTAATGCATAGAAACGATACCCGTCGCCATGAAAAGAGCTCCTAACAATACCTGCTTTTTCCCCATAACAGGGCGGCTGATGATATAGAGTGCGATTCCGGAAGAAAGAATCGCTGGAATGATTGAAACAATGACGAGTGTTACATCATAAGTGACCGAGATCGATAAGTGAAAAGCAAGCATCGCCACGAAATGCATGGCCCAGATGCCCATCCCCATCGCAAAAGCTCCCGAGATCATCCAAATGTACCGTGCGTATGATTTTGTTTTTTGTACCTGTATCCCTAAATCCAGCGCAGCATAAGAAGCTATGACTGCAATAATGATTGATAGAGAAACAAGCGGAATGTGATATGTACTAGAAACGGCGTCCATTTATAGAAACTCTCCTTGTTAATGAATCGAAATTACTTTACATATTCTATATCGGTAAAATATTTACCGTATTTAGAAAGAGTAATAATAATATTTTAAACAGTTGTTTAATTGGAAAGTAGACCCTTTTGAGCGAAACAGGTGCTAGTTTGGAGTGAAACGTTGACGGTTCTGGGTGAAACAGCATTCATTCTGAGTGAAACGGCTGTAGAATTGAGCGAACGTGTAATAAAAATAAGAACACGTACCGTAAAAACAAGCTAAAATCATGTGACTATCGTTAATTAAAGAAGACTCATACAAAATAAAGGGAAATTATGTATAATGTAATTAAATGGAATTAAATCTGAATCAATTATTAGGAGTGGTCTTATGGTGTTAAAAAGAAATGCTGGCATACTTTCAATTCTTTCTTTATTAATCGCAGGATCTCCAATCATTCTCGCTGCATATAGCCCATTCATTGCGGACTATATGTTTCCTATTTTTTTCACGTTTATCGCCTTATCTTTGTTCTTGGCTTTTTACGCAAAAAAAGGGTCATCCAAACGTATTGCAACAACTTTAGTTTTTGGATTCATAGGCTTGGCCGCGCTCTTGTATTTAGGCATGCATCTCTTCTGGTCTAATCCTTAACCCACTATAATAGCAGGAGGAAATTAACATGTTTTTTGGAATGCCTTTTCTTATCAGCTTAATACCAGGCATAATCGTTCTTTTTCTCACGTGGTGGCTAAGAAAAAAGAACGTCTCTTTGTTCATAAAACTTCTGCCTTGTTTGTTAACCGTGATTAGCTCCTTGGTCATTTTTTATGCGAGTATAGAATTCGTTCGAGGTTTTGAAGGAGCAACTTACGGAATCCTTGCGTTTTTCTTACTTTGTTTTGGAGCTTCTGCTTATTTCCTTGCTACAAAAAGAATCACCGTCATGTCAAACACAAAAAAAGGATAACCTGGCTTAAACCCCAGGTCATCCTCATCTTTTCCAGCCTTTTTATCCCAAACGAAACACAATCCCATGCCCGCCTTTTGGGTATTCCCACTTTATGTTTTGATGGGGACAACCGATTCGGCAGCTTCCGCACTCGTGACAGCCCTCGTACCCGACGTGCATCCTGATTTCTTCCCACTTATACACTTCTGCCGGACAGAAGATCGTGCAGATTTTATCAGGACAGTGGTTCAGACAAACATCCGCATCCATAACGGTGAGATGTGACTTTGTGTCTGCGTTAAAACGAACGAGATACTGTTTTTCTTCGATGCTCTGACACTTTCTTTCGCTCATTTACTTCATCACCTTCCACGCCCGGTAAGCGTCACGAGCTAGTTTGAATTTCTCTCCAGCCGTTCCTACATCACGCCAAATTTTCTTTTGTTTCTCCCATTTCGATGAACCATCGACCGTAAACATTTGGCTCGCCGCTTTGTTCACCATCGGAATGTACTTATCGAAATACTGAGGAAACTTATCAAAGTGATGCGTCGAATCTTTATACTTTTTCATATCCTGACCGACAAAGCTGCTCATCAAGCGCGTTTTATAATGATTGAGTGTCGCTTCCGAATAGTCGTCACTTTCCTTCGCGAGGAGCACCGCTTCAGCTGCGAACTGACCCGACTTCATCGCAAGATTTGAGCCTTCTCGGTGGATGGCATTCACGAGCTGAGCGGCGTCTCCAACAACGAGCACCCCGTTGCCCGCTACTTTTGGCATCGATTTATAGCCACCTTCTGGAATCATGTGCGCCAAATATTCGACCGGCTCACCGCCCGCGATGTACGGTCGAATCATCGGATGATTCTTCACATACTCTAACAACTCATATGGTTTTATCTTATGCTTGATTAAGCCAGATAGAAGTGAGCCGACACCTAAGCTCAGCGTGTCTTTGTTCGTATAAAGGAATCCGGTTCCGAGAATTCCTTTGGTCGCGTCACCAAAAAGCTCGATCGTCGTTCCTTGGTTTTCTTCTAAATTGAACCGGTCCTCGATCGTCTTTTTGTCGAGCTTGATGATTTCCATCGTGGCGAGGGCCACTTCATCCGGTCTGAACTCTTTGTGAAAGCCGAGTGACTTTGCTAACAACGAATTTACCCCATCAGCCAATACGACAACGTCCGCATACAGGTCACCGTCTGGTCGATCCGTTCGCACTCCAACTACTTTCCCGTCCTTAACGATACACTCTAGAACAACGGTTTCATTTACGAGCAGTGCTCCCTGCTCAACAGCCTTACCCGCAAACCATTGGTCAAATTTCGCCCGCAGCACCGTAAAGTTGTTGTACGGCTCCTGTCCCCATTCCATCCCCTTATAGCCGACGGTTACCGCAGATTCTTTGTCCATCATCATGAATCGCTGCTCAACGATCGGTCGTTCGAGCGGCGCTTCTTTCCAGAACTCTGGGATCACGTCCTCCATCATTTTGCGATAAAGCACACCGCCCATCACGTTCTTTGAGCCCGGATACTCTCCGCGTTCGATGAGTAATACGTTTACGCCGGCTTTCGCAAGTTCATATGAACAGGAAATGCCGGCAGGACCTGCACCAACAACGATTACATCAAACTTTTCAGACATGATCTACCACCTCCTGGTTAAACGCTTGTTTAAATTGTTGAATCAGAAGCGGTACGATCTCAAAGGCATCCCCAACAATGCCATAATGGCTCGATTGGAATATTGCTGCTTCAGGGTCGTTGTTGATCGCAATGATCAGTCCCGAATTCTGCATCCCAACAATATGCTGAATCGCTCCAGAAATGCCGATCGCAAAATAGATTTTTGGCGTGACCGTTAACCCTGTCTGCCCTACTTGGTGATGGTGCTCGACCCATCCGGCTTCAACAACATCACGACTTGCGCCAACCGCTCCCCCAAGCGTTTCAGCAAGATCATGAATTACCTGAAATCCTTTCTCACTACCCAGCCCTTTTCCGCCCGCAACAACAATATCCGCTTCATCAATTCGGACCTTTTGCGTCGTGAACTGCACGATCTCGAGCACCTTCGTTCGAATGTCTTCTTCTTTAATAGAAGCCGTTTCTTCTATTAATTGTCCTCTTCGACCCGGTTCAGGCGTCAGTGCTTTCATCACTTTTGGCCGTACCGTCGCCATCTGTGGTCGATACTTTTTACAAAGAATCGTTGCCATGATGTTACCGCCAAACGCTGGTCGGCTCGCAAGCAGCAACCCTGTGTCTTCTTCTATATCTAAAATCGTAGAGTCCGCGGTGAGTCCGGTTGGAAGGTCCGTCGCAACAGCACTTGCGAGGTCCTTACCAGTTGAGGTGGCACCATATAAAATAACTTCAGGCTTATGCTTTTGACAGCATTCCAACAATGCCTTCATGTACGATTCGGTTCGGTAGTTTTTAAAAATAGTGTCATCATACACATAAACCGTGTCCGCTCCGTATTCATAAAGCGTGTCAGCGAGATGTGTAACGTTCTCTCCGATCAATACGCCAGCAAGCTCGGTGCCACGTTTGTCTGCGAGTTCCTTACCCGCTCCTAACAACTCAAGCGAAACCGGTACGACTTCACCGTCTTTTACCTCAATAAACACCCAAACGCCTGAATAATCCTCAAAGCTCAACGTCAGACCCTCCCTTCACCGCAAACAATTCTTTTTTCTCTAAAAGAAGGTTCAGGAGCTTTTCAGTCTGCTCAGCTGCATCCCCTTCTAACATCTCTCCGCCACTCGGTTTAGTCGGTGCCCACACTTTTGAAACAATCGTCGGTGAGCCTTTCAGTCCGAGCTGTGTTCTCTCCACATCCTCTAGATCGGCGACCGCCCAAATCACCGGCTGATAGCGAGCCGCTTTCAGCATGTTCGTCATCGACGAGTACGGAACGTCGTTGATCTCTTTTTCCACAGACATCAAGCACGGCATCGTCGATTGAATCACTTCATATCCGTCCTCCAGCTTTCGGTGAACGACCGCATACCCTTCTTCCACGTTGATCTCTTTTACCTTGTTGACCGAAGTGAGTGGTGGCATGTCTAATCGGCGTGCGATTCCCGGCCCAACTTGTCCCGTATCACCGTCGATCGTCATCTTTCCGCAGATGATCAGATCGACCGGCTGAATTTGCGAGATTTTCTCGATCGCTTTCGTAAGCGCATAGCTCGTCGCAAGCGTATCCGCTCCCGCAAACGCTCGGTCTGAGATCATGTAGCCTTCATCTGCCCCGATCTCGATGCATTTTTTGATCGCTTTTACCGCTGGCGGCGGACCCATCGTCAACACCGAAACCGTTCCACCGTATCTTTTTTTTAGACGCACCGCTTCTTCCACCGCATGCGCGTCGTATGGATTTAGTATCGCAGGAGCACTCGCGCGGTCCATCGTATTCGTCTTCGGGTTCATCTTGATGATCTTCGTATCCGGCACCTGCTTGATGCAAGCCACAATATGAAGCATTCGACCCCTCCTCTAATCACAGGCATTTCTCACATAAGAAACCAATGGTATGATGATTATTACTACTATATGGAGGGCTTGTTCAATACATGACGGATTTCTTTTGAACATAAAAAAGAGACTCTATTGAAAAGAGCCTCTCGTCTCACGAGTCTTGATAGTCAGGATGTTGATGGCGTTCACAGCCGAAAAGGTAACAGTCTCTTTTTGCTGAAGGTTCAAGGATAAATGCAGGAAGAATTCCAGTTTTTAAGTCCTGAAGCATGTTTTCGAACTCTTTTATTTCAGTCGTAATTTGAATGATGTTTTCCTGTTTATCTTGTTCTGTATAATCTTCATCTACTTCTTCATTTTCCCCATCTATCAATTCTTCTTTTTTGAAACGAAGAAACTCGTTTTTTATTTGGTTCGCTTTTGTTTCTTGATTTATTTGAGATAAAGAATAGATGTACCTTGCAACCCAATCAGCTTGTTTATAATAATTGTCCCATCCTTTTTCAAACCAGTGAGCTGCTTCTTCGTATACTTTCACCTCAACGAATAAATCAGCTAGATCGACGGCACCTATAAAGTCATCTGCATACTCATCAAAAGTACCAAGTAATTTTATAGCTTCATTTGATTGACCACATTCAATCAAACATTTTACTTGATTGTTAAGCGAGTAGTCTGAGTTACCTGCTGCTAGTCCAAAATGAATGGCCGCTTTATCTTTTTCACCAAGGTAATAATAAGCAACTCCAAGATTATGATAGGTAGTGTTCGTTGGTTGTATGGAGATTGCCTGGTGCAATATCGGCAATGCTTCTTCATAACGCTTGCTGTTAATAAGCAGTTCCCCACACAAACTATATGGAAAATGTGAAGTTGGATAAAGATGAATAGCTTCAGATACAAGTAACAAGGCCCGCTCCAGATCATCTTCCTCGTGCCACAGAACCCATGCTAAGTTCGTCAGCGATTGAACATCTCTCTTTTCTAATACAGCTTTTTGAAATAGTTTCATCGCTTTATCTAAATTATTTTCTTCTAGCTGATGAATAGCTTCTTTGTTCGTATTGATACTAAACATCTACCTTTCCTTGTTGTTAAAACGCGTAACGGAATAGCCCGTAATAAAGTGGGCCGATCATAATTAGTGCCGTAACACCGAATATCGCTGGGCGAGCTGCTCTTGGAATCTCGTTCGCATCTTCATTAAATTTTTTAAGTCCATACGCTAAATCCCACACCAGTCCGCCGATGAAAACAAATTTCCATAGAAGTGGTGTGAAGATTTCATTGCTCGTTACGTAACCGAATAATCCGATCCAGGTGATGATCGAGATAACGAAATCTAGTTTTGCTGAGTGAGTCTTGTATCCGCCCTTGATGAAATAGCCGATGGCAAAAGCTCCGATAATCCCTAGATAGATCGTCCAAAGAATGTCTGTCATGATCCTCATGTCCCCTTTTTTCTGTCTGTGATTTTATTATAAATCTTACAATAACTTCCGTGAAGGTTTGCTGTTAGTCTTTTTATTATATGAAAAAAGCAGCTCCACTTAGGAAGCTGCTTTAATTTAGTATGATAGTCGGTTTCACGGTACGTGTTTTTATATCTGTTACACGTTCGCCGGTAAAGGATGTGGGATCACCGGTAACTGGCCGCAGATCACCTGAAGCGTTGCTTGGACCACCGGTAAACAAAGCATGACCACCCCAAAACCACGAACAACCACCGACAACATGAACAAACACTGCTCGATAAACACACTTGAACACTAAAATCACACTCATTCTACATGCTTAACCTGTAAATTCTCAAATATAGCTTCTCCACCCTCAGAAAACAGTGTGATCCCCTGATCATTATGCTCCGGATACACTAAACTTGAGTGCGCGACTCTTCCATCATCTACAAACACTTCCACACTTGTCTTATCCACAAGTATTTTTAAGTGAACGTTTCTGTTTTCTGAAGAAAATGGCGCTTTGCTCTCTACATATTGACCGGTTTTATCTGGTTGGTTAGAAGCGGATCGGTTCACATACGAAAACTGTCCTTCTGTATGAATGCCCACATCCATGTGACGAGTCTTATCTTCGGACTCACGAAGTCTCAAACCAATATTTTGACTGTCTTCCCAACTAATATCCGTTTCTAGAACGTATGAATCTCCAGATACATCAAGCGTTTTTTCCCCATCCACTTTAATCTGCTGAAACGAATCCCTATAACCCGTCAAGTTATCTAGTGCCGCAACCGGTTGTGACGCTAAATAATAATGATCGGCATCAGCATCTCGTTTCAACTGTAGTTCACGCACCACAGAATCCATACCGTTAAAATCTTCTTTCTTCGTCGGCGTTTCATGCGGATAGCTCCAGTTGTTCATCCAAGCGAGCGCATACCTTGTCGCATTAGGATCACTCTTCTCTCCTTCATCAAACGTTACACCGCCATACCAATCAAAGCCGTGATCCAGCCATTCTGGTTCCTCATGATCAACGGTAAATGATTCTCCATTAAAGTCTCCTGTCCAATACGCGTATGTGTTCGGTTTTCCAGACGCGAGACCGTTCGCGCTCACACCGAGCACCCATTTCAACGTTCCATCTTCCGCACGCATCAAAAAGAGATCAGGACATTCGATCAACCCAATTTCTTTCGTTTGAAAACCGCTCGTAAATCTCCAGTTTTTCAGATCATCAGACTCATAAAATCCGATTTTCGTCCCTTCTGCCATCAGCAAGATCCACTTATTCCGCTCATCATCCCAGACGACTTTAGGGTCTCTGAAATCTTTCGTTCCAGGGTTATCTAAAACGGGATCCTCTCCATGAGGCTTGAACGTCTTTCCTTCATCCGTACTGTACCAAAGAAATTGCTTCTGTTTTCCTCCGTCTTTTGAAGGCTGTGTCAGAATCGCGATAAACGCATTCTTCCCGAAACCAGCAGTATTTTCTTTATCGATCACTACAGAACCTGACCAAACATCTCCGTTGCCATTTGTAAATTTCGGTATCGCCACGCCTTCATCCCTCCAGTTCACAAGGTCTTCTGACGTTGCGTGGCGCCACTCTGTTCCGTTACCGCCTGGGTAATCTTTGTTATACAGATAATAATAGTGATATTTCCCTTTATAATAGACCGGTTTCTGAGGATCATTCTTCCACTTATCAGGCGTTGTAAAATGATAATCAGCCCGGTACGAAGGGTCGTTCTCCTTTTTCGGAACAGGTTTACTCGATTCATCTATCAAATGATTCACGAGTATCATGCCTGCAAACAGTAGACTAAAAATGAATAATAAGGGCCATTTATCATACTTATACATAACTTAACCTCCTATCCTAGTGATCCCTAAATAAAAAGAAATGCCATCTCTGGCATTTCTTTTTGGTTGATGTGTAGGGTAGGTCGAAAAATGATTGATAGAAAATCTGTATTACTTCGTTAGTTGTCCTTGTTCAAGAATGCTATTTTTAACAACAGATGTTTTCTGGTTTTTGATGTTCATCTCGAAGCTTGGTGCAAATGTTGATTTGCGGTCTTCGAAAAAGCCTCGATTTGTCATATAGCTTGTTACAACGACATTGTCGCTATTTTCTTGAGGAATCGCGTAGTGTGCATATGTCCAAGTGATGTCGTTCGGATCTTGGTCTTGGTGCAACACGATACCTGTTTTGTTCAACGGCTTGAACGGGCCGTCTAGAGAATCAGCTGAATACCCGAGCATGTAGATGTCTCTGTCATCGATGCCGTCGATCGTCATCTTAGCGCCACGGCTGCTTGTGAAGAGGTACCATTTGCCATCTTTTTTGAAGATGTTCGGTCGCTCGATCTCATCTGTTACCGTGTTGGATACGATCAGTGGCTTCATCACTTTTTTCACAGAATAATCGTCGTTAATCTCGATGATTCCGATCGCACCGTTTGCTTTTTTAGCCGTTTCTTTCTTATCGCTTGCTAACAGCTTCTTCTTTTCATCTTGGAAGAAAGCGTTGCTCTTTCCGTAGTACGCTTGGTTATAAAGAGATTCTTCTCCTTGGTAACCTGTTTCTGTACCTGTGTTCGCTTCAAATACTAAATATTTGCGTCCATCTTCTTCAATATAATGAGGATCTCTGAACGTATGGTTATCGTTGTAGTCTCCACCACCGAACGCTTTTTCAACCGTTTGGTACATCTTGCTGTCTCCGCCTTCAAAGATAGACTTGTAATCTTCTACACCGTCGATCTCCAGAGTTTTGCTATCAGGTTGAGAAAGGTTTACTTGTGCAGTTGTTAATGTTTGTTTACCGAAACGGTCTTGATCTGGCTTGAATGCTTCACGGTTTGTATAGAACAAACGAACTTCACCGTCAGAAGTGAACGTTGCAGAGCCTGACCATTCTTCAGATTGATGCTTTAAGTATTTATCGTTCGCTTTGAACTTGTCATCGTCCTCGAAAACACGTCCAGCATTTTTCCAAGCATCGATGGATTGGTCATCCGCTTTTTTATAGAACATGTAGATGAACGTGTCGTTAGGGTTCTTCGGGTCACCTGCTAGACCGAAAACAATGTGGTAGCCCTTGTATTCAGCAACCGTTCCGTCCGCGTTTTGAAGTGGCCATGTATCCCACACGTCCATGTCGATCTTCTTGCCGTTTTCATCAACCTTTTTAGCTGATTCAACGTTCTTGATTGTAGATGCATCAAATTTTGGCACTGTATATTTTGGGTCGTTATGTTGATTGATCATCTGCTTCATGTCGTAGCGCGTGATCTGTGAAGTTCCGTACGTTTCTTTAAAATCTGAAGGGGTTTGACCTGACGCGAATGTTGTTGAGCCCCCTCCTAATAAAATCGCAGTACTGAGTGATACGACAGCTACTTTTTTCGCCATATTACGATAGTTCATACGTATTCCTCCTATGTGATTTTCGTTGGTCCTGTCTGGCAGTTCCAATCTGTTGTGCCTTGCAAGTACAAGTATAGGGGAGGTTTCGGCTTGTAGATATGGCATGGATTGATGAGGATTTCGTCTTAAATTGATATCTCGTAAATGTTGATGGTGAAAAGCGTCATTGATAGGTTGCTGCTGTGTAAGATGCGAGACAGGTAAAACTATTAAGTGCTAAGCACGCTCCCAGCAAGGGAGATCCACAACTTTAACAACAAAAAAGACCCATTATCAAGGAGTCTTATCATTCTTGTGTTTCACGTGCTCTGTCCCAAGAAAGCTGAAATTCTCGCAACAGCTGCTCACGTGTCAGTTGTTTACCTACATACATCTGCATGGCAGATCCAAACTCTTCTTTCACCCCAGCCGGAAAGCCGTTCCAGTTGGCATCTAACGTGTTGCCTTTTTCGTATGCGTCCATCGTTTCTTTTGCAAGCGGTCCTAAGTCATCCGTTTTAATGTTTTTGAAAACCGGAATGAACTTAAAACGCTTGGTGATGAACGATTGCCCTTTTTTTGAACTCACCATCCAGTTTAAAAATCGCTTCGCTTCTTTCTTATCTGATGAATCTGCCTGCTTGTTCACGACCCAATAGTTGGGCACGCTCACCACAAGCTGATCTGTCGGCTCGTCGTTAATTGGTATCGGCATAAAGCTTACATCTAGGTCTCGTGCTCGTTCATCGATCATCGGCTGAATCCAGTTTCCTTGAAGAATCATCGCGGCTTTTTCTTTTGTGAAAAGATCCACCTCCATGTTGTAATCCGTCGTTAACGGATCAGCGTTTCCGTATTTCAGCGTAACATCTAATAGATCAATCACATCGTGAAACAATGGATTGGCCGGAATCTGTTCTTCACCTGCATTCAACCTTTTTATAAAGACTTCCGGATCTTTTTGTCTCGCAAAAGCCACGTTTAATAGATGGACACCGAGCTTCCAGTCCTCGTAATAGCCAGTTGCGAACGGGGTGATTCCTTTTTGCTGTAATGTTGCCGCTGCATTTTTCAAATCTGATAGTGTCTCTGGTACTTGCTCAACACCCGCACGTTGAAACAGTTGCTTATTGTAAATAAAGCCGTAGCCTTCTAAGTTCATAGGCATGCCGTATACTTTACCGTCCATCTTTATCGCGTCCAGCGTACCTGGATAGGCTTCCTTGACCCAGCGCTCCTCTGACAAGTCTTCTAGGTACGGCCGCCACGTCTCAGCATTCTCATACCCCGTGTTTGTAAAAATGTCCGGTCCCTTACCTGAAGCGAGCTCTGCTTTTAAGTCGGAATAATCATCAGCCGCTCCTCCGACCGTACGAATCCGTATATCAATCTCAGGATTTTCTTTTTCATAGACTTTCGCAAGCTCTTCAAATTCAGAGGCAATCTCTACTTTCGGGTTTCGGATATCGAGAACGACCTTCTTCTCTATCTTTGCTTCTTTTTGAGGCCTCGAATCACTTTCTTTCTGACAGCCCGCAAGAAGAATCGCTATCATTCCAATGATTACATAATGCTTTTTCATGTTTCGTGGAATCACCCCTTTCTCTATAAAATCTCTGCTTACGAATTTTCACCATTTCGAAACTCAAACGGTGTTATCCCTACTTCTTTTTTAAAAAGCTTAGAAAAGTATTTTTCATCCTGATACCCAAGCATCGTCGAGATCGAAAAGATGCTTTCATCACTTTCCTTCAACCACCGTTTTGCCTGGTCAATCCTCAATTTTGTTATAAATTTTGATAACGTCATGCCCGTTTCTTGCTTGAATTTACGAGAAATATGCTCGCGGCTAAAAAAGAACCGGTTCGCTAGTCTTTCTAAGCTCATATCTTCCATGTAGTATGTTTCAACATACGAAATAATATCGTTCATGCGCTGTTTCGCTTCGAGTTCATCTAACCGCTGGATGGATCGGTAGTTTTGGTGTTCTAGTTCACTTTGAAGCTCCATATATGTGGCGTGAATCTCTTGAAGTGACTGCAGCTCACCCTTTACAAGGCGCACCGGAATATCAAGCTCACGGCTTAAACGCTCTTCAACGAAAAACCACTCTTCCGGCAAGGTGATGAGCACACTTTGATTAGAGTCACCCGGCAGCATCACAGCGTTTCCGATTCCTTGTTCCACTAGCTCATCAGCTAGTTTTTCGATAAAAGGTGCGGGCTGATGCATTTGATAGAACGTTAATAATGTAAAATCATATTTTTCCGATGGTGGCAGGTTTGAGGCGATGAAATCAAGGTCAGCCGGCTCACCGAGACAAGCGGCTAACATCGTCTGACTCCATCGAATCTTGACCGCGTCCTCTTGATACAGACGAGACTTGCTTTCCTCATCATAAGCCGCAACTGCTTTTTTCAGCACGTTGTTAAAAGCCTCATCCTCGACCGGTTTTAATAGATAATCGAAGCTATTATGCTGAATAGCTTTTCTCATAAACTGATAATCATCGTAACCTGTAATCAAAATAACCTTGCCTTCATACGCGATAGAATCCAGCCACTCGATCAGATCCAATCCACTCATTCCCGGCATCTTAATATCGGTAAAAATAATTTCCGGCTGCTCTTTTTCGATAACTTTCTTTGCTTCGTTTCCGTTCGCTGCTTCCAAGAGCTCTGTTATCCCGTGTTCATCCCACTTGCCGATATACCGGATCACATCGCGGACATTGAACTCATCGTCAGCTATCAACACCTTCATATCCGTTACCTTCTTTCTGTTACTAAACCCTTGGCTCGTCATTAAGATCTTTTGGAATAACAATCGTCACCGAAAAACCTTGTCCATTCGGTCTATCCACTAAGAATTCCGCTTTTGTGCCATAGTTTAGAATCAGTCGCTGATATATATTCTTCAGTCCGATATGCTCGTTTACAGGGGTACCTTCCGATGGTGATTCGTAAATGTTTTCTCGTAAACGTTCTAAATCACTTTGTGTGATTTCAGGTCCATCACTATTTTCAACAACAAGATAGAGAGAATCTCCTTTTAGCTCACCCGAAACCGTCAGTTGTGCTTCATAATACCCCTCTTCATACACATGCTTGAAAAAATTCTCAACGAGCGGTTGTAAAATCATGCTCGGAATCCTACTCTCTAGTACCTCGTCACTAAACTCAAATGAATAGTGCAGATTTTTTCCAAATCGAGCCTGTTGCAGAGTGAGGAAAGCCCTCATATAATCCACTTCATTCTGCACGCTCACCCACTGGTTGGCTTGC
The DNA here is from genome assembly GCF_015903845.1 of Fictibacillus sp. 26RED30. Classification (NCBI taxonomy): domain Bacteria; kingdom Bacillati; phylum Bacillota; class Bacilli; order Caryophanales; family Fictibacillaceae; genus Fictibacillus; species Fictibacillus sp. 26RED30. The sequence goes on from NZ_JACZDV010000002.1 coordinate 162,363, forward strand.
ATGGAATAACGCATCATCTTAGACAACGACGTTATAAGGCCGTACACTTGCGGTGACTTGGAACGCAGCGCCACCGCTCCGATCGATTGCAGAGCATTGAACAAAAAGTGCGGGTTCACTTGTGACTTCAACGCGCGAAACTGATTTCTTCGGTTCTCAATTTCTAACTTATATTCACGATTAATATGAAGATTGATCCGATCCGTCATGTCTTTAATATGTCGTTCCAAGTGTCCGATTTCATCTTGCCTGTCTTGGTCAAATGGTATCGTAATATGTCCCCCTTCAATCCCGCGCACTTTCTCACTCAGTTTGCGAATCGGCCGAGAGATTTTGTATGAGATGAAACTGATCATGAGTAGACCTAAGAGACCCACCCCAAGTCCGACGAGGATATTGATCGTTGCCGTCTTCCGAACATCACGAAACAGTACGTCACTCGGCGTCTTTTTCACTAACTTCCAGCCTTCAACTGGTCCCGATAAGGTCTTTGTTAATGAAATTTCTTTATCTGTTGTGCCTTTTTCAATTCGATTTTCTAGGTTGGTGGGAACTTCTTTACCGACCAAAGATGAATCCGTCGCATACATAATCTCGTTTTGGTCGTTAATCAGATAAGCAGATGACCCGTTTTCTCCGGCTAAGTTACTCACGATCTTTGAATACTCACCTAAACTGATGTCCATCGTCATGATTCCAAGAAACTTGTCAGATGGCACTTCCTTAATTTTATGATGAATGCTTAGTACTTTCGTCCGGTCAGATTCTGGAATTATCGCCGCGTTGTTGTAGTTTTTAATCACATGAGGCGGCTCGATCACGTAATTTTTATTAGATTTAAACAATTGTTTAATGTGTTCTTGGTTCAGTAGATTCGGCTGCGGTTTTCGCGTACTAACTGTCGCGTTGTAAACGGTAAACGACTCTTTTCCTTCATTTAAATAAAATCGGAGCTGACGAATCTCATTTCTTGCTAAGTAAAACGTCTCAATACTCTTTTCAACCGAATCCTGATCAAAATAGATCGAGTCTTCAAATCCTTCCGTAAAAATGCGGAACAGATCTGGATTACGATACAAAATAAATGGCAGGTTCACCATGTCATCAAAATATTGTTGGAGGTCTTCCGCATTCTTCTCCAGCTGCATCTTGCTGTTGTTGAGTTCATACTCTTCAACACTGTTCTTCGTGTAAGCATATATAAGAAAAATCGTTAAAAAATACGGCACGATAATAAAACTTAACAGCATGAGCAACAAACGACTATGTATACTTTTCACGTGCGACCTCCTTTACTTGAAGCTTTTCCTATTATGGTTCAATCAAAACAAGGTTTGGATGTTTTAGTTGTTCGTCTTGGTGGGTGGTTTTGTGAGGATTTAGGGTGGTGAGGAATGAGCTGTGAAAGGTTTTTAGCAAGATATTTTGAATCGGACAGATTATCGGCCGAAATGGACAGATTATGTTGGAGATTGGACAGATTGTGGGGCTAACTGGACAGATTAATTGGTCAAACGGACAGATTAAACATCGAATCCGACAGATTACAGTCGCCAACAATATGATCAGCCCGGATGAAGACACATTTTCGGGGTGCACCGCCACCTCTACAACCACTTACTGTCGACTTTCATGAAAATACTGTCCACTTTTTGAGTTTTACTGTCCACTCTCGATGAAATACTGTCCACTTTTACATATTTACTGTCCACTTTCAACAAAATACTGTCCACTCCCAATTCCCCTCTCCCTCAAACCCTATTTTTAACATCATTTTCGTTATTGCCACCACACTCAAAATAAGTTACCATTACAGGGGTAACTTTTATATAAAAGAAGGTAGATAAAATATGAACAAAAGAGTTTATTTGTTAACTATCGTTTCATTTGTAGTTGGGATGGTCGAGTTGATCATCGGCGGCATCCTTGACTTGATTGCGGAGGATCTTGGCGTTAGTCTCGGTAAAGCGGGCTTTCTGATTACGATTTTCTCACTCGTGTTCGCCATCGCGGCACCTATCCTGCTTACAATGACCGCTCACATTGAAAGAAAACGGTTAACAATCATTTCTTTATTTGTTTTTCTAATAGGAAACGCACTCGTGATCGTAAGTCAGACGTATTCGATGCTGCTCATCGCTCGAATTCTATCCGCGGTCAGTGGTTCGTTGCTCGTTGTACTCTGTGTGACGATGGCGTCTAACATCGTGGAAGAAAAATACCGAGCTCGCGCGATCGGTGTTGTGTTCATGGGAATCAGCGCTTCGCTCGTACTCGGCATTCCGGTCGGCTTAATGCTCGGAAATGCGTTCGGATGGCGCTCACCATTCATCCTGATTACAGCACTTACCGTTTTATCCATACTCGGTGTGCATTTCTTCATGAATACGTTGGCTCCAAAACCAGCGATACCAATCAAAGAGCAGCTGCGCACGTTGAAAAACAGACGCATTTTGTTTGCTCAAATTACGTCGTTCCTGTTCTTAGCTGGTCACCTAACGTTATACGGATACCTGACTCCATTTTTAAAAATGGCACTTGGACTTAACGGAACATGGGTCAGCATCGTATACTTAATATTCGGTGTAGCCGCGGTCTTTGGCGGCGGAATCGGTGGTATGCTCGCTGACAAATTCGGCACAAAGCCTACGATTATTGGCGTTATTATTGTTTTTGCGATCTCAATCTTTATGATTCCTTATACAACGTTTGCTTTTCCGCTATTTTTAGTAGTCATGGTAATCTGGAGCATGCTCAGCTGGGCGATCACTCCGGCGATGCAGAGCTATCTGATCGAATCATCTCCTGAAACGTCCGATATTCAGCAGAGTCTGAACAACTCTGCGCTTCATTTCGGGATCGCGTTCGGGTCCATGATCGGCGGAATCGTGATTGAGAACGCATCTGTCGAAAATAACGCAACGGTCGGCGGACTGCTGATCATCTTAGCACTTGGTACCGCTGTGCTTTCTATGACAAAAAAAGCACGCCGTTCCCGAGAATCTGCACATACTATTAGCTAGGTTGCGAAAACTATGGCATGATGAAGGTAGAGAAATTTTTGGTAAGTTACAATCTTTTGAGGAGGTGAAACCATTACAATCGTAACGATGTAATGGTGAACAAATGAGTATTCATATCGGCGCTAAACAAGGTGAAATCGCAGAAAGCATCCTATTACCAGGGGATCCGCTTCGTGCAAAATATATTGCAGAAACATTTTTAGAAGATGTAACATGCTATAACGAAGTTCGTGGCATGCTTGGATTTACAGGAACATACAAAGGAAAGCGCGTATCTGTTCAAGGGACAGGCATGGGGATTCCATCGATCGGGATCTACACGAACGAATTGATCCGTGAATATGGTGTGAAAAACTTGATCCGCGTTGGTACGTGTGGTGCGATCCAACAGGACGTAAAAGTGCGTGACGTAATCCTTGCGATGACAGCATCTACAGATTCTCGCATGAACCACTTGACGTTCCCGAACATCGACTTCGCACCTTGTGCGAACTTCGATCTTTTAAGAAAAGCGTATGAAGCTGGAACGGCAAAAGGCTTGAAGATCAAAGCAGGTAACGTGTTAACAGCTGACCTTTTCTACCGCGACAGCATGGATATCGTGAAAAAGCTTGCGGATAACGGTGTGTTAGCGGTTGAAATGGAAACAACAGCACTTTACACGATCGCAGCAAAATACGGTGTGAACGCACTATCGATCCTAACTGTTAGTGACCACATCTTCACAGGTGAAGAAACAACATCTGAAGAGCGCCAAATGACGTTCAACGACATGATTGAGATGGCTTTGGAAGTTGTGAGTACTCAAGAAAACTAAAAAATGTTAGAAGCTAAGCTCAGAATTGATTCTGGGCTTTTTTTCTTACGTACTCTTTACTTCTAACTTTGATACAATTTTTAAGAATTTTAGATGAGGAGCCGCATAATGAAGATCGACCTAGAAGTTATACCTCATGAATCCATTTCTAACATGCCGGATGAAGGTGGCTATTTCCCTTTTGCCATTGATGGACCCAAGAAATATATTGTTGAGTGTTCTCTGATAAGTGAAGCAAATCCAGAAAAGTTAATCACAAAGTGGATGCAGCAAATAAATCAATTTCCCATTTTCGCAATGGCAGAAATCTATAATGATCAAAGAAAAGAACTCGAGCAAGATTATGAATCCCTACAAGTACACTATGAAACCATTCCGCCGGAAAAAAAGAATGATTGCTTTTATAAAGTGAAAATCGAGAACCATGACCAGTTTAGTGCTTTATTCCCTTACTTCTATGGAAACGGAAGCTCAAATAATCTGGTGTTATGGTCGTTGAAGCATGATGTTTTTAGTAATGGAAAAAGAAAATTTGCAAATTCCCGTTTTGACAGGGAAAAACAAACGGTTATCGTAAACATGAAAACTACGAGCTGTGTTTTTTGGATTAGTTATGATGGGTCTAGTATTGTTGCAATAAGTAATGAAGATTTGTTTTCTTTAATGAACAACGAATAAGCACAATTTGAGCACTACAAATAAAGAACCCTTAATTTAAACCTAATCAGTATCACCGCTTCAATTTACTTTTATCAATGTTTAACCCAGATGTTCATTTTGACTCAAAGGAATCTGTTCCTCAACTATCAGACTACAAAATGAAATAAGGCTGACCTACCAAGATCACGTGAAGTGCTCTTTTGTGGTCAGCCCTATCCTCTTTAATATCTCAATTTCATCAAAACGCTCTTAATCTCTTCATCATTCATCATCAGTTCCGAATGCTTCTCCGTAATCTTAGCTAGTGCCACATCATGATAAAAGAACTCGATGAAAACTTTGATGAATGGTCGAGATTTAGTCTTCAATGCTTGCCAGCTCTGCCCTTCCATCCCTGCAAAGATGACTTCTGTCTCATCAACGACAACAAGACGAAAACGCTCCAGGGAGTGATGTTCTTGTGCAGGAATCAAAGTATGCGCATGAGACAGCGTCGACACCAATTCACCTACAACAAGCACTTCCACATCCACACCCTGCTCTTCTTTTTCTTGGAGAATCGGTAGGATTTCTTGAATATCGTCTTGCCAGCCAGAAACTCGAATGGATTTCTCCGCGGTTTGCAGAAGCTGCTTCGTTTGTGCACGAATCGACGAATCTACCTTCAGACTCCAAACGTGTTCATCGTAGAACTTTCTTTTCGAAGTATTATTTTTGAGCTGCTCTACGTTTTCCTGAAATTCTGTAGTCAGCTTCTCGATCACAATTGATAGTGGCAACGCGGTATACAACTTCTTCTTTTCTGACACCGAATCCAGCACCATGCCTTTTTCGATCATGCGCGATAGCACTTCATATATCTTGGATTTCGGAACACCCGAGTATTTAACGATATTCGTCGCGTCCATCGGCTCCTCGCTTGATGCAAGAACCTCGAACACCTGACTTTCATATTGTGAAAAACCGAATTTTTGTAGCATGGTTCCTCCTAAAAATAGCCTCTTATCTTCTACAGCTATCTTAAAACAATTATGGCCCTACTGCTAGTGCTTGAAACGTTTCTTTGTAAGCTAATCCTATGATTTGTTTTAATCTCGCCAATAGCCCACAATATTATTGCTTATATAAATATAAATACAATGCAAATTAACCATTTGCATTGTTTTTGTTTTACTGTTTAATGAGCTTAGTCTAGTTATTTATGTAAGCTTTGGTTTTTAATATCTTGTCACTTGTATGGTCTTAATGATTTTCATCATCAGCAGGCCGAATACCTATTGAAATCAAACTCCCGAATATTAGCAACATGAGATCACCTAGAAATAGATAGAAAAATAATGTATATAAGGCCGAAGCATAATGTTAAATGATTGCAATTCCCTGATTCTTCTTTTTTCTAAATTTGTACTTGTCTCTCTTTCAGTTGTGAAAGAAGTTGCCATTCACTAGCAACAGTTTTGTAAGATTCTGTGAACCAGTTAAACATTTTTTCATTCCTGTCAAAATTCACAATTTAGTTAGAACGAATTCAGTAAATCTCTCCTACTTTAGTTAATATAAATATACTGAACTGAACCAATTGTAATTTAAAAAAACACTTGACCGCCTTTTGTTAAAGACAATCAAGTGTTTTCTTTTTTTTTGGCTACTTTTCTTCAAACTCTCTCATTTCCTCTATTAGATTTAAATCTAGTTCTTCGTTGTTATGATTTGCATATTTATATTCAAAATACTTAATTCTAGCTGTTGGACCAAATTTACTTTCATGCCATTTTGTATAATCAAAATGAACATTTAGTTTTCCTGTATCACTTAATAATATTGTTACTGAAAACCAAGGCTCTTGTTCATTTTTTATAAAAACGTTTTGTAGTTCAGCCGTTAATTGAAATAATTTGTGAAGCTCTTTATTATAGCTTCTTTTATCTACACTATATAATTTCGGAATATAATGTGAAAAAATGTGTTGTTGCTCACCTTTAGGAGTAAAAAAGAAATATACTCCTCCTTCTCCATCTTTAACTTCACCGTTAAAACAAAAGTTATCCCACTCAGTTGGTATCATATCGTTAACTTGTTGAGCAATTGTTTTATATAAAACATTTAATTCCGTCTCAAAACTCATTGATTTTAGCCTCCTAATTTATTTGCAATCTCGCGAATTACTGGGAATTCGCCTTCAATTTCATATTCGACCAAAAAGGAATCTGGCCTCATGGAATTATTTGAATACATCGGTTCTATGGTAACAGAGACTTTTTTTGGTGGTATCTCTTTCAATGCTTGTGCCCACTCAGACTCCATTTCATACCAAACTCCGCCTCTTCTATTAATCTGGCTGTTTTGAGGCACAAGATTATCAATATCAGGAGGGCCATTAAATTGTGCTCCAATTAAATGACCACCATCATCATCTGTTAATCTATCTTTTCCACCTACGGTTGCTTGTGCATATTTATTTCTATCAGCTTTTTTTAATACTAGTTCAGGAGCTTCCACATTTACAATACGTCCAATTTCATCTGTTGTATATTTGTAATTATCATTTGTAACATATTTAGTATTCGGAATTAATTGTTTCTTTCCATTTTCACCTTTAATAATATGTTTACCAAAATCTACTTCTTTAACTTCTTGAATTTTTTTAGGTTCGATAAAAGTATTCACATTATCTGTATTCTTACTAACCGCACTCTGCTGCATCAATTCCTTAACAGTCTTCGTCTCCGTGCTAATCGTCCTAATCACGTGACCGGTCGGTGACACCAATGCGTGGACTTTGAATCCTACTGGTATGTGTGTGTTGCCTACATTATGCTTTATAGTCTTAGCCATTTCTTCAGCCTGCAAAAGCTTTTGTCTCGCGTATTGTGTGCTATACGGGAACTTTGTCTGAACAAATTTCCCCATATCTACTTTACTCAAACCATATCCTGCACCGCTTACTCCTAAGATTGCAAACGCATTAAACAGACTCTGGTTACGCTGTTGTTCCGTTAATTTATTGCCAAACATGTCTTTCCCGGTGAAGTACTCCCCAAAACCGTTCGCTGACACAAGTCCGTATATGCCGTATTCGGCTTTTTGGAGATTCTTGAGTCCTTGCGCCGTTCGGTGGGCATCGAGCATATGATTCGCAGCGTTTGCTCCTTTTACCGTTTTGTAGATGGCCGATCCACCTTTGCCGATTCGTCCCGCCCAACCGACGAATGGAACAAAACCTGCTGCTGCCATCGCGCCAGATGTTACGCGTTCCGCATCACTCAGCTTGCGTCCTGTTACAGGATCAACACCCGTCGCGGCTCGCTGTGTATCGTAATAACCCGTTACTTCACCTGTAAACGTACAGACGGTGTCCCAAGCCTTCTCATAAAAAGGTCTGTTTTCCATTTCTTCGATTTCTTTTGCGATCCTTCGATCCTCTTTTTGTTGCTTTTTAAACGAAAGATAATCAGAAGTATCTTTTTTCGCTTGTCCGATCGCTTTATAGACTTCGCTATTGTGGTAAGCTTCGGCGTTAAAGTTGAGCGGAGATATGGTCTCCCCTTGCCTTGTGGCTTCCATCAGCTGTGCGAACAGCCCGTAAATATGCTGTTCTTGGTTTTGTGAAATGCTGTACTCTTCTGATAAGCGTTGGTCGAACTCGTTTACTTTCTCGACCGTATCAGAACGTTTTTTCTCTGCTTTATCCATCTGATCTTCAAATGCATCTTTAGAAAAAACCGATAAAGAGACAAGGTCATTGACTCTATTAAAAATATGCTGCAGCGCTTCTTGTTGATCAGCGACCATATCCTTCGCCTGTTTTCCCGCTCGCTCCACATTCTCTTCTAAAAAAGGCACCTGTACGAACGTATCTCCAGAAAGGTCCACGTCCTCCGTATCTCCAGGAATGCCTTTAAAAAAGCCAACATTCGTGTCGATCAACCGAATCCATGCATCGATAACATCCATCTGCCCCTGGTAGAATCCTTTGATCGCATCTGCTCCATGCCCCTTGAAGTCATGGTTCTCTACTATTTTACTAAACTCTTTTTTTAAAGTCTCAAATTGTTCTCTTAATTGCTCATAATGGTGGGCTCGTTCACTGGTTGCAGCTTTTAAGGTTGAGGCTTCATACACTTTGCTTCCCATTTACTGTTGCCCTCTTTCATCTGTAATGTTTACCTATTTTACACTTCCTTTATTATCCAATATGTAAACCGTGATTTTCAATGAAACTTGTGTACTATTTTCCGCATATGTTTATAAGTAACTTCTTAGAGGTTTCTATTTTATAAAGACTCTATTATAGGTTTACAAAGATATTTGAGAAATCACTAAAATCATATATATTTTTCATGATATGTAAGAGGATTGACTCTTCAAATTTAAACTTTCCTTCATACTGAAGTGCCTTCAATTTTTAGTGATAGTATTAATGCTAGGGTAATATTCTTATTTAGTTAAAGTATAAAGGGATGAAAACTAATGGATATTGTTTTTGCAATATTAAACGGATTTATTGTTTTTATTTATCTTGGCATTTTAAGAAAAGGCACAAAAAGAATTAGTATGAACACTTTAACTATAGAGAAAAAAGCTCTATTAATTAGTTTAATGATACTCATTTCTTCTTTGGTTCTAGTAATTCCAGAAGGTATTCATACTAGCTTTGCAAAGGGAGGTTTAATCATTGCTTTTTGTTAATAATGTTTACTATTTGGCTAGGAATTATAAAAAACATAAGTGATAAGACATATGAAAAATCTGTTGGGTTGCTGAAAAAATTCTTATTAAACCTTGTTTAACTGTTTAATACAGCCTAAAAAAGATAGGACTCAATTTTGCACGAAGCTAATTGAGTCCTATCTTTACTTTATAAGAGTTAATTCAATAACAACAGAATCATATTCTTCCTCTAAGGACTTACGTACATCTAAAATATTTCCAGTCTCCAGATTAATTTTATATGTTGATGCCTTCTCAAAGGCAAAGGAATCCAACTGATCTTTTCCGTAACCAGGTAATATTTGAACAAAAGGCTTTTCTTTTACTTTCCCTTTGCCCCTAACCTTATAGCTAATTTTATATTTACCCTCTAAAATTTGTTTTCCTACCATATAATTTCCGGAATGAACTATACGATACTTATTCTGTGCGTCCATTTTTAAAGGCACATATTCGGCTGGTAACAATTTTACACTTCCATTCCCTACAACAATGGCATGAGCATTATTTTCTAATCGTTGACCAACTATCATATCTCCTTTTGATAACTTGACAGGCATTAACGACACATCATCTGATAAGGAAATCACATCATAAAATCCAGCTTTTACCTGCTTACCTATTAAGTAATCACCTTTTGTGAGAGTAACTTCTTCTGCAGCATTCAAAAAAGTTGGGTTATCATTCTTAATGATTTTCAAGAGATATTTTGTCCCTAGGAAACATAAAAACAAAACGACCAGCGCAATAAAAACTACTTTTTTAAAATTGTTCATCTATTAACAATCCGTCTGACATCTTAAGCGTATAATCACACAATAAAGAAAGATCTTCTTTATTATGGCTTGCAATAATTACTATTGCACCACGTTCCTTTTCTTCCGTAAGTACTTTGTGGACAAGGCTAACTCCTTTTTCATCTATAGCGTTTGTCGGCTCATCTAACAAAAGTATATCAGGCTTCTCAAAAATTGCCTGAGCAAGATTTAACCTCTGTTTCATTCCTAGAGAATATTTCTTCACTTTAAGTTTCCCATGTTGTTCAAGTCCTACTCTTTTAATAGATTCATTGATTTCGTCTTTTGTAGCAATTTTTTTGATCTTGGCTAACATTTTAAGATTAGTAGCCGCGTCGAATTGCGGAAGAAGTTGCATATTTTCAATAATGATTCCTACACTAGGAGGTACGGATATATCGTTATGCAGTTCTTTGCTGTTTATTAGAACTTTACCTTCCGTAGGAATGAGAAGTCCCGCCAGTGATCGAAGAAGCATTGTTTTCCCTGAGCCATTCTTTCCGTAAATACCGTATATTTTTCCGCGTTCGAACTGAAAAGAAATATCTCTCAATACGTATGTTTGTTTGATTTTTTTACTAAGATCTTTAACTTCAATCATAGGAATCCCACCTTAGAAAATATCCATTTTTTTTATTTTCTTACTCGCGATAAATAATACAAACACTAAAATACTTATAAGTATCGTTATCCCTGTCAGATAAGAAATAACAGGGGTTTGAAATTCTGGTATTGAAGTTAAACCGTTTTTAAATCCCATTGCATAGTTTGGAAGAAGTAAATAATAAATGAATCCTCCAGCCCCGAAAACATACATCTGCTTTGCAAGAATGATTGAGATCACAACATAGGCATTTACCATTAATTGCGAAGCTTGTGGAGATATAAACAGTTCTATGGTTAGCTGCAAGGAAATTAACGTCGATATAGTTAAAAAATATATAAATAAAAGTTTAGTAATATCTTTTACTTCTAAATTGATGTTTGAATCTGTTAATAGATACTTAAATATAAGAGCCTGTATAACAACAAAGATAAAACTTATGATCAACATAGATAGGTAACGCTTATATAGCCATCTTGTTCTTCCATAGTTCCGTATAATTATTATTTTTCCATATGTTACAAGAGCATCTCTACAATATCCTGTAAAGTAGAAGCTCATTGCAACAAATGGTAATATCCAATAAACAAGAAATTTGTTTTCCAATGCATATGAAGAAGTAATTGGAACGCCATCCAGAAATGGTAGAGATGAATATAACGTTTCAAAATCATTAATTAATAAAGCTTGTATAATCATAATAATTATAACCAGTAAGAATAGAGCTTTATTTTTGACCATTTTATAAAATATCCTTTTTAAAAAATAACGGTGATCCAATTAGATAGAAGATAACACTTAATGCAAATAGTCGTATGTATGATAGAAAAACATCGGTTATTGTTTTTTTATTTTCTAATAACGATTGAAAGATATTTAAATCCTTATAAGGATCCCAAACATTTTCTGGAATTAATAGCAGACCAAAGGAATAGAGGATACCTACAAATAAGTAAGTTGCAAATATGGCTAAACCAAAAGAGTTACTAAAGTCATAGAAAATCCTATACATTATTCCTATCCAGGAAAAGTAGAAAACAAGCCCTATCATTTGAACAAAACTAATAAAAAAATAACGAACTTCTTTTAATAATTCTACATCTATAAAAAGAAACGTTAAAAGGTTGTTAATCATCATGTGGCTTAACGAAAACATAAAAGCTATTAAAAAAACTTTCCCTACAACTCTGAAATAATGTCTTTCTCTTGAAAGCCTAACAAGTGTATACGGTTTTTCTAAAGGTAAGAAAAAATTTAAAAAGAACAAAAATGGAATGATATAAAACAGAGCATACGCTTTGAAAGAATTATAGCCAAATGCACTATTATTCATATAAATTAAAGATTCTAATGTAGAAAATCCTAGATACCGGCTATTATTTATAAACCAGAGCACAATGAATAATAACAGAATTGCAAATGATACTATGAATCTTTTACCCGTCATTAAATTTCACCTCATAGAAGTAAATGAGCGCAGGTATCGAAATAAAAACAGCTAAGGCAGTAGCTAAGACCGGTAGAAGCGTATCAAACCCATACTCTGCAAATGGTTGGAATAAGTACATTAACGAATCATCTCTAATGACTAAAAAGAACCAAACAAAGAATGCCGCTGAATAAGAATACTTACGATCTTGAAAAAATAAACTGAACGATGCACCGAGCAGCCCCGCAAATCCTGCAAGCAAACACGCAGTAAAGCTAAATACAATGACCGCCAAATATGGATGTTCAATACTTAATGTAAAAAGCAGATTATCTGGCAAAGAATATTCTTTAGTGTTTTTGCCACCCATAAAAAAAAGAGAGACTAAAATAAAATTCAATATAAGAGAGATAAACATTGCAAAAAATGAGACAAGAAACGACGTAGCTAATTTATATGAAAAATATTTCTTTTTTCCGTATTTACTAATAAAGATGTTTTGACTTCCTGTTCGATAATCTTGAATGACGTTATCAGAACCTAAAAGCAATAGAAAAAGGGGAAGAAACCATAATAATAATGCTTGTGTCATATGCCCCCTGCTAGAGCCTGACAAAAAGAAAGAAAAGGGGGGATAGAGTTCATGACCTGATTGAAGCTTCACTAGTAATAATTGAACAACTTCAACACAGGGAATGAGTAAAATAATAAAAAAAATGGATCGACTTAGTTTTGTATGAAAAATACGATAGAATTCACTAGCCATTGTAATCACCCAGCTCATATATTATTTAATCCAGAAAACAAGTGTAAGAGAGCTAAAAATAATAATTAATATTCTATAAATATATTATTATTTTAATTTTTATTTATGCAAACATGTCCTACATTGTTTAAAAACAGTGGCAACGATAATTGCCACTGTTCCCTCTTAATATTAATTAGTTGATTTCTTCATCCCAATATCCAGAAGCAGTGAATCCACTCGTTGTGTAGTTATTATTTTCAACACCCAGCCTAACATCCTTTTGGTTTGCAGTACTAAATGCAGTATAGTATTTAGCACCTGAACCTTGAGCAACATCATGTGTATCAGATACTCGTGTACCGCTCTTATCTAACCAATATGTAGCGACTGTTCCTTTACCTTCACTAGAATAGGAATAGTTAACTTTCCACTTATTACTCGTATCAGTCGTTTGGCGATATCTTTCCTTAGAATAAGAATTACCATGCTCAGGTTTTAAGCTGAAACTATACTCAACGTTATCATTACTTGCTAATGCCACGTTTCCTGCTGTTAGTAATGTAATGCCCATCACACCTGCTAATCCTACTCTGTAATACTTTTTAATCGTTTTCTTCATTTCATTTCCTCCCTTATTTAAAAACAATTTATATTTAAAGATTGTAATTGGTTAACTTAAGCAAGTTACTCTATTACAAATCTTGAAATATCATTATGAATCAATGTTCAAACGGTAAATCATCTTCGTTTGCTTCTGGCGTTACAACACTAACCGATGCGTGGTGGTTAGATTTTTCTTTTGATTGATCTAAGTTGTACACACCCCCGGTTATCAGAAAAATACCTAGGACAAGATAAATTAGAATCTTTTTCACTGTTTTTCTCTCCTTAAAGTAACAAACTAATTACCTATATTTCGCTTAAATCAATGCTACAATATATGGAAAAATACTGTTTTCTCGAAATATACGGATTTTAGATACTACCTATCTCGTAATTTAGTTTTTTCAAGTCAAAAGACAAAAAATATAACTTTTGTTATATTTTTCTATAAGGGGTGGGAGATGCTTAACTTAAACATGAATAGACTAGGGGAAGAAATACATAGGTTACGAAAGCACTATAAGATGTCACAGAAGGATTTGGCGAAAGGAATATGTTCGCAGGCTGCAATTAGTAAAATTGAATCGGGAGAATGTTTTCCGAGCATAGATACGATTTATCTAATATCAATTAAATTGAGAGTTGAAGTTACTTATTTTATTTCCTTATTAATCCAGGAACGAAATGGATATGTCGCAACAACTATTGATATGATTGAAAAATTAAGCTCAGATAAGAAGTATGATGAAATTTTTGAAATTACAAAGTTCGAAAGATTGAATAACCTAAAGCAATATGGATATCAATATGAGCAATTTATTAGTTGGTATTATCATCTATCATCATATTATTTAGACTTAGTTTCATATGTGGAAGTTATCAAGAATTTGCAGCAACTATTATCAACTAAAAATTTATTGGATCAGGATAATTATCAAGACTTAAAGATACAAAACTCTATAGCCGCTATTTATGCCGAGAATACGGATTACACAAATAGTTATAGCTATTATAAGAGTATTCTTAGTAATACCATTCACATTGATTCATTCCAAAAATTCAGAATAAAAGTCATGTATAACTTATCTAAAGTGTATACTCTAGACGAAAAATATAATGAAGCTCTTATTATAATAGATAAGGCCATTGAGTCATGCCTGAAACTAGAAAGTTTTTATATCCTCGGTCAACTTTATTATCAAAAAGGTGTTTGCCAAGAAAAAACCAATTTTGACCTTTATGAAATTTCATCAAATTACAATAAGGCAATATTTATTTTTGAACTAACAAATCAAAAATCATATGTCCAACATATACAAGAAAAAAAGGAGAATTACTTAAAGATACATGCAGAGAACTAAATTTTTAGTGATTCTACTACTATTTCCCCAAGAATCTTTGTTAAATTTACGTTAAACTTTTAAATTCAAACTTTTTTCGACAAATTACGACTCCATTTCTAATTATTACATGCTAAATTAATATAGTATGACTAATTTGAAAGGATAGTGATGAAATGCCCCTTAAACAAACGTTTAAAAGATTACTAGCTAGTTCCCTTGCTGTTGGGTTGATCTCTTCCCAGCTGGCTATAACTGCATCAGCAGACTCGAATCATAAGCATGGTAAGAATCATCATAAGAACAACCGCCCTTTTAACTTATCTCTTATGCATACAAATGATGCGCACGCACGATTAGATAGTGTTGCCAAAAAAGTCACCGCAGTCAAAGAAGTCCGCGCGACAAAACCAAATGCCTTATTGCTTGATGCAGGCGATGTATTCTCAGGTACTCTTTACTTCAACGAATTCAAAGGACAAGCTGATCTTGAGTTCATGAATCTTATGGATTATGACCTTATGACTTTCGGAAACCATGAGTTTGATCTTGGTGCAAGTCCAGAAGGACACCAAGCTTTGGCAGACTTTGTTAAAAACGCCGATTTTCCATTTGTCAGTTCAAACGTTGATTTTTCAAAAGATGACAAGTTAAGAAGCTTATATAAAGGTTATGATTTTAGACCTAAAGATGGAAAAATCTACTCATCAATAGTAAAAAAAGTAAACGGCGAATACGTTGGTTTCATCGGCCTAACAACTGAAGAAACAAAAGATATCTCAAGCCCAGAAAAAGTTAGTTTCCAAAACTACATTAAAGCAGCTACTAAAGAGGTAAAGCTTCTCCAACTTCTTGGTATTAATAAGATCGTTGCCCTCACCCACCTTGGGTATGATGACAGTGTCGCTTATGATAATGATCTACAACTTGCAAAATATGTTGATGGTATTGATGTTATCGTTGGTGGTCATAGTCACACACAACTTGACGCTCCAGTTGTTGTATCAACAGATGAAAAAGGGAAAAAGAAAGACCCTACTGTTATCGTTCAAGCCTATCAGTATGGTGATTTCTTAGGAACACTGGATGTTCAGTTCAATCATAAAGGAAAAGTAATCGGACAAGCTGGACAGTTGATTAAGGTAGCAGACAAAGCAGCAGATCCAGAAGCTGCTGAGTTACTTGTTAAGTATTCCACTAAAGTGGCAGAAATTAAGAATAAACCCACAGGCGGAATTGCAGAAAAAGTATTACTAGCTCCTCGTACGAACGATGTTGGACCAAGTGTAAGAAATAGTGAAGTCGAGTTAGGTAACCTTATTACAGATGGCATGCTTGATAAAGCAAAAGACTATAATTCAAACGTCGTAATGGCGTTCCAAAATGGTGGAGGTATTCGCGCTACAATCGACCAAGGTGAAATCACATTTGGTGATGTGTTAACTACCTTACCATTCGGAAACACGCTTGCAACAATGAAACTCACAGGTGCAGAAATTAAACAAGCATTAGAGCACAGTGTTAAGGACGCCCCTAAAGAACATGGCG
Source organism: Fictibacillus sp. 26RED30 (assembly GCF_015903845.1). NCBI lineage: Bacteria > Bacillati > Bacillota > Bacilli > Caryophanales > Fictibacillaceae > Fictibacillus > Fictibacillus sp. 26RED30. Next base: position 178,642 of record NZ_JACZDV010000002.1, read on the forward strand.
GATTCCTTCACGTGTCAGGCATGAAGTTCACTTATGACAGCACGAAAGCTGCTGGTAGCCGTGTAGTATCGATGGAAGTGAAAAATGCAGACGGTACATTCACTGCAATTAACCCGTCTCAAGAATACGTGATTGCAACTAATGCTTTCACAGCTAAAGGCGGAGACGGATTCACGGTATTCAAGAATGCTTATGAGCAAGGACGCGTTACAGATCTAGGTGCATCTGACTGGGAAAATCTACGTGATTATGTTGCAGAGTTAGTAAATGTTAATCCTGTAATTGAAGGGCGCATTGTAGATTTAGCACGACAATAAGCAGTAAAAGGCTGGCTCATTTTTGAGTCAGCCTTTTCATATTTTAAATTAATTACCTCGTATTAGTCTTTTATAGGTATCGATAAGGTGACAATCCATCTTTTCAATTCAATAAAAGATCATTCAGTCTTTATATTTGTACTCTTATTTAGAGCCGATATCCCATCTTTATATTCCCAGAAGATGTATAGCCTATAGTTTGGTTCTCTAGATAGTGGAGAGCAATATTCCTGTTTGGTGATGAGGATCTTTTGATAAAATGGTACATCTCTTCCCATGTTGTGCGTTTGAAAGTACCCATCCCTGAAGTTAGGTGTTTTCCAAATTCCCGTTCAATATTTCGCTCTTTAACTTTACGCACAAGGTTAATCAAATAAAATTCCTTCTTTTTTTGTTTTGCCATCCAAAGGCCAAGCAGCCAAAATCGTAACAGTTCATACTTTTTTTCTTGTATAGCAATCGTATAAAAACCTGCATTAAACACTTTTGTAAAGAACCAATTGTCAGCCTCTGTATATAACTTCTCTACTTCAGCACGAGACGGTATTGTGTTATTACTTGATCCGGTTTTACACTCAATTACTATGATGGCGTCCTCTGTTTCTATTAAAAGATCAGGTTCGCTTCCACTAGAAGGCTTTTCTCCAAATGTACTGCGCGCTTTTAATAGCAGTGGATATGCATTTTGAGACTCCTTATCATAGCACCAGTAATGAATTTTCGGATTTAGAGCATTATGGATCCCTATAGATTCTAAGTATTTCTCCAATTGATTACTAGTTTCCAAGTAACGAAACATATTCCACGTTACGGCATCTTCAGAATTATTTCGTGCCAATCGGTTTTCCCGCTTCTTTTTTAATATCGTTCTTAATAACTGTATATCTTCAGGACTTTTTGAGAGTAAGTTCATGGTGTAATCTGTGTATTCAAAGGTTGTGGGAGATAGGAAGATGTTATGAGTTGGACATAAGTAATCGTCTGTTGTTTTAAACGTTTTCTTTTGTCTAGGCACTTGATGTTTACAGTTTAGTACAGGACATTCAATCCACTCGGCAGTTTGGGAAACTTTTTCTTTTAATGTTGTCCGATTGTACATAAGGAAGCCTCCTAGCCCAATAAACAGAATTTATTTAAATATACCAATAATTGTAAATTTTTTCTACTTAATTCATTAAAAGGTTTTTTGTTATCAGATGCAAAAAAGGTCACTGCATAATTACTATGCCGTGACCTGTTAAGAATTATTGAATAAAACCGCTAAGAATACGAAGTTTGTATGCATTTTAAACTTATGAGTTGTATTCTGTCTTATTCTTATTTCTATAAAATAGAACAAGACTAGCTATAATTAAAATAGTTCCTATAAAAAACGTAACTATAGGATAAAACAATGGATAAATGAGAGTGAAAATGGTTGGGTATGCCGACCAGTCGTCTGAATAATATCCTGCTGGCCCTTGCTTCATGGGTGGAATTAGTTTTGTTTGTAATTTGGATTTTGTTTTGTAGGTAAAGTCTTCTGTTTTCACAATACCCTTTTCACTAATAGTAAAAATCCGATATTTTTGTTCTTCATTAGGTATGAACCCATTCATATCCCTCATGATTCCTCTTTTCATTTGAACGACAACTGCAAAAGAATCTTCTGTTGTCTTTTTGTTATGAACGAGCCAATAAGATACATAATGTGAATATTGGTTAAGTCCTTCATCCATTTGAACAGGGAAATTCTTTAAAACCTCTTTATTCTCACCATCTATTGTAATATACACATCCGCTAAGTTTATGATGTTGTCCCATGGATCTCGAAAAGGAGGCTCATCTTTTGTTATATGAAATGTTTCAATACTTGTTGATCCGAATTGATAGCTAGTCGGAGCACCTGCATACATTTCATTGATCTCCGTAATTTTGTATTTTTGATCCATTTCCCACTGGTAAATGAACTCTTTAAACATATCATTTTGCACTGAGAGTACCACTAATAGAACTCCTGATATGAATAGTTTTGTATACCTTTGCATGGCCTTCTCCTACCTCTTTATTTAGTTAATGATCTAATTATAACAGCACCAGCTAAGGATAATGAGAGTTTGGTATGAACTTAAGGAGCTAGAATCACCTTTAATAAATTTAAGTCTTTACAACAAGCAAAGTAAAAAGCACGCAAAATTGCGTGCTTTTTGTATTAGACAATATATGGTTCTAGTTGAATACTAATTTCCGTTTTCAGGCTTTCATTTCCCTTGATCATAGTAAGTTCTTCTTTTCTGTTGAACTCATCGGTTTTCGCCATCCAAGGTTCTACACAAATAAATTCTTTGGCGGTTTCTGCCCATAACATGACATACTTAAAGGGTTCACTATAGTTAATTCTAACTCTTCTCTTCAATGTGGGAAGGTTAAAAGTGATGTTAGGTTGTGTACCATTTAATAAAACTACTGCCTCTTTCAAGTTTCCTAGATCAACGCTGCCTTTAAACTCTTTCTCTTCATTATCATTATAGTCAAAGTATCTTGTTGCATCTGTTTCATAGGAAAGGTGCTTTTCACTCGTTTTAAAATAGGGATGGAAGCCAGCATAAATAGGCATAGGCATATCCCCCATGTTCATATATTCTTGATGGATAGTCAGCTTTCCCTTCTTTAATACATAGGTAAATAGGACTTCAAAGTCAAAAGGATAAGAGATTTTCGTCTGTTCATTACTCGTCAGCTTAATAGTTAGTGATGCACGGTCTTCCATCTCGCTATCAATCACTTCCCAGGTGGCGTTACGGGCAAATCCATGGTTATTCATGGAATACGTTGTTCCATCCCATTCATAGGTTCCATTAGACAACTGACCAGAGATCGGAAAAAGAATTGGAATACCGCCTCTTACATTCTTGTCTCTATCATAGAACGTTTCTTCATTTAGATAGATCAGTTCTTCGCCTTCTACCCCATATGAGAAGATGATACCTCCACGCTCTGGAGCTACCTTAACCCAAGAATTTGTAGCAGCATCCTGTAGTTCGTAAATTTTATATTTGGAATCACTTAACTGTTTTACGTGATACATGTATCCATTCCTCTCAATTAAAAATCGTACCAACTGTTTCACATTTATTTTAACTTATATTCACAATATCTGTAATCTTGTCATTTCTACATTCTTGTAGATTGTTTTTTGTTTTTCCAAGATTTAAAAGGAATTGATGAGACCCATTTCTTCACATAGTACATTACACGTGGACTTAAATGTAGTTGTTCCGTATACCTATCCCAACAAGCCATTAAGATGATAGCAAGTACTGCAACCTGAGGCGAATAGAGCACATAGTCAAAGACACCCGTTAGCAAAATGACTGGCAAGGAAAGCAAGAAAACATCCAGATGTTCTTTGTTTCCCGTCTTGGCTAAATAAAAGGATGCTACCTTATAGATATTAATGATTACAACGATAACAAAAGCCACTCCACCTAGAGCACCGTATTCGGTGAAAATTCCGATGATTAAGTTATGAGCATGAGGAATTCGTTCGTTAAAATGATAAAAGTATTCTTTATAAAATCCTAACGCTGTCACTCCAAATAATGAATGATCCTGCCATAATTCATAGGAATTTCTCCAAATTTCCTTCCTGATACCTGTCGATTCCACCAGTTGTTCACTTCTTGGCATCCAATTAACAATTATATGGTTGCTCATCCCTAACAAAAGAACAAATAGACTCGCCCATAGTTTGTTCCATCTGAAGGAAAGAAGAACGAAAATAATGAGCATGATGGAAAAACCCGCTCTCGATTCCGTTAAATAAATAGCATGGATAAACATTCCGATTATAACTGCTTGTAAGGCAGATTTTCGATAAAGCGTTCTTCTAATGTTTTTATGAAACTCTGCAAGAAGAAACGATAGTCCGAATAATAGCAGTGCTACAGAGAAGTTTGGATTATAAGCAGCACCCATTAATCTTTCATAATGCTGCACATTCGAATGACCAATCAACACTGTTCCCATAAAATAGCTTATAACTTTTTGATTCATGAGTACTTGCTGAATCGGATACAAGCTATAAAAGTAAATACCGCCTAAGATGTTAATCCATTTAAACGCGTAAATGGTTTTCTTCACACTATTATTTTTAATCTTTACGTACAACCCTAAGTACGCCAAAAGTAAGGCTGAAACAAGGAAATACGAATAATCACCCATCGCAATTGCTGCTCCGAAAGAGGATACAAACAGGGAGCTAATCAGAAACACACCCGGTGATAAAATGATTGGCTTTCTTTGTTTGAATATTTGATGTAAATAAAGCCACCCTGAAAACACAAATAGAGCAATCCCTACTGGGGGAAGTGTGAAACAAAGGAAGATACTTATCTCAGTAAAATTCTTTTTTAATTTATTCAAAATGGCATTTATCATAAATAACCTCTTTTTTGTCGCATAATGAAACATCATACTAAATAAAAGAAGCATCCATGCCATATTTACAATAACTAAACGATATCTTAATGGTGCAGCTATAGGCTGTCTTAAAATACTATTCTCTTTTTCAACTCTCTACGGATATAATTTCATTAGTACTATTTTAAGAATTGATGGGGGCAACAATACGTGTTGAAATTAATTAAAACTATTAACGAGCAATACCATTATTGGGAAGTCTGGAATGAAGGAAAGACCATTATTGAACATTGGGGAATAGTTGGAAATACTGGTGAAAGCAAAGAAATGAAAGTTTCCCTTTTCCAACGTACAAATAAGGTAATGGACAACTTAGCTGATGAAAAAGTTAAGCAAGGCTATGTTTTTTTAGATGAAGATCAACTTCCTGAAATCATTATTCAGCATACGAACGAAGGTTTAAGTATGAAAGAAGCTTTTGAAAAGCGGCATCAGATTGAAGGATTAATTAATGAATGCCTCGGATGGACTGGAAATGGAATTGTTGATGGTGGAGAAATGGAAGTGGAATCTTTTTTGACTAACGTTTTTTGCCCTGTAGTAGATGTGGAAGCTGCATGTAAGACAATTCTAAAAGAATTAAAAGCTAACCATTTAATAGATGGCGTTACGATTGCATACTGCCAACCCGAACAATCTGAAGAAGAACAAGATGAAGACTATGATAATCCGTATATCATTCTTTATCCTGAAGGTGGTAGTATCGAGTTTTAAGTGAATAATATTGTAAATTATCTCGAATAATTATTCTTATGAAAAATTTTGAAAAGCACCCATTTTACAGTGGATGCTTTTCAAGTATTTACAGATAGCAGCTGGATAGTTCTCCAATATACAAAGTTCTATTAACGTAGGTAGTTCATTTAATGATCTTCGCTCTCTAAGTTCCCGTTTAAAATTCTATTCTTTAAGCGGTACCTTAAACTGTACACTTTCAGTAGAATCAGATGGATTATAGGCTTTAATGGTAATAAACTCAGGTACTTCTTTCATTGGAGAAAAACTTGATTTAGTTGTTATCTGTATTTTACCGTTCTTTAACTTTTTAGCATCTGCTATTACCCCGTTATCTGCACCTACTTCAACGATACTAAATAAGAAGTAATCATCTTTATTCTCCTCAGTTATTTTTCTAATTATTTTGGTCTCAAGTCCAATGGCTGTTGGAGTAAAATCTACTCTACTCACTATGATCTCTCCATCTAATCCCTCTATTTTATAGTTAGGTTCAAAAGAATGTACATTTTCTTTTACTTTCTCATTAGTGACAGGTACTTTGAACTTCCATTCTCCTTTTACTCCTTGAATTTCTGTAAAGAAACAATCTATAGTAAACTTGTCTTCTTTTGGAAAATTATAAGGATAGAATTGTAAAACCCCTTCATATTCATTAGGACCGACTTTCTCAAATGAATCATTCTTTCCACCCATTACCTCTGTACCGTTTATTTTAAATTCATGAAGACCTTTAAGAATTAAGAAATGTGAAGCTCCAACTCCCATTTCAGGAGAATCTGCCCACTTCTGTGAAGTGTTGTTTTTCACTTTATAACCAACTGAAAGGTTCACTCCATCGTAATAAATTTTTGTTAACGTCACCTCAACACCTTCTGAGGTTACCGTTTTTTGATAGTCTTCTGTTAAACCTACTTCTTCAGCTTTTTGAAGTCCTATATCTGATTGATAATCTTTATAGATATAACCGACAACCGGAATCTTTTGTAATACAGTTCCTAGGCGTGGAGAAACAAAACCACTTCCAAATAATAAAATTAATATAATAAAAACTGTGCTAACACGCACAATATTTATCTTTAGTTTTAGCCAGGATCTAGTCGTGCTTTCTTCGCTTATTATTCTTTGCTTAATTTCGGCATGTAAGGATGATGGAGGATGAATGTTGTGTAAGTGGTCATTTAGATTCTTTTTTAAATGGTTATTTTCATTTAGCATTATTAATTTCCACCTCTCCTGTTATTGATGCTCGTTGTTTTTGTATATACTTAATAGCTGTATGATGTCTAGATTTAACTGTTCCAATTGGGATACGTAATAGACTAGCAATCTCTTTAAGAGGATAGTCATAAAAATAAACTAACAACAAAACTTCTTTTAGTTTGTAAGGCATGGTATTTAACTGCGATAATATCTCATCTTGGTTTTCACTTTTTAAAGTATCGTCGTTTGCAAAAGACTCTTTCAGACTAAACTTTTTGATCTTACGAAGTAACTCCGCACGCTTCCATGCTTTCATTTTCCAATTTTTAACCTGGCGAAACACTAGACCGTTCAACCAAAATAAGAATGGCGATGAATCATTATAATTTGAAATGGATTTCCAGACTTGAAAATATATTTCATTTACAATTTCGTTAACTTCTTGCTTATTAGGTGCAAGGACATAAACAGTTCTATAAACTTTATGAATAGTAGCTCCATACATCTCGTCAAAAGCTGCAAGGTCCCCTTTTTTTAAACGATCTATAACTTCTGGTGTTATTTTTGGTTCCATGAAGGTCCTCCTAATAGTTGGTCACTCATATGTAATTGTCTAAAATTCGGTAAAAGGTTCAGTTATTTCTAAAAAATATATTGTGAATCGTGCATTTACAAGTAGATTCTTAGATAACTCCTATTAAAGTAATAGCTCACAAGGAGAACTTACAAGTAACAATAAACTATTGCAAATTTCACATTACCATATTAAACCAGTTTTTTTCATAAAAAAACACCTAAGCCATCTGGCTAAGGTGCTCCTGTCTCCTCTTTTTTCGGTTTAGTGCTATCTAATTTTGGATAAGCACGCTCTAGAAACTTATTAAGAAGAAAAACATTTTTTGATTTTTATTAATTTACTATTTTACCACTCGACTCAACGGTTTAACAATGCTCGTTTTCCATGTTTTCATTAGTAGTAGCCTCCAATTCGTTATAAATGCATTTCATTCTTGTTCATTTCCCTTTCAAGACGTGCCATTTTTCTACTCTCCATAAGACTCTCCATATGGTTCCCGAGCTTTGCTAACACGACGGAGATAACAAAAAGAGAGACATAAAAAAACCTTGAAAGTATTTTCATCTTTCAAGGTTTTAAATGGATAAGTTATTATATTTTAGGAACATTGGAACATTGATCAGATCATGCAAACGGGTTGGTTTTAGGCAACTTGTTTTTACCAGTTATCAATTCCTTCTTGAAATATGTCTATTACATAGTCATCAAATGTATTATATCTTGGGTGTAAATCTTTTCTGCCCCTTTCCCAACTAAATACTCTGTCATCATTAATATCTGCACAATACATACATCTAACAAATTCTCCCGCGTCCTCTAATACAATTAAGTTCATACCTAACCCTAATTTTCTCCATCTCTCTGTTGCATCAACTACAGATGCTCCCAAATTACCCTGAATACCTTCAAGCTCAACTCCACATATTCCTCCCGAACCATATTTTTTTATAAAATCGCGATATATTGGAGGAAATTTTACTCTAAGTTTTTCTTCAGCCTTTATAATATATTCTTCTGATACTTCTCCAAAAAAATCATCTGCTTCACCATGATTTTCAATCATCTTAATAATTTTCTCATCCATAATTTATACTCACTCCTATTATTCACTAGCACGCATTTTCCAATAATTACTCCTAAAATTATTATACATTTTTTCAAGTTCTAGATTATTTCTAAAACTATTTCCATTTTCAACCAAACCATGTAGCGTCAAATCGTATTTATCATGAGTTAACTCCGCAATTTCAACCATTCCACCAGGTTCTTTTTGAATTAAATGGTGTAATTCAACTTTACTTTCCACCCCGTCCTTTACAATATATGGAGATTTACCCTTTTCCATTAATTCTCTATTCGACTTTCCTAATGCCCTCGGATTATTAGGTACATAATTTTTATCAATATCAATTTGGTACACTCTTCTGGATACATCTACTTCTTTTCCACCAACTTTAACTGTTCCTTTTACTTCTACAGCGCTATACTTGTCAGCTAGCCAATCTAATTCAATTTGTTCAGAAGATATTTTTCTGGATTTAAGCCCTGCAACTTTACTCGTACCCTTACCCTCAACCTCTCTCACCTTGGAAGCCTGCAAGACCATCATTTCTTCTTCAACATTATCAAAATCTTTTCCATCAAGATTATAACCATCTGTAGCCAATCTCTCTTTAGCAAACAAAAGATTAAATCTCTCAAGATAAGCAGTGGATTTCTTGTTCACTACATACGTGTGTTTCTTAACCTTCCCCATGCCTTTTGCCAGATCTGCTTTCGACACTTTAGAGAGTTTATCAATCCCTTTTCCACCTAAGACGCTGACTCCCAATTGGGTGCCCATATAGGAAAAGTAGTGCGCCCGGCTGCCCGCATCTCCGTGAATAACTTCTTCGTTAAATGATGTAGATAACTGATCCCAAGCCGCACTTCCTGTTTTGATGGGGTGCGCTGCGGCATATTTTAAACCATCGAAAGTTTCTAATGGGTTTTTCACCATATCCACAAGACCGTCTACGGTATCATCAAGAGCGCTTCCTGATCCACTCTGAACGTTATCCCAAATTTCTGTGAAGAAGCCTTTTTCTTTTTTTAATGTATATACTTTAGCTTCCTGAGATAGTTGCTTCATCGCACTCGGCATTCGTTCTGATCTCTTTTGCTTCACATAACCGGCTGCCTGCGTTTTTAGTTCGCTTTGCATCTGAAACACTGTGCTCGTCTTATAAGCTTCTGCGTTAAAGTAAAGAGGTGAGATATTCTCGCCTTGACGCGTTGCGTTTATCATGGCAGAGTACAATTCGTTTACTTGCTCTACTAGGTTCTGTAACCCAAGATATTCTTGAGTGAGCTGCTGGTCGATTGCGTTAACCGCTTCAACGGTTCGCGTCCGTTTCTTTTCAGCTTGATCCATCTGCTCATCAAATGGATCTTTTGAGAAGACAGTTAATGATACAAGATCATTAATACCATTAAAAATGTTCTGTAGAGATTCCTGTTGGTCAGCGACACTATCTTTTGCTGACTTTAATCCTTGGCTTACATTTTCCTCAAGAAACGGTACTTGGACCATTGAATTTTCGGCTAGATTAGCATCTTCGGCATACCCCGGGATGCTTTTGAAGAACTCAATGTTCACATCTATGAATCGAAGCCAAGCGTCTACGATATCACTTTGCGCTTGATAAAAGCCTTTGATCGCTTCTGCTCCATGTCCTTGGAATTGTCCGTCATCTACAATTTTACCAAACTCTTTTTTTAATCCAACAAACTGTTCTCGTAACTCCTCATAATGTTGGGCTCGCTCTTTGGTTGCAGATTTTAAGGTTGGTGCTTCATACACTTTGCTTCCCATATTCACCGTTGCCCTCTCTAAAGTTTTCATTCACAACACAGTTACCGTTAAAATTTACCATTAAATCTTATACCCTAATAATTGTAAATCCAACCGCATATTGTACTGGTTTTAGAGAGTTTGCCCTAGTAAGACATTCCTAGTTTCCACTCCTACTATCACGAAAAAAAGACTCACAATAAATATGAGCCTTTTTCTAAAAATCAATGCTTCTTTTGTTTAATACTAACTGACAACTCGTCTCCTGCATGTTTTGATGTAAAATCTAGCTTAATACGCAATCTTCCCTCTTCATCCGCACGTGTCTTCACAACTTTAGCACCTCTATCACCCTTAATCTTCAGTTGATATTTTCCGTTCGGCTTGAACCAAGGTGCTGTTTGAACATCTGCTTTTCCTGAACCCTGAAGTTTGAATCCTTTTTTCGTCACGTCAGATAATCTAGCAAACTCCATTTTATCCCGATTGAATGTAACATCCCAGCCGTAGACAGAAAAGGATGATTCAGCTGACTTATATTGAAAAGGAATTGGTGCTTCAGGGGGATTATTAAAGATGTCCATGAACCGCGGCAACGTTTGGTGCAGATCGCGCTGCCAATAGCCCCACGTATGGGAACCAGGTCCGTAACTATCCCACACATGCGAAATGTTCAGTTCTTCTAGTCGATTATGAAGACTCGTTGACATCACAAAACAAGTCTCTTCAACCGGAGATTCCAAACCACCATCCAACGGTCCGCCCGCTTCACCTGTTCCCGTGTGTATGGCAAGATCCACACCTTCCAAGTTCTCTGCTAGGTCCCAAGGATTATGGCTTCTCCAGATAATCTCGTTCGTTTCCCTGTCACCCCAAACCGTTCCAGGTGGCACTTTTTCCTGATTCTGAAAAATTGTTTTCTCTAAAAACTCAGGATCTAGGTTCGTATCGAGTACACCTGAAAATGATGCTGCAGCTACAAATAGATCAGGGTGTCTTGCCGCATAAGACATCGCACCAAAGCCACCCATGGATAAGCCAGCTACTGCTCGTCCTTTTCTCGTTCCTTTTGCACGATAATGTTGCTCCACCCAAGGAATGAGTTCTTCAATATGATATTTTTCCCACTGTGGCGGTCCATAGACACCTCCGTTATACCAATCCGAATAACTTGCACCTCTCCCTGCATCAGGCATAACAACAATCAACGGCAGATTCTCCGTGATCTTTTCAATATCCGTCCGAGCCGTCCATGCTTTGTAGTCACCACAGCAACCATGCAACAAATAAAGAACAGGGTATGTTTGCTCTGATTCCTCATACCCTTTAGGCAAAATAACTCGCAGTGATGTCTGTTTCCCTAATGCCGGACTATGGAGTGAAATGTCGTGAAGCCTCTCACTTAGGGGAGTGTCGGAAATCAGCTCCACTTGTGCATGAACGTGTCCACTTGGATAAAGGGGAATAATTAATAGAAATACAAGTAAACACTTAAGTAAAATCCGAAACATGGTATTGCCTCCTCTTCTACTTACCTTAAATTTCCTTATATAAGAATAAGATTACAGAGCATGAATTAGATTTACAATGAGGCGAACGGCATTAAGTGAGTTACAAGTGTTAGGTACAATTTCCTTGACTATCATTACATCAAAAAAGCTGGTCTTATGATTTCTCTATTGAAAACTCATAAAACCAGCTTTATTTTTAAGTCAACTCCACCGTATACGTAAACTTATCTCCTCTTGCAACCGAAACCGTGTATTCAATGATATCCGATTGTTCGTAGGCGATCCGCTCTAATTGAAGACATGGTGTTCCTTCTTCAATATTCAGTATTGCGGCTTCATTCCTCATTACACTTATCGCTTTAAAGCTTTCCGATGCTTTTGAGATATTCATATCGTACTTATTGCGGAACCATTCATACATAGACGTATTCTCTAGGTCTTTTCCACTCAGTTTCTTAAAACGACTGGCCGGAAGATAAGACGTTTCGATCAACATTGGATCTTGATCGGCGAGCCTTAGTCTTTTAAAGATGTACACTTCATCTTCAACAGACAGATTCATGACTCGGGCAACTTTACTGTTGCACACCGCCTTCTGAAAAGAGATGATCTGAATGGACGGAATCTTCCCTACCTTTTTCATCTCTTCTGTAAAACTATAAATTTTGACTAGATTCTGATTGTGCACTTTTTTGGCTACAAAGGTGCCTTTACCATGAATCTTATAAATATAGCCTTCTTTTTCGAGTTCTTGTATCGTTTGCCTCACCGTTGTACGGCTCACTTGATACGTTTCGCACAGCTCTCGTTCTGAAGGCAGCTGATCCTCTTCGGCAAACTCGCCAGATTTGATTTTACCGATCAATAGATCCATCAGCTGATAATATAAAGGAAGTCGATTATCTTTTAGAATCACGTTAAGCTCCTTACGGGTACGTATGTCATTACCAGTAGTATATAGGAAGCTTTCTGTTGAAACAATTAAGAAATGACACCTGTCACGATCGATCCTGCTGGTACTTCAAAATCACTCACTTTTCCACCTAGTCGAAGTGATACAGGAACGTCTTCAGCCGAACGATTCAATAGCACAATCACAAGAGAACCATTCGGGTTTTTTAAACTAACTACATCTAGCTTGTCCGTATATTTCGTTAATGCGATGCGCTTTGCTCCTGGTTCAATGTAACGGCTGAAGTGACCGATATACGTATACGACAGCTTTTCCTGCACGATATCGTTTTCTGTGTCACACATGATTGGCGCATCACAGAAATTGTTCACGTGGTTTGGTCCACCTTCTTTGTTCAGCAGGATGTTCCAGTCGATAAACGCGTTCATGCCGGCATTGATGTTCCCGATAATATCATACGCGTACATCTGTGCGTTTTGAAGCTGACCCGCTTCACTAAAACGGCTATACTCGACGCAGCCTTCTGTAAAGATCAATTTCTTATCCGGAAACTTCTCGCGAACAAGCTTGATCGCATCAAAATGCTCGCCCGTATACCAGTGGAACGCCACGCCTTGAACCATTTTATTCGTTTCTTCATCAATAATGTCACATGCGCGTTCGTACATTCTTTCTTTGTTGTGATCCCAAATCAGTACATCCACATCTAACAAATCATTCTCTTTTAACGCTGGATAGAGATAGTCTCTTAGAAATTCTTTTTCTTGTTGGGCTGTATATAGGCAAGAATCCCAAGTCTGTCTCGCGTTCGGTTCATTTTGAATCGTAAGCATGTCGACCGAAAAGCCTTTTTTGCGGTATTCCTTGATGTAGTGAGCGATGTATTTTCCCCAGAACTCTCGATATTCTGGCTTTAGTGAGCCACCTTCCACACGTTGCTCGTTCGTTTTCATAAAAGATGGTGGTGACCATGGTGATAGCATCACACTCAGTGACTTGCCTGCTGTTTTCTCTGCTCCCTCTAACATCGGAATTATATATTCTTCGTCTCGTTCCAGACTGAACGTGTTAAATTCCGTATCAGATGGATCGCTCATCGCTTCATACTGACCTACTGAAAAATCGCAGCTATCGATGTGTGTACGCACGAGGTTATAACGATTTCCTTCAGAGCTGAAATAAGCATCTAGAACTTTCTTTTTGTTCTCATCACTCATCAACGAGAAAGTGTGACCCGACGCTTCCGTGATAGCACCGCCAAATCCATCAAACGTCTGGTATTCCATATCTGGATAAAGATTGACGACTTTCATCTCAACGCCTGTGTCTTTGGAGAATTCTCGGCTGTCTTCAACGGTTTTCTTTGTGTCTTCTTGGTAGGTAGTTGTGATCCATTTTATCTGCATTTTTGTGTTCTCCTTTTGTAGAAAATCATTTTGTAAGTAGTGTCATCGCGCATTTTGAACCTAGTGTAAAGTGGAGGATCTCATCGTTATCCTGCTTGAGCTCAATGGATTGTTCCTTCTCACCATCATTAAAAAGTACAGTTACGATTGAATCATCAGTATTTTTAAAAGCGACTGTTCGGATTTCTTCTGTACTTGTAGAACCAATTCGTACTGCTTTTGGCCGGACGAACTTGCTAAAGTGCGCGAGGGCATAGTAGTCGAGTGTATAGGTTAACTTTTGGGTTTTCTGTTCGACCGTTACGACACCGCGACATGTACTCTTGCCAAAGCCTGGAACAGACGGTCCGTTCTCTTCATCTAGTGCCATGTTCCAGAGGACAAAGGACTTTGAATCGTTACGCATGATCTCGATTCCCGTACGCATAACGTTTGAGAACGCGGGTTCAAACGCTGGAATCCACTCTCCACCAGATCCTTCTGTAAAATGCACTTCTTTTTCCGGATAGACTTTATGTACTTGATGCTGAGCAACCGGACGCCCTCCGTACCAGTGCCACGCCACACCATCTACCGCATCTCCTACATCATCGATCACATGCAATGGATAATTCGGACGGTCCCAGTTATGGTCATAACAAAGAATCTTTGTGTCCAGTCCGTTCTCAATAAAACGCGGTTTCAGGTAGTTTTTTATAAAATCAGCCTGTCGCTCTGCGGTCATGAGCATGCCCGGATAATGCCCCGGCACAAAAAGAGGCTCGTTTTGCGGTGTAATCGCATAGATGGGAAGGCCTTCTTTTCCGTACGCTTTAATATAGTTCACGAAATAATCGGCATACACACTGTAGCATTCTTCCTTCAGCTCGCCGCCAATCATCGAATTGCTCGTCTTCATCCAAGCAGGCGCACTCCATGGAGATGCCATGAGTTTAATCGATGGATTTAACTGCAGCGCCTTTTGAACAAGGGGAACGATATCATCTAAGTCATGTGCGATGGAAAAGTGTGACTGTGAAAAGTCTGTCTCTCCGTCTGGAAGATCGTTGTAGCTATACATCTCACGCGCATAATCGGAAGATCCCATCGGATTACGCAACACAGATAGCCCGATTCCCCTCTCAGGGTGAAACAGCTTTTCCATAAGATCTGTTCGGTCGTTCTCATCTAGGATTTGATGAATGAGATACGCTGCAGAATCTGTGAACGAAGCACCAAATCCGTCGATCTCTTGAAAGGTTTCTTCTATATTCACAGTGACGGTCACCGTGGAATCAGAAGATGGTGTACTCACACGTACTTCTTCGATCTCTTTTTGAACAAACAGATCATGTTCTCCCGTAGATTGATAGATGGTTAAGTTTTTCATGCGATCTCCTTTTCTTCCTTGATGGAAGCATAGTTGTTAAATAATCTTTCAAATAGAAACGATTTTACATAGGCTGATAGAGAGAATCCTAAGAACAGCCAAAGAACGATCAATTGTGGCAAAAAGATAGGGATTAGTCCTAGACACAATAACGTAATCGCAAACAGTAGGATGGAATAAGCCATCGAATGAAAGCTTATGAAAATAGCATTTTTTATGATCTGTGTACTACGATTTTCAAACTTAGCAAGTAGGGGGAATACGTATAAAAACGAAAGCAACGAAACCGTGACTACGAACAGCAGTGGGAAGAGGATAGCAGAGCCTTTTCCCATTAAAAATTGAGCAGCGAATAAGAAAGTGACCGCTGTTGCGAATAAGGCTAGCCAGATTTTCGTGCTTTGTTTAAAGTTGCGTTTGAATCCGTTCGAGAAGTCAATGGCTATGCTGGTTTCTTCGTTTCGGACCATTTTAAAGGTTGTGGTGTACATGGCTGTAAGTGCTGCGCCGATTGTTATGATGGGCAGGCAGCTCATGATGAACAGCAAGTTTAGTACGAGTAGGTCGAAGATTCTGGCTAGCGTTGTGAAGATTTTGCCTTCTATATGAAAGATTTTTTGCACGTTTGATTCCCCCTTTTAGAGCTTTTAGAGCTAAGCTTTGCTGTCTTGAATGTGGTTGATTTCCGTTTCAGGTGCTCGCTTTCCGCGGGGCAGGCGGTGAGCCACTTGCCGCTTCAAGAAAGTATCTTGTTCCTGCGTCTACCAGTTATGCTACCGTAGTAAGCTTCCTCGTCACATGCCTTGCGAGAAGTTTCTCATGCGGTTGGCACGCACCTTCCACTACAATCAACTTGTCGATGAAGAAAATAACAAATCTTTAGATCAAACTACTTACATAGAAACGACTGTAACAAGCCTACCGCAGTTTATTTCATCCCCAACTTCTCGCGGTTTTGTTCCATTTTCTTGGTCTTGATGTCTGTGATCTTATCCCAGTTGTTTTCGTCTAGGAACTTTTCGTAGTTTTTTAGCTCTTTATCGAACTGATTGTCACTCTTCGCTCGGACCATGCTTACGACTGTTTTTTGCCACTCGGTGTCAATGGCACTGAATGAGCGTGCTTCTGGTGTTCCTTGATCAGGATTTGTTCCTTCTAGTACGAAGTGTGGCACGAGCTTTCCTTTACCCCATTCTGCCATCTGTTTGGTTGCTTCGATCGTTGAGTCATCGCTCAGCAGGTTATATTTGTCATGTCCGAAGAAGAAGAATTCTCCGAAACGATATTCTTTTTTGTATTGATCAGGATTCTTTGTACGCATTTCTTTGATTTCTGGCTTGTATTCGTATTTTCCGTCTGCGTTCACTGTGTACGTTTCGCCTTCAATTCCGTACGTTACGAGCGTTTGCCCTTTCTCGCTCAACAAGTACGTGAACAACTGAGTTGCTTTTGCTGGGTCTTTACTCTTTTTCGTAATATAGTTCATCATCCAGCCTGTGATACCCGACTGATTTAATGTTGGTGCATTACCTACTGTGCTTTCCGGTCCATCTACCGCGATGTATTCACTTCCAGGGTTGTTAGTCTTAAAGCTTTGCAGTGCGCCACCTTTTTGCGGAATACCACTGATTAGCATAGACGCATATTTACCTGCTTTGATCTTTTCCTCCATCGCTGTGTTGTCGTCGGCAAAGCTATCATCACTGATGCCGCCTTTTTGATACACGCCGTTAAACGTTTCTAACCACGTTAAGTAATCTTTATCTAAGTTACGGTTGTAAAACTTTCCATCCTTTGTTTCAAGCGGAACGCCGATATAGTCTTGCAGCACTTCACCAAACGCTTCACTCGGTCCAAAAGGAATCAGTTTCGGAAATTGCTCTTTGATCTTTGTCATTGCACTCTGGAATTGTTCTGGTGTTTTCATCTCTGGCTTTCCGATCGCTTCATACACATCTTTACGAATAACAAATGCTGTTGTTGCTGGGATCACACCTTGATCATAGTCTGCTTGTGTGTTGGAAAAGTTAGCGTAACCGTATGTTTTTCCGTCTTTCAGTTCGTGCCATTTTAACGTATCTTTTACCGCTACTTTATGAAAATACGGATCATACGTATCTGCTAATTCGTTTAATGGCAATGCCCATGTGTTCGCTTTTTTCGCGATTGGAGCATTTGCATCAAATAGGGAGATGATGTCCGGAATGTCTCCACCAGAGAATAGTGCGTTCAACTTCGTATCATCACCCGTGATGAACTTTACATCGATGTTTAAGTCTTTCTTGATCTGCTTTGTGACGAAGTCGTTACCGAAATCAGCATTCCACCAATCGGCGTTTACGTACCATGTTAACGTAGTCGTTTCATCTCGCTTATCTAGCTTCCAAGCAGGTGTCTCTTTATCCACTTTGTAGTCTGGCTTTTTTAATCCTGCACTCTCTGTTTCAGAATCACTGGAACAGCCTGTTAATACCATAAAAATCGCTAACAACAACACTAAACCTTTTCCAAACATAGATTTGATGCCCTTCATTTTTCTTCCTCCTTTGGATTAAAACTAAAACGCTTTCAAAACGAGTTAAAAGAGTCGTTAATTTTCGTTTCAAGCTATTCCTTCACCGCTCCAAGCATCATTCCTGATATGAAATGCCTCTGTAGAAGTGGATAGATTAGGATGATTGGTAAGGTGGTGATGACAATTGTAGCCAACTGCACACCTCTTGCCGTTGTTTCGATGACGACTGAACCGCCGATATTTTGCATCGTATTGGTTTGAGACTGAACGATAATTTCATAGATTTTCATCTGTAACGGATAGAGTGCTTGATCCGTTATGTACAATTTTGTTGTGATAAAATCATTCCATTGACCGACCCCGTTAAAGAGAGCGATTGTTGCTAGTGCTGGTTTGGATAATGGAAGGTAGATGCTCCAGAAAATTCTCCAATCGCCGGCGCCATCGATCTTAGCTGAGTCCTCTAGTGACTTGGGAACATTTCTGAAAAAGTTCATCAAGATAATAACATCAAAAAAGCTGAATAATGCCGGAATGATATACACCCAAAAGCTGTTTAACAATCCTAATGATTTAATAAGTAGGTACGTCGGGATCATGCCTCCGCTAAAGAACAGGGTGATGATTCCGAGTGCCGAGTAAAGCTTACGTCCTCTTAAGTTTTGTTTGCTGTAGGCATAAGCCACCATCGCACAAAACAGGACATGTGTACTTGCGCCAATAACTGTCTTTGCAACAGAGATGAAGAATGCCTGCCAGATCGTCTCGTGTCTAAACACGGCTCGATAGTTTTCCATCGAGAACTCTTGCGGCCAAAATACAAATCCGCCTTCTGCTAGCGATCTTCCAGAACTGAATGAAGAAACGATAACGTTCCAAATCGGAATAATAATGATAAAAGTAAAAATAATAAGCAGTGACATATTGATAAAGTTAAAAATCCGGCTATCTAGATCTCCTTTAACTACTTTTCCTGCCATGAATGCCCTCCTCTCTACAGGACGGATTGTCCTTCGTTTAATCTTTTCGTGACTTTATGTGCACCGACTAAAAGGATAAGCGACACGATCGACATGCCAAGACCAACGGCTGTCGCATATGAGAAATCGCCTTGTGTCATACCAATTCGATACACGTACGTACTAAGTACTTCTGCTTTCTCCTGATTTTGCGTGTTCATGAGTACTAACGTCTGATCAAAGTTTGATCCGAAGATTCCACTCACTGCCAGAATCAAGTTTAGGTTGATGATATATTTCATAGATGGAATGGTGATATGCCAGATCTGCTTTAAGCGGCTAGCGCCATCAATTTTTGCTGCTTCATAATAAGTAGGATCGATCTTAGACATAACAGCGAGATACAGGATCGTTCCCCAGCCGACTTCTTTCCAGATGTCAGACAGTGTGGCGATCCACCAATACTTGCCTGCATCGAGCAAATAGTTTTGTGGATTATCCATGAGCCCTACAGCCATCAACGTTTGATTCAATAATCCCGTCGTTGAAAACCATGTGATGAGCATTCCACCTAATACAATCCACGATAGAAAGTGAGGCAGATACGAGATCGTCTGCATAAAGCGTTTGATCGGACCATCGTGCAGTTCATAGATCATAATCGCTAAAATGATAGGAGCGATGAATCCAATCGCAAGCTTCATTAAACTGATGGCCACCGTGTTGACCATCGCTTCCCAGAAGAACTTGTCTGTCATGATGATTTGAAAATTCTTTAATCCAACCCAAGGTGCGGTGGAAAAGGTGTCGAGCGCTGTGTATTGTTTGAATGCAATTAAAAGGCCATACATCGGAATGTAGCTGAAGATAATCATGAATATGAGACCTGGGATAATCATGGATTGCAGTTCCCATTGATTTTTAAAGTCTTTGAAAAACCGTTTGAATCTTGGTCCTAGTGGCTTTTTTTCTTTTATTTCAACGTTGTTCTTTCCCATAACCGTAACCTTCACAATTCATCTCACTCCCTTGCTCATTTTTAATACGCTTTGTTGAACTTTGAAAGTCGTTGATTTCCGTTTCAGGTGCTCGCTTTCCGCGGGGCAGACGGTGAGCCACTTGCCGCTTCGCGCCATTAAGTGTCTCACCTGTCAAGTTGCAGTGGCTAGCCCCTCGAGGTCAAAAGGTAAATGGCTCAGAAAGCAGAGGGCGCCTTCAAACCCATTTATCTTTTGCTAGTCGGGGCTGAACGAGCCACTTCCACTCTTCGGACTGACCGCTTGTCCCGCATGAGTCTCCCACCTTACACTCCAATCAACTATTCTACGGTGTATGTAAAATGAAACAAATCTTAGAAAATACCTAAAAAAACGTTTTTATTAGAGAGTAAAAAAATTATCTTCCTACCATCTGTTCTACTTTTAGGTTGCTGGAACGTCGGACGATGATTTCGCCTTTTAGCTTTTGGATCATGCCTTTTTCTTTTTGTTGGATTAATTTCACAAGATGATCTACGGCTAGAATGCCTTGTCTTGCGATTTGATTCTTAACTGTTGTTAGTGGTGGCGAGAAATATTCGGCTAAGTTGATATCGTCAAAGCCCATTACGCTAATGTCTTCTGGAATCTGATAGCCTTCTGATTTCAGCGCTTTTATACAACCGATCGCACTCACGTCATTTCCTGCTAAGAATGCATCTGGTAACTTTTCAGGATGCAATTTGATAAAGGATTTTACGGCGTTATATGTACCTTCTTCTTCAAAGAACCCTTGTAGGACGTAGCTTTCGTCAAACGGAAGATTGTGTTCTTTTAGTGCTGCAAGATAACCCTCTCTACGCTGAACACTGTCATACATCGTGTCCACGCCTGAGATGTACGCGATTTTTCTATGACCTAAGCTGATCAGATACTTCGCAGCGTCATAGCCCGCTACATAAGAATCAAAGATTACGCTTCCCATCGTTTCGTTCTGCAATACGCGATCCAGAAAAACGGCTTTTACTTGTGCCTTTTCCATCACAGACACATCTTTGTCATCGATGAGCAGTTCTTCAAAGATAAGCACACCGTCTAAACGCTGTCCTAAGATGTTGCTCAAGATCACGCGTTTATCTTTTGCGACCACGATGTTTAAGCCATATCCTAACTTTTCGCAGTGACGAGCCATCGCTTCGACCAACACATAAAAATAAGGACCGCTGACACTTGTTGTAAAGAAACCTAGCATCTTGCTCTCACTTGCTTTCAAGAGCTTACCGTTAAGGTTGGGAATATAATTCAACCGTTCCGCAACTTCTAACACATGCGCTTTCGTGGCGGGTATGAGCACATCAACGTTATTTAACGCGTTGGAAACGGTGGAGATGGATACGCCGGCTTCCCTTGCCACATCTTTTATCGTTACTTTTCTCATTGCATTCTTCCTTCTTAAAACGTTTTTATTTCGGTGCAAAAAAAGGTTTTTACTTATCTTCCTATTATGTAAGCGTTTTCTAAAGATCTCAAAAATAGTGGGAGGGTCATTAATTTGTCCTCCCTTCGTATTTTCGGTTCTTTTCTCAGCGTTTGAAATATAAAATCTCGAATCTGCACAGAAATATAAAAACGTTTTTATTTTATTATAAATTACCACATCCATTTCTAACTCACAATCTATTTTTGTTAATTTTCTGAAATTTATATATTTGTACCTATTTTTTTAGCTCTATTTCCACAGTTACTGGATAGTGATCAGAGGGGTAACCGTGTTCCATTTTTGTTCTAATAACCGTGGATTGAGAGACCTTTACGTCTTGAGATGTAAAGATAAAATCTATCGGTTCACCTTGCACATCTCCTTTAAAATCATGAAAGGTTAGTCGGTCTTCCTTCTTTTCTTCCATTACCAAATAAACATTCTTCAACTCCAGCTCTTCTTCACAATACTGTAGAGTCTCACTGCTAGGAACATCATTAAAGTCTCCCATCAACAGAAAAGGCAGATGCGATGTCTGGTTCAATCTATGAATCGTCTCTCCAATAAGCTTGATTCCTTGAACTCGCGCCTCTTCACTCATATGATCCAGATGGGTGTTGAATACTCGGAATCTAGTATTGGGTTCTTCAATAAACGAGAACTCAGCCCACGTACACACACGTGGATAGCTCGTATTCCAGCTCATACTGCCTACCTCGTTCGGCGTTTCAGATAGCCAAAAAGTGCCTGAATCTAGTAAAGTAAATAGATCTGTCCGATAAAAGATCGGTGTCCCTTCATCACCTTTTCGGCGTGGCTCACCTGTCCAGTCATAACTTGATAGATTCTGCATCACATCACGAATCATAGACTCATTCGCTTCTTGCATGCCAACAATAGCAGGCGACTCGGCGTTAATTACCTGACTGACACCGTTATACCGATCACGCCAAGCGTTCTCTTGAAGACCAGGAATATCTACTCTTATATTAAACGTCATCACTTTCATCAGCTTTTCTGCACCCCTATCGTTTCAGCTACGTAATTGAACGTACCTACAGGTTTATTCAAATCATTGATATAAAGGTTGAATGCACCAGGCTCAATACTTGGTTGCAGATGATTATTTAAATACGTTAAGTCCTCTATCGTTAACGACAATTCCACATGTACCGTCTCGTTCGCTGGTATGTGCACCACTTTGTATTTCTTCATTTCGCGTGTTGGACGCACGACTTTTGACACTAGGTCTTCCAAGTATAAAATGACGATTTCTGAATACGCGTAAGAACTCGGGTTTTTCACACTAAACGAAATGGTTAGTTCATCGCCATCTTTCAATACGTTACTTGAAATCTTTATATCGTTATAAGTTGTGTTCGTATACGTAAGTCCATCACCGAACGAGAACAGCGGACCAACTTCACAATCCTGGTAACGGCTGCTATAGCTAGAGTCATTAGCCGGACGACCTGAACTATATTCGTTGTAGTGAATTGGAACTTGTGATGAGTAACGCGGAAACGACATCGTTAGTTTTCCAGAAGGTGTATCTTTTCCTGTTAAAAGTTCAGCAATCGCTCTACCCGCTTGAGTTCCCGGATACCAGCACCAAAGGAGAGCTGGAATATCATCAATAATATTTTGAAGTGCTAAAGGTCTTCCGGAGAAACAAACGCAAACATAAGGCTTGTTCAAACTCTTAATCTCCCGGATCAATTCCTGCTGCTTATCCTCGAGCTCAATATGCACACTGCTGTGTCCCTCACCACTTAAATCCCAGCGCTCACCAACAGCCGCAATGATATAGTCAGACTGAACCAGTTCATTCTGCGGACACTTCTCTAACGTTTCATAAGCTATTACATTTACCCCATCATTAATGAATCGCATGCCGTCCCATAGCGAGGTAACATCTTCAAATTTCCCTTTGCATGGCCAGTTGCCGAGCAGCTCTTTCGTTTTCGCGAACGGTCCAACGATCAAGACGTTTTTCACATTTATCGGAATGGGCAGCATTTCTTTATTCTTTAACAACACACAACTCTTTTTCGCTGCTTCCTTCGAGAATTGTTGAAATTCCTCATTTAAGATAACTTGTTTCTCTTTCTCCTCATCTACAAAAGGATTTTCAAACAAACCAAGTTCATTTTTAAGTTGTAAAACCTTAAAAACAGCCCCATCAATATCTTCTAGTAGATTTGGGTTTCTCGATAAAATCTCCTGATAGTTTTCCAAATACAGTGTGGACACCATCTCAATATCGATTCCAGCGGTTAACGCTAACTCTGCCGCTTCTTTTCCATTGGCTGCCACTCTATGATTTTGCAGCTCAGCGACTGCACCCCAGTCTGAGATCACAATGTCTTTAAACTGATAGCGATCTCGCAAGATTTCTTTCATCATCTCGTCACTCGCCGTAACCGGTGTTCCATTAAAAGTGTTGAACGAGCTCATTACAAACTTTGGCTTGTCCTTAAGCGCAATTTCGTACGGCTTACCGTAATACTCAAAAAACTCTCGCATCGACATATCGACCGTGTTATAGTCCTTGCCACCAACAGCCGCGCCATAAGCTGCAAAGTGTTTAAGACAGGCTGCTACTCCATCACCAGATATCTTTCCGTCACGATCTTTTTGGTAGCCTTTAATCATAGCTCCACCAAGGTTACCTGATAACCTATGATCCTCACCGAACGATTCCATCACTCTTCCCCACCTAGCATCCCGGACGAGGTCGACCATTGGAGAGAAGTTCACTGTAATGCCTGCAGCCCGTAATTCCGATGCCGTCTGTGCAGCAACTTTCTCTAAAATCCCCTCGTCCCACGTACAAGAAAGAGCAAGTGGGATCGGAAAGATCGTCTTATAGCCATGAATGGCATCGTGCATAAAAAGAAGAGGGATCTTCAATCGCGATTTTTCTAAATAGGCAGACTGAATCATGTTCGTCGCTTTGGCACTCGACACACCGATCACACTACCCATCGTATATAACGTGTCTCCTTCTAAAAGCTGATCCCAATAACCAGGACCCGTTTCAACCATCTCATCCTCGATCTTGCCGACGTAATGTTCTCCCGTAATCTGAATGAGCTGTCCGATTTTCTCTTTTAACGTCATTTCATTTAGCAAATCTTCTATTTTCTCGTTATTCATTGCAGCTCTTCACCTGACTTCCACTCTAATTTTGGCAGGATTTCTTTTTGCAGCTCACACATCTCATCGATCATTGCGCACGCTTGGTAATAGGTTGGTGCTTGCGGATCTAGGAGGATCGCTTGCAGTAACTTTGTCTTTGATTTTTCTAGAAATGCCTCGATCAAAAGCTTATGAATCGTCCCTTGAATATGAATGGTTCCGATGATCGCTGTTGGCAGTTCTACCGTCATCGGCTTTAACGAGATTCCGTTTCCGTTCACGATCGCTTGTGTTTCGACCACCATATCGTCAGGCAGTCCTTTTATCGCACCGTTATTCTGCATGTTAACAGCGTTTAGCTCAATCTCTTCATCGAAGTAAATCGCTTCAATAATGGGAATCGCATATTCATGACTTCGCTGTACGTTTTCCTTTTTAAAGATATAAGCTTGTTCCGTCCACTGCTCATAAGAATCGTCTTTCGGAAACAGCTTCTTATCTAAAATATGACCACTTGCACTGTATACAAAATCAGGCACCCTTGAATCCTTTTCCCACAGCTTCTCTCGGATTGGATCGTACCGGTACAGAAGAGACAACCCTGCGTAAAAGTCTTCGGCATATGACACATACTCACCAATATGGTTTGTTCCTGGATATGGATAGTACCCGTACGTGCGATACATCGTTCTCGATAAACCTAGATGGTCGAATTGCGCTAAGGCGTTCGCCTCTCTTTCTTTTTGGTCAAACAGTGGATACAGATTTTCGCCTGTGTTTTTATCGTAGATTTTTGTAAAAAAGCCGAAGTGGTTCAGCCCTCCACCTTCTACTCCAATTTCGTTCACATCTCGCTCTAAAAACTCTGATAACTGATGAATGCCCATGTCTAAGCCATGACACAAACCTACCACCTTAATTGATGTAAGTTTTGAGATGGCTTCAACTAACTTTGCTTCAGGATTTGTATAGTTAATGAACCATGCATCAGGGCAAACTTTTTCCATCGTTTTTGCGATTTCAAGCATAGGACCCATGTTTCGGAGCGTATGGAACATCGACCCGGGACCTCCGTTCTCTCCATAGATCTGTTTGCTGCCGTAACGGCGCGGAATATGAAAATCTTGAGACCAGTATTGGTAACGTTCTCTCTCAATGGCAACGATTACAAAATGGGAGTCACGTAAAGCTTCATCCAGATTTGTAGTCTGCCAAATCTTCGCCGGATTCTCAAAAGATTGAAACATTTCTGTCGCATATGTATACGTGCGGTTCACGTTTTCTTCACTGATGTCCATGAGCGCAATCTCTAGTTGAACTTCTGTTTTCAGTCGTTCTGACAGGACGAGATCCTGCAATGCTCCTAAAGCAAACGATATACTGCCTGCGCCGATTAGTGATATCTTCATCTGATTCATACCAATCATTCTCCTTTGTTAAGTGTTTCTTTGTTAATCCACTTTGCCGCTTCTCGATCTAGATAGAAATCAATATGTTCATGTCCTAACAGAACCTGAGCTGGTATTTGAGCTTCCCGGTTCATTATGATTTCTTTTGCGATTTCAGCTTTTCTTTCACCCGTCATCACTACAATGACCCTTTTACTTTTCATGATTTGACCTAGACCGAGCGTTATTCCCTTTTCAAGTGAAGTTGGTTGATTAAAGTACTTTTGCGCGACAATCTTTGTTTTTTCCGATAGGTCGACAACACAGCTATGATCTAAAATCGAACAGCCCGGCTCATTTAAACCGATATGCCCGTTCATCCCAACACCCATCAAGCTAAACGTAATGGGATTATTCTCGATAAAGTTATCAATGCGATGGCACTCTTTTTCTAAATCAAGCTCTGTGCCGTTAAAAAATTTAATCTGTGAATCCCGAAGTTCCAACGGAGAAAACAGATCCTTATTCAGCATCTGATAACAGCTTCCTTCAGATGTTCGACCAATGCCCACCCATTCGTCTAGACTTACGATTCTTAAATCTTCTAGCCTTGGATTGTTCTTTGCTCCCCCCGCAAATTGACGGTAGCTTTTTTCTGGTGTTGTGCCAGATGCTAAGCAGAACACGGGATTTTCGTCATTTAATAGATGTTGCTTCATTTCTTTGGCGATTTCGTTTGTTATGGCTTGTTTGTCTTCAAAAATTTTAATCATGATATTGTCACTCCAATTTGAGTACAAAGAGGTTACATATAGTAATGATGTCATTACCAGTTAAGGTAAGTATAACAGTTGCTTTTTAAAATGAAATACCTATTTCTTAATTTTCCAAAAAATATAACCGCGCTAATGTTGCATACTGGTTAGCAACTCACAATATACAAAAGAGCCTTTCCCTCTTGGGTTGGCTCTTTCATTAAGTATTATTCTTTTGTTTGATTTTATCTTTCTGTTTCTTCGCACTATATATTCTGTAGATAATCCCAATAGCTGCAATAACCAACACAACCACAAGGGAAAAAGTCGTTTTGAAATAGGTGTTATAACCCATAGCGAGTATAAATGCTAAGAGAATGAATATGTTTAGCATGGATCTAACCCCTTTCTCATAAGTTTCGGGATCTTTCCGCCTTTCTATCATAGATATTTAAGAACGCATCAACTACAAAAAACACGACTAGACCTACAATTAAAATAGTAAATGAATGCGTAATAAGCTCTCTATCTTGAAAAAATTCAAAGAACGAATTAATTAACAGTAACACTGACCATACGGTAAAGGTACACCAGCAAGCAATATTAACATTCCTCTTTTTAATTTTTTCGTTGTGTTTGAAGAACATCGTTATTTCCCTCTCTAAATGTATTATTGAATATCCTTTTTTGTATTCTTAAACATTTGTTTAATACAGTGTGCGAAATTTTGTACGAAGCAATTGGTGGGCTTTTTGAGTATTAAGTGTTGTATCAAGTGATAGAAATGGATCGTTAATTGTTGAAAATACAAGTGTTTCCGTGCTCCACCCCAGTTGTTTGAACCTTTTCATGTAGAAGGTATAGTAACTCTCTTTTTGTGTTGGTCCCACATGCAACGTTCCCGTAAAATTCATCATGCTTAATTCAAGGATTGCGTTCGCTAAATCATCCACATTTACAAACGTTTTATATACGTTCGATGCAACTTCAATCCGCTGAGACTTTCTAATACGTTCCATCATTCTTAAAGTCCTTTTTTCAATGATTGGATCGCTCACATCGCTGTATAAAGGACCGGTACGTATGATGACGTGATTTAAATGTTTCTCTCGAATTAATTTTTCTCCGGTGACCTTTCCATTTACATATTCAGCCAAGGGAGCTTCTTCAGGTAGCGTTCCGATTGAATCTGATTCTTTGTAACCACCATCACCACCTACAAAAACAGCATCTGTGGAGATAAAAATAACTTTGGTGCTTGGTTTTACTGCGTAGAGAAGATGGTTGAAACCTCTATCAATTACTCTCTTTTCATCTTCAAAACTCATAAGCGTCCAAATCACCACATCAGGTTCAAATTCAGCAACGACACTCTCAATGGAATGCTTTTGAATAGCATCAACTTGAATAATACCCGAATTTTCATGTGGAGACCGAGATGTTCCAATGACTGTGAAGTTTTTGTTATTTGAAGTTAGATTATAGATTTTAGACCCCAAAAATCCTGTTGCACCTAATATAAGTAGTTTCATTTTCATATCCCTCTCTCTTCAAGGAGGAAAGCATCTCTTTTTCCCAAGATGTACTTAAGATATTAAATCAGATACTTCATAACCTAGCCGTTTTGCAAAATTTTTTGTATCTGCCCTTTCTTCATCTGTTTCGCATTCCGCGTATACATTCTTCAAACGTTCTTTTGCAGCCTCTTTATCACCGCATTTATAGTAAAGAACTGCTAGTACATGTGGATTCTCATAATATCCTTGTACTTCTCTTTTCTCTAACCCCTGTATAACATCTTGTAAACTTTGAAACTGTTGAAAATATGGGATGATTATTTTCTCAATGTCTTGTTTAATTTGTTCTGTAAGATCATCTAAAATAGTGACTGGAGTTAGCTTGTACCAAATTTCTTCATGTTGATCCGATGTACTTTTAAGATCGGATATTCTTAGCCTCATCACAGAATCCACTTTTAATGGAAATTTTGACGGTTCATCCTGATAGTACGTTCCATATAAGCTCTCAACCGATATACCTATATTAATCGTGAACGCTACATCCTCACTGGTATTCCAACTAGAGGATTGAACATTGATTGTCCACGAAAACCCCAAGAATGTTCGTACAAAGTTATTTCCTTTCTTTTTAAAACCGTGCATTTTTAACAAAGGAGCTATCGTTTCCTTCAGTATTTGTTTAAAAACGTCTTGCATCTTCACCATAATTCTCTCCCTAATTAATGAAAACTTTTCACAAATATGGCTATTTTTCAGGTTAAAACAAGCCAATTATGATTCATAATAATGGTTCTAAAAGTCATTAAATTCTTTTAAAACACAAAAAGAAAGCACGTGAACTGACTCGTCTTCGTGCTTCCTCCCTTAAAATATTATCCATATTGTAACCACAATTAATATAGTAAGCAGCCATAAAGGCAGTGACAATAAAATTCCCCATAAGATGACCTTTGCCATCTTCTTTTTAGTCATATAGATCCCTCTATCATTTTTGAAATTATCATTTTCATTATATATTTTATACGCTGGTCGTATCAAAAAGTTTCGGTTTTCATCTCCTAATATTTTCTTTCATGGATATAACTCAGCAATGTGTTATTCGGGAATTTATGTATGAATAGCAAACTAGTAAGGGAAAAGTACATTAATGAAATTATTTGTTTTTCATTTCTCTTATTAAAGTTACAAACGTAAGGGTTGCTATAATTAAGAAGGTAGCAGAAGTCGCATCACTTAGACCAACTTTCCTAAAATACATGTTGTAAAAAAGACTTATAGATGCTGCTAAAAATAATAAGAGGGTAATTATAATGGAAATTTTGCTTTTCATTAGATAGAACCTCCAACTGTCAGTTAAAATTACTTTTTCATAAAATGAGTAGATGTATAAATGTATTTTAAACTACTTTTTTCACTCCTGTTTATCTTTTCCTGAGGTTCTGTAAATAAAGCATTCAAACGATTGGAAGAAATTAAAGAATAAAAATGAGTCCTTCTCCGTTTTGGAGGACTCATAAGATTTAACTCCAATTTAATTAAGATAAAAGACAGAGCTAAAAAAACCTCAAAAGCATGAAGCTTTCGAGGTCAACCATACGTCCCGCGTTCTGTTTGCTCATGCATCACGAGCATATTGTTTTTTACATGTTCCGAAATTTCACTCAAGGCATCGATCGCGAGTCCTTTGTTATGGGTCAGTTGATAAACGATGTCTTTGAATAGCATATCCATTTCTTCAAGAATACCGGTTGCCGCCGTATTATATAAGTAGATATTGAAATAGTTGCTTTCACTGAACAGAGCAGATTTCAGGTATGGCTTGAACTCTTGGATAAGTACAGGAAAGTAAACAATAAGATTGTCGAGTCCACGTCTAAGACCTTCTACGGTATCAGCAAGTTCATCGAGTGGCTCGAGCGCGTCATTTACCATCGCACGAAGCTTATCGTCGAAGTCCGTGAACATACCAGCCAATTTAACAGGTAAGCTTCCGTTTAAAATAACATACACCGCACCTTTTATCGCAGAGGATATGCCTTCTAGTATTCCTTCTAACGTGGAGGTGATTAATTCAAGTCCAACAAGTAGTGGTAATGCAATTTTATGAGCAAAATTTCCAAAAGCTGCGATAGCGAGCTCTAGTTGAATATCGAGAATTTTCATCCCCATTTTTAAGTATGGAGAGTCTAGCATTTTGAAATCCTCGGCTGAACCAAAGTTTGGTATGATAATCGACTGAGGAACACCAGTTGAGATCCCACTTGCGAGCAGCTTGTCTCTCTCTGTAAAATTGTCAGCCGTTGCCGTAACATCTGTGCTGTAAGAATCCATGTGCTTTTTAACCGTTATATTGTTCTTGCTCAATATCTTATAATGAGCCATAAACTCACCAACAACAGCATCGGTAAAATGATCCGTTCCACCTTCAAAAAGTTCAGGGATCTTTTGCGATACCATTCTAGGAAGTACATCGGTTAAATCTTCAACGTCTGAGCGCAGACTGTAGAGAAAGTTTCTAGCATCTCCAAAGAGCGATTCTACGTTAATATTTTTGTTCATAAGAAATTCCACGAGTTCGGCAGGTGGAGAGTTCAAGAAATAATTTAGAGATTGAACTTTGGATTCCGCGCTATCTAATAATGTGATGAGATGGTAGATCTCTGTTTTGATAACGTTACCCGTTGTGGTGATTCCTGCGAATAGAGGATTTTCAGCTGCCTCCTCGAACATATCGCGGAAAGTCTGTTGCAGCGTATGAAGTCTCTCGTAATAGCGGCTTCCTTCGTGATCCACGATATCAGCAGAGTTCTGTAAATAGGAATGAACGTATCCCATGCGGGTGCCAACATAACCTTCTAGAGACTTTGAAAGCTGGTGCATGTTCTCTGTATTCATGTCAATCCGTTCAGAACTTCCCGTGTGAAGGGATTGCCCCGTCCAGATGCTCGACACCACGCTTGAGTCAGCTTCATCAAAATAAATTTTCCCATAGCCAGGTTGTCCAGGTAGTCCAAGCACATAAACCAGCTTATCCGCTTCATCCTTACCGATATATCCGGTATGATTGTTTAGAAAATGCTTGGCATTTGGAATTCCATGATTGATTTCAATTTGTTTCCCAGGTATACGATGACCGAGCATCAACCCTGTTTCTAAACTGGTCAAGACATCATATCGTCCAAAATAATTCGTGATGTTACTATACTCTTTACCATAATCCACAACACCTTCTGGCAACATCGCGGGGTTAATCGTTACGGTTTTGACATCAGGATTTTCCACCCCGACCGCATTCGCATTCCCTCCTCCTAGTGAGTTGCCGCACACGTAGGAGATGTTGCCAAATTCTTTTTCCATTTGGTTAAAGTAGTTACGTGCCTCTTCTACTTGAACCGGAACCATGTCACTTAGAAGCTGTCCATCAGTTTTTAAATCATTAAAATCCGAAGAGTCAGTGCCTGTATAGGCTACGATATATTCCTTGGTATTGATAGATTGAAACGTAATGGCATCTAATCCATTTGTTTTATCAGAATGTACATTTACTACTCTATATTCGTTTCCATTAACGGTTACTCTATCAGAATTTTTGTAGTCCTGGTAAGCATGAAATCCAGAAATCTCAACTAAATCTTTGTCTGCTACACTATTTGTTTTTGTGTTTGTAATGTTTTTATTAATAGTAGTCATAGCAACCCCCTACGTTATTTCTTAATAATATAATTAGGATTACCGCGCATAAGAGTATTGTCTTTTTGGCTGTGCGCATTTTCTTTTTGTATTAGATTATCATTAAGTATTACTGTGTAAGAACCAGGAGGAAGACCATCCATTTTTTCTATATCTGCTTCAAGCTCATCGAAAATCTTTTGATCAGGTTCTTTGTTTTCTTCTTTCATAAATAATTCAATTACAATATTGTAATTTTCCGGATCAAAAGTTAAGGACTGAGATTTTTTCTGATACACTTCCTTTTTTGTTTCAGGGTTACTTAAATATTGATTTAAGTATGGAGTTAGACTGTCTCCATAAGTAATAATATAGTAATAAGGTGTTGTATAGCCTGTTGAAGCAGTATTCTTATATGCTTCTTCTCTAAGACCGACAACAGGATGCTTCTTAACAAATTCGTTTAAATAATTGTTCAGATTATTTAATTTCTTCTCATGAATTAAAGCGTAGATGCCACTCTCGATATCGCCTTCCACTTCACGTTCTTGGGTCCAAATACCATCTGGCCGCACGTTTTCTTGTGTGTCGATTGGGATAACAACGAATGTCTGAAAATGAGGCTCTCCAATGGATTCTACATATACAGTAGCACCGTCTTTATTCCCAACAATGTTGTTAACCTTCACTTTTGTATTATATTTTTTCAGAAAAAACTCTTCCGTTCCTGAAATCACTTTCTCTCTGCTTCCTTCAGCAATTTTGTCGTTCTTATCACCATTCTGCAGCCTAAACTCCTTACCCGTGTAATCCTGAACACGAACATATGGATTTTCTTCCTTTTCCACTTTTTCTGTTGCTCCTTTCAAACAGCCCCCAAGCAGCATGATACTTATTAGAGAAGCTGTGATTATTCCCATCTTTTTAGTCTTAAACATATGTAGTGAACCTCCCTGGTTGGTGAGAAATATGATATCAAGTATACGTCCTATATTATTGTAAAGTTACACATTATTGCCTGCCACCTAATATATACCCAAAAAAAGTAAAAAAACAACATCAAATGAACGATGTTGCTGTGAGGTTTTTACTATTTATTTAAACTTTATTGGTAATTATTCAAGGATCCCCCATGCTTACTTTTACTACAATAGTCTTTACTAGATACATACTCTACTAACTTAGAACACATACTCTTCGCAGCATTTGGATTATCGCACTCTATGATATTATTCATTGAATCAAGAGTGAGATAAAGAAACTCTTCGTCGTAATAAATTTGAAGGTAATACCCCTCTTCTCTTTTGGGCAGCCATTCTACAAATTCTTGTACTTTTTTAGATGAAGGCTGATCATCCTTTTTCATGATTGTTAGGTCTAGTGTATAACCATTTTCAAATGAGCGAACAGGATCAAACAGAAACTCTGGCTTCTCTTTCTTTATTTCTTTGTATAATTGATATAATTCTTTATCTTGTTCAAAACTACGGTGAACTTGTTTTTGAATTGTAGTTATTATAAAAACGGAAGGCAGCGTAACTACTGATATTGAAACACCCATAATGATGAATTTAAACCATGTCTCTGTTTTTAAATATTTCAGCCCAACTATTATAATAATTACTGCTCCTATAAGGATTGCTGCGTATAAGTTCCATAAATAACTAAAACTAAGATCACTGCTACGACTAAATTTTGATTCTAGCCAAATACCATTGCTTATAAAGACAACCAATACAGCTAAACTATATAAGACTTCCTTTGTCTTATTGTTCTTAAGCAATAAATAAAAAATGGCATAGAACAATGCCACGATATTCCCTAAGAAAGGAAAAATCGAGTGAGTTATTGAACCTCCCAAAGCGTGCAGCACAATGAACAAAATATAATATAGATATTTATGGTCAATCTTAATTAATTTTAATAGCCACTCAATAAAAATGGAAATTATACTTCCATAGACAAGCGTTATGATAAATCCTACTATCCCAAGCCAAAATGCTATAGCTATAATTTCTCCAACATTACCATCTTTCAGAATGCTAGAGATTAAATAAACTAAAAGAACACTCATAGATGCCATAGCTGATATGATCCTCGTAACTATCCCGCTCAAAATTTCACCTTCCTGTTTTTTTCTCCTTCCATTTTAATCCTATTGTATAATCACAGTAAATAATGAGTTGAATTATCCCCAATTTGATAAAAAAAACCCTATCTCATTCCGAGAAGGCTTAAATATTTAGTCTTTTCTTAACGTCATCTTGAACTGAACACTTACAGGAGTCAGATAGATTTGAACGGCTCTTCCTTTTTTCATCCTCTACGCCTTATACACAAGACTAGCCGATATTCCCAAAATTATGGCTATCTGCCGCTGAGAAAGTCATTTGATTTTTTTCATCTTTCTCAACGACTGTCCTCTGTTCTCATGGCAAACTCTTCACCTGCGGAATTTCTAAATTCCCAAGACATTTCTTCAACTTCACCTTTGCTTCGTCATCACTTAGCCTTCTTTTTTGAATCTCTTCAATATCTAGACATGTTTCATTAGTTTACAACTCATTAATTACCTTGAAAAGTTCGCGTGCTAGTTTGATATCAGAAAAGAACAAATTTAAGATAATGTGAGGCTTTAATAAGTCACGGAATGGCGTAGGTTTACCGTAATAATCAAGACAGATGCTCCACGACCATTCTTCGGGGAAGGCTACGACCCCGGCTTTAACTGAATTTTGATGGATGTATTTTGTAACAGTGAGCAGGTAATGTGTTGACTCTATATTCTCGCTTTTAAAACGGTCTTGAAAAAGATGGCCTGTGATTATGTACTTATAGTTGTAATATAGGGCAAAGCTTACGCCTATTCGTTTCATTGTGATCGAGATACTTTCATCTCCTTCTCTTAAAAGGAGATGGTTACTCATCAAGCACCATGCGTAGATTTTTACTCCAAATCGATGACTGCATCTCCTTAATTTATATGTTTCTCGGCATAAATTAATTAGAAATCCTAACGAATATTAAACTTCTCAGGCTCAATTTTATTAAGAATTTCTATATATTTTTCATCTTTTCGCTTTCCCCAATACTTTATTAATAGTAGTTCTTTAGTTTCTTTTTTATTCATTTTATCTGTAAACCCTATATAACTAGCTAACGATAGAACTACAAGCACAATACTAACAATGACTTGTGAAACATGTGCTATTTTCCATGCTAAAGGTGTAGCATCTCTAAAGTCATAAGAAATGTTAAAGAACGTAACAGTTGCACTATAAAGTATCATTTTAATAAGTTCATTGTATTCTCCATTTAATACGGTAGTTCTAATTGATGGATACACAGTACAATAAACTTCTAAACTATGTACTTTAAAATCGCTTAAAGTACAAGGAGAATTTAATGTTGATCCTATATACAAATAATAAAAAATCGAAAATAAAAGTAAAATCTCTATGTAGCTATGAACTGCCAAAGAAATTCTTTTCCTCCAGAGTACTTCTAGTTAATGTTATATTTTACCATAATCCTATGTTTAATTTATAGTGGGTTACATCTTGGTTTGGTAAATAAATTAAAGGTGCAAACCACTTTTCAGTAAGCATCTGCACCCCATTTAACTTAACTACTATTCAATGATCCGGGAGAGTAGTTAGTAACATTATCTTATCGAAAAGGCTGTTAAACACGATTGAATTCACTAACTTAATTAACTACCAATTGTTCAACTTCATTGAGCTGATCCAAAAACTTTCGCAATTGAACATAAGAAGATAAGAAAAGGATTGCAAAGATTCCATTAGCTTTTAAAAATACGTTTTAGAAAATACGACAAACCCCAACTCAACATAAAATGAAATGGGGTTTGTCAATGTTCTGTAAGGACTATAACTATAGTCCTCTTTTTTTATATTAATCGTTCTTTTAAAAGCACAAAAATTATTATATTGACAAATATTTACCACTAATTGTAAGATATAATAGTAATTTGTTCTTATTTAAGAACAACGACTAACTACACAAGTGAAAACACTTAGGTAGAAATACTTATAATACTTTCAAAAGTATTCACTAGTAAAAACAAATAAGTGTATTAAACGAACTGTAGGAAGATTTTAACTAAATTATAATTTGAAAGGTTGGGATTATTGATGGGCGTTATATCAACAAAGGTAGTTGCAAGCGCATTAGCACTTGGAGTAGTAGCAGGCGGGGTTGTTTGGCAAGGTGAAGCAACAGTAAATTATGCAAAGAATACATTTGCTGATTTACAAGCTAAAATTTCAAAATATGAAGCAGCAGAAGGATCACTATTGGAAAAAATAGGTTTTATTAAAGCAGATGCAACAGCTAAATTGACAGATGCTAATGGTAAAATCGTAACGGCCAAAGAAGAGATTAACAATCTTAAAGCAAACAAGGATAAGTTACAAACTGAGATCAAAGGTCTAAATGCTGAAATTACAGGTCTTAAGGCTGAATTGAATACTGCCAAAGAAACGATTACTGCGAAAGAAGCAGAATTGGCACAAAAAATTGCAGAACTTTCAACTATTACTGCACAACTATCTGATTTGGAAGAAGATTATAACCAGCTTGTTGCTGAATACAATGATCTTGTACGAGTTAGTGAGGCAAATGCTACTGAAGCTCAACGTGCAAATGCTCAACTACAAGAAGCTAATGAAGATATCGCTGAGTTAAGAACAGCAGCTGAAGCGGCAGCTAATGCAACTGAGTTAAGCAATCCATTAACTAAAGAAGAGCTTGATGCAATCGGAACTACAAATCAACCTGAAGTATTCTCTAGTGAACTAGTTGTACAGAATCTAGGATTAACTTATATCCAAGATGGAAATAGTGAGGCGTTTAAATCACAACATCCTGATCTTAACATCCAAGATGGAGACAGAGTGTGGAGAGTAACCAACAACAATAAGTTTGATGTGTATGTTGAGTACACTAAAGGATCTGAAAAGGGTTCACTTGTCGCTAGACCTAATCAAACTTTCTATTTAACTGAGACAGGCGGTACAATGATTATTAAATGGCAAGATGAAAATGGTGTGTGGAAACAATCGGTTAAAGCAGGTGCATAATCATAAACTTTAGTTAAGTATACAAGTAAACAAATATTATTAGGTGGGGGCTTCGTCCCTCACCTATTATTTGTATATATGCTAAAGGAGAGAACATCATGAAGGTAGAGAGAAAGATAAGAAAGATAGGAAACTCTTTAGGAGGTCATATTTGATCAAGATAAGAAAACAGATGGAGTTAAAAGAGGGAGACACAGTATATGTCTCTTATAAAGGATATAAGATTTACAAGAACTACTGATGAGGTTACAGAAGAATTAAATTATAGTTTTCCAGTCTACCTTTTAGAAAATAAAAACTAAGACTCTACAATAATGTAAAGTCTTTAATATACTTTATATTTCATATCGATCGAATTGGTAACAGTTTTAAGTGGTAGGCTTGAACGTATAGCACAGGGTCGTTTTTTTCTCCTGATGGGATTATTTCGCAAATTCATAGGATAAGGTTAATTTCGTCTTTAGCCTTAAGCTAGGAATATATTAGGTTATTATATTTATTCTGTTTTGTTTAAAGATAGAATTTAAATTAAAAAGTATTTAATTTGACTTGCTCTAACAACCGTTCAAGCTCAGGCAACAGTTGTTTGCTAATCTCTTGATCTTTCAGTGCAAATTCAATCGTCGTCATAATAAAGCCTAATTTTTCGCCAACGTCATATCTCGTACCTTCAAAGTCATAAGCAAATACTCTTTGAAATTTGTTCAGTTGCTGAATAGCATCGGTTAACTGGATTTCTCCCCCAGCACCTGTTTCTTGCTTTTCTAGATAATTAAATATTTCCGGTGTTAAAATATATCGGCCCATAATGGCTAGATTAGAAGGAGCTGTTCCTTGTGCGGGTTTTTCAACGAAGTTCTTCACACCGTACAAATTATTAAAATTGTTTAGTGGATCAATAATTCCATAGCGATGCGTTTGATTTCCCGGAACCTGTTGTACCCCAATTATAGAAGCCGTTGTCTCTTCATATCTCTCCATCAACTGTGCTAAACAAGGTTTTTCTGCCTGAACGATATCGTCTCCTAGTAGTACGGCAAAAGGCTCATCCCCTATGAATTTTCTTGCACAAAATACCGCATGACCCAACCCTTTTGGTTCTTTCTGACGAATATAATGGATATCAGCCATTTTTGAAGAGTGTCTTACTTTTTCTAATAGTTCTATTTTCCCGTTTTCAATCAAATTCTGTTCAAGCTCAAGCGCATGATCGAAGTGATCTTCTATTGATCGCTTGCCTTTACCTGTAACAATAATAATATCTTCAATGCCCGATTCGATGGCCTCTTCCACAATGTATTGAATGGTTGGTTTATCTACAATCGGCAGCATTTCTTTAGGCATAGCTTTTGTCGCTGGCAAAAATCGTGTCCCTAATCCAGCTGCTGGAATGATGGCTTTTTTAACTTTTTTCAATATACGTCCTCCTTACAAAAGATAACCGATAGTTTCTATTTATGTATATATGAGGGTTGAGGGGTGAATATACTCTTCCCTTGCATTACCACCTCGAAGTTTCCTTGCAAATTACGATAGGCGTGTAGTTAATGCTTCATTTGATTGTAGTAGATAATAATCTTCAACCACTATATCTATTATGATAACTTTCCATAATAAAAGCTTTAAGTGTTAATAATATCTACATTTTGCCAAGCGTTGGTTCTGTGCTTGTTTTATGATCGACCAAGATTTGTGTAGATACTTGACACCAGTGTAGTATGAAGTATGTGATAACACCGCTTAACGCAACACCTACTGTTGCTATGAACGAAATGTTTTGCGCAGTGGAAGTTCATATCCTTTAATGAATTATAACTTACCCTAGTGCCACCCTCTATTTATTATTAATAATTTTTATTTTGCTGTATTATAGTATGTTTTTTTGTGAAATTAGGAATTTAATTATATAAAATTGGTATAAAACTCATGTTATAGTAATACATTTATTTCTTTCTGTAATCTAAATATATATATTTAAATCATTATTAAACAAGCAGGTGTATAGTATACTTCCTGTAGTACCATATATTTCAATATGAAAGAAGAGATTCTATAAATGAAAAAGTTCATTATAATTATGGGAATTATTACGGGACTATGTGTTATTATTATCGGCGGATATGCTTACTATCTTTATGACTCTACTAAAGATGCTGTTAATGAAATGCATGAAAAAGTAAAAACCGATCAGCCTAAACCGACGGTGACTGGTAAAGAAGAAGATTTAAAACCAATCTCAATCATGCTTCTAGGTGTTGATGAGAGAGAAGGTGACAGTGGGCGTTCAGATACAATTATGGTTATTGCTGTTGATCCAAAAGAAGATAAGATGTTAATGTTCAGCATTCCACGAGATACCCGGACTGAAATTATCGGTAAAGGGTTTGACGATAAAATAAACCATGCGTATGCTTTTGGTGGAACCCAGATGGCAATGGATACAGTCGAAAATTTTCTGGATACATCAATCGATTATTACGTAAAAGTAAACATGGAATCATTTAGAGAGATTGTTAATGCTGTTGGTGGTGTTGAAGTCAATAACCCTTTCTCCTTTTCTGATGGTGGATACACTTTCCCAAAAGGATTTCAAAAACTCAACGGAAAAGAAGCTTTAGCCTATTCTAGAATGAGATACAAAGATCCTAAAGGGGATTTAGGACGTAATGATCGTCAGCGGCAAGTAATTACTTCTATTATAGATAAAGGTGCACGTGTTTCATCTATTACAAAGTTTGATAACATCATTGATATTCTAAGGGACAATGTTAAAACAAATATGACATTCCAGGAAATGAAAGACATTCAAGCTAATTATAAAAGCGCTCGGCGTAATATTGAATCTACCGAAATTAAGAGTTCAGGTGAGATGATCAGCGGAAAATATTATGGAATTGTAGAAGAAACGGAAAAATTGCGCATTCAAGATCTCTTAAATGATTATTTAAAACAATAGTAGACAATTAGACCCTCAGACCTTTAAAAGGTCCTTTTTTGTATTGTTTTTTTAATGTAATAATATCGTGTCGTATTTTGGTGAAAAGTATTTATAATAAATGCTTTACTACGTAATCTTACTTAATAAATTTTTCTAGTAAAGTAATTGTTCGTATGGAAATTTTCGGCAAAAACTATCAATTTACACCTATTACCATTTTTAAGGGTGTATGATACCATGAAAATAGTAGGATAAAACGAGGAGGAAGTGACGCCCGTCTATTGTCTCAATTGAAATTAATTTGAATGTATTTGAAAACATCGTAAACGGCCCTTTGGATATGCAGCCTTTTTACAGATCCCCTTTTAAAATTGTTTGCAATGTGGATAACGGCTATGAACTTACATACGGAAAGAAAAAGCCCATTGATAGTTTTTTCATTGTAAAGCATGATGGTCAGTTCTTGGGCATTGACAGAACAGAAGCAGAAGAAGTACGAGATTACTTGAAAGAAAAAATGAAAAAATGGAAGTAATGAAAAGTCAGCGCAGAAGCTGGCTTTTTTTATTATATATAGAATATAGATAAATGAAATTCAAGCAGATCTTCTGCACGACTGAAACTCTAGCATTCATCGTCATCTAATTCAGGGATAAAGATAATAAGCGCAAAGAAGATTGTAAATTTCCCCGAGATTCATAGACTTTAATTTAAAAAGCTCACTAAAGAGAACACGTCTTTAGTGAGCTTTTTTAAGTTGTACGTAAATCTATTAAACATCTAGCCAATTGTATCGCGGTTTCAATCTATGTTCAGCATACTCTCTCCTTTTTTCTGCACTTAACATTGCAGATAATGTCCCATAATAGTACTGGACGAACGTTGTTTTGATATTGCGATGTTTATAATGAAAGACTGTTGTTTTGAATGCTTCTATCACAATAGTTGTCATATGTTCTAGAGGTGTATCGAAGTTGATCTTCTTATAGACCAGAAGTGCTTTTTGCCAGAAAGTGTAGATGTCATCCGCTCTATCAAAGAATGGTTTCACCGTATGTATAAAGTTGTTCGGCACAGTATTCGGTACGAATGTGTAATCAAGGTCTTTTGATAAAAGTTGGTTATCATCGTGTAATGGTTGGACTTCTTTTTCCTGACGTATGTTTAGATCTTTATTTTTCAGATTTGTAAAGAGCTTTTCAGTTTCCTCAGTCGATTGTACAGCTCTCTCCTTACTGTCATAAGCGATTTCCAGGTTCTCGCATTGTGTCATTTGCGTGTCACACGTTGCGTCAAATGGTTGAAAAACAAAAATATTATGACTGAATCCTCCGCATGACCGATACGTTTTATACGTTTTTAAAATTCCTGCTTTCTTCGCTTTTCGCAGCATTCTAACAAATGTTGCGCGTGAAATTCCTCCTTGTTTGGGAGAGCAAGCTGATACAAGCGTCCCGATTTTTGCGTTGGCTACTCCAGGCACTACCACACTGTACTGACTTAACACTTCAAATGCAATGAATTCTGAATGTGTAAATAGATCAGGGTTTCTTTGTAAAAAGACCTCTTTATGCTTATTAAAATTCGCCACGTTATGGAATTGGCTCATATGTTTGAACTGATAAATGTTCCCTGCTCTCATCTCTTCTTCCCCCTTTTAATTGACTCATCCTATAAATGTCTAGAGGTTGTGAAAAGGAGCCACCGTGAAGATTTTTTTTATTAAAGCATGTCACGATGTTTATTCCATTGTGGGATGGGAAGAAAAGAATTATGAAGAAATAATAAGGAGTGATTCATTACATGTCTAATCAAAGTCATCCAACAGGTCAACCCGCACAGCATCAAAACCAACAGCCAGGCGTAGAATCAGAAATGACACCAAAACCCCAATCAGAAAGCCCTACATATAAAGGAAGCGGAAAATTAAAAGGGAAATCAACGCTGATCACGGGTGGTGATAGTGGAATTGGAAAAGCCGCTGCCATTGCGTTTGCAAAAGAAGGCGCAAATGTCGCGGTCGTCTATCTCGAGGAATCTGGAGACGCAGAGGAAACAAAAAAACAGATTGAGCAAGAAGGCGTGAAATGCTTGTTGATTCGTGGTGATATCGGAGACGCATCGTTCTGTGAACAAACTGTCCGCGATGTGGTTGGATCGTTTGGCGGATTGGATGTTCTCGTGAACAATGCCGCAGAACAGCATCCACAGCAGAACTTTGAAGATATTACAGCGGAACAGCTTGAGAAAACATTCCGCACTAATATTTTCAGCATGTTTCATTTAACAAAAGCCGCTCTTCCTCATCTGAAACAAGGAAGTTCAATCATCAATACGGCTTCTATTACAGCGTATCAAGGTCATCCTGAGTTGATCGATTACGCGTCAACAAAAGGTGCCATCGTTTCGTTCACTCGTTCGTTGTCGAATAATCTTGTGAAGAAAGGAATCCGAGTGAACGGTATTGCGCCAGGTCCGATCTGGACGCCACTTATCCCTTCTACTTTCACAGCAGATAAAGTAGAACAGTTTGGTAAAGATACACCAATGGGCCGACCAGGTCAGCCAGAAGAACTCGCACCTGCTTATGTCTATCTAGCGAGTGAGGATTCTTCTTATGTATCTGGACAGATGATTCATATAAATGGCGGTAAGGTTGTAAATGGGTAAGGTATATAATTAAAAAATATGTAGCGTGCTGGCTCAAAGGTGAAATTTTTCACTTTTGAGCCAGTTTTCATTTGATGATAGTAATAATTTTATTAATACGTTCGTATGCTAACTTAATAAAAAAATGGAAATAAATGCTACAATTAATAGATTACATTCTAGCTTGAACTACTAAAAGTTATAAAGGATGGAGATCTTTTTGATAAGAAGAAAATGGGTTAAATCTGTCGTTCCGCTAATATTTGTTTTACTATTCGCATTTACGTTTATTCCCCATAAAGTCTTGAATATAAAAGCTGATGAAATTTCTAAAATAACTGTTTTTGATGGAAATACAGGTTATCAATCAGAAATCACTAATAAAGAAGATATATACCATATTATTAATAATTTGAACGAAATAACATTTCAAAAAAATAAACCTTCATTCGGTGCTATGGGCTATAGTTTTAGAATGACCATTTATGATGATAAAGGAAAATCGACTAAGAAATTTACAATAAATTCACATGATACGATAAAGTATAAAGGCTTCTTTTATTATTCTGAAGATAATTCCATCGACTATCATTTTATAGAGAAATTAGTTCACAAATAAATCGTTTTTATAGCTTCCTGCATTAAACATTAATTCGCAAATCACATGAAGCAGTATAAACCGGTTAATAAGATTAAAATAGTTAATAGCGTTTAAATAAGACCACCCTCCTTTATTAAACAACATTGTAATAATGTCAATTACCCAATAAATAGTTATATTGAACTATGAATCATCCATATTATTTTCTGTTACACTTAAAAATGAATGCTTAATAACTATTTAGCTAAATCTAAATTTACCGATATTCATAATAAAATTATGTCTATTTGTTGGGGTGTCATGTGCTTAAATTTAAGATGTACTACCATAGAATAATGCTCGCATACTTTACAATTCTTTATAAGGACGCTATTGATCATCAATTGAAGGCAAAACTGTTGGGTAAAATATATCATCACGAAGAGCGGTACAATTTTTATCTTTTGAATATTACAAAGTAACATCACATAAAAGAGGTCTCTTTTCCATTAGAAAAACTTCATTTAGTAGTAAGGCATACAAATTGAGCTCTTCGTACGGTCTTCCTTTCTTTTTTCCATAGAAAAAGCCCATACTAATGTATAGTATCGGCCGTCATCAAATTAATTGATTAACTGTAGGATGTAACTCTTTATATTGATACTTTTGAATCTTAGAGGTGCTCCAGCGTTTCTCCATGAGTGACAGCTTTTTTTTGACATAATCAAACGGAGCTCTCCCCTGAAATTCGTCACCTAAATAGATCTCACATTCGTTGTTTCCTTTATAAACGACCTTCAATACGTGGCCATTTAGATGGCAAACATACAAACCATTTCCTAATCGGATCACGGCTATTCTCCTTCCTTTTCGGAACGTTTCCAAGCCTCATATGCTAAAAATTCTCGAATGTCATCCTGTTGTATCCCCATTTCCTTTGCTTGTGATACGAGTTCTACCCATTCGGGGTCTAGTGTTTCAACTTGGCTATTCAATAATTTTTCCACGGGAACCTCCAGCGCTTGAGCTATTTTATGAATCATATGCGCAGATGGGTTTGTTTCATGATTTTCTATACTGCTTAAATAACTTTTTGAAACGCCTGCAGTAGAAGCCAGTTTTGATAGACTTAAATATTTTTTCAATCGATATTTTTTAATTTGTATTCCGATTTTTTTGTTCACAAATAACAACTTCCTTTGCTATAAAACCTCCTCTTTTTCTAGGACAGCTTTTACAATATAGCGATGCGTTGGATTTTTCATAGGATGACAGGTAATCAGTGTAAGGATATTTTCGTCCTTCCTGCTCTGCAATACGGAAAGATCCGTAGGCAGGACGAGCTGTTTTTCCATAACTTTGTATGTGAAAATTTTTTTTGTGGTTTCAACCTGAATCAAGTCACCAGACTCAACTTCAGGAAGCCGGTTAAATTGCTTTCCATACGTGTAGCTTCTGTGCGCTGCGATAGCTGCATTTCCA
The DNA here is from genome assembly GCF_015903845.1 of Fictibacillus sp. 26RED30. Lineage (NCBI taxonomy): Bacteria > Bacillati > Bacillota > Bacilli > Caryophanales > Fictibacillaceae > Fictibacillus > Fictibacillus sp. 26RED30. Next base: position 223,122 of record NZ_JACZDV010000002.1, read on the forward strand.
TTCTCACCTATTGGAGATGTGCCGTTCATGTGCCCTGCTGCAACTTTTAAGTTTTTCTGTGATGCACCCTCCATTATTGGAAGGGTTAAGTCGATTTTGTTGATGGAAAGTTTTCCGATGATAGAGCTTTTCACTTTCTCAGCTTTCCCATCTTTATTAGGGGGCTTTTCTTCTGTGAAAACATCATCAAGCTGTTGTGAGCTTTGTTGAATGAGGGAATCAGACGAAGCTGATTCCCAGTCATCCAACAACTGTTCTTCTTGATAGGAGTAGTACACGCTTTTGGCTTTCGGATACAGCATGGTCGTGAGCCCTGCAACTATCAATACATATGCAAGCCACTTCATCACTTATCCCCTTCTAAACGGATTGGGTAAAATAGATTTCTTAATGAGTAATAACCCTAGACCAGCCACAGCCATGAACACCCCTGATAATAGGAAGAATAAAGGGTTCTCTTCACCTGTTTGCGGGAGTGCCCCTGTGTCTTTTGTTGGTGGGTTAGCTGGTCTCTCGGTTCCGTCTTGAGGAGGCGTGTTGTTAGTCGGCGGTTTGTTTCCATCATCTTTTCCTGGATTTTCACCTGGGTCTTCTCCGTCAGTTGGCGGGGCTGATCCCTCACCTTGGACTTGAATTTCATAAGATGTTTTTAAACCTTGAAACTCATTTCCCGCTTCACCCGGTAAACCAATTGAAAAAGTTAGAAGAGCTTCTGTTTTTGCAGGAATTGTTCTAAATGAGATCGTTAAGTCACTTAATTTCCCTTTATACAATTCTGTATTTTCTTGTTTCACCGTTACATTTAGTTCGTTAAATAGCTTCTCGCCTGACTTGACCGTTGTTTTGAGTGTGTATTTCATGATCGAACTTCCAATGTTTTTCACAGTCAATGTATGGTCTTGTATATACCCAGGACGCATATTATCCATATGAAATTCGGAAGGTGTCAGCTCAAGTCCATAACTATCATTGCTAAACGAATAAATTTTTTCTGGTTGAAAAGAGATAACTCCAATTATTAAAACCCAGATGATCCCAGCTATCATACGGTGAACTTTTTTCCTTTTAATCAAAGAACTACACCTCCACTCCCAAATAATTGTTCATGTTAAACAAAACTATCTTACTCATCTTTTGAAGTGACTTCTTTACTTTCAGTCGAAGGTGGTCCTACAGATTGAGTAGCGGGAGTGGACGGCTGGCTGTTTTCTGTATTCGTTGTTGCTGGGTTTTCAATAGGTGCCGTTGGTGCCTGCTCTGTTGATGGTGCAGGAGTATTCGTCTCTGGTTCAGTTTGTTCAGGTGCTGCAGGTTGTTCAGGCTGTGATGGTGCTGGCGTTGGTTCTTCTACCTTCACTTCTGGTTGCTGCTTATCTTCAGTTTTTTGATCTTCTTTCTTGTTTTCTTCAACTATTTTTTCTTTCGGTAGTTCGACTGGTTTAATCATTTTCGTTGAATCTAAAGGAATGACGATTTCTTCATCCACAAAACCCTGAAAACCAAATAGATGGTATGTGATTCCAGTTGATTTACATGAAGTAAGGTAATTGCTATCCTTTGTCGCACTAATTAATGATTGACCAGGCTTTAAGACATTTGATTTTGAATATTTACTTTTGCTATCACTTAACAAATCTAGCTTGATAGGGATATCGATTTTAGAGATGTTGGTGATCTTCACACTGCTTTGCACTTGACAGTTATCAAAATACTTAACATTCCCTAGTTGAATATCCAACAGATCGGCAGTCTTGGCGTTCGTGATTTTGCCATTGGCATAAGATTGTGTTGAAAACCAAGCAAACGTATCATACTTCGAAACCATAAAAAGTAAGCAATAGCTCATGATGATCATCGATAAAATCACGTGTCTTTTCTTCTTTCGTTTACTAATTTGTTCCAATAAGCACACCTCCTGCTTTAAAACCTTTCCATACACGGGCTAAAAGAATAAAAGGGCAGCCGACAAAATCGACTGCCCGCTTGATAAATCTTACTTATTCCGCCGTAGGTTGTGTACCAGCTTCTGGTCCAAATTCAGCACCATCTTCAGTTTGCTTCGCTTCCACTTTGAATTCTGCATCATAGTGTGCACCTTGATATTCATTGCCCGCACTATCAAGAAGTTTTACCATAAAGAAAATGTCAATTTTTTGACCTTCGTTAAGTTTCCAAAACTTTCCTTTGCCAAATTTAATCGTCTCTTCATTGCTTACTTTTTTTGCTTGTAAAGCATTCACTTGCTCTTCTGATAAATACGCTGCTTCCACTTCATAATTAACAGATTTTTTTGCCAAACCATTATCCATTACGATATTTGAGTTACCATTTTCAAAACCTTTTTGAGCAAATGCCTTAAAACGGACTTTTTCAGCTTCATCAATGTTTCCTGTATATTTCATCGCCAGATAGGCTACTTTATATTTTTTAATAGAGGCTTTATTTATGGAATGTGTATAGGTAGCTCTTAATACTTGATCCAGGTCCCCAGTATTTTCAATCGTTTTATAATCACTCAATAAAACTTGAGAAGGCGCAAATTTTTTGTGTGCAAATAGCTCCGTATCCATTCCGAGTGTTAATGAACCGTTATCGATTGTTCCATTAGCCGTCTTTACATCTGTAAACCATGAATAAGTTCCAAATCCTGCAGATACTACCATTGCACCAGCTAACGCTGTTCCTAATAACGCTTTCTTTGCTACTTTCATTTTTGTTGCCTCCCATTATTTTTAAATTTTATTTTTCTACTCATTCAAGCTATGTAAACCGCCCCTATCAACTTAATGAATAGCCCCACCTCCTAAAATAAATAAGATTATAGTCATACCGTTTTTTCTTTTCTAGATAGAAATCTCGTGATCAAGTCATAGATTTCTAAAAGTAAATAACCTAGTAAAGGTACTAATATGAGGAGCGTAATTCCCACTGGACTGCTTACAAACTTAGAGACATATCCAGCCTTTGGAATAGTGAATGCATGAGTTCCTACAACATCGTCTGATGCAACAATCTCTGAATCTATAACGTTATTGTTATCACCTTTTGTAACAAACCCTTGATTCGTTCGTTCGACTACTCGATGTGTGATTAATTTCCGTTCTCCTTCTTTAAATGTGATTACATCATTTACAGCAATTTCGGATGCTGGTTTATCTTTCACGAAAACCATGTCCCCAGCCGAAAAGGAAGGCTGCATACTGTTTGAAAGAACGGTAAAGGGTTTATAGCCGAAAAATGACGGGATCTCGTCTGGATTTTTGCTTCCTTGATAGGTGATGTATAACAGGGAACCTATGCTGATCAACATACAGAAGACAATTGCACTTGATACGATCTTCAAAATCCTTTTGTACATTCCAACACTCCCTTTTGTTCGATATAAAGCACTTTGTGATTTCAAATTTACACCAGCATTTATTCGTTGTCAACCTTTATAACGAACAAATTGTTCTTTATTTTGTCGACAAGTTTCTACAAAATCCATATAATTCGGATTCACACACCAATTATCCGATAAAAAAGAATACCAGGAGCTTTTAAAATGCAACGACACTTACATCGTTACGTTCTTTATACAGCACAAAACATATTTTCTACTAAATTGTTTATTTTGCCTTTACAAATGTTTACTATTTTCGTATTATTCTAATTATAGAACTTTTCGTTCTATATATTGAACTTACATAAGGAGATGATGTTCAGCTACTTTTTTTTGCTTTTGTACTTATAACAATGAAAAAACAGGAGGAGAAGAAATGGGAAAATGGAGTAAAAAGCTCGGCACTTCTTTAATGCTGACGGGGATTTCTATGAGTCTACTGGCACCATCTGCTTTTTCTACGAACAAAGCTCCGGTGGAAAAATCCTATTCAAAAACATCCGCTATCTTAGAATCTGCACCTATTGATATGCATTTAGTAGATCAAGACCGTTTAGCAAAAGCACTTAAGGAACAAGGTATTATTGCTAAAAATGCTTCTAAAACGGAAACTGAAAAAGCTGTAAAGAAGTATATTGAACTCAAAAGCAAAAAAGGATCAGCTGCAACAACAGAAACAAAAGATAAGCATGCAAAAGACATCTCCAAACAATCAAAAGAGTTCTTGAGCAAACAAAAAGAAAAACTTTCTAAGAAATTAAATAACTCGCAAACCCTAACGACTGGTAGCGGATTTATGAATGTAGATCCTGCAAAACCTGCAAAGTATAAAGGCGGCGTGCGCGAAGATAAGGTACTCGTGCTTTTAGCAGAGTTCTCGGATTTCAAACACAACAGCATTGAACAAGAAGAAGGCTACATGTACTCAGGTGACTTCAGTCGCGAACACTACGAAAAAATGTTATTCGGCGATGAAGACTTCGAGCTGTTCGATGGATCAAAAGTAAAAACGTTCAAACAATATTATGAAGAACAATCTGGGGGCAGCTACACGGTTGATGGCCATGTAACGAACTGGGTTACCGTACCAGGAACGGCAAAAGAGTATGGTGATGACGCGGCATCCGGACATGATAACCTAAATCCAAAAGGTCCTCGTGATTTTGTAAAAGATGCTCTAAATGCTGCAGTTGCAGACGGAGTAAACTTAGCAGATTTTGACGAACTAGATATTTATGATCTTGACGGCGATGGAAACATGAACGAGCCTGACGGATTGGTTGATCACCTTATGGTCATTCATGCTGGTGTTGGTCAGGAAGCTGGCGGTGGCTCATTAGGTGCAGATGCAATATGGTCTCACCGCTGGGTATTGAACGGCGTATTTGCAGTTCCAGGTACTCAAACGGATGTTCCTTACTGGGGCGGAAAAATGGCTGCTTACGATTACACGATCGAGCCTGAAGATGGTGCAGTCGGCGTTTTCGCACATGAATTCGGACATGATCTAGGTCTTCCAGATGAGTACGATACGCAGTACACGGGCGACGGTGAACCAGTTGCATCTTGGTCGATCATGAGTGGCGGAAGCTGGAATGGAAAAATTGCAGGAACTGAGCCAACGAGCTTCTCTCCTCAAAACAAGGAATACTTCCAAAAAGTGATGGGTGGAAACTGGGCAAAGATCACTGAAGTCGATTTAAAGGATATTACGGCGTCCGGCAAGTTGGTTAAAGTGGATCAATCAGTAACAAAATCGAAGAACCCAGGTATCGTGAAGGTAAATCTTCCACAAAAAGAAGTACCAAGCAAGATCCAACCGGAATTTGGTGAAAAGTACTACTACAGTACGAAAGGGGATAACCTTCATACTAGTATGGAATCTCCTCTATTTGATCTTACCGGTAAGACCTCAGCAACGTTCAACTTTAAAGCAAACTATGAAATTGAAAATGCTGGAGAGTACGATAAGTTATCTGTTTACGTTCAAGATGAAAGCGGAAAAATACTTAAGGAAATTGAAAGACTTGGATGGACTGCTTCAAATGCGGAAAAACCAAAGTACACAACTGAAGGTAAATGGGTTGATAAATCTTATGACCTAACTGAATTTGCAGGACAAAAAGTTAAGTTAGTATTTGATTATTCAACAGATGGCGGACTTGCACCAGAAGGTTTTGCTCTTGATAATGCTGAGTTGACAGCTGATGGTACAGTTCTATTCTCTGATAATGCAGAAGGCACAACACAATTCAAATTAAATAATTTCATCGTTTCAAATGGTATTTCATACGCAAACCACTATTACTATATTGAGTGGAGAAATACTGAAGGATCTGACATAGCGCTTCAATCAAGCCGTGGAGTTAAATACAACACAGGAATGGTTGTATGGTATGGTGATGACAGCTTCACTGACAACTGGACAGGAATTCACCCTGGTGAAGGATTTATCGGAGTAGTTGACTCACACCCTAAAGCAATAGTAGGAATGAAGGATGGAATGCCAACAGTTGAGGATTCTACTCGTTATCAAATTGCAGATGCAGCTTTCTCTTTTGATAAAACACCAGCTTGGTACCTCAACTCACCAAGCCGTGGAATCTTTGATTACAAATCTCAAAATGGAGTACCTGTATTCAACGATGCTGTAACGTACATCGATAACAAAGATTATAACGGCAGTTTAACAGATGGCATCATTAACGACGCTGGTAAGATTCTTCCTAAGTACGGTCTGAAGTTCACAATTCTAGGAGAAGCTTCTGATAACTCTGCTGGATTAATTAGAATCAGTAGATAATTGAAGTGAGAAAGACCTTCGTTCATAATGAGCGAGGGTCTTTTTGTGTGAAGAGATTATGAGAATGATAGAGTGGTAATTTGCTGATGTGTAGGAGTACAGTTGATTGCACAAAAATAAACTAGCTGTTGAGACGGCTGCTTTCATTCTGCAGTACAACGTCTAACAGCTAGCTAATGATCGTGAATACTCTTATCATGTCCTATCGTTAATCTTAAAACATCTCGTTTCATCCCTAAACTCTCTTAAAAGGGTTCGGAAGGATTGATTTTTTTATAAGCAATAAGGCGATACCAGCCATGGAGATGAATAGCCCTGACAGGATAATAAAGATTGGATTGTCTTCTCCTGTTTGCGGAAGTGAGCCTGTGTCTTTTGCAGGCGAGTTGTTGCTGTCATTGCTAGGTGGAGTGCTTCCGTTATCTTCATCAGGGTCTTCCGTATCTGGCGGTGGCGGTTCGTTCTTTCCTTCTGCATAAAGAACGAATTCAACCTCCGTATTTAATCCTTGAAACTCGTTGCCAGATATGTACGGAAATTCAACTGTTAAGGTGAGCGTCTCTTCTGAAAAAGCAGCTAAAGGACGTGGATCAAGTCCTTTGAAGTCTTTCAAATCCCCTTGAAAAACCAGACCTGATTTGTCTTCAATTTTCAGCTGAAATTGATTATAAAGTTCCTCCGAACCCGCCTTCATTCGGGATTGAATGTTATAAGAAAAGTCCTGATTGCCATTGTTCTGAATCGTTAACTCACGAGGCGCCCAATCACCCGGTTTGAAATTTTCAATATCAAAGAGCACCTTTTCGGGCAGCGTATCTATTTTGATTTCTGGTGTGCTGGAGTCAGCACCGGTGTTTCCGATCGGGGTAAAAACGACAATGGTTAGTAATACTAAACTATAAATTAGAATTAACTTTATTTTATTTGACTTAAACATCATAGTCATTACCTCTCAACCTTTAATATAGTAGGAGATAAAAAATACTTATCGGCTTTCCTCGAACAAGCAATCAATTAAAAAGGTGGGAAATATCCCACCTTCATATTTTTTAGCTTTAAGAAATTTATCTTGCAGTTCCATCACCCTGCATACCGTTGAACGTCCACTTAAGTTGTAAGCTATCGCCTTGAAAACGGTTTTGATCTTGACCATTGTCAACAAACTCATATTGTACATAAAGCTTATCACGAGTTCCTGCTGCAAGATTCCCTCCTCTTTCAGCAAAGAATTGACTCCAGAAATTACCTTCAATTACATCTGGTGACATACCTTTAAGCTGAAATAAAGTTGTTGACCAGATTGGAGTATCAAGCTTATCTCCATTAATCAAAAAGTTAACTCGGATATGCTTACCTAGGTCGTCATTGTTATTACCATTTGCATCAGTAATAGTATAATCTGTCATAAGATCAATTGTCGCAATGTCTAATGACCCTCCATTCACTAGATCAAAAGATCTTAGCATTGTATCACCTGGTTTAATATTAGCAACGTTGATTATAGTTGTCGGATCTACACTTAAATCTAATGTTCCTGCTGCAAATGTAGCACTTGCTTCTGCTGAATCACTAAAGTACGCATAAGTCCCCCCACCTACTAAAGACAAACCAAGTGCTGCAGAAGCTACCCCAAGACCTAATTTCTTCTTTAAACTCATATTAAACTTCCTCCCTTTCACCCTTTTTTGGGTATGTACAATTTTTATATTGAAGCCGTATCGATTAATATCTTTACGGCATTTCAATCTCATTAGTGGGAGTCGTAGTTGTCTTTTTTGTCACTTCTACTTCTTTAATGGCTTTCCATATCGTAACGGCAGAGTAAAGAAGTAATAGGACACCTGGTAAGATTAATAGTAAGGCAGAGCCCATTTTAGATTGAGCAGCGTTTAAGAGATAACCGATGTAAGGAATTGTGAAACCGTTATACTCTCCAACAACGTTTGCAGCTAACACTGGCGCTAGATCTGGCGCGTCATTATTATCACCTTTTGTAATGTATTGTGTGTTATCTCCAGTTCCTCTTACTTCCTGAACACGGTGAGTAATTAACTTTGTTTCAGATTCTTTGAAGGTAATAACATCGCCCTTTTGAAACCTTTTCAAGTCACCACCTGGTTTTATAGCGATAATAGATCCCGTTTGTATATCAGGTTCCATTGAGCCAGATAGAACTGTCTTTAGCTGAAAACCCATCACAGTAGGTTCTCCACCTGAAGCTTTAGATGAGATTACTACGAATGCAGTAGATATTAATGTGAGAAACAATATAGTGGTCACAATGTTACTAATCCATCTTTTCACAATAATCATTTTCATTTTGGATCATCCTTTTTTGTCTCATTTTGTTCAACAGGTTGAGAATTAGGATTTACTACACCTTGTGTAGTTGTTTTTTGCGCTTCTTGTGCATTTGAACTCGATTTGGTCGGATCTATAGGTTTTATATCTTCTTTTGTTTCATTTGTTTGAGTTGGTGGTACTTCCTCCGTTGTTTCTGGTGTTGAAGGTTGAGGCGGTTCCTCTTGTTTCTGTTCAGGTACCTTTTCAACTTCTTCTGCTTTTTTTGGAACTTCTTTTGGTTCTTCAATAATTTTTGTATTAAAGCAATTTACTGCTATTTCATCACTCCAAAGCTCCCCTTTTCCTGGGTGCCCTGGTCTCTGAAAAGCTTTAAACTTATAAATTCCGTTTATAGTAGGTGTTAAAGATAACACTAAGCTTTCACCACTTTTGAGAGCTTTTATTTCTCCGCTTGAAATCTTCAAACCGTCTTTCGGATTGCCTTTTTCAGCCCACCATACTTCATAGTTAACTGATCCTTGCATGTACTTATCTCCACCATTTTTAATAGTCACCTTAATCGGTACACATTGATCGTTATTAGTAATTTGCTTAGTGTTTGGTAAAAATAATAACGAGCTCTTATCCCATTTCTCTGGCCAGGTTCCTACTTGAATAATTCCGTTTACGCTTTCCGTTTCGTTAAAGTAAGCACCTGTGTTACCAGTTAGGTGCAGAGTAGAGAAAGTCAAAGAATAAAAAATGATTCCCAATTTGAGACTAAATATGTACAACCAATTTCTTTTTCTAAACTTGCGTAAGCGCGTAACTCTAATTTTGCACCCCTCCTTCGGATTAAGGATCAGGATTTTTTGTTCTTTTTAAAGAACGTTTATATCATTATTATAGAACGTTTTTACTAGTTTAAAAAACGGTAAACAGGTTCATTTTGTTCTTTTTAAAGTACGTTTGAACTATATTCCGCTGTTTATCTTTCTTTTTCATTGATTTTCAGTTTTTTTCCGGAATTATTTGTTCTATCAAAAGAACAATCTTATTAATAATGCTGTCAATTCGGTTATGTTTTTACTCGTGGATAAGGGGAGGAGAAATTGTATAAGTCTGCGATGCAACTAAATTGGATGAATGTTAATTAAAAAAAATCTGGTTTTTACTTAATAATTTCTTTACAGTAAATATTTTCCATAATATGATATAGGTAATTTGTATGGAGAAAAAAAAGGAGTGCGGCCATGTATATCATTCCAACTGGCAGTTCCATCAATAATGATTTTGATTTTAATAATCACCGTTATTTGATGGTGAAGGTAGATGTTGTTTGTTTGAAGAAAAAAGTGACCGTTGACTCTGGATATATTGATGATTTCAATGAAAAGCTAATAGTGGTGAATGGAAAGGCATTTATTCGAGATCAGTATTTGTTTGTTTCAAAATCTTAGAAATATTGATATGGGATAAATTTATAGTGAGTAAGAAAAAGACATTTGTATGGCATATGTCTTTTTCGAATTATAGAATCGGCAAGATTCAATAACACATCAAAAAAACCTCGTAATTTAACAACGAGGTTTTTTGGGTACTGCCCATCGAAACGAACTTTTTACGTTTTTCAGAGGCTTATATATTTTTTAAATTTACAGTATTAACGTGCAGTTCGTCTAAATTTAAACACAAACCCAATTACGAACGAAACAATTGTCATGATAAACAGTGCAGTTGTAATAGTTGTTACGCCAGAATTCATGTTAAGTGCATGGTAAACTTGTACGCAAATGCCAAATGGAATGGCGAAGAATAAGAACAACATACCGAAGATTGCATTCTTCGTATTGTACAATTCTGTTTTGTGCGCGAGATCTAACACTTTTAAGCTAAGAATCCAAAATGCACTTGTAATTGACCAGAATAGAAGTATGGAAGAAATAAATGAAGTTGAAGTCAGTCCCATAATTCGTTCATAGAACAAATTTATATTCCCCCATACCATCACCGTTTGATAGAGACCTAATGCGAAAAGCGCCGACAAAAATGCAAATGCAAACCCAAACCCAGATGTAATATGTTTCATCCCCAAATATACTCTCCTTCCCCAATTCCGATAAAACGAAACCTAATTTTCAAATTATTTTACTATATTTTTTAGAAAATTGGAACCCTTTAATGCGCTTTTTATCATTTTAATTGGAATAGTAAGGGAAAGGAGTAATGAATTAGTTTATTTGTTTTCTTTTCCACATCGTAAACTCAATGTAATCCATCAATTCTTCTAATTGATAATCGTCCATTTGAGCTAACGCTTTTTTTAAATTCATAAGGTCATTTTGAAGCTCACTATTTCCAACGCTATCTGCCTCAAATAATAATCTTTCTTGTTCGACATCCAACGCTCTTGCAATTTTATTAATGTATTCAAACGTAGGATTGTTTTGTAGATTTCGTTCTATATTACTCAGATATGATTTTGCGATTCCAGCTTTTTCGGCAAGCTCCGTTAAGGTTAATCCCTTTTCAACTCGTAGACTTCGTATTTTGGCCCCAATCATGTATAACCCCTCCAACCTGCTAATTTGTCTTCTCTACAAATCTTTTGTTATTTTACGAGCTGCTTAAATTCTTGCAATGTAGTGTTATATAAAATCTGAAACCGTGGAATCTCATACATATGATCCTTAGGACTTGCTGCTCTTTCCTCTGTTGTAAACGCCATTTTAAAACCCGCTTGCTTTATTATCTTAATACTTTCCGGAGAATACTCTCCATATGGATAGGCAAAGCCAAGGCGCTCTCCTCCTAACTGGAAGATGCTTGTATGAATATCGTTAACTACATCATCTTTAGACTTCGACAATAAGTACGAAGTTTTTACTCCATTCTTTTTCTCTCTTTTATGAAAGCTGTACGTATGACTTTGATACTCAAATACATCGCATCCCTTTCTTAATTCTTTTGCACCGAAATATTGCACATGTTCAGGTGTATACGGATGTACTTTATTAGATATTGCACCTGTAATGATAAAGTTCACAGCTTTGAAGTCGTATTTTTTTAGGATAGGATAAGCTTCTATAAAGTTATCTTTGTATCCATCATCGAACGTGATGACAACACTTTTCTCCGGAAGTGCTATATCCCTATTTAAAAAGCCATGCAATTCATTAAGTGATAAGGTGACGTATCCCTCATCTTTCAAATATGTCATCTGTTTATTGAAATCTGCTTTTGTAACGATCATGGGATTTACTTTTCCGTTAATATAATGTTTTTTAACTATATCTTTTTCATCGACAATTCGATGATACGTTAAAATCGGGATATCTTTTGCCGCTTTTTGCACAGCAAATGTTCTAACAACCCTTTTCGATCCATCTGTACAGCTTTCTAAAGCAATTCGCTGATTGCTAGGCAGAAGTCCTTCATGTTCTTTAGCGAGAATCTCATACTCATTGATCACAAATCCAAGCCCCCAACCTAGACCACTCAAAAGGACAAGAAAACCAGAGGCAACGGAAATTTTAGAAATGAGTTCCTTCATGCTCTCTTCACTCCTTTCCAGGAGATATTTCCAGATCGCTCTAACTTGTCCCATGATTGCGATTTATAAAAATAAGAAGTCGTGCCATACACAACAAAAGAAAGATTAATCATGCGGTAAATAAAGATTTCAAAAGGAAGGAATAGGATTATCCTTACAAGATCTACTTTCGAAAACTTTATTCCATGAAGATGCGTGACATAAATGGTTGTTAAACTCTGATACATGAAAAGCATAACTGCTCCTAGTCCAAGGAGAAGCAATAATAAAACGTTGCTCTGGTTATAGAGTATTAAGAAAGGAGTTATAACGAATGGAAACGCGTTTAAAGTTCCAATAATAAATTGGTCAACTAAGAAAAAGAGAGAGAATCGGATTGAAAATTTATGAAAATAACACGTTCGGTAATGGACGAGACAATCTATAAAGGCTTTCTGCCATCTAACTCGTTGTTTAAACATGTCTTTTAATGTGCTTGGACACTCTGTGTAACAAATAGCAGTTGGCACAAACGCTACTTTTTGCTTACTTTTCGTTTCTTTTATATATTTGTGCAGCTTCAGCGTGATGTCCATGTCTTCACCGATTGTTTTCCTAAACCCGTTTATACTAAAGAGTGTCTCTCTTCTAAATGCACCGAATGCCCCCGCAATGACAGTTATCGCACCGATGGAAGCTTGAGCTCTTTTATGAAGATAGAAGGCTGTTAAATATTGAAGAAATTGAAACTTTATAATTCCCTTCACTTTAAATGTCGGTTTTAAATTCTGGATATCTCCTGTAAACGCTTGTGCAATGAGTACATTACCGCCACATGCAATTACGTCTTTTTCTTGGAATTTCACATTCATTTCCTCTAGAGCGTGCTTTTGTAAATAACTATCTGCATCTAACGTGACAACAATTTCATTTCGGCTAAATCCAATACCAGCATTCAGAGCATCTGCTTTACCGCCATTTACTTTATCGATTACATATATATTCGGAAATTTTAATGACTGATACGTATTCTTTATATATTGATACTTCAACTCTTTGTCTATTTTCCTATCACATACTTTGAAAGCTAATAGCTTATTTAGATAGTGCAGCGTGTTATCTGTTGACCCGTCATTAACAATGATCAACTCAGCATCTTTGTACTTTGAATAAAGAAAACCTACCAAACAATGCCGGATCACCTTTTCCTCATTATAGGCAGGGACAATAACAGAAAATGTATAGTTCTTGGTAACTTCATTTAGCTTCTTTTTCTCATTTTTGAATAGTGGAATGAAGATATAAAGAGATTGAAAGATAACAAAAGCCATGAAGATTCCTAAAGCAAAATACGTAAACAGCATTATTGACCACTCCCCTCACTTTTTTGATAAACACGTACATAGTCAATTAACATGTCTTTAGGATACTGATCTGTTGGACTAGGTGGGCCTGGCCAATTACCACCAATTGCTGTATTTAAATAGATGAATAATGGAGTAGAAGGAGAAAACTCTGTTGTTTGGAATACTTCCTGATTGTCAATTAACCAAACAATTTTGTCTTTTTCCCAAATGAGGCTGTATAGGTGAAAGTCCTTTGAGAAATCTACATCTTTACTAATAAAATGCCTGAAGTCTCTCTTTCGCTTTCCATTGGAATCCTGCCAATGAACAACAAAATATAGATCGTTCGGCGAATCCCCCAAATTCTCCATCATATCAATCTCTGGCAGCCAGTTTCCGTTTATTGAATTTACTAACCAAAATGCCGGAAATACCCCTTTACCTTTTGGAAGTTTAGCTCTTATGTCGATCTTTCCGTAAGTGAATTCCAATTTATTCTCAGTAGTCAAAGCACCTGAAGTGTAGTCTCTTCCCTTAAACCGCTCTCTTTTACTTTGGATAATAAGATGCCCTTCCTGAACCTTTACATTTTCAGGTGTGTAGTATTGCCATTCACCATTTTTATCAGATGGCCAATCCTGAAGGTTCCAATCTTTTAAAGATGATTCATTCTGGAACTCATCACTCCACAATAATTGCCATTGATTAGTTTTTGTAGGTTGATTAATAGCCTTTGTTTTTAAGATTACGCCTGAAGTGATCTCATCCAGTGATTCCACTTGTTTGATTTCAGTAAGTTTTTTCTCTTCAACAGCATTAGTACTAGTCATTGGCATAAAGCAAACTAGAAACAAAAATAGAACACGAATTAGTGATCACTCCCTACGCATTAAAATTTTGTTCTTTTTAAAGAACAAAAAGATCAAAAAAATAGGTGTTGATAAAAATTGTTCTTTATATAAGTTTTTGTTCTTTATATAGAACTTATTTGTTTTCAATATAGCAGGAGTTGAAAACCTTGTCAATTCTTGTTTCTTTTGGGTATCTAATTATTTTTAATGAAAATAAGGAAAAATTAAGAGTGATATAGTTTTTTAGTTTGTGTTTTCGTTTAAGAACAGTTGTGATTCAATTTTAGTTGCTATCCCTATGTTTTAAAAACTTAAAGAGTTTAAAAATTAGAATAAAATGGAATATATTCCTGTAGCTGTATATTATTTACTACGAAATAGATACAGTTAATAAAATACAGAAGGAGTTAAATAGATTGGATCCGTTCACTGAAACTAATAATATGAAGTATTCAAATTTCGAAGGAGTTATGGATGAAAGACAGGAAACAAACCTTATAGAATTTGTTGGAGAGAAAAAGAAGGATTATTACTTAAAGAAGTGGCAGAAGGATAATAGTTTTAATTGGGCTGCTTTTTTCTTAACGCTCTTATGGCTTGGTTATCGAAAGATGTACACACCCATTTTTCTTGTCTTAGCTGCTTTTTTTGCCATCGATATCATTTTTCTTGTAATGGAAATCGAAGGAACACTTATCAATCGATCTCTAGGCGCTGCTCTTTCTGGCTGGCTAGGCATCGGAGGTAACCTTCTGTATAAAAAGCATGCGCAAAAACAAATTAACATGATCGAGCAAAGTTCAATCAGCGATAAAGAAAAGATCCATGAAATTCGCAAACGCGGTGGAACTAGTAAAATGGGTGCTTTTCTAGCATTATTAATGATATTGGCTTATGTTGCACTCGTTTTGCTTATTTATAGCTTTTAACAATAAAAAAGAGAGATCCTATTTTGTAACAGGTTCTCTTTTGGAGGAGAAAATTGTAATTTACAAGCCAATTTGCAGATGAATTACCATTATAAGTGGATATGTAAATGACAAAAATAACGACCAGATTTTTGTCTGGTCCGTTTGGCCTTATTCAATTAGCACTCAAATAGTTGACTAAGAATTTTTTGCTGCATAAGGTGAATAGAAATTTTAATTAGGCTATGATTCTCGTTTTCTTGTTGAAACAAGTGTTTTAACAGCAAGTCCAGCGATATAAGATAAGATTGTATAAATAACTACCCACATCAAGAATGATGTATTGAACACTGTATAAGTAGTAATTAAAGAAAAAATTAATAATGCCCCTGGGATTAAATAAACATTTCGAGAAATTAAATAACCCAGTCCACCTAACATAATTGAAAGTAATGGGAAAGCGTAGATTACTAATCCTACCAAATACACATAGTCACACCTCTTAAATACCAAAATTTTTTTAAAACAATCCCAATCCATCTTGCTCGTGCTTAGGCGTTAATCCTTATTTAATCAACGCATCAGATTGTGTAACAAATCCTTATAACAGTATTTCTAAAAATTTCAATTTTATCGTTTATTTATTCCTAAATTGTTGCTCGTTTTTGGTTAATAGGTAAGAGAACAATAACCCTACTAATAAAAATAGAGTTGTAATTATGAATGTTGCAGTTCCAGGATTTTCATTTACGGTTTTCCACAATGGTTTCCCTCCGTCCCAACTTGTAACTCCTTCTAATGCAAGTCCTTCCGTTTCGTAAAACATAGCCCAGATATGATATATCTTTGCACTGGTGAAACCAAGCACCACTCCTACTGTACCACCAATAAAATATTTTATTTCTTTCTTCAATTTAAATCCTCCAAAAGAAAAGATTTGTATAAATAGATAACGTTTTAGATTCCCCCGTATGTATAGATGAGTAAGGGAATAGCAATCCCCTTATGCTCCAATCGTACCCGATTGTTGTATGAACGATTCTGCTATTAGTTATCAATCCTCCATTGACTCTTGCAATGTATTTAATAAAAATTCACCAAAGCTTCCTGCTTCAACTTCAAAATTTTGTTCTTCAATCGGTAATCCACTAATATAAGAAACAACCTCAGCATTATCATCATTATGATTCTGTACTTTGGAACAATCTAAACAAAAATACACGCCATCATACCCTGTGAAGTAAAAGCAAACTAAGTGATTTGGTAAGCCTTCCTCTTGTCTAAAGTGTTTTGTAATCCAGGTCATACTGGGAACTCCATTTTCTTCAATTCCCAAACCGTAAATTTCTTCTCCAAAAATATCTCCAAGACCATACTTCTCCAAAAAAAGTCTATAACTTATCGGGAAATTTACATTTAATGCTGCTTCAGCAGAATTAATCATTTGTTCTTTAATTTCACCAATAAAATCTGCATCATCTGGATGATCCTCGATTATTTCAAATGCTTTATTGATTAACATTTATTTCTCTACCCCCATTAATCTTTTCAATTAAACTGTCTTTTTACTTATAATAGAAACTGCACTTCTCCTCCTTGGAGAAACGCATCGAACATACCCTTTATTTAAATACCAATTTTTATTTATTTTGCTCCATCCAATAACGTAGATATTTAAATCACTTTATTCAATAAAAAAGAGCACTTCTCCTTCTTGAAGAAATGCACCAAATCGTAATATAAGGTTAGCCAGAATTCAGGTTGACCTTTTTTTGAATAAAGAAAACTATTTATAGAGTCTCACTATAGAAAAATTCTCTCATTAATTTCTTTTTAAAATAAATCTTGGAGGAGGTCCATTTTCCTGTTCTGCTTCAAAATAGGCAAGTTTTCCTGGAATACAAGAGACAATAGAAGGCATTCATTTGTTAAAGTTATGTGCTTTGAATTTCAGTTTTTATAACTAGACATTTTTTACATATATAATAGAAAATGTTCATCTCACCGATTTGAAAATCGACTACTGAAATAAGATTAGGGTCACCAAGGTCTTGAGTAATTGTAGCAATGTACATCATTTCACTGTTACATTTCGTGCACTCTAAATCTTTAGGAAGTTCCTCATACAAAGGCGCGCCTAACAATCTACATACATATTCAGAACCAAATAAATCAAATGCAGTATCATAATTTTCTTCATTTATTGGAACATCTTCATCTTTCATTTCAAATAATTTTACATAGGTCTCTGGAAGTGGTACAGGTAGTTGATCCTCTTCATCTTGAGTCCAATCTTCAGTACTGTCTTGATTCAATACTTTTATAGTTCTCCCCTCATTACTTAATTGGAAATATTGAGGCTTCCATACCATTGCACAGTTTAGGCAAGAAACTAATGGTAACTTACTAATTCCACACGCTTTTAATTCTGAAAGCTTTGGATCTTTCAAATCAAAACAAAATATTTGGTGCATTCTCTTTCCGCACAGTTTACAAACAGGTACTTCACAATATTGGCCACCAATATTATGTTTATAATCGTCGACTTCTTCAATTACTCTATATCCTTTTATGCCTCTCCAATGTTCTCCATAAGGTCTATGTTTCATAAACATCCTCGCTTATTTAAGTTTGCTTCCAATCTATTAAATTCTTTATTTTATACAAGGTATCCTTCTTCAACAATTCTGCACGTTTTCTCAATAAGTTTCGTAATAATGGCGTCAACGCACCCGATTGTTAAGGATTTATATTTCAGATTGTAAGGAATTGATAGCCTCCTGAAATACTTCAATGACATCCTCGTCGTTTTCTAATTTACTCCTAGTAATTAATTCATCTATGACGCTTTTATTCCCAATAGATTCTAAAGCCACGACAGAATTAACTCGAATATCTTCGACAGGGTCGTTTAATGTTTTCAACAACATTGGGATTAAACTTTCATCAGGAAAATCAATCGCAAGTAATGTACACCAATACCTTCTCCCGTCTAGTTTACTTAAAAGTTCGTCTTTCATATATGGGATTACTTGTGAGATGTCGTAAGAAACAAGTATCGACCGTGTAATCTCATATACACCCCAACCATCGTATGCTCCTAATGAATATAACAATGGTTTTAAAAAGATTATCCCAGGTGGGTTTTCATATAGATAATCAATTACTTTTCTATACTCATTAACTATTTCTTCTGTAAGTTCTTCATCATCTGGCATTGGCGAGTATTTATTTAATATTCTAAGTGCTTTATCTTGGTTCACTTTGTAGTCTCCCGTTTATTTGCTTGTTCAACAATCCTGCTCGTTTGTGGAATATGGGATGCACGTTTTTAACCTTATTATATATTCGAAGCTTTTTAATCTCTTTCGCTAAAAGTGCCACGTTAATTGACAAGTGAATTGGTATACGAATTGAGTGCTAAACATAGAGCCTTGTGTACCAAAAAAAAACGCAACGAATTACGTTGCGATTTATAATGCTAATTACTTATGCAATTTAGCTTGTTTTTTCTCGTTTACTCCCTCAAAAGAGAACCCTTTACTATTTTGTGGTTATCTCTTTCCTCATCTATGAGAAAATTCTTTCCTTTTTGTTTATAATTTGGTTAAGGTGAGTTTTTAATAGGGTAGCTTTTTCCACAATTCCCTTTTCAAACTCCTCGATCGTAGTTTGATCACCCTTGCTTTTGATTGGCTCTATATTGATAATTTCCTCAAGTTGCATACGAGAAACATCACACTCTTGATCTTCACTCATTTTTTTCATAAAAATAAATGTATCCATGTCTCGATAATTTAATTCGATTTCAATCGCAAGTTGGTCATTAGTGTATAAGAAGGTTGTCTTCCAACTCCCATCTGTATCGATCGGTTCAGAAAATCCATAATCATGTATTAAATAGTTAAAACTTTCTTCCGTAATAGATGAGAATAAATTCATGGTAACACCTCCACTATAATTAGCATTTTCAAATTAAACTGTATTGTAAGGAATTCCTTACAGTTTACACGTTTTCTTTACATAAAGATATCACTTATTACTTTCTCCCTCATTCAGTTCAGTCCTCTTTTTATCTGATGAATTATCTTGTATTTGTTTGGGGTCTGACCCCAAACAAAAACATAACCTTATAATTTGTCCACTTCAGAAGGACAATACAAAAATCCCCAAAAACCATGTTTATACACAGAGTTTTTGGGGGATTTAGTTCTAAAGGACTATTAATTTCAAGGGATTATACTAATAGCTTCCTTTGTATTTAACGCATTTTTATATTCTGCTTTAAGGTCATCTACTACTTCCTGGATGGTAGAAATTTTCTTCACACTGCCTACACCTTGTCCCGCTGACCAAATGTCTTTCCAAGCTTTAGCTTTGGATTCAGAGAAAGAAAGGTCGATAGAATCTTTTTTCATCAAGTTTTCTACATCAAATCCCGCTTTTTGGAGGGATGGAAGCAGGTAGTTTCCTTTTATTCCACTAATCGCGTCTGTATAAACAAGATCCTCTAGAGTAGATTCAATCAACATCTGTCGGTAATCTTCACTCGCTGAAGATTCTTGAGTCGCTATAAAGCGCGTTCCCATGTATACGAGATCAGCTCCAAGAATCTTGGCAGCAAGTATTTCTTCACCTGTAGAAATCGCCCCAGCTAGAATCGTCATCCCATCCCAGAATTCTTTTACTGCTTTTAAGAAAGCAAATGGATTTAACGTTCCACCATGGCCACCTGCCCCACTGCACACGAGTATTAAACCATCAATGCCCGTCTTAGCAGCCTTACGCGCGTGATCAAGCGAGATAACGTCAGAGAATACGAGACCACCGTACCCGTGAACGATTTTAGCCACATCGCTTGGATTACCAAGCGAAGTAATCACCACTGGCGGCTCATATTTTTTTATTAGCTCTACATCTTCTTCAAACCGTTTATTCGTTCGGTGAACGATTAAGTTAACACCCCATGGAGCTATTTTTGCAGAAGGATCTTCTTCTCTTGCTTTACTTAGCTCTTCTGAGATATGTTTCATCCAATTTTCTAAAAGATCGGAGGTGCGTGCATTCAATAATGGAAACGTTCCTATAATTCCATTATTGCAGCTTTCAATCACCATATCAGGACTCGATACAAGAAACATTGGAGCGTTAATCACAGGTAAACTGAGTTGATTCGACAAATTCATTGGCAATTTGTTAGACAATTTATTCATCCTTTCAGCAGCTAAAATTAGTTTAATGAGAATTTATTAAGAATAATTTCAACACAACCTGCATCATTCCTCTAAAAAAGTTTTATAGGGGTAAATTGAGATTTCCATATATTACATTTTTGTTACAGTCATTTTCTGACAACATTTTCTATTTAGCTTGTTTATAATCAATTTTAGTTAGGGAATATGACCTAATTATCCTTCAGACAAGGGCAAACATTTTCGAAAGAAGTGGGCGCAAAGCCACGGGTCTAAAGCTTAACTTATAAAGCTATGATCGCCGGGTTACCTGGACATCATATACTTTCTGGAGGGATTCTTAGTGGAAAATACGTTTAAGCTGGATCACGAGTGGATTGAATTGATTAAAGAAGCGAGAGATCAAGGTTTTACTAAAGAAGAAATTATTCGTTTTTTACAAAATCCCCAATTAGCTTTAGAAAAATATCAATTGCAAGGAAATTAATTCATTGAAATAGTAAGCAAGTCACAGAATTTATTTACTTACCTCATACAGAAAGATATAATAAAGGCAAATTATTTCTTAAATGGGGATTGCAAATGATGATTGGTGAGCGAGTAAAAAAATACCGTACCGAAAAAGGCCTCTCCATTACAGCATTGGCCGATAAAGCAGGGGTAGCAAAATCGTATATAAGTGCCCTAGAACGAAATATTCAACAAAACCCTTCTATACAACTTCTCGAGAAGATTGCGGATGTATTGAATATTTCTGTAGATCACTTAATTAAAGCTGAAGTTGACACAAAAAACCTAGATCAGGAATGGGCTGAATTAGTGAAAGAAGCCATGGGTTCTGGTGTAAGCAAAGAGCAGTTTAAAGAGTTTCTCGAATTTAACAAATGGAAAAACAAACAAAACTAACCACCTGATGAAATCAGGTGGTTTTTACGTATTTTTTTCCTTTGCGGGTGTCTTCGTGGAATGTACATAATGAGGGTAATGTATTTGTGTGGGGTCAGACCCCACACAAATGTTTAATGTTAATTGAATTAGGGTACGGGAAAAGGGTGTCTACTATTTTTGTCTATGGAGGATTATAAATGAAGCAGTCGCCAAATGAACTAATGGAATCTCAAAAAAGTATAGATGTTAACGGTTCTTCTTTTCATTGGGACACAGCAAAAGGTATTTTTCAATTTGAAGGTCAAGATGTAATGCTGTTTTGGATTGATTCAGCATTCAAGGTGTTCCTAGATTCCATCGAAGAGATCACAGGAGAAGGAACTGCCGATCTTGTTTTTGAAACAGCTGGATATCGGACAGGGTTAATCGTTAGTGATTTTTACATAAGAACAATCGGAAATATTGAAATTTCCGCTGAATCATTACCTACCATTTATGCATCAGCTGGTTGGGGAAAAACATACATAGAGCTTGATGTAAAAAAGAAAGAAGCGATCATTACGATTACGAACAGCTGGGAAACGAAAGTTAAAAAAGCGCAGAACAGCGAACGCATGGGGCGATTCTTACCTGGCCATTGGGCTGGAGTTTTCACAGGACTCTTTCAAACCAACATGTGGTATGAGGTCCTAGAAAACGAAGCCGATCCTAACACACTAAAATTAGCCATCTCGGAATCACATATAACACCAAATGATAACATCCGTGATCTTGTTCAAAGGGATGAACAGCATGAAATTATGAAGCTAGAAGCTATGGTTGAAGACCGAACAAGAGAGTTAACCGATTTGATTAGGGAGATTTCCTCTCCTATTATTCCGGTAACCGATCATATTGTGGTTATTCCCTTAATCGGTAAATACAATGAGCTCCGTTCTAAAGATATGTTAGAGCATACTCTGACTTCACTGCCTCAACACAAAGCAAAATTTGTTATCTTAGATCTAACCGGTATTAAGTCTATTGATTCTGAAATGGTGGATATGTTGAACAAGCTTGTTTCCTCTTCTCGGTTGTTTGGAATGGAAACGTTATTGGTCGGCATCTCACCTGAATTAAGTATAGAAATCACGAAGCACCAGTATTCACTTGGAGATAGTACATATTTTAGAAATCTGAAGCACGCCATCCACTTTGCCTTTGCAAAGGAAGGGATGCTCATACAAGAACCTACGAAGTAATAAAATCCACGCTGCGGTTGCAGCGTGGATTTTTGTTTTGTATAAGTGCTTACTTTCCTCCGTGTGTTTCTGGAAAGAACAAATTGAAGGAATTTGTAATTGTATGGGGTCAGACCCCCATTTCTATTAAACCCCATCATTCGTCTAAGCAACTTGTCTGCCTTTACATATGATATACAGAAACCGAAACCAGTTGGAAGTCGGTATCAATTTGTGAGGTGAAACGATTAATGTGTTACAAGTGTGGAAACTACGACCACTGCAAACATGAGAAGCATGAAAAAGTTGAAAAGTGTTACAAGAAAGTAGAATGGGTTTGTGAAGAATCTTCTTCTTCATCCTCTTCATCTTCTTCTTCCTCTTCTTCATCTTCTAGCTACGAAGTGTTGAAGTGCAAAAAGTTCAAAAAAGCTAAGAAAAAGCAACATCATTGCTGTTGCGATCCTTGGGCAAGAATCTTGTTCTAGGACAGAAAAAAGGAGTCCACCATCGGACTCCTTTTTCTTTATTATAGACGCTTTGTTCCTAAGTAACGTGGTTTCCAGTAGGTATTGCTCATATCTGAAATGGTCACGCCTGTTGAAGAACCAGCGTGAATAAATTTTCCGTTTCCGATATAAATGCCCATATGCGAAGCTCCAGAATCTGTCGTTGAAAAGAACACGAGATCTCCCACACCTTGAGTGGATACACGATACCCCGTTTGGTTCCACATGTCTTTCACCGTACGCGGCAGAACGATATTGTGTGAGTTTTTAAAAACATAGTTGATGTAACCTGAACAGTCAAATCCAGCTGTTGTTGTGCCGCCCCATTTATATGGCGTACCTTGAAAACGTTTTGCATAATCAACTAGATAGGCATTGTTAACATTATAGACTCCTAGTTTGTTAAACGTATTTCGACCTGCAATCCCGTCTGCCGTCAATCCTTTGGCACGTTGAAAGCTCATTACTGCACTCTTTGTATAAGAACCGAAATATGTAGTTGCCGAACCGCTATATGTAAAGTAACCTTTATCTCGCAATATTGTTTGAAGTGTTCTCACGTCTGAATGTGTCATTGTCGGACGAAGTGTCTGATCTCCAATATTCGCAAACGCCTGTAGCGGCGACAATAATAAACTAGCACCTAAAACTGATGTAACTATCCATTTTTTCATTATTTATCCCAAACTCCTTTAATTTTCCAAGTAATCTATTATTATCCTACAATAAATAATAGGACTTGTGTTTTACGCTTCCGTTACGGAAAATAGGAATTTGGTCTTCTTGTAAAACCTTGTCGAATTTAGTATTGTGCTAAAATAATTATATGTAATAAACGATTTTGTCCTCTAATAGCCGAAATCTCCAAATCCTTCTCGCTGTAAAATTTCTTCAACCCCGATGCTATGATCCTCTAAATATTGACTACCATACGTAGAAAAATGGTCAGTACAATTTGAGTTAATAACGGTAAACAAACTATAAAGAAAATCCCTGTCATCATTTGATGTAGATCCTGAACTGCCTATATGAATACACTTTTCCTTAATCTTTTCTTTACGCCCTTCTTCATCTATATAATAGTATTTATTATTAAATGTACCTTCTGGTTCTGGTAAAGCTGTTAGCCCGTACCCTTGATCATTTATTTTTATAACATTGTAGTCTCCCACTTTGTTTGGTTGAGGCTCATCTTCAATGTCGTAAATCACTGTCACTCCACCTACATAA
This sequence comes from Fictibacillus sp. 26RED30, assembly GCF_015903845.1. Classification (NCBI taxonomy): domain Bacteria; kingdom Bacillati; phylum Bacillota; class Bacilli; order Caryophanales; family Fictibacillaceae; genus Fictibacillus; species Fictibacillus sp. 26RED30. Next base: position 247,266 of record NZ_JACZDV010000002.1, read on the forward strand.
CCAGCTGGGATGAGGTAGTATTCGTTCGTTTTCTTTTCTAGTAATTCATGCATGTAAAGCGATAAATACAATGTAAGTACAGTAAATCCAACCATAAAGATACTTTTCACTATCATTGGTTTCCACTTAAAGTTTTGTTTTTTTACCTTTTGCCATTCTTCAGACAAGAAAAAGAGAGCAGCACAAATAATCGCAAAGAAAGAATATTCTTTTATGATAAAAAAAGACAATAATGCAAAGAGAATATGTAAAAAGCCTGACAACAAGAAATGAAATCTATCAACTTTTTTCGTTATCGCATCTATTAGAAAAGATACAGGTATGCCATACAAAAAGTTACCAGCTAGCGCAAGTAAAAAAACGATGATCAAAGCTAAAGAACCTTCAGCTGAACCAGATTCATATACTAGATATAAACCTAGTAACATGGGTAATAAATAGGATGCCAAAAGAGCGGACTTCATTTTTCTCATTAGATGCTTATTCATTTTCTACCCTCCTTGTGAATGTTTTCACATATATTCTATCACTTTGGTTGCGATATTGGAATATTCAGGATAAAAAAAGAAGCCTGCTCTATCAGCAGACTTCATCCAACAATCTCTCCAAGCGTTTCCGCAAAGTTTTCAGATTGTGCAACGGAACCAAACTGTCGCACTTTTTGTTTTGAGCCGTAAAATAGCAGCTCTCCTTCTTTTAGAATTAAAAAAGAAGTACATAATGTTTCGAGCTCTTGCGCGTCATGACTGGAATAGAGAATCGTCTTCCCTTCTCTCCCCAGCTGGCGCAGATCGTTTACAATCTCTTGTTTTGCCGATATATCAATTCCGACCGTTGGTTCATCTAAAATTAGAAGATCCGGATCATGCAACATCGCGATCAAGATGTTCAGCTTTCTCTGATTTCCACCAGACAGATGCTTCACTTTCTTATCAAGGTGCTCAGCCAGTCGCCACTCCTCGCAGCGTTGCATCCATCTTTCTTCTGACGATCCCTTCGCCAACTTCGCAAAAAATCGTAAATTTTCACGCGTTGTTAGCTCATGATAGACGGCGATTTCTTGAGGTACGTAACCGATTTTCTGGCGAATCTTCTTTTGTTCTTTCCTCACATCAAGCCCATCGATCTGAACCGATCCGCCAGATCCTTTCATAAGGGTTGCAAGGATTCTCAAAAGCGTTGATTTACCTGCACCGTTCGGGCCAACAACGCCGACGGTTTCTCCTTTTTCAATAAAGAAGTTCATTTCTTTTAATACTTCTTTTCTACCAAACTTCTTCTTCAAATTTTCTGCTGCAATCAAGCGTTGTCACCTGCCTTTATAGTTGAAAGTACATATAGAACGATGCTGAGACCCACAAAAACAAGGGGAATCACAAGAGTTTCTTGGTTTAACGATGACACGATCCAATATTGCGGTGTCCATTCTGCAGCACGTTGTAAAAAGCTTGATAGCTCATCACTCGGGAAGAAAGTTCCGCTTAAGAGCGATGTGCACAATACGACAAAAAGAGTGATCGCTTGCCATGTGCGGTTGCTGTGTACGAAATAAGCGAACAGAATAGAAAGCGCGTTTAGGAATAAGACGTAACCGATCAAACCGAAAATCGTAGCCACGTTCAACGTTAACTCATCTCGCCACCAGGCAAAACCAATCAATATGATGAGCATGACTAGCTGTAAAAGCAACACACCAAGTGCGTTTCCGAACCAGTAAGCTGAAAATCGGCCGGCAGCGTAAGGTACTCTTGAGCGCATGCCAGAATCACGGTCTTTGATCGGCCAGCTGTTATATAAAAAACTAATCAACATGAGAAGTACGAGCATTCCTGGAACATAGATTGAAGCGGCATCACCAGTATCTTTTACTGACGATTCTCTCGTTACCCCAACTTTATAGTCAACCGTCATAAGAGGCTTAGGCTCCCAATGTTTGTCGCTATACGCCCAAGCATCCTTCCAGACCGCAGCCTGCTCCTTTGCATCTAACTCCTCACTTTTTCCGTATGTTTTTAAAACCGTGTTTGCGCCGTACGAATTACTCGATAATCGCTTCACTTCACTTGCAAAAATCTCGCGCACTAACCCATGAGAAATCGAACCCGACGAGAGCCACATCGTAACAAGCCCATCTTCATCATTTTTCTGTATACTGTCCATAAATCCTTCAGGTATAAAGAAACCGATGGCGGCTTTTTGTGTCTCAATCTGATTTCGCGCATCATCTTCATTATGAACATTTACCGAGACCGCTGGATTTTTACTAACTCGTTCTATGACCGTTTTTGAGTATTCCGTTTCGTCCTCGTCTACGATTACAACTGGAATCTTGGTGACATCACTTGTTTTTTCTACCGACATGTCTAAAAAAACCAGCACGAGAACCGGAACGATGAGTCCCAGCCAACTCCACGGACTTTGAAGCAGTAGTTTTATACGTGTAATGGCAATTGTCCAGACCATGGCAACCTCTTCTTTATCGTGATAAGCAGCAAACTCACTGCCCAAATTGTGATTGAAAAACTAAGCAACAGTAGAACAGACATCCACGCTTCGTTCCCCACAAATAGCGTATCTATCAGTCCGCTGTGTGCCTGATGCACGATGTTTAATACACTTATGCTGCGCCACATTTCCGGAAGATAAGATAGCGGCAAAACGCTTCCGCTTGTAGCAATGAGTCCCACAGCAAGGATGATTCCCGCTCCCCACTTTGCTCCGTTACGAACAAAAAGTTCCTGACAAAGCGCGAAAAGGGATGCGATGCTTAAGCAGTATGCTAAAACCAATGATGTCGCTGTGATGCTCCATGTTTTGGTTAAAGCATAAAATAGAGCAGTCAAAACAACGCTTTGGATGACGAGCAGAAGGAAAACGGATAGTACATTGCTAAAAAAGAATACGCCAAATCTTACCCCTTGTAGACTTAGTCTTTCGCGCAGTGCGGTTTGTTCACTCCTTGCGGTCAAACTCATTCCAAACAGTCCACCAACGAGTAACAGAATCAACACACCTGATAAGCTGTAATAGTCGATCGTTGTTACTCCGCCTAACGTACTTAGTGTTTCCGTTTCGTAAATCTTATTTCGGTTCAGAGCTTGAAGCGTAAAGTCTGTGATGACCGTGTCGCGGTAAGCTCGGAATTCTTCGGAGCTTAAGTCCATTTTTCGTAAATAATGAAAAGCTGCGTTCGCTCCGCTTTGTGCAGAAGATATCAAGTTGGCGTTCGACACCATCACTTGCTGCAAGAGTTTTGCTTGAAAAGGGCGTTCAGGGTTACCGATCACCGTTACTGGGATATTTTTGCCCTTGCGTATCCCTTTAGTAAACCCATCCGGCACGATCACCATACCCGCTATCTCGTTGCTAGCCAGCTTTTCACTCGCGCTCTCAGCATCTGTTTTTTCAAAGGTTAATACATTTTTTAGTTCTTCTGAGTTTTCATACTGCTTCATGAGCAATTTGGTTTCAAAGGTGTTATCTTCATCTACGATCGCTACGGCAAAAGGCTCTACCCACTGCTTTTCTTCAAGAAGTGGTTTTAGCCCGAGATACGTGATTCCAAGTAACAAAATTGGAAACAGCATCATAGCAATCAGAGGAAAAGGCTGCTTAAGCCAGCATTTTACCGTTAGATGGGCAATGAGTAGCGTTTGCCTCATAGTGTCGTTCCTTTCGTTTAAAATTTGGTGATGGGTTGGGGCTGAAACGGCACAGAACCTATACCCGCAGGGGCATTGTACTGGGTGAATCCAGAAGTTTTGCCTATTTATCCACGAGTTTTGCCTGTTTATCCAAAAGTTTTAGCACTTTATCCAAAAGTTTCGGCCGTTTATCCACGAGTCTACAATCCTCGACAAAACCGACGTAGCCTACATGCTTTAAATACCCTAATGGTTAGAAAAAAAGGACAAAGATCAACTTTGTTTTAAGTTATCTCTGTCCTTCTTATTATGATTCTATTGGAACATTTGAGCGATTTCACCGATAAATTGCTCGATGTTGCGTTGAATTTCTGACATCATCGTCATCATTTCAGCGTCACTCATCTCAGCTACGTTTACTGCTTTTCCTTCTGAAAGCTCAGGGAATTTCAGTTTATCGCCGAACGTTGTTTTTGTTTTGATGTTCAATCCAACGTTAATATCGCCCATTGTAGCGTCGTTACCTTTTAGTGTTACTTTGTAATCGTGGTTTGCAAAGTCTTTATCAAGGTTTTGGTCACCCGTGTGCTCGATCTCAAGCGTCATGTCTGGAAGCTCCATTGGCGCATCGCCTGCAGGAACAAGATTAGCCGTCCATTTTGACTTCTTATCTGTGCCTTCACCTTTAATTTGGAAACCGATACCTTCTGTTGTACCGTTTTCAGTCATTTCGAACTTCGCTTTAATGTCGCGCTTCTTACCGTCTTTCCCTTTTGGTTCGCTTTCCATCTTCACATCAACTAACAATGTTTCGTTTTCAGGACCTGCGTTAAGAACCCAAGAAGAGTTCGTTACGTCGCCCTTCGTCCAGCTTTCAGACTTGTAGTTCATCGGAACCGCTTCTTCACCGTTCGCACCAATCTTCATCGTTACGTTACGGCTTACTACTTTATCATCACCATCGATGATAACCACTTGCTTCATTCCACCTGGAACTTGCAAGTCATCTTTGATCGCTTTTTTCGCATCAGCAAGAAGTGTCTTAATTTCTTTCTTCGCATCTGCTTTACTCATGTTGCCCGTTGGTGCCATCATGCCTGTTTGAAGTCCGCCTTGCAATGCTGATTGTTCAGCGATCGCATCTAGGATCTCATCGTCTTTTTCAATCTTTTCAACAAAGTTTACAAGCATTGTCTTTGTTTCTTTTTCAGAAAGAGAAACCGTTAACTCGCGAAGCTTCTCACCCTTAAAATCAACATCGTCTTTCATTTTTACGTTTTCATCTTTCACGCTGTCAGCATACACTTTTGCGAACTCTTCAAACGCTTCATCGCGAGCGTCTTCACTTAGATCGCCATCCACTGCTTTAAAGAAGTTTTCAAGCTTTTCCATACCTTGGTACGCTGGATCAAACTTACGCATCACGTCACCGAACTGACTGTTTTCAAAGTAAACGTTCTTATCGTAAGCTGCGGGTACATTTACAGCTGTTTGTTTGTTGTTTTGATAAAACTCAGCATTCATTAAGTCTGCATCATTCATTCTTAAAGCCATTCCAACAGATCCTTCTTCTTTCTTAGGATCATGCTGTGTTGTTACTTTGAATTCGCTGTTTTGAAGAACAGAGCCGATCAAAGCCGCTTCCATTCCACCTGCTCCAAACATCGCCGGGTCAACATCTACCCCAACGCTCGCTTCAGACTTATACGCTTCTTCCATCTGCTTTTCAGATAATGCTAGCGCATCTCCAAAGCTGTCTTCAAATGATTCGTTCAGTGCTTTAAATGTGTTCATCTCGGATTTTAAATACAATTCACGCGGAGATAGATCAACGAACATCGCATAAGCAGTTGCCCCGATTGCAAGCACTGCAATAATAGCTAGCCCAATGATTAAAGGTCTTTTCTTGTTTCCAGTACTCTGATTAACTTGTGTTTCCATCGTTTAATTGTCCCCCTCTTAATAAATATATAAGCTTTGTCCTACCAACTTATTACACTGTTATTCTAAAAAAATAGCAGCTTATATCTCTATTGGCTTTTATGGGTAAAAAAGGAATTTTTTCGCCCACAGTTTTCTACTATACCCTAATTCTAGAATTATATCCATCAAATCACATAGTAAGAAAGTTTGATTTTATTGGGTATTTAAAACTGTACGTAGTTTTTTTATTGCAGCCTTTCTCCATGACTTCACCGCATAAAGCGTGACCCCAAACGTTTTTGCAATATCTGCCTCCGTGTTCATATGAAAGACTCGATGCACAACCCACCGTTGCTGATTTTCTGTTAGATGCATCAGATAAAGGTTCAATGACTCGTCTTCCAAAAATGGAATGCGGTCTTGATGGGAAAAGTGTTGAAACGTTAACGATTCATGAGGATCATGCGTGACCTCCGCCTCCTGCCTCTTCAGCTCGTTTCGCAACTCTTGTAAAATTCGGCCGCGAACATGGATAAAAGCAAATGACGAGAACTGTCCTTTTTCCGGGTTATATGTTTCGTAAGCTTTCCAGAGTCCGAGTAAACCAGCTTGATAGTATTGATCGAAGTGGTTCGTGAGGTGGTAGCGTTTGATCTGGGATTTGATGAGTGGTTCGAACATGGCTGCAACTTCTTCAAACGGCGTGTGTTTCATGGGAATCGTTCCTTTTGGAATGTGCGCACATTCGGGGAATTCCGCGGTATCTTCACTATAGATTGGAGGAGTTTTGTAAAACAAAGTGCAACTCTTGAAAAGTTGTATAGTTAACGATGCAAAACGACAAAAGTTGCCTGTTAACTTTTGAAAAGTTATCCACAATGTGTGTGCAGAATTACGAAAATTAATAGATTTTTTGTGTGAAATGCTGGATTTTGAAAGTTTTGGGTGTTGATTTTGAGTAAATGGAGGGGATTTGTGGATAACTCAGTGGAGCATTTGTATGTAAGTTGATTTCCGTTTCAGGTTGCTCGCTTTCCGCGGGGCAGGCGGTGAGCCCCTTGCCGCTATGCGCCGTTAAGGGTCTCACCTGACCGCTTGTCCCGCAGGAGTCTCGCACCTTGCACTCCAACCAACTTATCAATGTTGTTGTCGAGAGCAACATCTTTAGTTAGAAAGCACTCCACCTTCGTTCAATGATTTTCTTCAATTCAAAGTAGGTTCTGAACAACACTCTAGTAATTTCAAAAATTTTGTTAGCCTCATGGCTCCTTTTCACTTCTTTCTGGAACTTATGATGTGAAAGGAGGTGAGGCACATGGCAACAGCAGCTTTAATTGATTCAGCAATGCGTTTGGAGCTTGATGGTGGATTGGATGCAGACAACAAACCGGTAGTGAAGTATAAGAACTTCGCTCATGTTAAGACTTCTTCAACACCTGACCAGCTTTATGCGGTAGCAAACGCATTATCAGGACTTCAAATGTATCCCCTTGTGATGATTAAGCGAAACGATTCCTTCGCGATTCACTCTTAAGAGTAGTAGCGAGGAAAATATAGAAGAAAGGAGGGATTTCAATGGCCAAAGTGCTTGAATTGCAGTTTCTTAACCAAGAGAACAAAACGGTAACCATCCGTCTGGATGCTCCGATCGAACCGGTTGATCCTGCAGCTGTAAATGCAGCGATGGACACGGTAATCGCACAAAACATTTTTACTTCTTCGGGCGGAAACTATACGAGCAAAAAAGGTGCGCGTATTGTTGATCGTGAAGTGAGCGAGATTGAACTATAAATCATATAGTAAGTGACTACAGCGACCGTAAAAAAACCGTGTTCTAACCAATTGGTTAGGAAACGGTTTTTTTGAACTGTGGATATTGTTGATAATGTGGATAAGTAATGCTATTTATACACATGTAGCACAATTCTACTTTTCGCTACCTGTGGATAAGTCGGGCTTGAAATAGTAACATCTATGTTAAATGACTCTTTTTCAACAGATTCGATTGTTCCATTTATACTGATCGTTTCCCCTACTAAAACAGGTGCTTTAAATTTCATCTCATATGTTTTTACCCAATAGCCTTTATCAAGATAGGGTTCCACAATATTGGATGCGATTGCCATCGAAAGCATACCGTGTATGATTTTAGCCGAAAATCCTTTTTCTTTTGAAGCACGATCATCAAAATGAATAGGATTAAAATCACCAGACACTTCCCCATATTTCCTCACCAAATCTTCATTTACTTCTATTAGTAAAGGCTCGAGTGCATCGCCTAATTTTATGGTATGATAAACCATTTTCACTCTGCCTCCTTTAAAAGAGTCGATTTTGCCGAAAATACCATTTTTCCGTGCACGTTTTTACCAATAAGCTCTTGATGCAAAACAAGAAATTGACGTCTTTTCTCTACGGAAATTAAGGAAACAGTACATTGAATTGTATCTCCAATCGAGATAGGATGTTCGTAATGAAACACTTGGTCTTTGTGAATAAACGATTGTTCGTGAAACCATGGCACGTTGATATATTGATAAAAAATCATCGGTAGAGCTGGAGGAACGTAATCTATAGCACTTTTTCGATTACCTGATGCCTCAACGTAAGCTTTAACAAGCGCTTCTGTTATCGTTATGGCAACCGACTGCGTCACTGTCCCTTCATACTGTTTAAAATTCATGGGTGCTCACACCTTTCAAATAGTGTTGCAATCCCAAGTCCACCGCCGATACCTAACGTGGCTATACCAAACCGGTCACCTGAGGTCATCTCCCTTAGCAGTGAAGTCACGAGAACCGCTCCTGAGGCACCATAAGGATGTCCAAATGCAATTGCACCACCGCCTTTGTTCAGCTTGTCCCACGATATGTTAAGTTCTTGAGCAGAAGCAACGACTTGGGACGCGAATGCCTCATTCAGCTCAAATACATCAATTTCACTTATAGAAAGGTCCATCCTCTGTAAAAGCGTGTTTACAGCTGGAACTGGTCCGATTCCTGGCACGTTTGGATCAACACCTGCCGTGACAGCGTCAATAAATAGTAGTTTTGGTGCAAGCTTAAGCTCTTTCGCTTTTTCTTCACTCATGACGAGTACGATAGATGCACCATCGTTTAAACCACATGAATTTGCGGCAGTAACTGTCCCATTTTCTTTAAATGCAGGTTTTGCACGTTTCAGCAGTCTTTCGATCACAGAAAGTCGCTTGATTCCTTCATCCATTAAGGGCACATCATTATACGCAACGAGTTCATTATTAAAGCGATTTTGTTCATTAGAATCTATCGTTCTCTTATAGCTTAGAAGCGAATATTCATCCTGAATTGCACGTGTTATGCCGTATTTTTCAGCCACGTTCTCAGCTCCAACACCCATGTCAGGATCCCCTATAGAGTCTGGAGAAAAGCGAGCTCGTTGTGGAAACGTTGATGTACTAACGGATTCGGTGCCACCTGCTAAATATATGTCTCCTGCACCTGTTTGAACTAGCCGACATGCGAGGTTTATCGCTTCAAGTCCAGAACCGCATTGACGATCAACTGCAAAACCTGCAACGGTCACTGGAAGACCTGCTGTTAAAGCAGATAAGCGTGCAATATTCCCACCAGGACCAACTGCATTCCCTAAAATCACATCTGACACCAAATCAGGAGAAACATTATTATCTTTTAAAATCTTTTGAATGACAGCAGCCGCTAGTTTTTCTGCTCCAACACCTTTAAAGTAGCCCGCTTTCTTTCCAATCACTGTACGTTTGGCATCGATAATAACAGCTTTTTTCATGAACAGAGTACACCTTTGCTATAAATCTCTTTTATCTTTGATCTTGCAATTTTTCCGCTCGACGTATAAGGAAACTCTTTTGTAAAAATAATGTGTTTAGGTACTTTGAATGTCGAAAGATGCTCTCTACAAAAACGTTGGATATCACGAACTGTAAGGTTAGCATCTTCTTTTTGGATGATTGCTGCTGAAACCTTCTCTCCCCAATACGAATCTGGCATCCCAAAAACAACAGCTTCCTCAACTCCATCTAGTGAGTGCAATACTCTTTCGATTTCTTCAGGATAAACGTTTTGTCCTCCAGAGATTATCATGTTGTTACTGCGTCCTATAATGAATAAATCTCCGTCATCATCTAGCTTAGCCAAGTCACCTACTGTCAGCCATCCATTATCGTCCCAAACTTCTTTATTCGCATCTGGCCTATTAATATAGTGTGAAAACAGCATCTCACTTTTTACAAAAAGAGTACCTATTTCTCCTTTTTCCACTTCGTATCCATCTTTTCGAACAGACAGTTCTACATTATGAAAAGCGCGTCCTACCGATAACGGCTTTTGTAAGGCAGTTCGGTGATTAATAAAGCTTACAAAGCTTAATTCAGATGCACCATAAAACTCGAAAAGCTCTGTTTTAGGAAACAGATTATTTATTTTCCTTTTAAGTCCAGATTCCCATTTGGCCCCTGAAGATATTATTCTTTTTAGTCTTGGATCACCGTTCTGAGAATCCATTTCTTTAGTTAGTGCAGCAAGCATAGTAGGAACAGCATAAAGAGCTGAAACTTCGTCTGACTTGATCTCTTTTAAAGTTTGAGTAGCTGAAAACTTGGACAACAGTTTCACCTTTCCACCTAAATAAATCGTACTGATCGCTGCGTACAAAAATAACGAATGAACAAGTGGTCCAGGTACGAGTACTGCGTCACTCTCAGTAAGGCCAAAGTCTGTTTTACTGCATGCAAAGCTTTTAACCCAAGAACGATGGTTGCGTACAAAACATTTCGGAACACCCGTTGAACCTGAAGTGAACCCCATATAAAACAATGAATCGTCTGCAACAGTACTTTTTACTTCTTCACACTGGCTTAGGCTTACATCATCAATAGCAGAAATTAGAGTGATTTTTCCGTATTTCATTTTGCTCTGCCATTTTTCTGTAGTAATAACCAAATCCGGCTCACATTGTTTTAGCCTATCTTCCAGCTCCTTTTCTTTCCATTTCAAATCAAGGGGAATACAAATCCAGCCAGCAGAAATGGCTCCTAAGAAATATTGTAGAAAATTGATTCCGTTAGGCACATATAGCGCTGCTTTTCCCTGGGTTCCTTTGAAGGCCTGCCTATGAAAATATGAAGCGATTTTCTTAACATTGCGGTCCAGTTCTAGATAGGTTATTTTATCTTCACCCATTTGAATCGCTGTATTCTCAGGATGTAAAAGGGCACTTTGTTGAATCGTATCGGTAATTAGCACAGAAGTCCTCCCTATAGAAAAAGACTGTCCGAAGACAATCTATTAATGGCTGATCGTATGATTTTGAGTAAGAGCAGTCTGATTTTTAAATAATCTTTGTCTTATTTTAACACCAAGTGCGGCTGCGATAGTAGCTTTTATCAAATCGCCTGGTAAGTAAGCTAAACCTGAAACTGCAGCTGTCTCCAAACTGATGTCCATTACAAATGCAACAACTGGAATACCGCATAGGTAAACAAAGACGATTCCTGCGACGAAATTGTATATGAAGACCTTCCACACTTGAAGTGGCTGTCTTGCTTTTTCGATCAATAACCCGATTAAGAAAGCTGATAATGGCCAGCTAAGAATATATCCAGCACTTGGTCCTACAAAAACACCTGCGCCACCGCGTCCACCAGCTAATCCTGGAACACCAGCTGCAATTACTAGTAAGAAAACAATCATACTTAATCCGCCTAGTCTGGCACCAAGCACCACACCTGCAAGCATTACACCAAGAGTTTGTGCTGTAATGGGAACTGGTGTAAAAGGCAAAACGATTGGGGGCAGGAATCCTAATACAATCATGATTGCTGCGAATAAAGCTACATACGTCATCTCTTTTGTTTTCATGAAAAAACACCTCATCATAGTTATGTCAACTTATATTAATTTTAAGTTAACATTAAAAGCGCTTCAATAGCAATACGTAATTGATTCAGCTATAATACTTAACAAATAGAAGTTTTTAAAAATAAAAGGAAAAATAGTCACAATTATGGTAAAATAGTACAAACATTAATTACGTTGGAGGAAAAGGCATGGAATTTAAAATCGGTGATATTATTGAAACATTCGACGGCTTAAAAGGAGAAATTACTTCATTGTTGACCAACACCGCTGTTGTGGACTTTTCCGTAACAGAAAACTATTCGGAGCATTTTGAAGATGCAAAGCAAGTTGTACGTTTGAACGATATTAGACAAATCATAAATAGCTAAATATTATATAGAAATAAACGACTTTTAAATGGAGTGTAGCAGTTTCTCCTCGCTCCAATCCATTTTCAAAGATTTTCAACAATACAAAAACAGCTCTCTGTGCAGCGAAACTGCGCAGAGAGCTGTTTTTTTGTTTTTTTACAAGTTTTTACGATTGTTCTGTGAAGTCACGCCTACTGAAACGATGTTTGAATCATTTTCTCTTGTGTAAGTCGTTTCTTGCGCTGATCCAGTGGAATAATCGTGCAGCTTGTCATTTCCGATCGGGTTATCAGCTAGTTCGGATCCTGCTTCTTTTAATTTTGAACCGATGCTGCCAAGCTCCCCTTTTGTTTCTTTAGCTGTCGATAACACATCACTTGAGATCTCTTTTAGCGTATTAATGTTACCAAAAACGTCTTTATTGAGACGCTCATAGAGTGCTTGCGCGTCGTTGATCGCATCTTTTAAGGTGGTGCTAGCTGTTTTGAACTGGCTGATCATCTGATCTTTCACTTCACCTGGATTTTGTTTGACTTCCGTAATCATTTTGCTGGAACTATCCTTCAACCCTACCGCAGTGTTCTTTACTTTTGACCGTGTATTATAATCAATCAAGGCAAGTGCCCCACCAACGATACCGCCAATTACGATTCCTGTTAGTAGCTTGCTTTTTTGCGGATCTGCCACTCTCTCTCGTTGCGCTGTACCGTAAGCATCTTCAGGATACATGCCGTTTTCATATCCGTTTGTAGTGTTTACACTCTGTACCATTTTAAGTCCTCCTCGATTAATTTTTTTCGTAGTTAGGGGATTCCCTTTTCTCTAAAAGCTAAACGTTTGGGTAGGCTGTTTCAGGATATTTTCAGCTTTTACATAAAAGTTTCAGTTAGTCCTCATACTAATGAAAATCTGATGTGATTGGAGGGTTTTCACTATGGGAAAAGACAGACAGGAAAAGAAGTTGCGTGAATCTGGCCGAGTTGAATCTGACCGTGACCAAGATTTGAAATATTCTGGTGCTACTAAGATGGAAGGTCCAGATGAAGCGCGTGCACGCAACCATCAAGATCAATAATCAAAAATGGAGCAGCTCACCAAAAGGTATGAGCTGCTTTATTATTGTTTCAGTAGTCGGTATGAGTCGAAAATTCGATAAAAAAATTTATCCGTGAAATTAAAATGATTTACCGTGAAATTATGGAGCTTATCCGTGAAATTAATTCACATTACCGAACTATGATGAATAACTATCCTTATACGGCGCACACATAGCTAGTATGTACTCTAGGAAAAGACACACTTCAAAAAAAGAGGACTCTACTTCTCCAAATGAAGTTCGTCCCCTTTTTTACTTCCATTTAATTGATCTTACGATGAAAAAAGCGATGAATCCTGTGATTCCTATGATAAAAATGGGGAGTACCCACACACTTAATCCTTCACTTGTTCCATTGGCGACTTCTGCACAGGCCCAAGTCATATAGACGAAAAAGATCAAGATTTCATTTTTCATTACATTGATCATCATGCGCGCATTTTTATACTGTCTTTCTACGTTTTCTTCCGTTAAATTAAAATAATTGTAGATGTGCGGAAATTTTTCTAACACGGTAAGAAGTAACCACGTTACCGCTCCCATCACGATTAAAATCCATAGGTTGTTCTTACTTCCCCAGCCATCTGGTTCTCCGGCTGCATTAAAGTGGGTTGGCACGGTGTCCGGAATAGCAGCCCACTGTGAGATCAAGCTCACTGTTCCTATAACCAATAAGGTGATTGATGCGATATCTAAAAAGTTTTCAAACCATGTTCTTTGTATTTTAAGTTTTGGTCGGCCTTCATACATATACTTTTCAACCTCCTTACCCTATGCTATACGTTTTTTTTCGATGAAAAGTTTCGTCATGAATTGAATTGTAATCAGGGTAAAAGATATCTATAGTTAAATTATCAGATATTTTAAGGAGGATCTTATGAAACTTGGTGCTTTTTCTGTGAGTTTAAGTGTAAAAGATATCCACCGTTCAAAAGCTTTTTATGAAAATTTAGGATTTGAATCTTTAGGTGGCAACATCGAGCATAACTGGTTGATTATGAAGAATGAGGATACGGTTATCGGCTTGTTTCAAGGTATGTTTGAGCAAAATATTTTGACTTTCAACCCTGGATGGAACCAAAATGCGAAAAATCTTGAAAATTTCACTGATATTCGCGAGCTGCAGAAACAGCTGAAAGAAAGAGGAATTTCGTTATCGACTGAAGCGGATGAAACGAGTGAGGGTCCTGCGAGTTTGACTCTTGAAGATCCAGATGGAAACCTAATCCTGATCGACCAGCATAGATAATACATAAAACAACGTCCAGATCGCATGCGTGATCTGGACGTTTTATTTTTTAATCGTTTAGTATTCCCATCGCGATAATAAACCAGTTGGCTCCGTTTTTGCTTCCGATTTGGAAGAATAGCGCAATGATCTCTTCTTTTGAAAAATGTTTCGTGAGTCGATTGTATAATTCATCTGGCAGTTGTCCGTGATAAGCCATGATGTGATCAGCGAGTTCGAGAGCTAGACTCTCACGTTCTGATAGTTCTGCGTTTCCTTGCTTCATCGCCGTTTTTCGTGAGGACTCATCCAGAGTCCCGTAGTCCATGCTTTGTCAGTAATCGCACCCATTGTTTGAGGCCGCTCGTAAGCGGAGCATCTCCATAAGTTCAGGCTCTAGTATGTCGTTCAGCGCTTTTTCCATCTGCTGAAAAGCATCTAGAATACCTGGTGCGTTAGCAAGGGATTTCTTAAAGGGTGTTCCTTCCACATCTACTTCTGGTAAACGTGCCATCTGTATTCCTCCTCCTCAAATAAAAAATTTCTTTTTTCTTTCCCTTTTACCTTACACCATTCTTCAAAGTAGTCCTATGTTTCTGTTTAAGGGGATGAGACTGAATGCGCTTTCTGTCGAATTTGAGACTTATCACCTACCCACTTTATATTTTAAGATAATAAATAGGTCATGCGGACCTAGAATCTCTTGTAGTAATATCTTCTCTGTGATTGTAGTCTTTTGGTAAATAATCATTATTTTCGAATAGTATTAAAGGGTTTTGTTGAAAATTGTTGAATTCCTTACCATCGGAGCCAAGCTTGCTTGGTAAATACAACAGAGGAGTGATTTTTATGTTAAAGCGTTTCGTGGCGACTGCCGCAACATTACCACTACTTGTTTCATTAGCATTGCCAGCATCTGCTGCAAATTCGGAGGTGTCGAAAGCTTCCTTTACACCGGCTGCAACGAAAGCTGCTTCACAAGAAATTATTGTTCATTTTAAAGATTCTGTTTCAGCAGCAGCTAATACGAAAAACAAAGTTTCACAACTTGGCGGTAAAGTAGTTGAGGTTACAAAAGACTTTACAGTCGTAAAAGTAGACGGCAGTGTGACAGATGCGATCAAGAACTATGAAAATCTTGACTCTGTTGAGTATGCGGAACCTAACTTAACGTTCCATGCAAGCTATGTACCAAACGATCCTGCTTATCAAAGTCAGCAATATGCGCCACAAAAAGTAGGAGCTGAGCAAGCTTGGGATACTACGCAGAGCTCTTCCTCTGTAAAAATTGCTGTAATTGACACAGGCGTTGACTATAACCACCCAGACCTTGCTGGGAAAGTCATTAAAGGTGCCGACTATGTAGATGACGATAACGATCCATTGGATGAGAACGAGCACGGTACACACGTTGCCGGTATCGCGGCTGCGAACACAAATAACGGAGTGGGAATCGCAGGTCTTGCTCCAAAAGCTTCTATTCTAGCAGTTCGAGTACTTGATGCGAACGGCAGCGGATCTTTAGATGACGTCGCTCAAGGCATTCGTTACGCAGCTGATCAAGGTGCGCAAGTTATCAATTTAAGTCTTGGTGGAGCAGGCGGCACACAAACGCTTCAATCTGCAGTTGATTATGCGTGGGGCAAAGGTTCTATAGTCATTGCTGCTGCAGGAAATGAGGGCGTATCTTCTCCTAGCTATCCTGCTTATTATACGAACGCGATCGCGGTTGCGGCTACTGATCAAAACGACCGTAAAGCTTCATTCTCAAATTTCGGTACGTGGGTTGATATCGCAGCGCCAGGTGTTAACATCTATTCAACAACACCAAATAACCAGTATGCGAGTTTCTCAGGAACGTCTATGGCATCACCAGTTGTTGCGGGTGTAGCAGGACTTCTGGCGGCTCAAGGTAAGAGTGCTTCTCAAATCCGTGCAGCGCTTGAAAACACAGCTGATCCTGTATCCGGAACAGGCAGCCAGTTCCAAAACGGACGCGTAAATGCAGCGGCAGCTGTTCAGCAGTAATTGATATAAATAAAAATGTTCCCAAACCTCTGGAAGTTAGTGTTTATCACTTCTGGAGGTTTTTTATTTTCGTTTTTTTATAGGTGACAACTTCAATTTCCTTCTATAAATGTAACGTGTACGGTTTAAAACCTCCTCTTTCATGAAAAACTGTTAACAGAAACATCTGTAAGAAGCGGAGGATTTCAGCTATGTTTGGTCTTGGTAAAGGTAAGCAAAAGAAAAAAACGTCTCAAGGTTCTGGCAAGAGTGAGTCGACGGAAACGGAAAAAAGGCAGAGTGAAAAGGAAGCAGAAGAAAAGATCGTGTACTTTTTCTTGATCAGCACTGCGGTTTTTGGAGTGGTCGTTCTGTATCTAGGCATTTCTCGTGAGATGTCTTTTGTGGCTGATCTCATTTCGAGTTGATTTTTCATGTCCTGACTGTATAATAGTTGTAACTTACATATCGTTTTTAAGCCGATTAATCGGTCTCTTATTTCGAGCAGGCGGAGGGAATTAGCCCTATGAAGCCCGGCAACCACCTAATTTGTTAGGCACGGTGCTACATCTAACAGTTTTACAGACTGAAAGATAAGAGGATGTGAACAGAACCATTCGTCCTCTTTTTTTTATAAAAGAGGGCGTTTTTTGTTTTGCTACCTCAAATGGAATCAATCGCACTAAAGAAAGGATGTTCATGTATGGACCTTAACAAAGCGAATCGCATTAAAAAGATGCGTGTCCCACAAGTCGATGAAAAACTAGAGAACCGCCTGCCTCCTGGGCAGGTTGAAACAAAAAAGTTCCCTATTCTTCATGAGGGGGACGTTCCTGTTTACGATATGAAAAAATGGTCGTTATCTGTAGAAGGACTCGTAGGAAAACGTGTCGAATTTAGTTTTGAAGACATCATGAAGATGCCTCAAACGACAGTAGTAAGAGATATTCACTGTGTGACGAGATGGTCACGGTTCGACAATGCGTTTGAAGGTGTTAAATTTACTGACTTTTTAAAGCACTTAAATGTGGATTCAAAAGCAAAGTTTGTGATGGTCCACGCTGATTACGATTATACGACGAATGTTCCTATCCAAGATCTGTTACGCGATGATGTGATTCTTGCGCACTCTTTTGACGGCAAGCCGTTAACGGAAAAGCATGGGTTTCCGCTTCGTCTCATCGTTCCGCATCTTTATTTTTGGAAAAGTGCAAAGTGGATTCGTAAGTTCGAGTTCTTAGATGAGGATCAGCCAGGCTTTTGGGAGCAGAACGGCTTTCATATGTACGGCGACCCGTTCAAAGAAGAACGATTTTCGAGCGATGAATTTGAGATGCCTGAAGATGAGTGGAAAAAGAAAGAGTATGATTGATCCCAAATGAAAAATTAGGGGGAAGAACGTTTATTTTCTTCCCCTCAGCATTTTAATCTCATTTTTTAGCGCTGTAATCTGATCTTGGATGTCTTTCATCTGAGCTTCTTGTTCTTGCTGGTCTTTAAGATCGTTCGCTTGATCGATATACACTTGTCTGAGAGCGATCGCTGCACTGAACGTAGCTAGAAAATCCCCCGCGGTCACAAGCGTTGAGGCGAGTAAGGCGAGTTCTGCAGCAAACGTGGTACCATCTTTATTATTTGATAAGTATTCTTCTTCTGCTTCTGCTAAAATGACGTCTACTACACGTTGATTCACATCATTCACTCCTAACACCTGAATTAGTAATACTATATGCGTTTGCCCTATTTGCGGTGCCCGATGTTACCCTTCATATCCCGATTTTCGAACACATAAAAATTCGGCTTTTTTCGTGAATTGTTCTTAATGTATAGGCATTTTGTCCGATATTATCCTTACTAGGGAGGTTTGGCGATGGAACAATGGCTGTCTTTTCGTATTCCGTTCGATATCATTTCCATTTACATCTTACTTGCCGCAATCATTGTGGTCGGCATATTTTCAAGCGTACTTCGAACAGCCTTACCAGAATGGTCTGTTAGGATCTTTAGCTACACGGGGTTTGTTGGAGTAATCTTTGCATGGCTGAAGCTACTGGAATATTGATACATACATAAAAAAAACGCCTCGGGGTTAACTACCCCAGGCGTTTTGGCGTTTTATAAAGATTTGAAAAGGAGCTTACGAAGTACAGGCATCAAATAGTCGACAAGCTCCGAAGCACTTGGCACAACTACATTTTGCGGACCATAGATGTTCTGCATTAACTTCTCTTCTTCCTCTGTAATCTCTCCGTTTGCGATAAACATACCAATCGTTTCGATCCCATGCTTTCGTGTACGAGTGACTGCTTCATGTGTATCGAGTACGCCATGCGATTCATAATCGAAAGCCGCTGGTTCACCGTCTGAGAAAACGAGCAGAATCTTTTGCTGCTCTGGACGCTTTGCGAGCTCCTCACCCATACGTCGGATGGAGTAGCCGTCACGGTTATCTTCTTGTGGTTCGAGCTGTATGATCGGCGCTCCCGATTGATGCAGAGAGTTACGATAGGAGATCACATCATGAAAATAATTCGGCTGATCGTTAGTAGAAGCATCTGCTGCATCTTCCCAAAAGCCAACTACAGAATGCGGAATCCGAAGAGCTTTTAACGTTTCATGAAAAAGCACGATCCCTTTTTGCGTTTCTTCCATCTTGTTGAACATGGACGCTGAACAGTCGACGAGGAGCGTGAACGTCGTATCGAGTTCTTGTGGAGATTCCTGCTTTTTCCGGAAAAGCCTTGGATTCTTATCAGTTACGAGCCTCGTAAGCTTCTTTCCAAGTCTTCCAAAGTGCAAATCTTCTCTCGGTGCTGTTCGTTTGTGCTCCATCGTTTTTAAAAAGTTCTGTTTCAGCTGCGAAACGAATGGCGCGATCTCTTGGTTATATTCGTCGTATTGAGCAATTTCGTCGAGAGTTGCCGGTTTCGCTGGCAAGAAATGCTCGGTTACGTTCTTGTTCACTTCTCCGTACGGGAAGTGGTTTGCAGAGTCAGAACCATTTTGGTTGTTGTCGGTTTCGGCTTCATGCTCGTTTTGGGTGTCGAAGTCGTTGTTGTCTGTACTTTTAGCGCTCGTTTGAACCGATCCGAACACCGCGTCACCACTTTCCGCTTCCCTCGCACCTTCTCCTAACAGGTCTGTGTTTGTCCCTTGATCAAGATCCATCTGTAAAAATGAATCCTGCGGATCAGATGTTTCATCATGCCAAGAAGAATGAGACTCTTTTTCTTTATCGTCTTTATCTTTGTCTGAATCTTCATCCTTGGTGATCGTTTTCTTCGTTTTCGTTTCGTTGTTGCGTGTAAGGTCGTCAAAGTTTTGATCGGTCTCACCAGTTGTTTTGCTTTGCTGCGACTGATCGCTGAAACTGCGATATGCGGTTTTCATATCGTTTAAGTTTGTATGTTTTTGTGTGATAGCAGCCATTTCGCTGATGATAGCCGCTATATCTTCAGTCGATTTTGCCGTTGTAAGTTTTGTTAAATGAGATCGCAGTTCTTGATAGAGTTTCTGCGTTTCTTCTGGCACGGCTACAAATCGTTTGTTCGCTAAAAGAATGATATGGCAAAAAAACGCATCAAGTGTACGTTTTTGCTGAATATGCTTTCGGTACTCACGGTTGTAATGAACCTGAAACGTTTCTTTTCGCAGCTTAAAAGCATGCTTCATCCCCGGCCGGTCGCTAACACAGATCTGTTCTAATCGATAATCTTCTGCAAAAAGAAGGACTTGCTTGAGAAATTCACGGTGCGGATGAGATTTCAACTGCTTCAAGGTATCCCAGATCACATGGTCGTCCGTGTGAAACTGAGTACCATAGCTGCGCAAATAAACATCCGATTTCCAGCCTTCCAGCTGAATTTCGCGCGGGTACGGGTTCCAGAACTGGCTGACGTGTGTGACGCCGCTGTTTCGTTCAAGGTACGAGTGATACGAGAACGAAACGTCCATTTTATCCACTTTTGAGAGTGAGCGGGAAAGATCGATCAGTTGCATGTGAACAAAAGAATCGATCTTTGTATCCGCAAATACTAGGAATTTCATCTAGGGAAAACCTCCAAAATCGTCGTGGGAAATAAATTGTATGGGGTCTGACCCCATTTCCCAGCTTACGCGAACAGGGTTGCGGCTACGTTAGCGACGAGGGCGCGTTCGCGCGCATCTTCAAGCTTGTCTGCGATCGCGCGCTGAATGGCACGCTTCGCCGGCAAATAAACAGAGAGATCGGCTGCATCTAGCAACGCACGGATAGATGCTGCATCTTCAGACAGATGACCTGCTTTTGCTTGCCCGATCAAATCTGACGACAACTGAACAAACTTGGATAGTACCTCTTCGTCTTTTTGCTGAGATTGGTTTTTTAGCATTTCTTTTAACGTATCACATTGAATGTAAGGCACTTCAATCACGACAAAACGATTTTTCAGCGCTTCGTTCAACGGAACTGTTCCGATGTACCCTTCGTTGATCGCGGCAATGACATTGAAACCACGCTGCGCTTTTACCACTTCACCTGTGAAAGGATTGGCAATCGTACGGCGGTAATCGAGCATTCCGTTTAGAATCGGCAGCGTTTCTGGTTTTGCGATGTTGATCTCATCAATATAGAGAAAATGTCCGTTCGCTGCCGCTCTCGTGACTGGTCCTGGAATGAACTCTATCTCTTGTTTGCCCTCGCTGTAGCTTAACGTCTTATGACCAAGCAGCGCTTCAGCATCAAGATCGACAGAAGCGTTGACTTGGTGCAGAGGTTGTCCGAACACATTTGAAAGAAGCTCTGCAAGCTTTGTTTTCCCTGAACCCGTCGGTCCTTTCAACAATACATTTTTTCCGAGAGCAAGCGCGATCACTGCATCCTCAATCAATGCTGCATCAGGCGCTGTATATCCCTGCTCCCCAATTAATTCTTTATATTCATTTGGTAGATTTTCTAGTCGTTTTGCTGCATCTTGCTGCAGTTTTTCTTTTATTTCAATCGGAAGTTGGAGATTCATATCAAATTTCCTTTCTGTATCAGTGATCTTACCATTATTCTAGATCACTTCATCTATCAACAGTATTTCCACTTATTTGCTGTGTAAAGCCTTACACAATGTAACATTGTAAGCTTTTTCAGTGCAAGTACGTTGTTTGTTAAACACTTTCTACTCAGAAGAAAGAACCGACCATTTAGATTCGGTTCTCTTTTTTCGCTTTTTTAAACGTATACACGTTATAGATAATAAGTGTTACAAACAGCACACTTATTGTTAAGATGGCTTTCGTTTCTTTTTCGAATGAGGTCAGGCTGATTATAAATTCAGGTAGAAAAAGCATGGTTGGAATGACGATTGTGAACCAGGTTTTGCTCCATAATGAGATTCCAATAAAGATGGCGATAGCAAGGAGTGCCGCGATAATGTTTCCTGTTGTTCCAAGCTTTATGACGACCGGAGTCTTATATGCATCGTTTGCAAACATAAGACCTAAAAAGAACAAAATTGGTAAGATTCCTAAGGTCAATGTGGTGATGATCGTCTTTGTTTTAGAAAGCTTAGTGCTCGCTAAGAACTTAAACATTCTTAAATAGAAAAGCACGAGGATGACACTAACGGCCGGATAACCGATCACTTGAAGCAACGTGTACTTCACGCCTCCTCTTATCGAATCACCAAGCAAAACATAGGCGAAAACACCGAGAACGATGATCGGCAAGTAAGAGAGCCATTTGAAATCAAATGACATTTCGTTTGAAAGCTGCTCCATATAAGCTTTTGGCGAATGGCCGATGATGTGAGATACTGATTTTCCGCGCTTTTCCGCTTCAATCAGGTGGTCTTCCAACTCTTCTACGATCTCTTTCACCTCTTCATCTTTTTTTCCACTCGAAAACAAGTAAAGGCTTAGGTTATCTAAAAAATCCTGACTTTCAGCTGTTAACGTATGTTTGGGCGCATTCATTTTCCGCTTCCTCTCTTTTGTAAAATTTGATCGACCGAACGGCTTAATTGATTCCATCTTTCAATAAATGCTTGAAGTTCTTCCTCGCCCTTTGAGGTAAGTGAATAATACTTCCGCCTTGGCCCCGCCGTTGATTTTTTTAGCGTCGTCGTAACAAGTTCTTCTTTTTGCATTCGTATTAATAGCGGATAGATCGTTCCCTCACTCGTCTGTTGAAATCCGTATGACTCAAGCTTTTCAGCTAACTCATAGCCATAAACTTCTCCTTCGTTGATGATGGCTAATAGGCAGCCGTCGAGAATTCCTTTTAACATTTGAGTGTTCGACATGTGCTACACCTCATTTCACTATCTTGTATTACAAGGGTTATAGATAAAAAAGAATGTCTTGCATAACAAGATATACCAATAGTATATGCGGCACTAACTTGTAATGCAAGGTATTTGTGTTAATTTGTTCCAAAAATTATTTTTCCTTATTCATGAGCTCCACTACATGAGGTTTGGGCTCCCAACAATTGAACTGATAGTCTGGTTTCGTTTCATACCCTAAACGTACGCAGTGATAGCGCATCGCTTGATTCGTTTTTTCAGGTTTAAAATTTATACAAGTCGCGCAGCAATGGTATTTATTTTTGTTCATGGAAGCCGTCCTCCTCTATCTGTCAGTAAAATAACTTTTTATGATCGCCATATACTCTCTAACGTGAGCTTGTGGGACAGAAGAAATTCTCAACGGTGAGCCTAGTCCCTCTGCCTCAATGCCAACACGCTTTGCGATCATCTTTGTTCGGAAAAGATGGAAGTCACTTGTTACGATAAGCAGTTGGTCGTTCGGTTGTATCATTTCCTTTGTATATAATAAGTTTTCGTATGTACTCGTAGCTTTTTCTTCAATCTGTATCCGGTTTGGTTCAATTCCATTTTCAACGAGATAATTTTTCATGATAGATCCTTCGCTCTTCGTTTTACCGAAGCCAAGACCACCGCTTACGATGATGGTAACATTTGGATGTTCCTTTGCGTACGCGAGCGCTTGATCTAGCCGACCTTTCAGTACAGCACCCGGACGATTATTCTTTGTCCCGCCACCAAGTACGAGGATCGAATCTATCTTGGAGGAAACCTTCTCAGGATCAGTGTTGGCAGATGTAAGAATAAAAGTTTCTAGCGTTGCTGCAAAAAGAATGGTTGCAATCAGGACGGTCATCGTCGTTTTTTTGTACGTTTTAAATAGTTTCATAGCTGTGTTGTAACGGAAGAAAAGGATGAAGAAAAAAGCACCTAACAAGAAGAAAACCGCAAGACCCATATCCATGTTGGTCGTTTGAAGCAGCATGGCCGTTGCGTATACTGCAAAGAGGATCCCAAGCGTTAGAAATAGTTTTTTCATAGTGTTGTCTCCGTTCATAGATTTTCTATATTCTAGGATATCAGAAAAAGGAAAAGAGCGGAGAATGAAGTTTCCGCTCTTTTAATAAGTTATTATTTTTTATTTATATCAGACTCTTGAATTTCTTTTTGAATGGCTGAAGAAATGTCCGCTTTCTTTTGCTCGGAAGAACGTGTCGCATCCGTGCTCATGTTCTCTGTTTTTTTATTTACTGCTTCGTTCTTTCTTTTCGTAATTTCTGCGAGTTCTTGTTTGTAATGCGTTTCAAGTTCTTTTTTCTTGTCTTGAATGATCTTTTCTTTGTTATTATCTAGATCTTTCTTTGCGTCAGCAATGATTCCCTTTACTGCTACATTCACATTTTTAAGCAAGTCATTCTTCTCTTTGTTCAACTCAGACTCGATCTCAGATTGGTACGTATACTCCATAATCTTATTATATAAGTCGTTAGCAAGATTAGGATTTGCGGCGTACGCAGATGTAGTACCTACACCAAGTGCGATCGTAGTCGCTAAAACAATCTTCGGCCATTTCTTAGCTGTCTTTTTCTTCGTGCTGAATTTTTCTTTACGTGAAATTTCCATAATAAATACCCCTTCCTTTATCTAGAGAACAAATAAAGAAAGCGGTCGGTTGCGCTACTAGCTTCAGTTATTCCAAGCGCCCACATACAGAATAACCTTCACAGCTCCACACTTATCTAATTATATTCTGATATAAAATTACCACCAGCCACATTCTCTGTAAATGGGTATTTAGTAAGATATTACTATAAATTGTTTTTTTAGTATTTTATTGTAGAAAAGAAGATGGTGCTGAGGGGGAGAAATGAAAGAAGCCAATGTCCACCGAGTGTGGACATTGGCTTCTAGAATGTATTTGTCTGGGGTCTGACCCCCTTTGTGAAACTCCCCACAATGTAGGCAACCAAGGAAAGTACGATCGGCAGCACTACTGTGTGCATGCCCCAAAGATTTGGATAGTTAAGATGTAAGAACATATAGGATCCTACCCCTACGATCAGAGAGGCAATCGCTCCGTTTGCGTTTCCTCTTTTCCAATATAGCCCCAATACGATTGGCCATATGAAGGCAGCTTCTAGTCCTCCGAAGGCAAACAGATTCAACCAGATCAACAAGTCAGGCGGGTTAATCGCCATTGCGAATACGCTCAGTCCAACAACCGCTGTTATCCCAAAGCTCAATTTTTTTACAAATTGCTCTTCAGCATCTGGTTTAATGTAATTGATGTATACATCCTTAATAATTGCAGAACTTACGAGTAAGAGTACTGAGTCCACCGTCGACATGACCGCAGCTAAAGGCGCTGCCAACACGATACCGGCTAACCACCCTGGCAATACTTCGAGTGCTAGAAGCGGCATCACTTTATCCGGCACTTCAATTCCCGGTAGCACGACTCTTCCGAATACACCAGCTAGATGCATACCTAGCATGATGAACCCCACAACGAACGTTCCGATGATCATCGCCCGATGCATCGCTTTTGCATTTCTATAGCTCATCGCTCTCACCGATATTTGCGGTAAGCCTACGACCCCAACACCAACCAAGATCCAAAACGATGATACGTAGAGAGGAGTAAGCGATTGATCAGAACCATATGGTGTAATCAAGTTTGGGTTCTCCGCTCGTAACTCGCTCATGATGTTCTCGATACCTCCACCTGCGATAATCGTACCGGCCAATATGATGATGGTTCCGATTACCATGACGACACCTTGTATTGCATCTGTTATTACAACCGCACGAAAGCCGCCGGCAATCACATACACGAGGACAGAGCCAGAGAAGATGAAAAGTGCTGTCGTATAGGAAACTCCGGTAAACGATTCGATCAACCTTCCCCCGCCCACCCATTGAGCGGCCATTGCAGAAAATAGGAAGACCACAATGCTTATTGCAGATAAAATAACGACCCACTTGCTTTCATATCGCGCTTTTAGAAAATCTATCAGTGTGACTGCGTTAATCTTTCGTGCAACGATAGCAAACTTTTTACCAAGCACAGCAAGGGTGAAGTATCCTGTCACAAGCTGCGCCATGGCAAGCAGCACCCAGCCAAGTCCTAATTGATAGGCTGCACCAGGTCCACCGATAAAACTCGAAGCACTTCCGTATGTCGCTACCATCGTCATCGCAAGAACAAACCCACCAAGTTCTCTACCTGCTAAAAAGTAATCTTGTAAAAATGACGATCCGCTTCTAATGTGCCGAGATGTATAAATCCCTACAAAGAACACTGAGATCAAAAAGATTACTAAAGGAAGAATCACATCCCAATTCATCCGACATCTCCCTCCTCATTCTCGTTCGTTTCATCAAGTTCAAACGGAACCTCTTTAAAGAAGAACTTCACCATAATCCAAACTAAAATCGTAAAAACAACAAATCCTACGATACAGCTATAAAAAAACCAAGATGGAAAGCCAAGTATGTATGTATATTCTTTTATAGGACGTCCGCCAAGGCCATAAGCGAACGCATACCACCAGATAAAGTTCAAAATGGCAAGCACTGTACCCATGATAGCTTCTCTATTCGATACTCGGTACCGCCAGTCTGTTCCCTTTTTCATATCCTTAACCCCCTGGAGTTTCAGTACAAAATATAAGTCCACTCATAACTATGGCAAATTCATTTCTCGTTGTCGAGTCCTTTCAGCTTTTATGAACTTTTCTATTTCTTTTCATAATATCCCTGTTTAAGTATGTTTAAAAATAAAAACGAGCACCTTTATTGGGTACTCGTCTAGGGGTCTTTTTATTGAAGAGGTGGCTGTGTTTGAGTAGACGGAGCGTATGCACCAAGCATACTCGTCATATCTTGTTGGTTCAGTTGAGGAATTTGGTAGTAATGATTTTTATTCTGCCAGATAGACAATTCGTATGCCATCTCGATCCAGTTCGGAATTCCATCTGCTAATACGCGTCTAAGCACTGGGTTTGTAACTTCAAGTGTAGCCATGCCTCTTAGGGAAGCATTCGATTTCAAAGTTCCTAGAATTAAAGTCGAAACGGATTGATCGTTTAATTCTGTAACGCTTTGAATAGGTTTAACCGGTTGAGCAGGTTTCAAACCATATACAAAATCATTATCTTGAGCCATCTTGTATGATTCTGTTCGCATTGCTGGGTCTTTTCCTGTCTGAAAACCTTGTACACACGCGTTATATTCTTTTGTAATGTGTTGATAATGACGGTGAAGCATCGTTTTGAGCTCAGGATCCTGAACATGTCCTTTACAAAGTGTATATAAGTTCAATGTTCCAACAATTCCGCTCAGCATCTCATGAACATCAAACATCTCATGTCCCCCATGGTTAAGTTGAGCAGGTACCTGTCCGTTCTGCATGTTTACATGGTTGAATTCAGGATTGCTGTTCCCTGTTTGCGGATTCATGTTAGGTTGATTTTGGTTCTGATTCAAATGACATACCTCCGTTAAATAAAAATACGGGGTTATTTTATGTAGAATGGAAAACTCTATTCCCTTTCCTATGAATAATTTCCGGGGAAATTTGATAAAAAGTTCGTTTAATGGATTGAATTCGACATTTTTTTATAGGAATTCTGCTAAAAAAGATAACTTCTTGAAAAGAGAAGTTTCGAACCGGTTGCATTCCAAAACTGATATAAAGGTTTTGCTTGAAAACAACGGGGGAAATAATTTTTTTGGGGTCAGTCCCCATTTCCCAGATTCACTTGCAAGACGTATAATGTAAATACGATTGAAAGGAGGTGAAAAACATTCCTAGATCCCCTCGCATTTGGTATCCTGATGCTGTTTATCACGTGACTACCCGCGGAAATCGCAGGGAACCTCTTTTTTATTCCCACTTAGATTTCCACCGCTATTTAAAGATCTTAAGTCATTGTGTTAAAAAGCATGCTGTTGAGCTCTTCTCGTATTGCCTCATGACAAACCACACTCACTTACAAATTTTGTGCAGCAAATCACCACCTGGAGATTTCATGAAAGAATTAAATGAAACGTACGCTATGTATTTCAACAAGAAATACGAACTGACTGGCCATGTGTTTCAAGGTCGATACGGAGCAGAATTAATCGAAGATCGGTCACATTTGTTAGACACGAGTCGCTATATTCATTTGAATCCCGTTTCTGCTGACCTGGTCATGTACCCCTTAGAATATCAATGGAGCAGTTACCGCTATTATGTAACCCCATCGGTGTGCCCTTTTGTACACACCTCAACCCTTCTTGAGCAGTTTAGCAATTCGAAATCTCAATATCGAGATTATGTTGAGAGCAAGATTACCCCTGTAGTAGAGCTTTAAACCCTTTTAGTTCAGATGTAAAAGTACACTCTTTCCTTTTTCAAAAAGTCAGTCGTATCAAAGAAAAAGCCGTTTTTGTCTTTTTGAAAAAGACAAAAACGGCACTAATGTAATTGTGTGGGGTCAGACCCCTAAAATGTAAACCGCTGGACGTGGGTACGCATTTGTTCCGCATACTGCTCAAGCTGATCCGCTAAGTGGTTCAACTGCTCCATCGACACGGATTGCTGTTCTGCTGATGCGGAAACCTCTTCTGTTCCAGCCGCTGTTTCTTGAGTGATCGCCAAGATATGCGACGCATTCTCAAGGAGAACATCCTTTTGCTTCGTCATTTCATCCACTGACTGAATCACATCTTTTAATGCTTCTGCATTACCTTTAACGGCACTGGAAATCGCGGTAAAGCTTTGCTCTGTCTCTTCAACCGCTTCGCTTTGTGAAAGAATGAGAGCTGCTGCTTCTTGAACTTGTCCGACGGTGTTTTCGGTTACTTGCTGCATATCCGTAATCAATGCGCTAATATCTTTCAAAGATAGTTCAGTCTGCTCTGCAAGTTTTCTTACTTCATCTGCAACGACCGCAAACCCTCTTCCAGATTCTCCTGCTCTAGCCGCCTCGATTGCTGCGTTTAGCGCCAATAAGTTCGTTTGGTTTGCTATATCGCTTATCGTTAGAACGATTTGTTGAACGCTGCCAGATGTTTCATCAAGTTTTTTAATAGAAGAAATCATCTCTTTTGTCATTTCTGTTGTCATCAGAGACTTCTCTTTTAGCATGCTCACCTTTTTTACACCGGTCAATGATTCTTCATTCATTTGCTGTGTCGCTTTTTCGATCGTCTCGCCATGCGCATGAACTTGACTGATTCGCTCAGCTAGTACGTTCGCAGCTTTTGCATTCTCATCCATCAACTCTGCTTGATGAGAAGAGCCCGCTGCGATCTGCTGCATCGTCGTTGAAACTTCTTGCGCGGATGCTGAATTTTCTTCCGCACTCGCAACGACCGTTTGAGACGCATCTGTCACATGATCGGTAATCTGAGCCATTTCGGCAATCAACGTCCGCATCTGATTAGACATCTCATCAAAGCTTGAAGCTAGTTCACCGATCTCATCTTTTCTTTGTATAGAGACGCTTGTCTGCAGATTTCCATTCTTGATTTCATGCATCGCATCCTTTAATTGATTCACAGGCACCGTAATTCTTCTTGAAACAAACAGCGAGATGACTGCCGCTACTAAAAGAGTGACTAATAAAGCAATCCCAATCGGTAAAAGAATGACAGTAGCTTTTTGTTCAAACTCACTAAGTGCTACAGTTCCTGCTAATTTCCAACCAGTTGTGTCGTTCTTTGTGTAGCTGACCACTCTTTCTTCACCGTTGATGTCGGTCGTGATCGTTCCATTTTTTTTCGTGATACCTTTATAAAATGATTCTTTTGTTGCGCTTTTCCCCAGCATCTTTGTATCAGGATGCACCATATAATTCCCCGAATTATCGATGAGAAGAGCATAACCAGTGTCCCCGATTTTCACATTTTGCATAAGTGTTAAGATATCATTTACGGCGATATCAATTGCCGTTACACCCACGACTTTCCCGCTGTATTCAACCGCTTTTACGGCTTTTACTACCGGGCGGTCTGTCGCTTCGTCAATAAACGGATCTGTCCAGAAGACTTGAGTAGGATTCTTTGTTGCTTGTTGGTACCACGGCGTTAGCGTCATGTCCTCAACTGGTGATGCAGGTATAGGATACATGACCACTTCTTTGCTTTCAGAAATGAAATAGCTGTTCATGATTGCTTCATTTGCTAGATGATAGTCTTCGAACTTAGAAATAATATAGTCTGGGCTATCTCCTTTTGCATGGAGCTTAATCGTTGCCGAATCTGCATAAGCAGAAACGAAATTGGCATTGTCTTTTAAAAATCCGTTGAGTGTCTCATCCAGATCATGCATGCGTTCTGATGTGTTCTTCGATGAATTATCAACGGTTGTTTGCTTACTAAACATATAACTAACTCCGCTCACTACGAAACCAGTCATCACAATAAGTAATAGAAAAGGCACAAGAATTTGCCTCTGTAGACTTTTTTTAATCATTTCTTCCTCCTGCAGTTACTTTTTACTAAGCAGCAAAAAGTATATCGACAGAAAGCAACAAAGTTTTACAGGAAAAAAAGCACATTTTGTCTACTGGAGTAGTACAAAATATGTAAAAGTGTAATTGTAGGGGGTCTGTCCCCCTATATGTGTAAAAAAATAATAGACTTGACACAAAATATGGTATATAATATTTACAAGATTTACCGATATTAATGGTGCAGAAGTGGTTATTATATTAGAGGGGGAATGGACCATGAGCCGAAGCAATGCTCTTGTCTTAACTACAGAGATAGACGCCATTCGCACGACCATGTATGAGGTAAGTAAAAAGGTTAATAGTCTTGCAGATCCGCTTCTTGTTCAGTTGAGCCAAATACTAGACGAAAAGCTAAACAAACTAGATCAAATTAAAAATTGCGCTTAATCACATAAAACGACACTTAAAGTTCGACCGGGGTTCGTACGTTTCGTAGAATCACCGGTTTTTTATTATGATGCCGTTTCTACCCTTTCCTCGTTCTCTTAAAACGATCTTAAAAACCCCTAACTTCCTTCCACGATTCTAAACTAACACTATGAAAATGTCTCACCCGTCATAATACTCATAAAATCTCGGAAGAAATAGCTATAATCAAAATCAAACGCGATTCGGTGTCGTTTTTCATCATCTGCAAACTGTGCATACGGCCGAACATCGGCAATACTTTGACCTCTTGCCGTATTGCCATTTTGAATCACAATATGTACCGGCAGCGACTTAAACGTGAACATATCTTCTCTTATGCAGGCCATCAACGTAATGGCATCGTGAACAGGACTTCCGAGTATTTCTGGGTTTCTGCTTTTGTAAAAGTTGTAATAAAAGTCTAGCATCGGTTTTAGGATCGGAACCTTGCCTTTGTAATCAATATAATTAACCATCTCCGGAGTAACAACTGCCCTATCCGTCACATTCAACGGGATGATCGTTACGTTTTCTGCGTACGTTAACACGATTCTGACCGCGATCGGATCACCGTAAAAGTTCGCCTCTGACACTGCCGTCACGTTTCCCGGCACCCAGAACGCTCCCCCCATAATATAGTACGCTTTTACTTTTTTCATAAGTGACTGAAACAAAATAAACATCGTTGCAAGAGACGTCAACCTACCCGCATTCACGATGATTAGATCATCTTGATACTGTTCAATCACATTCACGATCTCAAAAAAGTTCTCAATAAATCCTTCTGGTACGCCCGGTTCGATCGGACCTAACCCGTAAACACCATGAACATCTGGATAAAAGGTAGGCTGTTCCCCAGTCATCGGAACTTCTGCTCCACCGATGATCCTAACATCCTGTGGAAAATTAAATGTTTTAGCAATATATTTTACATTCGCTACTGTTTGTTCTCTCGATACGTTGCCATAGTCCGCCACAACACCAACGATATCAATTTCATCACTTAAAAACGCATAAGCTAAGGCAATCGTATCGTCTATTCCAGCGTCACCGAAGAACAGAACTTTTTGTCCCATCGTGCAGTTCCCCTTTATAGGCATTTGTTCTATCTTATTAGGCGATCTGCGCACTTATGAAGTTTGGTCGTGAAAACTATTGCAAAAACCTATTTCGAAGGTCAGGTGCCGGGATCATACAACTCTCTTTTTGCCCAAACCATCGGTATCGATTATTGGCGATCTTTTTATAGAAAGCGTTGCGAATCGGCCGTGGAACAATCTTTAGATATTGGCCTAGGCTGTATGGAAATCTAAGGAACAGAGAGGTTGCCGCTACCGCATCCGATTCTGTATAGATCTTTCCATCTTTAACTAAAATAACGGAATTCATTTGTGCGGGATCCATGTTGTAATGTGAAAGCAGCTTCTGCCCAGCTTGTGACTGTATGGCTGAGAACTTTAACTCATTACTTTTTTCATGTTTGAGTATAAATTGCACGCTCCCATTACAAAGATTACAAACTCCATCAAAAAGAAGTACAGCACCATTTACCTCATCACATTTCTGCACATCCAAACCTCCCTTTTCAAAACAAAACATACTTTCCTCTAGTCTACTATTAATTTTCATGAAAACGCATCTTTCCGCCTTCTAAACCGTAGTATAAAGATAGGACAACTTCAGAAAGGTGATACATCATGAAAAATAAAGAAATCAAACAGCATGCCCGGCTTCAACTTAAAGGACAATGGGGCACAGCAGCGTTATTCACGTTGTTGTTCTCGAGTATCTATTACCTCATCCCACTAATCATTGAAGTGAATTTGAGTGGTGGTTGGAATGCTTGGTTGAATCAACCCGCCGACGAACTTAACGGACCAACATCCAGCACGTTCATCATCACACTCGTTTTACTGCCTTTATATATTGGATATTTGTGGACTTTTTTATCAGTGATCCGAACAGGTGAGAAAATGAACGTTTCAAGCCTATTTCAAGCGTTTTCTGAGATCAGTACATATGTAAAAATACTCGGCACCTATCTCGTGATGATGGTGTACTTGATTCTCTGGTCTCTTCTTTTACTGATCCCTGGAATCATTAAAGCATTCGCGTATTCGCAAACGTACTTTGTTCTAAAAGATCATCCGGGTATCGGCATTAACGCTGCGATCAAGAAAAGCCGCAAGCTGATGGACGGCTATAAGTGGAAGTTCTTCGTTTTACAGCTAAGCTTTTTAGGCTGGGGAATTCTCTGTGTTTTATCACTCGGCATCGGCTTCTTTTGGCTCGCTCCCTACATGAGCGCTTCGTATGCTGCGTTTTATAACGATCGCGTTGAGAATTACCAAAGAGATTAAGAGCACACCTGGCGTCAAGATTAATTTCTTTCCTTTGAAAAAAATTAACCCCAAAAACTCTCCCCCTGAAATGTCCATCTTGAATGGACATTTCAGGGGGTTTTGTATTTGTTTGGGGCCAGACCCCATTTCCTAAAATATTTCCCGACAGTAGGACATATCTATCAATATAGGACAATCAGACAAGACATCTAAGGGGTGGCATGATGGATCAACTTACTTTAATCGTCGTCGGGGTCATTGGGTTTCTCGTGTTTATGGGGATTGTGGGGCACACACAAACCGCTTACCACTTTCGGAAATGGAACAAAGAGCTTCAACAGCTTGAAACGAATAAAGATCAGCAGCCGTATTCGCAATGGCTGCAACGTGTCACAGCCGATTACAAACAGTTTCATCTTGCAGGTGTACCACAGCTCAACACGCAAGCACTGATCGAAAAACACCTATACAACGAACGAATTCCGCTTCTTGGCGTCTTTCGGGTACCGGTCGGCAATATCCAAAAGCTGCTCAACCAGCTTCCATCCTTCACCATTATTCTTGGTGTACTCGGAACGTTCGTAGGACTTACACTCTCCCTTTTATCCATGCAAGATACGCTCATGACGCTTGGGACGCAGCCTGCTGATTCAAACCTTACGCTTAATTCGATCATCTCCTCCCTTACCGCACCATTTGAAGGGATGAGTGTTGCCTTTTATACGAGTATTGCCGGGATCGGAGCTGCACTTCTGCTCAATTCCATTCAGTCTGGCTTCTTCTCGCAAGGAACATCACTGTCTTACATGCAGAACAAACTTTTAGCTGATTGTGAAGTGTATCTCGATCACAACATCAACAGCGATCTGATCAACGATAAGCCGCAAGACTCGGTTGAGCGCCTTCTTGATCGCCTGGCCTCCCGCGTAGAGTCATCGTTT
This sequence comes from Fictibacillus sp. 26RED30, assembly GCF_015903845.1. Taxonomy (NCBI): domain Bacteria; kingdom Bacillati; phylum Bacillota; class Bacilli; order Caryophanales; family Fictibacillaceae; genus Fictibacillus; species Fictibacillus sp. 26RED30. The sequence goes on from NZ_JACZDV010000002.1 coordinate 280,882, forward strand.
GACAAAACGCTCGGTGAGTTCGCCTCACAGATGGTTAATTTTACAGCCGGTCTTCAAAAAGCGATGGAAGATGTGAATGGCATATTTGAAGCACAGCGAGAGCATGCGGAAAAGTTCGGTGCATCCGCTACACAGCTTGATCAGTTCGGACAGCGGTTTAACGAGACAACCAAAGAACTCGGAACCATTCAAAAAACGGTCGACACGAGTATTAACGCGCTCGCTAAGAACATCTCTTCGTTCGAGCAACAGCTAAAAACGAGCAACGACCGTCACACACAAGGTCAGCAGAAGTTTGAACAGCTCATTCAGCGCTCTGATAAAATGCTGCAAGAAGCACAGCGCCGGTCTGAAGAACATGCACAATCGATGCTCCGCGGCATGCAAGAACAGCTGCAGCACTATCAAAATCAGCATGACGCACTCGAGAACCGTCTCGCGCAAAAGCAAGACGAATGGCATTACCGCTATGCTGAAAAACAAGGCGAATACGGCCGGGCGGCGGCTGACTTCGCTTCAAGCGTCGGACAGCTCGAAAAAGGATTTTACGCTGCGGTCGAACACATCAAAAGAGATTTTACAGATCAGGTTCGCAACATCATGGACAGTCAGAGCCGACAGCTGGCTTCTGCCCTAAACAACTCACAAAATCAAAACAGAAGCGATGACGATATGCGCGAGCTCGCACGAACGCTTGAAAACCTGCACCACGGCTTAACACGAAGCATCACCGACAACAATCGTACACTCTCTGACATGTACCACCTCATGCAGCGCATCTATCAAGCGGCCATGAACCAATCATCCAACCAAGTGATCTATGAAACACGCAGTCCTCGCGCACCCGAATACGTAGAAGATGAACGCATGCCAGAAGTGTCGCCGCAAAATTTTAGGAGACGGTGATCGGTATGAAGGCACGCAAATCTTACTACAACGACGACAGCCAAGAAACAAAAGAAATCTTCTGGCCAAGTTTTACCGATATGATGGCGATGATGGTGCTCGTTATGGTCTTTATCGCGATTCTCGCTTATGTGCAGAGCATCTATAACGCGTATGATCAAGCTCAGATCAAACGCGAACTTGGTCAGGTGGCAGAGGTGAAGAAGCATATCTCTGATCTCATTCAAAAGCAGCTAGAAGAAAACGTTGGAAAAGATAAGATCATCCGTGGACCGAACAACACGATCTCAGTTGAAGGCAACATCCTTTTTGATACCGGAAGTGCAGATATATCAGCAAAAGGAAAACAAGTGCTCGACCCACTCGCTGACGCACTCGCCGCGATCATCGAAGAAAAAGACATGAGTCAGTATCTGTACATCATTCTGATTGAAGGCCATACCGATTCTGTTCCATATGACAACTGGTCGCTCTCCACTCAGCGCGCGGTCGCTGTCGTTGATTATCTTGGGAAAGCAAACCCTAAACTCGCTAAAAAAGAGTATGCTCAATACCTCGCCGCAACCGGATATAGCGAATATAAGCCGATCGCAGAGGGGAATTCATCTCAGGCGCTCCAAAAAAACCGCCGCATCTCGTTTCAAATCATTTTGGACGACGACAAATGGCAGAGCAAGCTCAAGGAAATTGTTGAGCAATAACATCATCTAAAAGCACAAAAAAACGAGCGGAACACTTCGCTCGTTTTTTTCTGCTATTATGCTTCCTTTTTACGCAACTGACGCTTGAAATATAAAAAGATCGGAAGTGGAATGAGTATAAATCCAGAACTTTTGACAATATTATTCATCTCATTCCTTTTCTCCTGCAACTTGTCGTTTTCAATCATCATCTCGTAGTCTTTCCGCATCTCTTCTTCCGTTTTCTTACTAGGCAACGGCTTTCCGTTTTCATCATATTCTACTTCCGCTAAACCGAGTTTATAATCTGCAAAACTAGCTTGATACGTATCCGGACTCACAATATCGGCCACGCTCATAAATACGCTAATACTTCCTCCTATCGTTAGCAAAAGGGTCGTAAACAATACCAAATATATATACAAATATCTAAACATCTTCTCTTCCCCCTTCTCATCGTAAGCTGTTTTTGACTTCACTGCTGCAATCGCCACTCCGACAAATAACAATAATACGACCACTGCAAAGTACACCAAGTAATCTAGATCAAAATTAAACATTTATTCACCTAGCTTTCTATTTAAATCGCTTTATGAACAGAGCTACTCTTCTATAGTTCTTCTTTTATTTGCTATAACTATTTAATTCTCCTTTAACCCCTAAATGATTCTATAATAAAAAATGGAAATATTTTTATAAAAAGTAAAACTATTTATCTTTTATATACGAATATATGAGCAAGACAACCTTTTTAGTCTGGAAGTGAAGACAAAATCATGATGATGCAGAAAAGATGGATCAGCTCTGTTCAAAAAAAAGGCGATCAACATGCCGCAAACGAGCTGATCTCTCATTACTATCAATCTATTTATGCCTATGTTTATAAACAAACGCTGAACAAAGAACTGTCGCTTGATCTAACACAAGATATCTTTATTAGCATGCTTCAATCCATCCAGCAGTTTGATGAGAAAAAAGCATCTTTCAAAACGTGGCTATACCGAATCGCAACATACAAACTCGTAGATTATTTTAGGTCTAAAAACTATACATATGATCGTTCCACAGACTCGATAGAAGGTGTTGATGTGGCTACAACTTCAGATTTCACGCTCGAATTGGAATGGAGAGAAGATATCGAAAAGGTAGCACAGCTCATAAACACTTTCTCGATCATCGATCAGCAGGTTTTGCGGCTCAAATTGTTCGGGGAGCAAACGTTTATCGAAATAGCAAGTTCTCTCGAAATGCCTGAGTCATCTATTAAAACAAAGTATTATGCTGCGATAAAAAAAGTGAAGCAACGAATGGAGGCTGAATAAATGGAGAAACAAAAATTCCACATCGAATATCCCACGGATCTTGAAAGAAGAAACCAGATCTCATCTATCGTATCTGCCGGTCTAACTAAACCCAAATCGTTTCCATCTTATCTTCTTGAAATGTATCAACAGCTCGGCTTTCGCTATTTATTTCGAGATGCTACTGAAATTCTTTTTACGACCTGTTTAGCGCTAGCTGTAATGCTGTACGGCATATTTTCACTGAAATCATCTATAGACACACAAGATTTGTACTCTTTCATCTTTACGCTTTCTCCTATTTTTTACTTTGCTCTATCCTCTCTATTTTTAGTACGTGCTTTAATGAAAGACACTTTTTCAGTAGAGATGACCTGTAAGTACCATGTGTTTCAGCTAGCCGCTTTTCGTATGTTCATTTTCAGTATGCTAACAATGCTCATAAATATCACATTGATTATCGTTCTATCGTTCTTGTTTCAATCGATTCAAATCCTGGATGCACTGCTGTTATCATGCAGCTCGTTAAGCCTATTTTCGGTCCTTTACCTGTACGCCTTACGCTATGCAAAAGGGCCGTACGCCACTTATCTAATGATGGCAAGCTGGCTGTTAGTGAATGTTCTGCCAGCCACCTTAAATCAGAACATGTACAGTATGTTTTTACGTCATGTACCTGCGTATGTGTATGGCATCGTACTCATCATCAGCATCATGCTCTATGTAAAAACGTTAAAAAAACTAATCGCATTTCGAGGCGCAGAAGGAGTTTTATAAATGTTAATCGTTGAAGACGTTACAAAGAATTTTGGTCAGTTTCATGCACTAAAAAATATTAACCTAGAGTTTCATAACGGCGTGTATGGATTGTTGGCACCGAATGGAGCGGGTAAGACAACACTGATCAAGATGCTGACGACGCTTTTGTTTCCGACGAGGGGAAGCATCCGTTATGACGGAGAAGATATTATTAAAATGGATGAAAGATACCGGGAGATGATCGGTTATCTTCCTCAGGAGTTTGGTTATTACAAAAATTATTCGCCTACCTCCTATCTGCTTTACCTCGCGGCATTAAAAGGAATACACCGAAAAACGGCAATTACTCGTGTTGAAGAACTGCTTAAAACCGTAGCACTGGATCATGTGGCAAACAAAAAGATGAAGAAGTTTTCAGGCGGGATGATTCAACGTGTCGGGATCGCTCAGGCCATGCTGAACGACCCAAAAATTCTGATCCTAGATGAACCAACAGCTGGCTTAGATCCTAAAGAACGTGTTCGTTTTCGTAACCTGCTTACAAACCTGGCACGCGATCGTATTGTTATTTTATCCACGCATATCGTTTCAGATGTAGAATCGATCGCAAACGAAATCATAATGATTAAGAATCAAGAAGTGTTATACAAAGATACCGTTTCTAACATCTGCCGCAAAATTGATGGACTTGTTTACGAGACTGAAGTGAGTTATGAACAAACAGAACAATTTCGTACGACTTACCTTAGCTTGTCTGAAAAACAAGAAAACGGAAGCATGTACATGCGGTTTTTAACAGAAGACACAGCGAAACCAGAGTGGAAATCGGTACACCCTAACTTAGAAGATGTCTTTTTATATATCTATCAAGATGGAGTACGTTCTGATGATCAAACGGCTTGAATTTAAAAAAATTATCTCGTCCCCTATTATTCTAGGATTGTTCGTACTGTTTCTTTTGTTCAACTGCTTTCTCATTTATGAGCAATCATCCATTCGAAATGATATGAAATCACTTCAACCAATCGTGAAAGAAACTGGAACACTAATGGATGATGAGGGAAGTAAAAAGCTGCAAATCTCTCATGAAGAAGATTTAAATACTTGGAATCAGCTCGCACTAAGCAAAACCGGAGATACCTATCAAAACGCATCGGACTTTTATAAACCAGAGCTCTACTATAGTTTGATTGAATCAAACATTTATTCAGAAAAAGAATTGCAAGACATCAATGAACTAGCGATAAAAGAAACGTATCTAAACTCTATTCAGGATATTGAAACGAAGTACAGCACTTTAAATGTCATGGAAAATGCAGAAGAAGGCATCCGCCTTTTCGGCTTGAAAGGTGCTGCAGCTGAAAAAGTTCGTGCTCAATACCAAGCTTTAAAACCACGTGTAGAAGAGCTAATCGAAAACAAAGAACATCTTCATCTCTTCTTTCATGGAAAAATGTTTGGTACACATTCTTTTCTTTTTAAAACGTTATTTGGGTTTATGCTTTTTCAGGGAATGATCTTAATCGTTCTGTTCACCGCTTTTATCGTGAATTATGAGTTTGAACATAGAACAGCTTTAGTCACTTATGCAACAAAACGTGGCAGAAGATTGATGTGGGATAAGCTTCTTGTGTCCACCTTCGCATCAACACTTGTAACTGTCGCTCTTCTCGCTATAACATTGTCTGTTTATTTTATAGTGTTTGATTATTCTAATCTTTGGAACGTACCGATTAGTACAGGGTTCTTAATCGAATTAAACAAAATACCTTTTATTAGCTGGTGGAACGTCACATTTATCCAATATCTATTCATGTCATGTGGTTTAGTTGTACTCTGCCAAATACTATTTGTGCTGATTACGTTTTGTCTCTCCATGCTCATACGTAACAGTTACATTGTTTTCACTCTTTTTGGTGTTATCTTTTTTGCAGGTCTTTATATTCCCAGCCTCATGCCAAAGGACAACACGATGCTTTTATACACGCACTTCTCTCCTTTTATTCTTGTAATGAACGTGAAGAAATGGTGGATGGAAAGTGGCGTTTTTACGACGTTCAAATATTATGAAATCCTTACCGTCACAGGATGGTTAATCGTTTTACTGCTCACAGCATGGCTGTTAATCAAACGTTTTGCCAGAGAAAATATATAGATAGGACGCGAACATATGAGAATCTTATTTAATGAGGTAAGAAAGCTGTTTTCGGTAAAAATAATCTTCCTGCTTCTTTTAGTTAGCTTTTTTGTGTACCAACAGTTTATTATGTTTGAATTTAAGCATTTTCCTAACGGCAGACCACTGTTAGATGATTTCCGTGCTACGCAAAAAATGCTAGTTGATTATGGCGAATCTATGGATAGTGAGGAATTCCAAGATTTTAAAGAGATAAAGGAACAACGAATAGCTGAAGCGACAGAGTATCTTAAGTCACAGAAAGAAATGGTTGCTGCAGGCATTGATACGTATGAGGAATTTAGCAACATGGATCTAGAAAACGAAAAACTAGCTGCGCTGCACAGCAAAATTATTTTTGAAGACTATGTAGATGTTTTTTGGGAGATTCAGGCCCGCGATGGAATCATCGACAGATATGAGCATCCTGAGCGTTTTAATGAGCATGAACTAACTCAGGAACAAAATGCACGCATGGATGAATTGGTTGAAAGTGGAGCAACTGAGGCGATATTCACGGATATGGTGTTTGAAAACTACAATGTCTTAATGAAATATGTAGCCATTCTTATCTTTCTAAACATTATAATTATCCTTATGCCACTATACATTCGGGACAAGCGAAATCACGTACAGCTTCTGCAGTATACATCAAAAACAGGACGCAGCCTTTTTTCACATAAGCTCCTTACTGGCTTAACTGCATCCTTAATCATTATTACCGCCCAGCTCGCTTTTTTCTTTTTCATGTATAGAGGCAATGACACGAGCATGTTCTTTCCGCTATCGATCAACTCTATATTTAATTTCTTTGTTTCATGGTATGATCTAACCTTTTTTCAATACATAATTCTTACTGTTCTATGTGTCTATCTGTTAGGAATCGCGTTGGTATTGGTCGGAGCTTGGATATCAAGCATCGCTCCCAATTATATGACGAGTGTAGGTCTCCATGTTCCGCTAGCATTTTTGCTATTTGGTACAGGAACAACGTATCTCGTACAAAACCTAACAAGCATGTATTTAAATCCTTATTTCGTACCTATTTCTTTTGTCACGATTCTTATTCTTACTTCGCTATTGTTCCTGTGGCGTTATCGAAGAGAAAAAGTGAAGAATATCTAATGGAGAGGAGCAGCATCGGCTAATATAGTAGATGCTGCTTTGTTAAAAAGCACCGGCCACTTAGCCGATGCTTCCCATACTACTGCATTATTTTTTCTTAACCGGCACCCAAATCTCACTTCTAAATGTAGGTGACGTCGTATCTTTGTCCGCGTTCCAAAGTATCTCTGGTCCTTCTGTTTGTTCGTACGACGATGAAGGAAACCACTCTGAATAGATGCGTCCCCACACGTTCTGCAGCGTTTCTGGAAACGGGCCGACCGCTTCAAAGACTGCCCATGTGGATGCTTTCACCTTTAGTTGCGACATACTCTCGGGACATTCGTTGGTTGTGGCTGCCCCAATATAATGATCAAGCTCACTGTTTTCAGTCGTCCTCTCCGAAAAGTTCGTTGACGCACTGATTAAGCCACTTGGCTCTATATTTGATAACTTCTTCAGCTCACTAATCAATTCAGGTGTGAGGCTCTGCCACATCGCGGCGATCTCCGGATTTACCCCTTCAAAAACAAGCGGAACTCGTTTTTTTAGACCCACAATAGAAAATGCCTCTTTTTCAACGATACGATAGTTCATTTCACTTCCTCCTTTTACCGATAATTGAAAGGACATGCGCGGAAAGGCTTTGAGTGATTGACCGTTTTTACGTGCTTCTGATGGCGTAATGCCGTGCATCTGTTGAAATGCTTTTGTAAAAGAATCGGGTGAAGAGTAGCCATATTTCACTGCCACATCAATTACTTTTATGTCGCTGTTCTGCAACTCAAAAGCCGCCAGAGTCAGCCGTCTGCGCCGAACGTATTCTGAGAGTGGAATTCCTGCCAAAAAGGAAAACATTCTTTTAAAATGATACTCTGAACAATACGCACGTCTCGCTACTTCTGCAAAGTCGACCTCATCCTGCAGATGCTCCTCTATATACTCTAACGAGTCGTTCATACTCTTAAGCGAATCCATTGACAACGCCTCCTTTCAAAATAAGAATAACAAGGGGAAGATGATGACACCCGACAATCTCTGTATAGAGTTTAACGGATTTTTTCGGACAAAAAAACAACCGCTGCTACGGGCAACGGCTGTTCCAAATTACTATTTAAAAAGGGGGGGTAGTACTACTATTCCCAGCTCACATATTTTTATTCATCATTTTGCAAGTTTCATAGATTTTTTTTGCACGACTTCAGTTTTTCCGAAATAACTGTGTAAAAACATGCCCAGCATGATGATGAGAACGCCCATCATAGAAAGGAACGTTGGGCTTGCGATCGATAACAGCCACATCTCGCCAGCTAATACAAAAATAATCTCAGCTGATTGCGTTGCTTCTACTCCTGCCAGTTTCACAGGATTGTTCGCACAAAGATCAGTCGCTTGGAAAAAGAGTACCGTAGCGATAACCCCTGATGAGATCGCGACTAAAAACGTTTGCCACAACTGATCGTTCGTTGGAGGTCCGCTTTCCACCCATCCGATTACGGCGAGAACAATCCACCACGGTAGTGAAGCGATCGTCATGCCGAATGCTCGCTGAAAAGCATCGAGGCGTTTGTTTGTCACAACCATCATTTTTCGATTGCCGAGTGGATAGGCAATCGCCGCAATCAGAACAGGCAACACAACGTTCAACCAAGCGGAGCCGTTCACACCACTTGCTTCCTGCACTTGAACGAGCGCGACACCTCCCAATATGATCAGCGAAAAGCCTAATCCTTTAAAAGGAATTCTTTGGCGTGTGGCTCCTTCCGCTTTGTTCCCTTCATAAAAGAAGGGCACGAGAAGAGAGCCTGCAACGATCGTAATCTGCCAAGTCGCTGCCACTAACCACGCCTCTCCAAAACCTGCTGCATATGTAATCGGTGCATAAAAGAGCACAAAGCCTACTGAACTCCATAAAAACCATGTGCCAAACCGTTTCTTAAGTTCTTGGAACACAGGACGCACGTTGCCACGCATCCACACGATGATCCACAAAAGTGGAACCATGTAAAAAAAGCGAAGGGCTGCACTCCAATGCCAGCTTCCGCCTGATAAGTCCATAGAACGATTCAATATGAACGTGACGCCAAAGAAAAAGGCTGCCGCGATCCCAAGCCATATCGGTCTCATGTTAAGTCCTCCGTTTCCCTTTAAAAAGTATGCATCTGCCTTGTCCAACATGCTTATGTTTTTTTATTATCTTACCATATGGTTGTATGAATTTGGGAAGACTCTTTGATTGGGTAATGAGGTCGTTCATTACGTGGTAATTCACTTTTTTTACGAGGTAATCCGTATTTTATACGAGGTAAACTGCCATTTATACGAGGCAATCCAACATTTATCCAATTTTCGACCATAACCGACAACTCTGCAACATACAAAAAAAGCGAAACCTCAATAAAGTTCCGCCCCTCTAACCTAAGCTAAAAACACCGCTCCATACCCGAGTGATCCAATAATGACAAACACCGGGGACACTTTCAGCTTCTCCATTAACAAGAAACTGGCAGCCGCTAAAAACAGCGTGTGCATCCAACCGACGCTTATATAAGATTCGGCAAAGAACTGATACGCCATGATGCCAAGAAGTACAGCAATTGTCGGCTTTACATAGGTGCTCATGTTCTTTACTCGTGGTGAGTCTTTAAATTTGTAGACGAGACCTAGAAACGCGACCATCAATAAAAGGGAAGGCGCAACGGTTGCAAACACGCCAACAAACGCCCCGAACCAGCCTCCTTCTTGAAATCCGATATAACCTGCCATCTTTGTCGCGATCGGACCAGGAAGTGCATTACCAAGCGCCAACACTTCTGTAAATTCATTAACAGATAGCCATTCATAGCGGTCAACGACTTCGTTTTCAATCAAGGGAATCGACGCTGGGCCACCGCCGTATCCTAAGATTCCGGGTAGAAAAAAGGCGAGAAAGATATGCCAAAAAGTCATCCTGTCTTCTCTCCTTCCCGCACGTTTACTGTCTGTTTATTCTTTCCCTTTAAAGGTCCAAAGAGAGCGAAAGCCAATAATGCACCAATGATGATGCCAGGGTGAACACCGAGAAATTGAAGAAGAACCACGCCCGCAAAGATGTGAAGAAGGCTAAGTTTTAAACCTAATCCTTTTTTGGAGCTATCAAAGAACTGCCACGTTAGGACAGCGAGCATCACAGCGACAACGGGAATGACGCCTTTTGTCATGCCTTGTACCCATGGTTGATCCTTAAATTCACGGAGTGAGGTTAATAGAAGTATCATGAGAATAATGGTCGGCAGAATTGTCGCTAATAACGCAATGAAAAGACCGAGAATGCCCGCTACACGATATCCAATATAACCTGCCATTTTGGTTGCAATCGGCCCAGGCAGGGTGTTTCCTAGTGCCAACACATCTCCAAATTCTTCGTCGTTCATCCATTTGTATTTTCCGACTACTTCTTTATGAACTAACGGGATGGAAGAAGGACCTCCCCCATACCCCAGCATGCCCGACCGAAAGAAGGCAAGAAACAAGTTGAGATACGTCATATGATCAGTCCTTTATTCTTAGTTGAGTTTAGTAGGTTACCATGCAGCGATCGAGCCATCTGTTCTTCCTTCCGTTCCACCTGCTAATACACCAGTGTCTGGGTCTTTCCAAATGATCTGTCCTCGACCAAAGTTCCCTGAATCTGCGGCCACTTGAACGTCATGACCTCTTCTCGCTAGATCATCAACAATATGCGACGGAAGTGAGCGTTCGACTAGAACTTTCTTGTCCTCCATCCATTGCCAGCGTGGCGCATCTAGCGCGGCTTGCGGGTTCAGATGAAAATCAACCGTGTTCATCACAACCTGCACGTGACCTTGAGGCTGCATGTAGCCTCCCATCACACCGAAAGGACCAACGGCTTTTCCGCTCTTCGTTAAGAAGCCAGGAATAATCGTATGATACGTCTTTTTACCTGGAGCGAGTGCGTTATCGTGATTTGGATCTAGCGAGAAATCATGTCCTCTATTCTGCAGTCCGATTCCTGTTTCAGGAACGACTACTCCAGAACCGAACCCCATGTAGTTGCTCTGAATGAACGAGACCATATTGCCTTCTTCGTCTGCCGTTGCAAGATATACCGTCCCACCACTTGGCGGTGTGCCGGGTTCTGGCTGAAGAGCTTCATTATCGATCAGGTCTCTTCGTTTTGCAGCATAGCTCTCCGACAACAATCCTTCAACAGATACATTCATCCTGAGTGGGTCTGTTACATATTTTTTCGCATCCACAAAGGCTAGTTTGATGGCTTCGATCTGTTTATGATACGTTTCGGCTGATTCTTTTTCGGTAAATTCATACCCTTTTAGCGTGTTGAGTGCCAGAAGTGCAACGATGCCTTGACCGTTCGGAGGAATTTCCCAAACGTCATATCCTCTGTAATTCACGCTGATCGGTTTCACCCACTCTGGGTAATAGGTAGCAAGATCCTCACTTCTGAGAAATCCGCCGTGCGCTTCTGACGCTTCGCTTATTTTTTGTGCGAGTGCTCCTCTATAAAAAGATTCTGATTTCGTTTCTGCGATATCTCGTATTGTACTAGCATGGTGAGGTGAGCGCCAAATCTCACCAACTTCTGGAGCACGTCCGTCTGGTGCAAAGGTTTGGAACCAGCTCTCGAACTCCTCACCTTTTAATTCACGCTTGTACGTTTCATACGCTTTACGCCAATACTTACCGAGAATGGGCGTCAATGGGTAGCCTTCCTCGGCATAAGAGATTGCGGGTTGCAGCACTTCCTTAAACGATAATTTACCGAATCGGTTTGATAATTCTGCCCAAGCTGCTGGTGCACCTGGAACCGTAACCGGTAGCCAGCCGAATTTTGGCATATTATCATGTCCCGCTTTCTTTACTTCTTCAATGGAGATGCTTCTCGGTGCTGGACCACTCGCGTTCAATCCATGCAGTTCACCATTCATCCAGACGAGGGCGAACGCATCACCACCGATCCCGTTCGATGTTGGCTCAACGATCGTTAGGCAAGCTGCGGTGGCAATGGCTGCATCAACTGCATTTCCACCCTTCTTTAACATATCCAGCCCAGCTTGTGCGGCGAGCGGCTGACTTGTCGCAACCATCCCTTTTTTCGAAAAAACGCTCATCCGCTCTGAATGATAAGGGTTATGAAGGGCATTGTACTGAAGTTTCTGTTGTGTATCCTGTATCGTTTGATTCATGATTCTCACCTTTCGTGGCAGGCGATAAATTGACCTTCATCAATTTCGCGCCATGCGGGTTTTTCTGTTGAACATTTGCTTTGTGCGATAGGACAACGCGTATGGAACGGACATCCGGTTGGTGGATTAGAAGGACTAGGCAGATCGCCTTTTAACCGGATACGTTCTCTCTTTCTCCCAACAGTCGGTCTTGGTATGGCAGACAATAACGCCTCCGTGTATGGATGTGTCGGATTTTCATACAGCTTATGAACAGGCGCGAGTTCCACCATCTGACCGAGATACATAACGAGTACTCGGTTGCAGAGGTGACGCACTACACCAAGGTCATGCGACACAAATAGATAGGTTAGGCCATGCTTTTCTTGAAGATCGCGTAAAAGCTTTATTACTTGTGCTTGAACGGAAACATCTAATGCTGACACAGGTTCATCACATACGATAAAGGATGGATTGATCGAGATGGCACGGGCTATCCCGATTCGCTGGCGCTGACCGCCGCTAAATTCGTGCGGATAGCGCTCATAGTGTTCTTCTTTCAAACCAACCTCTTTTAACAGTTGAAGGACCTTTTCTCTCCGTTCTAAAGAGGATAGATTCGTATGGATGATGAGCGCTTCTTCTAGAGCATCACCAATCCGCTGTTTTGGGTTAAGTGAGGCATACGGATCCTGAAAAATCATCTGCATCTCTTTTTTATAAGGCTTTAACTGTCTCGATGAATAGTTACTAATGTTATTCCCGTTAAAGACGAGTTCTCCTTCTGTCAGCGATTCAAGTCCAAGGATCGTTCTTCCGAGCGTCGATTTGCCGCAGCCGGATTCACCAACAACGCCCAGTGTCTCTCCTTTATAAATATCAAGCGTGATTCCGTCAACTGCCTTCACATGGTTCTTTACCCGCTGCAGCAGGCCGCCTCTCACAGGAAAGTGCTTTTTTACATTTTTTACGCTATAAAGAACTTGCTCGTCTACCGCCATTCTGTTCGACCCCCTCTTCTTGCAGCCAGCATCTTACACTCTGTTTATCTGTAACATGAAACGTGCTTGGAGATTGTTCCATACATTTATCAAAAGCATACGGACAGCGTGGATGAAAACGGCATCCCGAGATCTGCTCATTTAGCATCGGCATCGACCCTGCGATCGGCTTCAGATCAAATTCAGGATCATCAACATTTGGTACAGAAGCTAACAAGCCTTTTGTATAAGGATGCTGAGGATTTTCAAAGATTTCTTCCACACGGCCTTCTTCAATTATTTCTCCTGCATACATCACGATCACTCGATCAGCAATCTCGGCGACAACTCCCATATCATGCGTGATCATAATCATGCTCATATCGAGCTGTTCTTTCAAATCGTTCAGAAGGTCGATGATTTGAGCCTGAATGGTCACATCAAGCGCTGTTGTCGGTTCGTCAGCGATCAACAGCGATGGATTGCATGATAGTGCGATCGCGATCATGACGCGCTGCCTCATCCCTCCGCTCAACTCATGCGGAAATTGATTCATCCGTTCGACAGGCGAAGGAATCCCAACCATCTTTAAGAGCTCGATTCCTCTCATATGTGCTTGTTTCTTTGATAGCTTCAAATGGATCATCAACGGTTCACGAATCTGAAAACCTACCGTAAATACTGGGTTTAAAGCTGTCATCGGTTCCTGAAAAATCATAGATACATCGTTTCCGCGCACCTTCTGCATCTGTTTTGGTGACATCTCGGCAAGGTTTTTTTGATTAAAGTAGATCGATCCGTCTGCTATCATTCCGTTTGATGGCAGAAGTCCCATGATAGAAAGAGCTGTGATACTTTTACCACAGCCCGATTCTCCAACGATACAGAGTGTTTCTCCTTTTTTCACCGAAAAAGAAGCGCCCCGGACAGCCGGCAATGGACCGTCCGCTGATTTAAACGTTGTCACTAAATCTTTCACCTCTAAAACAGTCTCTTTCATCATCCATCCCTACTCTCTATAAACGCCGTATAATGACCACTGTCCTGTAGGTTCCATCTCAAAGCCTTTAACAGACTTATCGTAGGCAGCTGATGCGATGCCATGGTAAATCGGCAGAACCGGAAGCTGTGTCATCACATATTCATCTGCTTTGGTTAAGATTTCCTTACGCTGTTCTTGATCTACAACAGAACGAGATTGATCGACCAGCTTATCGAACTCAGCATCTTTATAACGGCTTAAGTTTGTTGCATCAATGTTTGCAGAATGAAGTCGTGGAAACAGTAATTCACTTCCATCTCCTGTAACGTTCGACCAGCCGGCAATCGTAATATCAAAGTCACCTTTTTTCGAAACATCCAGGTAAGTACCCCACTCGATCGTCTCGATGTTTGCGTTTATCCCTGCTTCTTTTAACTGTGACTGAATGACTTCAGCCATGTTCATGTACTGACTTGTATTAGCAGCTAGTATTTTAATCTCTTTTTTATCAAACCCGTTATCTTTCACAAGTTTCTTCGCTTCTGCCTGATCAAATTTTGGTCCCTTATCACTGCTTTCGTTATGCCCAAAAACCTCTGGTCCGATGAAGCTGTTCGAGTAAACTCCGAGACCATTTAACTTTTTCAAGTATCCTTCACGATTGATCGCTTGAGAAACCGCTTGTCTGAACTTCAAGTCGTTCATCGGTGCTTTTTCCATGTTAAAAGCCAAGTAGTAAACGGGTGTTCCATCTTTTTTCTGAATATCAACATTCTTAATCTTCTCTAGACGTGGCATCAGCTCAGGTGCAAGCCCATCGATCAACTGAACTTTTCCTGTCTGCAGCATAGAGATCGCGGTTGATACTTCAGGAACGACTGTAAACGTTAGCTTTTCGAGTTTGGCCGGCTTCTGCCAATAGTCCTTGTTCTTCACGAGTACAATGTCATCGCCGTTTACTTTTTCAGAGAATGTAAATGGTCCTGTTCCTACTGGATCTTTCATAAGATCTTGCTTTTGATCAGCTGTTGGAGATACGATGGCCGCATTTGAGTGTGTTAAGGCTGCAAGCATCGGTCCATAGGGCTTCTCTGTTTTTAAAACAACCGTATGTTCGTCCTGAACTTCGATGGATGATACTGGTGCTAAAAGTGATGCACGGGGTGCTGCTGTCTTTGGATCTTTTAATTTATCGAACGTGTATTTAACAGATTCTGCGTTGAACGGAGTTCCATCGTGAAATTTTATATCTTTCTTCAACTTGATCACCCACGTGTTTTCGTCTGGGTTCTCATAGGATTCTGCAAGGTGTGGAACGATTTCGCCTTTATTATCTCGAACAAATAACGTTTCATAGATCTGTTCGATCACTGTAGATGAAACAGAATCATTTGTTAGGATTGGTGATAGACCTACCACTTTAGAAGTTGTTGCATAGGTTAGCTCTTGTTCAGCTTTCCCTGCACTTCCGCCTGATGAAGAATTGCTGCTGCAACCCACTAAAGCCAATGACAATACAAAAAGAACCGTTAGCAAACTAGCAAACCACTTTTTTCCCATTTGTCATATCCCCCTCTTATTTGTCTAAACTCATTCCTTGATCTAATGCGTCACGAAGCGCATCACCGACAACATTAAACGCAAACACAACTAGCATGATGGCAATACCCGGAATCACGATCATATGAGGTGATGTCCACATGTACTCCTGTCCTGCAGCAATCATTGCACCCCATTCAGGCGTTGGCGGCTGTGCCCCTAAGCCTAGGAAACTTAATGATGCCGTTGATAGAATCGCAGTTGCCATCCTCATCGTTGCAAAGACGATAATAGGAGCCATACAATTTGGCAGGACATGCCTGACCATGATACGAAGGTCACTTGCTCCAAGTGATTGCATCGCGATAATGTACTCTTGCTTCTTAATGGAGAGAACACTTCCGCGGACGATACGCGCACACGTTGGAATCGACCAGATACTAATCGCAATTACGACGTTCACAAGGCTTGTCCCTAAGATCGCGATGATCAGCATAGCTAGCAGAATACCAGGAAAAGCAAACATTAAATCTACGAACCTCATAATGATGCCGTCAAGTCTTCTATAGTAACCAGATAGCAAACCAAGTACGACTCCGCCCGCTAAACCAAGAGTTACAGCACCGATTCCTACTAACAAAGAGATCCTCGCCCCATATACGATTCTGCTCCAGATATCTCGTCCATAATTATCCGTTCCTAGCCAATGTCCTTCTGTTCCAATTGGCAGTTCACTCAGTTCCAAGTTCTGTTTGTTTGGATCTACTCCTACAATGACTGGAGCTGCAAGAGCCATAAACAGCTGAAGAGCAATGATGACGAGACCGACGATAGCCATCTTATTCTTGATGAGCCGTTTCCACGTCTTGAACAGCGCAAACTCTTTCTTTTTCTTATGTGACGGTAACTGCTGTGTTACTACTTCCGTTGACATGTTATCCCCCCTTCGCGTTTATTCGTAACTGATTCTTGGATCAATAAAGGCGTATACAATATCGACAATTAAGTTCACTAAGACGAACAGTGTGGCTACAAGAAGCACAGATCCTTGAACCATTGGGAAATCACGAGCTGCAATAGACTCAATCATAAGCCTGCCAACCCCGTTGATGGCAAAAACAGATTCTGTAATGATGGTGCCTCCAAGTAAGAAACCAAAATTCAAGCCGATTACTGTTATCACAGGGATCATTGCGTTTCGAAGACAATGCATCATGATGACTGTTTTTTCACGAACTCCTTTCGCCCTAGCCGTTCTTACATAATCTGCTCGGATAACTTCCAACATGGCCGATCGACTCATTCTGGCTATCATGGCGGCTGAGCCTGTCCCAAGAGTAATAGCAGGAAGTGCAAGTTGTTTCATTCCTTCGATGGTCCAGAACGGTTCGGTTAATCCTCCCACAGGAAACCATTGAAGGTTAACGGCGAAAATAAGGATTAATATGGCACCTAACCAAAAGTTAGGAATGGAGATTCCCCCGAGAGCAATAATGGTACTCAATCCGTCAAACCAGGTGTTATGCTTTAACGCTGATATAATTCCTGCCGTTACACCGATTACAATCGCAACAATAATGCTTGCGATAGCCAGGTTCAGTGTGTTTGGGAAACGGTCGATAATCGCTTCTGACACCGCTTGTTTTGTCTGATAAGAGAACCCTAAGTCACCTGCAAAAATGCCTTTTAAGTAATCGAAATATTGAGCGAGCAACGGCTCATTTAGTCCAAGATTTTCTCTGATCGCTTCAACGTCTTCTTGAGTCGCCGTCGGTCCGCCGATAATACTTGCCGGATCACCTGGCGCAATATGCATACTCATAAAAACAATGAATGAAATACCGATTAATAAGAGCACTAGCTGAAAAATACGCCTTACAATCAAACCTGCCATTTTCTCTTCACCTCTCCCCTTTTTTCACTTTTTCGGTACAATTAAGCAGAAATGACCTCCGTTTGTTAACCAAAAATCAAATATAAACTAACAAACGTTTTATATTTGTTTCTGATTATAAAATATATTCAGAATATTTTCTATATAAAATCATAATTTGGTTCTTTGTTCCCGTACCTATGTAAGTAGACATAAACCAATGCACTACTAAACGTTTTTGAGATAGGAAGATGCGCCTAGTTGATATAATTGCTTCACTAGAATAATAAAAGAGGATTCGAAATGGATAGCTGTCCATTCGAATCCTCTTTGTATTCTTTATAGTTTTAGCCCTGATCGGCTCTTGAACCTTCGTAGTAGAATATGTGATTCTACTCTCGAAATACCTTTGATGCCATACAGTTCATTATTGATAAACTTCTCTAACGAAGGAAAATCTTCTACCAATACGTGCATATGTAATGTGCTTGGCCCAGTCATCTGGTAGCAGCTTGCGACACTTGGATTATTCACGAGTTTCTCTGCTACTTTTACTAAATAGGCTGGTTCACAGTCCACTTCAAAGAAAGCTGAAACGGTCTTTCCTGCTGCTTCTGAGTCAATCACCACACTGAACTTTTCTATTACTCCCGCTTTTCTCATCTGATTAACACGTTCGCGAACAGATACACGGGAAAGGCTTAATTCCTTACCGATCTCTGCATAAGACATTCTACCGTCTTGTGTTAGCAGCTCTAATATTTTTCGATCTGTATCATCTATTTTCAAATCAATCACCACGCTTACATTGAATGAATTCATTGTAAGCGTTATTTTCTCAAAATTCAAATAAGGACTAAAAATGCAATGTGTTCACCCTGTATTACAACAGTTTTAAAAAATTTAACACATTCTCAGAAACACCGTCATATCAAGGATAAACAGTTGGACAGATGACTCAATTTTATAAAAAATAAGAAAATGTTATAAAACAGGTGTTGCAAAAAATAAACTGTTATAATACAATGCATTATAATCAAATCAAAAACAAAACAGGAGGAATTTAAAATGAAAAATTACTTGGAGCTTCACCGTAATATTCCTAAGAAGACGTGTTCAGAATGTGGGTGTGTAATCGAAGAACAACACGAATCTTATCTTTATGAGTGCGAGCGCTGCATGGGAAAACACGAGAGGTAAATTTTTTTACCTCTTCTGTTATATAACAATAATATTTTAAGTGCATCTGTTTAATAACATGTTCAGAAAGGACTGTGTAATAAGTGACGATTGAAACTACTAATCTACAAGTGTTAGGCGACATTACCCCAGAGTATGAAAAAATATTAACACCAGGTAGCATTCTTTTCTTAAAATCATTGCACCATCACTTTAATAACACCCGCAAAGAACTTCTGAAACAACGTAAAGCGAGGCAAAGTGAAATAGATGCTGGGATCATGCCTACCTTTTTACCGGAAACCGAACATATCCGTAACAGTGATTGGACTATCTCGCCACTTCCCCAAGATCTTCAAGACCGACGAGTAGAGATAACAGGTCCTGTTGACCGCAAGATGGTGATCAACGCGCTTAACTCAGGAGCTAGGCTTTTTATGGCAGATCTCGAAGATTCCAACTCTCCTACTTGGGGGAACACGATTGATGGTCAGATCAACTTAAAGGATGCCGTTAACCGCTCCATTTCTTTTGATAATGGAAACGGAAAAACGTATACATTGAACGAAAAGACCGCCACGCTCATCGTACGTCCACGTGGCTGGCATCTTGAAGAAAAACATATTGTTGTCGACAACGAACCGATGTCTGGTAGCTTAGTAGATTTTGGCCTTTATTTTTACCACAATGCAAAGACACTAATCGAAAATGGATCTGGACCGTATTTCTATCTTCCTAAAATGGAAAGTCATAAAGAAGCTCGCCTTTGGAACGATGTGTTTATTTACGCCCAAGAACAGCTTGGAATTCCAAGAGGTACCATTAAGGCAACTGTACTAATCGAAACTATTGTCGCGGCTTTTGAGATGGACGAAATTTTATATGAGCTTCGTGAACATTCCGCAGGCGTAAACTGTGGCAGATGGGATTATATTTTCAGCTATATTAAGAAGTTCCGTAATCAGCCACACGTGATTCTCCCTGACCGTTCGCTCGTTACGATGACTGTTCCGTTCATGAGATCCTATTCTCTTTTGGCCATAAAAACATGCCATAAACGAAACGCCCCTGCGATCGGTGGGATGGCTGCACAGATTCCGATAAAAAATGATGAAGCTGCGAATGCCGCTGCTTTTGAAAAAGTGCGTGCTGATAAAGAGCGCGAGGCTTCTGACGGTCATGACGGGACATGGGTTGCCCATCCGGGACTCGTGCCTGTTGCTATGGAAGTATTTGACCGCATCATGCCAACGCCTAATCAGATCGATCGAAAACGTGAAGATGTAGTCGTAATGGCTGATGATTTAGTGGCTGTACCAGAAGGCGAAATCACAGAAGAAGGTTTGCGCGTCAACATTAGTGTGGGCATTCAATACATTGCTTCTTGGCTGAGAGGTAAAGGAGCTGCACCGATCAACCATCTCATGGAAGATGCAGCTACGGCAGAAATCTCACGTGCTCAAGTATGGCAATGGATCCGACACCCTAAAGGCATTTTACGTGACGGCCGCAAAGTGACGTTCGAGCTGGTAGAGGAACTAAAGTTGCAGGAAGTTCAAAAGTTGAAGCAAGGAATGAATGAGGCATCATTCAATTCTGGTCGTTTTATGGAAGCAGTTGCGTTGTTTGATGAGCTGATTCGTAATGATGAGTTTCAAGATTTCTTGACCAATCGTGGTTATGAGGTGTTGTAGTGCTAATCCTTGTTGTCCTCGAGAGTGGTTGATTTCCGCCCCACTCATTAGCTATCCGTTTTTTCTAAAGAAGCATCATTGAATAGTTAATCGGAGTGTAAGGTGGGAGACTCCTGGGGGATCAGCGGGACAGGTGAAACACCTAAGGACGCATAGCGTTAAGGTGGTTCACCGCACGCCCCCCGGAAAGCGAGCACCTGAAACGGAGATTAACCACCACAAGAACAACTTGAGTTAACTTTACCCTACCCACTTTTCAACAATAAAAACTAAAATATAAATCCTAAGGAGAGAGATTAATGAATCAATCACGTGTGGAAAAATTACAGGATATGTGGCAAAACGAAGAGCGCTGGTCAGGAGTTCAGCGTCCTTATACAGCAGAAGAGGTTATTCGCTTACGCGGGTCCATCGATATCGAGCATACACTTGCTAAAAAGGGCTCCGAAAAATTTTGGGATCTCCTTCAAAACGAAACATATGTAAACGCTTTAGGAGCACTAACAGGCAATCAGGCGGTTCAGCAAGCAAAGGCAGGTCTGAAAGCCGTATACTTAAGCGGTTGGCAGGTCGCAGCAGATGCCAACCTTTCTGGAAACATGTATCCTGACCAAAGTTTATATCCAGCAAACTCTGTTCCACACGTGGTAAAACGCATCAACTCTGCTCTTCAGCGCGCTGATCAGATTCAGCACATGGAAGGTGGAAACGAAGTCGATTACTTCCTTCCGATCGTTGCAGATGCAGAAGCTGGTTTTGGCGGACAACTGAACGTTTTTGAGCTGATGAAAGGCATGATTGAATCTGGAGCGTCGGCTGTTCACTTTGAAGATCAGTTATCATCTGAGAAAAAGTGCGGACATCTAGGTGGAAAAGTGCTATTGCCGACGATGACGGCTGTACGTAACTTAATCTCAGCTCGTCTGGCGGCAGATGTGATGGGAACACCAACAATTTTGATCGCACGTACTGATGCTGATGCTGCAGATTTGATCACGAGTGACATCGATCCAGTCGACCGCGCTTTTATTACAGGCGAGCGAACTGCTGAAGGCTTTTACCGTACAAACGCAGGCCTTGATCAAGCGATCGCACGCGGACTTGCCTATGCACCTTACGCGGATCTGATCTGGTGCGAAACGAGTGAACCGAACCTAGAACAAGCGCAGCGTTTTGCAGATGCGATCCACGAACAGTTTCCTGGTAAACTATTAGCTTACAACTGTTCTCCTTCTTTTAACTGGAAAAAGAAACTGGATGACGCAACAATTGAAACTTTCCAGCAGCAGCTTGCAGCGATGGGCTATAAGTTCCAGTTCGTAACGTTGGCTGGTTTCCACGCGCTGAACCATAGCATGTTTGAGCTAGCAAAGGGCTATAAAGCGAGAGGCATGGGTGCTTATTCTGAGTTGCAGCAAAGAGAGTTTGATAGTGAGATCGATGGCTATACGGCAACGCGCCACCAGCGTGAAGTAGGAACAGGCTATTTTGATGAAGTCACACAGCTCGTTTCGGGTGGTACAGCTTCAACAACAGCTCTAAAAGGATCTACAGAAGAAGATCAATTTCAGTCACAAAAAGCGTAGAGATAGAGTTATTGGATAGGAGATATATAGAAGAAAGGACAGGAGCAGATGCCCTTGTCCTTTTTTAGAGTCTAATTTACAAATGTATTGTGAACGCGCCACGATTTCTTTGCATACGTGGACCAGATGAAAAACGCCAATAACGCAGAAGCTGAGTTTACAAAAGGCGTTCCTGTATTCACTTCATCTACAAACAGAAGCAGAATATCTGTTAGAACCGCAAAGATTAACGTGATCAGAAGCAAAAATATCCACGTCTTTACGAACGCTTTCTTCTTCGTAAAAAATAGATAGAGAAGATATATATTTAATCCAATCAATCCAATATTAAAGATTAATTCTCCATATACAACGTATTTTAATAATAACGAATTGAATTTATAACCTTGGATCGCATCAAATCCCACTTGTACAGCATTTAGTTTAAACGGCAACGCTAAAAGTAGTCCCGCTCCTACTAATAGCAGCCATCCTCCTAAACCTTTTAAATCTTCTTTTTGTTTTGGTTGTGTTTCCAATGTCTGTCTCCCTTCTGATGTATGTCTTTTCTGCACTCATGTTTTCCATGAAGGATAAAGTGACTCTATACGGAATATTATATTTAAAATTAATCATGTCAGGAGTCATGTTATGGAAATGATTAAAAAAGCTACTGTTCTTGATGCCGCTGATATACATGCGTTACAAAAATTGGCTTATGTGAGTGAGGCTGAACTTTACGGCAATTATGATATTCAACCTCTTACACAATCGGTTGCTGATGTAGAAGAAAGCATAAGAACTCACCACGTACTAAAGTATCTATTTAACGGTAACATTATTGGCTCTGTCAAAGCCCATGAAGCCGGAGGAACATGTTATATAGGTAAGCTCATGGTCCATCCTGATTTTCAGAACAGAGGAATCGGAAGAAAGTTAGTAGAGAAGATTGAGCGACTGTTTGCTGGATATCGTTACGAATTATACACCGGCAGCAAAAGCGTTAAGAATATCTCTTTTTATGAAAAGCTAGGTTACAAGGTGTTTAAAACCCATAAATTACACTTTGAAGAAACCATCTTTGTTTTTATGGAAAAGTAACCTGTATTGTTAAAAAAATAAGGCTGTTTTCGTAAACTTTGTTGCTTTTGGAAGTGTTGATTTCCGTTCTAGGTTGCTCGCTTTCCACGGGGCAGGCGCTGAGCCACATTCGTACGTTTCACTCTTAAGTGTCTCAGCTGCCCGCCTGTCCCGTAGGAGTCTCGCACCTTCCACTACAATCAATTGTCAATGGTGACATGGTACAAAGCAACAATCATTTAGAAAAGAGCGAAAAGTAAAGAAAAGAGGCTGATACGAGAGTCAGCCTCTTACTCGTTCTATTAAGCTTTTACATCGCGCTTTTGAAAAACCGTAAACGTAATCGCAAGCATGATCACCGTGTATACCGCGAGCACACTAATAGAGAACGGCAGCGTTAAATCCTTAACCATCTGGTTCTGTCCATCGATCAATACACTAAGATCCATATTGGCGAACAATGTGTAGATCACCCAATCTTTTGTAGCAAGAAGTGCAACAATCGTATTTCCTGCAAACATTGTAAACAGTGCCACACCGATTGCGACCGAGTTACTCATGAACAGAGTTGAGATCATGAATGACATGGCTACGAGTGCTGTTAATTCGATAAATTCTACTCCAATGTTAGCAAACACGTACTCCACAATCAGCCTTTCTTTCACTTGCCCATCTTCTGCTGTGATCAAGTACGACTGATCCATGCCTCCAAATCCATAGGCAAGGCCACCAACGAGCCATGTCACTAAGATGACAACGAGCCACATCAAGAACGCAAAGCCAAGCGTTGCAACGAATTTAGATAAAAGAATCTTCCACCTGCTATAAGGGCGGATCAGAAGCATCTTGATCGTCCCTTTTGCAAATTCATTCGATACGATATCACTAGCCACTACGATTACAAACAATCCGATAAAGATTGAGATCCAAGCCATGTCTTTCATGAACTGCCATGCAGTTGTTTCATAAGGAGAGATATCATTAGCGATGGCGTATTCGTTCTGCTTGATGTTTGATTCTAACATATCGATATAGATTTCATTATCGTTGTTTTTCTTTGCTTCATCCAGCGCTTTTTGGTCATCCTTAACAGTTTGCGTCAGTTCTTGCTTCCAATTTTCATTCACTTCAACATCTGTTGTTGCTTTGTCATAAACAGCGATACCGATAATGATAACGATTGGAATAGCAAGGAAGATCCATGTGCGCATACGGCTAAAGATCTTAATCCACTCATTCGTTAACAGGGATAGCCACTTCATTCAGATCTCCCCCTTTCTTTGTCATTTCTAAGAATCGTTCTTCGAGCGTCTTCGTTTTGCGTTGGATACCAACAACGAGCACGCCTGCTAGAACAAGTTGTTTATTAAGTTCTGCAATGGATCGTACGTCCGATGTTTGGACAATTAGTTCCTGTCCCGACTCTGTGACGTTCAGCTCTTCGTTCATTTTGATAAGTAATTGTTTTGCCTGCGAAACGTCGCCTTCGATTTGGAAGTGAACCTTCACATCGGCTTCGTCTTCCTGGTTTAGAATTTCATCGATACGGACCAGTTTTCCATTTTGAATAATGGCCACACGGTCGCACATCATCTGCATCTCAGCAAGCATGTGTGAAGATACGATTACAGAAGTTCCATTGTTTGCTAGCAGACGCAAATAGTTACGAAGATCATATATTCCTTGTGGATCGAGTCCGTTCGTCGGTTCGTCCAGGATTAACACGTTCGGCTTATGTAAAAGTGCCTGAGCTACACCCAGTCGCTGTCTCATACCAAGCGAGTATGTTTTTACTTTATCGTGAATCGCGTACTTCAGATCAACGAGTTCAATGACTTCGTCAATTCTTTCCTTTGTCACATCCGGCATGATCCTCGCATATTGCATGAGGTTTTTGTAGCCTGTCATATAATCGTACAGCTGCGGGTTTTCAACGATTGCACCAACGCGTTCCATCGCTTTTTCAAAGTTACCTCGAATGTTGTCACCGTTGATCAGAACGTCTCCGTCCGTGATAGAGATCAGCCCAACGATCATTCGAATCGTTGTCGTCTTACCCGCTCCGTTCGGACCGAGCAGACCGAAAATCTCACCTTCTCTTACAGAAAACGATAGATCATCCACAATGGTCTTGCCTTTGATCTTTTTCGTTAAGTTCTTAAGTTCTAACGTATGTGTTGTCATGTGCTCCCCAATTCCTCCTATCATAACTCTCTCTTTTCACATTGTAATACGAGTGAATCATAAGAAAAGTTTCGTAAATTTTGTAAATTATTTACTTATTACTTTAACGCTTCTACTTGCCCTTTGTATATGCTTTTCTTTTTTTGTAATGCGTGTTGAGATAAAAACACCCAATATAACGAGCACACCTCCAGCTCCTTGATACCATGCGAGCGATTCATCGATAAAAAGAACAGCAAAGATCGCAGCAAACACAGGGATCAAGTTCAAAAAGACTCCGGCTTTACTCGGACCGACTCGCTCAACCGCTGTATTCCAGGACATGAACGCAACGATCGATGCAAAGATTCCCGTATAAAGAATGGTTGCGATAGTAGCTAATGACCATACAATTTCTTTCGTTTGCATCTCTACTATTGAAAATGGCAGCAAGATGAGGATGCCAAGAAATGCCGTTACAACAAACGTGCTGTATGTAGGGAGAATTCCCGCATATCTTCGAATAAGAAGCGAATAAATACTCCAGCAGATAACAGCCCCAATCACGATCAAGTCACCTTTATTAAACGACAGCTGCAGTAAAATGGTGATTGAGCCTTTTGAAATAATAAATAGCAATCCAACGAGCGAAAGTAGCGCTCCTGCCACCTGTTTGGTGTTAAGCTTCTCTTTGAGAAAAATAAACGATAACAAGAAAAGAAGAATTGGTGTTGACGTGTTAACGATGGATGCATTTATTGACGTCGTATAGTGCAGGGCAATGTATAAAAGCGTGTTAAAGCCCGTGATTCCAGTAATCGATAAGATGAGGACAACTTGCCACTGCTTTTTTAGCATCGGCCACTCTTTTCGTAAAAATGGGACGGCGAACGGAAGAAAAATGAGAAATGCGGTGCACCATCGCAAAAAAGAGAGTGTTACTGGCGGTAAACTGCTCGCTATCGCACGTCCAATCACAAAATTCCCGCCCCATATTAAGTTTGCGATCACTAAAAGTACATACGGATTAACTCTTTGCATGGTGAGGATCACCTCTTTTTTAGAGATTAAGTCGTTTTGGGGTTCAATTAAGTCGTTTTCATAGCAGATTAAGTCTAATCAGCCACACATTAAGTCTAAACAGCTCCCAATTAAGTCTAAAATCAAAAATAAAGGCGATTCGACAAAATGTAACCTGACAGACCCACTATCAACAACTTCAAAATCATTTTCTCCCACTATAGCAGACTACCTTTTAAAGTAGATATGGTCATTTCGCCTCAATCTAAAATTTGTAAGCTTTTTACCTGTAAATCCACTTTGAATGCTGTACAATGGAAATTAAAATCATTGAAATACTTTACTTTATGAAGTAATAAGCAGAAGAAAGAAGATGACATAATGAAAGCGTATCGGACGTATGTGATTTTATTCCTGGTGATGGTGGTGTGGGGGTTAAACGTAACCGCAACGAAAATTCTGGTTACGAACTTTTTGCCTGTTACAATCACTGGAATTCGTGTTCTAACTGCGGGCTTAACCGTATTTCTGCTTCTCTCTATAATAAAAAAAGTTCGCTGGCTTACGAAAAAAGAGTTTTGGTATGTCTTTCTGGCGTCGATCTTTAATGTTGTTGCGCATCATTATTTTCTATCCATCGGCTTAACCGAAACAACAGCCACGAACGGCGGGTTGATCATGGGAATGTCGCCACTTCTAACGACTATTCTTGCCATCTCGTTTTTAGGAACACCTCTTACGCTCTTAAAATCGATCGGACTTCTTCTCGGGTTCTCAGGTGTTGCATTCATCGTTTTAGAAGGAAACAGTCAGGTAGCAGGGATCTCGTTCGGTGATGGATACATTTTATTATCTGTTCTCACGCAAGCTGTAAGCTTTATCCTCATCAAGCGCGTAGCGCACACGTTAGATCCTCGACTCATGACTGGCTATATGATGGTGATCGGTTCACTTTTCCTGATAGTAATCGGATTGATCGAAGAGCCACAAGGATTTGCAGGAGTCGTTGAGAATTCGACCGTTTCGCTATGGCTGATCTATTTCGCTTCAGCTTGTATTGCGACAGCAGTCGGTCATATGCTCTATAATGAGGCGATCGGTAAAATCGGAGCGTCAGAAGCTTCAATCTTTATTAACTTGAATCCATTCTTTGCTCTCGTTGGCGCCTACCTCTTTTTAGGTGAACAGATCTTGTTTCAGCACATCTTCGGATTCCTGCTCATTATCACCGGTGTCCTCTTAGGCTCTGGTGCAGTTGAGGAGATACGGAACAGAAGATTGCGCAAAAAACACGCGGCTTAGGATGATTTATTGAACATAAAAAACGACCAGAGATTAAAGATCTGGTCGTTTTCCTTAGGCTGTTTTCTAAAAAATGTTGCTTTTAAATCTTTTATTTCCTTCTTTGACTTTTGATTGGAGTGGAAGATGCGTGCCTACCACATGAGATACTTCTTGCAAGGCATGCGACGAGGAAGCTTACTACGTAGTATTAACTTGTAGACGCAGGAGCAAGAAACCTCTAAAGGCGGGCAGGTGAGACACTTATACGGAAACGTACAAATGTGGCTCACCGTCTGCCCCGCGGAAAGCGAGCATCTGGAACGGAAATCAACTACTTTCAAAAGCAACAAGGAATACGAAAACATTTATTACAAACTAGCAGAAGCTGCTTTCTTCTTCCGTTTCTGCAGCACAACATTTTGAATCGTTAAAAACACATTCCCGACCATCCAATAAAGAGGCAGAACAGCGGCCAGCTTCCATGCCGAAAACAGGATAATGATCGGCATCACGTAACCCATCATTTTGATTTGCGGATTTGAAGCAGCGAGCTCCGTTGTACTCATTTTATATTGGATAAACGTTGTTAAAGCCGCTAACACCGGAAGCAGATGCAGAGGATCTGCTGTGCCTAAGTTAAACCAAAGGAAGTTGTGCAATGCGATCTCTTTCGTTTTGATGATTGCATAATAAAACGCAAACAGAATCGGCATCTGAATCAAGAGGGGCAAACACCCCATCGATAACGGGTTAACTTCATGTTTTTTATAAACAGCCATCAGTTCATTCTGTAATTGCAGTTGAGATTCTCGATCTTTCCCCTTGTGTTTTTCACGAAGCTGTTGGATCTCAGGCTGGATCTCTTTCATCTTTTCCTGATTTTTCGTTTGTTTCAACGTTAACGGCATGATCAGGAATCGTATCACAATCGTTAAGAGGATGATCGCAATTCCATAGCTATCGTTAAACAGATACGCCACATATTGAATGAGCTTTGAAAACGGGTAGATGAAAAAATGGTTCCACACACCCGGGCTTTCTGCTGTAATCGGTGTGTTATTGCACCCAGATAATAGAAAAATCGCTAGCAATGAAAGAATGGATATATATTTCTTCAAATTTGTTCCTCCTTGTTTTTAAAAAAATCTAAGCAAACAAGGAGTAAACGTGCCCTTCTTTATCATCTGGCGTTTCTTTTCTAAACATTGTCCGTGCGATCTCGTCTCGAATGAAGCAATAGTTTTGAACGAGGTGAGAATCGGTCATTCTCTTCTCGTAACATAGCCTGTCCTGCTTCACATGGTGATTTGATCTATGAACAAGAGATCGATGAACGACCGAAAGCTGCTTAGCTATAATGAACGTTAGTGCGATACTAATGGATAAAACTAATGCGTCCGTTTGATACAGCAGATCAAAAAACTCCATAAATCAAATCACCTCCTATACTTCATTATACAAAATTCTTACCCTATAAATCTATGATACAGAGATTTCGCTTCTGCCGTATTCTTCGTTCCATGAACAAGTGCACGTCCATCTTTAAAAAGAACGAGGCGGTGACTGCCACTTTGAAGCTCCAGTAAATAAGGATTACAGCGAACGTCACCATGTGGCAATAATCTTTTCTCCATCTCTTGTAAATCAATTTCAACAGCATGAGCGGGACGGATTTGAACAGTATCCCGACCGCAAAGAACAGCTGTTTTTAACGCAGCGCCTTTTTCTATATAAGGATATGTTGGGTTAGCTCCGCAAGATGGACAATCTACCTTCTTCGCTTTTCCCATCCCTAATTGAACGTGCTGATTGGTCCACGTATCAAAAGTTACGATTTTTTTCCTGATAGATGCATAGTCTTCAACTAAAATCTTTAACGCCTCTGCTGTTTGATAAGCGGTGACCATCTGAACAGCTGGAGAGATAATTCCTGCCGTATCGCATGTTTGGCCGTTCGCTGGAATCTTATCAAGCAAACAGTTCAAACACGGTCCATCTCCAGGTAAAATCGTGTAAGAAATTCCGTAGCTTCCTACACACGCTCCATAAATCCACGGAACTTTATATTTCTGCGCCAAATCGTTGATCAACAACCGCGTCTCAAAATTATCGGTCGCATCCATGATCAGATCGATGCCAGAGATTAATTCTTCTGCTTCCTCAATCCCCATGTCCATCACTTGTGCCTGAATTTCTACTTCAGAATTAATCTGATTCAATCTATTTTTTGCAGCGACTACTTTTGGCAGCTGTTTTCTCGCATCTTCTTCCGAATAGAGCTGCTGACGCTGAAGGTTCGTCCAATCCACGTAATCGCGGTCAACAAGAACAATCCGTTTTACCCCTGCACGTGTAAGAGCTTCAGCACTCCCCGCACCTAGCGCGCCTGCGCCAACGATGAGCACGCTTTTTGTCCGTATTTTTGCTTGCCCCTCTATACCGATCGGGCTAAATAATTCCTGTCTTGAATAACGTTCATTCACTTCACACTCAACCCTTCTAAAGGACTGCTCGCTGTTGCCGTTTCTTTTCTCGGGATTCTTCCCGCTTCATACCCTAGCTTTCCAGCTTCTACAGCCATTTTCATCGCGAGGGCCATCTTCACAGGATCCTTCGCACCTGCAACGGCTGTGTTTAACAGCACACCGTCTGCTCCGAGTTCCATCGCGATCATCGCGTCACTCGCACTGCCGATACCGGCATCAACAATAACCGGAACCTTCGTTTGCTCGATAATAAATTTTAAGTAGAGCGGGTTAATGATTCCTTGCCCGGAACCGATTGGAGAAGCGGCAGGCATGATTGCATGTGAACCGAGTTCTTCTAATCGTCTAGCAAGGACCACATCATCTGACGTATAAGGAAGCACGATGAACCCTTCTTTTAATAGCTCTTCTGTTGCTTTTAACGTTTCCACTGGATCCGGCAGCAGCGTTTTATCGCATCCGATGACTTCTACTTTTACCATATCACATAATCCCGATGCTTTCGCCAGTTTTGCAATGCGTACCGCTTCTGCTGCCGTTTTCGCACCTGCTGTGTTCGGTAACAATGTGTATTTTTTCAGATCAAGCATCTCTAAAAAGTTTGGCTGGCTTTCTTCAAAGATGTTCATCCTACGAACCGCAAACGTCAAAATCTCTGAACCAGAAGCTTCTACCGCTTCTTTTTGTGTTTTAAAGTCCGGGTATTTGCCTGTACCTAAAAGTAATCGAGATGAAAAGGAATAGTGTCCAATGTTTAACATACAATCAACCTCCGCCAACAAATCGAACAAGTTCGATCTTGTCGTTTTCTTTTATTTGAGTTTCACTTTGTTTTTGATTATTGATGATCTCTTCGTTCACTTCTGCAATCACAACTTGGTCATGTAAGTTAAGGTGCTTCAGCAGATCTGTGATCGACTGCAAAGTGTCTGGCACCATGACCGTTTCTCCATTTATCATAAGTTTCACGAATGATATACCTCGCTTTCAATATGGTCGGCAATCCTTTTTCCAGTTATAGCAGAAAGCAGAATGCCATTTCGATAGTGCCCCGTTGCAAGAATGAGCCCCTCTTTATGTGGAGAAGGACCGATATAGGGTTGACCGGATAGCGTTTGGGGCCTGATGCCTCCCCATGCTTTTTCAAAAACAGCACCACTTAGTTCAGGAACGATTTGTTTTGCCTTCTCCATCAATTCAAATAGACCTGAAAATGTAACCTCTTCATTAAAGACGTGTGGTGTACTTGTCGCGCCAACAAAAATTCGATCTTCTCGCTTTGGAACGAGGTAACAGTTTTTGTATTTTACAGTACCTGTGAGTAGTGGAAGCTTCGTTTTAAAGGAAAGACATTCCCCTTTTACTGGCACCATTTTTAGTGAAGGCTCTATATCCGAGCTCCACACCCCACAAGCTACTATGATGGAATCAGCATGAAACGTTTCCTTCGTTGTTACGACACCTGTCACCCTGTTGCCAGTTTGGAGAAGCTGAACCACACTGGTATGCTCTCTAACTTCGGCACCGAGAATTTTTGCGGACTGATATAGGGCACGAATAAGCTTAACAGGTGACACTTGAGCATCTTTTTCAAAATAGAGAGCTCCCTTTACAAGTGGCGACAACGCAGGTTCTTTCCTAAGCAGGTCGTGTGCCGGGAGCCAGAAAACTGCTTCACCTTGATCTCGACGCTTGGTCGCTTCTCTTTTTAAATCAACCGCTTCTTCCTCTGTAAACGCGAGTTCATAAATCCCCTTCTGGATCGAAAAGCTCCTGTGATAAAGGGGTAAAAGAGTCCCGACTTTCTTTTGCGAGCCGATAGAGTGGATGATCGGTCTCAAACTCCATCTCTGCACCGAGCATGCCGGCTGCTGCACTCGACGCCTTACTTCCTACTGTTTCTTTTTCAAGAAGCAGCACACGTTTGTTTCGTTTACAAAGCTCATAGGCGATGGAACAGCCGATCACGCCGCCTCCAATAATGATGGCATCATACGTTGTGCGCATCCCACACCTCCAGTTGTTGTTTGTACAGCTTCACCGCTTGTAGTGGTGATTTTGCTTCTAAAATGCCTGACATCACGGCGATTCCAGATGCACCTGTTCCGATGACATTCCGTACGTTTTCTGGTGTAATGCCTCCGATCGCGATGACCGGAATTGTGATTTGATCTACCACACGTTGGAGCTGATCTAACCCTCTTGGCTCCGCATCACGTTTGGAAGAAGTCTTAAAAATATGACCATACATGATGAAGTCGGCGCCGTTTTGTTCAGCATCCTGTGCTTCTGAAACAGAATGGACTGAGCAGCCGAGCATCATTTCAGGCAGAGCTCTTCGCACTTGTGACACATCTAAACTGTGGTGTGTCAGCTGAACACCTTTTACACCTGTACAAAGCGCTACATCCACTCGATCATTTGCGATGATTTTAGAGGGAGGCACTCCAGCTTTCTGCAGAAGATGGATAAGATGACTGAGTTCTTTCGCAGACTTTGTTTTTTCTCGTACATGCAGCGCCGTGATGTACGGATGAATGAGTTTCGCTATCCTAACCAACTCTTCATCACTTTGCCTTCCCGTAGTAATTACATGAAGCTGTTTTTCCATAATAAAAAACCACCTCCTTTATGCAGCAAAGAGGTGGTTTCACAGTTTTTAATATTTATAGCGAAGTATCTGATCCACACACCACTTCCCTACGCTGGTTCTAACCAAATCAGGTTCCAAGGGTCTTAAAGTTCACTTTAATCTCAGCCTTAACAAAGGCACCCCTAGTGGTAATGACTATTTAGTTTTCTATACTACTATTCTATCGATAAAGGGCTTTCATCACAACCCGTTGGAGAAAATAGGTACAAAAAACCAGCCAAAGTATGATACTCTGACTGGTGTTTATCTATTTTCTAGCTTCCTTTATATAAACCTCTACCCTATCACTTTTGTTTTCAGCAGCATCCGCTGCATTTAAAAACAAAATGGCATGATTTTTTTGTTTGATAAACTTAACCACAAAGCTTCCCTTTTCATCTGCTTTAGAGGAACCAATCACATTTCCGACTTTATCAGTAACTGTAACTGTTGATTGCGGTTCTGCCATACCTGCAATCGTTTCCTTTGTCACTTTAACAACGGTTGGAGCTTTAGGCGCTGTTTTATCTAAAACTGTAATTGTAATAGCATCTGACTCGTTGCCCGCTGCATCAGCAGAGCTTACTGTTAATAATGTGCCCACTTTTTGTGATGGGATTTCAACGGTAAAGGTACCATCTTTGGTCGCCTTGCCTTTTGCCAAAAACTCTCCATCTGCTAAAACAGTGATTGTTGAAAGCGGCTCCGCATTGCCCGTTATTATAGCAGTATTATCGCTAACTTCATTAACAAAAGGGATGCTTGGAGCAATCTTATCGTTGTTTACAAAAAGCTTACCAAATTCAGCTGGATAGTCATCACTACTGTATGAATAATTCGCTTCGTTTCCAGCTAAATCTATAACTCTTATATGTTTCACAAGCCAATCTCCATACTCAGCATCATTAGGTATTGGTATTGAGATGTGCATCAATCCGCTTTCATCCAAATAATCAGAGCTTCCTTTTAACATATGAGTACCACTTGGACTCACTAATTCAACTTCAATATAAGCTGGTACGGTTTGAGAATCTTCAGCGTAAATTGTTAGTTTTGCTTCTTCGTTACCTTTTACTTCTGGTGTTTGGAAAATTACTTTATTAATTGTTGGAGGTGTAAAATCAAATTCCGTGTTTTCTACAGAAAACGTATCAAATGTATTTGGATAGTTTTCTGCTGAATACCTATTATCTAAAACATTACCTGCAAAGTCTTTAGCGATAATTTTAGAAACTCTCCATTCACCTGGTTCAGTGTAAGGCGGAATTGTAAACTCTCCTATAAAGATGCCTTCATCGTTAGGAAAAAGGGCTGTGCTCGTTTCTCCTTTACCGGTAGGGCTCGTCATGTAAATCTCAATACTTTCGATACCACTGTTATCGTCACTTGCCGCAACTCTTACTGTATTTGAATCTTCAGTAACCATTGAATCTTTTTCAAATGTTACACTTTCAATCATTGGTGCATTCACATCGTCGTTCTCGTTTATAACCAAAAATGTATCAAATCCAACTGGATACTCTTCTTCATAATACTGATGATCAACATTTCCTGCATTGTCCTGTGTGTATACATTCCAAACTTTAAACGTTGAATCTTTCATATAAGATGGAACAACAAAATTGGCTGACCATGAACCCTCTTCATCTGGATAGATTCCATCTATATAAAGTCGTTGTCCCATCTCATTTCTCATTTCTACTGAAAGAAAGTTGATTCCAGAGATGTCGTCTTCTGCTACAAGCTGAATGGTATTATCTTTGCCTGCTTCTACGCTTTCATTTACAAATTGAATGCTTGATACCGTTGGTGCTGTATTGTCAGGATTGTCGTTCATCACTTGAATAGTGTCAAAGAATGCTGGGTACTCACCCATATAATCGTCCCAACTATACTGATTGCCTGCTGCATCACCAGCATTTACCCAATCCACTCTCCATTCACCAGGGTCTGTAAATTGCGGAACCCACCACGTGGCTTCAAACGTTCCATCTTCTGTTTTTATAAAATCAGTTACGTGATTATTTCCGCGTCCAGTTGTATTATAAAGCCCAAGAGTTATCCACTCTACTCCTGAATCATCAATTGCTGTTACAGTAACCTTTGTAAAATCACCGGCTTGCACTTGTTCTTTTTCAAACGTAATCGCATCCACAGTTGGTGCTGTTACATCTACTTCTTGCACTTCATTTAATATAGTAAAGTCGTAATCTTCAGGTTGCTCAATTTGTTCACGTTTAAACGTACTACTGTTATAGCTGTCATCGTATAGATAAATACTTTGAAGTTGCCACGTACCAACTTCTTCTAAAGAAGTAGCTGTAAACTGTCCTTTCCAATGGTTTGGACCTGATAATTCAATTACATGCTCTTCTCCCTGCGGAGACAGATACGTGAGACGCGCTTCCAGCATAAAATAGGCAGAATCAGGTGCATAAAGATCAAACCAAACCTGTTCGTTTATTTTTGCTTGTTGCGGACTTACTGATAAACTCTCATACCTCGGAAAGTCATCGTTTGCAAAACTAGTAAAAGGAAAAATGCTAAACACCAAAACTGCCATTAAAAATAATGAACCTAATTTCCTTTTCAACTCTTTCTTCTCCCCATTCCATTCATATCACTGCTTCATTATCATACAATAACAACTGGAAAAATAAAGATATATTTTGATAATTTCAGAAAATAGTTCTTGATTACTAAATAACATAAAAAAGGTGCTGCTGAAACACTTCAGCAGCACTCTTACGAATCTATCTTTTATAGAAGCAGATAAGCCAGTGGAGTCGCTAGGATTAACGCTAGCACCGTACGCTGGAACCAGATCAGCACAAGCTTCGGCACACTCACCGGAATTTCTGTAGACAACACACATGGAATACTCGCTGAGAAGAACAAGATAGAAGCTACAGAAACTACACCGATTACAAATTTCGTGACAAGTGCCGCTTCCGCTACTAAGAGTGCTGGCAGGAACATCTCAGCAACACCGATGGAAGCCGCTTTTGCAGCAAGCATGGCATCCGGAAGCTGCAGCGCCCATGTGATCGGATAGAAAACGTAGCCCAGCCAATCAAAGACAGGCGTGTATTCTGCCAACAAAAGGGCGATTAAACCGACACTCATAATGGAAGGCAATATACTCATCGCCATTAGAAAGCCATCTCTGAAATTAGACCAAATATTTGTAAAAAATGCAGGAGCATTCTGAGATGAATCCATCGCGTTTCTCCAAGCCGTTTGCAAGTATTTCTCATTCACCTCTTCTTCCGGCTGACCTTCCCCACCTGAATACGTATCATCCATTCTGCTTAACGGACGAATTCTCACTGTGATGGCCGTTACTAAGAAAGTGACCACAAGCGTCGTCCAGAAGTAGGTGTTCCACATCTCCATCAAACCTAGCGTTTTCGCCACAATGATCATGAACGTTGCAGAAACGGTAGAGAAGCCTGTTGCAATGATAGCTGCTTCTTTCACCGTATACTTTCCTTCTTTAAACACGCGATTTGTGATGAGTAGACCAATTGAGTAGCTTCCAACAAATGAAGCGACGGCGTCGACCGCTGATCGGCCCGGCGTTTTCCAAATAGGTCTCATGATCTTTTGCACAAGAACCCCTATGAATTCCATCAGACCATATCCCACAATAAAGGCTAGGAATACAGCGCCGAGTGGAACGAGCAACCCAACAGGGATCACGAGTTTCTCAAATAAGAACGGTCCCATGTTCGGATCGCTTAACCAGCTCGGACCCCATTCAAAATAAAGAAGGACAGCTGCAACGAGTCCTACAACTTTTAACAAAGAGAACGTAGTTGTAACTCGGTCTTTGTTCCACGTTTTTTTGTAGAACGGATAAACAGCACCGAGCAATATGACGAGCAATGCATAAAGCGGCACTGCTTCACCCGCCGTATCCCTTACCCACGTTACAAGGTGATCGAGTGGGATCGACGACTTTCCTTTCACTGTGATCGGAATGAAGAACATGAAAATACCAACTGCACTGAACAAAAGAAATTTTAACGAATGAGACCAAGAACCCGCAGTTTTCATTACTTCCAACTCCCTTTCCGCTTGATAAGCCTGCACTTGTCAGGCTCTCTCTACATCTTATCGGGACAAAGTTCGAAATATGACGAGTCGTGCTTGTACAATTTTTATAGGTTATCTTCCCTTTTTGTGTCTTTATATGTCTGATGACAACGTGTCTAGGGAATAACAGTTACATAATCAAAAGAACAGGAGTGTTTTGTGCATGAAGTATTTTATCAATGTGAACAAAAGTGTAGAAGAAGAGTATGGAAAGATGTTTGTATATGATCCTGAACACAACAAGGAGAACGAAGACGAGCTGGAAGTGTTGAACAACTTGGACGAACAGGATCAGGGTAAGCCTTATATTTTTCCGAAAAGCTTCTTGTTAGAAGTTGCGGCTGAGGATTACGAGAGATATGCGGAGGCGAAGAGAAGTAATCAAGATGTAGAACGTGTGACTGAAAACATTTTAGAGAAGTACCGGAATTAGATATTTTATAAACGAGTACTCCGTATGGAAATACTCGTTTTTTTATGAAAAAAGATGCCGCTTCTCAAGAGAAGCAGCATCCTACCAAACTAATTCTTATTAATTGTCATCACGATATCCTTCGTGTTCTTTGCAATCGCGCCGCCGTCATTTTTGAAAATAGTCGTTTTATTCTCTTCTGACGGTTCGATATGGATGTTCAGCTTGTTCTCTCCTGCACTTAAATTCACCGTGTGTGAGAACGTCATGTCATCGTTGATCGTAACCGGCTGACCGTTGATCGTCATTACCCCTTCTTTGATGGCATTTCCTTTTAGGGTGATCGTGTCAGATGTTACAGTCTGGCCATCTGTATGAGAGGTCACAACAACCGGCATGTCGATCCATCGTAAAATCTTATCTTGAACGACCATCGCATTGCCGCCTTGGTTCGTGACAACAAAACTCAAGTCTGTTCCTGTTGCACCGTATCCGTAATAACTTACATCATCATCGTTCGGATTACCCGGTGTATGGTCAGCAAGTCCTTCTTGATCCCAAGAGCTGTTCTTGGCGTATTTGTAGGTAATGACTTCACCTTCTTGCGCTTCAAACGTATATTCATAATCGTTCGTTACCGCGCCGCCACGCGTCATCTTCCACGCACCCGTGTTCCAACCGTTCTTGCTACCTGGCATCGTAATATCCACGCCTTGTGGTGTATAAGCTGGTGCGTTTACTTTCATTGTTACTTTTACCATTACAAGATCTGGTGTAACTTGAACGGCGTTCGACTTCACGCTGTTACCGGCTTTATCGAAGATGTGCACTTCGTAACTGTAGACCTTTCCGTTCGTCACGTTCAAATCTTTGTACGTTGTTGCACTTGTATCAAGGACTTGATCGATAACTTCTCCATCACGAACAATCGTGAATAGATAAGGCTCGTTCGCTCCTTCTACAGACCACTTCAGATTCACTTGTCCTGATTCTTGCGCTGGTTCTTCTAATGTTACTGATGTTGCAGGAGCAGTCGTGTCATCACCTTTTGTAAAAGTAACTGTCTTTGTTTCACTTGTGACCCACTTTCTGCCTAAATCGGTTGAGAACGCATAACGATATTGATACGCTCCCTCTTTAAAAGGTAAGAAATCTGCGCTAAATGTGTTATATTCTCCGTTTTGAGCGGTGTACATCCCTTTATGAGATGTCCAGTTCGTCTTGCCTGGTTCTTTTACTTGCAGCTCACTCTGTAATCCTTCTGCTAGTTCTGTCTCTGTTTCACCTGTAATTTTGATATCAGCTGAAACCGTTTGTGGCTTAGATAGGTCAATTACGCCATTCTTTAACGCTGTTACATTTGAAATGTTATAGTTTCCGTTTTTCAACTCCACATGTGGGATTGCGGCTTTTGATTCTGTTTTCATCGACTCGTTGTTGTTTCTATCGATCGCAACAACTGCAAAATAATACTTGCGTCCGTTGTCTAGGTTATCGATCTTAATCGAGTTTCCTTTTGTTTCTGCTACCTTTTCATAAAAAGCACCTGAGATCGTGGTTTGATAGATTGCGTAGCGTTTTGCGTCACCTTTCCAGAAAAGCGAAACTGCGTGACTACTTTCTGAAGCTTTAACGTATTTAACAGCTTTTGGCGCTTTCAAATTCTGGTGCTTATCTGAAACGAGCATACGACCGCTCATCGCTGGAATTGTTACTGTTAGCTTTCCATCCTTTACAGCTGTTTTGTACTTTTTGTTCAGCTGATCTGTTAGCTTCACGTTGTTTACGATCAGCTTTTTCACGTCTAGTTCAACGGTTTTAGGTTCGTTGCCGCGGTTTGTAATAACAAGCGCCGCATTCTTCTTATCTGTACGAGCATAAGCAAGCACATCTTTTTCAGCGTATAGGTGATGAAGTTCACCATAGCTGAAGAGATCATGGTAATCACTACGCACTTTTCCGATGTTTTGATAATGCTTTATAAGATCCTTGTCCTCAGAACCCCATGGATATGTTCTTCGATCGTCCGGATCTTTAGAGCCCGTAACGCCCGCTTCATCTCCATAATAAAGAGTCGGTGCGCCCGCATAACCCATCTGTAAGATTGCCGCAAGCTTCAGTCGTTTCACACCTAGCTCATGATCGTACTTCGGATCCAGCTCAGCACGCTCGTAAGAATCTGTTCCGTTTCCAAGGATAAACGCTGCACGAGGTGTATCATGAGAACCCATCAAGTTCATCAACGCATAAAACGCTTCTTGTGGGTAATCCTCAAACACGGCGTTCATCTGGTTTTCTGCGCCTTCTGCGTTACCGTTTTTTAAGTAGTCGATCATCGCACCGCGGAAACGGTAGTTCATAACCGAATCATACAGATCACCAAGGAAGTATTCAGACGCATCATCCCAGATCTCACCTAGGATTAATGGATCTTCTTTCTTACCTTCCTTCAGCTCTTTTCGGAACTCTCTCCAAAACTCTGTATCTACTTCGTTCGCAACATCCAATCGCCAGCCTGATGCACCGCGATCTAGCCACGATTTTGCAGCCGAATCTTTGTCGTACATGATATAGTCTGCGAATGGCTTGTTGTTCAACTCAGAATCATAGTCTACCGCTTCACCTGGAATGGATTTAATCTCAGGAAGTGAGTCAAAGCCCCACCATGCTTGGTATTTATAGACGCCGTTTACTTTTTCGTTCTCGATGTTAAACCAGTTATGAAACCCGTATGAACTAAACTCTTGTCCTTCTTTCTTGAACTTCGCTTCTGTTTGTTTTTTTGCTTCCGTTTCTGATAGACCTTTCGAACTCATCAGGTCATAGATGCTTGCCCAATATTCATACGCACCGACCGTTTTGTATTTGCTGTAACGGTCAAAATAGATCGAATCGTCTCCAACATGGTTGAATACACCATCAAGGATCAAGTGCATCTTCCGTTTTTTCAGTTCTTTTGTAAAAGCCTTAAATTCTTCTGGTGACCCAAACATCGGATCCATCGCTTTATAGTCCGTCGCATCATACTTATGATTGGATGCTGCATGTGCAACTGGATTCAGGTACAGCGTATTTACGCCAAGTGACTCGATATAGTCTAATTTCTTCTGGATACCAGCAATATCGCCACCAAAGAAGTCGTTCGACCATATTTCGTCCCCATCATAGCCTTCTGTTTCTGCTTGACGAGGGTTGTCCGGCAGCTCATTCCAATCTCGGTGCTCGATCGGTTCAGTGCCACGAGCCGTTGTTTTTGCTTTGTCGTTCTTTTTGTTTCCGTTATAAAAACGGTCAGGGAAGATCTGATATACAACAGACTCTTTCATCCAGTCAGGTGTTTTATAAGACGGGTCGTATACAGTCATCTGGAATAGAGCGGCGTTCGTATCAGCTGCTGCCCCTTTTCCACCCTCACCTGTATCTTCTCCGTATTCTTTTACCGCATCTCCATCACGGGCGGTGAATTTATAGCCGTACACCCCTTTTTCTTCAGGTGTAACCGTAGCTTCCCACAGCTCGATGTCTTCGCCGTTCACTGTCGTCCAGCCAGCGTTCACCATATCTTTTACCGTCGTATTGCCAGAGTTATAGTTACGAAGATATAGCTTTGCGCCAGTCAGGTCGCCCTTTTTTGTTTGCAGGCGAAGGGTTACGTCTTGTCCAGCTTTGATCGCTCCAAACGGCGCACGAAATGCTTCGTTCCATGTATCATGGTGAAGCTTGCCTGCGTTCACGCTGCCATCCGGAAGACCCCCGTCATAGTTCGTGTACACTTCTTTTGTGTCATGATTGTAAAAAAACGTGATCTCTGCGTCTTTCAGTACGTTCAACTTCATGTTGTCTGCCGGATAATTTGGCGCATCCCAATTGTTGCCGAGCACTACTTTAAATTCGTGCTTTCCTTTTGGCACTTGTGCGGTGTACGTGTAGATGTTGTCACCGTCTTCATCTTGTAATAGTGCAGTCGATTCACCAGGTGTCCACTCGCCTCCTGCTCCGATATCCGGCTGGATGTCACCTACGATTCGTGGTGTTTTTTCAGCAGGAAGTGGTTCTGAAATCGTTAATTTGTGAGTCGTGTCATCATAAACAAATGTAACTTCTTTTTCCGTGTCGATCGTCAACTTGTAGTTATCCCCACCTTGTTTTCCATCCACTCCATAGTTCTCATCCCATGAACCATTGATCGCAACCTTGTATTCATAGGTTCCGGCAGGAAGAGTACCTGTTAGTCGGTATTTTCCGTTCGGTTGCTGTTCCATTTTTGTAGCAGTGTCAGCCGGGTTCCAGTCACTAGAACCACCAAGTTCAGATTGCAGATCTCCAACAAGCGTTACGTTGCGCTCCACCGCTTTAGTTGAAGAAGGTTGTATGAGTAATGCAGATGCAAACGTTTGCAAAATAAGCGTAAAAAGCAATAACCAAGAAACCGTGTTGCGAGTTTTCATTTTCCTCACTTCATTTCCCCCTTTATTGTTGTGCAAATTAGCGAAAGCGTTTGCACAAATGCTTTTAAGATAACGCTTTCATTCCTTTTATTATGCCATGTTTTCTTTTCTTGGAAATGAGCCGTTCGGCTGATAAAACTGTTTATAAATAGTTAAATATTCTTATGTTTTCGACATTTTCAAGGCGGTAGAGGGTTTGGAAATATGAAGTTGATAGCTGTTTACTTGTTTTTTTAAGTCAAGAGTGAAATCTGAGGGCTATGGAGCGAAACAAGAGATTTTTGGAGCGAAAAGCGGTCATGTTTGAGCGAACGTGTAATAAATTAAAAAACACGTACCGTGAAATTTTATAAGATGCACGCACCTTGCAGTGAAACTTACTCGTCCCATGTCAAATTACTTCAAACAACAAAAAACCGGGTCCTCTCTGGTAGGTAGAGGCCCGGCACTTCTTTTATCTTATTCAGCTGACTCTTCTGTTGATTCCTCATCTGTTGAAGTTTCTTCTTCTGTAGAACCTTCTTCATCGGTCGTTGTTTCTTCATCTTGAGTCTCTGTTTCTTCTGTGTTTGTTTCTTCATCCGTGTTCGTGTCTTCCGAGTTGCTACATGCAGTGATCAAAAATATTGCCAAAAGAGATGCTCCGATTTTAGCCAAAAACGTTTTGCTCATTGTTCAATTGCTCCCTTCGGATTTTCATTATGATTTTTGCATGAGTATGGGATTTCTTTGTCCCTGTTCAGAATATATCATGAAAAAAAACCGAAAAGACGCAATTTACCAAGTCATAACGGAGACTTTACAATTCTAAAATTAGCTTTATATGAGCTTAATAATTATAGATCATAATGCAGCACATATTGCGGCCCGACTGGACCAGGTTTGATCTGACCGCGATCTACAAAACCTACTTTTTCGTAAAGTCTTTTTGCAGATTCGTTTTTGAAGTTTACGGCTAAAATGAGTTCGTTTACTTCCGGAAAGTGTTTGGAAACAAACAGAGGAAGCTGCAGCATCGCAACTTTTGCGTACCCTTTTCCTTGCTCAGGGTGATTGATGGATAGTGCACGAATGACCATAGCGTTCGGGTTTGCCGTAAAATCTCCAATGTTCTCACCCTTATGCAGAACGAAAAAGCCGACTGTTTTGTTGTCACCCTCAATAACTACAGGATGACGCCCCTGATCTTTTTCACATTTCTTTAAAGCATCATTCGGCATAGCCGTGAATTTTTCTTGCTCCTGTGGTAAATAAAATGCATTTAACGCTTCTCGATGTATCTCGTGAAAGAATGTTAGTGTTGTGTTTGCCATCTATGTAACTCCTGTTCAGTTTTATAAGGTAACGAGTGATTCTGCAGCTTCCAGCCACGTTTTTGCCATAAGTTCGTTTCCTTTTCGTCTCATGTGTACACCGTCTGTTGTTAAGGACACGTCTGGTTTTTTGGTTAGATGGTTGAGGAAAATTTCATGCGTAGGTACGAGCACCGCTTTAAATTCTTTTGCTAACTTTCGGACCACTTCCACGTACGGCATCAACAACTGATTTCCTTGAGATTCTGTGTTTTCCTTTATAATCGTAGGTTCCATTAAGACAAGTTTTGTTTTTGGTGAAAGCTGCGTTAACAACCCCCGATACACTTCCTCAAATTTAGAAGCATCCACCTGCTCCAATTGAGGGCTGTCGAGCTGTCTCCACACATCGTTGATTCCAATGGAAACAGATAAAAGATCAGGCTCAAGATCGATTACATCTCGCTGCCACCGAAAAGCGAGGTCTGTCACGCGATGTCCGTTCACACCTTTATTGATCACTGTTACTTCCCCTGGCAAGACTTCTTTAATCATGCGAACGTAACCGTCACCCAGTCGATCTGCGTCTGTGTTTTTATTTGAAGCTGTAATGCTGTCACCGATAAAAATAATTTTCATCTCCATTTCCCTCCCTGTTTTCTTTATTCTATTTTATCACGTCGAACCGAAATGTTAGGATTTAAAGGATTTTACATTCTTTCTTTGAATATCTATAAAAAATCCTTTTTTAAGGAGGTCGTATCATGCTTGAAACAGCGGTTCAGCAACCGAAAACGTTCGGCCAAACAGAAATGAGGCCGTCATACCGAATGGATCTGCGACAGTATAGAGACAGAAAAGAATATGAAAAGTTTGTAAAAGTAAATACGGTGAACGATTGGTCCACTGTGACGTGGAAAGATATTGGCAAACCGTATGAGGTGACTTCTTTTTCAAAAGAAAAAACAGAGTGGGAACAGACGCACGGCGAGATGCTCCCGGTCCATACATCCTGGACGATGTTCAACCAGTCCTTTCACGAGTGGTTCTCTAAGGATGTACCCAATGAGATTGGGGATAAAAAGAGCGCTTTTTTTAAAAGTTTAACAAGCTTCAAGCCTAGTGAAGTAAAAACGGCACTTGGTGATTACGTGCGGATCCACCTCTGGAATTATGTGCACCGTATTCAAGACGGCATCTGGGATCCGCGTGGAAAGAGAGCTTTGTTCGAGGGACTGGACGTTCTGAAACCTCGCATACTATTTTTGGGAGCTGCTGAAGGCTATGAAGCGATGCAGCTGTCAGCGATGTACCCTGACGGTGAGGTAGTGATGGTGGATTATGATCCGTTCTGCCGAGATACACGGTTCACAGAGTTTCCTGAGTCTTATCCGTTTTTGGGGAGGAATTCAGGAACGGGCGGAGACAAAGTTTATTATAAAAATGACTTCAATATCTCGTATGTCGTGGATGATATTCGCAATCTCCCATATGGCAGAGAGTTCGACATCGTACTCAGCGTCGGGTTGTTAGAGCATTTTCCAGACTCTATGAAAGCTGAAGTCGTTGAGTGGCATCGAAAATTCTTGAAACCGAGTGGCTATATCGTGATGACGACACCTCGTGCGCAATTGCGTTCCAAACTGTATTACGAGATCATGGCGGATGT
Organism: Fictibacillus sp. 26RED30; assembly: GCF_015903845.1. NCBI lineage: Bacteria > Bacillati > Bacillota > Bacilli > Caryophanales > Fictibacillaceae > Fictibacillus > Fictibacillus sp. 26RED30. The sequence continues at coordinate 325,390 of NZ_JACZDV010000002.1, forward strand.
GATGAACCATACGTATCGCGAGCTGATGACGTTAGAGCAGATGGGACTCTATCTGCATGAAAACGGTCTGGAGATTATGCGACATGGTTATATAAAGGTGCATAACGGAATTGTGGCAAGGGCGAAATAGGAATGTGTGAAACCTGGAGAGGGCTCCAGGTTTTTTGATGTGTTCTTTTTTTGTAAGGTCTTTAAAATATTTGATGTTAGTTAACAGATTGATAGCGAAAAATGTCGAAAATCGGATAAATAATTTTATACACGTAATTATTGAGCTTTAACCCGGAATTATTGAACTTATCTGCGGATATAATAGGAATTACCTCGTAATAATTTTACAGCGACCATCTTATGCGAACATATCGGAATAGTGTATTTTCCACATGTACACTTAATCCAATTTTTTTATTATTTTCAACTCTGGATTTGAATAGTTGTGTTTTTCAATAATACTTCCCTTAATTCAGAGACAGTATTAACAATAGAAGTAGGTTTTGCAGCTGTGAGTTCTTCCATTAAACCATATCCGTATGTAACGCCTATTGAATTGATACCTGTGTTACAAGCCCCGATAATATCATGCTTTCTGTCACCGATCATGATGAACGTTTCCTTTGGTTGATTGTTGTAATGATGAAGAATGTACTGAATGATCTCCGTTTTACTCGTACGTGTTCCGTTGAGATTGCTGCCAACAATCAAGTCGAAATGATGATGTATGTTGAAGTATTTTAAGATTTCTTCAGCAAATACGGTAGGTTTTGAAGTTGCGACAACTAATGTAAGGCCATAGTCTTTGAGTTCTTGAAGAAGTGAAGGAATATGTTCGTAAAGTGTATTCTCGTACATGCCAATGTCCTTGAATCTTTCACGATAGTGCGTGATGGCTATTCGGATCTGCGTTTCATTAAAGGAATAGAATTCTTGGAAAGATTGTTGAAGTGGTGGTCCGATGAAAGATTCTAAGTGATCAAGGTTCTCTTCTGTAATGCCCATTCTTCTCAGGGCAAACTGAACAGATTTTGTGATACCGATTTTAGGATCAGAAAGAGTGCCGTCTAAGTCAAACAAGATATATTCATAATTCTTCATCCTGATTTACTCTCCTTCGCAGCCATATTTTGAAGCTCAAATTTAAAATAGCATAAAAAGAAAGCTTGAAATAGGACTTACACCCTAAAGGAATGCTCCATTTCAAGCTTTTATGATAATTGTGTGGGGTCAGACCCCACTGTGGTTTTTTATTTGCCTAGTGCGAAGGTGATCTCGACTTCGCAGGCTACTTGGCCATCAACGGTTGCGATCCCTTTGCCTTTACCGATCGAACCGCGCACACGTGTCATCTCTACTTCTAGACGAAGCTGGTCGCCTGGTACGACTTGCTTTTTGAAGCGACAGTTATCGATGCCTGCAAAGAAAGCAAGGCGGCCACGGTTCTCTTCTTTTTTCAGCATAGCGACTGCCCCTACTTGAGCGAGTGCTTCTACGATTAGTACGCCTGGCATAACCGGATATTCCGGGAAGTGACCGTTGAAAAATTCTTCGTTCGCTGTAACGTTCTTGATTCCGACAGCACGCTCTCCTTCTTCTACTTCTAAGATGCGGTCAATCAGCAGGAACGGATAACGGTGCGGAATGATTTCTTTAATTTCTTCGATTGTTAGCATATACAAACATCACCTTTCTTTTTCACTCATTGTTTCTAATCTATTTTTATTATACTTGGTATTGTTACCTGGTACTAATTTTACATCAAAAGAAAACAATGACTATATTCATTGCCATTGTTTTTTTATTATATCTTTACCCATCTTTTTCTACAAGGTCGATGATATGTGTCCATGTTTCTTTTTCAAACACGTTCATCGGTTTGCCGTCACCAATCACGCCATAGCCAACCATCGTACCAACAGCAAAGCAGACGATGATTCCACAGACGAGGAGCAGAAGACGAAGCCAAATCGGAAAGCTTCTTTTCGTTCGGCGTTGGTACCACTGTTTCTTCTCTTCTTTAGTAGACGTTTCTTTTTCTTGGTAACGCTGTGTTTTCGGTTTTTCGTTTTTATTCAACTCTTGCATCTTATTCGTCATACAAACCTACCTCATTTAGCGAAGCCCGTTTACTAACCCCATCATTTGGTCAGCAATTGTAAGAGAACGCGCATTAAATTGATAAGAACGTTGTGTTTGAATCATTTCCGTCATCTCGGTGGAAATGTTTACATTCGAGGATTCGAGTGCACCTTGCTGAACGAAGTTACCTGCTCCAGCATTTACTTCCTCTATCAGTTGATTTAACGGAATGTCCTGTGGCGCTTGCAAGTTCTGCCCGACAGATACCATCAACTGCGGCCGAACCATGTTCACAATCGCTAACTGTCCTGATTCAACAATCGCTCCATTATTTAACGTTACCGAAACTTGGCCGTTTTGTCCAATGGTAATTTTGCTATGATCAGCTGGAATCGTAATCGGTCCGTCTACACCCATTACTTTATTGCCTTCTGATGTAACAAGTTCCAACTGATTCGGGTTGTTAGCAGACGGTGATAAATAGAACGCGCCGTCCCTTGTGAACCGCTGCGTTTCGTTTCCGTTGTTATCCACGCCCGAAACCTGAAAATAAAAGCTAGGCTGTGTGAGCGCTACATCAAGAAGCCTGCCTGTCTGCTGGAGCGTGCCCGCTTCTAAACTGAGCGCAGTTGAAGAAACACGTGCTCCGCTGCCCAGTCGAATTCCGTTGGGCGTTAGTCGGCCCGCTTCAGTCGGATTCAGTGCTTCACTATTAATCTGCTGAAAAAGAATATCCGAAAATTGCGCCTCGCGTCTTTTATAGCCGTTCGTCGTGCTGTTCGCCATATTATTTGAGATGGTATCAAGCTTATGCTGCAGCTGCCCCATCGTTACTGCTGCTGAAATCATAGACTGGTTCATTTTTGATCCCCCTAACCGATTCGGCCAATTTCGTTCGATGCTTTTTCCATGGTACGGTCATAGGCTTGAAGCACTTTTTGGTTGGCTTCAAACGCACGATAAGCCGTCAGCATCTCTGTCATCGTCTGTTCCGTGTTCACGTTCGAACGTTCTACAAAACCTTGCTGCACGTTGTACGTAATGTTCGGATTCCCAAGAGCACTCGGCGCATCCCCGTTTCCATCCAGTCTGAATAACCCTGAGCCTTCTTTTACAAGATCGTTAGGGTTCGTGATGTACGCAACATCGATCTGCCCCGCAACTGCACCGTTATCGAGCACCGTACCGTCTTTGCTCACTGTAAAATTGTCGCTTCTCACCGTGATTCGGTTACCATCGGTTCCAAGCACATAATTTCCTTCCGGCGTTACAAGACTACCTTCTGCATCCACTGAAAAATGACCATTCCTCGTAAAGCGTTCTTCTCCGTTCACGTTCAATCGGAAAAAGAGTCCGCCGGGCTTACCTGTTTCGGGGTCAAGTGGAACTTGTCCTTGAAGAAGCGCCATATCCGTTTTTATCCCCGTCTCGCGCATGTCACCTTGCAAAAAGTTAGGTGCAGTTTCCTGAACGTAAACACCTGTTGAGAGTGCCGCTGGTCCGATCGGGTAGTTGTTCGGCAGCTTCTTACCGTTCATTTCCGTCTCTCCCATATGCTGAAGCAGCATCGTTGGAAAAGTGCGCAGACTCGCATTGTCCGCTTTATATCCAGGCGTATTCGCATTCGCCATGTTGTTTGTTAAAATTTCTTGTTTGCGCTGCTGTGCCAGCATGCCAGCTGCAGCATTATAAAAGCCTCTTAACACGGAGTATTCCTCCTGTATTTGTAATCTGGACACAATATGTCTCATCTGTTGTATCGACAGTTTTTTACAATTATTAATAGATTTCTGCAAAAATAATGATATTCTTTTTTCATGATGGGGATTTCGTCCTAGAGGTGGTGGAGAGAAGTGAAGTGACTTTGTGATGCGAATCAGCTTGTTTGTCGAAAAGCCTATAAATGAATTTGAAGGACTATAAATCTTTTCAAAGGCCTATAAAATAATTTCAAGGACTATAAATTATTTTGAGGGCCTATAAATTTCGATTTAGGGCCTAGAAGCTGTTTTTCGCGCTTATCTAGCCTTCCATTTCTTCATACAAAAACAAAATGCCACCCACATTGGGCGGCATTTCCATCATTAAAACACTTTTCTTTTCGCGATCTTATCCATATGTTCAAGCATTAAGCCTGTTCCGTTCGCTACGGCTCTCATGGGCTCTTCTGCGATCAATACAGGTACTTTTAATTCATCTGCAAACAGCTGGTCGATTCCGTGAAGAAGCGCTCCACCACCTGTTAGCATGATACCACGATCGATGATGTCAGCGGATAATTCAGGCGGCGTTTTTTCTAAAACGCTCTTTGCCGCTTGAACGATCACCATCACTGGCTCCATCAATGCGCGTTGAATTTCTTTTGAACCTACTGTAATCGTACGTGGAAGTCCTGATACCATGTCACGGCCACGGATCTCGAGCTCTTCGTCACGCTCGTAAACGGTAGCTACGTTCAATTTAATATTTTCAGCCGTACGTTCACCGATCAACAGCTTGTACTCTTTTTTAATATATTGAAGGATTTCAGTATCGAACTTGTCCCCAGCCATCTTAATAGAAGAGGACGTAACGATATCTCCCATGCTCAAGACCGCAATGTCAGTTGTGCCACCACCGATGTCCACAACCATATTGCCGCTCGGCTGGAAGATATCCATCCCCGCCCCAATTGCAGCCACTTTTGGCTCTTCTTCAAGAAAAATATGTTTCGCTCCGCACTTTTGCGCAGCTTCTCTAATCGCTTTTTGTTCAACGGATGTAATGTTCGTTGGTGTACAAATCAAGATTCTAGGCTTGGCAAACATGCCTTTTACGTTAATCTTATTAATAAAATGTTTCAGCATCTGCTCGGTTACTTCAAAGTCAGCGATAACGCCGTCTTTTAACGGGCGGATCGCCACGATGTTCCCAGGCGTACGGCCTACCATGCGGCGGGCTTCTTCTCCTACAGCGAGTGCTTTTCCGGTATTCGTGTCGATCGCAACGACAGATGGCTCATCGAGTACGATCCCTTTTCCTTTTACATAAATTAGTACATTAGCGGTACCAAGGTCAATTCCAACGTCCCTTGAAAACATGTTATATCCTCCCTGTTAACATCCATACGATATAATGACATTTTTAGTAAAAAATCGAAGTTCTATCCAATTTATCATTATATCACAAGTCTGTCGAACAAGGTGAAATATTGTCAAAAATTAATTATTTGATACTGGAACGATGCGGCACATAATGTATATTGTTTCATCTAACATCCTTCATACTCATAAACTTACTGAACAACTTCCTCTGTGCCTTTTTTGTACTTTACGCGAGTCGCTTCTCCACCTCTCAAGTGGCGGATGGACTTATGGTATTCGAGGATCTCTTTTACGTTGTTTGCAAGATCAGGATTAATTTCAGGCAGCCGCTCGGTGAGATCTTTATGCACCGTGCTTTTGGAAACCCCGAATTCTTTTGCGATCATGCGGACTGTTTTTCTTGTCTCCACGATATACCGTCCTATCTTGATGGTTCGCTCTTTGATGTAATCGTGCACACCACTCGCCTCCCTAAAATGGATGTGAGAGATGCGATAGAGACTTGTATGAACAAGCTACGTGACAAGTTTCGTTGTCATCTTCGGCTTATAAGTATTGCTTCCATTCCCCTTTTTCCACCGCAGCCATAGTACGATTTCTCACCGCTCACCCTCAATTGAATTATTGTAGGTTTTGTAACATCTTATTAACCAAGTTTTCGTTATATGCCTAAATCTCAACTGGGACAAGGGGAAATGTCCATATTTGTGAAAAAACCTGCATAAACAGTTGGAAAATTAAGTTATTTAAGTGAAGTGGATGAAGAAAAAATTTTTCACGGTACGTGTTTTTATATGTATTACGCGTTCGCCGGTAAACTTGCTTTTTTCACCGATTAAACTTCTGTGACCACCTGAGAACTGCTTCGTTACACCGGTTATGCAATCGGGACCACCTAAAAAAGTGAATTGGTTCACCGATAAACGGTTGAAATTTAAATAAAAATAAAAAAACTGTCTCGGGTTAAACCGAGACAGCTTCCTTTTTGCTATTATTCGTTAGCACCAGAGTCGTCTGCTGCAGGAGCATTCGTATCTTCGGCTGATTGAGATGATGATTCTTGCTCACGGTTGGCATCTTTACCATCTTTGCCATCCTTCGTGTCTTTCGTATCTTTTGTATCTTTAGAATCCTTTGTGTCCTTTGTATCTTTAGAACCTTTGTCTTCAGCCTTTGGTGCTGGTTTCTTTTCTTCAGCAGGCTTTTTCTCTTCAGCCTTCTTCTGCTCTTCTACTGCTTTCTTCTCTTCCGCTTTTTTCATCTCTTTACGAGAGTCATCAACAGCGGTTGCAAGTTGTGCAACAGATTGATCCCAAGCCATCACTGGGTCGACTGCTTCTCCGTCTTTACGAACTTCGAAGTGTGCGTGGATCTTCGCATCTGTATCATATGCGTTCTCACCAGCTTGTCCTACAACTGCGCCTTGCTTCACTTGGTCACCTTGCTTAACAGAGACAGAAGCAAGAGATGAGTAGTGTGTGACTACACCTTTGTCATGTTCTACTTCTACTACGAATCCTAGTGCAGGATCTTTTGCAACTTTTACAACGTTACCACTTAATGCTGCGGTTACGTCGAATGCTTTGTTATCAGCAGTCGCTAGATCGATACCTCGGTTTTGGTAGTAGATATTGTTATAGAATACAAGAGCTGCTTCTTGTTCTTGAGCTGGAGCTTCTGGGCTAAAGAAATCTTTTACCACTTCAATGGCTTCAGGGTCAGAAACGGGCATCTGGAAAACTTCTTTTGTAAGGGATACAGGCACTGCTGCTCCATTGTCCTCTAATGCGCTATCTGGAGTATTATTATTCTCCGTATTCTTCGCATCGTTTTGATACCATAGAACAGAAGTTAGAATGACTGCTGCAAAGCTTAAATATACTGCAGGATAAACCCAACGTTTTTTCATAGCACTCTTACCTTTCATCGGTACTGTTTTTTTGTTTTGTTTTTCTTCTTCTTTCATTTTTCATCACCTCAGCAACAAGTTTGAACAGAATTCTGAAAATATATACTTTGGCGCAAAACTTTTTTGAAGATTTCGTTCGACAATTGAAAAAACCGCCGAATGCCTTATGACATCTAGCGGTTTCCTAACAACGATAAAGAGGGGGTCTGACCCGGGTCAGACCCCCTACAATTTCCACACAATTTACTGAGGCTGATACGCGAGCCCCTTGTCAGCGATTGGTTTATAGTCAGTTATCTCTATCCCTTTGTAATAATGATTCACGATCTCTTTATACGACTTCCCTTCCTTTGCCATTCCGTTCGCACCATATTGGCTCAACCCCACTCCATGACCGTATCCTCTGGTTGTCACGGTAACTTGCTTTCCTTTTTTCTTCATCTGGAAATCCGTCGACCGCAGCTCCAGCTTCTCTCGTACTTCTTTTCCGGTGAACTCTTTTTTACCAATCGCCCACTTGCCGATTCGTTTTCCGCTTGTTGTGGCTAAGACTTTTCCGATCTGGCCATCTTTTGTTAGCGAAACGCCGAGTTTCTGTTCTACCGTGCTTACAGGCAGCTGGACGGTCTCTGTATATTTCGGAGACTCTTTTTTATCCCACGGACTTTCTACACTTCTTAAATACGGATATTCGTTTTTCCAATAGTCCTCGGAATTAACAGTAAAGCCATTGCTTGTGGAAAAGAAACTCGCTTGAATCGGATCTCCTTCATACGTTAAAATCTGTCCTTTTGTCTCAGAGACCGCTTTGATGATCTTCTCTATCTTTTTGTTGAAATCATCTCCCCAAAGCGTCTCTAGCTCTTCGTTTCCTTTGTACACTTGATGCATCACCGTGTCTGACACGACCGCACCTTCTGGCAGACTATCGTCTTTGCCGCGGTTTAGTAGAGCTTTTACAATAAACGTCCGTGCGGTTAACGCTTGTGCTTTCAGCGCTTCTAACTCAAAGTCTGCAGGCATTTCAGAAGCGACCACTCCCGCTACATACTCTTCTAACGGGATGTTCTGCACCGTATCCATCGATTTTCTGAAAACAGGCACGACGATGTCGGAATGCGGGACTTCTAAAGCTAGCACTCTCTCAGATGGGCGTGCAGCCTTCTCTTCTTTCCACTGGGGAGGTGCTGACGAAAATGGTAGTACGAGTATCGTCGGGAGAAGGACGATGATAGCGACAAAAATAGCTAGAATCCAAATCAACGGCTTTACATTTACATTCACGTTCCCATGCCCTCCTAGATTGTTATCTACCATACAACTTATACAAAAAGGCGGGCTTTTAGAACACAAAACTAGCATTTTTACAATGAAGAACATACCGGTTTACAAGTTTTATATACGCAGACTGAGACAGGCATTTCCTCGCATAATATGAAGAGATGATCGGCACGAAAGGGTGAACAGCATGGACAGTTTTCAACCTCCTGTCTTGGTTCGTACGCTCACGTATGCACCTGGCAATATTAAGATTTATTACCCGCAGATCGAAGGCAAGATCGATCCTCGTATTGAGCAGCAAGTAAACCGAAGAATCGTTCAGATCAACGAGCAGCTCGCGAATTACCAGAATCCCGAGGCTCGTCCAGGCATGTATGGGGAGTTTGCCGTTAAAACGAACGAAAAGAACATCTTGAGCATCGGTTTCTTAAATTTTGCCTATACGCCCATGGCCGCTCATGGAATGACGTATATCAAATCAGAGACATGGGATCTTTCTACAGGAAAAACGTATCAGTTAAAAGATCTATTTAAACCCGGAAGTAATTATGCGGAAGTGATCAATCGTCATATAAAAGAACAGCTTAAAGCCAGGCAGATTGACACACTCGAACCATTCAAAAGCATCAGGCCGGATCAAGACTTCTATATCGCCGACAAGTCGCTTGTGATCTATTTTCAACTATATGAGATCACTGCTTATGTATTTGGCTTCCCCATGTTCCCTATCTCCGTTTTTGATCTACAGGATATCATTGATGAGAACGGACCGCTCGGAAAAATGGCCGTGAATGGTCTGTAATTTATGGGACCAGACAAAAAACATCCAGATTTTTAAGTCTGGATGTTTTTTATATCCTATCTATTTCATTAAAACTTAATCTGATAATAAATAAATGATAATGCCCATCCTGCCATATGAATCAATAAAAGCGTCCCTAAAACAGGTGCAACAGATAACTTAATTCCCATTACCAATAAAATAAATAAAACAGAAATATAAACTAAAGTGACTCTCCACCCATTCGCAAGAGCCTTCACGGCAATATTTTCATATCTTTCATCGATCCCTCTCTTTCGTGCTGCTAACTTTCTCCCCCACCAGAGCCCAAAAAGACCGCCTAATACCCCAAGTAACAATCCTAATAATGCTAACAACTGGTCTACACCCACTTTTTCAGTCACTCCCCTTCTCGAAAATAAAAACTTCTTCGATACTAAGCCGAAATAATTGTGCGATGTTATAGGCAAGCTCTAATGAAGGATTGTATCGGCCGTTTTCGATTGATATTACGGTTTGTCTGGAAACCCCAAGTTTTTCGGACAGTTGTTCTTGTGTCCAGCCACATCTCGTTCTAAGTTCTTTAATACGATGTTCCAAATGAATCACCCTTACGTAAAGCTAACTTTACGTAAAGTATACTTTACTTTTACATATTTTGTAAAGTGAATATTGAAAATCTCAACAAAAAAATCGCAACGGATTCCGTTACGATTTCAGCTCTATTTTTTTGAAACATACAATTTTTTATCTTGATTAACAGTTGCCAAATACACGGACTCGACGCAGTCCACTTGATGTGTTTTCAAGTTTTCTTTTAGCCACGTCAGATCTACGTTTGCTGTTTTAAGATTCTCTTCAAAAAGTTTTCCATCATTTATCACCACTAACGGGATGTTAACTGGAGAGACTGCAGTTTTCATATCTGACGCTGTAACTGGATCGTGTGTACTGTACTTCATGATGCTCAGCTGACCGTTGGGCTCCAACATGCAATACCTGACTTCGGATATATCAAAAACTTTTCTAATCCTAAGCTCAGCTAGCAAGAGATCAATATTCATAAAGTGTTTTCTTAAATGTTTCCTGACGATTTTCCCATCATCAATAAGCAGCAATGGTTTCCCGTTAAAAAAATGAGCAAATGACCTGCTCTTTAAAGAAATCATACTGAGTGCGGTATGCCAGAAGAAAAGCGTTAATATAGGAGTGATCGTCCTTGTAAAAGTCACATCCCCTTCTAATAAGGGAGATACAGTAAGGGCTCCTAGTATCCAGATCAATGCAAAGTCAAAGGTCGTCATTTGGCTAAAGGACCTTTTCGTCACAAACCTTCCAACCAAGAAGACTATAACCCCTACAAGAATTGTTCGAATTACATACCCCATCAATGTAATATCTTTTAACTCACCAAAAACTTGAGGCATCTTAAACCTCCTGCCGGTTTATGTAAAGCGTTTTCTCAGGAGTGAGAATCCCAACGAAAACATCATTTATCGCTTGAATATTAAGTATTTGTAACTGCTGGTTTAACCAATCATGGTCAAGGTTGTTTTTCTTTAGCACCCGCTGATCCACTCTCCCTTCATATATGACAAGCTGAGATAGCTCATTTGGAGTCGTTGGTATACCCACAGAAGATTTAGTTACGGGCTGATCTTTACTGTCGATGGCAACACTAAAATCACCGGTTGTTTCTGCTACTAGAAACTTCACTTTTTCAAGATTAAAAGCATCTTTCACTCGTAAAATGGATAATACATTATCAAGTGTTAGCCTCGTTTTCTTTAAATTTTTCTTTATGATTTTACCGTTTTTTACGATGATAGTAGGCGTTTGCGATACAATCGACGGTAGCTTAAGGTACCCAAAGTAAGTAAAACAAAGCATAAAAATGGTATAAACAATGATTATTGCAAAAGCATCGATCGGCCTTGAATCAGGAACTACGATTCGAGTAGCAGAAATATGACTGATACCAGCTGCCATTATGAAATTATAAGGAGTCGTAATAGCATTCTGCTTAAAACCCATTGCTTTATCAGACGCGAATAACAAAAAATAGAGCAAGGAAGTTCTAAAGACTTGTTCAATAATACTTAAATCCTCTGCTTCAAATAAAACATGTTTCAATTCCATATTTCATCTTCCTTTATGGGTGATTCAATAAATTTATAACTACAGGTTAAACTTCCCAATTCTCCTAATAATTATTTGATAACGATAAAAAAAACCCGACCTCTCACACAGAGATCAGGGTTATTTTTATTGATTTAGTTCACACCAACTGCATCATACGATTTTTTAACCGCTGCTACTTCTGGAGAGGTTGCTCCATAAAGATCAGATGCTGATTGAACAAGAGCTGCTCTTGCTTGGCTGAAGTTTGATGAAGCTGTTAAGTATACCGTGTTAGCGCGGTAGTAGATCGCTCCAACTTTTTGGTTGCCGATCGCCGGAACCGTTACACCATAATGCGTTCCACCGACTGCCAGCAAGTATGCCGCTTTATTGATGATACCGCTGTTGATGTGCACTCCGCCATTGTCGCCCGTTCCTGTGTAGCGAACCGAATAATGATCAGGATCTTGATATTTTGCCGGGTTGCTCATCGAACGAAGCGCGTCATTCGGCGTTCCTGGTGTGTAGATATCTTCTCCGATCTCATAATCCGGGTTGTTATTTTCATGGTGCTCGACTAGCGTACCGAAAATATCGGACATCGCTTCGTTCAACGCACCCGATTCGTTTTGATAGATCAGATCAGATGAGAAATCCGTTACAGCATGTGTTAATTCATGCGCGACAACATCTAATCCGCCTGACAATGATACAAACGTCGATCCGTCGCCATCACCGTATACCATCTGCTGTCCGTTCCAGAACGCGTTGTTGTAATTACGGCCATAGTGAACCGTTGATTTTAATGCTGCTCCTTTATTGTCATACGAGTTGCGGTTGAAGACTTCTTTATAATAATCGTACGTCGCACCTGCATAATAGTGAGCATCTACAGCCGCTCTGTCATATGTCGCGTTCAGCTTGTTATCCGCATCTGCCCAAAGTGTGCCCGGTAGCTGTTGACGGTTCTTCGCATCGTATGTAAATACGCCGTTTCCTCGTGTGTTATCTTGCAGGTAGTACTTACCGCTCGATAATAATGTGTTGAGTGATTTCGTATCGCCAAGGACACCCGTCCCTGTACCAATCGCATTCGTTCCTACTAACGATCCTCCACCCGTTGGCGGTGCTTTATGATCACCATGCGCTTCATCCAAGTCGTTATAAGAATTCAGGATCTTGCCTGTAACGGCGTCTACAAAATAATTATAGTTTCCTGGTTCAGGCGATAAAAAATTCAAGTTCACCAAGTAGGCATAAGTGGCTTTATCTCCATTTGTATACACAACCAGTTCAGATGTTGGATCTGCTTCATATTCCGGTGTGAAACCGAGGTCTTTAACAGCAACTGTTACCGCTTTTGCAGCTGTAATCTTTTTAGCGAACCCTAACCCTGGTTTACTTTGAAGATCAGGAGTAACCGTTCCTGAAAATACAACGAGCTCTCCCTTTTCGTTAACATGCGCAACTTGTGTCGAGCCCCAAATTGGAACTCCTTTATAGGTTTGCTGGATTCGCACTAATTGTCTGCCCAACTCATCCTTTGTAACAGACTTTACCTTGAACGAGTCCTGTGCTTTTTGAGTTCCTAATTTAAATGTTTTCGATTCTTTTTGAAGGTAATTGAATACAACATCCTTTGCCGATTTTGAAGAAGCCTCAGACAGTTTTCCAGATACAAAAGACGGTGTGCCCGTTAAGCTATCCATCTTCTTTGTTGATAAAACATTAACCGGAGCCTCCGCTGATGCTTGTCCTGCTGCTAACGGACTTACGGCAAGACCAAGCGCTAAACCCCATACTGATAATTGCTTTTTCATCCCTTCCCAATCCCCTTTGCTTCATGAATTTTAAAGCCAGTGGATTTATAATAGCACCTTTCTTTTTATTTTCAAACTATTCTTAAAATTTTGATTAAATTGTACTATTATCAAATTTTTTTCAATAAAAACAGGAAGTAGGAACTGTTTTTTTGTGTTCATTCGAGCTAAAGAGCGAAACTTCACCAATAAAAAAAGCTGGCTATGAAAGCCAGCTTTTACAGCTATTTCGATTTTCGACCTTTAATAAAATTTAAAACAAAAACGATCAAAGCGATAACGAGTAAAATATGAATGATCCCGCCAGCTACTTTAAAAATAACACCTAATAACCACAGTACGACTAATATTCCGATAATGGTCCAAAGCATGAGTTCGACATCCCTTCATTAATATAAAAAAGTATAAGTATAAGGTTTAGATTTCCCGAATACGTTATGAATTAAACAGATGGCGCCTCTAAAATCTTGAATCTCGGTGGAAAAATATCATTTACAGGTGGTTGAACACGAATCACCGGTTAAAAGGGGCTGCGTTCAGGTGGAACTACACACTTTTTCAGGTGCTCACCACCAGTTTACCTGCGAACGTGTAACAAAATATATGAACGCGTACCGTAAAATCGAAATACAGCTTTCATAACTACAGGATCACTAAGAAAACAGAAAAACCCTTCCTCAACAATGAGAAAGGGTTTCTCTTATCATATATTATGCTAAATTACTTTTTAATGATTGCTCTTCTTTTGCAGGTGTTGTTTTCACATCTTCGTTTACACGCTCGATGTCAGCACCTAATGCAGCCAATTTTCCAGTGAAATCAACATATCCGCGGTCGATGTGCTTCAATTCAGTTACACGCGTGTAACCGTCAGCGACAAGCCCAGCAAGTACCAAAGCTGCACCTGCGCGAAGGTCAGTTGAAGCAACCTCAGCACCTTGCAGATTTACAGGTCCGTTGATTACAGAAGAACGGCCTTCGATTTTAATATCACCATTCATGCGGCGGAATTCTTCCACGTGCATGAAACGGTTTTCGAATACAGTTTCCGTGATTACGCTTGTTCCGTTTGCACGGAGCAATAGCGCCATCATTTGCGACTGAAGGTCAGTCGGGAATCCTGGGTGAGGCATTGTTTTGATATCAACAGGTTTTAATTCACGAGGTCCGCGAACACGAAGTCCGTTTCCTTCTTCTTGAATCTGTACACCCATCTCTTCCATTTTTGCGATTAAAGGACGTAGGTGTTCTGCGATTGCATTTTCAACTAAAACGTCACCTTGTGTGATCGCTGCTGCTACCATATACGTACCAGCTTCGATACGGTCTGGAACTACCGTGTGCTCAGCACCGACAAGTTCTTCAGCTCCGACAATACGGATCGTACCTGTACCGGCACCGATAACTGTAGCACCCATCGCGTTCAGGTAGTTAGCTAGACATACGATTTCTGGTTCTTTTGCAGCGTTTTCGATGATAGTCGTTCCTTCAGCAAGTGTTGCAGCCATCATGATATTCTCAGTAGCTCCTACACTAGGGAAGTCTAAATAAATCTTTGCACCTTGCAAGCGGCCATCAATTTTTGCTTCGATAAATCCATTTCCGATCTTTACTGTTGCACCCATCGCTTCAAATCCTTTTAGATGCTGATCGATCGGACGTGATCCAATTGCGCATCCTCCTGGAAGTGCGATACGAGACAATCCAACACGAGCAAGCAATGGTCCCATAACTAGGAATGATGCTCTCATTTTGCGGACATACTCAAATGGTGCTTCAGTTTTCAATTCGTTTGTAGCATCAACAGAAATTTCACCGTTTTCAAATGCTACATCAATATTTAAATAACGTAATACTTCGTTAATCGTAAACACATCAGCTAGACTCGGCACGTCTTTAATCGTGCTTTTGCCCTTACTTGCTAAAATGGATGCTGCGATGACAGGAAGTACGGCATTCTTAGCTCCTTCAACTCGTACAGAGCCCTCTAACCGCCTACCACCACGGACAATGATTTTTTCCAACGATATTCCCCTCCGCGTCCAATTTGTATATTAATATTCAGACGTAATTATTGGTGTGCCAATTGTGACAGTTGTTCCGCTGCCCAATCCTTCAGATCGCAATGCTACCTGAAGATTCATTTTATGTTGATGACCGGTATAAATCGCTTGTTCCCACTGCTCAGTATATGCAGAAAGCGACACAAACGTCTCTTCTTTTAGTTCCTCGACAGGATCACCAGAAAAGGCGCGTACCAATTCATTTGCTTGCGAATACAAATCAACCACCATTTTATCACCGTATGTACCGGTAACACAAGAGAAAATTTTGGGATTTCCTCCAATTGATTGTTCAACACGGCTATCAATCAGGTTCTGGATTTCTTTCCAATTTTGATTTGCATTTACAAGGCCTTCAACCGCATAAATAAAATACGATGCAGATTGTTCTTTTTGGGGGTATGTAATGACGGTCATTTTCTCTCTAACCCCGATATCATTACGCTCAAATAGTCCGGTCATTTTATAATGTCCGGCTTCATCTTCAGTTACCACCCAGCTAAATTCAGGATAATTACGTTTTAGCTCTTCTGCTTGTTTTACATACCCTAGTCCTTTAGATGCAAAACCTGTTTGACCACGAAAATACATAGTCCATTTGTCAGGCGTTGCCCCGCTCTTCTTTAGAACGTCTATTATATGTGTAACTTCATTTGTTTTTTCATCTGTTTTTGCATATCCAGAAGTAATCATAACCAATAGCAAAATCGCTGTAATCGTCATCGTCCATTTTTTCATTCCCCAGCACATCCTCTCTATTTCTCATTGTTGCCAATGAAACAGAGGATATCCGTGGAAGTTGTAGTCATATTCCGACAAATCCACTACTTCTGTAACAGTTGTGAAATTATCCAAATAGCTGACTAAGATTTTTGGAATACTGTAGATACTTTAAAAAGAAATCGCTCGCGATGCTGGCAAGGCTGATCACTAAAAGTATATATAAAACTCTAGCTTGCATGACCTTACCTTTTTTGATCCATTTATCAAAATGAACGGCCTGCAATGCCCACCAAGAGATCACGAGAAACAATAGATGTACGATGATATGTAACAAAGCTTGTTGTCCAATTGGAATCATTTAAAAGTCTGACCTCCTCATTACATATTTCGACATCTTAAGCATACGTCTTTCCCAACATTTTAGATAGATACTTTTTCCCTAGTAAGGTGTTTTGTAAGCCCTTTCTTTCGATAAGTTCAAAAATTTGTAACGACTAATAAATGTCAATCTCGATAGATAGTCGCTTCACTATGATTAGACGAAACAAAACGTAAGAAGTTACGGTAGTTTTGGCTTATTTTTTGAGGATTTTTTTCGGGTAGGGCTGTGATTTACTTTAAAGCTGTTTTCGAAAGCTTTGTTGTTTTTGGAAGTAGTTGATTTCCGTTTCAGTTACTCGCTTTCCGCGGGGCAGGCGGTGAGCCACATTCGTTCGTTTCACTCTTAAGTGTCTCACCTGGCTAGTTGCAGTGGCTAGCCCCTCGAGATTGTCGGGACTGAACGAGCCACCTCTACTTTGAGGACTGCCCACCTGTCCCGCAGGAGTCTCGCATCTTACACTTCAATCAACAGTCAAAGCAGCAATACAAAATTTAAAGCAAACAATATATTAGAAATGACCTTTAACCCCTAGCTCTTATAATTTCTAGGAGAACTTCTTTTTAAGTAAATTAAAGAAGCCCACCAACCTCCAACTAAGGAGAAGGTTGATGGACTATCATTTGTGCTCAGCAATCAATGATCATGTGTATGAACTTCGGTTTCGATCTGCATAAAGAATTCATTCACATCAAAGTTACCGTAAAAGAAATCGAGTGCGAGATCTGGCATTATCCCTAATATAAGAACGGATGCTGCACAGAAAGCGAGTACGGCAGCCATTCCACCTGGGATTGAAACCTTCGTTCCTTCACTGTCTCGGAAAAACATGATCGCAATGATGTTAAAGTAATACACGTACGATACGAGCGTGGTTGCCATCATTACAGCAGCCAGCCAATATTGTGGCTGCTCAAGTCCAAGCGCGCCCATAAAGATTCCAAACTTACCGATAAATCCAGCTGTGATGGGAATTCCAGCAAGAGAAAGAATAAAGAACGTCATCGGAACCGCGAGCCACGGGGAGCGTCGAAACAATCCGCGGAAAACGCCGATATCATTTGAACCTTCTTGACTTGTTAAAAGCTGAATGACGGTAAACGCGCCAATGTTTATAAACAAATACGCCAGCAGATAGAACCAGATCAGTTCGAAAATTAATGACGAATTTGACACGAACGGTACTAAAATGTAACCCGCTTGTGCGATAGACGAATACGCAAACATTCTTTTTATATTTCGTTGACGAAGCGCTGTAACGTTACCAATGATCATCGTTGCCGCAGCCAATACCATCACATACGGCTGAACTTGCAGCAGGATTGGTTCACTATCAATGCCTGGAGCCGCAATAAAACAGATTATGATTACTCGTAGCAAGATCACAAAGCCTGCTGTTTTGGACACGACACTCAAGAATGCTGTAACCGGAACTGGCGCACCTTCATAAACATCAGGTGCCCACATGTGTAGTGGAGCAGCCGCGATCTTGAACGTTAGTCCTGCAAACGTGATGATGAAAGCGAAGACGATGAGAAAGCTGTGCTCTAACAGTTCAAGGTTCCCCATGTTCTCTGCGATTTTGAACAGGTTCGTCTCTCCGGTAAGCCCAAAAATGTAACTCATTCCAAAAAGGGTGATAGCCGTAGCGATTCCGCCAGATACAATATACTTGAACGCTGATTCGTTGCTTCGTTTATTGCGCCTCTCAAGTCCTGCCATTACATAAGAAGAAAGAGAGAGAAGCTCCAGACCGACAAACAATGTGATCAAATCAGCGCTAGACGCCATCATCATGGCTCCTAATAAAGCTGCAAGGAGTAAGTAATAAAACTCTCCCCGATTTTCCTCGAGATCTTCTTTTTTATAATTGGAAGAAAGAACGATCACTAATAACGTTCCTAACAAAAGCAGAATCTTAAACGCTTTCGAGAACGAATCAAGTCTGTACGTATCATACAGAATGGATGTTACTTCTATATCGAGCTGCATAAAAATGGTGATGAGGGCAGCTAGAATACCTGCTCCAGCTAGCCAGGCTAGCGGTTTCCGGCTCGATTCTTTTTTCATAAAAAGATCGATGACAGATAAAAGAGTCGCAACACCTAAGATAATAAATTCAGGAAGCATAACGCTCCATCTAAACGATAACAAAGTATCTAGATCCATGATTTAGCCCCCTAACCCTAGCAGAATACTATCTAATGTTGGACGGAGCATATCACTTAACCATGCAGGATAGATGCCGATGAACAAAATCGCTGCAAGCAAGATAAACGCCGGAATTCGTTCAGTTGATGAAAGATCATGTGCGTTCGATAGTTCTTTTTCAGTACCGAACGTAATCGCCAAGACCGCGCGGAGCACGTAAACGGCTGTTAAGATCAGCCCTAACGTTCCTATAGCTGCTAACACGGGCATCGTCTCAAACAATCCTAAAAACGCCATGAACTCGCTTATAAAACCCGACATTCCTGGAAGTCCTAATGATGCGAGTCCCCCTGCGAGCAAGACTCCTGCAAAGATCGGCATCCTTTTGGCTACCCCACCAAAGTCTTTTAACTGAGATGAACCCGATCGTTCATACAGAACGCCTACTAAAAAGAACAACAGCGCCGAGATCAATCCGTGTGAAACGACTTGGAACACGGCACCAGTCATCCCCGCTTCGTTTAATGCAGCTAGCCCGATCAGAACGATTCCCATATGCGAGACAGATGAATACGCTAAGACGCGCTTCATATCACGTTGTGTGAGTGCTAAGAATGCTCCGTAAAGCAGGTTGATCACACCGAACAATCCGATGACAAAAGCGAGTGACTCAAACTGTTCCGGAAACAGCCCTGCCCCAAAAACGATCAGACCGTACGCCCCAATTTTCAAAAGAATTCCTGAGTGAAGCATAACGATCGGCGGTGGCGCCTGAACGTGAACCCTTACCATCCAAGAGTGAAGCGGTGCGACCGGCAGCTTGACTGCAAACGCGAGTAGAAGTGCGATCAGCATCCCCATCTTAAAACCCTTCGTGATGTTCATCTCGTTCAGTTCAGATTGCGGAAGCGAGAATGTGTAAGCTAGCTGCTCAAAATTCATCGTTCCCGTCTTCATGAACATCGCCACGAACGCAATCAGAAGGATGGCTGAACCAACACCGTTATAGATCAAAAAACTGTACGCTGCTTTTTCTTTTTCAAGATAACCCCATCGTCCAATGAGAAAGAACATCGGAATGAGTGTGATCTCGAAGAAAATAAAGAACAAAAATAAATTTTGTGCGGCGAACACGCCAATCATGCCCATTTCAAGCAAAAAGAACAATATGAAATAACTTTTCCAATTCTTTTTGATCGAAAAGGATGCAATGGCAGCAAGGACACTCACTATCGTTGTTAATAAGATGAGCACCATCGATAGACCGTTAACACCGACTTCATAAAAGATCGGATAGCTCACATCACCATTCGTTTGAAAGACTTCATAAGATACCCACTGAAATTTCTCAGCAAGCTGAAGGCCATCACCCGATTTATTAAAAGCAGACAATGTAACGAGTGCTGTTCCGAGCGGAAATAATGTACCTAATATCCCGATCCATTTTATCGATTTCTCATCATGAGATGGAGTAAATAGGAGAACCAAAACGCCTAACAATGGGGAAAAAATTAAGATCGATAGAAGCCATGTGTTCATGTGAAGTACCCCCCAGTTAATGCGACGACCAGCAATAAAATCACGATGCCAAAGATGGCGAACGTACCGTATGATTGGACCTGCCCATTTTGAAGGCGCGACCCTAACTTACTCAGTCCTTGAACAGCACTCACAACGGCTGCCACGAGTCCGTCAACGATATATCTATCAAACAAGACACCAAGCTTGCTCAAACCCTTCGTTCCTTTAACGAAAGTTGCGTCGTATCCTTCATCAACGTACCACTTGTTGTAGATCACGTTGCTGAGTCCTGGCAACGATCGAGTGATCCAATCGCGTGAAAGCGCTCCTTTTTGGTAGATCAGATAAGCAAGCCCGATTCCTAAAAGAGACGCTCCTGTTGCCACGATCGGAATCCAGCTTGGACCGTGATGATCACCATGCGCTAGTTCAACAGGACCTTCTGCTAAGTAATCCGTTAAAAACGTACCGAACCAAGTTGTATTCAGATAGCCTGCCACGATTGCTAGAACACCTAGTACAATCATCGGAAGCGTCATAACACTTGGTGACTCATGTACGCCACTCTGATCACCGCGTGGTTTTCCTGTAAACACAAGGAAAAATAGACGGAACATATAAAACGCCGTCATGAATGCTGCCACGACTGCCAGCCAGAACAATCCGTAACGACCATCTGCGTACGTACTTGCTAGGATCTCATCTTTTGAAAAGAAACCGGATAATAGTGGAACTCCTGAAATCGCGAGTGCCCCGATTAAAAAGAGAGGTCCTGTCAGCCGGAGCTTTTTCCAAAGTCCGCCCATCTCATCGATGTTTTGTGTATGTACAGCATGGATCACGCTTCCTGCAGCTAAGAACAATAACGCTTTAAAGAATGCGTGCGTCGTCAGGTGGAAGATACCTGCCACATAGCCGGATGCGCCAAGTGCGAGCATCATGTACCCTAGCTGACTAACCGTTGAGTACGCCAGCACGCGTTTGATATCTTTTTGCATAAGTCCGATCGAAGCTGCAAAAATCGCCGTTACTCCCCCTACTACAGCAACGACCGTTAGTGCCGTTTCTGAAGCTTGGAAGAGCGGATACATCGCAGCGACCAAGTACACTCCGGCAGCGACCATTGTTGCCGCATGAATGAGCGCTGATACGGGTGTTGGACCTTCCATCGCGTCTGGAAGCCAAGTATGAAGAGGCAGCTGGCCCGACTTTCCGATTGCTCCTACAAATATACATAGCGCTGTAAGAGTGAGCATACCAGATGATATATCACCATTTCGAACAGCAGCAAAAATTTCGTCATATTCAAAACTACCAACCTGCCAAAATAGCAAAACCATTCCGATAAAAAGACCAACGTCCCCAATTCTAGTCATCACAAAAGCCTTTTTCGCTGCGGCTTTTGCTTCTGGTTTAAAATAGTAGAATCCGATCAACAGAAACGAGCCAAGTCCAACTAGCTCCCAAAACATATAGAGCTGTAATAGATTCGGAGATAGAACGAGGCCGAGCATCGCAAACGAAAATAATCCTAAATACGCAAAGAACACAGGAAACCGTTCATCGCCATGCATGTATCCTTTTGAGTAAAGATGTACAAGAAAACTGACGAGTGAAACGATCACAAGCATAAGAGCGTTCAGCGGATTGACTTCATATCCCATCGTGATGGCCCGCTCACCGATCTCAAACCAAGTGCCTTCAACCTTAATTCCCTCCCCTTGCCACACCGCGATCCAAACCCCGATGGATAGAATGAGCGATAATCCGGTTAGAAGCACACCGATCCATGCAGTGCCCTCACTTTTTGATTTTCTGAAAATCAGCAATAAAACGAAGGATAAAAGCGGGAACAACGGTATAAGCCAACTATTCTGCAACATAATCGTCCATCTCCTTCCTTATCGCTTCATCGTATCCATCTCATCCACGTTAACCGTCTGTCTGTTGCGGTACAGTGCTATGAGAATCGCAAGTCCGACTGCCGCTTCTGCCGCAGCCACCGTGATCGTAAACAGCGAGAAGATCTGACCTGTTAATCCAGGGTTTATTGAGTATTTGGCAAATGCCACGAGATTAATATTTACAGCATTCAGCATCAATTCGATCGAGATCAGTACGATGACCGCATTACGTTTGGTTAATGCTCCAAATAATCCGATGCAAAAAAGGATCAAGGCAAGCGTTAAGTAAGCTGCTAAAGGAACAGAGCTCATTTTTTTGCCTCCTTTTCATCGTCATCCCGCTTTGCCAGAATGATAGAACCAATTAAAGCAACAAGCAGCAAGACAGAAGTTAACTCGAACGGAATCACATAATGCGAATACAGCTCGATTCCGATCTTTTTCGTATTATCAATATGAAGCTCTGCGTTCTGCTGACCAAAATCAAGGTCTTTGATCTTGCCGTACATGATCAGGAAGAAAAGTCCGATCGCAAGCCCCGTTAAGATGACTTTTAACCGTGGTGCACGCTTTTCTTTTTCCTGATGACGCGTAAGCATGATTCCAAACAGCATGATGATGGTGATCGCTCCTGAATAGATCAGAACCTGCACAACGGCAACGAACTCTGCTGATAGTGTGATATAGATTCCTGCAATGGCAATGAACGTAAAAATAAGAGCAACAACCATGTGAACGACATTGGATAGGTTAATAAGAAGAACGCCGCCGGCAATGGCTGTTAAAGCGAGAAAGAAAAAAGCGATCATTTCACCGGTCATGCTTTGTTCTCCTTTCTAACATTCTCGTCGTTCTCATCGAGCCACTCGAGGTTTTTGAAAAGTTCATCACGGCTGTATTCAGCAAGCTCGAACTGATTGGTCATCACGATCGCTTCAGTCGGACAGACTTCTGTACATAGATCGCATAGAATACAGATTTCAAAGTTAATGTCGTACGTATCGATGATCTTCCCTTTTTTCGCAGGATCTGGGTGCGGCTTCCCTGTTAACTGGATGCAGTCGGTTGGGCAGATCTGCGCGCATTGGTTACAGACAATACATTTTTCGGGATAAAATTTTTGGATGCCGCGGAAACGGTCAGGCATCTGGATCGGCACGTCTGGATAGCTGGTTGTGATGTTTTGCTTTGTTAGGTTTTTGACGGTATAGCTTAAACCTTTTACAAGACCTTTCATCCTGAGATCACGCTCCTTATGCGTTGGTCTTTCGATTGGTAGAGCATTGTTTTAACTTTGCGCTGGTTATTGTGGGTGTTGATTTCCGTTCCAGGTGTTCGCTTTCCGCGGGGCAGGCGGTGAGCCACATTCGAATGTTTCACATTTAAGTGTCTCACCTGCCCACCTGTCCCGCAGGAGTCTCACACCTTTCACTACAACCAACAGTTCAAAGAAGTTAGAAAAAGATTAAAAAGCAACAAGATTCTTGAAAAAAGCTTTATAGAATGACCTTAGCCATCGCTTTGAATTTCGATGGTCGGGCTATGAAATATTTGGATGTATTGCAAACATACTTCCTCGAATACTTGATTGGAGCGCAAGGTGCGAGACTCCTGGGGGATCAGCGGGACAGGTGAGACTCTTAACAGTGCCATGCGCTAAGAGGCTCACCGCACGCCCCCCGGAAAGCGAGCATCCTGGAGCGGAAATCAACACCCTCAAAAAACATCAGTAGTGCTGTAAAGCTCTTTTACAAAAACAATTCCTTAACAGCGGCACTGACAAAAATGTTTAGCAGTGCTAGTGGCAGTAGGACCTTCCATGCGAAGCCCATCAGTTGATCGGCACGGAGTCGTGGAAGTGTTCCACGGATCCAGATCATGAAAAATACGACGATGCTGAATTTGACGCCGAACCACAGCATACCTGGAATGAAATCTAAGAACGGAATCGGGTTCCAACCGCCTAGAAACAGGACGGTTGTTAAGGAAGCCATCGCAAACAGATACACATATTCTGTGAGCATGAAGAACGCCCACCGAAAACCTGAGTATTCGACGTGATAACCGGCTACGAGCTCTGACTCTGCTTCAGGCAGATCGAACGGTGTACGGTTCAACTCAGCGATGGAAGAAATCAAGAAAACGAAAAAGCCGATCGGTGTTAAAAAGATGTACGCAATGTTTTCTTGTCCTCTTACGATGTCGTTTAAGTTCAGACTGCCCGCGAACAAGATCACTCCGATCACAGAGATGACGAGCGGGATCTCGTATGAAATCATCTGTGCTGCAGCACGCATGCCGCCGAGTAACGAGTACTTATTGTTTGATGCCCAGCCACCCATTAAGATGCCTATCGTTGAGATGCCTGAAACGGCAACGTAATACAGAAGGCCGACGCCAAGGTCTGCGAACTGCATGTTTTCTGAGAACGGTATCGTCGCGAGCACCATGAAGGCTGGAGCAAATGCGATGACCGGTGCCAATATGAACAATGGCCGATCAGCTAGTTTCGGTATAGTGTCTTCTTTTATCAAAAGTTTAAAAACATCTGCTACCGTTTGCAGAAGACCGAATCTTCCTCCAACCCGGTTCGGTCCTGTACGCATCTGCATGAACCCGAGCACTTTTCGTTCGGCTAGAATCGCGTAGGTTACGAAACCGAGAACCGTGACGAGTAATGCCGCCCCGAGCGCAAAGAAAATCGCAACATGCGTCCAGCCGGGCTGTGCGTATAAAAGATCCTCCATCAGCCATCGACCTCCCCGAGAACGATATCAATCCCGCCTAAGATAGTAATCAAGTTGGAGATGTTTTCACCGACTAAAAGTTTTGGCAGAATCTGAAGGTTGTAAAAAGATGGTCTACGAAACTTCAAGCGGTATGGTTCTTTTTTTCCTTCTGATGCGATGTAGCAGCCGATTTCTCCGCGAGGCGACTCGATGCGAACGAAAGCTTCGCCTTTTGGCGGCTTAATGATTCTTGGTACTTTTGCCATAACAGGTCCTTCTTCTGGAAACTGTTCCACCGCTTGTTCTACAATCTTGAGTGATTCTTCGATCTCTTGCATGCGGCACTGATAACGCGCCCATGCATCGCCCGTATGAAAGACCGGTACATCAAAATTAAATCGGTCATAGATCGAATAAGGCTCATCTTTTCTAAGATCCCAGTTCGTACCTGTGCATCTTAAGTTTGCACCGCTTAATGAAAAGTTCAGCGCTTCTTCTTTCGTGTAAAATCCAATTCCTTTTACACGGTTCAAGAAGATCTCGTTGCCTGTCACAAGGTCGTGATAGCCAGCAAGCTCTTCTCTCATGTAAGGAACAAAGTCACGGACTTTCTCGATCCAGCCTTCTGGTGCGTCCCACTTCACACCGCCAACACGCATATAGTTGAACGTCAGGCGAGCTCCACATATCTCATTCAACATATTGATGATGGCTTCTCTTTCGCGAAAAGCGTATAGGAATGGACTCATCGCCCCGATATCTAATAAATATGTACCGAACCAAACGAGATGGCTTGCGATGCGGCCGAGCTCCATCACAATCACTCGCAAATATTCCGCTCGTTCAGGTATCTCTAAACTCATCATCGTTTCAACCGCATGACAGATCACGTAGTTGTTCGTCATGGCCGCTAAATAATCCATGCGGTCTGTGTATGGAATAATCTGCGTGTACTGAAGGTTTTCTGCTAATTTCTCGGTGCCTCGGTGAAGATATCCGATTACTGGCGTAGCTTCGATGATCGTCTCTCCGTCAATTTTTAGTACGATTCGAAAAACACCGTGCGTACTCGGATGCTGAGGCCCAACGTTGAGGAGCATCTCTTCTGTTCTAATCAATGTCTCTACACCTCCACGTCATGTGGTTCGTAATCTTTTCTGAGCGGATATCCTACCCAATCGTCTGGCAGCATGATGCGCGTTAAGTTCGGATGACCTTCAAAATGGATGCCTAAAAGATCATACGTTTCACGCTCTGGCCAGTTTGCTCCCTCCCATAACGGGGTAATGGAATGGGTAGTAGCGCTCGTTCTGTCTATCTTTACTTTTAATGCAACGGACTGGCGATGATTGTACGAATACAGGTGGTTATATACTTCAAAATGTGTTTCAAAATCGGTGCCGTGCATTTCAGATAAATAATCAAAACGAAGCTGGTCGTTATATTTTAAAAACTCCGCAATTTTATAATAGGATTCAGGTTTTGCAACTAAGGTAGGGACGTCTTTTGACAGTCTGTTAATATAGGAATCTTCGAGTACATCTTCTCCTAGATGTTCTTTGATGACTTTTGTGTAGGTATCGAGGATAGGTTGGTTTGGTGATGGTTTTTCTTCTGCGACAGGTTCGGTTGCTGCACCTTTTGCATTCGCGGCACCGCGTGCTTTTGCTGCTGCAGCTGCTTTTGCTTTCGCAGCGGCGATTGCTTTCGCTTTTTCATCGTCACCTGCTGGCTCAGTTGTTGCATCTGATCCTGCTTCACGAGACGCTTTCGCTTTCGCAGCGGCGGCAGCTTTTGCTTTGGCTGCAGCGACGGCCTTTGCTTTTGCCGCAGCTTTCGCTTTTTCATCGTCTGAAGCGGGTTCGATGGTTATGTCGCTCCCACTCTCTCTTGCTAGTTTTGCTTTAGCGGCAGCTGCTGCCTTCGCTTTTGCTGCTGCGGCTGCCTTTGCTTTCGCGGCGGCGAGTGCTTTTTGTTTCGCAAGATCGTCTGTTGGCTGATCTGTCTGTGGAGCTTCCGCTGTATTTTCTTTTTCAGCCTGACGCTGTTTCGCAAGCTCGAGGGCTTTTGCCTTTGCTTCTGCGGCCGCCTTTTTCTTCAGCTCTTCTTTTGTTAACTCCGGTTCGTCTTCGGTCGGCTGTGTTACTTCTGAAGCTTTTGCCTTTTCGGCCTGACGCTCTCTTGCGAGTTCAAGAGCTTTTGCCTTTGCTTCTGCGGCCGCCTTTTTCTTCAGCTCTTCTTTTGTTAACTCTGGTTCGGCTTCGGTCGGTTTCGACACATCTGCCGCTTTCACTTTTTCAGCCTGACGCTGTTTCGCGAGTTCGAGCGCTTTAGCCTTTGCTTCTGCGGCTGCTTTCTTTTTCAGCTCTTCTTTTGTTAACTCCGGTTCGGCTGCTTTCGGCTCTGACTGTTCAGCCGCCTTTACCTTTTCAGCCTGGCGCTGTTTCGCAAGCTCCAACGCTTTTGCCTTTGCTTCTGCGGCTGCTTTTTTCTTTTGTTCTTCTATCGATAATCCTTCATTGGAATCATTTTGTTTATCTGTCATTCGCTCATCACCTTCTTGCCTGTCTTCGCTTCATAACGGATTTTTTCTTGAAGCTTGTTGATGCCATAAATGAGTGCAGCAGGGTTAGGTGGACATCCTGGTATGTATACATCCACGGGTACGATTTGATCGACGCCTTTTACAACCGCATACGATTTGATATAAGGGCCGCCAGCTGTAGCGCATGAACCCATCGCAATAACCCACTTTGGTTCTGGCATCTGTTCGTATAAACGTTTTAAAACGGGCGCCATTTTTTTCGTCACGGTCCCTGAAACGATCATCACGTCAGATTGACGAGGTGAAGTACGGAATATACTTCCGAAACGGTCTAAGTCATAATGGGATGATCCTGTACCCATCATTTCAATCGCACAGCAGGCGAGTCCAAAGGTTAACGGCCATAGTGAGTTACTTCTGGCCCAGGCTTTCACTTGTTCGAGTGTTACCATGAATACGTTGCGGTCTAGTTCGGCGCGTTCTTCAGCCGTAAGTTCCCACTTTATGTCCATTTCAGCACCTTCTTTTTCCAAGCGTATACAAGACCTAACGTTAAAAGAACAACAAAAATCCCCATTTCGATTAGAGCGAACACACCTAGCTCTTCATAGGCAACGGCCCAGGGGTATAAAAATACGGTTTCAACATCAAAAATAACGAACATGAGCGCAAACAAATAATAGCGGACATTGTACTGAACCCAACTTTGATGAAATGGCTCAATTCCG
Source organism: Fictibacillus sp. 26RED30 (assembly GCF_015903845.1). Lineage (NCBI taxonomy): Bacteria > Bacillati > Bacillota > Bacilli > Caryophanales > Fictibacillaceae > Fictibacillus > Fictibacillus sp. 26RED30. The sequence continues at coordinate 353,201 of NZ_JACZDV010000002.1, forward strand.
CTTTCGTAGGTGGTGTATTTTTCTGCTGATGGTTTATAAGGGCGCAATAAACGGCCTGCAGTCAATGCGACAACCGGCAAAAGGACCCCTAAAAATAAAAATACAGCCACAATGAGGTAATTGTTTTGATACAGATGATAAAAATCCATTCTGACTACCTCCTAATCTTCAGAATTTTTTAAATTCTGTAACCGCTTTAATTATAGCAAATTCCATATTTTGTGTCGATGTGCTTCTTCACATATGGTACTTACACTATATTAGGGTCTACCCCTTATTTTTCTATAGAAATGTTCATAATCCTGTAAATTTTTTGGATGTGACTCATCACGGTTAGCAGTATGATAGGTGTAAAGGGGAGATTCGTAATGGATATATGGTGGATTGCTTATTTCTTGATTGTCGTGATCTCGATCGCTGGATTAGTCGGTACGATCATGATTTCTAAAACACAGGACGAAAAATACGGAAGTTCAACTCGTCAGAACCTCGTGCGCCTTACACTCATCTATGCAGTGGTGATCCTTGTTTCGATCATCGCACTTGCTCTCTACATTTATCTTTAATGAAATGTCGTTATTAAAGGATGTGATCTCAGTTGAAAAAAGAGACCGAACAATTGTGGGCAAGTGAAAAATACACCGTGATGGCTAAGGGATATAACCTTTACAAAGAGGTTCAAGGACTCATGAGAGATGCTCAATCTGAATCTGACTATGAAAAAGTTAAGCTGTTGATCGCTGAGTTGAAGGAAAAACCTTTTGAGCGACGTGCTTTATGCAACACGTTAGAACATGTTTGGGGTTATTTTAAAAAATCAGCTGAGGAAGTGGACAAACAGCACTTTTTTTCGCTGCTGACCACGTTGAGAGAGTCAGATAAAGAGTATTATGATGAAATGCCTTATGAGATTGATTTGTTTTTACAGTATTTGTTGCAAAAATACCCTTCAGAATACTTATCACATTCAACATTTATCAAGAATTGAGGATGCTCCCGTCGTGTTGTGGGATCATCCTTTTCTTTTGGCTAAAATCGGTGCAGTTTCGGTGAACGAAACGGTTTTTTATGTATACCCTGTTAGGTATCTTTGAGAACCAATCCAGAAATTTAAGCCTCCAATCCACAAAATTCCGTATGCAATCCACGAGTTTTTAGCTTGAATCCTAAAGTTTTAGCTATTTATCCTCAAGTCGACATACCTCGACACCCAGCAGACATATTTAACCCATCATATACCTCACACATAAAAAAACACCCCGCTCAACCAAGCGGGATGCCTTTCTGCCATACCTATATACTTTTATTAGATCGCCTCAACAGACAATCGCAATTGCTCTTCAAAGTCTTCCGCATGCTCGCGTTTTTGTTCTGCATCCCAGCCCAATTTGTCTGCCATGCAGTTGATTACACTTTCTTTCCACTCGTATACCGTATGGATGTCAAAGTATAGAGCCGACGTACGGCGGATCAAGAAGTCAGATGGTGTTGATGTCATCTCATACTCTAATGCATAAAGTAGAGATGCGTACAAACTTACTGGTAAGTTGTAGCTCTTCGCTTCTTCACCGCGTTCTTTCATATAACCATATACGATATCAATGTTCGTTCCGTAGCGCTGCACGAGCTCGCGAGCTTTTGCTTCATCTAAACCTAACGCTAAGCCTTCTTGTACTTTCGTACGAAGGAAGTCTGCAAAGTTTTGACTTCCGCCCATCTTACCGCCTGATAATTCCATGTGTTGCGTGCGGCATCCTGGGAATTTTGCACCTTCTTCTTCACCAAGCTGATCACGAACGATATCTACGACTTTTTCAGCCATCTTACGGTAACCAGTCAGCTTACCACCTGCGATTGTTAACAATCCAGATGGTGAGTGGAACACTTCATCTTTACGAGAAATTTCTGAAGGTCCTTTTTTCGGTTCGTGAATCAACGGACGTAGTCCTGACCATGAAGATTCAACATCGTCGCGTGTGATCTTCACGTCTGGGAACATGAAGTGGATCGTGTTCAATACATATTGAAGATCCTCTTCTGTCATCCCAGGGTTTGCAAGGTCACCTTTATAATCTGTATCTGTCGTGCCAATATACGTTTTACCCGCACGAGGAATCGCGAACACCATACGGCCGTCTTCTGTGTCATAATAAACCGCTTGTTTTAATGGGAACTTAGAGCCATCAATAACAAGGTGGATTCCTTTTGTGTGGTGAATCTCTTTTCCTGTTTTTGAACGGTCTTCTTCACGAAGCTCATCTACCCATGGACCTGTTGCGTTTACGATCTTTTTCGCGTAGATCTCATGAATTTTACCAGTGAGTTGGTCTTCCACTTTTACTCCGACCGCTTTTTTTCCGTTATAGATAAAGCTAGTAACTTTCGCGTAGTTCACAGCTGATGCTCCGCGTGCTACCGCTTCTTTCATGATCTCAAGCGTTAAACGAGCGTCATCTGTTTTGTATTCTACGTAATATCCGCCGCCAAGCAAGTTATCCTTTTTCAAAAGTGGTTCACGGCGTAATGTTTCTTCTGCAGAGAACATCTTTCTGCGTTCTTTTCGTTTTACACCTGCTAAGAAATCGTACACTTTTAGACCGATGGAAGTAGAGAACTTCCCGAACGTACCGCCTTTATAAAACGGAAGCAGCATCCACTCTGGTGTTGTTACGTGTGGAGCGTTCTCGTATACGATCGCACGTTCTTTACCAACTTCTGCAACGAGTTTTACTTCGAATTGTTTTAAATAACGAAGTCCGCCGTGAACAAGTTTTGTAGAACGACTGGATGTTCCAGCAGCAAAGTCCTGCATCTCAAGAAGACCTACTTTCATACCACGAGTTTGGGCATCTAATAAAATACCTGCTCCCGTTACGCCTCCTCCGATTACAAGAAGATCAAGCTTCTCTTGTTTCATACCTGTGATGATTTCTTCTCTTTTATATGTTGAAAATGATGCTGTCATTTTCTCTTCACTCCTTCTGTACAGAACCGTTGGACATATATAATACGGGTAGTTTTCCCGGAATCAGCGAACCCAACACACATTTTTCAACATTTCCGTGTATTGGCTATATGCATGTAAAGAAAACTTGGCTGACGCTAGTCTTTGGTGTCAGGCTTAGTTGCGCTTATACTATCGACCTTAACTTGTTACAACGCCGAAAATCATCATGCTAACAAGTTATAGGTTTTTGATAGTACAAAAAAAGACCACAAGAACCCCGCATCGTTTGTACGAGGTTTTGTGGTCTCTCCTGATCTCCAACCGGTTCAATATCAACTTGTGATTAGTATAACGCAGTTTTCTAGATTTTGAAAGGGTTATGCTTTAGGTTTATACGCAATCGTTGCTTCAACAGCTTTTTTCCAGCCATCATAAAGCTCTTTACGCTCTTCCTCTTTCATGTTTACGTCGAAGTCTCTGTCCACTTTCCATTTATCTGCAATTTCTTGACGGTCGCCCCAGAAACCGACAGCAAGACCTGCCAGATATGCAGCGCCGAGTGCCGTCGTTTCATTGATTTCTGGACGCTCAACCGGAACGTTTAAAATATCACTTTGGAACTGCATCAAGAAGTTGTTCTTTACTGCTCCGCCATCAACACGAAGCTTTTTCAGCTCGATACCTGAGTCTGCTTCCATCGCTGTTAACACATCAGCTGTCTGATAAGCTAGTGACTCAAGTGTCGCACGAACAAAGTGTTCTTTTTCTGTACCGCGTGTCAGTCCAAAGATTGCACCGCGTGCTTCTGAATCCCAGTATGGAGTCCCGAGTCCAACGAATGCTGGAACAACATACACACCATCTGTTGATGCAACGCGCTCTGCATAATCTTCACTGTCTGCTGCATCTTTTAACATACGAAGTCCGTCGCGCAGCCATTGAATCGCTGAACCTGCTACAAAGATACTTCCTTCAAGTGCGTACTCGACTTTCCCATCGACACCCCAAGCAATCGTCGTTAAAAGGCCATGCTCTGACTTAACCGCTTTTTCTCCTGTGTTCATAAGCATGAAACAGCCTGTACCATACGTGTTCTTCGCCATTCCTTTTTCAAAACAAGCTTGTCCGAAAAGTGCCGCTTGCTGATCGCCCGCGATACCTGCGATCGGAATATTTTTACCGAAGAAGTGATAGTCGATCGTTTCACCGTATACTTCTGAAGATGATTTTACTTCTGGAAGCATTGATTTCGGAACGCCTAAGATATCAAGAAGTTCGTCATCCCACTTCAGATCGTAAATGTTGTACATTAGTGTACGAGATGCGTTGGAATAGTCCGTTACGTGCGCTCTTCCACCTGTTAGCTTCCAAACTAGCCACGTATCGATCGTACCGAATAATAGATCACCGTTTTCTGCTTTTTCACGAGCACCTTCAACGTTATCAAGGATCCATTTAACTTTTGTTCCTGAGAAATAAGCATCGATCAACAATCCAGTTTTATCACGGAACTTATCGTTTAAGCCTTGGTTTTTTAGCTCATCACAGATTTCAGCGGTTTGACGAGACTGCCAAACGATCGCGTTGTGAACAGGTTTTCCAGTGTTTTTGTCCCAAACGACCGTTGTTTCACGCTGATTCGTGATTCCGATCGAAGCAATCTCGCCTGGGTCTGTATCTGTTTTTGATAAAACTTCAGCCACTACTGCTAAAATCGTTCCCCAAATTTCTTGTGCATCATGCTCTACCCAGCCTGGCTTCGGGAAGTGCTGCTTAAATTCCTTTTGTGAGATCTCAACGACTTCTCCTGCTTTGTTAAAAAGGATCGCTCTTGAGCTTGTCGTTCCTTGATCGAGTGCAATGATATATTTCTTTTCCATAGGTAAACCCTCCCAAAATGGTTTGTTCTTGTTTTAGTTTTCTATTTCATCTCCATGAGGCAGTGCATGTGTGCCTTTACTTCCTAAGAAGAACGTTATAGCAAAGATTGCTAGTGATATCACTGTCCAAATCCAGAATAACGTTGTAACTTTTCCTGTAAAAACGGCTTGATAGAACAATGCTCCGAAAACTCCTCCAAGCACTGGTCCTACAACTGGAATCCACGAGTACGTCCAGTTAGATCCACCCTTACCTGGTATAGGCAAGATAAAATGTGCGATCCTTGGACCAAGGTCACGTGCCGGATTGATGGCATAACCTGTTGGTCCTCCAAGTGACAACCCGATTGCTACGATTAGGAATCCGACGATCAGTGGATTTAACCCGTCTGAAAATTTATTCGCTCCAATTGACAATAATCCTACTAGTAAAACCGCAGTTCCAATGAATTCTGATAAAAGATTCGAAAACGTATGCGGAATTGCAGGGTCTGTTGAAAAAACTCCTAATTTTACCGCTGGATCATCTGTTGCTTTCCAGTGAGGAAGGAAGTGGAAGTATACGACCATTCCTCCTAAGATACCACCGATTATTTGTGCAATGATATATGCTGGCACATCCGACCATGCAAATTCACCGATTGAGGCAAGACCTAGTGTTACTGCCGGATTAAGGTGTGCACCGCTAAAGCTTCCGACTGCATATACCGCCATTGCAACAGCTAACCCCCAAGCAAGTGCGACAACGATCCATCCCCCACCTTGGGCTTTTGATTTATTCAAGGAAACGTTTGCAACAACGCCTCCGCCAAATATGATTAGAATCATTGTTCCTATCAGTTCTGCCATAAATGTTGACATGTATTTTCCTCCTTTTGTGCAATCGCTATCAATTATAAGTGCAATGGTGTGTCCGGATTTCATCAAAAAAAGACCCAGCAAAAGATACCTATAGTTTTGCTATAAGTAACCCTTGTGGATCTCCATGTTCTCCGTCACGTTTATGAACTTGTCTCTATTATAACAAGGATGAAAACGTTGTCAAACGTTATTTCACAAGAACATTAGATCCACAATTCCGGGTTTGAAGTCGTCACAGCCTCTGCACCTGCTTCAAGTGCTTCCATCACGTTCACTTTTGTACGAATTAATCCACCAGCGATTACCGGAATACCCGCTTGCTCACTCACTTCTCTTATTATTTCCGGCATGATGCCTGGCAAAACCTCTAAATAGTCTGGCTGAGCACGTTCGATCACTTTATAACTCGTTTCAAGAGCTAATGAATCCAATAAAAACAAACGCTGAACTGCGATCATGTTCTTCTTTTTAGCACGAATGATGCAGTTAGACCGTGTTGAAATGATTCCTGCTGGTTTCATTTCTTGTGCTAAAAAGTCGACTGCATACTCATTTGCTTTCAGTCCGTTGATCAGATCCAGATGAACCAAAACTTTCTTCTTTCTTTCGTTCGCCATAGCGATCATAAATTTTAGCTGACTGATATGCGTGTCCAAACATACGATATATGTGTATTTGCTGTTTAGCAGCTTCTCAAAATCCTTCATCTTTCTCGCTGCCGGCAAAACTTTTTGTCCATGGAAACTCATCTTGCACACCCCTTACGTTCTTATTATTCACCAGTTTCCACATTTTATTGCAAAACCCCGGTATACCGCCTTTTTTACATATTAAGTGATAATAACACATACATCTACCGACGGACGAGCATTAAATAGTGTATAGCTTTTAAATGAAGCTATATTTTAAGCACTTCCTTTGCTTGAGGAGGTGAAAAGCATGATTAAAAAGAGAAAAAAACCTGTGATCTCTCCTGTTGGCGACTTTCAAAATCCTTTTGGTGATGAAGTGGTTCAAATGGAAGAGGTAACAGAAACGAACGTGATGACTGATGAAAATGGCGATCAATTGTGGGTACGAAGGGTTTCATGTGCTCCGCCGATTTTTGGAAGAAACTAAATAAAAGGCTGTTTTCATATGCGATGTAGCTATCCGGATGTAGTTGCTTTCCGCTCCAGGTTGCGCGCTTTCCATGGGGCGAACGGTGAGCCTCCTGCCGCTTTGCGCCATTAGGAGTCTCCACCTGACCGCTCATCCCATAGGAGTCGGCAACCTTACGCTTCAATCAACCTGCATATGCGAAAATAAATATTTATCCAAATAGCAACAATCTAGCAAAAAAGAGCCAAATAAAAAACGATCCATCCAGTGTTCAACCTTCTCAAACTGAACGTGATGTATTCGTATAAAGCCCCTTTGACTTTGTTTTTGGACAAGTCGAAGGGGTTTTTGAGTTTACATGTACCAAGTCAATGTGCGTGGTGCGATTTTCCGGCAGTCCTAGCATTTAAATAGGCGTTGATTTTATACCACTAGGGGTAATTCAGCATTTAATTCAGCAAATTTGATAATTAATTCGGCGAGATTTGATATTATTACGGCGAGTTTTATCAATAATTCGGCGTGATTTCATGATATATTGACGAGTCTCCAAATTTCGACACTAGTCATCTTCTATATACCATCACATACCCCCTTGAAACACAAAAAAAGCCCCCCAACTCTCTAAAAAGAGAGCTGAAGGGCTTTTTAAATTAACGCTTTGTTGCTATGTCGATACGGTTCATTGCGCGTTTAAGCGCAAACTCCGCACGAGCTGCATCTAGGTTGTCTTGTTTGTTGCTAGCAAGACGCTGTTCGGCACGCTCTTTTGCTGCGCGTGCACGATCTACTTCGATGTCGCCAGCGATCTCAGCAGCTTCTGCTAAAATCGTGACTTTTTCAGGTCGCACTTCAATAAATCCACCGCTAACGGCCACATATTGTGTTTTCCCATCAACGTCGTGAACACGCACGGCGCTGATCGTTAAAGGAGCTACAAGAGGGATATGGCCTGGAAGAATTCCAAGCTCCCCACTTTTTGCTTTCGCGCTGACCATTTTCGCATTTCCTTCAAACACAGGACCATCAGGGGTTACTACGCTGACTTGAATGGTTTTCATCCAATCTTACCCCTTTCAGGCATTAGGCCAAAGTTTTTGCTTTTTCAATAGCATCCTCAATAGAGCCTACGAGATGGAACGCTGATTCCGGAAGATCATCGTATTTTCCTTCAAGGATTTCTTTGAATCCACGAACTGTTTCTTTAACAGGAACGTATGAACCTTTTTGTCCTGTAAATTGTTCTGCAACGTGGAAGTTTTGAGATAAGAAGAACTGGATACGACGCGCACGGTGTACAACTAGCTTGTCGTCTTCAGAAAGCTCGTCCATACCAAGGATTGCGATGATATCTTGAAGCTCTTTATAACGCTGTAAAGTCGCCTGTACTTTACGAGCTACTTCATAATGCTCTTCTCCAACGATCTCAGGAGAAAGTGCACGTGAAGTTGAAGCTAGTGGATCTACCGCTGGATAGATACCCATAGCTGTTAGTTTACGCTCAAGGTTCGTTGTTGCATCTAAGTGGGCGAACGCTGTAGCTGGAGCCGGATCCGTATAGTCATCGGCAGGTACATAGATCGCTTGGATAGATGTTACAGAACCTTTTTTCGTAGATGTGATACGCTCTTGTAATTGACCCATCTCAGTTGCAAGAGTTGGCTGGTAACCTACCGCTGATGGCATACGGCCAAGAAGGGCAGATACTTCAGAACCTGCTTGCGTGAAACGGAAGATGTTATCTACGAAGAAAAGAACGTCTTGTCCTTGCTCGTCACGGAAGAATTCAGCCATTGTCAAACCAGAAAGAGCGATACGTGCACGTGCTCCAGGTGGCTCGTTCATCTGACCGAATACCATTGCCGTTTTCTTGATAACACCAGAGTCGCTCATCTCGTGGAAAAGGTCATTTCCTTCACGAGTACGCTCACCAACACCTGCGAATACGGAGATACCACCGTGTTCTTGTGCGATGTTGTTGATAAGCTCCTGGATAAGTACTGTTTTACCTACACCCGCACCACCGAAAAGACCGATTTTTCCACCTTTTACGTATGGAGCGATAAGGTCAACTACCTTGATCCCTGTTTCAAGGATCTCGGTTTTAGTTGTTAATTCTTCAAAAGAAGGTGCTGAACGGTGGATCGGGTCACGGCGAACATCTGCCGGTACTGCCTCACCAAGGTCAATGTGATCACCAGTAACGTTAAATACACGTCCAAGTGTTGCTTCACCTACTGGTACAGAGATCGGCTTACCTGAGTCAGCGATTTCCATTCCACGAACAAGACCATCCGTTGAATCCATTGCGATTGTACGAACCATGTTATCACCAAGGTGAAGTGCTACTTCTAGTGTTAAGTCAACACCCTCAGCGCTAACAGTTAAAGCGTTAAGCAATTCTGGAAGCTGGCCTTCGAACTTAACGTCAACGACCGGTCCAAGAATTTGAGTAATATAGCCTTTATTCATCGGTTTCCCTCCTATCTTACTTTGCAAAATAGCTGCTAGAATCACTTATAAAAAGTCTATTCTAGAGCTGCTACACCGCCGACGATTTCCGTAATTTCCTGAGTGATAGCTGCTTGACGCTCACGGTTGTACGAGAGGTTCAATTGGCCGATCAGTTCATTAGCGTTATCCGTTGCATTTCTCATCGCAGTCATACGAGAAGCATGCTCGGCTGCTTTCGCATCAAGTAAAGCACCATAAATCAAGCTCTCCGCATATTGAGGAAGAAGCACTTCAAGGATCTCGTCCTCTGATGGCTCATACTCATAAGAAGATTTTGATTTTGTTGCAGCGATATCTGTTAACGGAAGAAGCTTCTTCTCCGTCAGATCGCTCTGAATGGCACTTACAAAATGGTTGTAATACATGTAAAGCTCATCAAATGTTCCGTCCGCATAAAGACCGACTGCCTTTGATGCGATCGCCTTGATCTCAGCAAAGGATGGCTGGTCTGCCACACCTGTGATGCTGTCCAAGATAGACATCTTACGGCTTTTGAAAAAGTTCACCCCAACTTTACCGATCACGATCAATGCATACTCATCTGCTGATTTGTGACGCTCTTGAATCGTACGGTAAACGTGGCGCAAAATATTCGAGTTATAAGCCCCTGCTAATCCACGGTCAGCTGTAACGACGAAGTAACCCGTCTTCTTCACTGGTCGTGTTAAAAGCATGGAGTGTTTCGCGTTGCTTCCAGATGCGATGCTTCCTACCACTTCTTGGATCTTGTCCACGTAAGGGCCGAAAGATTTCGCATTTTGCTCAGCACGGTTTAGCTTTGCAGCTGAAACCATCTCCATCGCTTTTGTGATCTGCATGGTCTTTTTAGTGGAGTCTATACGTGCTTTAATATCTTTTAATGCCATTCATTTTCACCACCTTTATTGGTAGTTTAAAAATCGGTTAACCTCATTTTAAACATAGTAAGCTGGTTGCAAGGCGCAGCTCATCACTGCAACTGCACCTCTGCTTTTAAAGTCTATATATCTTACGCGAATGTCTTTTTGAATGCTTTGATCGCTTCGTCTAGGCTGTCACCTTCAGGAAGTTTACCAGTCGTTTTGATTGCATCAAGAACGTCTTTAGAGTTAGCTTCCATGTGAGCGTAAAGCGCTTCTTCAAAGCGGTTTACATCTTCAACAGCTACATCATCGATGTAACCACGAGTCAATGCATAAAGGATTGCAACTTGGTGCTCAACTTTTAGTGGCTTGTGAAGTCCTTGCTTAAGTACTTCAACTGTACGTGCACCACGGTTTAGTTTTGCTTGAGTCGCTTTATCAAGGTCAGATCCGAACTGAGCGAATGCTTCTAGTTCACGGTATGAAGCAAGATCTAGACGAAGTGTACCAGATACTTTGCTCATCGCTTTGATCTGAGCTGCTCCCCCTACACGAGAAACGGAGATACCTGCGTTGATCGCCGGACGAACACCGGAGAAGAACAAGTCAGATTGTAAGAAGATCTGTCCGTCTGTGATAGAGATAACGTTTGTTGGAATATAAGCAGATACGTCAGATGCTTGCGTTTCAATGAACGGAAGCGCTGTGATGGATCCGCCACCTAGCTCGTCATTAAGCTTCGCTGCACGCTCTAACAAGCGAGAGTGAAGGTAGAATACGTCCCCTGGGTAAGCTTCGCGGCCTGGAGGACGACGAAGTAGCAAGGAAAGCTCACGGTATGCAGCAGCTTGCTTAGAAAGATCATCATAGATGATCAATACGTGCTTGCCAGCCCACATGAATTCTTCAGCCATAGATACCCCAGCATAAGGAGCTAGGAACAACATTGGTGCAGGTTGAGAAGCAGATGCTGATACAACGATCGTGTAATCAAGCGCTCCGTGTGTACGAAGTGTTTCTACAACGCCCGCAACTGTTGATTCTTTTTGACCGATCGCTACATAGATACAGATCATATCTTGATCTTTTTGGTTAAGGATCGTATCGATCGCTACTGCTGTTTTACCCGTTTGACGGTCACCGATGATAAGCTCACGTTGTCCGCGTCCGATTGGCACAAGTGCGTCAATCGCTTTGATACCTGTTTGAAGCGGCTCATGTACAGATTTACGAGCCATTACGCCTGGAGCTTTTTGCTCGATAGGACGTGTTTTTGTAGTAGCAATTGGACCTTTGCCATCGATAGGCTGTCCAAGTGGGTTAACTACACGGCCAAGAAGCTCTTCACCTACAGGAACTTCCATGATACGTCCTGTACGTTTTACTTCGTCACCTTCACGAATTTCTTGGTAAGGCCCAAGAATGATGATACCTACGTTGTTTTCTTCAAGGTTTTGGGCCATACCCATTACACCGTTAGAAAATTCAACTAGCTCACCAGCCATTACGTTATCTAATCCATGGGCACGGGCAATACCGTCACCGACCTGGATAACTGTACCCACATCATTAACTTCGATCTCAGATTGATAGTTTTCAATCTGTTTTTTAATTAAAGCACTGATTTCTTCAGCTTTAATGCTCATGAATTTCACCCCTATCCTCTCAGCTTCCGTTAGAAGCTAATTGACGTTCCATTCGATTCAACTTTCCGCTGATGCTTCCGTCAAAAATACGGTTGCCAATGCGGATCTTGATTCCTCCAACAAGAGAAGAATCTACAATATTATTAATGCGCAACGCTCTTTTGCCGACTCGGGCAGCAAACGTTTGCTCCAACTTCTGTATCTCTGAGTCTGATAAAGGACGTACAGAATATACATTTGCGTCGGCAATGCCTTGTGCTTCATTTGCTAATTCAATGAACTGCGCTGCCATCTCTGTGATGTATGTGTAACGGTTACGGTCTACCATCAGATAGATCGTGTTCATTACAGCGGTAGAAAGTTCAGCTCCAACGCTCTCTTTGATCAAAGATTTCTTTTGATCCTTCGATACTTTTGGATGTGATAGAACTTTTTGAAGCTCTTTGTTAAGCTCCAGTACGTTCTTCACAAGACGCAATTCTGAAACTGTATCTTCAAGTTTCGTAACACCGACTACTTCAAAAAGTGCTAATGCATAACGTTTTGCTACGATTGCTTGATCTTTGCTCATCGAGACTCGCCTACCTCTTGAAGGTATTCGTTAATAAGCTTCTCCTGAGAGCTCTCATCAAGTTCTTTTGCAATAACTTTAGAAGCGATCTTAACGGATAGAGCAGCAACTTCTTGACGAAGTGTAGCAACTGCTTTTTCTTTTTCAGAAGCGATCTCAGCTAATGCAGCTTCTTTCACACGCTCAGCTTCATCACGAGATGCTTTAATGATTGCTTCACCTTGTGCTTCGCCTTGCTTTTTAGCATTGTCGATAATAGACTTTGCTTCTTCTTTCGCTTTCTTTAACTCAGCAACTTGAGACTCAAGATAGCTCTTAGCTTCTTGACGGGATTTTTCAGCCGCATCAATTTCGCTGTTGATATGTGATTGGCGCTCCTTCATGATTCCCATTAAAGGGCCCCATGCGAATTTACGCAATAATACTAGTAGGATTAAAAATGCAACTAATTGGTAAAGAATATCACCTGTGTTTAGGCCTTCACCTGCAGCAGCACCTAGAATTAAGTTTTGCACACCATTTCCTCCCTTCAATCAATCATACATAAGGAATGGCGAAGGGTAGTCCCTATAGGGAAACTTGCTTCGCCATTATAGAAATCGTAATAAACAGTGGTTGTTTTAAGGATTAAGAACCAAGCGCGATGAACGCGATAACCACACCGATGATTGGAAGTGCCTCAACTAATGCAACCCCGATGAACATTGTTGTTTGAAGAGTACCACGTAGTTCTGGTTGACGAGCGATCCCCTCAACTGTACGTCCTACGATTAAACCGTTACCAATACCAGCACCAAGTGCCGCTAGACCTACCGCGATTGCAGCTGCAATAAGATTCATGATAAAATTTCTCCCTTCTGAATTCCCTTAAAGTTTTTATGAAAATGGGCTTCTTATTATAGAAGCTTGATATTTCCTGAAGATTAGTGATCGTGACTTACTTTATGTGCCAAGTAAACCATTGTTAGCATCGTGAAGATAAATGCTTGGATTGCACCAACGAATACTGAGAAGCCTTGCCACACGATTAATGGGAAGATTCCAAGTACGCCAGCAAAAATACCCATCTTAGTTAAACCTACCAATAGACCTAAAAGCATCTCACCTGCGAAGATGTTACCGTAAAGACGAAGACCAAGCGTTAATGTGTTCGCAAACTCTTCAATAATCTTTAGTGGGAACAAGAACTTCATCGGCTTGAAGAATTCAGCTCCATATTCCTTGAACCCTTTCATTCTCACACCGTAATAGTGTGATAGCGCCACTACCATAACTGCTAGAGTCAAAGTAATAGTTGGGTCTGCAGTAGGGGATTTCCACCATAGATTATGGTCGACTACTACTGCAAAAGGTAATCCCAGCATGTTGGCAACGAAAATATACATGATTAATGTAAGTCCTAAAGCTAAAAAGCGTCCGCCCGTATGCCAATCCATTGTGCTGTTGATGATTCCTTTTACGAAATCGACTACCCATTCAAGGAAGTTTTGCATTCCTCCTGGTCGCATTGACAGGGTTCGAGTAGCGAGTACCGCAATAAGGAAAACAATAACGGATGAAACTGTGATCATCAGTACGTTTGACATATTAAAAGTCAAACCCATGAATTTTTCAAAATGTGCACCATGTTCCACCTATGTTCACCTCTTTTCCTTTGGAGTACGTGTAACTTGAGTTAGTGAATCTATTAACATGATAATGTAGACTGACATCAATCCCATTACCACACTTAATAAATGAAAATGTTCCGGGTATTTCATCGCGATGAGCACCGCTAACCCTGCAAAGAGGAGCCTTGAAAGTGAACCGAGTGTTTTCACTCTTTTCTGCTGAATCACTGCTTGTCCCATGCGGTCGATCTTCGAATACATGCTCCAAAGATTGTAGAGACTAAACACAGTTCCTAGAGCCAGTCCTAAAAAGATAGCTTTGTAAGGAGTGACAGCATAACCGACGAAAAAAAGAGAGAGAAGATATAATGTGTACTTTATGTATTTGAAAAACACCGATTTGTACTCATTCATCATTGCCCGTCCCCTGAAAACTTCGATATTAAGCGGATCATCCCGTAAACACCTGTTCCAAGACCTAGAAACAACCCGATGATAAGGAAGATTGGAAATTCATTGCCGACTTTCTCGTCCAGCCATTTCCCTCCAAAAAGTCCAACTAAGATGCATCCAACAAGCTGAGAAAGAATGCCAGACATTAAAGCCATCGCTTTATAAGGGCGTTTCCCGTTGCTCATATCGTATGGACTCCTTCCTTCTGGAAATCTGGTAATAATTTTCTTGAAAACCCTTGTAAACACAAGAATGTAAACCTTACCATATTCCCTTTGTAAGAATACAATAGTGACATTTCTATGTCAACGACTTACGGGACGGTTTATTAAATAAATTGTGGAAATTTTGTGGCTTGTTTCAATGGTTTATTATTCACTTTGTTTACTACTTCTGCCTGCACTTTCCATATTCCTGAATAAATCACCCTATTTGATAAATACTTACATTAAATATATGGAAGGAGCTTGTTCGACATGAAACAAAAATTAATTATTTTCTTCGCGTTGACTGGAATTTTAGTGGCTGGCGGCTGCATGAACAATGACAAAAAGCCTACAGAAGAATCTACAGATATGAGAAATAATGTGGAAAAAGATCGTACCAAGCCATTGAACGTTCAATATAATGACCAGACCCCGTCAGAAGATTTAAATTCATCTGTGACACAAAAAGACTATGCAAAATGGGGCAAGATGGCTCTGGCTGAGACGAGGAAAAAATATCCGAACAGCAGAGTAAGTGATTATCAGTACGATACACGGAACATCAGTCCGGACGGCACAATCTCGGATTACTTTGACTTCACGTTGTATCAACAAGATAAGATGCACCTTGTAAAAGTTGGCGTAATGCATGATGACAACAAGCTTATTGATATGAAGTTCGAGGAAATGAATTAAATAAGCGTTATGTGCGGGCTGACGGATGTCAGCCTTCTTTTTTTCGGTTTTACGGTACGTGTTATTATATTTATTACACGTTCGCGCACTAGACCATGAGTTTCGCTCAGTTAAGCAGAGTTTTCGCTCAGTTTGATCTCCGTTTCGCTCAATGGAGTCTGGTTTTCGCTCAGGATTACTTGCGTTTCGCTCACAACGAAGATTTAATCCTTTTTACGAACAAAAAAACTGCCCCGAAAGAGGGTTTACACCCGCGATCAAGTCAGTTTTTTATTTACTGCTTATTTAGTTCCGAATAAACGGTCTCCAGCATCGCCTAAACCTGGAACGATGTAGCCGTGGTCGTTTAATTTTTCATCAAGTGCTGCTAAGAAAATATCAACGTCAGGGTGCTCGTCTTGAATCACTTTAATACCTTCTGGAGCTGCTACTAAACACATAAGCTTAATGTTTTTCGCGCCGCGCTTCTTGATCGATTCAATCGCTGCTGCTGCAGATCCACCTGTTGCAAGCATCGGGTCAATCACGATAAAATCACGCTCTTCTACATCAGAAGGAAGCTTCACATAGTATTCGATCGGTGTTAATGTTTCAGGATCACGGTAAAGCCCAACATGTCCAACTTTTGCTGCTGGAATAAGTTTAAGGATTCCGTCTACCATTCCAAGCCCTGCACGAAGGATCGGTACTAGCCCTAGTTTTTTCCCAGCGATCGTTTTCATAGTCGCTTCAGCAACCGGCGTTTTCACCGTTACCTCTTGCAATGGAAGATCACGTGTAATTTCAAAAGCCATAAGCCCCGCTACTTCATCAACAAGCTCACGAAATTCTTTCGTACCCGTACGTTCGTCACGGATGTATGTTAATTTATGCTGAATTAACGGATGATCAAGGACATATACCTCACTCATGTTTTAAGCACCTCTCCTTATGTAACATTTATTTTCGTTCAAAAAGCATCTCTAGCATTGTACAGAAAAACAATCTTTACTTCAAGGAAAATCAGCATAGAAACGATAGTTTTCTAACTCCAAATTTTACATATAAACTCCTCTACTACTATTCCCTGAATTTATAGGTGAAATCCTGAAAACTTTCGCTAAGCATCCTGCCTTATAGAACTCAAATAAAACTTTACTGTCCGCTTTTCCTGTTTTACTGTCGACTTCTTCAAAAATACTGTCCACTTTTCGTATTTTACTGTCCACTTCGGCATAAATACTGTCCACTTTCCGCTTTTTACTGTCCACTTCGTTTTCAGCACGACAAAAAACACCCACATGAATGGATGCTTTTGGGTAATGATCTACTCAGCTGCTTTCAACTCTGTATAAATAACCAATCTCTCTTCATGTGTCCCTTCATCACGATTAAAGTTACCCGTACACGTGATTAGGTTAAGCTTGCTGCCGTAAGAATAGTCGAATATTTTATCAACTGGTGCTGTTTTTCTGTTGTATTTTTCTTTATCAGTTACTTCAAAGGTTAACGTCTTCCCATCTTGATCCTTAACGATAACTTCATCACCATCTTCAAGGTCTTCAAGCTTATAAAACACAGCTGGACCTGACTTACTGTCTACATGGCCTGCCATTACCGCGTTTCCTGGAGATCCCGGTTTCACCCCGTCGCTGAACCAGCCTACGGTATCCATTCCTTTTGGAACACCCATCTGACCGTTGTCTAGTCTGCCTACCTTCTCGATTTCGGTATTGATTTTTAATGATGGTATTTCAATCGTTGTTGGAACAATTCCTTCTGTATCTGCTTTTAATTTTAACCCTTCAGGTGGTGTTAGTTCGGTTGATGAAGATTTTACTTCTTTCTCTTGTTCTTGAGCTTCTTTAATCGTTTCACTAGATTCAGAAGCTTTATTATTCTTCGTATCTTCTGGAGCCGAACAACCGGTTATTAATAGTCCAATGAGCAATAGACCACCAAGCACCTTCTTCATAAAAACCTTCCTCTCCATCTCAAATAGATAGAAAAGATGGAGGACAGGTTTGCTGCCCTCCACTCTTTACTCTTAAGAATGGTTCGTCGCTTTTCTACGAAGAATCATTGCTGTTGTTGCAGAAGCTAAGATCAATCCGAACAAGCTCCAAAGAATAGCATCGTTTGTTGATTGGCTCATTCCGCCCATACCTGTTTTCGGCATATCAGATGGCTTTTGACCAGCAAACTTATCTGGGAACTGATCAACGATCGCACCAGATAGAGATTGTCCTACTCCAAACATGTGAGCATAAGCATCAGAGATATTTTTGTAGGCATCAGGATAATCTTTACCCGTATAACTGTTGAAAGCTGCTAGTAACTGGTCAACGTGTACTTTTAATCCTTCTTCTAAGTCAGCTGCTTTTAGTCGTCCTTCTGTTGCTGTGTCTAGGAATTTTGCTTGTTCCATACGGTACTCATCGAGTTCAGCGACCGCTTGCTTTTTGCCTTCTTCATTCTGTTCTGCTGTTGCTGTTACATAGTCAACGAAGTAACCGATGTGGCTGCTCCAGATTTCTTTAAATTGCGCTGCACCTTCTGCACCATATACAGATTCTACAGCTGTTGTGATGTCATCTGTGTTTTCGTTCAATTCAGCTGCCGCTGCTTCAAAGTCTTTAGCGCCATCAATTCCTTTTTGCATTGTTAATGCTGCTAATGCTGCATGGGCTGAGAACACACTGTTCAAATCAGCACGAAGATCAGCTGCAGGTGTATCTACTGATTTGTTTTCAAACTTGTCAGGGAACTGATCCGTGATCGCCCATGAAAGACCCTTACCTGTCATAAACATGTGGTGCATCGCTTCTGAAATGTTGTCATACGCTTTGTCATAATCACCAGTTCTATAACTTTCAAACGCCCAAATCAATTGGTCGACGTGTACTTTCAAACCTTCTTCTAAATCAGCAGCTTTTAATCTACCTTCTGTTGCTTTATCTAAGAAATCAGCTTGTGTTACACGATATTTATCCAGTTCAGCGAGTGCTTGTTTTCTGCCTTCTTCATTATTTTCAGCAGTTGCTGTTACATAATCTACGAAATAGCCGATGTGGCTGCTCCAGATTTCTTTGAACTGTGCTCCAGCTTCTTCACCATAAACAGATCCAACCGCTTTAGACAGTGCCTCTGTATTTTGGTTCAGCTGTCCAGCCGCTGCTTCAAAGTCTTCTTTTCCGTCAATTCCTTTTTGCATCGCTACTACAGCTAAGAATGCATGCTCTGAAAGAAGAGTATCCAATGAAGCGCGAAGATCTATTGCCGGGTTAGATACTTCAGCAGACATTGGTCCTTTGCTATGATTTTCATGACCATGTGCATTTGCTACTGTGAATGTAGGTATTAATAAAGAAACACTTAACGGTACGGCTAAAAGTGCTTTTTTCATTTTCATTTGAAATCTCTCCTTTTTTGTTTATTGCATTAAGCTAACGGAGAGATTTTTATATTGGATCACTCTTAATTAAAATTTTTTTGGGATTATGTCGAAATAAAAAAAGTATTGGCTAATCTAAGTCCAATACTTTTTCATAAGTTTAACCTTCTACTATTCCGCTTTACCACTCCACTTAAAGAATACAGACGATAACACAATTGAAACGAGCGCAATACAGCTTAGCACAAGAACCGGCGTCCAGTTCTCCCATATAGGTGATGTGTTCCATGTTGCACGCAACAGTTCGATCACATAATAAAGTGGTAAAATCTTTGCAATATATTGCAGAACGTCAGGCATCATCTCTAACGGGAATGTGGCCCCTGATAAAAACAGCATAAGGTTTAGAAAAAGCGAGCTGATCGCTGCTGCTGTTCCTACGTTTTTCGCTAGGGATGTTAAGAAGAGTGCGAACGGAAAAAAGGCAAGGATGCTTAGCATCAAAGCGACTAGCGTACTTCCTAAATAGGCAGGGGCATGAAGGTCAAACATGAGCGTTCCGAACACCACAAGAACAACTGCTGAAAAACTAAAAATCACCGTTCCTTGAATCGTGTGAGCAAAGAGAATCTTCCATGGAGCGAGAGGTGTTGATTGATATCGGCGAAGAACTCCTGTTTCTCGATATCCCGTAAGGACCGTCCCCAGTGTAAAAAAGGCGGTTGTTACAATATTTACCCCAATCCATGAGGGGATATAAAGACTCGCAAAGGAAAAACCTTCGGGAGCTTGGTTCTCAAACATCGAACCGAACAACCAAATCATGAGCACGGGGAAAAGAAACGTCCAAAACACCTGCAGCTTATCTCGAAAAAACATCTTCGTCTCAAGCAGTGTTAGTTGCCATAGGGCTGTCATGCAGATTCCCCTCCTTTTAGATAGTGAACGAACAAGTCATCGAGTGTGCCTCTCTCAAATTTGTAATCCGAGATATGATAGTTTTCTTCATGCGCTGTTTTAAATAAGAAATAAGAGCAAGATTGAAGATCTTCGGTATAAATCTTGAACGTATCTAGCTCTTTATCATGTTCCACCTCTATTACACCGGCAATCTGATGAAGCTGAGCGACAGGAAAATCGGGACTTCTGAAACTGATGAAGTGAGAAGAAATATCTTCTACTAATCTGCTCGGTTCATCTAAAGCACGCAGTTCACCGTTGTAAATCATCGCGACCTTGTCACACAGTTTTTCCGCTTCCTCCATGTAATGTGTTGTTACTACAATCGTTGTGCCTCTATCTCTCAGGGAACGGATAATGTTCCACATCTCACGTCTTGCATGCGGATCGAGTCCCATGCTCGGCTCGTCTAAGAAGATGATCTCAGGTTCATGTAAAGTAGCTAGGGCCAATGTTAATCGCTGCTTTTGTCCACCGGAAAGATCATCAAAGTATGTATCCATCTTCTCCTCTAAACCGAGCAGTTTCAGCATCTCATCACCCGTATTGCTTTTATTATAGATCGCTGCAAATAACTTCAGCGCCTCTTTTACTTTCATCTTCTTTTGAATAGAAGTTGCCTGAAACTGAACACCAATCCTGTGGTTCAACACCTTCCGATCTTTTTCCGGATTCATGCCTAAAATAGACACTTCACCGCTATCCTTTTTCCGAAGACCTTCCATGATCTCGATTGTGGTCGTCTTTCCAGCTCCGTTTGGTCCGATAATGCCAAAAATTTCACCCTTTTTAACAGAGAAAGAAAGATTGTTAACTGCTTTTTTTGTTCCGTAGGACTTGTTTAAAGCTTGAACGACAATTACGTTATCCACACACACCATTCCCTCTTTTCTTTTTTTAGTACACGTAGATGTATTATTCGAAAAAGCCGGAAATATACCTCTTTTTGTAACTCCCATTTATTACAAGTCTTTTTACCCTTGTTAATAACTAAATGGAAACGAAGGTTATTATCGTGAAATAATTATCGTATAGCATTTAACCCAAAAAGAGAGATTTGTTAATGGAGAGGATGTAAAAAGTGGATACTAAGCTTAACAACAAAGAATACTTCAATGAGATTCACTTTTTGAGAGCTTTCGCGTGTATTGGTGTTTTATTGGTTCATGTATCGGCAACTTATTTTAATGAAGCCGACGGTGTGTGGAATTGGTTTACTTATTTCTTTAATCAGTTAGGCCGATTTGGAACACCTACGTTTGCTGTTATTAGTGGTTTTTTACTTTTTAATGGAGTAAATAAAAAAGGATTCTCTTTTAAACCTTTTATTACTTCACGTACAACTAAGATTATTATGCCTTTTGTAATTTGGAGCTTGTTCTATCAGTTTGTCACTGTATATTTTCTTGGAGGCACCATTCCAACAGATCCAAAAGTGCTTCTATACAACTTTACAATGGGAGAATCATTCTACCATCTCTATTTTATGGCAATCGTTGTTCAGTTTTATGTTATGTTTCCAATCCTTCAATTCATTAGAAGCGGTATGGGCTGGTGGATCGGATTAATTGTTTCTGCGGCAATAAGTCTTTATTTTACAAATCTGATAGACGTACCATTTGCTTCTGGTATTATTGAAAAAGTTTTAATTGATAAGGTATTCGTTATGCATTGGATCTTTTATTTTGTCTTTGGAGGATTTCTAGCTCATTATTGGAAGCCGATTTCCGTTTGGGTAAAAAAACACTCTGTACTTCTTGCTTTAGGTGTTGTAATCGTCTATGTTGGAGCTTATTTAGAATACAAAATTGTAGGAAGCATTTCATCTAGAAGAGAGACCAATTTAATTAACATCCCAATTCTAAGTTTTGCAACGATTGGATTATATTTTTATTTAGTTAAATTAAACTGGATGAAAGTTTCATTACAAGTAATAGGAAAGTTGTCTATGGGCATCTATTTGATACACCCATTTACTTTAATACTGTTTACAAAAACATTACCACCAGAAGTATGGCAAACAAGATTTATGCCTATTATGTTCTTTGTTGTTCTGTTCACAACTATTTTCTTTGTTAAAATCATTCAGCAAGTACCCAAGCATCAATTTATCATCCCAGTACCAACTAAACGAAACAAAAACAAATCTGCAATACAAAGAAAACCAGTTTCTGCTTAAGAAACTGGTTTTTTTATTGCTATCTTATTCGTACAACTTATATTTTCCAGCTAGCTTCTCAACGCGTGATTCTGCATCCTTCAATACCGATTCGTCCTCGATGTTTTTCAATACAGACGCCATGATAGACGCGATCTCGTCCATATCTTCTTCAACAAAACCACGTGATGTAACAGCAGCCGTTCCGATACGGATACCGCTCGTTACGAACGGACTTTCTTTATCAAACGGAATCGTGTTCTTATTCACTGTGATTCCGATATCATCTAATGCTTTTTCAGCCACTTTTCCTGTTAGTGCAAGTTCACTCACATTGATCAGAATCAAGTGATTGTCTGTACCATCAGAAACGATAGTAATGCCTTCTTTTTTCAAAGATTCTGCTAAGCGCTTCGCGTTCTTCACGATCTGCTCTGCGTAGCTCTTGAACTCATCTGTTAACACTTCACCAAACGATACCGCTTTTGCTGCGATAACGTGCATCAAAGGACCACCTTGGATGCCAGGGAAGATCGATTTATCAATTTTTTTCGCGAATTCTTCTTTACAAAGAATCATACCGCCACGAGGACCGCGAAGTGTTTTATGTGTAGTCGTTGTTACAAAATCTGCATAAGGAACTGGATTTTGGTGAAGGCCTGCTGCCACAAGTCCTGCGATGTGGGCCATGTCCACCATTAGGTAAGCTTCAACTTCATCAGCGATCTCGCGGAACTTTGCAAAATCAATCGCACGCGGATACGCGCTCGCTCCAGCTACGATCAGCTTTGGACGGTGCTCTAGTGCTTTTTGACGAACATCTTCGTAATCGATAACATTCTTCTCTGCATCTACGCCATATTCCACAAAGTTATATTGAATGCCAGAAAAGTTAACGGCACTTCCGTGTGTTAAGTGACCGCCATGAGAAAGGTTCATACCAAGAACAGTGTCGCCTTGCTCGAGAATCGTAAAGTATACAGCCATGTTTGCTTGTGCACCTGAGTGAGGTTGAACGTTAGCATGCTCAGCACCAAAGATTTGCTTGGCGCGGTCTCTTGCTAAGTTTTCAACAACATCCACATGTTCACATCCGCCGTAATAGCGTTTGGACGGGTAGCCTTCTGCATATTTATTCGTAAGTACAGAGCCTTGCGCTTCCATTACGGCTTGACTTACAAAGTTTTCAGAAGCAATCAATTCAATTTTCGTACGCTGGCGGTGCAATTCATCCATGATGGATTGGTAGACTTCTTGATCAGCTGTTTTCAAATGGTTCAATTTCGCTTCCCCCTTACCTTATGTGAAAAATAATTATGATTGTAACATACCCCTCTATCTTACACGTTAAAGCTTTAAGTTGTAAGAGGAAATGCACAAGTGTGAAAATTCATTTTATTTGATAGGGATGAACATGGTATGATGATACATAATAGAGAGAAAGAGCTATTTATAAGGGGTGTAATCAACATGATGAAGAAGTGGTTTGGAGCGAGTCTCCTTATTTTTGTACTAGCTTTGGCTGGCTGCAGCGAAGAAAAAGCAAAGCCTGAAGCAAAGGAAAAAGTAGAAACGCGAGATAACGAAGATCAAAGCACAACGGATGATCTTGCTGGACAACAAGCCGAGATCATTAAGAACATGGAAGAAAAAGCCGTTCAGTTAGATCCAAAAGCGCTTGAAGCAGACCCAAAAACATATGAAGAAAAAATCATTAAAGCAACTGGGAAAGTTTTAACGGATAACGAAAAAGGAATGGGCGGAAGCTTTGAGTTCCAAGTTGGAGAAACAAAATTTAGAGTGATGAACTTTACGATGGGCAGCGGATTTGAAAAAGGTTCTGAGGTCACAGTATTCGGAAACGTTAAGACAGGTAAGGATGCTAAGACCGGACTTCCGCTGATCAACGCAACATATATCAACTAAGAAACAAAGAGCGGAATCAGTCTCCGCTCTCTTTTTTATGTTTATTTTGAAAATCATGAAGGGCTTTATATTGCGTCTGCACCGTGTCAGATAAAGACTGATAAAGTTGAAACAGCTCTTCGTAGATTGTCTTGTGATCGGGATTAGGCGTAATTTCTTCGTACTGCTTCGTTTCAACAGGCGCTTCTTCTAACGTTTTCGTTTCACCGATCGCGAATCGGCCGAGCAAGACCGCTCCTAAACACGAGCTCTCCGTATGTTCAGGAATACTCACTTTCGTTTGAAAAATATCTGCTAATATCTGTTTCCAAAGCGGCGAGTTCGTAAAGCCCCCAGTTGCAAAGATCTTCACTTCCATGTCTGCCACTTGACCTTTTATTAGTGAGTACACGCTGAATAAGTTAAGAATCGTCCCTTCGAGCACAGCGCGCACCATATGATTATGATTATGGCGAAGTGTCAGCCCAATAAACGATGCTTTTGCCTGTGCATCCCATAATGGTGCTCGTTCTCCTGTCAGATAAGGCAGGAAAACTAAGCCTTCTGCACCCGGCTGTATCTGTTCGGCATCTCTAGACAGCTTTTCATGGACCGCACTGTCACTGTCTTTTTGCAAGATATCATGAATCCATTGAAACGCGATTCCACCGTTGTTTACCGGTCCGCCTGATACCCAATGATTTTCCGTGAGCGGATAACAGAACGTGCGGCCATCTGTATCAAGTATTGGTGTAGCTGAGGTAGTTCGAATCGCACCGCTCGTACCTATCGTTACCGCAACATCTCCAGGTGAGATCGCGCCGACACCAAGGTTAGACAACGGACCGTCCGTTGCACCGATCACCACTTTTACAAAGGAATCGAGACCCGATTTCTTCGTGAGAACGTCAGATAATTGCTCCCAATAATACGTGGATGGTTGCAATGTCGGAAGTTTTTCTGATGTGACATCTGCAAGTTTCAACGCTTCTTCATCCCACGTTTTTGTATGCATGTTCCAAAGGCCTGTCGCTGCGGCTGATGCGTGATCTGTCTTCCACTCACCGAACCAACGAAACAGTATGTAATCTTTAATGCCAACAAATCTTGCTGCTTTCTGAAAAATATCGGGACGATCATTTTTTAACCACTGCAATTTAAAAAGAGGTGTCATCGGATGCTGCGGGACACCGGTCCGTTTATAAAGTTCAACTGCTTCATCACCGTAATCTGATTTAAAAGCTGCCACATACGGTTCACTTCGAATATCAGCCCATGTGATGCTGTTTGTAAGGGGTGTCCCCTCGGGATCTACTACGATTAGTGAATGCATAGCTGTGCTAAATGAAATAAAACCGATCTTACACGCGAGATCTCCACTTTTTCGCACTGTTTCTCTTAGCGATTCATTCACTGCTTCATAAATTTCATCCGGCTTCTGCTCTGCAGCTCCTGGTTCTTCCGACAGCAACGGGTAATTTTTTGAATGATGTGCGACAGCCGCTCCTTTTTCATCAAAAAGAACAACCTTCGTACTTGTTGTACCAATATCTATTCCGATCGCATAATTTCTCAAGCTCTCTTTCTCCTTTCACATAAAGAAGGAAGCAAACATAGTATGCCCTTCCTAAACAATGCCCGATTCTACTTTGACTCATTCATCATACTATTCAGACCAGAAAGAATCACTTAATATAGATGTAAAATGAATGCTTCTTTTGTTAAGGAAACCAGATTAGAGGAGATGGATAACGATGACTAGTTTTAAAATTCGTCCAGTTGATTTAGAGGATGTAGATCAGTTAAAGGGTATGATGCATCGTTACATTGTTGATTTTTATAAAGGAAAAACTCCTGAGGGATCAAAGTTGGAGGATCATATCAAGCATCTGCTATCTTCAGATGAAGCAGGAACTCAATTTGTTGCTGAGACAGAGGATGGCCGATTAGCGGGATTCGCAACCCTCTACTTTTCGTTCAGTACGATCCGGCTGCAGAAGATCGCCATATTGAACGATCTTTTTGTAGATGCTGAATTCCGTGGTGCTGGTTTAGGAGAAAAACTGTTTTTGCATGTGCTGGAATACACGAAAAAGGAAGGCTACGCTTACATGAGTTGGCAAACCGCGATTGATAACACGTCTGCACAAGCTCTTTACAAGAAGATGGGCGGAAAAAACATCAATTCAGAGTGGATTCATTACGAGATTGAACATAATTAAATAAGAATGAATCCACGAGTTTTGGCTTGGAATCCACAAGTTTGGGTGTTTTATCCACGAGTTTTGCCTCTGAATCCAAAAGTTTTGGCAGTTTATCCTCGAGTCTACAATCCTCGACACGTTACGACAACCTGTCATCGTTGCAAGGCACGACTACAATAGAAAAAAGCCCTCACCAGGAGGGCTTTCCACGAATTAAAAACACCTTATGTCTTCTTTACTCGGATACACCGCGCGTTCACCGCCGATTAACTTCGGACGTGTCTTCGCCAACGTTACGTGTGCGGCGCCGACCTTTTTCACTTCACTGCGAACCGGCACGGCCACATGCTTCAAGTGCATGCCGATAAAGGTGTCACCGATGTCGATGCCTGCGTCGGCTTTTATATATTCAACGATCACGGGTTCATTCATATGGTGGTAGGCATGTGTTGCCAACGCACCTCCAGCTGATCGCGCTGGAACGACCCGCACTTCTTCATAGCCTCGTCGTTCTGCTTCTTCGCGCTCGATGACAAGCGCACGGTTCAAGTGTTCACAGCATTGCACGGCTAGTGCCACGCCTGTTTCCTCTTGAAACGCTAAGATACCACGGTAAAGTGCACCCGCTGTATCCATGGTGCCTGAGGTGCCAATTCGTTCACCAATTACTTCGCTCGTGCTTGCGCCTACTACTAATAATTGTGAAGGTCTTAATTGTGCATGCTTTTGCAGATCTTGCAAAACATTCAGGACTTGGTCTTGAATTTGTTGGAGCTCATCGCTCATGAGATGGTCTTCCCTTCATTTTATAGGTTTATAGCTTTATTGCTATTGGCCTTCATATTGAGAGATTTTATCTACACGGCGACCGTGACGTCCGCCTTCATATTCTGTCGTCAGCCATACTTTTGCGATTTCGAGTGCGAGACCCGGCCCGATGACACGTTCACCCATTGCAAGTACATTGCTGTCATTATGCTGTCTTGTAGCTTTTGCGCTGAATAGATCATGAACAAGCGCACAGCGGATTCCTTTGACTTTGTTCGCTGCGATGCTCATTCCAATGCCCGTACCGCAGATTAGAATTCCGCGATCAGCTTCACCGTTTGCTACTTTTTCTGCTACAGGAATCGCATAGTCTGGATAGTCTACAGATGTGTCGCATTCACAGCCAACATCCTCCACTTGCATACCCAGTTCTTCAATCATGCTGATTATTTCTTTTCTTAATTCAACTCCGGCGTGATCTGATCCAATTGCTACTTTCATGTTGTGTGCACCTGCTCTCTCATACTTTTTTTCATTATATGCTGTCCCCATTCCCTATTCAATGTCACTCCTAGGCAATTTAGGACAGCCTTACTCCATTTTGTCTTACTACTTCTTGCTATCGTCTTTTTTCATTAGTTTTTCAATAAGCGCTTCAATCTCATCTCTTGTTTCTTGGTAAAGATGAAGCGGTCCACCGAAAGGATCTGTAATGTCTATAGAAGGTACTTCACTTTCTAGCTTCATCCTTCTTTCAACGAGCGGCCGAACTTCCCTTTCAAACGCCTGTCTCACTTCTTCATCCGCAGAATCCTTAGACATGTATTGAAGCTTCAGCATCTCGATCTCTGTGTAGAGCTCATAGATCTCTTCAATCTTCTTCTGCTCATCGTCGTCAAGAACATACTCTTTTAATGTATACGTCTTATTCACCGCATCTGGCCAACGTCCGACGAGCGCATGCTTGTGGCTCTCGGTCATCGTTAAGATAAGGTCTGCCCACTCGATCAAATAATCGGACACGCCTTGTGACTGATGACTTTCTTTAATACTTCTTTCTGAAAGAGCTTGTGTCGCGTTCGAACTCATCACGGCACCGTTTCCAGCAAATACACCAGCTGATTTAACGTTGAACTTACCTTTTCCTTTTTTGCGTAAAATGGCCTCAGCCATCGGACTGCGACACGTATTGCCTGTACAAATAAATAAAACATTCATGGTGAATTCACCTCATATTCTATCTTTCCCTATTTTTCTATAGGTTAACGCTCTTATTAGTAAGTATATCATCGTATTAGTGAATTAAAAATATAGGAAGTTTCTTCGTTTTTCGAAGATTTTAGTTTCATTATCAGTAACTAGATCATAGGTGAATGAACTTGAAAAGATTCACTTTTTACTTTCAATTCGGGCAAGTGCGGTTAAAATACTTTTCTGACTTCATAGACAAGTTGATTGGAACGCAAGGTGCGAGACTCCTGGGGGATCAAGTGGGACAGTTCAAAAAGTGGAAGTGGGTTGTTCAGCCCCGACAAGCAAAAGGTGAATGGGTTGGAAGACGCACTTTGCCTTCTGATCCATTTAACTTTTGACCTCGAGGGGCTAGCCACTGTAACTAGACAGGTGAGACTCTCAATGGCGCGTAGCGACGAGAGGCTCACCGCCCGCCCCCCGGAAAGCGAGCATCCTGGAGTGGAGATCAACCACTTGCAACAACATGATTTACTAAATACTTTAAAACGGAAACAGAATCTTCACCCCAAAAGCAAGCAGGATGCAGCCGCCGAACGCTTCTCCATACGAGCCGAGCCACTTCTGCACTTTTTTTCCCATCATCAACCCTGCCCACGTTAAGATCATGCTCATCATTCCGAACATCACAATGGTTAGCCATGTTTTTGCTCCATAGATCCCTAAAGATAACCCAACTGAAAAACTATCTAACGAAGCACTCAACGCAAAGACGAATAGACCAAACCCAACCGGACGCACGAACGGTTCATCATCATTTGAAAAGGACGACCGAATCATCGTAACACCTAGGATAACGAGCAAAATCCCACCGATAATGGCTGCGATACCTCCAAAATGCACAGAGATCTGTTTACCGATCGACATTCCAGCGAGCGGCATGAGCATATGAAAAAGCCCTATCGTTATTCCTATTTTCATAATTTGTTTGAATCGAAGTGATAACATCCCCATCCCTAGGCCGATCGAAAAAGCGTCCATACCTAGGGCAACAGACATAAACAAAAGTGTCATCCATTCTCCCATGGTTGCCAAATAGTTCCCACTCCCTTAACCATCATACTTTCAGACTATGCATGTCTACTTTTAAAAAGACTAAAAAACAAACAAGCTGTTGAACGGATGAAAAAATGAACTCTTTACCGCTTTAGAGGAAGGGATAATGTGATTTATATCGTATATAAAAGGAAGTGAATCTGTACGTAAAGGAGAGGAACAAGCATGGTCCATAACGCATCGGCCATTACGAAAAATGAAAAAGACATGTGGCGATCGTCACCATTCCCGACTGGCCTTTCACGCCAAAAAAGCATGACTTTTCGATGTATGAAGCATAATGAAGATCTCATTATGACCGAGAGCGAAGGTGAACTGTTTGACTTGTTTGGCCTCAAACGAGAAAACGTACTGCAAAAGAGGATAGAAGACATCTTTCCTAAAGAGATGGCAGACTTTAAAAAAGAAATGTACGAAAGAGCACTAAAAGGAGAGAGCCTTACGTACGAATCTGAGCTGAACGGCATTCCTTTTCTAGCTGCGATCGGACCTATTTATAAAAGCGATGGTACCGTTTCTGAGGTTTATGGATTCTGTGTCGATCTGACAGAGAGAGTATCTGTTGAGACTCAGCTCGCCGAAAGTGAACAGCGTTTTCGATCCTTGATGGATCATAACATCGATGCTCTTTTTTCACTGGACCTCGAAGGCAAGTTTACGACGGTCAATAAAGCGTGTACGACATTGAGCGGTTATAGTGAGACGGAGCTTTTGAACATGACTTTTAATCCGTTCATGATGCCTGACCGAAGAGCCGCTGCGATCGATCAGTTTAAGGATGCGCTAAACGGCCAATCCAAAATGTATGAAACGCGAATTCAGCAAAAGAACGGTGGAACGCGTCAGATCATGTTCACCCTTACCCCGATCATCGTGCTCAATAAAGTTCTCGGTGTTTTCGGGATCGCTAAAGACGTAACCGCAAAACGAGAAGCGGAAAAAGAACTTCGAGAAACAAAGGACCTGCTGGAATCTGTTATCTATCATTCTAGTGACGCGATTTCGGTCGTCCACTTAACCGACTACTCTGTAAAAGTGAACCCTGCGTTTGAATTTATATACGGATGGTCTCAAGACGAGCTCAACAACCTGACTTCACACATCCTTCCCGTAGTACCTGAAGATAAAGAAGCTGAATCCGAAAGACTGATGACGATCGTCAAGCATGGAGGATATGTAAAAGGTGTAGAGACTATACGATTGACGAAGTGTGGCAAACGATTAAATGTAAGCCTTTCCTTAAGCCCCATTTATGGCGAAAACGGTGAAGTCGTCGCACTTTCTGCGATCTCAAGAGATATTACGGATAAAAAATTAAAAGAAAAAGCGTTGAAAGAAAGCGAAGAAAAGTATCGAATCATTGCTGAGAACACGACTGATCTAGTAGGTGTCGTTGACCTAGAAGGAAACGTCAAATATGTATCTCCTTCAAATCGTCTCTTACTGGGCTTTGATCCTTCGCTTTATGATGGAAAAAAGATTCAAGGATTCTTTCATTCAGATGACCGGGCAAAAGTAAGAATGGCGATGAACGAGATGGTTCAAACGCAAAAGCCTGTGAAGTTTGAAGTTCGATGCAAGCACGCACACGGACACTGGGTAACCCTTGAAGCGAACGCGACCCCTATCGCAAACGATTCTGATCAGCCTGACTCGTTCGTTGTTGTTGCACGCGACCTAACCGAACGAAAAAAGACAGAAGAAATGCTAAGAAAATCTGACAAGCTCTCTGTACTCGGCCAGCTTGCCGCTGGTGTTGCGCATGAGATCCGCAACCCGCTCACCTCGATTCGCGGTTTTTTACAGCTTCTGCAGTCTAGAGCGTCAGAGAATGAGGATTATTACGAGATCATGCTTTCAGAGATCGATCGAATCAACAGCATCGTCGGAGAGTTTATGCTACTCGCCAAACCGCAAGCGATGAACTTTACACAAACCGACCTTCGCCAATTGTTGCGACACGTTATATCGATTCTTGATACACAGGCGATTTTAACGAATGTCCAGATCTATTTCGAGAGTGAACCAGATCTGCCCGAAATATGGTGTGTTGACAATCAGATCAAGCAAGTATTTGTGAACATGCTAAAAAACGCGATCGAAGCGATGCCAACCGGCGGCTCTGTACATATTCATTTAAAGAGAGAAGGCGGATATGTAGTCGCTTCTTTCATCGACCATGGCTGCGGGATTTCAGAAGAACGTCTGCCAACCTTGGGCGAACCGTTTTATACTACAAAAGAAAAAGGTACCGGCCTCGGCCTCATGATCTGTTACAAAATCGTAGAGAACCACCACGGTAAAATCTTGATCAACAGCAAGATTGATGAAGGAACGACCTTTTCGATCCTGCTTCCGATCGATAAAAACAAGCCAGCGTCTTAAGTAGACGCTGGCTTGTTTTTTTATATTTGGACGCTTGGTGTAGCCTCTATTTGTCGAAAATCGGATAAAAATTTTTATCTACGGATATATTGCTCTTAATTACGGATATATTTGGGATTACCTCGTAATTATTATGAATTACCTCGTAATTATCTTTAAAAGAGGCGTTCAGAATACGTTGAAGTTAGTGTCGCTGCCTTACTTTTGGTACTTCATAGTTTTTTGAACAAAAAAACTCTGATCCAATCAATAAACATTGAATCAGAGCCTTAATTCTACTCTTTAATGATATTTCCACCGGCCGATTTTTCAAGTCTGTTCATAATCGCGACTCCAACGCCTGTTTTCGGAAAAACCTCTCCGAAAATCTGATTTACACCCGCTTCGTTAAATGCGCGTAACGCTTCGTATAGATGTTGAGCCACCGTTTCAGGATTGGAACGATTGCCAGCTGGAATTACACAATCCGCTTTATAAACACCAGCTCTTTCTTCTGTCGTCAGAATTCCAATCCGTTTTCCTGCTTCGCGTTCTTTATCCACAAGTTTCTGCAAAAACTCCTGGCTTCCATCCACAAGAACGAACGGTGCGTCAGGTGCATAGTGTGTATATTTCATACCTGGCGATTTAGGCACATGCTTTTCGTTTTCTAATCCCGGATCAACAACGACACGACCTGCACCCACTACTTTTTCAAGCTTTTCTATCGTTATTCCACCAGGTCTTAAAATCGTGACAAGGTCATCTGTACATTCCACGACCGTAGATTCTACGCCAACACCTGTTGAACCGCCATCCACAATGCCCGGAATCCTACCCTTCAGATCTTCATATACATGCTGAGCTGAAGTGGGGCTTGGTTTTCCAGAAAGGTTCGCGCTTGGTGCTGCAAGTGGAACATCCGAAGCTGCGATGACAGCGAGCGCAATCTCGTGGTCCGGCATCCTTACAGCAACTGTGGATAACCCAGCGGTTACTCGTTCACTAACGTTTTCTCCTTTTGGTAATACAATCGTTAAAGGTCCCGGCCAAAAAGCATCCATCAATTTCTGAGCGGTATGTGAAACAGAAGAAACGAGACCTTCCAGTTGCGAGTTATCTGAGATATGAACGATCAGAGGGTTATCACTCGGTCTTCCCTTCGCTTCAAAAATGCGTTTGATGGCGTCGTCGCTTCTCGCATTTCCAGCCAATCCGTAGACCGTTTCTGTTGGGATAGCGACTACTTCGTTCTTATTTATCCACAGGGAAGCTTGAATAATATGTGGATGATTTACTAAAGATTTTTCTGTTTTATCCACAGGCCAGCGTTCCGTTTGGAATGATTTCATATGATAAATCCTTTCTATTACTCAGGCCGACATGATATGAAAAGGTCGATTACAAAACTTTTATATCCACAGAGTTATACACAATTTGTCGGAAATTGTGGACAACTTGTTGACAAACACTTGTTAATCCAGTGCATATGCTAAAAGTTCTGCTCCTGATGTTGCGTTATTTTTTATATGATCCGCACTCTTAATGTGTGGAGGCACTTTATCTTTAGGAATCGTTTTAAAAGAAAGTTGCTCAAACATGTGCACAGCTTTCGTAAGTAAATAAAGGGTTTCGACTCCTTTATCTTTTGAGTATACCAAAATTTTATCAATGAGTTTAAGCAGAAGCGTCTCTGAGGAATATTTCTGCTTCAGTACGAAAGAACGGAGCAAGCCGTCGTTTCCGATTCTCTCCAAACCTACCGTACCGATTGTCTCACCCTGATCGTTTACAACCACTAAATAATTTTCGATGCTGTCTTTGATCCCTTCAGACTGAAGTCCAGCTTTTCCGACTAGCTGTAACAGATCTTTTGCTTCGTGTTGCATAGCCTGCCTTAAAATAATCGTCATCACTAACTCCCCTATTCCTATATAATTTCAGCCTTCATTCAGCTGTTTTTCACCTTCATCGCAAAAATCATTTTAAAAAAGAAGGCTAACCACCACTCGGTCACCTTCTTCATTTTCTATAATCTATGAAAATAGGGAGGAAAATATGCACATTTTACGAGAATAAGGAACCTACAAAGCTGAAGAGGCTATCAAATAGTTCTACCACAAAGAATTTCGTTTCGATTTCCTCAGCTTCATCTGCTTGATCCGCTTGATCTGCACCTGCATCAGTAGCCGTATCTACTACATCACCTTTACCATCTTTGTTCTCTTTTACTGCATCACCATTTTCAAAGTCTAAGAAGCATAATGGAGGAAAAAGTACACACCACCAGTTCTTCCCTTCACCTTCACCAAGTGTAATTAGGACCGCTTCATATTGACCTGCTGGATAGATGAAGTCACCGTACATTTTAGTAGGAAAAGCCACTTTGTTTAATTCTACAGAAAACGTCTTCTCAAGGCCGGCTTCATCCAGCTTATGTTGAACGATTTTTTCGATCGTTGGCAGTTGTTTACGAATGATCTCACGTGCTTCTGAAATCGTAGATAACTCATCCACCCAAGTTGTGATCTGGGCGTTCACTTCGTCACGGATCTCACGCTTCAGTTTCTGGTCAGCATCCGTATTGCTGTTTGCTAGAATGCGAAGCCTGATCGACTCTTCCGGTATTTTAACAGAGGCGTTCATTGTTGCGTTCGCCACCTTGGTTTGTGTTTCAAAAAATAAGAACATCACCGCTAAAGAGATAAGAACTAGAATAAAGAAATGATTGCGTTTTTTCATTGTTTTTTCCTCCCCCGTCGTATCTAACCACAGTTTGGACACGGTGGGATTTTTTCATACTAGTAATCTACTAAATTTCGTTCTGTCTGATTCGACATTCGTTAAAAGTGGTTGATTTCCGTTACAGATGCTCGCTTTCCGGGGGGCGTGCGGTGAGCCACCTAGCGCTCTGCACTGTTAGGTGTCTCACCTGTCCCGCTGATCCCCCAGGAGTCTCGCATCTTTCACTTCAATCAACTTTTCAAAGATGTGGGAGAGTAAGACCTGAAGAAAGTCTTTTCAAAGACAACCAAACAGGAGAAAAATTTACCAACTTGCATACTGATTATATTTCTGTTAACTTAAATGTGTAAACGGTTACATATTAATTTTAGAGGAGGCGGAAATTTGGTTACTATTCGTGATGTGGCAAAGAAATCAGGTGTATCGGTTGCGACGGTATCTCGCGTTTTGAATGCGAATGGATACGTTCATGAAGATACGCGGAAAAAAGTAATGGCTGCCGTTGAAGAGCTCAAGTACAGCCCAAATGAAGTTGCCCGCTCCCTCTATAAAAAGAAATCCAAACTGGTCGGCTTGTTGCTGCCGGACATCACGAACCCCTTCTTTCCACAGCTGGCAAGAGGTGTGGAAGATGAGATGCAAAAAGGCGGTTATCGTATTCTTTTTGGAAACAGTGATGAGAATGCGGAAAAAGAGCTCGATTATTTGAACACGTTTACTCAGAACAATGTAGTCGGCATCATCTCAGCCACCAACAATAAAGCAAAGAACAACTATAAAAACCTGTCCATTCCCGTAGTCTTTCTAGACCGAACTTCAAGTGATTATCCATCGGTCTATGCGGATGGAAAAGAAGGCGGAAGAATAGCTGCAGAAGAGATCGTAAAAAGAGGCAGCAAGCGGATCACGATCTTAAAAGGTCCCGCGCACATCCAGCCAGCTCAAGACCGTTTTCAAGGCGCGTTAGAAGTGTTAAGTCAATCGAACATTGATTTTCATGTGATGTCGACGACTTCTTTTGCCTTTGAAGATGCAGAAAAATGGGCGAAAGAACTTTTTGCAACGTATCCTGATACAGATGGTGTGTTAGCGAGCAATGATATTGTGGCCACAGCCGTCTTACATGAAGCTCTTCGTCTCGGAAAATCAATTCCGGATGAACTGCAGATCATAGGGTTTGATGACATTCCACAAAGCAGTTTGTTGTTCCCTTCCCTTTCTACCATCCGCCAACCGGCTTATGAGATGGGAAAAGAAGCGGCACAGCTGCTTGTGAAGATTATCAATCAAGAAAAGATTCAACAACAGCAAGTCCAACTGCCTGTTACATTTATAGATCGAAACACAACAAGAAAGGTTGATACAAATGGTTAAAATTGTAGTCATCGGAAGCTCTTCGATGGATCTCGTCGTGACATCTGACCAACGTCCAGGAGCAGGAGAAACGGTTTTAGGACGTTCATTTAAAACCGTACCTGGAGGAAAAGGAGCGAACCAAGCAGTAGCAGCTGCTCGTCTTGGTGCAGAGGTTTACATGATCGGATGTGTGGGCGACGATCATTATGGAACAGCGATTCTAGAAAATTTTAAACAAAACGGTGTTGATGTAACGAATGTGGAACCGGTTACAGATACAGAGAGCGGTACAGCTCATATCATTTTAGCTGAAGGTGATAACAGCATCGTCGTTGTTAAAGGCGCGAACGATCTTGTAACTCCTCATTATGTGAAGAAATCAGAATCGCTCATCAAACAAGCGGATATGGTGCTCATTCAACAAGAGATTCCGGAAGAAACGGTTGAATATGTAAGTGAGCTTTGCAAAGAGCTTGATATTCCGTTGTTATTGAATCCAGCACCTGCTCGCCCACTCTCTAAAAAAGTGATCGACTCGGCAAGCTATATTACACCGAACGAACATGAAGCTGCTGTTCTTTTCGATGGCCGATCAACAGAGTCAGCACTGAAACAGTATCCGAACAAAGTAATTATTACAGAGGGAAAAGAAGGCGCTCGTTATTTTGATGGTAAAAAAGAGATCACCGTTCCTTCTTACACCGTAGAGGCGATAGATACGACCGGTGCGGGAGATACGTTCAATGCCGCATTAGCCGTTGCTTTAGCAGAAGGAAAAAGCATCACTGAAAGTTTGCAGTTTGCTAACCGAGCCGCTTCCCTATCCGTTACAAAGTTCGGTGCTCAAGGCGGCATGCCGAATCGATCGGAAGTGGAGGAATGTCTATGAAACGACATGGTATCTTAAACAGTCATATCTCTAAAGTATTAAGTGATCTCGGACACACCGATCTTATCGTGATCGCTGATGCTGGCCTTCCGATTCCTAGCGATGTTCCGCGAATTGATCTCGCACTTACGCTAGGTGTACCGAGCTTCTCGGATGTTGTTTCCGCTGTATCAAATGATATGGTCGTAGAACAAGTGATTCTCGCGATTGAAATAAAAGAGAATAACGAAAAGACTTTACGATTTATGGACGAGACTTTCTCTGAAACAGAAAAAAAATTCGTTTCTCATGAAGCGTTTAAACAATTAATAAAGCAGGCGAAAGTAGTCATTCGAACTGGTGAAGTCACTCCGTATGCGAACTGTATCCTGCAAGCAGGTGTAATCTTCTAAAAAGAGGTGATCGTGTTGCACATTCAAATGAACGACATATATAAAGCATTTGGTGCCAATCAAGTCTTATCAGGTGTTGACTTCGACCTTCAATCAGGCGAAGTGCACGCCTTAATGGGTGAAAATGGCGCAGGAAAATCTACATTGATGAACATTTTGACCGGTCTTCATAAAAGAGATTCAGGAACCATCCGAATCGATGGAAAAGAACGATATTTTGATAACCCGAAAGAAGCCGAGAAGCACGGGGTCGCGTTCATACACCAAGAATTGAATGTATGGCCAGACATGACCGTGCTTGATAACCTTTTTATCGGAAAAGAGCTGCGGTCACCGTTCGGTCTATTAAAAACAAAAGAAATGAAAGCGTTGGCAAAAAAGCAATTTGAAAAGTTAGCCGTTACCATTCCACTTGAAAAAGACGCAGGACTCTGTTCAGTTGGTGAACAGCAGATGATCGAGATCGCGAAGGCGCTTATGACAAACGCCAAAGTCATCATTATGGATGAGCCTACTGCTGCCCTTACAGAGCGTGAGATCGAAAAATTGTTTGACGTGATCAACGCTCTACGAAAAGAAGGTGTGTCGATCGTTTACATCTCACACCGCATGGAAGAGATCTTCGCGATTTGTGACCGTATTACGGTGATGAGAGATGGTAGAACGGTTGATACGAAAGCGATCTCAGAGACTAGCTTTGATGAAGTGGTACGCAAGATGGTCGGCCGCGAGCTTACAGATCGCTTTCCAGAGCGAAATCCACAAGTTGGTGAGACCGTTTTAGAAGTAAGAAACGCGACGAGAAATGGAATCTTTGAAAATATTAATTTTTCCGTAAGAGCCGGTGAGATCGTTGGCGTTTCAGGCCTTATGGGTGCAGGTCGTACGGAGATCATGCGCGCATTATTCGGTCTCGATCAGCTTGATTCTGGCGAGATCTGGGTTGGTGGTCAGAAGGTTTCTATTAAAAACCCTTACGAAGCCGTAAAACGCGGGATCGGTTTTATCACAGAAGATAGAAAGAACGAGGGCTTGGTTCTCGACTTTTCAATACGTGAAAACATGGCACTGCCGAACTTACGAAGTTTTTCTAAAAATGGCGTGATCGATTATAAAACAGAGTCTGACTTTGTTGACATGCTCATCAAACGTTTACAGATCAAGACCGAATCGAGCGAAACGAACACCAAGAACCTTTCCGGAGGGAACCAGCAAAAAGTTGTAATAGCAAAATGGGTTGGAATCGGACCTAAAGTATTGATATTGGACGAGCCAACAAGAGGTGTTGACGTTGGTGCAAAGCGTGAGATCTATCAGTTGATGAACGAACTTACCGATCGTGGTGTAGCGATTATCATGGTCTCGTCAGAACTTCCAGAAGTTCTTGGCATGAGTGATCGCATTCTTGTTGTTCACGAAGGACAGATCAGTGGTGAGCTCACGAAGAGCGAAGCGACTCAAGAAAGAATTATGACATATGCAACGGGAGGACAATAAAATGAAAACGTCACCGGCGAAAGTAAATCATGTAGAAAATTTGATGCAAAAACTTGGACCTCTATTAGGACTGCCGATTCTCGTAACGATTGTATCGATCCTTAATCCTAGTTTTCTAGAACCCCTTAACTTATTAAACTTGCTGCGCCAAGTCGCAATCAACGCATTGATCGCTTTTGGTATGACATTCGTTATTCTAACGGGCGGAATCGACTTATCTGTTGGTGCCATTCTCGCATTATCGAGTGCACTGATGGCGGGGATGATCGTATCTGGCGTCGATCCGATGTTAGCGATCTTGATCGGATGTTTGCTAGGTGCTGCAATGGGTGCGATCAACGGCCTATTGATCACAAAAGGAAAAATGGCTCCATTTATCGCTACACTCGCAACGATGACCATTTTCCGTGGACTGACTCTCGTATATACGGATGGTAATCCGATAACGGGTCTTGGCGAAAGCTATATGTTCCAACTTTTTGGACGAGGCTATTTCTTAGGTATTCCGGTTCCGGCGATCACGATGATGCTTGCATTTGCAGCGTTTTGGGTGATCCTTCATAAAACACCGTTCGGAAGAAAAACGTATGCGATCGGTGGTAACGAGAAAGCCGCCATTATCTCAGGAATCAAAGTGACAAAAGTGAAAGTCATGATCTATTCACTAGCAGGGCTATTAGCAGCACTAGCTGGAGCGATTCTTACTTCACGTCTGAACTCTGCTCAACCGACTGCCGGCACATCGTATGAACTGGATGCGATCGCAGCAGTTGTTCTCGGTGGGACAAGCTTATCTGGTGGCCGCGGACTGATTGTGGGGACATTAATCGGTGCATTGATTATCGGAACGTTAAATAACGGTTTGAATTTATTAGGTGTATCATCATTCTTCCAAATGGTCGTAAAAGGAATCGTTATTTTGATTGCGGTATTGATCGACCGTAAAAAAGCAGCTTAGGAGGGTTTCTGAATGAAAAAAGCTTTAATACTCATCATGTCTTTATCTGTTTTCTTGTTAGGTGCCTGTTCATTAGAGCCCCCTTCATGGGCAAAGCCGGCTAAAAAAGGTGACGGAGAAAAAATTAAAATCGGTCTATCCGTTTCAACGCTTAACAATCCGTTCTTCGTATCGATGAAAAACGGCGTGATCGAAGAAGCGAAAAAGCAGGGTGCGGAAGTGATTGTTGTCGATGCACAGAATGATTCTGCGAAACAAGTAAACGATGTAGAAGATCTTTTGCAGCAAGGTATTGATACACTGTTGATCAATCCAACTGATTCTGCAGCAATCTCCACTGCTGTTCAATCTGCAAACAATCTAGATGTTCCGGTTGTCACACTAGACCGCTCAACAGATAAAGGAGATGTCGCCACTCTTGTTGCCTCAGATAATGTAAAAGGCGGCCAGATGGCGGGTGACTTTATCGTGAAGCAGCTTGGTGAAGGTGCAAAAGTAGCGGAATTAGAAGGTGTACCTGGAGCTTCTGCAACACGTGAGCGCGGAAAAGGGTTCCACAATGTAGCGGATCAAAAGTTAGATATTGTTGCCAAACAAACGGCTGACTTTGATCGAACAAAAGGATTAAACGTTATGGAGAACGTTCTACAAGGAAATCCAGATATTAAAGCCGTATTCGCTCATAACGATGAGATGGCGCTAGGCGCACTTCAAGCGATAAACAGCTCTGGTCGTGATGTTCTCGTTGTTGGTTTTGACGGAAATGATGATGCGATCAATGCTGTTAAAGAAGGAAAACTCGCAGCAACCGTTGCACAGCAGCCTGACCTGATCGGTGAACTTGCAGTGAAAGCCGCATCCGACGTACTAGCAGGAAAGAAAGTGGAAAAGAAAATTGCAGCACCACTTAAGTTGATGGTGAAAGAATAAGAAGCTAGGTGAAGAATAGAATGGTATGAAGTTAGAAAAGGCCGACTGGTGTAAGCAATACATGCTTGGACTCAGTCGGCCTTTGAATTGTGTGTAAATTGTTTGGGGTCTGACCCGGGGTCAGACCCCATTTCCCACGTTTATTTCCCGAGGATGGCGAACACCATGCGGTCCTTGCCACTGATGTCTTCCTTTACATACACATCCGCACCCGGGAACGTGACACGAAGCATACTCGCTACCGTCTCGCCCTGCCCTGCTCCTACTTCAAAGCCTACAATCGCTTTTTCTTTCAGAACGAGCGGTAATTCTTCCATAAATCGTCGATAGAACACATAGCCGTCTTCCCCGCCGCTTAGTGCTCTCATCGGTTCACGGTCTTTTACAATTGTTTCAAGGACAGCGATCTCATGATCAGGAATGTACGGCGGATTCGATACGACTACATCAAGTTTTTTCCCTCCAGCGATAAAAGGCTGTAAAAGGTCTCCGTGCAGGAATGTAACCTCTGCACCAAGTCGATCTGCGTTTCCTTTCGCTACCTCAATCGATTCCTCTGCAATATCAACCGTGTATACGTTTAGTCGATTATTTTCTAAAGCTAACGAGATCGAGATAGCTCCGCTTCCCGTTCCAATATCTGCAACAGCAACAGTCTCACGAAAATGTTCAGAGATCAGCGTTAGGATGTGCTCGACCAACTCTTCTGTTTCTGGTCTTGGAATTAAGACTTCTTCGTTTACCGAAAACGTTCGACCGTAAAATTCCTCTATACCAGTAATATACTGAACAGGCTCTCCTTCAACGTGGCGAGCGACTGCCGCTTTGAGTTGCGACTCATTCTCTTCACTCATCACATCATGTAGGCGCATGAGCATCTCTGTTCGATTCACATCCCCTAAAACATGTCTCATCAAAATTTCTGCAGCAAAACTTTCGCGTCCGTTTTCAGCTAAAAAAGAAGAAGCCCACGCGAGGGCTTCATGAACTTTTGTACTCATTTTACGCGTCCGCCTGAGCTTTCATCTTGCTTGTTTGGTCTTCTGTAATCAATGCTTCAACGAACTCATCCATCTTACCAAGAAGGATTTGATCAAGCTTTTGAATCGTTAAACCGATACGGTGATCGGTCACACGGTTTTGTGGGAAGTTGTACGTACGAATACGCTCTGAACGGTCTCCAGAACCAACTGCACTCTTACGTGTCTCATCGTACTCTTTCTGAATTTCGCGCTGAATTTTATCATATACACGCGCACGAAGAACTTTCATCGCTTTTTCTTTGTTCTTGATCTGTGATTTTTCATCCTGACACGATACCACTGTACCTGTAGGAACGTGTGTTAAACGAACCGCTGATTGTGTCGTGTTTACAGACTGCCCTCCAGGACCTGAAGATGTAAACGTATCAACGCGAACGTCTTTTTCATGAATCTCCACTTCAACCTCTTCAGCCTCAGGCAGTACAGCAACCGTCGCTGTTGACGTATGAATTCGTCCGCCTGATTCTGTTGAAGGGACACGCTGAACACGGTGTGCGCCGTTTTCATATTTAAGCTTCGAATAAGCACCAGCACCATTGATCATAAAGATGATCTCTTTGTATCCACCAAGCTCTGTGTAAGAAGCTTCGATAACTTCAGATTTCCATCCTTGCATCTCTGCATAACGCGTGTACATACGGTAAAGGTCACCAGCGAAAAGTGCCGCCTCGTCTCCACCTGCTGCACCACGAACCTCGACGATAACGTTCTTGTCGTCGTTCGGATCTTTTGGAAGCAATAGAATTTTTAACTGAGCAGTAAATTCTTCGATCTGTTGGTTTAGCCCTGAGATCTCTTCTTTTACCATCGCTGTCATTTCAGCATCAAGCTTATCTTCGAGCATTAATTTTGCTTCATCTAATTGCTCTTTCGCTTCTTTATACTCACGGTAAACCGCTACTGTATCTTGAAGGGAAGATTGCTCTTTTGAATAATCGCGCAGCTTATTCGTATCATTTATAACCTCAGGGTCACTGAGTAATTCATTTAACTTGTCATATCTTGCTTCGATCGTCTCTAAACGTTCTAACATGGTTTTTCACCTCTGTTTTATATGCATAACATTATAATTATAGACTATTACAGGTGTTACAGTCAAAAGCAAAAAGGAACGAAATCAATTAAAAAGGCCGCCCTTTCCTTAAAAAGAGAGCCTTTATGAAACTTGAGACGATATTTACATTTTTCGTTTTTGCAGCGACTCTCTCATCGATTCAGCCAATTCTTTCACTTCGATCAATCTTTGAATTTTTTCAGCATCTTTTAAAAACCCATACTTGATCCTGTTCGATTCTGTTACAGAAATGTGTGCAGGGTGTTTTTCAATCAGCAACATCTCATCACCTGCTGCAACCAATCCTTCTTTTAATACACGAAGGTAGTAACCGGTTCGCCCCGTATCTACAACCTTTTTGATCATATCTGGCCGACAAAGAACAGAAGCTAACGTCTGACAAGGCTGACGAGGCTGTGTGATCTGCACAATCGCTTCACCCACAGAAAACACGTCACCAATACAAACATCATCCTCTAAAAGACCTTTAACAGTAAGGTTTTCTCCAAATGCTGGGATAGACAACGGCGCTTCTAAATTCAGCTCAGTCGTCCATTTTTCATAATGCTCAAACGGGTACACACATACTGCTTTATCTGTTCCACCATGGTGCTTCGTATCCCCTACTCCGTCACCTTCAAAATGAGTTTTATGTAAAAAAACAGGTTGCTGCTGCGGCTTTTTATTGTAGGCTGTAAAAAAAGTTTTAGTTTGTGTCTTAACTTCTTCTGGCAGCTTAATGTTTAACGAAGCTATATTGCCCATCATTCCCCTCACCTCACAAAAAGAATAGCATAGGACAAAAGGAAATTAATAGGAAAAGATATTGCGACGCAACTGCTCGTAATCGATGCGCTCTTGGTTCATTCGAATCGCTTTCGTCAGCTCCTCAATCACCACTTTTTCGTTCGTGATCACATTGAACACATAAGGGATGGTCGCAAAATGACCTAGAAAATGCGTACAGCCAACATAACGCGGATTGTCCGTTTGATTTTCATTCTTATATTTAATAATAAAATTGCCCATGCCTTCATAGACAGGATCCAATGGTTTTTGTTCAAGCTTTTTTATCAGTGTATGAATCGGCTGAACCGGTGCGTTCCAGTCCGTT
Source organism: Fictibacillus sp. 26RED30 (assembly GCF_015903845.1). Lineage (NCBI taxonomy): Bacteria > Bacillati > Bacillota > Bacilli > Caryophanales > Fictibacillaceae > Fictibacillus > Fictibacillus sp. 26RED30. The sequence goes on from NZ_JACZDV010000002.1 coordinate 396,545, forward strand.
CCGTTCGATTTGATCTCTAGCACAGTCCACCACCTCTTTCTACTATCATAGTTCGTTTTAACTCTGTACTTCTTGTTGGTCAAAGTGAAGAGAGTTGTGGCATCATACTTATAAACGTTACTTTTTTCGAAACAATGGGAATACTATATGGTTAGAGAGACGTAAGGAGCTGATCAGATGAAATATTGCATTATTGGTGGAGATGCGGCTGGTATGAGTGCCGCTATGCAGATTGTTCGTAATGAAAAAGATGCTGACATCACGATTCTTGAAAAAGGCGGTATCTATTCTTATGGACAATGCGGACTTCCTTATGTAGTAGGCGGGCTCATCCCTTCTACTGATGAACTTATCGCTCGCAGTATTGAGACGTTCCGGGAAAAATACGGCATGGATGCTCGTACGTTTAATGAGGTAACAGCTGTAGATACCACCTCTAAAAAAGTGACTGGTATACATACGAAGACAGGGCAATCGTTTGAGGTGCCATATGATAAGCTCTTAGTTGCGACAGGTGTTAGTCCGATCATACCGAAGCAATGGACAGGATTGCATCTACAGGGAATCTATCCGCTTAAGACGATTCCTGATGCCGAGAATCTCATGGCTGGGCTAAAAAATGTTCAACACGTAACCATCATCGGTGGAGGATACATCGGTCTTGAGATGGCTGAAAACGTACTAAGACTCGGTAAAAAGGTACGTATCATCCAGCGCAGCAATCAGCTTGGAAATATCTTTGATCCTGATTTTGCTCCATTCATCCATAAAGAAGCAGAGAAACATGGGATCGAGCTTTGTTTAGAAGAAGAAGTTCTCGGTTTTAAAGGCGACGATCATGTTCAATTCGTAAAAACAGCTAAAAAAGATTATCCAACAGATCTTGTGATCGTGTCGGTCGGTGTGTCACCAAACACAGGCTTTTTAAAAGATACGGACGTAGCACTCAATGAACAGGGAGTTATCGTCGTGAATGAGTCGATGGAAACGAGTGTGGACGGTGTGTATGCCGCTGGTGATTGTGCGACTCATTATCACCGTGTAAAAAAACTGAATGATCATATTCCACTTGGAACAACAGCAAATAAGCAAGGGCGGATTGCCGGATTAAACATGGTTGGTGTAAAGAAACCGTTCAAAGGAATTGTCGGAACGTCCATCATCCAATTCATGGACCTAACACTAGGAAAAACTGGATTATCGAATAAAGAAGCAGAAAAACTGAACATTCCTTTTTCAGAGATCAAGATTACATCGAAAAGTCATGCTGGTTATTACCCTGATCCAAAGAAATTAGAAATAAAATTAACATATCACAAAGAAACAGAAAAGTTACTAGGTGCGCAAATCATCGGTGAAGAGGGCGTAGATAAACGTATCGACGTGCTTGCAACAGCCCTTTATCACGATATGGATGTTGAGGAATTGGCAGATTTGGATCTGGCATACGCTCCTCCTTATAATGGGTCATGGGATCCCATCCAGCAAGCAGCTCGAAGACTTGGGAAATAAATTGGGAAATGGGGTCTGACCCCATTTCCCATTTTATTTCCCACACTAATGATCGATTTTTAATGAGAAATTGTATCGTGGAACAGCTCGTTCTACAGCGTTCATAATTTTACGATGCGTAGCTGCCCGTTCTTTCTTGGACATTTCATGCGGCACATTCACATGAATGTGTGCATAATTTCCGTTTACTGTGACCATCTGCGGATTGATTCCAGACGAATCAATAACAGCCTGACGAATCATATCTTGATCATCGGAAAGATCAAATCGTGTGGTATTCATCGTCCGATAATCATTTGGATTCATATTCGTGTCATAGCTGTAGTTGTTTCGTGGTTCGTTTTTGGTTAGGTGGTAATTGATAATCCCATGACCAAACAGGTTATCCCGAATATCCCGTTTATCTTCATGAGCGGCAGGCTCAATTTTAGCCCCTTCTTCTTTATAAGACTGCATAGGTGAACATGCTGTTGTTACCAATAGTGCTAAAAGCGGCGCATAGATTGCCTTTTTCACTATAAACACCTCCCATATCGTTAGGATTTCCTGTTTAGGAGGTGATTATGTTAAGTGGACAGCCTTTCAAGTGGGCTGATTAGATCCAGTTAGCGATGAATCCACAAATTTAGAGCTTGAATCCACAAGTTTTGGCCTTCAATCCATAAATTCCTTCGTTCAATCCACAAGTTTTGGCCATTTATCCACGAGTCGACACACCGCGACAAGTTTCGACTCCTCTCCAACTGCATGCTGCCTTCCGCAAGCACCACCAACATCAAAAAAAGCCCGAGAGCACAAAGCTCCCGGACTATATCTAATCAGATCACACTATATTATTTCAACCGACCTTCTAAGCCCTCTGCGCTTGATAGGAGGTTTCTTTTTTTCCCTGGTACTTCATGACAATGGCGGCAGCGCGGTTCATATGACTCGGACGCTCCCACTAAAATCACTGGATCATCGTAAGAAGCAGGTCTGTTATCGATCAAACGCTGTGTACGGCTCGCAGGTGATCCGCAAACCATGCAGATCGCTTGAAGCTTTGTCACATGTTCAGCAAGAGCCATCATCTTTGGAACGGGTCCGAACGGCTCGCCTTTAAAGTCCTGATCTAGTCCTGCAACGATAACGCGCATTCCTTGATCCGCTAATTCTTGAGCAACTGGGATGATATCTTCATCAAAGAATTGCACTTCGTCGATCGCTACGACTTCGGTTTCAGGCAATACGTTTTTTAAGATCTCAACAGAACGTCCAACTGGTTCAGCCATAACAGCGGTTCCGTTATGAGACACAACCGATTCCTCGCTATAGCGGTTATCGATCAGCGGCTTAAACACCTGTACTTTTTGCTTTGCATACGTCGCTCTTCTTACGCGGCGAATAAGTTCTTCTGATTTTCCGCTATTCTGTTAATATTTTTTTTATATGATTACTTTATACGATTTTTTTACATAATAGTGGTTCTGTAAAATTTTTATCTACTTTTGATATATTTTTTGATTCTGGAAAAAATACTCGAAGTAACATTTATAGTGGTGGATTTGTATGACATTTCCTACATACAGGATAATAAGCGTCGTTTCCCCCAACTTTTATTTGTTCTCCTGTATATATAGGTTTTCCATCTTCAACCCTTAACGCCATAGTGGCTTTACGCTCACAGAACCAACAAATTGTTTTCATTTCTTCAATTTTGTCAGCGTAAAGAAGCATATATTTACTTCCTTCGAAAAGTTCATTTTGAAAATCGTTCTTCAAACCAAAACCCATTACAGGAATATCTAATTCATCTACAATTTTAGTTAGTTGAATAATATGTTCTTTCTCTAAAAATTGACACTCATCAACTAATACGCAAGCTGGTTTGTGTTCATTATCTTTTACTATAGAATAAATATTTGTATTGCTGTACACAGGAATTGCTTCACGTCTGAATCCAATCCTTGAAGATACTACACCTACCTCATCTCTGTTATCAATAGATGAAGTAAAAATTAAAACTTTTTTATTTTGTTCCTCATAATTATGCGCAACTTTAATAATTTCTATAGACTTTCCACTGTTCATTGCGCCATATTTAAAAAATAACTGAGCCAATTAACTTTCTCCCTTACTATTTTATATCTGTCACTAATTCTTAATTCAATTTTCTCACATACATATATTAACGTACAAATACTAATTGCACTAGGGACCGAAGTGTATTATAGACATATTAACATTTATCCGATTGCCATTATGATTTTTGGGTATCTGGTTGTGTAACTGCTTCCAAATATATCGACCTACTGTTTCTATTTTTTCATGAACTTTTGTAAATCCCCGGGTGAACCCACCCTATTTTTATGCATAAATTTTCGATGTCAACCTTCCTCTTCTTTTCACCTCCACGAAAGCAACTCATTGATATTACTCTGTAGTTTTAAAAAAAATCCCTATAGCTTTATAGTCAGTTCTAAGGAAGTTATGTGGAACAAAAAAGACCTCCGATGAGGTCTTAGATAATAAACTCAGAAGTTATACTTACTTATAACTAGCAAAATTATTTCCACCCTCCTGGTTTGGAGGAATTGAGATTAACCCCTTAATTTTAACTCATTTTTTATAAACTCACTTTCTTCATCTGTTACATTCTTCCTCGCACTTTTGAAATCTTTATTCATTTCAAAGTTTTTAGCCAATTGTAATAGTCTTGATTTTGATTCGTAATTCACCTTTTTAAATACCCTTAAAATCTGAGCAAATACCAATTTTTTAGTATGATTAAACCTATAATTGCTAAAATGCTTTAAGGATATTTTATAAAAGTCATTAATCTCTTCTTGTTCTAAAGAATTTAAAACTTCTATGAATAATTCTGCGATTAAATTAATTTGATATTCTTCTTTGTATCTACCTATCAAATCTAAAAGTTTTAATTTAAATTCTATACTATTTTCTTTTAGCTCCTTACTTTTGATTTGAACTTCTAATAATTCTTTTCTATTTGTTAGTTCACTTATCAAATATTCATTTAAAAACTCTACATCTATATCTTCGATTAAAGATGCAATAACCTCATTTTGAGTTTTAGGCGTAAATCCTTTAAAAAGTTTAGTTGAAGTTCTTTTATAAATATCAGCGTTTATTTTTAATTCTTCTTTTTCTAACTCACTAATCTTTTTAATAAATGTAATATACCTGGTGGTATTACCTAATGCAGCAAACCAATGTAAGTCCTTAACAAAGAGTTCTGAATTCACTTCTAAGTTTTCTACCAAAAATTTTGCATAAGGAGTTAAATTATTATTTTCTTTATTTATATGTTTACTCTTAATATTTCTGAAGTATTCTAAGGCATCTAATTTATCTACATCGTTGGTAGTTTTATCAATAATAATAGTAACTGATTGTGCCAATAATTCATCAGGTAAATAATCACCAAAATATTTAAAGCATTTTATCATTAAATCTGGATAATTATGATTTAATAAATGCGTTGCCAAAGAATTAAGTAAACTTTTATCAACGAGTTTTTTGGTAATGCCTAACAATGTAATGAAATTACTTGCCCACGCAGTATAGCTAACGAAACTATTGTTTAAAAAATAACTAATTTGAGTAGGTAAATAATTTTTTATAATGGATTCGTTCTCTTCATCTTTGACTAAAATAGAGTATAAATTATATGACCTTCTAAAAAGTGAGTTATTAATATTAGCGAAGGCTATGCCCTTATTTATTTCAGTAAAGACGCTATTTCGTTGTTCGGCTGTAAAAAACTCTCCATTATAATCAATTACTTCATCGAAGTATGATTCATCCATTATTTTTCCTTGGATGTACTTAAAAGATTCAGGTAAAATACCAAAACCTTTATCAAGTTTTGATACTATACTATTAATTAATTTGTTAATATTATTCATTGTTTCAATAGATTCTGGCGCTTCATCAGGTAGAATATTATAAATAAACGAATCAAAATCAGTAAGGAATTCGTCTTCTACTTGTGTTAAATCTAATTGAAGATTGTACAAGAAATCTACAAGTTTTAACGTATCGTCCTCTTGAGTGTAGTCTAGTTGTATTATTGATTTTAAAATTTCGATAGACTGTTCCTGTGATATGTCATTCTCGACAGCAGTAATAATATTAATAATTTGATTTGTTAGGCTTTTTGATACATTTAATACTTTTGGAAGTGATTCTAAGAAATCCTCATTAAAGTTTCTGGAAATCGTTGAAGCGATTAATAGAAAAGTATTTTCTACTTCTTTAATATATTCTTTACTTTTATTATGCTGGCTTATATATTCAGTAAGTTGATGATAAAACGATAAACCGAAAAATTCTTCAAATAAACCTTCATGATTTATAAACAGATTATGAATTCTTTCAAATGGGAAAAATTCATAATTAGCATTTTGAAGAGCGATAAACTTTTTAACTAAGTCAGTTATTTCATTATCATTTACTTCTTTTACTTTTTTCAAAATTTGATTTATTAATTCATAAGAATTAGTAACAAAATCGTCTTCTTCCATATCCCTATTTGATATTGTTTTCCATTTTTTATTTTGAAAAAGGGTATTCATTACATATAAAAGAGCTTTTTTTGCTCCAACTTTATTATCTGAAGCTAAAAAGACGTTTAGTAGATTTTCATAGTTGACTTGATGTAATCTTGCGCCATTTATAGGGATTTCTTGAATTCTAAAAGAAATGGTATTGGATAATTCTCTCTTTAGAGTATCTGGGATATAATCAATTACTTGATAGGAAGCCTTTAAGGTATAGCCTAAATCTTCCACAGCTGTATACTTTATTTGCTCAAGTATCGCTAATGCAATTGTTTCTGCATCTTCACTTGTTTCTAAAATTGAGATTATCTCTTTTTCATTACCACTCAGTAAATCTTTCCTTATCTTCTTTTCTTTTGCGTCACCAGCTAATAATCCTACCGTCCCCTGACCGAGATATAAAAATGGCCCAAGATTTTCTGAACTAATATGCTGAGTTCTTAGTAAAAAATTAATTAAACCATCGTATTCTTGTCGTATTTTATTAGTTTTCTTATTATAAAATTTGTCAATTTTTTCATTTGCATCTTCATTACCGTTATACCGTTCCAATAAGTCTTCAAGTATTTTAGAGTTATTTATTAATTCATTATATATAGAACTATAATCTGATTGTAAAACAGATAATTTAGCAAGTACCTTAATACCTTCGTCACCAGTTAATAGCTCATTTTCTAATTTTCTACCTTCTCTATTCTTTGCGATTAATAAATTATTAGCAAAAGTATTTAGAATTTTTTTTACCTGTCTAGGAGTCGTAACTTCAGGATGTATCAGAATATTAATAATTTCATCAAATTTACCATTACATAATGTTACTAAATCAGGTACTTCTTCAGCAGCTAAATTTCTAGAATACTCTTTCATATCACTTTCTATAATAGGTGGTAAAGGTATTCTGAATTGAAATAACTTGTCTAGAAATAACTCTTCATCAATATCATCGAAATTATTGGTAAATCTATTTTTCTCCAAAGCTTTCTTTAAAATCTCCTCATCACAGCAAACAATAAATATACATTCTTCGACATCTACAAATGCTTTTATTGCATCTAACGCGTTTACAACTTTCTTTGGACTTAATCTATCTAAATCATCAATAATAACAATTAGTTTTTTGAAATCAGGGTTATCTACTTTGTATTGTTTTATTTCTTTTTTAAATAATTCTTCGTATTCATCAGGAGTTTCTATAGGTCTCATCATTTGAATGGCTGTAGTTTTTTTAAACAAATTACTATTAATGAAATTCATAAATAAAACAAAGAATGGTGAAATCGCTAAAGGAATCCAGATTTTAGACTTAAAGTAAGTTATTGATTTGTATAATTCAAAGTTCAGATTTTCTTTAACAAATAAAGTAGTTATCAAATCAGCGAAAATAAATAATACTAAAAACAATATGCAGGATATTGTCCAAATAATAGTAAGTGACCAGAGATAAGGTAACATGCTATTCACAGCTGCCTTAACAGACACTTTTTCGTCATTATGTGTTACCTGAACCAATACTTGTTTCAAAGCATTTGTTATACGGTTAATTACTGTTACATCTTGTTCATTATTGAAAGTTTTCCACAAATTCTTAAGAAAAGCTTTTCTTAAAGACTCATTTTCATATTTCCAGGCATTAATTTCATGCGTTTTATATTCTTCTCTTCCTTTAAATTCATTTTTTAAAAGGTTGATAATTGAAGATTTTCCTACCCCCCATTTTCCAATAAGTGCAATATTAAATGGCGGTGTATGTTCTTCAATTATTTTTTTTATATTATCTACATAATCTTGATGATGAAATGCATCATTATTCTTATGGTTTAAGGCAGTGTCCTTTAAAAAATATTTTCCTTTCAAATAACATTCCTCCGCAACAGGATTTGCAGTTCTATTTTTATCACCTTACAATTTTACCACTTTATACAAGAAGATAGGTAGATTGTGAAGTGAGTTTATACATATTTATGAAAATTATGATAAAGTAATTGTTATAAATATCCATTTATAAAGGGTGAGGATAGTTTGGTAGACACATTCAGAATTGACAAGAAGATTGAAAAATCTAGTGTTTTAAATAAGAAATGGTTTTATAATTATCGAATAAAAATACAAGATGTAAAAGGCGTAGAAAATTATTTATCTACGGTTCGTAAATTATTTGAATTTTATAAACATCAAGATATCCATACAATTCTAATTACCGATTTGTCCAAATTTCTAAATCAATATGAGAAACTAAGTTATAGGAACGATAAAATTGAGCATTTAAAATCATTCTTTGCCTACTTAATCGAAGAAGGTGTTGACTTTAAATACCCTGTAATAGATGAAATCAACAAGAATAGAATCCAAAAAAATCAACTTAGTGAAGAAGAAAAACGACAGCCTAATCCACTTACCATTAGAGAAATTATCGCTCTTCGCCAATTACTAAAAAACATGGAACGATTCACATTGTTATTTACTTTTGAACTTGTCTATAGATATGGGCTAAGAATGAAAGACCTCGTTCATGTTTATGAGAAAAACTATGAAGAATCAAACCGGACCCTAACTATTAACAAAGATTTGATAGTATTGGAAGAAGATGTTCATCAATTATTACTAAAGCCTAAAGTGTTATCTAAAAGTAAATTAAAAGTATCAACATTTGATTATCGCATTACCGAAATAAAAAAGCTGTTCGGAAGGGAGAACTTTTTACATAAGGATATATATCAGACTCATAAACTTCATTACCTTCCATGTCCTATTTGCAATAAACCAACTAAAAATACCCCATCTTTGTGGACAATTCTAGAATACGAAGAAGATAACTCTCAGTGGTTGGTATGTAAATCATGTGCATTGGAAGGCAATATATGAGTAAAATTCGAGTTTTAGCTACTGAAAGCGTCATTCCTGTTCTTTATATTAATAAAGATGAATTAAAAAGTTGGAAAACGCCTATTGAATTAGAGGTAATCACTTCATATGATAGTGAACTTGAATTTTTGTTTCAAGAAATTAATAGACATCAAGTGGCGGAAGATTTATTTACAGAGCAACAAGGAAATCAAGAGGGGATTGAATGGTTAGAAGGCAACAAGCTTCTAGGAGAACTGGGAGAGCGATTGGCACTTTCTTATCTTAGGAAACATTATAAACATGCTGTAAGTGTTTCTCATTTATTTTCTAAAGGATACGACATTGAAGTAACTAATGATGAAATAATTTTGGGATTCGAGATTAAAGCAAGCAAAACAGTTAATAACTTCTACATTACTTACAACGAGCTTCATAAGGCGTATAAAATGAGAGAACGTTATTACTTATTTTATATTTATGTAGAACAAACAACGAATGATGTCTTTTCATATTATGGAATTGTTATTAATGACCCTATCAAGGAATTAAAAATAGACTTTCTAGAGTTGACGCATCCCACTAAAACAGGATTAACTAATATAATCCCTCAACAGTTTCGTATTACCATAGATAAAGATTTTCTTGAATCACAAAATGTGATTTTTCTCTAATATTGAGTAAACTATTAATCAATTTGGCTTCTTGAAATTGGTTGAAACTTGAGGAGGAACTATTTATGAAGAATTCTAAAATAGCTACTAATAGTTTTAAGTCTTTAAGAGCTGTGTTGGAACCAGGCAAGATAGTTTCTAAAGAAGTGTTGAATGTTGATGGTGTTAAGGTTACTTTAGTCGGAATAAAGATGACAGGTGAGATTAAGTTTTCTAAGTAAATGAAATCGTTATGAATCATAATGGTAAAAAGGTAGGTGAGAATTATTATGTTAAAGAAATTTTTAAACAAACTGATAGGGAATCGCGAATCAAATGAGGTTAGTAGTGTTCAGGTTTTAGAAAATGTTTCTCCGTCTCCTACTTCTACATCTAAGATTGAACCTCCTAAGCTTGATGTATTTGAATTTAATGTAGCTGGTGTAACAGCAAAAAATGAATTGAATCAAGATATTCAAAAGTTGCTGCAGAAGCACGGGAAACTTTATGCAAAAGAAAATGGTTTCTCATTGTATGGCGGTTTTAAAAATAAAGAGATTATTGAAGATGGTTTAGAGGTGGGTGAATTTGAAGATTTATCTTTCACTCAACATGAAATATTGTTTGAGCCTGAGCCAATGAATGAATATGATTCAAACGATATTAAAGTTTTATAAAGTATGATGAGGTTCCTGTACATATTGGCTATGTCCCAAAGAACGCTAACGTTGAACTTAAAAACATTTTAGATAATGAAGATGTTAGACGTATTGAGGCTATCTATGTTGGTGGAAAAATAAAGTCTAGCGATTATGATGATGAAGAAGATAAAGAGATATTGGTTATTGAAGAATTAACACTTGGTGTTGAAATAAAAGTTTTTTACAAAAAATAATTTTTAGAAGTGACACAGAGATTTGTAACGGGTTCTCTTTTGGAGTACAAAAGAGAAAAAAGTTATACAAATAGCACGTTAATTCGCATATGAATTAGCGTGCTTATTTTTGTTGTTATATCAACGTTTATGGTCATTTTATGTATAAATTAGCACCCCAATTCGCATAGGTTTTAGCAAGATGACAATAAATATTGTCACGATGCGTTTTGGTATGCTAATTCACTTGCTAAAATTCTTACCAATTTTGGTGAAAAAGGATTAGACGACGGCTAAATCGAATACATAATAAGATTAAATGTATGCTGTCCTTATTCAACAAACGTGCAGGATTGTGGAAGAAGGTTTAGGAAGGAGTAGAAAAAAATGAAAATAATCAATGATAATGATTTTTCTAATGCCTATTTAACTTATTTCCTATACTGTACATTATCTCTACTCACTTTTAAAAAATTAAAAATTATTGAAACAAAGAGAAATGATTCAAGAAAGCAATTGAGTGAAATTTATTATCTAAGAAAAAAACAATAGTTCTTTAGATTTTTGATTAAATTAAGACACGCTAAATCTTTATTACACAAACGTGCAAGATTGTTGAATAAAGGATAGAAACTTTAAAATATGGTGATATTTGTATAAAGGAGTTTTGGTAATGAAATTTAATACGAAAGTAATTGTCGGAATCACACTAAGTCTAACTTCAATAATTGGCTTATTTTATTTATTACCACATAGCGATACGGGTTCAAAAAGGGAGATTACCAAAGTAAATATTCCTCCACGTCAAGTTATTATAAGGGATTCCGTTGACGAGCCATTACCACCGACTGCAAAAAATGTGCAAACTATGCCAAATAAACACGAACCTCAGCCACTTCCAAATGCAGAACTTAATAAACCAATAGTAATAACTAAAATGCCACTAAAGAAAAACTAAAGTTAACCAACAGAACTATTCCTTTAAAAAGAGCCGCCAATTTAGGGGGCTATTTCTTTTACTATTGTGAAATGTAATGAATCTTCTAAAACCGAGGCTTTACTTCGATTAGGAGAACTTTTTTATCGGTATAAATTTCAATTAGAACATTATACTTAAACAAGTCATAAAATAGGGGGCGTAAATGAACAAAAAAATTATATTTATGGGAGTAATTTTAATTAGTATGTTGTTTGGGGGGATTTTGTTAAATAAAAAATATGATAAATCTATACCATCAGTAAATGCAGATGAAACGCTGTCATCGGACCAAATAGTTGAAAAAAAATCTGAAGGATTCACAAAGAAACTGTTCCTAACATTACAAAGTAAAAATTTCAGAGTAAGTTCCACAGGAATTAAATCTGAACCTAATGAAATTTCTGTAACAGTCGACGGTACGGAACAATATCTTTCTGAAGTCAGAAATGAAATCACAATAATTACAAGTGAGTTATCAAAATCAACAATATTTGAAAGTTATCCAATAATTGTAGATGTAAAGAGAGAAATTGTTTTATCAGATGGACCGAATTTAATGGAATTCAATAAAATTTTAATGAATGTTCAAGAAGGGTTAAGTGATTATGATGTGGTCGGAGATATAAGTTCAGAATATCAAAAATCCATAACGATAAAGACTTCCATAAGTAGTTCAAATACAAAAGCAAAAAAATTAGCCAGGGAGATAGAGGAGAAGGTAGCCGAGATAATAAAAACGGATGGAGTATCTAATTTTGATTCATATAAGATTTATGTGAAAAATAAAGACGGAGGCATAATAAAATAAGCATTAATTAATGTCTTTTTCATTAGGTTAATCGTTTTAAAACATATTTTTCTTCAATAATCGGGTGCGATTGTTGAATAAAGCTCTGTCCAATTGAAATCATTAAAATGCTAAAAGCACTGCGATTTGCAGTGCTTTCTCGATTGCTATTTAATATGCGATTCTCTATGTTATTTCACTTTTTGTACTCCAAAAGAGAACCCGTTATTTGTGTCACTTCTTTTTATAAATGATGTAAATTCTAGTGCTCTATATGGAATTGATTTTTCCTTTTAGTTCCTTGATTAATTTGTAGATTTCATCTGTATCGATATTTTCACCTAATTTATCTGTGGTATTTACTGAACCTCGCAAGTAATTCTCCCAATAATTTTCAAAAATCATATACTGCTCTTTTATTTGATTTACTTTGTGCAAATAGTCCTTTGTTAATTCTCGATGTTGTTCCTCAAGTCTTTCTTTTATTAATAATTCCAATTTCACTTCATTTGTTTCTGCATTTATCTTTTCGATAAAATCATCGGATAGAGGATAATCTGAAGGGTGAACAATTGTATCACTCTTATATAGTCTATTTAACAGTGATAGTAATGCCTGGTTGTTGGGGTATCGTCTTGATATCAGGTTAATTATACATCGTTTCTTTGAATCGAAATTAATAACAGGGAAGTCTTGAAACAAATCACTTAGTTCAGTCATTAACATCACAGCCCTCTACATTTTTCTTCATACAAATCTAAGCCTCAAATAGTTCTGCGCCGACAATTTTACTAAATGAAAGCTGTTTTATTGCACCTGAAGTAACTTTAAAGCGTATTACTTTTTGGAAAGGGTCAACTTTTATAATGATGCCAGGTACCTCATTGATATGTCCTTGTTCATAGAGTTTTAGATTGAGCACTTTTTCTTCTTCCAGAGACTTCATTATTCGATAATTGATAATTTCGAGCTGGTCCTCATCCAAAGATGGCTTGGAGATTTTACTTTGTTCTTCTTGTATGGCGCGGTATGAATTCCACAATTCAGGAATGCTCTGAAACGGCTGCCATTTGATTTCCCCCCTATCTTTAATCATTTGGAAGTCCTTTCTCTCTTTTATTTTCAACTGAAACAATGTTAGTTGCCAGGTTCTGAGGTCATAAAAACCGGCATCGATTAGTTCTTTTTCTGCTGACAAATGTGCAATAAGCTCTTCTGGATATTGATTTACATTACGATTCAGTTGTATGGAATCATTAGGTGAAAAGAGATTAATTGCGAATAAGCAGCCATTGCTGTAATCGCAACCAACAAGTAAGAGGTAAGACAGCTCGTTTGGTAAGCGAAGTGTAAACATGATGCGGAATCGGTTAGACATCGAAACGTCTCTTTGATAATAATTTACGAGCTTCATCAATGACCTGTTTGTTCCGGGTTTTTAAAGTTTCTAAATCGAGGGCTTTAATTTCATCTTTATTCTGTTCAACAAAGGTCGTTAAATCTGTGATGATTTCAAATAGTATTTCTAACTTTTGGTTGTCCTTCAAAGAAAAGCACCTCCTATTCCATTAAAATAATTAGAACATATGTTCTTAAAACTTTCAACTAATATTAAATTTTTAAATGCCTAAAAAAAGATGGTTTTATGTTATGAAAGTAACATAAAACCATCTTTTTTATATTTGTTAATTAAATTTTTTAGTTATATATTCAATTCCTTCTGCCAGTGATGAAGCTACTTGTGAAACTGATAAACCTTTTAAAGCCAATAAGGAATCACATTCAAGCAGTAGTCCGTAGAGCTTTTCATTTAAATCTTCTAATTCTCTACGTTCTTTTCTTGCTACTTTTTTATCAGTTTCCAAACTTTCAATATCTAGTAACAATTTGTTTATTTTACTCTCTTTCTTTTCACCTTCTTTTTTTAGATTAGAAACGATTTGTTTCAATTCGTAAATTTCTGTCTCAACGAGTTCTTCCTTAACCTTTAAATTATTTTTAAGACGTTTTTCATAGAGCTTTTCATTCCATATTTTTAAATATTCAGGTTTATACAAAGTTGCAGGAGAAATCGCATGGCGTTCTGTTCCCTCATCTTTTAACAAATCCAATAAATTCTTCCTTGATATTGGTTTATTGGGATTCAACTCTTTCATAGCAGTCACAGTATCTTTTACAATCTGAATAGTATTCAGGTGTACTTTTTGCTGATGCTTTTTTAACCCCTCATTTAATGCCAATTGTATAATCCTCCCACTTCTGCAGTTAATTCCACTTATGGTAAGTTTCAAATTGGATGTTGTTCAAAACATCCTGTTTATGTTTTTCGATACCTCGTTCGCAGATATTAACTATTCTTCTTAGAAGTGCCATATTTCGAGACGCATTTTCGTATGTGGCGAGCTGGTTCACATTATTTTTACTTCTTTCACTAATATTAGCCCAAAACTCCATATCTTCTTTATATTCCTCATATTTATCAGCAATAGGGACAAACCAATTGCAAGCATAACATTCATATTTTATTGGCGTTCCATCTGGTGAACACTGGGTAACCGCTACTTGACTACAAACACCCATTGTCTCTCCAGGTTTTTTCAGTCTTTTTACAAGATAGGGTTCTACCCCTTGTTTGATTAATACTTTTTCTGTTACTGGATTGTTCATATTAATTATCTTTCCACTAAATATTACTGGTGATGATTCTACGGGGTTTAATTGATTCGTTACAGCGTCGTATACATTCTTTAACCTCTCCTTACTAGAATGTTTATAGACGTCTAACATGGCTTTAGATTTATGCCCTGTCATGAACATTATTTGCTCACTAGTGTATCCTGCATCAGCTCTTTGAGTAACAGAATTATGCCTAAATCTATGAGTGGTAATATCGCTATCTTTAATATCAAGGTGACTTGTAATTTGTTTTAAAGCGGCATTCGCTTTCACATTACTGTAGACATAATAATTGCTTTTGTTTCTGTGCCACTTAACACAAATTTCCCCAGATTCATTAGTGAACAGTTTAAATGGTTGATGTATAAATAGAAATTGTTTTAAATCAATTTCACCTTTCCCCACCTTGATATACTTGTGCATCTCTTTAACTTCACTTTGTAGTTTTTTAATCATATCAACATAAGTTTTTATAATACCTTGATAACTCAGCGTTATTGCTTTAAATTCAGGAGTTACATGACCTCCATTTATCTTCCATGTTGGTATTCTTAAAATGAAATGATTGAAATGCCCTATTAAACAATCTAATTGCATAGAAGATACCTCATCTACACGATTGGGGAAAAGGCGCATCGTCCAATAGTGTACTCTTGTGACCAAAGGAATTTCATTTGAAAAGTCGAAAAGCAACTCATCTAATTTATTAATATCTTCTTTTTTAATTGGGTCTCTTGTCATTCCGGCGATATCAATTTTAAAAGGGTTATGTTTTTTCCCAAAAATTATATTGGGTACTCCTGGATATCCAGCTAATGTGTTAAAGAAAGATTTTACCGCATTAAATGAGTGCTTTTTTTTGACATCATTAAAGTTGTTCCTAATTAGATAACCTGTAAATCCTGCGATTGTATCCTCATTAACTTCATTAATAGTGTAATTTGGATTTACGGTTTCTAGATATTCAAAAAACTTGTTTAAGTATGAAATATTGTGTGCTCTTGTGGTCACTGATTTATCATTAACTAATGCAAAAATCTTAACTATTTCCCTATATTTCTGTGGGGTTCGATTAAAATATAGTTTTCCATTCTGTTTATTTGAATGTCCAATGTGGAGTTTTTCACAGTACCATGTATTATCATCAAAATGAAAATTGCCTAAAAAAGATACATTCTTTTTCAATTCATCTAGATATTCTTCATCGATAACTGTTGGTAGTATGGTCTTTCTCTGTTTAGGTTCCAAGTAATCTCTCTTGTTCATTTTGAGGTAATTTCTCCTTTACAAAATCAATTAATTGGTCGAGTCCGTTTCTTATTACCTCAAGATAATTTACTTCTGATTGGTAATCACGAAATCCAGTAAATTCTTCTAACGGTATCCCCATAGAAGTAAATTGTTTAGTTAGGGATTCAATGTAGCGCTCTTGTTCGTCTATCATTGTTCTATACAAAGGTATTTGTTCAGGCGTAGTGATGAGTAGTCTGCATCCTACACATCTATTTTTTACACATGGTCCAAATACAACATGTTTACCACAAAAGCCTTGACCGTTTGGAGCCTTACGAGAACCAATTTTAATTTCCGTCCTAATTGCCTCAACTTCAACTTCAGATAATATGGTATTCATCTTGGGTTTAAATAAGTGGTCATATGCTTCATCAAAAAATGCAGACTCCATTTCTTTAAGTTTTTTTCTTTCGATTCCAAAGTACGATTGCAAAATAGTCGATATAGATTGTCCTGTTATATTAGAGGTCTCTTCTATCGTATGTCCTTCAGATAACAATTTAACTACCATACTTTTTCTACACATGTGTGGGGTAAGCTTAAAAGTGATTCCTTGTTTTTGTAATAAATTGTTAAGTGCATATTTAAAGCCCGATGAACTTATAATCCTAATGCCATCATATTTATGGATGAATAGTGCTTGATAATTTGTTTCCGTTCTAAGGTGTGATGTTATTTCCAACTGGTTATCAAATGCAGCTTTTAAGGCTGGTGTAACATAAACATGGTGTATTCTATCTTCTTGATTTTTTCGTTTAAGTTTTTCTTGCTTTTGTGGTATATAACTTAATTCATACTGATTGTTCATTTCGTTAAAATTAAGTGAATTATGCTGAAGGCTTAATAGCTCTGAGATGCGCATTCCAGAATTCATGAGTATAATCCATGCATTCCGAAATGTTGGAGGTAATGAGTGGAGATTTTCATTGATTACATCTACTATTTCTTGAGGTATATCTTCCGTATGCTTAGTATACTTATCTAAGTTTCTAAATGAAATTTTATTAAACGGATTTTCAAGATGAGACTTCTGGTTGTTTAATAATAGCCAATCATAATATCTTCCCATACAATTAAAAATGTTTTTCACAGTTCCCAAAGGGTTAACAGCTTCAAAAGAAGCTTTTATGGATGTTAAATGTGGGCTATATTTAATTTTAAAAATATTGGGTATTAAATAGCTATATTCTGTATGTTCTTTGATAAAGGCAATAAAACGTTTTATTCCATAAAGATTACTAATTAAACTCTTAATTTCAAGACCCTCATCGAGTAATGTTTTTAAATATGTTTTTACTGACGCTCTCAGATTCATGTCAATTTCACTGAAATCAAATGTGAATTTTTTAAATTGTCCAGTTTCTCTTTCAACAAATTTTTCCCACTTGTCACTTTCAAAATCTATCTTTTTGCTTCGCATTATTGAAACGTACTTATCTTTAATCTTCAATGAGGCTTTTTCACAAATCTCATAATCTGTACGTTTAGAACGAGAAACGAACCCTGAAACAAAAATTTTTGCGTGCAACTTATTAGGTGTAGGCTCAATATAATTATTTGCAAAGTCTAACCCTACTTTAGTCACAAAGGTTTCTAATTTACTACCAAGCATTTCTAAAGCTACATCATACACAAAGGAATTCGATTCTGGAGTTGACCACCTAGAAATTTGCTTTAAATTCTCCCTAAACTTAACCATATCATTATCTTCAATTGCCTTTTCAAGGTGATATACGCATAAGTGTAGGGTTATATTATTAAAGTCTTTTATAAACTGGCTGTATTTAATTCTATTTGGGTTGCTAAACGCTAGTCCAACAACATCTTTAATTAGTATTTTATAGTTTAAATTTGTAGGTAAAGATTTTGCATACTTATTAAAGACAACTTTAATTAACAACTCCAGAAAATGTGTGTACCAATTATCGAATGCTAAATAAAATGGTAATGACTTATGTTTAACATTTATTCGCTTAAATGAGTCAAAATCTTCTTCAAGTATTGCCGATTTAACGCTGTTAATTAATTTTATTGTTCCCCCTAAATCATCAACAGGATTAATACCATATATAGTGTACTGCTTAACAAAATTTTCCTTACCGTCGATTATTAGTGTCGCGTTGCGGTTTGCACTTGTTCTCAGGTATTCTTTTAGCAGTATTTCCATGTAAGCCACCTATTCAAGTTTTTCGTTAAACACTTTTATTTTATTTAAAGGAGTAATTGCGTCTAATGTAACTTTCAACTTAGAATCTAAACGTGCCTTAAAGGGTTTTTTATAATGTTTGAAAGATGCAGACTTTAACCCTAATAACTTTTCCATATCTTCTTCTGTAATTATTGATTCTCCTTTTTCATTGCCTTCAATAATTAAATCAAGTAGTTGTTGAATCCTTGTACTCCTACCACTATGAGTACGTAATTCCTTTTTATCATAACCAACTCTTGCCCCTGCTGCTTTCAGTATTACTCTGTAATTACTCGCCTTTAAAGCTTTCCCACTCGTAGGACCTTGTTTAGTTAGAAATAAGTAATTATTAGGTGTATCCTTTAAACCACTTACTTCAAGGCGTTCATCCGTTAAATAATGGACTATGGACGAAGCTAGGACATTGCTAATTGGCACTACTCTTGAACCTGTTTTGGCAAAAGCATTGTTATCAGGGTTCAATCTTTTCTTAACTGCTAAAGTGCATTCCTTAAAGCTAAAGTCACACACCCTCAATCCTAATATTTCTCCAATTCTCATTCCTGTTTCAATAGACAAACCAAATATTAATTTGTCTCTATATGAACGAAAGCCAGAACTAATCAACTCAATATCTTCAAACGTATACCATTTGAGCCAATGACGAGTTTCTTTATATTTTGCATGTATCGAAAAGGCTAATTTTTGTTTTAATTCTGGTTCGACTATACCTTTTAGGAACCTATCAACTTCTCTGCTTTTTCTACCACTTCCCGTTACAATCGGATTTTTACTTACCTTACCTCTAGTAATCAAATACTCATAAAAATTATGAAGTGTGTTTAAGCGTGTTTTTAAAGCAGCATAAGTAATTTTAGTTTCTTCATTATTACCAAGTAGTTGTTTTACGTAATAATTAATTGTCCCTATATCGTTTATATCTTTGTAATGAATTTTTACTTGTTTTAGGTACCGAAAAAAGTGGACTAAATTATATGCATATTTTTCTGCAGTCGAACTACTAAATGTTTCATATAGAAACAAATTAACATCATGAAGAGGCAGTCCATCTTCGTGTATTATCCAACGTATAACCCATTCTCCGCTTGAAAGAACCTGACATCTTTTTACTCCAATGCCCATAGTATCTACAACCAATGAAAATACCCCTCCCTCTCTCTTTTTAAATAACAATTATCAATTTGATAATTCAGCACATACGTTCGCATTAATGACAAAAAAAAATACACATCAGGATTTTTTCTCTTCCTGAGCATATCATATAATCTTTTATTTTGTCTACAATATTCTAACTATTCAAAACACTATTATTTATATATATTTATACGATTAAGGTTTTGTAGATAAAAACTTCACAGAACCAGAGAACATGCTGCCGCAGATCAATTCGATCCAGCCATTTTGTTTCATCACATACATGGCCTGCTCCCCCTTTCGCAACAATCTTTTCCTTAGTATGTACGAAATGTATGATGTTTTACCATACATAGACGTTCGTTACAGGAGTGCTTTACTCCTTTTAAGGCGTATAAAAAACCCGGTCCATCAAAACAGTTACCGAGTTCTTGTTTTCTATAAAATACAAAAGAAAAAAGGGCAAGAAAGACTCCTGCCCTTTTACTTGCAACAAATTACTTAAGGTTGTATTTCTTCTTAAAGCGGTCAACACGTCCACCAACATCAGAGAACTTCTGACGGCCAGTGTAGAACGGGTGAGTGTCAGAACTAACATCCACTTTAATTACTGGATATTCGTTACCGTCTTCCCACTTCATTGTCTCGCTTGAAGACAAAGTTGATCCTGAAAGGAAGCTAAATCCGCTTTGAGCGTCAACAAAGATAACCTTTTTATAATTCGGATGAATTCCTTGTTTCATTCTAATTCCACTCCTTCTGCCCTGTTTCCTATGCGGAGACAGAGTTATAAACACATAAAAATAGTATAACAGGGACAAAACCCATTTGCAACCATACTTTTTCGTTAGTTTGTTACGGGTTTAGCTCGCTTTGGCGCTCCCTTTTTTTCACTCTCAAAAAGCTCGAAAAACTCTTCATTATTCTCCGTTTTACGCATGCGTTTCATGAACTTGTCTACGAAATCGAACGAGTCATCCATCGTTTTACGGATCGACCAAAGTGCCTCAAGATGATCTTTTGCGATAAGCATCTCTTCTTTTCTCGTTCCAGAACGGCGAATATCGATCGCAGGGAAAATACGGCGCTCAGCCAGCTTACGATCTAAGTGAAGCTCCATGTTTCCTGTTCCTTTGAACTCCTCGTAGATCACATCATCCATACGAGATCCCGTATCGACTAGAGCCGTTGCTAGGATCGTTAAGCTCCCACCTTCTTCGATGTTACGAGCAGCACCGAAGAAACGCTTCGGACGGTGGAACGCAGCAGGGTCTATACCACCAGATAGTGTACGGCCGCTTGGCGGAATAACAAGGTTGTATGCACGAGCCAGACGAGTGATGCTATCGAGCAGGATAACAACATCCTTTTTGTGCTCAACAAGTCTCATGGCACGCTCTAACACAAGCTCTGCCACTTTAATATGGTTTTCTGGCACTTCATCAAACGTTGAGCTTACAACGTCTCCTTTAACAGAACGCTCGATATCTGTTACTTCCTCAGGACGCTCATCGATAAGCAAGACGATCAGCTCCACTTGCGGGTTGTTCGTCGTCACACTATGTGCGATTTCCTTTAGCAAGCTTGTCTTACCCGCTTTTGGAGGAGCGACGATCAGACCACGCTGACCAAAACCAACAGGCGCCATCATGTCGATGATCCGCGTTGAAATGTTGTTGCTCGTTGTCTCCATAACCATTTTCTTTTCTGGATATAAAGCCGTCAGTGCAGGGAAATGCACACGCTCTTTTGCCGTTTCAGGGTCCTCACCATTAACCGCGTTAACTTGTAAAAGTCCATAATAGCGTTCGTTTTCCTTTGGAGGACGAACTTTCCCTGATACTTTATCTCCGTTTCTTAGATCGAATCGACGGATCTGGGAAGCCGAGATGTAAATATCTTGAGAACTCGGTGAGTAGTTGATCGGACGCAAGAAGCCGAATCCTTCGTTTGGGATGATCTCCAAAACACCTTCCATGAATGAATAACCATCAAGTTCTGCTTGTGCTTTCAAAATTGAAAACATCAATTCACGCTTTGTTAATTTACCGTAATATTGAATATTATATTGTTTGGCAAGCTCATAAAGCTCTTTTAATTTCTTTGTCTCTAATGTTGCTAAATCTATCCCCATAGTGACACCACGCTTTTCTATTAATAACTAACTAAACATCTATTAAAAATTATGATGGGATTTTTTTGTTTGTTTTGTTGGTTTGGTTTTGGTTTTTTTAATGGAAGGAGTTCCTTTGAAAGTTAAGGGTATTAGTGGGTATGAAGAAAATGTATCGAACAAAATGAATCATACTTCTTATTTTAACCACATATTCAGTCTTTAATCAAGCAACAGAAACTCAGAAGTAAATCACTTCTAACGAGAATTTACAATACATCTCGAGCTTTTGCAACTGAATCTAAGATTAATTCATATAAATGTAACGGAAAGACCGGACGAAGTTGTCCGGCCTCACTCGTTATTTATGGTTTGATCACAAGATCTGGTTTCTTCTTCAAACTGTGTCTTCCATCGATAAATCGTACAGTTCCTGACTTTGCACGCATAACCACTGATTGCGTTGTACCTGTCGATCCGTCAAAACGTACTCCTTTTAAAAGCTCGCCGTCTGTAACACCTGTTGCAGCAAAGATCGCGTCGTCCCCTTTTACAAGGTCGTCCATGTACAATACACGATTAACGTCGTCGATGCCCATGCGTTTGCAGCGTTCTAATTCTTCGTCGTTTTGAGGAAGCAGCTTACCTTGAAGTTCTCCGCCAAGGCATTTTAACGCAACAGCTGCGATTACACCTTCAGGAGCTCCTCCTGAACCGAATAAAATATCAACACCCGTATCGTCAAACGCCGTATTGATCGCCGCTGCTACATCGCCATCTGAAATCAGCTTGATACGCGCACCCGCTTCACGAATATCTTGGATGATCTGCTCGTGACGTGGTCGGTCTAGGATTACTGCTACCAAGTCCTCGATATTCTTGTTTTTCGCTTCTGCTACTGCTCGTAAGTTATCGATAACAGGTGCGTTAATGTCAATCTTGCCAACACTTTCGCGTCCAACTGCAATCTTGTCCATGTACATGTCTGGTGCATGAAGCAGGTTTCCGTGGTCAGCGATCGCTAAAACAGCTAAAGCGTTCCACGTTCCAGATGCAACGATGTTCGTTCCTTCTAACGGATCAACTGCAACATCTACACGAGGACCATAGCCTGTCCCAAGTTTTTCTCCGATATAAAGCATAGGAGCTTCATCCATCTCGCCTTCACCGATCACAACTGTCCCTTTCATCGGAACCGTATCAAAAACGTTACGCATTGCAGTTGTTGCTGCGTCGTCCGCTTCGTCTTTCTTTCCTCTTCCCATCCAACGTGCTGATGCAAGAGCTGCCGCCTCTGTTACACGAACAAGCTCCATCGATAAACTTCTTTCCATGTGTGTTTCCCTCCCCATACTTTAACCGCTTACATAATTATCCTGAAGAAAAATCACCAGGTGATGGTGATTTCTCGTTTTAACTTATGAATTCTTAAGCTCTTCCAACTCTTCAGCACCTAAGCTCTCACGCCATACCTTAGCTCCAAGTCCTTTTAACTTGTCTACTAAAGATTCATAGCCGCGATCGATATGCTCAAGACCAGAGATCTCTGTTACACCTTCAGCCATAAGGCCCGCTACAACAAGAGCTGCTCCTGCACGAAGGTCAGAGGCTTTCACTTTTGCCCCTTCAAGCTTGGCTGGCCCATTTATTATAGCAGAACGTCCTTCTACTTTCACATTCGCTCCCATACGGCGAAGTTCGTCGATATGTTTAAAACGCGCACTGTAGATGGTATCTGTTACAATGCTCGTTCCTTCTGAGCTTGTTAAAAGTGAAGTGAACGGCTGCTGAAGGTCCGTCGGAAATCCTGGATAGACGAGCGTTTTGATGTCAACGCTCTTGAGTGGATCTTTTCCACGATAAACGAGCACTTGATCATCTTTTGTTTCAATGTAAACACCCATCTCTCTCAATTTAGCAATAAGAGACTCTAAGTGTAGTGGAATAACATTATCTAGCAACACTTGCTGACCCATGGATGCTGCTAAGATCATGTACGTTCCCGCTTCAATACGGTCAGGTATGATGGAGTGACGGCAGCCATGCATCTCATCGACACCATCGATACGAATAACATCAGTTCCTGCTCCTTTGATCTTGGCACCCATGCTTGTTAAAAGGGTAGCCACATCAATGATCTCAGGTTCTTTAGCCGCGTTTTCGATGATCGTTTGGCCTTTTGCTCTTACTGCTGCGAGCATGATATTGATGGTCGCACCAACACTAACAACGTCTAAGTAGATTTTTGCACCAACGAGCTCGTCCGCGCGAAGATAGATCGCTCCTTGCTCGTTCGTTACTTTTGCGCCTAACGCTTCAAAGCCTTTGATGTGCTGATCGATCGGACGAGGTCCTAGGTTACAGCCTCCTGGCAATCCGATGACCGCTTTTTTGAAACGGCCAAGCATCGCTCCCATCAAATAGTACGAAGCACGAAGCTTTTTCACTTTACCGCTCGGCAGCGGCATCGCAATCATTTTTTCAGGGTTAACCGTTAGAGTCTGATTCTCATCCAGGTAAGCTTCCCCTCCGATTTCCTCTAACAGATCACGTAGAATACGAACGTCTGATATGTTAGGCAAACCTTCAATGGTAACGGTAGATTCTGCTAATATTGTTGCGGGGATCAAAGCCACCGCACTATTTTTTGCTCCGCTTATATGGACCGTTCCTTCTAGAGGATAGCCCCCTTCAATCATCAGTTTTTCCATGGTAAACTCCTTTCAGTAAGAGTCACAAAAGTTGTGATTGCATTACCTTTTTAGATAGTACTATTATTTACCAATATTTTCTTTTCATGTATAAAAATTTGTGTGTAACTTTGTTGCGTTTGAAAGTAGTTGATTTCCGTTTCAGGTGCTCGCTTTCCGCGGGGCAGGCGGTGAGCCACATTCGTACGTTTCACTCTTAAGTGTCTCACCTGCCCGCCTGTCCCGCAGGAGTCTCGCACCTTTCACTACAATCAACTTATCCAAGAAGTTATACAAACACCTTTTTGTTAAAGAAAAAGAACTAATAAATTACTTTCTGTTAGCAGCGTCCCAGTCAGCTAGGAATTTTTCGATCCCTTGATCTGTTAGCGGGTGCTTTACTAGTCCTTTGATTACGTTTGGCGGAATTGTTGCGATGTGAGCGCCTCGTAGTGCCGCTTCTGTTACGTGAACAGGGTGGCGGATTGATGCTGCGATGATCTCTGTTGGGATCTCATGGATCGCAAAAATTTGTGCCACTTGTGAAACAAGCTCCAAGCCATCTTGACCGATATCATCTAAACGACCTAAGAATGGTGATACATACGTTGCACCTGCGCGAGCTGCAAGCAAGGCTTGGTTTGCATTAAAAATAAGCGTTACGTTTGTTTTGATGTTTTCATCAGAGAACGTTTTTACCGCTTTTAATCCGTCCAGTGTCATTGGAACTTTTACCGTGATGTTTGGTGCGATCTTCGCTAGTTCGCGACCTTCTGAAACCATTTCTTCATAAGAAGTTCCGATCACCTCAGCACTAACAGAACCCGATACTAGGCTCGTGATTTCCTTCAGTCTTTCATGAAAATCAACGCCTTTTTCTTTAGCTACTAAAGAAGGGTTCGTCGTTACTCCAGATAAAATGCCCAGGTCATAGGCTTCTTTAATATCATCAATGTTTGCAGTATCAATAAAGAATTTCAAAAATGATCACTCCTGTTTTTTTGAGTATGTCTATCTTTTATATTCTTTTATAACATGTTCGTCTTCATACACGAAGGATTACGCTTACAAAACTTCGTATCATACTTTTATTATCTATACGTGGATCGTGTTTTTGCACTCTTATAGTGTAAATGAAACCGCCTATGATGTATAGGCGGTTTCATGAGAAAGGTTATATTAAGCTTTGTTAGAAGAACCAAACTCACGCATTTTTCCAGCTACAGTAGCTTGGATCGCATCACGAGCTGCAGTTAAGTAGCTACGAGGATCATACTTGTCTGGGTTAGATCCGATGTATTCTTTAACTGCTTTGTGAGAAGCAATTTGGTTTTCTGTGTTTACGTTGATTTTAGCAGTTCCTAAAGAAATTGCTTTTTGGATATCTTTTGTTGGGATACCAGTACCACCGTGAAGTACAAGAGGTACACCAGTTAGTTCCATAACTTCTTTCATGCGGTCAAATCCTAAGTTAGGCTCACCTTTGTAAGGTCCGTGAACAGATCCTAGTGCAGGCGCGAAGCAGTCAACACCAGTCTCACGAACAAGTTGATCACACTCAGAAGGGATCGCGTAAGCTGCATCTGCATCTTCAACAACTAGATCGTCTTCTTGTCCACCGATACGGCCAAGTTCTGCTTCAACAGAAACACCGTGGAAGTGAGCAAGTTCAACCACTTTTTTAGTAAGAGCGATATTCTCTTCTAGCGGGTGGTGAGATCCGTCGATCATTACAGATGTGAAACCTGCATGAATCGCTTCAGCACACTTTTGGTAGCTAGAACCGTGGTCAAGGTGGATCGCTACAGGTACAGTTACTTTGTACTCTTCGATAAGAGCTTTAACCATAGCTACTACAAGCTTGAATCCGCCCATATAACGAGCAGCACCTTCAGAAACACCAAGAATTACTGGAGATTTCTCTTCTTGTGCAGCCTTAAGGATCGCTTGAGTGAACTCAAGGTTGTTCAAGTTGAATTGACCAACTGCATAATTTTCCGCTTTTGCTTTTTCAAGCATTTCTTTCATTGAAACTAAAGGCATAGTAATGTCCTCCTTAGATATTGGCACGAGCAGACCAACTACATTTTTGTATAGTATATTTGCTGAAATGTGCATACACAGCAAAAAGAAGCCACTTTAGTTTACCTTTCATGGCGTCTTGCTAAACATTTCATTATGCTCATATTTCATTCTAGTATAGCATACCAATATCGCCTGAAAACCGCAACACATCAACGTTTTCAGGGTGTAACCGCTACCATTGCCGACACACCAGCATTTCTTAATCTTTTATGATGATGGTGTGTTTAATGGAAGTTCTTTCCTAACCGCTGCGCGAATCTCATCAATATCAAAAGGTTTTGCAAAATGAGTGATAGCTCCCAGCTTCATAGCCTCATGGATCATGTCCAGCTCACCATAAGCGGTCATGATGATCACTTGAATCGTTTCATCATGTTTTTTTACACGACGAAGGATTTCCAAGCCATCCATTCCAGGAATCTTCATATCTAAAATGACAAGATCAGGGCGGTCTTTCTCCACAATTGAAAGAGCTTGTACACCGTTCGCCGCCTGATACGTCTTATAACCTTCTTTTTGAAAGATTTCGTTCAAAAGAATTCTGATGCCATACTGATCGTCTACAATTAAAATTTTCCCGCTCATTATTGCTCACCTCATCTAGAGTTTCTTTACAAAACCATTTTGTCCCTATACCATTCGAGACAGAGGATACCAATTCCTGCTGTTCCCGATGATTTGTATTGTTAAATTAAGTATACTAAATTAATAAACAAAAACACGATGATTTGAAAAAAAGTAAGGAGTTCTTTTTCATGTTAAAAATATTTTCAACACAAGTTGCAGGATTGCTAAAATCCATTTCAGATAAAGAAGAACAGTCGATCGAAGAAGCTTCACGTTTATTGGCACAAAGCGTACTTTCTGAAGGATCTGTATATTTTAAGGGATTCGGCGAAATGGAAGCCGTTGTGAGTGAAGCACTATATGGAGAGAATAAATTCCGCGCCGGGGCTGATTTTTCAGATGTAGAGTCAACTGATCTGTTGCCAGTCGATAGTGTAGTAGTGGCTTCGCGCTTTTTAGATGACGAAGAAGCAGTATCACTTTGTTCAGAATTACGTAAAAATGTTGATTGCAACGTCATTTTGATCGGCGGACGACGAAAAGATGCTGAAATGGATGTGAATGTGGAGGAATTAGCCGATATCGTGATCGATACGAAGGCTGTTCGCGGATTAGTGCCGCTGGATGATGGCTCACGACTCGGTTTTCCATCCGCATTGACCGCTTTATTCGCGTATTACGCCTTATTTTTAACAACGGAAGAGATTTTAGAAGAATATGATGAATAACATGAAGCCTGGCTGTATGCCAGGCTTTTAAAATTATGTACTTCTAGTCGCCATAAAACTCAATCACATAAAAAGCATAGTTAATCACATAAAAATCGGCATCCATCACATAAAAATTAGAGCTCATCACATAAAAATAGACAAACATCACATAAAACGCAAAAAAACGGCAGCTCCCACTCATAAAGGGAAGCTGCCGGCCATAATTAGTTCTTCAATTGTGTTACTGCACCGATAAAGTCACGGAATAGTGCTTGCGGGCGTGTTGGTCGTGATGTGAATTCTGGGTGGAACTGCGACGCAACAAACCACGGGTGATCTTCTAACTCGATGATCTCAACAAGACGTCCATCAGGAGATGTTCCTGAGAAGATGAATCCTGCTTTTTCCATCTGTTCACGGTATTCGTTGTTGAACTCATAACGGTGACGGTGTCTTTCGTAAACAACTTCATCGTTATAAGCTGCGAACGCTTTTGTATCTTCTTTAATCTTACACGGATATAGTCCAAGGCGTAGTGTACCACCTAGGTCCTCGATATCCTTTTGTTCAGGAAGCAGATCGATAACTGGGAACGGTGTGCCAGGCATAAGTTCTGCAGAGTGTGCACCATCAAGTCCTAAGACGTTACGAGCAAACTCGACGGAAGCAAGTTGCATACCAAGACAAATTCCTAAGAAAGGAACTTTGTTCTCACGCGCATATTGAGTTGCTAGAATCTTACCTTCTACCCCTCTGTCACCGAATCCACCAGGAACTAAGATACCATCAGCATCTTGAAGAAGTTCGTGCACGTTTTCAGCTGTCACGTTCTCAGAGTTGATCCAATCGATCTCGATATCTGTATCAAATTGATAACCCGCATGACGAAGCGCTTCAACAACAGAAATATAAGCATCTTGTAACGCTACATACTTTCCGACTAACGCGATCTTTGCTTTTCCTTTTAAGTTCGTTACCCGGTTGATCAGTTCTTTCCACTCCGCCATATCCGGCTCGTGTGTTTCAAGCTTAAGGTGTTTACAAACAAGCTCGTCCATCTTCTGCTCTTGAAGATCGATCGGCACTTGGTAAAGCGTATCTGCATCTCTAGCTTCGATAACAGCTTTAGGATCGATGTCGCAGAATAGACCGATCTTGTCTTTCATCTCTTGAGGCACCGGCATCTCTGTACGAACTACGATGATGTTCGGCTGAATACCAAGGCTGCGAAGCTCTTTTACACTATGTTGTGTTGGCTTCGTCTTCAGCTCACCTGCTGCACGGATATAAGGAATCAGTGTACAGTGGATATACATTACGTTTTCTGAGCCTACATCACTTTTAATCTGACGGATCGCTTCTAGGAACGGCAAGCTTTCGATATCCCCAACTGTTCCGCCAATCTCTGTGATCACGACATCTGCATTTGTTTCACGGCCAGCACGGAAAACACGTTCTTTGATCTCGTTCGTGATATGCGGGATAACTTGAACCGTTCCGCCAAGATACTCACCGCGACGCTCTTTTCTAAGAACGGTAGAATAGATTTTCCCAGTCGTTACTGAGCTGTATTTATTTAAGTTAATATCAATAAAACGCTCATAGTGACCTAAGTCTAAGTCCGTTTCCGCACCGTCATCCGTTACGAAAACTTCACCATGCTGATAAGGGCTCATCGTCCCTGGATCCACGTTGATGTAAGGATCGAATTTTTGCGTCGTCACTTTCACTCCACGGTTTTTTAATAAACGGCCTAATGAGGCTGCAGTGATTCCTTTTCCTAAAGAAGAAACAACACCGCCTGTAACAAAAATATATTTTGCCATGTTTTCAATCCCCCTAAATTTTCTAAAATAAGTATGTGCGTTTAACGCTTTTTCTACTATCGGGAGAGGCGGTGTACGTGAAGTGTACACAGACTCATCCGTAAAAAAATAAAAAGCAAAAGACACTTCCCCTATGGTTAGGGGGCACTTTTGCTTTTGATATCATATAAAATTAGTCTTTTAAATAAAAGATACAGGAATAGCCCAAAAAGAATATTACCCGAGTATAGAGCCCATGTCAAGATGATCTGTTAGAATCCATTTTTTAGTGTGACAAGCTTGTGAAATGGCGCTCAGCCTAGGCAATCGGCGAGTTTCGGCCTGCAATCCACGAGTTTAGGCACTGAATCCAAAAGTTTTTGCCGTTAATCCACGAGTTTCCGCCGTGAATCCAAAAGTTTTTGCCTGCAATCCACGAGTTGCATCTAAAAAACAAAAACCAGCGCCAAAAGGCACTGGTTCTAATGAGTCACAAAGACTTACAGATTTTCTTCCTCATCTGCATCTTCATCTTCGTCGTCTTCGTCGAAGTCTTCATCTTCTTCATCGAATTCTAATTCTTCTTCTTCATCGTCATCATCGTCATCGTCATCAGCAAGATCGTCGTCTTCATCAACGAACTCATCTTCTACTTCTAACTCATCGAAGTCTTCATCATCGAAGTCCTCTTCAAAGTCATAGTCATCTTCAGACGCTTTTTTACGTTTTGTTGGTTTGTTCGTTGCACCAAGTTCCTCTTCAGAGCTCTCAACTGGGTACCACGTTTTTAATCCCCATTTATTATCGCCTAATGAAACGAATCGGCCGTCAATATTCATATCTGTGTAAAAATACGCAATTCGGTTTTCCACAGCAGTTTTAGACAAACCTTTGATTTCAGCGATCTGTTTAACTAAATCATAGAATTGAACAGGTTGCTTAGCATTCTGCAAAATTTCAAATGCGATTTCGACCATTGACATTTCAACGACTTGTTCTTTCGTGTACGTGTTCAGCATAGCCACATCGGCACTTCCTTTCCTTCTCCACACTCATTTATATCAACACATTGTGCTCATTCTTTAGAAGAATCATACTCTTCATTATAAACAAATCCCATGGGTATATGCCAGTAGTAATCTATCTTTTTTCCATAAAAGGTTTTATGAAGTGTGTTGGTTTATACTTCGATGCTTTTGAAAGTGGTTGATTTCCACTCCAGGTTGCTCGCTTTCCGCGGGGCAGGCGGTGAGCCACTTGCCGCTTCGCGCCCCTAAGCGTCTCACCTGTTTAGTTGCAGTGGCTAGCCCCTCGAGGTCAAAAGTTAAATGGTCAAGAAGGCAAAGTGCGCCTTCCTGGCCCATTCACCTTTTGCTTGTCGGGGCCGAACGAGCCACTTCCACTTTTCGAACTGCCCACCTGTCCCGCAGGAGTCTCGCACCTTGCGCTCCAATCAACTTGCATATGGTGAGAATTGAAGTAGCAAAGGTCACCAGCTTTAAAAAACCTTTTTTAAAAGACTCTTTCTAAATGCCAGTGCTAAGAGAGACCTTTGAGAATACTCCTCGAATAGTTAATTGAAGCGGAAGGACGAGACTCCTGCAGGATGAGTGGGACAGGTGAGACCATTCAATGACGCAAAGCGGCGAATGGGCTCACCGCACACCCTGCGGAAAGCGAGTCCTGAAGCGGAAATTAACTCTCTTAATCGTCTCGCAAAGAAAAGAGAACCGCTCAAACTGGCGGCTCTCTTCTCAACTCACTACATGTTTCTTCTATACTTCCCGCCTACTTCATAAAGCGCACTCGTGATCTGACCGAGACTTGCAAATTTTACGGTATGCATGAGCTCATCGAAAATGTTTCCGCCGGATAAGGCAACATTTTTCAAACGTTTAAGAGCTTCACCCGCTTGGTCTTTGCTAGACTCTTGGAACGCATTCAGATTCTGAATCTGCTGCTCTTTTTCGTCCTTTGTCGCACGAGCGAGCTGCATGTTGAACTCTTCTTCTGACGGCGTGTTCGGATTGAGGTATGTGTTCACTCCGATGATCGGAAGCGATCCGTCATGCTTTTTCATTTCATAATACATCGATTCTTCTTGAATCTTTCCACGTTGATACTGCGTTTCCATCGCACCTAGTACGCCGCCTCTTGTGTTCATGCGCTCGAACTCTTGAAGAACCATCTCTTCTACAAGATCTGTTAACTCTTCAATAATAAAGGAACCTTGAAGCGAGTTCTCATTACGGGCCAAACCAAGCTCTTTTGTAATGATCATCTGAATCGCCATCGCGCGGCGAACGGATTCTTCCGTTGGCGTTGTGATCGCTTCGTCATACGAGTTCGTGTGAAGCGAGTTACAGTTATCATAAAGTGCCATCAACGCTTGAAGCGTTGTACGAATATCGTTAAAATCAATCTCTTGCGCGTGTAATGAACGTCCAGATGTTTGGATATGATACTTCAGCTTCTGGCTGCGCTCGTTCGCTTTGTATTTATCACGCATTACCGTAGCCCAGATTCGGCGAGCAACACGGCCGATTACGCTATATTCTGGATCAAGTCCGTTTGAGAAGAAGAACGATAGATTGGGCGCGAATGCGTTAATATCCATTCCACGGCTTAAATAATATTCAACGTACGTAAAGCCGTTCGCAAGTGTAAACGCGAGCTGAGTGATCGGGTTCGCACCAGCTTCTGCGATATGGTAGCCAGAGATCGAAACCGAATAATAATTACGCACTTGGTGGTCGATAAAGTATTGCTGAATATCACCCATCATGCGAAGCGCGAATTCAGTAGAGAAGATACACGTGTTCTGACCTTGATCTTCTTTTAAGATGTCTGCTTGAACCGTTCCACGAACAGAGGCAAGGGTCTTCTCCTTAATCTCGCTGTACTCTGCTTCGTTCGGTTGTCTGCCGTTCGTATCCGCAAAAATCTTCACTTGCTGATCGATCGCCGTGTTCATGAACATGGCGAGAATGATAGGTGCCGGACCATTGATCGTCATCGAAACAGATGTAGAAGGAGCGATCAGATCAAAGCCGTCATACAGCTTCTTCATGTCGTTTAGCGTACAGATGCTCACACCGCTCTCCCCAACTTTTCCGTAGATGTCCGGACGGTGATCTGGATCTTCTCCGTAAAGGGTTACTGAATCAAACGCTGTACTCAAGCGCTTCGCGTCATCATCTTTTGATAGATAATGGAATCGGCGGTTCGTTCGTTCAGGCGTTCCTTCTCCAGCGAACTGACGCTTCGGATCTTCACCTTTACGTTTAAAAGGAAACACTCCCGCTGTGTACGGGAACGAACCTGGCACATTTTCTTTCATGATCCACTTTACGATGTCCCCCCAGTCTTCAAACTTCGGAAGAGCCACTTTTGGAATATCAAGACCAGAAAGACTTTTCGTCGATAGCTCGGTCACGATCTCTTTGTCTCGAATCTTTGTTACAAACTCTTTTTTGCTATACATTTCTTTTAACGCTGGCCATTCTTTGAGCATTTTTGAAGTCGTTGGCAACAATTGCTCTTCAACTTTTTCCAGTGCTTTGTTTAACGACGTTTCTACTTCTTCACCTGCAGCGTCGTATTCTCTTACCGTTTCAAGCGTCCCTTGAATTTGGAACGACTTGCGAGCTAGTTTCGCTTGCTCATTCACCGTTTCATGATATTTACGAACCGTTTGTGCGAT
The DNA here is from genome assembly GCF_015903845.1 of Fictibacillus sp. 26RED30. Taxonomy (NCBI): domain Bacteria; kingdom Bacillati; phylum Bacillota; class Bacilli; order Caryophanales; family Fictibacillaceae; genus Fictibacillus; species Fictibacillus sp. 26RED30. Next base: position 429,738 of record NZ_JACZDV010000002.1, read on the forward strand.
CTCATTTAAGTACTGAGCACGTTCACCTGGTATGATGACGTTCTTTTTCGCAGTCATCGCCTCTGCTGCAGGCTGAATGCCCCAATCCATGCCTGACTTTTCTTCGATCACTTTCATCAAGTGATAAAAAAGGATGTTCGTGCCCGCATCGTTAAATTGGCTCGCAATCGTTCCGTAAACAGGCATCTCATCTAAATCTCTATCAAACCAGTTGCGAGAACGCTGATATTGCTTCTTTACATCACGAAGCGCGTCTTCAGAGCCTTTGCGCTCGAACTTATTGATCGCAATAATATCTGCATAATCGATCATATCGATTTTTTCTAATTGTGATGGTGCACCAAACTCACTCGTCATCACGTATAGAGAAGCATCAGAGATCTCTGAGATTCCAGCGTCCCCTTGGCCGATTCCGCTCGTCTCAACAACGATCAGATCAAATCCAGCTGCTTTCGTTACTGCGATTGCGTCCTTGATCGCATCGGACAGCTCAGAACGTGAACCACGTGTAGCAAGTGAACGCATGTACACACGTGGATGATAGATCGCGTTCATTCGGATTCTGTCACCTAAAAGCGCTCCGCCTGTTTTTTGTTTGGTCGGATCAATTGAGATGATTGCGATCGTCTTGTCTTCACACTCGTTTAAGAAGCGTCGAACAAGCTCATCGGTTAATGAACTTTTTCCCGCTCCCCCTGTTCCTGTGATTCCAAGAACCGGCACTTGTTTTTGCAGACTTTTCAATTCGTTTAACGTCTGTTCAGCCGTTGCTGCGATCTCTTCTGGCGCTTGCTTCACATTTTCTGCTAACGTGATCAAACGTGAAACAGAGCGAACGTCTTTTTCTACTACTTTTTCAATCTCATCTGTTAAAGAGGTAACCGTCGGAAAATCACACTCTTCTACCATCTTATTAATCATGCCTTGAAGTCCTAGCAATCTTCCATCTTCAGGTGAAAAGATGCGTGTTACGCCATAAGCATGCAGCTCCTTGATCTCAGGTGGGATTATAACGCCCCCACCGCCTCCAAAGACTTTGATATGTCCTGCACCGCGTTCTTTTAATAGATCGATCATGTATTTAAAATACTCAACGTGTCCGCCTTGATAAGAAGAGATCGCGATTCCTTGAACATCCTCTTGAATGGCAGCACTCACCACTTCATCTACGGAACGGTTGTGTCCAAGGTGGATCACCTCACAGCCGTTCGACTGAATGATTCTTCTCATGATGTTAATCGACGCATCATGACCATCAAAAAGGCTGGAAGCGGTTACAAATCGAACCGGATTTTTCGGCCTGTAACTATCGGTCTGAGTCATTTCATTCATCCTTTCTTATGCTCCTTTTATGCCGTACAACAATTGCTGAATCTGTAATGCCGTGTATTCTTCTAACGTATACATCTTCTGCAGCGCCCAGCGTCTGAACGTCCACATCTGTCCGATGATCAAAATATTGTGAGCTGCTGCCTGTATTTCTTTTTCACTTAAATGCAGTTCACCTTGCTTTACCACTTTAAAAAGCAGTTCTTCAAAGATCGCCGTCATCTCCAGCTCTTTTTTGAGCACATACGGAAGAGCTTCATGAGAAAGTGACTTCGCTTCTTGATACATGACGAGCACCTCATCCTGCATGTCGTCCATCACTTTAAAATAAGCAGAGATTGCACGTTCAACACCTTGAATCCCGCTATCTTCCCCTTTGATATCCTGCTGCAGCCTCAGCTTTACCCCGTCATAGATGCTGTCGCAGACGAGATAGAGAATATCTTCTTTTGACCGGATATACTCGTAGAGTGTGCCGATACTGAAGCCAGAAGCTTTGGCGATCTCCCGGGTTGTCGTGCGGTGGAACCCATTCTCTTTAAATAGAGAGACCGCGGCTTTCACCATCTCTTCCCGTCGTCTCTGAATCAGTTTTTCATCTTTTACGAGCGACGGCACTTCTTTCTTACCCAATTGGCCTCCCTCATTTCTGTTTCCCGTCAGCCGGCTGCAATCGTTTTATTAAAATCTTTTCTGCAGCTGTATAAGGGTCTGTCGTACCTGATTCTAAGTCGGCCAGCCAGGAGAACCCATTTTTCTGTTCTTGTTTCAACACTTGCTGATAGATTTCATGCTGAACCACTTCCATCACCTCACGCTTCAGGTTAGAAAGCTTTCTTTCCTTGCCTTCACCGCTCTTATCTAGATATTCACGGTGTGCTAGAAGAGAGTCCCATAATTCTTGCAATCCTTTATTTTCAGTAGAAACCGTCTCAACGACTGGCGGGCGGTACAGGCTGTCGTGTTTCACAAGGTCAAGCATCGCTTCGATCTCAGCAAGAAGCTTCGGAACCCCTGGCATATCCGCTTTGTTCACAACGAACAGATCCGCGATCTCCATGATTCCCGCCTTAAACACTTGAACAACATCTCCGCTACCTGGGTTCAATACAACTGCAACCGAATCTGCTAGCTTCATAATATCGAGCTCAGACTGCCCTACTCCTACCGTCTCTATTAAAATCACATCAAAACCATAAGCATCCATCAGCCTTACCGTCTCTTTCGTCGACCGTGAAAGGCCGCCGAGACTGCCGCGCGTCCCCATGCTTCGGATAAACACACCCGGGTCGGTAAAATGGTCAGCCATCCTTACGCGGTCTCCAAGAATAGAGCCGCCGCTGAACGGACTCGTCGGATCCACCGCAACAACGGCAACCGTCATCTTCTTTTTACGCAAAAAAGAGATGAGACGATTGACGAGCGAGCTTTTCCCGGCACCCGGTGAACCGGTGATGCCGATCCAATGAGCGCCTTTTTGCTGCGGGTAGATGCTCTTTAAAAGCTCGAGTTTGTCTTCACCGTTGTTCTCGGCAAGCGTGATCGCTTTCGCGAGAGCACGTTCCTCTTTTTGCTGGATGCGCTGTGCTAATGGATGCATAATATCCTCCTAAAACTTTTTCGGGGTAGTTGATTTCCGCTCCAGGATGCTCGCTTTCCGCGGGGCAGGCGGTGAGCCCCTTGCCGCTTCGCGCCCTTAAGGGTCTCACCTAACCGCCAGTCCCGCAGGAGTCTCGCACCTTGCGCTCCAATCAACTGCAAGGGTGTTATTTGGAGTATTTTTAACAACACTCTGTTATGAATAGAGAAATACTGATTTAGCAAAAAAATTTCCCTAGCCACTATGTTGCAAAACTTCGCTCTCTTAATCTTTTAAAAGCATTTTAGAAATAACGAGACGCTGAATTTCTTGTGTACCTTCGTAGATCTGTGTGATTTTTGCATCACGCATGTAGCGTTCTACTGGATATTCTTTCGTGTAGCCATATCCGCCGAATACTTGAACTGCGTCTGTCGTTACTTCCATTGCGATATCTCCAGCAAATAGCTTTGACATCGCGGACTCTTTTCCGTATGGAAGACCTTCCGATTCTCTCCAAGCAGCTTGATAGGTTAATAGGCGAGCCGCTTCCACTTTTGTTGCCATATCTGCAAGTTTGAACCCGATCCCTTGGTTGAAACCGATCGGCTTACCGAACTGTTTGCGGTCTTTTGCGTAATTTACGGAAGCATCTAGTGCTCCTTGAGCGATTCCAACCGCTTGAGCCGCGATTCCGTTACGTCCGCCATCAAGAGTCATCATTGCAATCTTAAAGCCGTCTCCTTCTTTCCCTAGAAGGTTTTCAGCTGGTACGCGGCAATCTTCAAAAATGATCTCTAATGTTGGAGATGAACGGATGCCGAGTTTCTTTTCTTTTTTACCGAAAGAAAAGCCTGGTGTTCCTTTTTCTACGATGAACGCAGAAACTCCTCTTGATCCTGCTTCGATATCCGTGCGGGCAAAAACAACATAGATCTCAGCGTCCCCAGCGTTTGTGATAAAGATCTTTGAGCCGTTGATGATATAGTCATCGCCGTCTTTTTTCGCTGTTGTTTTCATGTTTCCTGCATCTGATCCTGATCCCGGTTCAGTTAAGCCATATGCTCCGATTTTTTTACCTTCTGCCATCGGGCGAAGGAACTTTTGCTTTTGCTCTTCGTTACCAAACTTGAAGATCGGCCATCCCGCAAGAGAGGTGTGAGCAGAAAGGGTTACACCCACTGACGCACAAACACGAGATAGTTCTTCAACTGCGATTACATAACCTAAATAATCTCCGCCGATTCCGCCATACTCTTCTGGCCAAGGAATTCCGCAAAGGCCAAGCTCACCCATCTGATCAAAAATTGCGCGGTCAAAACGCTCCTCTTCGTCACGTTCTGCAGCTGTAGGCTCTACTTCATTTTTGGCAAAATCACGCACCATCTTACGGATCATTTCATGTTCTTCAGATAACATAAATTGCATTTCTATCTCTCCCTCTTATCCTAGTAAATGTTTGCTTAACACCATACGCTGAATCTCGCTTGTTCCCTCATAGATCTGACACACCTTCGCGTCTCGGAACAGTCTTTCTACCGGATACTCTTTTGTATAGCCGTACCCTCCGTACACTTGCACCGCTTCGATCGCTGATTTCATTGCCGTTTCTGATGCAAAAAGCTTTGCCATCGACGCTTCTTTTCCGCATGATAGGTTGTTTGTCTTTAGATCTGCCGCACGATAGGTTAAAAGTTTTGCCGCTTCAACGGCAGTCGCCATGTCTGCAAGTTTAAATCCTAGACCTTGATTTGCACCGATCGGCTTTCCGAACTGTTTTCTTTCTTTTGCATAGTTCGTCGCGAATTCTAATGCCGCCTCAGCGATACCAAGTGATTGAGCAGCAATTCCGATCCTGCCCACATCGAGGTTGCTCATCGCGATCTTAAAGCCTTCCCCTTCATTACCTAGAAGATTTTCAGCAGGTACACGTGCATCTTCGAAAATGATCTCGCACGTGTTTGATCCGTTCAACCCCATTTTTTTCTCTTTCTTTCCTACTGAAAAACCTGGTGTATCTTTATCGACGATGAAGGCCGAAATCCCGTAGCTTCCTTTATCAGGTGCTGTTGAAGCAAAAACGATGTACACGTCCGCTTCTCCTGCGTTTGTGATAAAAATCTTAGAGCCGTTCAAGATGTAATGATCGCCCTTTTTAACTGCTCTCGTCTTTAAGCTTGCTGCATCAGAACCTGAACTCGGCTCTGTTAGTCCGAACGCACCAAGGTACTCTCCACTTGCTAACTTAGGAATGTATTTTCTCTTTTGTTCTTCATTCCCGAAATAAAGGATCGGATTCGTTCCGACACTCGTATGGACAGATAAAATAACGCCGATCGTCGCGCTCACTTTAGAAAGCTCATTGATCGCGATAATGTAGGACGTAAAATCCATCCCTGCTCCGCCATATTCTTCTGGTATCGGAATTCCCATCAGTCCGAGCTGTGCCATCTTCGTGATTAGATGACGCGGAAACTCTTCTGTCTCTTCCATATGCTCGATGGCCGGTGCTATCTCTTTCTGTGCAAAATCCCGTACCATCTTCTGCATCATCTTTTGTTCTTCAGTAAATAAGAGGTTCATGGTCTCTCCCCATTCCTATATTGAAATGCCGACTAGTAGTCTCTCTCCGTGAGTTATCTCTCTATTTGTTCTTTCTTTGCTCTCTATTTCTCTATCTGTTTTTTTCGGTTGCTGTCTCTCTGTTAGCTGTCTCTTCCACAAAGACAAAAATGGAATTTTTGTCTTTGTGTGGGGTCAGACCCCGTAGTTGTAGAACCCTCTGCCTGACTTTTTGCCGAGCCAGCCTGCTTTTACGTACTTTCTTAGCAGCGGGCATGGACGGTACTTGTCATCACCGAAACCTTCATGAAGCGTCTCCATGATGTAGAGGCACGTGTCGAGCCCGATGAAGTCTGCTAGTGTTAACGGACCCATCGGATGGTTCATTCCGAGTTTCATAATCTCATCGACCGCCTCAGGTGTTGCCACCCCTTCATACACCGAGAAGATCGCTTCGTTGATCATTGGCATAAGGATACGGTTGGAGATGAAGCCTGGGAAATCGTTCACTTCCACTGGTACTTTTTGCAGCTTCTTAGATACCGATTCAATCGTCTCGTACACCTCATCCGCTGTTTGAAGTCCACGGATGATCTCTACCAGTTTCATAACAGGAACCGGGTTCATGAAGTGCATGCCGATTACTTTTTCAGGTCGGTTCGTTGCAGCCGCGATCTCTGTGATCGGAAGGGAAGATGTGTTCGACGCTAAGATTGTATGTGCTGGCGCGTATTGGTCGAGCATCTTGAAGAGTTGTGTTTTCACGTCCATGTTTTCCACGACTGCTTCGATCACAAGATCTGCGTTTGACGCGTTCTCTAGAGAAACAGAAGCTGTGATGCGGGATAGAATGGATTCTTTTTCGCTTTCATCCAAACGTCCTTTTTCCACAGAGCGGTTTAAATTTTTAGAGATGATTCCGATTCCTTTTTGTACGAACTCTTCTTGCATGTCATGCAGAACAACAGAATAGCCCGCTTGTGCACAAACTTGCGCGATTCCTGAACCCATCTGTCCTGCACCGATCACCATAATGTTTTGAATGCTCATGAATATTGCTCCTCCTTATTTCTTCACTTCTACTAAAATCGCGTCACCTTGCCCGCCGCCTGAACAGATCGAAGCGATGCCAAGTCCGCCGCCACGTCTTTTCAACTCGTGGATCAACGTTAGTACGATGCGCGTGCCGCTCGCCCCAATCGGGTGACCCAACGCGACTGCTCCACCGTTCACGTTCACTTTTTCAAGATCTAATCCCGCAAGTTCAGAACTCGCTAACGCAACAGCTGCGAATGCTTCGTTTATTTCAAAAAGGTCAATTTCTTCTAATGATTTTCCTGTTTTTTTCAAGAGCTCATTGATGACGAGACCTGGCGTTTTCGGAAAGTCTTTCGCTTCCACAGCAAGTGCCGTGTGACCAAGAATCGTCGCCATCACTTCTTTGCCTTCTTTTTCAGCGCGCTCTTCGCTCATCACGACTACAGCCGCTGCCCCATCGTTCACGCCAGGTGCGTTTCCTGCTGTAATCGTTCCATCTTGTGAAAATACAGGTCTTAATTTTGCAAGAGATTCGATAGACGTATCTTTACGCGGTGACTCATCTTGGGACACAACAACCGGCTCGCCTTTACGTTGAGGTACTTCCACAGGAACGATCTCTTCTGCAAAAATTCCTTTTTCAATCGAATCATTAGCACGGCTATGGCTGCGGTACGCCCACTCGTCTTGACGCTCACGTGAGATCTCCATCTCTTTTGCTACGTCATTTCCGTAGATTCCCATGTGAACCCCTGTAAACGTACACGTTAGTCCATCATGAACCATGAGATCTTTCACTGAGCTATCTCCCATACGAAGTCCCCAGCGCGCTTTCGGTAAAATGTAAGGTGCGTTGCTCATCGATTCCATTCCACCTGCAACGATGACTTCTTCGTCACCCGCACGGATGATCTGATCTGCCATCGTAATCGCCCGAAGACCTGACGCACATACTTTGTTGATCGTTTCTGTTTTCGTCTTCCAAGGTAATCCTGCTTTTTCAGCCGCTTGGCGAGAAGGAATCTGCCCTTGGCCACCTTGAAGAACACAGCCTAAAATGACTTCATCCACCGATTCTGGAGCAACATTTGCTCGTTGAAGCGCTTCTTTAATCGCGATTCCGCCTAGATCTGACGCTGTAAGAGAACTTAATCCGCCACCAAATTTCCCTACAGGTGTCCGTACACCACTGACGATTACTGATTTTGTCATATGAAAAACCTCCTGATTCGTATAGTAGAGCTACGAAAATTATGTTAACGCTTACAAATGTGTTTAAAGACGAGCCGAGCGAACGCTCAGTCGACCAACTTCCAAGCATGAAGCTGCCAGCTAAAATGCAGGCAGCTTATTTACATGCTCGAAAACTACTGAAGAACCTCTTGTTTCTGTGAGCCAAACATCGATTTTTCAAGGATTTCAACAACATCTAGCGTTTGAACTTGCTCTTCTACTTCTTTCGCTTTCGTTCCGTCACTCAACATCGTTAAGCAATACGGACATCCGCTTCCGATCATGGTTGGATTTACAGCCAGAGCTTGTTCTGTACGTGCAACGTTCACACGAGAACCTGCTTTTTCTTCCATCCACATCATTCCGCCACCCGCTCCACAGCACATTCCGTTCTGACGATTGCGATCCATCTCAACAACCTTCACACCCGGAATCGCTTTTAAAATATCACGAGGTGGTTCATATACTTCGTTATAGCGGCCGAGGTAACAAGAATCGTGATACGTAATCGTTTCATTCACCTCAAACTTCGGCTTGATTCTTCCTTCTTTGATCCAGTCTGCTAAAAGCTCTGTATGGTGATAAACTTCTGCTTCTAAGCCAAACTCAGGGTATTCATTTTTGAACGTGTTATACGCATGCGGATCGATCGTAATGATCTTCTTAACATTATGCTTTTGGAACAACTCGATGTTCGCGTTCGCCATCTCTTGGAATAAAAACTCGTTTCCAAGACGACGAGGCGTATCACCAGAGTTCTTTTCTTTGTTTCCTAAGATCGCAAACGTGATTCCTGCTTCGTTCATGATCTTCGCTAAAGAAAGTGCGATTTTTTGTGAACGGTTGTCATAAGCTCCCATCGAACTTACCCAGAACAGGTACTCGAACTCTTGACCCGCTTTTTCTTTTTCTTTTACAGTCGGAACCACGATATCTTCTTTCAGCTCACGCCAGTTCTCGCGTTCCTTTTTCGAGATTCCCCAAGGGTTCCCTTGCTTCTCGATATTTTTGATCGCACGCTGCGCTTCTGCATCCATCTTACCTTCAGTAAGAACAAGATAACGACGCATGTCGATGATCTTATCAACGTGTTCGTTCATCACTGGACACTGATCTTCACAGTTTCGGCAAGTCGTACATGCCCAGATCTCTTCTTCTGTCATAACTTCACCGATCATCTCAACATCATAAGCAAGTGCAGATGATCCATCTGTTGTTGCAGCCGTTTCCTCAGCGCCTTTCCCTCTCGCTTCAAAAGCGATCTGGTTGCCTGTTGTGTTCGAGAAAGCGAACGCTGGCATCCAAGGTGTCCGAGATGTAACCGCCGCTCCTTTTACCGTTAGATGGTCACGAAGTTTAACGATCATATCCATCGGTGAAAGCATCTTACCAGTACCTGTTGCCGGACAAACATTCGTACAACGGCCACACTCTACACATGCATAGAGATCTACAAGCTGCTTTTGATTGAAGTCTTCAATCTTATTCACACCGAAAACTTCTTGTGTCTCGTCTTCGAAATTAATCGAAGAAAGCTTTCCTACTTTATCTTTGCGACCAAGCCAAACGTTTAGTGGACCTGCGATCAAGTGAGCATGCTTTGATTGCGGAACATACACTAAGAACGTTAATAAGAACAATAAGTGAATCCACCATGAGATAAAGAATACGACAGCAGCACCTGTTTTCCCTAGGAAACCAAGAGCCATTGCGATTACGGACGCGATAGGCGCCGTCCACTCGTACGGAAGGTCATGCCAGATAATCTCTGCTCCGTTCCCAACTAACACGGAAAGCATCAAGCCACCGATAAAAAGAAGAACCAAACCAGATTTAAATCCGCGCTTCAATCGGACAAGCTTTTCAACATATCTTCTGTAAAAAGCCCAAACGACTGCAATCATGATCATCGTCGTTACGATTTCTTGGAAAAACGTGAATCCCGGATAAAGCGGGCCTAAAGGCAGATGCGACCCAGGGTTGAGTCCTTTCCATATAAAATCAATCGCTCCGAATTGAACGAGAATGAATCCATAAAAGAACATGATATGGATAATTCCACTCTTCTTATCTTTTAACAGCTTCTTTTGACCAAATACATTCACTAAGACTGCTTTAATTCGTTCTTGAACCGTATGATCAAACTCTACTTTTTTGCCGAGCTTGATGAATTCAAACCTTGTTTTTACAACATAAGCAAATAAAAACAGTGCGTAAGCGGTTACAAAAAGAAATGCAAGCCAGTTTGCTACCATTAAGCCGTCCATCGCTCTCTCTCCCTTCCAATGCTCCTATTCCCTAATTCTTTCTCTTTTAATAATTCTAAATGAAATTAATTTTCTGACTTCATTATAGCATAAAAAATAAATGAATGAGCATTCAGTCAACATCCGTTCAAAAAATTTTTTTAGTGGTTTCATATGGTGGGGGTATACTATATACAAGTTTGATTTAAAAGGAGGAGATGAACGTGTGGATCGTTTTGGTGATTATAGCCATCTGGATTTTGGCTTGGATCGACTTTTATTTAGGACATAAACAAACGACCGCAAAAGAAGAACCTCCTGTAACTACGACAGGCAATATGCATCTTTTAACGACGGGTTCTCATTTTTTTGATTCACTGTTTCAAGACATAGATGAAGCTAGGCGTACGATCTACATACAGTTCTACATATTGCGCGACGACGAACTCGGACAAGAGCTATGCACGAAACTGATCGCAAAAGCACAGCAAGGCTTAGAAGTTAGACTACTGCTTGATTACATGGGAAGTTACGGATTGAAAAAAAAGACCGTTCACGCCCTTAAAGACGCAGGCGTTCATTTTGAATACAGTAACAAGCCTCAATTTCCTTACCTTTTGTACCGCATCAATCACCGAAATCATCGGAAAATCACAATTATCGACACGGAGATCGGCTACATAGGCGGATATAACGTTGGAAATGAATATATGGGCAGAGTCACACGGTTTGGAGATTGGCGCGACTATCATTTAAAATTAACTGGAAACGTTGTGATCGAATTACAGCGGCTATTTATCGACGATTGGAACGGTTCAACGAATGAAAAGATGACTCATAGCAAGACCCCGTCTCTTCTCAACGAAGAAGGGGCAAGTGAGCTGATGCTTCTTCCTTCAAAAGGGCGTGGAGGTTATCAATTTTTTCTTGAAAAAATAAAACGTGCGCAAAAAAGCATTTTTATAGGTTCGCCTTACTTTATTCCGGGTAAAAAGATGAACAGGGAGCTCTTATCAGCACTAAATCGCGGGGTGAACGTGAAGCTGCTCGTTCCAATGAACCCCGATCATCCATTTGTGCAGGAAGCTTCTTATCGTTTCGTCAAATCTCTCTTAGAAGCTGGTGCGGAGATCTATCAGTTTCATGAAGGATTTTATCATTCTAAGATCGTCATGTTTGATGATACGATCTGCGATATTGGTACCGCTAACTTTGATCTTCGCAGCTTTTTTTATAACGATGAACTAAATTGCATCTTTACAGATAAAGCTGAGATACAAGTCGTTAAGAAGGTGCTAGATTCAGATCTTGAACGTTCTGAGAAGCTCACGCTAGCACGTTTAAAGAAGACGCGCGGTTCCGTTAAAGTTCGATTTAAAGAAATGGTGGGTTTTGTGTTATCGCCATTCTTATAAAAAAGTAAGAGAAGTGCTATGAAGAATATGAAAGTGGTTGATTTCCGTTTCAGGTTGCTCGCTTTCCGCCGTGGCAGGCGGTGAGCCCCTGTCTAGTTGCAGTGACTAGCCCCTCGAGGTCAAAAGTTAAACAGTCAAGAAGGCAAAGTGCGCCTTCATAGCCCATTCAACTTTTGCTTGTCAGGGCTGAACGAGTCACTTCCACATTTCGGACTGCCGCTTTGCGCCCTTAAGGGTCTCACCTGACCGCTTGTCCCGCAGGAGTCGGCAACCTTACACTCCAATCAACTTGTCTTTGAAGCAAAACATAATGCTCTTTTCTACTGCACCAATCATGTAATCAAAAAAACATACTAACACCAGGGGGCCAAACATGTTAACATCTTTCGGATTTGTATCTACGGCTCTCAATTTATATGAGGCCTCACCTGCAAAAACAATGACTTTTGCTACTTATCAAAAACGTGATGAAAAAGAACGCACTGCACAGCTGCTTGCGATCACGAAAAACAATCTCGAGCGCACACTGCGCGTTCTTCATTATTGTATCGCGCACGAGTTTCCTCTTCATCGCATGTCATCCTCCATCGTTCCTTTAGCTACTCATCCCGAGGCAGCTTGGGATTTTTTGAAGGAGACGAAGAAAGAATGTAAAGAGATCGAGAAGCTCGTAAAAAAATACAACATCAGAACGAGCATGCATCCTAATCAGTTCACCCTGTTTACAAGCCCTCGTAAAGAGGTAACCGTAAATGCTGTTAAGGATATGCAATATCATTTTGATCTGCTTAAAGGAATGGGAATCGAGGACCGAAGCTATATCAATATTCATATCGGTGGAGCTTATGGTGATAAACCGTCTGCTTTAGAACGTTTTTATGAAAATATTAAACTTCTCCCGTCTGACGTAAAGGCAAGGATGACGCTTGAAAACGACGATAAAACGTTCACGACCCAAGAGACATTAGAAGTCTGTGAAAATGAAGGCATTCCACTTATGTTTGATTACCATCATTACATGGCGAATCCGGATGACGATGGTTCTCTGGAGGAATTGCTGCCGAGGTTCGTGAAAACGTGGGAGAATACAGGTCGACCGCCAAAAGTTCATCTCTCCTCACCAAAAGACGAAAAAGCTTACAGAAGCCACCATGATTTCGTTAGTAAGGACTATGTGCTGCCGTTTTTTAAATTGATGTCTAATTACACAGATGAGCTGGACGTTATGATCGAAGCGAAACAAAAAGACCGCGCTGTTCTTCAGCTCGTTGCTGAGCTAGAGAAAGTACGCGGCTTCAAGAGGATGAGCGGTGGAACCATCCTTATGTAAGGCAAGGAATAAATTTTTTAATCTCTGCATTAAAGCTTACATAATGTTTGATCGGAAGCTGATGCAGCGCTTTGTTTAAGAGAACGAACTTTGCTTTCGGGTGAACATTCTTTGCGTAGATTCTTCTGTAAGGATGCATATATTCCGCTTGTTCCCCGTAAATGAACAACAGCGGAAAGCGCCACTCTTTTAGCTGATCCGTACATTGGAAGGAAAGACTTTCTTGGTAGAACCGCTGACACGTTTTAGGATCTGTCTGCTTATGATAAGACAACATTTCTTTTCGATCTTCCGGAGAATTTGAATGTGTGCTGACAAGAATCTGATTGAGTAGGGCTGGTGCATTTTTTACCAGCCTTATTCCTGTTTGAAACTGCTTTTTCAATGCGAATGTAGAAACTTGAGAAAAGCCGCCACTCAAAATAAGACCCTTTGTTCGATGTGGATATTTTTGAACAAAAGCTTGTGCGACCGAGCCACCTGCTGAATAACCGCAAATATACGCTTCTTCTAATAATAAGTGGTCCAACAGAGACGCAACATCATCTGCTAAGTCCCAAATCGTAAACGTTTCTTTGTCTTTACTTGATGAACGACCGTGTCCCCTACAATCAGGAAAGATCGTCTGATAATCGGTCGCTAGTTCTCTTTGATACTTGAACACAAGATGACTCATACCTGGCGGGTGTAAAAAAACGATCGGCGCACCGGTTCCCAGCTTTTCATAATAGATTTGCAACTCAGAGGTCAGCCCGGCTAATGCCATGTTTTCCTCACTTTAGAAAAGTACCTGCCATCCAGATGTAAGCTTGATAGCCTAAATAGATACCAATGATGCCCATGATTCCTGGTAATGCGGGTGGTGCCGGAATCGGGAGTTTTAACAGGGCAAAAACAAAGCCTACGAGGGCGCCTGTTATTAGTGATAATACGATCAACTTCATATATGTACCCCCTCTTTCAAACGAGTTTCCAAACCTATCTCTTATTAATATGGCATGTTATCCCTACATTATCCCTTTTTTCGTTGGGTTAGGATTGCGTAGAAGATTTCGCTGCCGCGAGCTCATACTGCTTTTTTATAATACGAATCTGACCGCGATGACTCAGTTCATCTTCAAATACATGAAACCATTTAAAGTAATTGTTACCGAGTTCATTCCCCCACCACGGTGTTGTTTCATAGAGCCATGAATCTTCAAGCTTTTGAAAATGCTGCAAGGTAATTTCACGGGTCTTTTTTAAGTCTTCTAAATAAAATTCTGCTGTATTGCCATGGATGATTGCCGCAGCTTCACCTAGATCAAGTGCAGGTTGGAGTGTTTCTGCATAACGCTCAATTTCTTCCTCTGGCAGGTCTTTGCCGTCGAATGTGATAAATTGATAAATTTTTTCAACGGCTACGAGATGAGCGAGCAGCATGCCGATTGAATTCCCTATTCCGTTTATTCGATAATCTAGCTCTTCAACGGATAGATCTTGAATGTCCCAGATCGTCGTTTCTCTCGTGTAGTCCATCATGGATATTAAGTTGGAAAATTCTTTCGAGTACCCTTCAATCTGTCCGATAACAAAAGGACTTTTAGATGATGTCATTTTTGGAACCTCCTAAGCATGGATGTGCTTCAATAGAATTCAAGAAAAGCTTTGGAATTCCTTTTTTGATTTGGATGCGTTCGAGGTCGGGACGTTAATTACAGGTTCGAGCATAAATCTCCAGCATCGAGCATAAATCCCGGGAATCGCTCACAAAACCAATAAAAACTCTCTTCAAAAAGAAAAAACCTGTCCAAAGACAGGTTTTCCCTATATATTACATACGCTCTGGTGCTTCTACACCGATGATGTTCAATGCATTTTCAATCGTTACTTGAGTAGCTTTCATCAACGCGTAGCGAGCATGTGATTTTGTTTTGTTTTCTGGGTCGAGTACACGCTCTGCGTTATAGAAGCTATGAAGAGCAGATGCCAGCTCAAAAACATAGTTCGTTACACGGTGCGTCAATAGCTTTTCCGCTGCTTCATTAATGACTGCAGGGAATTCTCCGATTTTCTTCAACAGCTCGAACTCTTTTTCAGAATCGATCTGCTTTAAATCTAAATCTCCCTCATAAGAAAGACCCATCTCTTCCCCTTGGCGAAGCATGCTGCATACGCGAGCATGTGCGTATTGTACGTAGAATACAGGGTTTTCGTTCGATTTCGAAACCGCTAAGTCCATGTCAAAATCAAGATGAGTATCGTTAGAACGCATCGCAAAGAAATAACGAGTCGCGTCGATACCCACTTCTTCCATCAGTTCACGTAGCGTTACAGCTTTACCCGTACGCTTACTCATACGCACTTTTTCGCCGTTTTGGAACAGAGAAACAAGCTGGATGATCATCACTTCAAGTTGATCTTTTTCATAGCCTAACGCTTGAATTGCCGCTTTCATACGAGGGATGTAACCGTGGTGGTCTGCTCCCCAGATGTTGATCAACTTTTCAAATCCACGCTCAAACTTATCGTTATGGTACGCAATGTCCGGTGTTAAATATGTGTAAGATCCGTCGTTCTTGATGAGTACACGGTTCTTGTCATCATCATAATCTGTCGTACGGAACCAAGTCGCGCCTTCTTCTTCATACACGACACCTTTAGCTTTTAACTTCTCTAGGGCTGCATCAATTTTTCCGTTTTGATAGAGTGAAGTCTCTGAGAACCACACATCAAAATCGACACGGAATTCAGCGAGATCAGCTTTTAGTTTTTCAAGCTCTCGCGTAAGACCGTATTCACGGAAGAAGCTCACACGCTCGCTCTCTTCTTTTTCTAACCAAGAATCGCCGTACTCTTCAGCTAGATCTTTACCAAACTCTATGATATCCGCTCCGTGGTAACCATCTTCTGGCATCTCTTTATCCTTACCTAGCGCTTGGAAATAACGAGCTTCGATCGATGTAGCTAAGTTGTTGATCTGATTCCCTGCATCGTTAATGTAGAACTCACGAGAAACGTTATAGCCTGCATAGTCTAGAATATTACAGATCGTATCACCAACAGCCGCACCACGTGCATGTCCTAAGTGAAGCGTTCCTGTAGGGTTCGCAGATACGAACTCGACTTGAACTTTTTTACCGCCGCCATGCTCCGTACGTCCGTAATCCTTGCCCGCTTTTAGAACAGTTGGTACAAGCTCTGTTAAATATGAGTTATCCATGTAAAAGTTAATGAAACCAGGACCTGCAATCTCAACTTTTGCGATAGATGCTTTACTTTTATCAAAATTTGCTACAAGATCGTCTGCGATCATGCGAGGTGCTTTTTTAGCGACACGTGCTAGTTGCATCGCCATGTTCGTCGCGAAGTCACCATTCGCTTTATCTTTTGGTACTTCAAGAACG
Organism: Fictibacillus sp. 26RED30; assembly: GCF_015903845.1. Lineage (NCBI taxonomy): Bacteria > Bacillati > Bacillota > Bacilli > Caryophanales > Fictibacillaceae > Fictibacillus > Fictibacillus sp. 26RED30. Next base: position 445,856 of record NZ_JACZDV010000002.1, read on the forward strand.
ACTGCAGGCAATTCTTCTTTTTTAGCGAGTCCTGCTTTTACGACCGCTTCTTCGATCTCTTCTTTTAACAGCTGCTTGACTTGGTCAAGGATATTCATGCTTTTGCCTCCTGAAAATTAATCTTGATTCGATGTGTTCCTGTATGTTCACCCTGCAGAACCAGCTCATAAGCGAGATTGAGATCCCCCGTCTGTTTTTGCTGATTCCAGCGGAAATTCATTTCATGTGTAGTCGTTTCCATCCAAAGCTGGCCATATGGGCTGTCGTACATGCCTTTTGTAGTCTGGCCGATTAAATATTTCTGTTTCATAGATACACTGCCTGAGCGGATAATCAGAATACCAGCGTGCGTTATCTTAATCACATTATTGACAGAACCTGCACCTTCTATCTCTTCCTTATATTGAAGATAGGTGACGTCCCCACGTTTATAGAGCTTACCTTCTGTCTCGGTGAAATGTTTCTCTTGTTCACCGCTGAAATGTACTTCTGAACTTATCGAAAGCGCAACAGACAATTCCGTATCTTGATCCATGCGAACAACACTTCCTTTTTTGATGTACCTCTTTAACTTACCTATTATAAAAGATTTCACTGCTTCCCTTCAACCTTATGGGTGTCTTTTTAAAAATTCATAGTTCTAATAGGTAAATATATCCTAAAAACACGTTTTCATGAGTGGATGATTTGGAATGAGGGTCGTTAATGACGTATTATACACTCGAGAAGATGAAATAGAAATGAGGAGGATCTTAAATGAAAAACGAAAGAATTTTACTCGTAAATCGCCCAAAAGGCGCTCCGCAAAAAACTGATTTCCGCTTTGAGGAAGCTTCTACTCCGGCACTCGAAAACAATCAGGTGCTTTTAAAAACGATTTATCTATCGGTAGATCCGTATATGAGAGGACGCATGAGTGATCGTAAATCTTACGTGCCTCCATTTCAATTGAACGAACCGATCTCTGGTGGAATCGTTGGACAAGTTGTTGAATCTCGTTCAGGCGAACTATCAGAAGGCGACTTCGTCATCGGTAACTTAGCATGGCAAAAATACAACGTAGCAAGTGATGCTGAAGTTCGTAAATTAGATCCATCTCTTGCTCCGCTTACTGCAAACCTTGGTGTATTAGGCATGACTGGCTTAACTGCATACTTCGGTTTACTAGATATCGGAAACCCTCAAGAAGGCGAAACGGTTGTTGTCAGTGGCGCAGCTGGAGCTGTTGGTACAATCGTCGGCCAAATCGCTAAGATCAAGGGTGCACGTGTTGTCGGAATCGCAGGTTCAGATGAAAAGATCTCTTACCTAAAAGATGAACTAGGCTTTGATGCTGCGATCAACTACAAGACGGAAAATGTATATGAAGCACTGAAAGCAGCTTGTCCAGACGGTGTTGATGTATATTTTGATAACGTCGGCGGTGAAATCTCTGATAGCGTACTCGCATTGATCAACAAAGGCGCTCGTATTCCGGTTTGTGGCCAGATCGCTCTTTATAACCTTGAAAAAGCGGATGTTGGTCCACGTATGCAAAGTCAAATTCTGATCAACAGTGCCCTGATGAAAGGATTCATCGTTAGCGATTATGCGGCTCATTTTGAAGAAGGTGCGATCGAACTTGCTAAATGGGTAAAAGAAGGAAAAATTTCTTATAGCGAAAACATCGTAGACGGATTTGAAAATACGATTGATGCATTCTTAGGTCTGTTTTCTGGTGAAAACACAGGAAAGCAGCTAGTAAAAGTAGCTGAGCCGGAGAATGTGTAACAACTGGGAATAAATCAGGGAGCTTTTCACTCAAAAAGAAGTGAGAAGCTTCTTTTTTATGTAGTTGGGGAGAAGTCGTTCCAAAGAATTCGAGAAAATATAGAGATAATACGGCGTAAATCTAATATATTTCGGCGAGTTTCAACCTTAATACGGCAACTTTTCAAGATATATCGGGAGTTTACATATATCGACAAATCCCCTCGATAAAAAAAACTTGAGCTAAAAAAATCACCATCAGCTCAAGTTCATTACACAGGCAATACCATGCTAGCCGTGGTTCCCTTGCCTTCTATGCTACTAAACCGGAGTTCCCCGTTATGCTCTTTCATGATCTTAGAGCTGATCATCAGACCGAGCCCTGTCCCTTTTTCTTTTGTCGTATAAAAAGGTTCACACATTTTCTCGATTCGATTTCTCGGAATTCCACAACCCTGATCTTTAACGTATACATGAATCTGGCTATCCATCATCTGAGCCTGAATCGTGATCTCGCCGCCATCATCCATCGAATCGATCGCATTTTTCAATAAGTTGATCAGCACTTGTTTCAGCTCATTTTCTTCCGCATGAATATGAGGCATAACATCAGGGATCCTCGTATTGATCTGTATATTTTGGACGATTGCTTCAGGCTGTAGAAGGGTTTCTACAAATTCGATGATTTCTTTTAAACACGTCTTCTTATATGTTCGAACTTGGGGTTTTGCCAACAATAACAGCTGCCCCATGATCTGATCGATGCGGTTCAGTTCTTTATCCATGATGCTGTAGTAGTTGGATGGATCGATCTCTTGGCTTTCTTGTAAAAATTGAATGAACCCTTTCAGCGAGGTTAGCGGATTTCGTATCTCATGAGCAACGGATGCTGCGAGCTGTCCAACGATTGAAAGCTTATCGGATTGACGAAGCAAGTCTTCTGATTTTTTTCGATCAGAGATGTCACGCGTAACCCCAATGATCTCTACGACTTTACCTGTGTCATCTGTGATGCTTTTACACGAAGTTTCGAGCCACACATAGTGCCCGTCTTTATGCTGTAATCGAAAAGGAACGGTTTTCGTGCACGGTCCTGATATTAAATCTTCATGAGCTTTTCTTGAGATCTCTTCGTCATCCGGATGAAGCATTCCATAGCCTGTATCTCCTAAAATCTCTTCAGGTCTTTTTCCTAATAACGCAAACGATGCAGGTGAAATGTACGTAAATGAACCATCTGCTTTATGTGTTGTGATCATATCCATCGCGTTTTCAGCCAACAGCCTGTATCTCGCTTCACTCTCTTCTAACAGCTGTCGGGACTCAATCTTTTCCGTTACCTCCCGGCCGAATACAAGCAAGTTCTTTCGAGTTCCATCTGGATGAAACACTGGAATTTTGTAAACATCAAAAAATCGTGTGCTTCCGTCTCGCGCAGGCACGAACTCTTCACATCGAACAATCTCTTTCGCCTGCCATACTTGTTCATCTGTCTCGATACAATATTGAAAGACTTCACGAAAGTTAGGCGTGATCTCGGCTAAGTCAGCATCAGTCTTTCCAGTAAAATCAAACCCTGGCAGTTCAAAAAGCTCACCTACAAATTCATTCGCAAACACAAAACGCCCATCTCCATCTTTTATACCGATAAAATCGGGAACGATGTTCATTAACGTTTTCATAAGAGGCTCCTGACAAGAATGAACGACAGCGGGCAGTTCTTTCAAGATATAATAGCGGAACGGACTTTCAGCAAACGGCAAAAACCCTTCACTAACTTTTACTGAAATAAAGCCATTTACAGCAAGTAATGTTCCTTCGTCACCATCTGAATGACGTAAAAGGATTTCATCCATCGACTTTCCCGTTTCAAAAGCTGCCTGATCTGTAAGATCCAAATAATGTTGATTCACTCCTGTTATTTCTTCATTCTGATCCACAACCACTACGGCTTCAGAAAGCTGATCGATGAACGTTTGAAAATACTCCATCTCTTTTGAAATCGCTGTCATTCTAATTGTCCCCCCTTTATCCATCTAATTCTCTACTGTAACTATAGCAAAAAAGACTTAATGATATAACAAATTTCGACAAATTTAGCTAAAAACAGTTTAAGTCAGTTCCTTCCTACTATTTTTCTTCAGATTTCCATTGCTTTACACTTAAGAATTTACTATATTTGATTAATGTAAGAGGTCTGACCTCTAAAAACTATCTTATAGAGTAATGAGGGAATAATTATGGGTGCTATAGGTTTGCTGTTTTCAGGTGGAGCTTTATTCTTAAACAGCTTAATGTTGCTCGGAAAAGCTGAAGAAAAAAGTGTCGCGTTTTTTAATATATTAGTCGGATTGCTTCAAGTCATCACACCGATCTATCTTATTATTACATCCGATGGATCCAACTGGTCGATGTTCAATAACGGTGCTGTCTTCTTGTTTGGTTTCACTTACCTCTATCTTGGGGTAACGATTTTAAAAGGCTTCGATTCCAGCGGCCTCGGTTGGTACTCCCTGTGGGTATCGATGATGGCTATCGTTTATGCACTTGTGTTTTACGTTCAAGAAAATGACGTAGTAAACGCCCTAACGTGGGTGTTGTGGGCGTTCCTTTGGTTTCTGTTCTTCTTGTCGTCCGCACTTAAAAAACCATACGAAAACTATATCGGGAGAGTCGCTTTCGTTCAGTCTTGGGTAACATTAACGCTACCTTCCCTATTCATGTTGCTTGATCTTTGGCAAAACGCCAAGCTTCAAGAAATCTGGACGTATGTATGCATCGGATCAATGGTTTATTTCGTGGTAGAAGCGATTTTGTTTGCAAAATACATCAAAAAAGAAAAATTAGTTGAAGAATTAGCTTAAGCATTCGCCGGTCTCGATGATTCGAGGCCGTTTTTCTTATGTTTGGGCTCTGCTAGATGTTGTCTGATGGGGGTGGCGGATGGCAATTAAGTCGGTTTGATAAGTAATTAAGTCGGAGTATGGTTCAATTAAGTCTATTTCGAAAAAATTAAGTCAAAATCCATACCAATTAAGTCTAACTCAGCAAATAAAGGCGATTCGACACACCTACATACACACAATAAAAATTCACACACAATAAAAAACCCCTGTTCGACGGCTGCAAACAACAGCCTTCAAACAGGGGCTACAATTCAATTATTTTACCCAGCCTAACAAAATTTCGCGAAGGAACTTGCTAGCTGCGATCGGCGTTTGCTCGGAGTGGTCATAAACAGGAGCTACTTCTACTAAGTCTGCTCCGATTACGTTGATGTCCGCTTTTGCAATCAACTGGATCGCTTCAAGAAGCTCTTTTGAAGTGATTCCGCCCGCTTCTGCTGTTCCTGTTCCTGGAGCTGCAGATGGATCTAACACATCGATATCGATCGTAACGTACACGTTACGTCCCTTTAATGTTGGAAGAACTTCTTTTAACGGCTCAGCTACATCGAACTTGTACATGTGCATACCGCTCGTTTTTGCGAATTCGAATTCTTCACGCATACCAGAGCGGATTCCGAACGAATACACGTTTTCCGCACCGATCAGATCGCAAACTTTACGGATCGGTGTTGAGTGAGAAAGAACTTCTCCCTCATACTGCTCACGAAGGTCAGCGTGTGCATCGATATGAATCACAACATAGTCATCATACTTTTGCTTCAATGCCTTAAATACCGGCCAAGTCACAAGGTGCTCTCCACCCATTCCAAGCGGAAACTTGTTGTCAGCTAGTAACGTTGAAACGTACTCTTCGATCATATCAAGTGAACGCTGAGGATTTCCGAACGGTAACGGGATGTCTCCTGCATCAAAATAGTTCACTTCTTCAAGGTGCTTGTCCATGTATGGGCTGTACTCTTCAAGACCAAGAGATGCCTCACGAATACGAGCAGGACCAAAACGGCTACCCGGACGGAAAGAAACCGTCCAATCCATCGGCATACCGTAAAGAACCGCATCAGCCGTCTTATAATCAGGCTTACTTAAAATAAAAACATTTCCAGAATAAGCTTCGTCAAAACGCATGATTTTACACTCCTTATGTAAAATACGGGACCGTCGCGAAAGTAAGTTCAAACTCACTTTTGACGGCCCCTAATTTTCTTATTTTTTAACTGTTTTTGTTGATTGTTGCTTGCGGGCTTCCTTTTCGCCAAAAGAAGCTTCATCGAATAGTGATTGTAGTGTAAGGTGCGAGACTCCTGCGGGACAGGCGGGCAGGTGAGACACTTAAGAGTGAAACGTTACGAATGTGGCTCACCACCTGCCCCGCGGAAAGCGAAGCACCTGAAACGGAAATCAATCACTTTCAAAAGCAACAAAGTTTATTACAGATTTACTTTTTAATCAAGTCACTCACAAACTTCGGCAACGCGAACGCAGCTGTGTGAAGTTGTGGCGTCCAATATTTCGTTTCGATATCGTGGAAACGCTCAGCCGGTACTTCTAATGGATCGTGTTTCTTAGATCCGATCGTGAACGTCCAAAGTCCGCTTGGGTAAGTTGGGATGTTCGCTGTGTAAAGACGAGTGATCGGGAAGATCTCACTAACATCACTGAATACTTGAGAGATCAACTCAGGCGTGAACCATGGGTTGTCCGTTTGTGCAACAAAGATTCCGTCTTCTTTTAAAGCTTTAGAGATTCCTTCATAGAAACCTTTTTCAAAAAGCTTAGCAGCTGGTCCCACTGGCTCAGTTGAGTCAACCATGATTACATCATACTCATTTTCGCTCGTTGCAATGTGCATGAATCCGTCATCAACTTTTACTTCAACGCGCGGGTTCTCTAAGTCACCAGCGATTTCAGGCAGATATTGCTTAGAATACTCGATTACTTTTCCATCGATCTCAACAAGAACTGCTTTTTCAACAGATGGGTGCTTCAGCACTTCACGGATTACTCCACCGTCTCCGCCGCCTACAACTAGAACGTTCTTCGGGTTAGGGTGCGTGAAAAGAGGTACGTGTGCTACCATCTCGTGGTAAACGAACTCGTCTTTTTGTGTAGTCATAACCATGCCATCAAGGATCAGCATGTTTCCAAACTCTTCTGTTTCTACCATATCTAGCTTTTGAAATTCTGTTTGCTCAGATACGTACGTTTTGTTAATTTTCATCGTAATTCCGAAATTTTCCGTTTGTTTTTCAGTAAACCAAATACTCATGTTGGTCTCACTCCTACTATATATTTTGAAATGCCAGGCATCGTTGTTTCGAGATTTTACAAACAAAATGATTATAGCATTCTGGGACCTAAGATTCCAATTCAATTTTTGTAAGAATGCAGCTATTTTCAAATAACCACTTCTTATCCATACCACATTCCTGTTTTCTTAATCTTTAACCAATAAAAATAGTTCCATTACCCCGTTTGTTTCGACTGACTATTCTGACTACTTAAGTGGTATAATGGAGATAGCGTTCAGAAGGACAGACGGTCGGCGCATTCCCTTTTTTAAACTGAAGCTGGACATCTTGCGGATATCCGCAGCTTACAGTTAAGGGGGGTGATGCCTCTGACGATCTTTGAGGCGTTGATGTTCGCGGTCGCTTTCAGCTCGCTTATCGTTACTGTCCTTACGTCTAAAAATAAATAGGCCTCTGTCACACGTGTAAAAGCACCGGCTTTTCGTTCCAGAAAATCCGGCCTCGCTTTACCGACTCGTGTGTCCCTTCTGGCGCCCCATTCGTCCGTGTTTCGTGCACGGGCGATTTTTTGCTATAATAATCGGAATTTTGAACATATATCGGAGAGTTGACAAAATTGACTCCATTACCCAACACTATCACCCTGACAAACAGCACTACTCAAAAATAAAAAAACCATGAGCAGCCTTCCCGCTCATGGTCTTTAACCCTTACTTTCCTACAGAACTATTCCTTACAATCGCATCTATAATAATCTCCCAATCGTCTGAATGCAGCTCATGTCCCGTTCCATCGAGCGTGACGAGTTCCGCATGAGGAATCGCTTTAGCCAGTGCTTGACCGTGTTCGAAAGGAAGTGCACGATCTTCTGTCCCATGTAGGATGATCGTAGGAACATTGATTTCACTCATACGATCCAAATACTCTTCACCGCCACCTAGATACATATAATTAAATCTGCTTTGAATCTGTTTGGCACGCGTGTATTCTCTTTCTGCCAATGCATACATTCTTTCCTTTTCAAAAGGCTTGGATCCTGAAAGGACTGCCCATCCCTCTGCTAAATAAGCAACAGAGGCTGCTCGGTCAGACCAATTAATAGAAGCACTTTTTCCATGGAAATCTAAAATTTTCTGATCCATTTGAGGCAGCTCAGCTTGCTCTGAACCGAAAACACTTGACCCAAGAATCGTCAAGCTAAGCACACGTTCAGGATGCTTGATCGCCATAATCTGCCCGATCATTCCACCGAGAGACATCCCCATGATATTCACTTTCTCTATGGAATAGGCATCTAGAATTCCAAGCGCATCATCAGCAAGGTCCGTAATCGTATAGTTTGATGTTCCAGGTTCATAGACAACGGATTGGCCGAGATCACGGTGATCATACCGAATCACATATCTCCCGGCTGCTGCAAGACGCTCACAAAACTCTGTATCCCACCAATCGAGCGAAGACATTGCACCCATAATGAGTAGAACAGCAGGATCGCTAGGGTTACCGAAGCTTTCTGTGTTTATATCCACCTTATTTGTTTTTAAAAGTTGTTGTTTCATTATTGTTTCCTCCGTGATTATATTTTTTGCCTTGTGAAAAGCGCAGAGCAATAAGTACTCAACGGAGTCATCTTGGCCTGCACTTGTCATTATCGAAGTTTGATCCATTTAATGATCATGACGCGTCGGCCTCCTTCTTTTATTTAGTGGTATTAAAACCTTATTTATTTTAACATAATTTTCTGAACTTTTTAACCGGAATAAAAAAAGCAACCCGCTTCTACCACTCTCGGCTGCTTTTCCCATTTTACATTCAATTAACAGTACTAGTGGAGGTGGATAAGTAAATCTTCTACAAAATAGTCACTGAGGTATACCTAAAACAATGGAAGCCCTACCTCTCTTCCATCCTTACGGCTCCTTGTCCGTGCCAGTGTGAATCAGTATTACTACGATCAAGTGATTATTGATAGAAATTTTTCAAAAAACTTTATAAGGTTATAGAGGAAAGTATATAGATAATCAAGGATTAGATTGTTGTAGAAATTATGAGGTTACTATAAGTAAGTTTAAGAAGTGTATGTTTCTGAAACGACTTTTTATGAGATGTTATTAACACCTCATATATTTTGTTAAACCTTAACAGAAACTTTTAATTTGGTTTTCAGTGATCCCTTCGATTACTTCCAGTTCACTGATTAAAAATCCATATGCACTTTCCAACATCTTTTTTTCGCTTGCATTCAGTGTCTTTTCTTTCTTCATACGCATTAAATCACGTACAACTTCAGCACCATCGCGTATTTCACCCGTTTTTAGCTTGTCCGTGTTAACTTTATATCTTTCTTTCCACGTCAGTAACGTTTCCGATTCTCCATGCTTAAAATCGTGCATAATCTGCTTCAATGCTAGGAGTTCCGTAACAGGACGTATCCTAGAATTCATAATTTTACACGCAGGAATCATAACTTGCATATTACTAACTGACATTTTTATAACATAATACTGTTGTTTTTCGTCGGGGAATTCTTTTTCTTCTATGGCTTCAATTACACCTACTCCATGCATTGGATACACAATGTTATCGCCAATTTGAAACAAATACTCCACCTCCAGATTTGCTAACCTTCTAAGAGTACCACACCTATCAATTTTAATCAAATATTTTATAATATCATAATTTTATTTTTCATGTCAATTATTTTTATAACAAAAAAAGCACCTCATTTTCGAGGTGCCGTTCTGCTTACAATCGCCCTAAAAGCTCTTTCGTTCGTTCTTTAGCGTTTGCAATTACTTTTTCTTCATCAATCGTCTTCAACTCACGGCCACGCATGACAATCTTGCCGTCGATGATCACCGTATCAACATCTTGTCCTGTTGCAGAATATACAAGAAGGTTAGCCGGTTCATGACTCGGTGTCAGATGAAGCTTGTTCATATCCATCAATAGAAGGTCTGCCTTTTTCCCGACCGTCAAGGAACCCACTTCATCCCCGATTCCAAGGATGTCAGCTCCGTTCTGAGTCGCCATCGATAACACATCATGCGCACTGAGAACCGCTGCTTCTTCGTACTTCAATTTTTGGAACCAGCTAGCAGCTTTCATTTCTAAGAACAGATCAAGAGAGCTGGCACTCGCTGGTCCATCCGTTCCTAAACCAACCTTCACACCGCTATCCATCAATCGTTTCACATCACTAATCCCACACCCGAGCTTCGCGTTGCTCACCGGGTTATGAATGATTCCGCCTCGCACCGTTTTTAGTGTTTCATAATCTGCTTCGTTAAAATGAACACCATGCGCGAGCAGTACATGACGATCGAACACCCCCGCTTGTTTTAAATATTCAACAGGTCTTAGCCCGTGCTTTTCTTGAATCATCTTTTCTTCATCTTTCGTTTCTGCTAGATGAATATGAAGCGGAACGTTTTTTTCTTTTGAAAGATTCACAGCTGCTCTCAAGAAATCAGGTGGACACATATACGGTGAATGCGGTGCGATCATCGTTGTGATCCTTCCGTCTCCTTTTCCGTGCCAGCGATCTACAACATTTTCTGCTTCCTTCAACCGGCCTTCATAATCCGAATCCATCGCGATAAGTCCACGAGCGATGACGGAACGAATGCCCGATTCAACGGCCGCTTCCCCGATCGTATCGATTCCTATGTACATATCAGCGTATGATGTGGTTCCACTCTTGATCATTTCCGCCATTGAAAGAAGTGCACCCCAATAGCGATCTTCATCACTCATCTTCATCTCAAGCGGAAGCATCTTTTTATTAAGCCAAGTCATCAATGTCACATCATCACTATAACAGCGCAACAGAGACATCGGTGTATGCTGATGTCCGTTAACTAATCCTGGTAGCGCCAGCATCCCTTTTCCGTCTAACTTCTCAACCGTTTCATCGCATTCAAAGTTTCCTATTGAATCAATTTTATTATCTTTTATAAGGATGTCTCCCGTGTTAACAACCCATTTTCCATCTGCCGAAGCCGTCATATATTGAATGTTTTGTATAAGCATGTTACGAACCTCCTCTTTCTCACAGCCATTATAGCACTTCATTCCCTTATCACGTTTAAGGAGCATCTTTTTTCACCATACTAGATAACAAAATGAGAGTTTTTAAGGAGGGCGGATTATGAAGTTTTGGCAGATCTATAAAGAAGCTACGAAACAGCAGAAAATACGCTGGATGAAAAAATGGGGTCTTATCGTCACTGGATGTTTTGCATTATCCTTTGTTGGACTGTTGCTGCTCGCTAAACTCATGGGCCCTCCCGCTCTGCTTGTTCCACAAACAACCATCATGTATGCAGCGGACGGTTCCAAAATGGGAGAGATCAACAACGGAGGTCAAAACCGATATTGGGTCCCACTCGAAAAAATCGATAAACATGTAATCGACGCTACGATCTCTATTGAAGATAAAAGTTTTTATAAACATAACGGTTTTGATATGAAGCGGATCGGCGGTGCTTTACTCGCTGACCTTAAAGCTGGAGCAAAAGTTCAAGGAGCGAGTACCATCACGCAGCAATATGCTCGTAACCTTTTTTTAACGCATGACAAAACATGGCGAAGAAAATTTCAAGAGGCGTTCTATACCCTTCGTCTTGAGATGAGCTATTCAAAGGATGAGATTTTAGAAGGTTATTTGAACACGATCTATTACGGACATGGCTCTTACGGAATCCAATCCGCTTCTCGCTATTATTTTGGCAAAGATGCAAAAGAGCTCTCACTAAGTGAAGCGACGATGTTAGCTGGTATCCCTAAAGGTCCGAGCTACTATTCTCCCGTCCTTCATGAAGATAACGCGAAGAAAAGACAGAGCATCATCTTAAACGCGATGGCTGAAGATGGAACGATTAAGAAGGCGTCCGTTCAAAAAGCAGCATCAGCCCCATTAACTTATGTACGAGAAGAAGAGGAAGAGGTCGCAACGGTCGCTCCTTATTTCCAGGATGCGGTTATGCGCGCTTTAAAAAAGGAATTGAATGTAAACACAAATTCGATACAGTTTGGCGGACTTCGTATATACACAACGCTCGACCCTAAAATGCAAGCAGATGCTGAACACACGATCGAAAATCGCATCATCGATAACAGTTCGATCCAAACAGCTCTAGTCGCTATGGATCCTCGCAGCGGAGATGTAAAAGCGCTCGTAGGCGGTAGAGATTTTGAGCAGAGTTTGTTCAACCGTGCACTTCAAGCCAAACGAGCACCTGGTTCAACATTTAAGCCATTTCTATATTACACTGCGCTTGAGCATGGATACACCGCGTCAACTCCAATAAAATCAGAACCAACAACATTCGCGATGGGAGACGGTGTAGGCGATTATAAGCCGAAGAATTTTAAGAACCGCTATGCGAATGATTTTATTACGATGGCTCAGGCACTCGCGCTATCAGATAATATTTATGCTGTAAAAACGAATCTCTATCTTGGTCCGAAGAAGCTTGTTAAGACAGCTAAGAAATTCGGGATTAAAAGTGAACTCGCTAGCATCCCTTCACTCGCACTAGGCTCAAAAGCAGTAGGTGTGTTAGAGCTTACGAACGCATACGGCGTTTTTGCGAACGGTGGTAAAAAAGTAGAGCCTGTGTTTATCACGAAGATCACCGATTCTAAAGGAAAAGTGCTATATGAACACAAATATGAAAGCAAACAAGTAATCGACGAGAACAAAGCTTTTGTTATGACAGATCTGTTAGCTGGTACGTTTGATGAAAAATTGAATGACTACACAAGTGTTACGGGTTCAAGTATCAACCACTATTTGACGCGTCCAATGGCTGGGAAATCTGGGTCTACACCAAATGACAGCTGGATGGTCGGATATTCTCCACAACTCGTTACAGGTGTTTGGGTAGGATACGATAACAACGAAGAGCTGCATGATGTGAACGATACAGGTTACTCCAAACGGATCTGGGCGTATTTTATGGAGAGCGCATTGAAAGACAAAGAGATTTTATCATTTGAACAGCCAGAAGGCGTAACAGCGGTAACCATCAACCCGCAAAACGGAAAGCTCGCAACCGATAGCTGTCCGGTAACACGCATATCGTATTATGAAAAAGGAACAGAACCTGTAGAGTATTGTGATGAACATGGTGCTTCGAGTGAAATAAAAGAAAAATTAGATCAGAAAAAAGAGGAAAAAGGTTTTTTCAAGCGGATTTTTTCCTGGTGATCTGTGAGTAGGTGTGGCTGGCTTGCTATGCGAAGCGGTGGATCCTTAAGTTTCGGTCTGAAATCCAAAAGTTTTGAGCTTGAATCCTTAAGTTTCGGGCTTTAACCCACGAGTTTGTGGAAGATATCCACGAGTCGACAATATTCGAACGATTATACCTCAATCTATGCCTACAACATGCTAAAAAAGATAAAATAAAATGCCCGGAGCTCTACTACAGGAGCCCGGGCACTTTATTGTCCTAGAAACATTGTGTGTACAATGCTACCTATATTTTAATGGAAGTGCTTTCTTGTCACAAGTTATTTGCAAAATGTTCAAAAAAGGTTCATAACTTTGCCATTTTTATTCCACTAATGACTTAATTTCGTCACTAGAACGGTTAAACATCGCTTCATCATGTTCTTTAAGGAAGTTTCCGAGCACGCGACGAGCGTTTTCGTCCATATCCTCAATGATGATTTTGCCCTTCATGGATTTATCCATACGGTTCACGTGTTCTGGCAGACTTTTATAGCCTCTTCGCGCTTCAACATCTACTTGCATCTCACATGCCGTCAATCCGAAGTAAAACGGTCCTTCTGCTTTTCGATTGATCGTAACCCAAACGAGCCAATATAGGCGTGGATTTGGTGTATCTTCACGATTCGGAGTAAATTTTATGCGTTTTTCTACATCGCTTCTAGCGTGCATCGCTCCCATGTCGATATATGCGATCGACTCTTCAACATCGACGATTACAGGTGTTACGTGATCAAGTGTCAGACTCCCGACACCGTAACCGCCATGCCCGTCTGTGGAGTCACCACTTATGATGGTAAAGCCCATCCCTTTTTTCTTTTTGTCACCATCATTGGAATTGAAAAAATCTTTCATGCTTCCAGCTCCTCTAAACATTCATTGTTATCACGTATTGTATCACAAATCATAAAAAACTCTCAGTTGGAAACTTTAAAGATAATTGTTGAAATTACACTTAAAAACGAATATTATATATCATGTACTCATAAATCGTTCGTATTTTGGAGGTTCTAACGTATGCTTTCTTCATTTTTTAAACTAAAAGAACTTGGTACGACCATCAAAACAGAAATATTAGCAGGAATCACAACATTCCTGACGATGGTGTACATTGTTATAGTCAACCCGATTATCCTGCATTCCGCTGGTGTTCCTTTTGACACTGTGTTTATTGCAACAATTATTGCCACGGTAGTCGGTACACTGTGGATGGCTTTAATGGCCAACTATCCGATTGCTATTGCTCCAGGTATGGGGCTGAACGCATACTTTGCGTTTTCTGTTGTAGGAAACAACCCTAATATTGATTATCGTATCGCGTTCGGGGCAGTTTTTGTGGCAGGAATAATCTTTGTCATCTTATCCTTAACACCGTTTCGTGAAAAATTGATCGAATCTATTCCAGCAAACCTAAAGCATGGTATTACAGCTGGTATCGGACTGTTTATCGCGTTCATCGGTTTGCGTCTTACTAAAATCATTGTGGCTCACCCTGATAACTTAGTAACTTTAGGTGATATGCATTCACCAACGGTTCTCCTTGCTCTTGGTGGTCTTGCTATCACATTGATCCTGATGGGACTAAACGTGAACGGTGCCCTATTCTTCGGAATGATCATCACGGGCGCAATCGCCTACTTTACAGGGCATTTAGAATTTAAAGAAGGATTTGTATCAACGCCAAACGTACCATCAGAACTTTTCATTTTTGGTGATCCGATCACAGCCTTTTCTGACGTGTTTCAATATGGATTATATGCTGTTGTGTTCTCCTTCTTGCTTGTAACGATCTTTGATACTACCGGTACGATGGTTGGAGTAGCAGAACAAGCTGGACTAATGAAGGGCAATAAGATGCCTCGTGCACGTCAAGCACTGTTAGCTGATTCCGTTGCGACGACAGTAGGTGCTGCGTTTGGTACGAGCCCGACAAGCGCTTATATCGAATCATCTTCAGGCGTAGCTGCAGGCGGTCGTTCTGGTTTGACGTCTGTAGTGGTCGCGATGCTATTTGTAGCCGCTGCGTTCTTTTCACCACTCGTTGGTGCGATCTCAGGATTATCCGCAATTACAGCTCCGACACTAATCATCGTTGGAAGCTTGATGCTTGGTTCTCTTAGCAAAATTAATTGGAACGAACTTGATGAAGCATTCCCAGCGTTCTTAATCATTTTAACGATGCCATTAACGTCTTCAATCGCAACAGGTATCGCTTTAGGGTTCATCTCGTATCCGATCCTAAAAATTGTAAAAGGTAAATATCGTGAAGTTCCGTTCTTGGTTTACTTATTTGCGGTGTTGTTCTTCTATCAACTAGCGTTTTTACCTCATTAAAAATAGTTTAGAAAGCAGTTGATTTCCGCTCCAGGTTGCACGCTTTCCACGGGGCGAACGGTGAGCCTCCTGCCGCTACGCGCCTTTAGGAGTCTCCACCTGACCGCTCGTCCCGTAGGAGTCGGCAACCTTGCGCTACAATCAACTTTGCAATGAAGTATTTATAAAGACAATAAGAATTACTAGTACAGAAAAAGACCGGCCGACCCTAAAACTATAGGGCTGACCGGTCTTTTGTTATTCTGTCTCGAACACTACGGCTACTTTTTCCTTCTTTTCATCTACAAAGAACTCTTTCGATACACGATAGGTTCCTGCATCTTGCTCTTTAAGATCAACCGCTTGATCATAGTTTGATCCAGCTTTCACCATGATCATCTGCTCGGTAAACATCTGATTCTGATTTACTTTCTCCCATTTACCGTCTGTCCACTTTTCTAGTGCATACGCGGTTCCTGTACCAGCTTCTTTATCGGATGCGTTTTTCAACGTTAATTTTGCTTCGTCACTATTTTCTTGGAGTGCGAGTTCAGCTTGTACACCCTCTTTTTCAGACGGTATCTCGTTCTTAACCTGAGGTGCTCCGTTCTTCTTATCCTCTTCTGGCATTGCTTTCGAGCCACAAGCGGCGAGGAGAACGAGCAGACATGCCATTACAATCAGCTTCATGTTTTTCATCACTAAGCCCTCCTTTTACCCTGTTAGTCGTACCTCATATAAAAAAGTTTCAATGAAACTGTCGTTTATAAGGAGAATGTGCTGGATATGCTGATAATAGAGGAGGCGCTAGCATGAAGATTTGGCTTGTTGCTTTAATTTTATCACTCTTGTTTATAGGACTCGGAATCGGCTATTACGCAACGCGCCTTTATGAGAAAAGTGTGACAAAAGGCTTTTTCATGACGCTGCTCGGCATTATCGTTCCATTTACGATCTTTATCACATTTATTTATTTTTACGGCGTTTACAACAACGGCCATCCCTTACAATTTAAATGGTAAATAAAAAAACCTGTTCATAAGCGCCGATTTCACGCTCTTTAAACAGGTTTATCTTTATTGAACTTGTCCTTTTAATGAATCAATATACAGAAAAGCTTCATCCATCTCTTCTTCTGTATACTTCTGTTTGGCTTTTACCGTTTGTACTTTTTCCTTGATCTCGTCTTTTTCCAGTTTTTCGAAATACATCACGGTTGAAACAAGCTCTAAGAACCTGGAAGACTGTTCATTCATTGAACGAACGCAGCTCCCTAGCTTTTCGATCTGTGCACCGTATGTCGAAAGAAGCTTCTGACCTTCTTCGTTCACTGCATAGCGGTACTGCGAATAGCCGCTCACCTTTTCTTTCACTTCATGTATGTAACCCATGTTGCAAAGCTCTTCAATCTTCAATGTTAATTCTTCTGAATATGGGCCGTAAAAATGAAATTGATACTTTTCTTGGTAAGGAAAGTTTAGTTTTTTAGCGATGTATACCATCTTTTGAAGCTTTTTCCGACCGACGACTTCTCCGGCTTCTTGAATCAAGGTGACTACCTTTAAATGATCCTCAAACACAGTACGTTCCCCCTAACATCCTTTTTCGTTTTTATCTATTTTTTCTTTGATTATTCAATGTTGCGTTTGTAAGTAGTTGATTTCCGTTTCAGGTGCTCGCTTTCCGCGGGGCAGGCGGTGAGCCACTTGCCGCTTTACGCCGCTAAGTGGCTCGCCTGCCAGCCTGTCCCGCAGGAGTCTTCCACCTTACACTCCAATCAACTTGTCAGTGATGTCTTCTAGAAACAAACAATAAAAAACCTCTTGAAGTGAATTTAACAGCAAAAAAATTTCAATCCACTTTTAAATGCATTATCTATTCAAAATCTCTTTAATTTTACTTTTAAGCGTTGTATCCTCAATCGCTTCGATCAAATCGAGTGGATAATAGAGTTTGTGATCGGTTCGGCGTTTGCCGGATATTGCTTCTACGACGTCTGATTCTCTAGACAGCTCGCGTATATCGCCGTTTGGTTTTAATAGGTTGATCGGCAGACGCTCTTCTTTTTCGCCTGGGCGGTAAAAGTCGTATGGCAGATCTGATGATGAATCTACTACTAAATAATATTTCGGATTGATGCCCGCTTCTGTAAAGTAACTCGACAGCAGGTGTCCGTCCGTAAATGAGACCATTTCGGTATACTTAAATAATTTCCGATCGATGAAACGATGACATAGATCACTTAAGATTGTGTCCTCTTCTTCCATCCAACCTTGGAAATAATAATGGATCACACCTTCATCGAGCGAAATGTAATCGTGAAGCGAAACATTACCATCAAACAGCGTTTTAAAATGAGACAGCTCTCTTTTGAATGTATACCCTGTTTCATAAAGTTCCTTCGCTCGGTGCAAAATTTTACTCAAGATGACTTCCGCACTTCGCGTTACAGGATGAAAATACACTTGCCAGTACATTTGGTAACGACTCATGATATAGTCTTCTACCGCATGCATGCCGCTTGATTTAATGACGACGCCCTCTTCAGTCGGTCGCATCACACGAAGGATTCGCTCGATATCAAAATTGCCGTAGCTCACTCCTGTAAAATAAGCGTCTCGCAAAAGATAATCCATTCTGTCTGCATCAATCTGACTGGAGATCAGACTGACGATCAATTTATCTCTATGTGTTTTCGCGATCACTTCTGCTACCTGTACAGGAAAATCTTCTCCCATCTGCAAAAGCACGCGATGAACTTCTGTATCGCCTAGTATGATGTCTCTACTGAATTCCTCATGATCCACACCGAACACTTTTTCAAAAGAGTGTGAGAATGGACCGTGTCCTACATCATGTAGAAGAGCCGCGGAAAGAACGAGCAGACGCTTTTCTGGGTCCCATGTTTTCTTTTCTTGAAAAATATCAATGATCCGCCTCGTAATCTCATAAACACCAAGAGAATGGCTAAAACGGCTATGTTCTGCTCCATGAAATGTTAGGTATGTCGTCCCAAGCTGCCGAATTCTTCGCAGTCTTTGAAACTCGCGCGTACCGATCAGACGCCAGATCAGCTCATCACGCACGTGGATGTAGCGATGCACTGGGTCTTTAAATACTTTCTCTTCGTGCAACTTTCCTAAGAGTTTAGCCATTGATTTTTTTCCTGCTCCTTCACCTGCATTTATAGGTAAGAATTCTCGTAAAAAAGAAAAATCCCTTCCTTGGTCTGTCTAGATAAGAAGGTATTTTCTGTATAAGTATCGTGTTGTAACTACTAGAATATACCCTATTGTATCGTGTTCTTAACTTTGAAAACAACCACTATTTTTTTCTATCCGCACTCCCTTTTTATCGGTATTCACACCATTTTCTTACCGTTCACATTTGGGTTATACTAGATAAGGCTTATAACGGAAATGATAGATTTTATATAGATTTCAGGAGGAACCAATCATGGATCAAGATCGAAGAATTAGAAACGGACAAGCTTGGAGCAACAGCTCTTATACAGCCTGGGTCAACCGCTTTGGCGTGCCGGAGAAAGCAGTTTCTCGTATTCTAAAAGATCCGAAACGCAGACTTCAGCCATTAGATCAGTACATTGGTGAAGTCTCAGGCAAAAAGATCGTGAATCTCTTAGGTTCACACGGCAGTAAAGCAGTCGCACTCTCTCTACTTGGAGCAGAGACGACAGTGATCGATATCTCTGATTCAAACGCAGCATATGCGCGTGAACTGGCTGCTGCCGCTAACGTTGATGTCCGCTATGTGGTAGAAGATATCTTAAATCTGCCAGAATCCGAATTGACAGGGAATTATGATATGGCATTCATGGAAAACGGCATTCTGCACTATTTTGCTGATCTGAACGAATACTTCAGCGTTGTTAGAGGACTTTTGAAAAAGGGAGGAACTTTAATCCTGCAAGATTTCCACCCTGTTTCTACAAAGTTGATAGAATCTCAAGGAAAGAGCCAAGCGGTAAGGAAGCATAAAGTTTCGGGAGATTATTTTAGTGAAGAGCTTGTTACAACAGATGTAGCTTATTCAAAATTTTTACCTGAACTTCAGTATGCGACTTCAGAAGAACGCGCACCGTTCCAAGTACAGATCCGCCAATGGACGCTTGGTGAAATTATAACTGCTATCGGATCTGCCGGCCTTTGTATTAAACAGCTCGTTGAAGAACCACACCCAGATGAACTCGACCGCGGCATTCCAAAATCGTTCATCATCGTGGCGGAGAAATTGTAATGACCGACCATCTACTCTCTCAACCTGTCTGGCGGTTGATCGACCAGTCTACACTCGGTCCGTCTTTTGATGCACGGCAGTCGTTTGCGACAGATGATACGCTTTGTACGTCGATCGGCAGCGGTAATTCTCCGGCAACAGCACGCACATGGGTGCATCACGACACAATCGTCCTCGGCATACAAGACACACGTCTTCCTCACCTTAAAGAGGCGATTGAATACTTAGAGTCTCGAGGATACCGGGCAATCGTAAGAAATTCAGGCGGGCTTGCTGTTGTGCTCGATAGCGGTGTGTTGAACATCTCGCTTATTCTTCCTGAAAAAGAAGGGACGATCGACATCAATCAAGGGTACGACACGATGACTGCACTTGTGGAAGAGCTTCTTGCGCCGTATGATGCAAAGTTTGAAGCATACGAGATCGTCGGCTCTTATTGCCCGGGAAGTTATGACTTGAGCATCGGCGGCAGAAAGTTTGCAGGAATCTCACAGCGGCGTATGCGCGGCGGTGTCGCGGTACAGATCTACTTATGTGTGGACGGCAGCGGTTCAGAGCGCGCGTCCCTGATCGGAGAGTTTTATAAGCGCGGTTTGGCTGGTGAGGATACAAAGTTCCAATATCCAGAGATTGAGCCTGATGTGATGGCCAGTTTAGCGGAACTGCTTGGACAACCGTTAACCGTAGCAGATATACACGCTTCTTTATTACGAGTGCTGCACAAAAACAGCGAACTTTTTTTCAGCGGTCAGCTTTCGGTTGAGGAAAGCGAGCTGCTTCCTGGAAATATAAAGCGAATGTGGGATCGAAACGAGAAGGCACTGTCACTTTAGGTGGCAGTGTCTTTTTGAGGTGTACAGGATATGACTTGAAATTTATTTTTATGTGATGAATGGCTATTTTTATGTGATTAGCGGTAATTTTTATGTGATGTGACTCCACTTTTATGTGATGTGACTCCATTTTTATGTGATGATGTATTTTTAGCAGCTGCTCGGCCACCATAACATCCATTCTCACACAAAAAAGCCAGCTGCAAAGAGCTGGCTTCAACTACATTATGAACTTAAAGAGCTTGCATCGCTGTGATCAACGCCAATTTGTATACATCTTCTGCGTTACAACCGCGAGATAGATCGTTTACAGGCATGTTCAAGCCTTGTAGGATCGGCCCGATCGCTTCAAATCCGCCAAGACGTTGAACCATCTTGTATCCGATGTTTCCTGTTTCAAGACTTGGGAAGATAAATACGTTCGCCTCCCCTTTGATTGGTGATTCTGGAGCTTTTTTCGCTGCTACAGATGGAACGAATGCTGCATCGAACTGAAGCTCTCCATCATACGGGAAGTCCGGGTTCATTCCTTTTAAAACTTCCAATGCTTCAACTACTTTTTCTGTCTCAGGCGAAACCGCTGATCCTTTTGTAGAGAAAGAAAGAAGCGCAACTTTCGGGTCAATACCGAAAACACGTGCTGTTTCAGCAGAAACCATAGCAGATTCAGCTAGATCTTGGCTGTTAGGTGAAATGTTGATCGCGCAATCTGCGAACACATACTTTTCATCGCCACGAACCATGATGAACGCGCCAGAAGTCTTCTTAACGCCTTCTTTTGTTTTGATGATCTGTAGAGCTGGACGAACGGTATCAGCAGTAGAATGTGCTGCACCACTTACAAGTCCGTGAGCTTTACCTGTGTAAACAAGCATCGTTCCGAAATAGTTCTCATCTAAAAGAATTTTGCGTGCTTGTTCTTCTGTTGTTTTTCCTTTACGGCGTTCAACTAACGCATCAACCAAAGCGTCGAACTCACCATATTCAGCAGGGTTTAATACTTCTACCCCATCAAGTGAAAATCCGCCCGCTTGTGCTTTTGCTGTTACGTCAGCAGGATTTCCTATTAAAATCGGTTGTAGAACTTTCTCAGATGCTAGACGGCTCGCCGCCTCTAGAATTCTTTCATCCGTACCTTCTGGAAAAACGATTGTTGGGTTAGCGGACTGGACTTTACTCTTTAAATCTATAAAAAGATCACTCATGATTTAGCCTCCTATTTTCTCTATATAAACTGTACTTTTTTGCACTCACTATTAGGGTACTCCTTTTTTCACACCTTTTAAACCTATCCATGCAGTTGTAAGCGCTTGATAAAAGAAGTTCTTATATTTAGAATTTTTTTACGTCTATGATATTTATTTATTGGAAAATGAATCTTTTTCGTTCATCTATCGTAAAATTGTTTGAAAAATGTTGAGGAGGAATTATACATGTCTTTTGTAAACCGTATGTTAGCTTCTGTAGGTATTGGATCAGCAAAGGTAGACACCATTTTAGATAAAGATACGTACTCACCTGGTGAGAGCATTACAGGAAAGATTAGAATCGAGGGTGGTAAAGTCGATCAAAATATCGATCACATTACTCTTTATGTCATGACAGAATACTATCGTGAAGTGGACGATAAAAAAGTGAGAGATACTGCTGCAATTGAAAAGACAAATGTAACGAGCTCACTTGTTGTAAAAGCTGGCAGTCAGCAAGAGATTCCGTTCTCTCTTAAACTTCCATATGATGCGCCATTAACACTTGGCCACACTCCGGTATGGATCAAAACTGGACTTGATATTCAGATGGCTGTAGATCCAACAGATAACGATCAGATTCGCGTACTGCCTGACGCTGAAACTTCTGCGATCTTTGATGCGATCGAGCAGCTTGGATTCCGCCTCAGAAAAGCATATTGCGGTTCTGCACCGCGTTATATGCGCCGCAGACTTCCGTTTTTACAAGAATTTGAGTATGTACCTACGTCAGGAGCATACGCTGGTAAGTTAGATGAGCTTGAAGTGATCTTAGTTCCACAAACAGACAGCATCGAGCTGTTCTTAGAAATCGATAAAAAAGGAAAAGGATTGTTTGGCATGCTATCTGAAGCAATGGATATGGATGAGACGAAGGTTCGCCTCACTCTGTCACGCGCTGAACTTCAAAATCCTGCTGGTGTTAAAAGCAAGATCGAGCAGTTGCTTCGCCAATACAGTTAATCCCTCCTTTTTGGATTCGTCCCTACTTATGGTATATTTGTAGGGACGTGTTTATTTCTAGCAAGGAGTGAATAATTGATGAGTGAAGCAGCGATTACACTAGAAGGCTGGTATTGCCTTCATGATTTCCGTACGATGGACTGGGCCTCTTGGAAAACGCTTTCGGGTGACCAGAGAGAATATGCGATCAATGAATTTTTGACGTTCCTTGAGAAATGGGAGAACGTAGAAGCAAATAAAGTGGGCAGTCACGCTCTTTACAGCATCATGGGTCAAAAAGCTGACTTTATGCTGATGCTTCTTCGTCCGACGATGGAAGAGCTGAACGAGATCGAAAATGCATTTAACAAAACAGCATTCGCACAATATACAGTAAAAGAATACTCTTACGTTTCGGTTGTCGAGCTAAGTACGTACAATCCACAAAACGAGAGCGGCGAGATGGATCCAATGATCAAAGCTCGTTTGTTCCCTGAACTGCCAAAATGGAAGCATGTTTGCTTCTATCCGATGGATAAGCGTCGTGATGGCGAGGATAACTGGTACATGCTTCCGATGGAAGAACGCAAGAAGATGATGTACTCTCACGGCATGATCGGCCGCGGGTATGCAGGAAAAGTGAAGCAGATCATCACAGGTTCAGTTGGTCTAGACGATTGGGAATGGGGCGTAACGCTGTTCTCAAACGACATGCTTCAATTCAAAAAACTCGTATACGAAATGCGCTTTGACGAAGTAAGTGCGCGCTACGGCGAGTTCGGATCGTTCTACGTTGGAAACATCCTTACAAAAGAAGCAGTGCCTGCTTATTTGCAGGTTTAATGATGAAGATGACTCATTTATTAGGATGAGTCATCTTTTTTATTGTCGAAAATGATCGAAAATCGGATAAATTTTTTTATATACGGAATTATGTGGTTTATGTACGGAATTATGAGAGATTACCTCGTATAAAATGAGATTTACCTCGTAATTATTATGAGGTGATCGCCTCAGACGGCCATCTATCAATAATGTTCTCCCTACAAAGACATTTCTCTTCACTCCCCCTGCCTACTTCCATACTTAAAACAACTTTCACAAAACGTTGGTCTAGTTTCCCAAAACAGCTCATACACATATATCGAATGTTCTGTTTCCCTGCTTGTACACCACGATTAACAACATAGAGGGGGAAGGCAATTGGCAGTCATTAAAGCTACAAATAAGGATATTGACTTGCTGGCACGTCTCATACGTGCGGAAGCTGAGGGTGAAGGTGACCAAGGGATGCTCCTTGTTGGTAATACCGGCGTCAATCGAATTCGCTCCAACTGCCTTGATTTTAAAAATATTCGTACGATGCAGCAGATGGTCTTTCAAAGACCTGGTGGATTTGAAGCGACGATCAAAGGATATTTTTATCAAGGTGCTAGAGAGAATGAAAGAAGGTTAGCGAAAAGGGTTATTAACGGGCAGCGCTTCCACCCTGCCAGAAATTCATTATGGTTTTTCGATCCAAAAGGGGCTTGTCCGAAGACTTGGTACAATCAGCCTCATTCGGGAAGCTTCAAGGCTCACTGTTTTTATCAGCCGAAACAAAGCGATTGTCCAAATGTGTTTAACACCTTTTAGGGAGGTTTGTTGATGAACAACTTTAATCCGTACGGCCAAGATTATTATCGGGCTCAGAATGGAATGGGTATGATGGGTGGCGGCATGGGAGGAATGGCAGGCATGGGGGTTCCTCAAGACATGGCACAAAGTCAGCAGGCACCAGGAATGGGCGGAGGCCCTCTGCAAGATATCGGTGCACCTGGGCAGCTTCCGCTCGAGCAGTCCTACATCGAAAATATTTTAAGGATGAACAAAGGGAAAGTCGCAACCGTTTATATGACCTTCGAAAACAATGAAAAATGGAACGCCAAGGTTTTCAAAGGAATCATTGAAGCCGCCGGCCGTGATCACATCATCCTAAGCGATCCGCAAACAGGTAAACGTTACCTGCTATTGATGGTGTATGTAAACTATGTCACGTTTGATGAAGAGATTAATTATAGCTATCCGTATGGCACACAGCAGCAACAGCAACAAGGTGGTCAGATGTCCCAATACAGCCCTCGTTGATAGATATTATTTATGTCTGGTTCAGGCAATTATAGAACAGGCGCCCTCTAATTTTAAGAGAGCGCCTTTTTATTATGCTTTTACTACAGCAACGATCAGCAGTATCCAACCAACGATAAACGCTACGCCTCCAAGCGGTGTGATAGGACCAAAGAATTTCATACCTGTGGTCGAGAGAGCATATAGACTTCCTGAGAAAAGCAATATACCGATAAAGAAAGACCAACCTGCTCCTGTTAATAGCGTTGAAGCTGGAAATTTACCAAGTAAAACGCCGACAACTAACAAAGCTAGTGCATGATACATGTGATATTGAACTCCAGTTTGGTACACATTTAGCATGTTCTTAGCATTTAATTTAGCTTCGAGTGCATGTGCACCGAAAGCTCCGAGCATGACTGCAAGCATTGCGTGAATCGCACCTAATATAAGAAAAAGCTTCATCCTGTTCCACTCCTGTTTTTCTTTTATCTTACCATTGAAAAATGACAATACAAAGGTTGCCACAGGATTGTAAAAATTTTGGCGGACGGGTTGTCCATGATAAAAAAAGCGAACGTTAACGTTTTTTCGGCTGACGTTCGCTGTCAAGCAATCGGACGTACTGATCGATCTTTCGCTCAAGCTCTTCTTTCTCTACTAATTCAGAGTGAAGTTCTCGGATGATTCCTTCTAAGCTCTGAATGCGCCTCTCAAACTGAAAAAGCAAGTAGCCCGCAATGACGATAGGAAATCCCACATTACCGAGGAGATTGACTAAGTTTAACCATTCACTTGCTCCGACCATTTCCATTCACCCCTCATTTTTTATCGAACAAAACAGAACGTATGTTCGTAATTTTAGTATAAGGCGAACGAAGAATTTTTACCATCATTCCTTTCTCATATTTTTATTTTGATTCAAAGGACCTATTTGAAATGGGTCTTGAGAGTTTGTTAATTTCCGCTCCAGGTTGCACGCTTTCCACGGGACGTGCGGTGAGCATCCTGCCGCTTTGCGCCTTTAGGAGTCGTCAACCTTGCGCTCCAATTAACGGGCATATGATGAGTTAAAAACTAAAACTATAGAAAGAAAATTAGAAAGAGGTTTAAATAAATGTGGCAGTGGAATAAAAAAAGTAAGACAGAAAAAAATTACATACGAGGAGGAACAATAAAATGGAACTTCTTATAACAATGATTTATACAATTCTTGGTTTAGCTGCTCTAAGTCTAATCGCAACAGTGACTGCCATTTATTTTTCTAATAAAAAGATCAACGAAAGAATTGAAATTGCCAAACGTAGAGATGCACGAATGGAACACCAGAATACTTATGTTTCGATCTAACAGCGCTGATAGTAGTGCTGTTTTTTTTTTGCACATATTATGCCTTATATTGTTGTACTTGAAAGTAGTTGATTTCCGCTCCAGGTTGCTCGCTTTCCACGGGGCGAACGGTGTTCGAAGAAGTATGTGTGTTCCTGCGTCTACTAGAAAATCCTATCGAAGCGAGCTTCCTCGTCGCATGCCTTACGAGAAGAATTTGCAGAGTGGCTGGCACGCTACGCGCCATTAGGAGTCTCGCACCATGCGCTTCAATCAACTTGCAGAGAAGAGCCTTGGGAAAATATCATCTCCCGGATTATTGTACAAAATTTCGGACTTAATCTTGATTCTCTCGGGATTATCCCGAAGATTTCGGTATTCACTCCATTCAAACCAACAAAAAAAGAAAACCCACTCAAAAAGAGCAGATTTCCCACAAACTAACATTTAAAAATCAAAAATAGAGTCTCCGTTGCCGTCTTTTTCGTCTTGATCGTCATCCTCATAGTCCATATCAAAGTCCATCATAGACTTTTTGTGTTTTTTTGCTGGAGGAGGAGCGGTCACTAGGCTAGCTGGTTTTTGAACCGGATATGAAGGGACCCAGCCTTTTACGTCAACAGCTGAATCATCCTCATCCGCTTCTAGCATTAATTCGCACAATGTTTGAATGGCTGAGACATGTTCGCGCAGTTTTGGAGAATTCTCATCTAATACTTTCATTTCTGCAACATGTTTTTCTATTTTTTTTGCAAACTGACTTACTGATATATTCATCGGTTTCACCACAATTGTTTTTTTCTTATTCTATCAAACCCGTTCACATAAATAAAATAAATGCCAAAAAAGACAGCTCAAACAAGCTGCCTTTAGCTCCAAATTCCGCTCAAGTATATTCATTCACTAGCACACGTACGGTGATCCTGCCGCGAGCATGATAGTGAATGCGAAAAATAGCCCTATTTATTTTTTTCAGCAGACCCCCTTCTTTTTACCAATACATTCATTTCACATATTTTTACTACATCAACACAAACTTCACACTATGTAATCTATGACGTATCCACCCAACTGAAATTCTGATTATTAAAAGGACCGGCAATTGCAGACATAACTTCCGATGCATTCTTGTTACTCACTTCGCCGTACGAAAAGAAATTAACACCAGATTCATTCGCCATGATAACTTGTCCCGTTTTCGGCATAGAAACTGACACCATGTAGTTCTTCATAACCGACCCCATTAACAGCAGAACCCAAAGTACATACGTCATAACTTCCATCTTCCCTACCCCTTTCAAATTTTCATTGATTTGTACCGATCTATTTAAACCCTACTTTACTGGCAAGTTTTTTTCTTTGTTTCACCCTCCCTTCGACTTACCAATGTATGTGGTGTTAATAGCGATTATACGTACCTTTTAATAAAATGTTTGTCACAATGTGCTTTTGTTTTAAAGTTTCTATCAACAAAAGATTCGCTTCAAATACAAAAAAGAGCAGATTCGGCCCACATTTTTGTATAATAGTGAATATAGAAGTGAATATGTTAGCGAGTTTAAGCTGAATATGATAGAAAAAGACGTATACTTCTAAATCTTTTTATACTTTAATTATTTTCTGTAGAAACAAGGAGGAGAATCATGTCCGTACTTAACGAAATCTTAGCGTTCAATCACCAATTTGTTGAAAACAAAGAATATGAACCTTTCCAAACTACTAAATTTCCTGATAAAGGACTTGTTATTGTGTCTTGTATGGACACGCGCCTGACTGAATTATTGCCTAGTGCAATGAATATCAAGAATGGTGATGTAAAAGTTATTAAATCGGCTGGAGCGGTAATCTCGCATCCATTCGGTTCTATTATGAGAAGTATCCTTGTGGCTATCTATGAATTAAAAGCAGAAGAAGTAATGGTCATTGGTCACTATGACTGCGGAATGAGCAATGTAAACGCAGATGGACTACTTGCCAAGATGAAAGACCGTGGCATTGAAGAATCGACGTTTGACACGTTAAAATATTCTGGACTCGATTTGAAGAAATGGGTTCAAGGGTTTGAAAGTGTTGAGGATTCTGTGAGAAACAGTGTAAAGCTTGTTAAAAATCACCCGCTGCTTCCTGAAGATATTAAAGTACATGGTCTCGTTATCGACCCTGCTACAGGAAGACTTGATCTTGTGGAACGTGGAGAATAAATAGAAAAAGGCAAAGCGCATTTTACACGCTTTGCCTTTTTTAATTATGGGTTGATCTTCGTAATTCTTCCTTCAATCTGTCCAGATACGGTATCGCGATTTTTAAAATAGTTCACTAGCGCTTCTAGATCCGTAACGCTTACCGTCGAATTCTTCCCTTCTAGTAAAACGGTATAACCATCACCGCCACCGGCCATAAAATTATTTACGGTAACGGTATATTCTTGTTCTGCTTCAATCGGTGTTCCATCACTCTTAACCATAGAAACTGTTCGGTCACCAACTGGTTTTGAAAGATCAAATGTAGCTTTCAGACCAGAAATCTGAAGCATTTTCTCTTTTTCTGTGGCCCATTGAGATTCAAAAAGTTCTTTGATCTGCGCTCCCGTTAACGTCATCGTAACAAGGTCGTTGCCAAACGGCTGAACGTTAAAAAGTTCTCCCCATGTCACTGCACCCGGATTGATCACATCACGAATACCACCTGGGTTCATAAACGCAAAATCAGTGCCCGTCTGTTCTGTCATGGAATCTGCAATCACATTTCCTAATTCAGACTCACCATTATACGCTTCTGCCCCTGATAGCAGTTGATTCGTGTTCCCTACAACTTCATTGATGATCGGTGCTACTTGGTCTTCGGCTTGCTTAATAATTTTTGTAACTCTCGAATCAGGTTTTACATCTTTTTGCAAAACCGAAACTACTTCTGCTTTACTTTTTACGATATCCTTTGTACGGCGATCAATTTTAAGATCCACATCAGCAAAAGCTGTTCCGTATGAGAATGCTTGTACAAGCAGCTTGTTATCTACTACAGCGTTCACGTTTCTATGATTGTGGGCGCCAAACATTACGTCAACTTCATCATCCACTCTGTTTGCCATATCCACGAGTTCACCAGATATTTCTCCGGTCGCCGATTGCTCAACAGGGTTATGTGCTAGAACAACGATAGACTTTACGCCTTTTTTCTTAAGAGATTTCGTTGCCTTATTGATCGCTTCTGCTTCATCTATAAATTCAACGCCAGCTGTTCCACTCGGAATGACGATATCCGGCGTGTCTGAGAAAACTACTCCGATGAATCCGATGTTTACACCTTTGACCTTTTTAATTACATAAGGAGGAAGAATATTTTTCTTCGTCTTCTTATCTATGACATTAGCAACCACATATGGAAAGTCTGCACCTCTAAAATAGCCTGTTTTTTCATGAGTTCCACCTTTTATTAAACGCATCATCTCATCTACGCCTTCATCAAACTCATGGTTTCCTAATGTTCCTACATCAAAGCCCATCTTATTCATGATTTCTACTGTTGGCTCGTCTTGCAGCAATGCAGATGTCGGAGAGCTTGCTCCTACCATATCGCCTGCATGCACCAAAAGAGTGTTAGGGTTCTCTCGTTCTCTCATCTTTAAATAGCTTGCTAGATAGTCTGCACGTCCAACAGGTTCCCCTGCCACATTACGTGTAATATCGATCTGTCCATGAAAATCATTTACTCCGAGCAGTTGAACATCTAAGTAACGGCCCTTGTGTTTTTGGGTGGCGTAATCCTCTGCATGTACGCCTGCGCCGATTGGTGTTAATCCTAAAGCAAGTGCTAAAGCTGATAATGTCTTTTTCATTAAACAAACTCCCCTATCACTCATTTTGTAAAAAACTCAACAATTAAAAGTATATATTTTGAAATGTAAAATGATAGAGGATTTTCGTAAAAATGATGTAAAAACGTTATATTCCAATAAAAAAGGAGTTTATGCCTACACACCTGAGTTCAAGCGGCCCTTTTAGTACTTTTATCCCGGTACGCATTCAAAAAAGTATGTTTAGTCCTTTAAAAATTCGTGAATACACACTATAACTTCGTTTAAAGGAGAGGATTGTAAATGGTAAAACCTATCGTACATGAATTTAACTCTCAACAAGAATTGATTGCAGCTGCAAGTGATCTGAAAGCTCGAGGAATTCACGAGGACAACTTATATGTATTATCCCACGAAAAGGATGACACGAAAGATCTCGCACATGACGCAGATGTAAATACAATCGGTTTAAAGGAAGAAGGACTCGGCACGGCTCTCAGCAATGTATTTGAGTCCAGAGGCGATGAGCTTCGCAACAAGATGACAGAACTAGGCTTATCTGATGTAGAAGCAGATCAATATGAGAAGAAGCTCGATATGGGCAAAATTTTATTGTTTGTAAAAGAAGAAGATAAAGTTAATACATTGCCATAAGTTGAAGAAGAGAGGTGCTTGTCCAATCGGGCATGCAGCTCTTTTTTTGTGTAATTTTAATTCTCCTCACTCATCATAATTTAAAGTTTCTCCTTAAAAATTGAACCTTGTAGCAGGAGCATTCACACAAAATCCATATTCTTGAAAAAGTTTCTTCTCATGCGTTTCTTTACACAAGATAGGGGGAATGAAGAGAAGACGAGGAGGAGTCACTATGAATTTACACAATGGTCAGCTCTATTGGCCTGAAACCTATACAAACACGGGTCAGTACCCGGTTCTTGAAGAAGATATATCGTGTGATGTACTAATCGTTGGTGGAGGCATGGCAGGTGCCCTATGTGCCCATGTGCTCGGTCAAGAAAAAGAATTAGATGTAGTATTGATCGATAGAAGACACCCCGGTGCAGGAAGCTCCTCAGCAAACACAGGACTTCTGCAATTCTCAAGCGATAAGATGCTGCACGAACTCATTGAACAGCAAGGTGAACAGGATGCTGTCTATTTCTATCAGCTTTGTTTACAGGCGTTAGAAGATTTGAAAAAGATGACGTCTGGCCTATCCGAAGACCCTGAATTTCGTGAACAAAAAAGCTTGTACTATGCCAGCACTCCAGAAGATACGTTAAAACTCGAACGTGAATATGAGGCATTAAAGAAGTACGATTTTCCAGTAGAATATTTAGAACCACAAGAGATTTCTTCACGTTTTCCTTTTTCCAAACCAGCTGCTCTCGTTACGAGTGGTGATGCAGATGTGAACCCGTATAAGTGTGTACAAATCTTGTTAAAGGATGCGGCCGCTTCCGGGGTTAGGATCTTTGAACAAACACCTCTTATTCGTAAAACCAAAACGGTTCACGGCTTTACCTGTGAATCTGAAAAAGGAACCATTTCAGCGAGATATGTTATCTTTGCGACTGGTTATGAGAACGACTTTTTAGCTCAGCAATTAGGAGCTGACCTGAATCGTTCATATGCGATCGTAACAGAACCTCTATCATCACTGAAAACATGGTACGACGAATGGATGATCTGGGAAACGAAGCGTCCATACCTTTATATGAGGACGACTAAAGATGGAAGAATCGTTGCCGGTGGTTTAGATGAAGATAAAGCTGAAGCACCGTTAAATGAAGGGCTTATCGAAGAACGTGGTGAGCGAATTCTTCAAAAGATCAAAGAACATTTTCCAGATCTATCCCCAAAAATCTCTCATTCTTGGTGTGCGACGTTTGGAGAATCGCATGACGGACTGCCATATATCGGTGAACACCCTAACCGTCTTGGCGAGTACTATTGTTTAGGGTTTGGCGGTAATGGTACAGTCTACAGCATGTTAGGTGCCACCATCATCAAAGACTTGATCACAAAAGGTTTTCACCCCGCTTCACGTTTGTTCACGATTGCACGCGCTGTAAGTTTATAAAAACACTATTTTTATAAGCTTCGTTGTTCTTAAAAATGTTTGATTTCCATTTAAGGATGCTTGTTTTAACCAACCTGAATAAGAAGCTACCAACACCCTTTATACGACCAATTTTCTTGGTCGTTTTTCTTATGCCTTCACACCTATTTTAGTGGATATTACATAAGTGCAACCTCAAGTTAACATAGTGCACCTGCTAAAATATAGAAAACCATACATTGTTTTACTACAATTGAAGTAGTAAATGAAAGGAGTTCTTCTATGACATTCAGTGAAAAACTTTTTAAGCTTAGAAAACAAAAAGGTCTCTCACAAGAAGCACTGGCCGAACAATTAAACACAACCAGACAAGCAATCAGTAAATGGGAAAACGGTCAGGGTTTTCCTGAAACAGAAAAGCTATTGATGCTCGGTAACATTTTTGAAGTATCTATTGATTACTTACTGAAAGACACCGTTGAAGAGAGTCGTGAGAATGAAAATGGTTATTATGTTAGCAAAGAGATGGCGGAAGGATACCTCTTATTTCAAAATAAAGTCTCGAAATACCTTGCCATTGGATTTAGTCTGTTAATCTTTTCAACGATTCCTTACTTCTTATTTAAGGAAGGTCCAATCACCTTTACTCTACTAACGATTTTAATAGCCGTTCTTGGAATCGGAACGATTACAGCAGGACTCATAAAAGAGGATCGATACAGCCTACTTAAGAAAGAGATGCTGATTTTTGACCAAAACACTTTAAAAGATTTAAAAATTAGATACGAAGAGATAAAAAGTAAATGTACTGCGGTAATGATGATTGGAATCTGCTCTATTGTTGGAGGAGCTATCTTCTTTTTAATCATAAAAAAAGAATGGGTGGACGTAGACTTATTAACTCCGTACAACCCGATTTTTATTGCTTTGATAGGCATCGGGGTCTACATTTTGGTTCGTACTCTATCCATCATTGATGCTTATCGAATTTTGGTCAAAAATGAGGAGCATGTGAACACTCTAAATAATAGTTTGATGAAAAAAGTGAAGAAGAAAATCAATGATCTCTAAAGAAAACCTAAGTCTAAATACCTTCTTCTCACAAGTAAAAATTACTTTTGAATCATTTTCATTCTGTCTTTCCTTTAAGTATCAATGTTTGTCCTTCACGCCATGAATAACTTAATTGACAGCGTTTACATTAATTTGAATAATGAGAGTAATAGAGCGCGCTATTACATGTAAAAACTTGAGGGCAATGTTTATTTCAAGACAACCCCGTTATTCCTTGCGAATAACGGGGTTTTTTATTTTCTAAAAAAGGAGTGAATAACCGCATGAAAAAAAGCTTATTTGTTTCAGCTGCACTTAGTTTGTCTTTAACGTTCTCAAACCTTCCCTTTCAAGACAGCCCACCAACCGTAGAAGCTGCTAGTTTCAACAAGGTTAACTATGGTCAAGATGTAATCTATCAGATTATGACCGATCGTTTCTCAGACGGAAACGCATCAAATAATCCTACAGGAAACCTGTTCAGCAGTGACTGTTCCAATCTTCGAAAATATTGCGGCGGCGACTGGCAAGGAATCATCAACAAGATCAATGATGGATATTTAACGAATATGGGTGTTACAGCACTTTGGATCTCTCAGCCAGTTGAGAATGTGTACAGCGTATTGAACGACGCAGCTGGCACAACTGCCTATCATGGCTATTGGGGCAGGGATTTTAAGAAAGCCAACCCTTATTTCGGAAGCATGACTGACTTTCAAAACTTAATCAATACCGCTCACGCCAAAGGCATCAAAGTCATAATTGATTTTGCACCGAACCACACATCTCCAGCATCTGAGGACACGCCAAGCTATATGGAGAACGGTAAACTTTATGACAACGGAACACTTGTCGGTGGGTATACAAACGATACGAAAGGTCTGTTTCATCACAACAAAGGAACGAATTTCTCCTCGATAGAAGATGGTATCTATCGTAATCTATATGACCTCGCTGATTTTAACCACCAAAATCCAACCGTAGATACGTACTTCAAGAGTGCGATCAAACAATGGCTGAACATGGGAATCGATGGTATTCGTGTAGATGCAGTCAAACATATGCCGTTCGGCTGGCAAAAAACATTTATGGAAACGATAAATTCTCATCAGCCTGTGTTTACATTTGGAGAATGGTTCTTAGGAGAAAATGAAGTCGACCAAAACTATTATGATTTTGCGAACAAATACGGAATGTCACTGCTGGATTTCCGCTACGGACAAGAACTCCGCCAAGTGCTTCGCAACAATTCAGATAGCTGGTATGGCTTTGATAGCATGATCACAGAAACCCAAACCAAATATGAACAGCCGATCGATCAAGTAACATTCCTTGATAATCATGATATGGATCGTTTTCATACGAACGGAGCGGATACGAAAAAGACAGATCTAGCACTTGCCGTTATGCTCACATCACGCGGTGTTCCTAACATCTATTATGGAACAGAACAATATATGACTGGTAACGGAGACCCAAACAACCGAGGAAAGATGACATCATTCAATCAAACAACAAAAGCTTATCAAATTATTAAAAAGCTTTCTACACTGCGAAAGACGAATCAGGCACTTGGCTTCGGAAAAACAAAACAACGCTGGATCAACAATGATGTTTACGTATACGAAAGACAGTTTGGAAACGATGTTGTCTTAGTCGCAGTAAACAAAAGTACTTCAATGAGTTATAACGTGAGTGGAGCTGCTACAGCGTTACCAGCTGGAACTTATACTGATCAATTAACGGGTCTCTTAACGGGGAGTTCTATTACGGTTTCTGGTGGTACGATTGCAGCATTCGACCTTTCACCAGGTGAAGCAGCCGTTTATGCACATAACGGAAGCAGTTCGACTCCGGTTATCGGTGGAATCGGTCCAGCTATTGCGAAACCAAGCAATACGCTCACGATCAGTGGTGATGCATTCGGAACCTCGACTGGTTCTGTAAAGATAGGCACCGTGAATGCAAGTGTTCAATCATGGAGCAACGACGAGATCAAAGTGACAGTTCCTGCAGTTGCAGCAGGCAGCTACCAAGTCACCGTAACAAATTCTTCAGGAACGGTAAGTACTGGCTACGGACCGATTGATATCTTATCTGGATCACAAAGTTCCGTGCGATTCTTGATCAACAATGCTTACACGAGCAACGGACAGAACGTTTATGTTGTAGGAAACACCGAAGAATTAGGAAATTGGAATGCCGCAAAAGCAGTAGGTCCATTTTACAATCAAATCATAGCAGCGTATCCAACATGGTACTACGACATCAGTGTACCAGCGGGTAAAGCACTAGAATTCAAGTTCATCAAAAAAGATTCCGCAGGAAATGTAATCTGGGAAAGTGGAACAAATCATACGTTCACTACCCCATCTTCAGGACCCGGAACTACGATCAATAATTGGCAAAACTAAATATACAAAAGAAACGACCCTGCTGAAAGGGTCGTTTCTTTTGTTTTATCTTGTTCTTTAATCTCAGTCCCTAAAGGAGATTGTAACTAAACCTTCTTAAAAAGACATCATTGTATAGTTGATTGGAGTGGAAGGTGCGAGACTCTCGGCTAGGACAGGCGGGCAGTCCGAAAAGTGGAAGTGGCTCGTTCAGCCCCGACCAGCAAAAGTAAATGGGCTATGAAGGCGCACTATGCCTTCTGGACCATTTAACTTTTGACCTCGAGGGGCTAGCCACTGCAACTAGCCAGGTGAGACACTTAAGAGTGAAACGAACAAATGTGGCTCACCGCCTGCCCCGCGGAAAGCGAGCATCCTGCAACGGAAATCAACACTTTCAATGTATTTTTTAAGAAGCATTCGGTGCAGCAGCAATCTGCTTGCGAATAAACTCAATCGAACTTTTGTTAAAAAGCTCTGGCTGATCAACATTACATACATGTCCGCAATCTTTAATAGTTAAAAGCTTCGAATGTTTCTTCTTATCGATGAACGCCTGAATCGGCGGTAAGAACATATAATCTTCCTCACCCATGATGTAAAGCGTAGGGATCGGAATCTCTTTTTTACGCAAACTTTGCAGAAATGGATTGATCTTCAGTGTGAGCTTAAACCATCTCTTGAACTCTTTTTGACAAAGCTTTTTCGCTTCTCCAATAAACAAAGAACGCGAAGCTTCATGTCTCTTTTTCGGCATGATCACCCAAGCAAATAAGCTGTAAAGCCACATGTACGGGATAAAAGATTTACAAAGGTTACCCATCGCAATCAAGAACCGCGAGCGGAAATTCATTTTTGTAACCGCGCCACCAAGCGTCATAGAAGCAACTCGTTCAGGATAGAGTTCAGCAATTGTTTGAATTAAAATTGTCCCCAAAGAAATTCCTACGAAATGAGCTTTTTGAATCTTTAGATGATCCATTACCTCAAGCACATCGAGGCTGACCTCTTTAAACGAATATTTTTTTAATAAAAATGTATCGGATTGTGATTTGCCGTGACCTCTTAGATCGACAAGCAAAATATTAAAATGTTGTTTGAATTCTCTTAGCTGTTTATACCATATGGATGAACTGCCCCCAGCTCCATGGACAAAAATCACCCATTGATGATTTTTTTCGTGTGTGTACGTTTTGTAATGAAGCAACAAGTACTCCTCCTAGTGGTTCAAACATTCTGTAAATTTTCCAGCCTTCATTTTAACATAAAAACTTATACTTTGTACCCGTTTCCACGGAAAAGAATGTGTACAAACTGGAAACATCACCACAATGTATTTATACTGTAACTATATAAACGAAGTAATCGTCAGGAGGTTTCACAAAATGGCTAAAGAAAGTTCATTTGATATCGTTTCACAGGTAGATCTATCAGAAGTAGACAATGCGATCAATATCGCGACAAAAGAAATTACAACTCGTTATGATTTTAAGGGTAGTAAAAGTGAGATCACACTCGACAAATCCAGTGAAGAGCTCGTTTTAGTTTCTGACGACGAGTACAAGCTAGAGCAGCTAAAAGATGTTTTGATCACAAAGCTGATCAAACGCGGCGTGCCAACAAAAAACTTAGATTACAGCAAGATTGAGCAAGCTTCAGGTGGAACTGTTCGCCAACGTGCAAAGCTTGTAACTGGAATCGATAAAGACAACGCAAAGAAAATCAATGTGCTGATTAAGAATTCTGGACTTAAAGTGAAGAGCCAAGTTCAAGATGATCAAGTTCGTGTAACGGCAAAGAGCCGAGACGACCTTCAGCAGATTATTGCGCTTGTTAGAGAAGCAAACCTGCCGATCGACGTACAGTTCATCAATTACAGATAAAAAAGGTTCTAACAAAAAAGGATGCCTCAAAAGCAATTAGCTTTTCAGGCATCCTCTTTTTATACAGATTTTTTTTGATCAGGTGAATCGATCAGTTTCATCTGTTCGAGTTCAATCCTCATCTTTTGGGTTTCGATCACATAGTTGTCATGCTTTAAACGTTCCAGTTCTATCTCATCTTGTAGCATCTTATGTTTAAGTTTCGTCTGTTGTTGAAAATGCCCTAGTACGATTGCAATAATGGGAATTGAGAATATCATAATGACTGTAATTGTTCCTGTCATGGTATTCCTCCTAGAAATTATTACCTTCTATCCCAATAATAACAAATATACGTGTTGTTCGTACAGGTGATTCGTTAAGCTGTTTTCGCCAACATTCGCACTTCAGTTGATATATTGCATTTAAGAGACTGCTTTTTTTACCCCGTTTTTAATAATCTCTTCTGACAATCTAGCCAATTCTTTAGCGTCTTGATGTTGTTCTGGATAGATCGGCGGATGAACAGTAAGGTGAACTTTCGCTGGTTTGATCCAAAATCCTTGTTGTTCCATTATTTTATACGAGCCGTTGATCGTAACAGGAATGATCGGAACACCAGATTTAGTCGCTAGTTTGAAGCTTCCCGCTTTAAACTCTGACATATCGTCACCTTTACTTCTCGTTCCTTCAGGAAAAATAACCAGAGAAGTCCCGTTTTTCAACAGTTTGGCTCCCTCGTTGATCGCTTGAACAGACTGCCTTACATTCTTACGATCCATGAATAAACAGTTCAATTGCTCCATCCATGTCCCGATAAAAGGCATCTTCTTTACCTCGATCTTCGAGATGAATGCTTTTGGTTTCTGGATATAGCCTAAAAGAATCGGAATATCGAAGTTACCTTGATGATTGCTCACAAAAAGCACAGCTGTATCGTTCGGGATGTTTTCCTCACCGCTTACTGACACACGCGTTCCACTAAGTTTAACGAGCGAAGTTGACCACTCTTTTACTTTCTGATCAACCAACCGGTCCCGCTCTTCAATCTTTCCAGCTTGATAAAACTTTTTTACACGGTTTAATGAGGGGATCAACTTTAATAAAATTCCCCAAAAATAAATAAACCAAATAATCGTTCTCACACGTTTCCCTCGCTTTACATGATGATTAATTTTCCATACTCTCGAGATGGCTGGCTACTTAGTGATGCTGCTGGAAAAATAAACGTCCATGGCATACTTGTTTCAGGAGGAACTTCCAATGTATAACGGGAATCCATAACACCGATCGTATGCTCCTCTTCTTCATACAGCACTTTTTTGCCGATTAAAGAGAAAGGCTCTGTCGAATAATTATTTACAAGCACAGTCACTAAAAATTCTTTTTTATGGTTATAAGCTGTTTTCAAAATCACAGCCTGCTGTCTCATATGTTCTTCTGAATGCAATTCAGAAAAGACTCGTTCTATCTCTTCTCTGTCTTGGCGGGCTATAGTCTTGTCCCATGCAGATTCAAACTCCAGTTTTTGCAAGAATATCCCCTCCTTTGAACCATATTATCATATTTTACTGTAAACTACTGAATTTCAAACAATAAGCCGCAAGAGAACAATCCCCCACGGCCATAAATTTTATAAAATTATTCAAAAACAGAACTTGCCGCTTCAATCAGCTTCTTTTTCTCCGTTTTTCTGTCTGTATCTTCCTTTATTAAGTACTCCATTTTATAAAATAAACCATCCTTTTTCCAAGCAAGGATAGGAAGATCATTACTTCCTGAAAAATAAGCATCCGTACCATCACTAAGCTCAACTTCATCTTTCGTTTCTAATTTCTCGGTTTTCGGGAGAAAGTTAGATACTCGATAAGCTAAATAAACATTCTGCCCTTGTTGTTCCGGATAAAAAACGGAGTCTACCAAAATATTTCGTTTTTCACCCCAATCGGAAATCTGATAAGTTGAAAGAGCGACTTTAAACGGCAATTGATCAGGCAGCTCCAGTGAGAACGGAACCGCTTTTAGTGTTTCTTTCTTAGAAACTTGATCGTAATAGCGTGGATAAGCACCTTTTGGATGATCTTGCAGTGTTAAGTTTTTATCGTTTAACGTCCTTTTTTCCTCACTCGAACATCCAGCAAGCAAAACTACTATGACTACAAATACAAACCAACCCCACTTTTTCACCCGCTTCACCTGCTTCTCTTATTTTTTAAGGAAGATGAAACCATTACGCGCCAGTTGTGATCACACGTTGCTTGTATCGTACCTCTATTCAAGATATAGTTTGCCATTAGTTCAGACATATCGATCGGGATATCCTTCACGACACGCTTCCCCTTCAGCATGGGATAATCACCGCCTCCACCTGCACGATAATTGTTCATAACTACTTCGTATAAGGAGTTGCTTTCAATTGGTTTTCCCTTATGCATTAAGTTTACTATTCGGTGTCCGAGCGGCTTTGACAGGTCAATCGTGTAATCAATACCTTCCCACATGTCGTAGTTATAGTGCTGAGGCTTTGGAATTGAAAACGCTGGATTGATTATCGGATCACCCTCTTCGTTCACAGAAAAATAAGAAGCTGACCGTTCTAATGCATCCTTCATATCTCGCCCTGTAATCTCGATCACTTTTAAAGTGTTTGGGTACACATAGTTTGAAACGATATCACGCATCGTTATATGTTTTGAGAATCCTTTGGAATGATCATCGAATAGAGCAGTACTTGAAATATCTACACCTGCCGCTTCCATCTGCACTTTATTAATGAATTCAATAAACGGATGATCAGCTAGCCTCGTTAACATCGGATCAGTAATCGTCATGTCTCCGTCTACTTGTCCTAAAGGCTGATCTAGCCATTTCTGAGTTTTCATTTCGTACGGCTGAATCAGATTCAACACCTGCTGATCAGGTTCGTGGTCGTTCACAGAAAGTAGTCTCGCTCGTTTATCCTTCACTTCCCATGAATCACCTTCACCATTGACCTTAACTTCTACATACCCTAGCTCAGTTCCTTGTGTCCCCGGCTGAACGATCGTGACTAAGTTCACTTCACCTGTAAGCAAGCGATGCTGATGACCGGTTACAAGCACATCTATCCCTTCAACCTCCATACAAAGTTGATACGCTTGGTTCTCTTTTGTTAGCGATTCCGTCGGTTCCCCTGTTCTGAGATCTCTCTCAAACCCACCATGATAT
The DNA here is from genome assembly GCF_015903845.1 of Fictibacillus sp. 26RED30. Classification (NCBI taxonomy): domain Bacteria; kingdom Bacillati; phylum Bacillota; class Bacilli; order Caryophanales; family Fictibacillaceae; genus Fictibacillus; species Fictibacillus sp. 26RED30. The sequence goes on from NZ_JACZDV010000002.1 coordinate 486,395, forward strand.
GAAACAATTATGACATCCGACTTCGATCGTAGATAAGGAATCCATTTCTTTGCCGTCTCCACCGCATCTAGAAAGTCAAGACCCTTAATATGTTCTGGATTCTCCCAGTTCGGTACATATTGTGTTGTTAATCCTAAGAGTGCTACTTTTAACCCACAATCAAAAGTTTTTATTACGAAAGGTTGTCCAAATACAGGCTTCTCTGTTCCTCGGTGAACAATATTAGCCGAAAGCCAAGGGAATTTTGAGTCATCAATTGTTTTATATAGATAAGGAAGACCATAATTAAACTCATGATTTCCTATTATCGCAGCATCGTAATTCAGTTCATTTAGTAGAAGAACCATCGGATTCACATCAGCTTGATCTGTTTTAGCGTGATAGTAAGTAAGTGGCGTTCCCTGAATCAGGTCTCCGTTATCAATAAGGAAAGTGTTGGGGCGGTTAAACATATGTTCCTTTAATAATCCTGTGGTTTTAGCCAATCCTATTTCCGCTTTTTCATTATTTCCGTACGTTAACGGGAGAACATAGCCATGAATATCACTAGTCACATAAATATGAACGAATTGCTCCACGCCTTCTCCCTACTTTCTATAAATAGTATATAAACCAAATTATACCACCAGTTCTGTTCTACCACTTTAAAAATCCGTTGATGATATTCGACAATATTTCCGGGGGAATGATTGTTATTCTACAAAAACTTACAAAGAGACAATATGGGATCAACTCATCCTACACATTCTTTCTATAAAAAAATTGAAAATATTTTACAGGGATATACGTCTAATTTAACGAATAGTATTAATTTGTCGTTTTATACAAAATAGGGGGATCTATCAACATGAATTCGAATGTAAAAACCAAAAAGAACAAGAAAAGAAATCAATCCAATTACAGAGCATTACTGCTTCCTTTCGCAGTCGTTTTGATACTGATCGGAGCAGTGATCTGGAATAATGTCAGTCAAGAAAGAAAGCTTCCCAATCCTGATTGGAGCCGTTCAGTGGAGACATCTGCACAATCCATTAGTGCTGAACCAACTGTTATAAAAAAAGATGACCAATACTATGCTTACACACATCAAAAAGATGGGTTACAAGTGACGACTTTAGATGCAAATCTAAATCTAGTCTCTGAAAAGACAGAGAAACTCCCGCTTGATGAAAGAGCGAACTATTGGACAAACGGAAAACAGATCGCCTTTATTTCTCGTGGTGAGCTTATTCTGTATGAAGATGGAAAACAAACCGTTGTAGATAAAGATGTAGATCTTCTGGCTGATGCTAAAGATCGCTTTGCTTATTCAAAAGGTAATGAAGTTTTTGTATACAATCCTGAAGATGGAAAAAGTCAATCTATCTTTACAGCTAAAGAAAAGCTATCAGAATTATCAGGTCACCCAGCATCTCAATCATTTATCCTGACTGTTGGTGAAAAAGTAGAAATGGAAGCTTTTTATTTAAAAGAAGCTGACGGAAAATATAGCGCTCAATCTATTACGCGATACAACAAAACGCCGACAGATAAAATCTATAACTTCCGCTTTGCTGAAGCAGCTGATCAAGTTCATTTTATGTATACCTTTTATTCTTCTAAACAAGGAACGAAGACGTTTAAAACGTTTTACGGTGCAGCACCAAAGGATCAGCTTACGACAGTCAATTTTAGCAATGTAAAGTTATATAGCTCAGAGCTTGGGTATGAAATCGAGAATCCTTCCTACCAACAATTGAACGTAGAAAATGACAAGCCTATCATTCTCTTTGCAGCGAAAGGACCGATTTCTACTAAAAAGGAAGCGGGCAACATTTACAAAGCAACATTAAATGGCGACAATTGGGAAGCAGCACGAATCAGTACAACGACTGATTTCTCAGTATATCCGTTACAGGTCGATGAAAAGACAATCGCTTGGTTAAAAGCGGAATCTGTCAGTGATTATAGACTTTATTTAGCAAGCCAAGATTCAGAGATAAAGAATGACAGTACAAAAGTAGAAAAGCAAGATGTCTACAACGCTACGTTTGACGCGTTTACGGCTTTTGTAGTTTCGTTCATCGCCATGACTAACGCATTTATTTGGGTAGTACCGTCTGTATTGTTCTTAGGTATTCTATATTTTGTACGAATTGATATCATTGAGGACGAAAAACCTTGGGCAAAGTGGACTGCGATCGCACTTTTTGTGATTACACAGCTTTATGTCATCCAGTCTTTGTTTAACAACACATTCTATACGCTAGCGCCGAAGTACCTCACCTTTACCGGCAGCTCATTCATCATTCCTGTGATCATTTCCGCTATAGCACTGTGGGTGATGCAGGTTGCTAGAGATAAGGATTGGGGATTATTTGCACAAGTCTCTTATTTTATCGGACTTACCGTATTGTTCGAACTCTTTGTTGTTGGAACGTATGTTTACTAGAAGAATAGCTAGGAGTGACCAAAAAGCACTGCTGTCAAAATCGCAGTGCTTTTACATATTTTTGTAAAGCATATTTAAATCATAATGTAAAAAAGAGTGATAAAAATAAAAATTATTGCAGAAACTGCTCCTAGCAAGGCTGCAGTTAAATTTGTTTTTCGAGTATAACCTTTTAGATCCCGTGCAGAGATCGAACTATCAACTTTTTTAACGTGAATAAAAAGACTTAAATTTGATAACAAAAGAATAAAAATTAGCATCAGTAACATATATCGAATATCAATTTGAAAAAAATCCCCCGTTACCCCCCTATTCCAATAAGCTTGCATGAATAAAAAACCACTAGTAATCAGCATCCAGATGTAACTCATCTTTCTCTGTTTCTTCCATTCAGCACCCATTTTTTGTTTTTCATATAAACTTACCTTCTCATAAATAGAAAAAAGTGATTTGGTCGAGTTAATCCTGATAAAGCCTATACTGGATTGAATAAGCAACACCACTCCCAGAGTTATAAAAAATTGTGATGATGTTACACCTATTACTCGAATTAAGGTTAAATAAAGTGTAATGAGAATGATAAGAAGTACATTCATCAAAATAAATTGCTGTCTTCTCATCTTCTTGATTTCATCCAAAGTCATGTATATACCTCCTACTCACAAATGCAATCTTTAACGATCACCCTTTTGTGAAGTAACACAAGATATATATTCGATTAAATAATTATTTATCCTTTATGGACTAAAATGCAAGATAAGAAAGATAAACAAATTTAAAATAAAAATAAGCCAGCTAATTCATAAAGAAATTAGCTGGCTTATGCTTTATTACTCTTTAATAAGCTCCCAAACTCTCAGGACTCGGATACACATATGGATCCTTGAGTGGCTTGATTTTTTCTAAGGATTCAACCTCTACTAAGGGCAGACGGACTTTGTTCAATTCTGTTTCGTCAATGGTTCCTGTTACGGTGTACCATTCATCTTCTTTAAGCTTGGATACTCCATCGCCTTCAATAATGGTTCCATAGACAACGGCATCTGCACTACAGCAGTTCATGGAAAAGCGTGCAATAACGGCTTGATTCTCACTCATTCCGTCTTCACGATACACGAATCCAGTAGTCTCTATTTCTTTTCCTTTAAACTTATCAAGGTAGATATCCAAAACAGTCATCGTGTCCAGATAGTGATCAGATGTTACTTTCACTTTATCCTTCGCCAACTGTTCTTTTCCGAACTTTTTATAGTACGCCGTAACATCATACGTTTCGACCGGATTTTCTTCCTTAACGTTCTTTTCCATCTCTTTAATGTAACCTTCCGGATCATCTAAATAGGCTTCCACATCAATATTCTGTGTAGTGGTTACTTTACCTTCTTCCGTTTTCTGAGCTGGCTTAGCATACAGTCCCGTTCCGTAACGAATGCCACGCTTTTCCGCGACTGAGCTGTCCATCGCTTTTTCTGGAATCATGAAACCTGTAAGAAGAGGGATCACAAATATCATATAGATAAAGAAATGCTTGAGCGGCCTTCCCTTTGGTGTGTGATCCACACCACATCCGCATGCATCATCATGTTGTTCATCAGATCGTCTAAAGAACTGCATCACACCTAAAATTCCTAAGATGCCGATCGCAAAATAGACAAAGATATGCATTTTCGGTGCAACATAATAATTCAGCTTCCCTGTTGTGATTAATCCAATCAGCAGGAGCATGAAACCGATTAAGATGATACCTCTTAAGTACGTGTGAAAATCTCGACTCTCTTTGTTCATCGTATCCTACCTCCCTTTCTATGCCACAAACTGATAAACCATCGTTACAGCAAATACAGTCAGCGTTATTAACCCCATTAACACAAAAACAAAACGCGTCTTAAAATAAGCAAACATCATAAGCATGTTCTTCACATCAAGCATCGGTCCATAAACTAAGAACGCGATGATCGAACCTACTGTAAATGTGCTTCCGAATGATGCGGCGATAAAGGCATCCGCCTCTGAACAAATGGATAGCAAGAAAGCGAGACCCATCATCAGACCTGTTGATGACCACTCATTGCCTCCGAGCGCCAAAAGGTCATTACGATTAATGAATACTTGGAACATACTCGCTAAAAACGCACCAAAAATAAGGAACTTCCCAGTATCAAAGAACTCATCAGATGCGTGATACACCGTCTGTTTCCAGCGACTCATCGTTAATCCATGTGAATGATCATGAGCTCCATGCTCTACGTGTGATCTGAGCTGGTATTTATTGCGAAATACCCAATATACGATCAACCCAATGATGATTGCCACAAGAAGTGCGAGGCCAATTCTTCCATAAACGACTGCCATATTGTTACGAAACGCATAAAAAGTGGATAGGATAACGACTGGGTTCACGATAGGGACGGTTAATAGAAAAACCGTTCCAAGGTGCAGCGGAAGTCCTTTTTTGATTAAGCGTCTTACGACAGGTATGATCGCACACTCGCAGACTGGAAAAATCACTCCCATAAAGAGTACAACACCTATTCCTAAGAATGGATTCTTTGGGATCAACCGTTGGATATGCTGTTCCGTTACAAACGTTTGAATTAGGGCTGAAACGAAAACTCCTAATAAGATAAAAGGAACCGCTTCTATTAAAATACTTAGAAACACCGTGTTCACATGCATGATGGAACTTGGTAAGTTATCAAATACAGAATCATTTTTAATTTCTTCCATAAATAGAAAAGAAATAATAAAGATAGCTAGCAATAAGAGCCCTATCATTTCTTTTCTTATAATATCTCTTGTTGCGAGGTCCTTCATCGTCTAACGCTCCTCTACTCCAACAGTTTAATTTATTTATATACTAGTTTCTTTATGAATGAAATCTAGTATTCTCGCTCAAAATTTATAGTAATGCACCCTATATTTAATCGTAATTATTACGTTTTGTAAAGAGGAAAAAAAGAAACCAAGGTAGACTTACCCTTGGTTCGCTAAACGTTTATAAAGTGCATGTGTCCCGCTATCTTCTTCACCCATCTCAGCAAGCTCGTCATATAGCTTCTTTGCGAGTTGTAATCCTGGTGTCAATAATCCCATCTCTTCAGCTGATTTCAATGCGATGTTCATATCTTTTATAAAATGTTTCACATAAAAGCCAGGAGCAAAATCTCCTTTTAAGATTCTTGGTCCAAGATTGCTAAGGTTCCAGCTTCCTGCAGCACCAGATTCAATACTTTTCAGCACGTTATCTGGGTCTAATCCTGCTTTTTCTGCGTAAAGAATCGCTTCGCAAACACCCATCATACCTGAGGCGATCGCAATCTGATTACACATTTTCGTATGCTGACCAGATCCAGCTTTTCCTTGATAAACAACGTTCGTACCCATTTTAGAAAAGATCGGTTCCATATCATGGAATGCTGATTCTGAACCGCCTACCATGATGGATAGTTTGGCATCTCTCGCACCGATATCACCGCCAGAAACGGGTGCATCAAGCGTTGCAATATTTCGTTCAGCAGCCGTGCGTTCAATTTTTTGTGCCAGCTGTGGACTAGAAGTCGTCATATCGATTAAATAAGATCCTTCTTTGGCGTGAGCGACTAACCCTTCTGCATCTAAGTAAACTTCTTCCACATCTTTCGGATATCCGACCATCGTGATGATCACATCACAGGTTTGGGCAATTTCTTTTGGTGTGTCTGCCCACTTAGCTCCTTTTTCAAGAAGATCTTCTGCTTTTGCTTTCGTTCTCGTATAAACATGGACTGGATAACCTGCATTCATCAAGTGACCGGCCATGCTTTTTCCCATTACACCTGTTCCGATAAATCCAACACTTTGCAAATTTCCTCACTCCTTTCACCCATTATAACGAAGAACAACGAAAATAAAAAAGACACCGCTTATTAAGCGATGACCTCTCCTTGAAGAATGCGTTCGATCTTAAGTTGAGCTAACTCATAATCCATATCTAGGTTTGTTAACATCGATAGCATGTCATCGTTAGAATGTCGTTTCAAAAGTTGATACAAGTTAGGCTTTCGTATTTTGATCATCGTCATAATCTCGATAGTCGGTAACGTTCTGCCTGTTGGTTTAATACGTAAAAAAGAGCGGATGTATTGTGTGAAAGGGGGTATGGCCTCTACTGTATCTGGTACTGTGTCTAATAGCTCCTGAAGCTTCAATAATGAATCAATCAGTTCTTTGTTTCTTTCCACGAATTCGTCCCTCATCTTTCTTCGAATTTGTCTTACATTGTTAAAGTTTCGCTAGTTTAGGCAATTCATAGTAAGTATCGGCTGTTTCATAGAAAGTTTAGAGGGGTCTGACCCCACACAATTTATTTCCCACACTGATTTACTCCACAGCTCTTAAGAGGATACTCCATTTATGATCATTCATTCTTATCTTTTCAAAATCTCGTTATCCACACAAACCTCCTATGCATCCAATCTTACTAGTCTTTCTCAATACCTTTTGACCTGTTTCTCTTCTTTTTATGTGCAGCACGCACAGTCCTTTAGGTGTATCTTTCATTTCCCTCATAAGTCCACCCTACTGTTTATTCGTTTTCGTATTTACGCATCTGTATATAAATGGTAAATTGAACATGTCGACAAAGGGGTCCCGTATTACGGCAGGAGGTTTGGAATATGAAAAAACATCTAGTTACTAGTGTTTTAGCATTCTGTCTCACAGCTTTTTCGGTACCAAGTGCTTTTGCTCAAAATCAGACTTCGTATAAAGATGAAATCCTAAGTATGCAGCCAGATTTAACATCAGCTGAGTTGCTTTCTAGTGTTCAGGCTATCGCAAAAAACACAGGAGATACAGAGGATGCACTTCTTAAAAAAATCTACGAAGAATTGAAACATGATCAAACAATGAGCAAGGAAGAAAAGCAACAAAGCGGTAAGGTTGGCACAATGGGCAGCAGCGGTGGAACCGTTTCTGTTGGACCTAGTTCAAAAGGAAACTTCTATTACACCGCATCTCAAACGGCCTACATGAACCATGGACACGTGGGCATGTATTATTCGAGCGACGTCATTGTTGAATCTGTCCCTGAAACAGGTGTGAGGACGATCTCAACCACTTTACGAAAAGTGGATCAAGGTGATGCACAAGTAAAATCTGTTACAACAAGCTCGACGAACCGTAATAATGCTGCAAACTGGGCATTTAGCCGTGTAGGCATTGACGCATATTCTTATAACTTCGTGACCAACCGTTCGACTTCACATATTGGTGATAAGAACTGTTCCAAACTGGTATGGTCGGCCTTTAAGTTAAATGGAAACTTAGATTTAGACGTAGATGGCGGGTTAGGAGTATATCCTCGGGATGTCCGGGATGCGCCTGGCACACAGCTCGTCCGGAATATATAAAAAATAATAAGGCAATAAGGACGTAGAATTACGAACTTATTGCCTTGTTTTTATAAGAAGGTGATTACAGTGAAAAAAATAATCTTCTTTTCATTATTGATGACTTTAATCGGTGGATTTTTATATAGAACGTACTGGAGTCAGAATCTTAGCGCTTCGCTTTCTATTGAGAATGAAGCGATCAAGCAAGAAAATTTTTTAACGGATAAGAAAGCAGTACTCTATTTTTCAACAACAGCGGATCAAGACATGGATGGAAAAGGAGTAAGCCTTGCCGTCTTTATTAATGACAAAGGTGAAGCGAATGCATTTAAGATGAAAGGCTTAGAACTCGGCAGTGTAGCTGCGAATCAAAATGAAGTTTTGTTAGTCGATAAAAATAAAATCCGTTTAGTCGGAGACACATATAAAGAGTTTGGTATGGATAAATCCCAGTATACGGGTGAAAGAACAGGATACTTGGAGAAAGAAAAATTGTACTTTACTGTTTTCAATACAGGTGTAGGTGCTAACGGCGGGTATGATTCGAATATTCTTTATGGTAACAAGGAAGGCTTTCATAAAGAAAACATCCCCCATTACATCGCTGCTTCAGGATTAGATCAAGGTGAAATTGTTGTGTTAACTCAAGATAATCAAAAGGAAGAGTTTCATATCAGAAAAGTGAAGTTGGCAAAGGACGAGATGAATACTCAAGATATTCTAAAAGTTAACCATTCCAAAGAAACTGATTTTAGCAGCATGTCTCCAATCCTAAGCGATGATTTGTTTTACTATTTTGTGGGACAGAAAACGCTAGGAGAAGTTACAGAAACAATCGATTCAGATGTTGTGCTGTATCGGATCAATAAAAAAACGCAGACACAAGATGAGTTCATCCTTTCTTCTTATAGAAATGAAAAAAATATCACAGCGCACTACCCATTCAATATAAAAAACTCCGCTCACCTATATAACAACGTCTTTTACTACGCAAACGGCCTTGGTGAGGTATTTGCTTTTGACACAAAAACCGAGAAAGTAAGCAAAAAATTCTCTATGAAAAACGTTCGAAAAGATGGAGTGAGGCATAACGAAGAGCTTTTCTATAAAGACGATCACCTTTACGTCGTAAGACATGATGAAAAGCTTAAAGAAAAATACTACATCGAACACTATTCCTTAACCGAGGGAAAGAAGATAGAGAATATGAATATCAACGGTTTAAACGACATCCTCAAATCAATCAAAGGCAAGTCTATCTATTCCTATGACTTTAAGATGCTGAAATAAAAAAATGTGAGTCTAGAACTTATTCAAGTTCCAGGCTCACATTTCTTTTTATTTTCACTCGATAGATCACAATGGCGATTACGACGAGAATGGTATAGACGATAAACACGTTACGATAAATAGCATCTAACTCGATGCCTTGCTGTCCTTCGATTAAGAGCCCTGCAACAGCTACACCCAGCGCTCCTCCGAAAAATTGCACAAGCTGAAGCATGCCCATTCCAGAACCTACTTCATCCTCGCTTAATATTCTAGAGTTTTCATTAGCCAAGCTTGACGTTAAGCTTGAAAATCCGATGCTCGTAAACATGTAAAAGATCGCTGTCAGATAGAATGCTTTTGTTGCAAAAAGTGAAAACAGTACGACGGACACCAACAGTGCCACAAGCCCCGTTCGCATGACAGGCAGGTTTCCAAATCGATCAATCCACCGTCCCACGTAAATAGCGGCTAATGCGGAAAGCATGGCACCTGGAAAAATAACAAACCCAATCGTAGCTGGTTCTTTTCCGAATAGATTCGACAACATGACCGGCATCACGAACAACAGTGCAAAATGGGTCATGAACGCAATAAGTCCGATGATTAAGAGCGACACATAAAGCGTGTTCTTAAACAAACTCACACGAATAAACGGATCTTCCTTTTTCTTTGAATAGAACACGAGAGTGCCAAAGAAAAGTACACTCAAGCCCAACAAGTACCAAGAAAACGAAGAAAGATAGAGTAATAATGAGGTTACGCCACCACCTGTTAACAGTGCGCCAACAAAGTCGAACGAGCCCTCCCTTTTTTGTTCAACAGGCAGATAGACCTTAAATACTGGCAGCAACAGCAATACAAGGCCTGTTACGATAAAAAGAAAGTTCCATCCTAACAACTGTGTGATACCGCCTCCGATAACAGGTCCTAACCCGAAGCCAAGAGATGCGGCAGATGAGATCAACGACATGGCGCGTCCTCGTCTTGAAATCGGAATATACCTCGTGGCAAGCACCATGCCTAGCCCTGGCACCGCACCCGCTCCCATCGCCTGAACCATACGACTGATCAATACAAACTCAAAACTATTTGAAAAGTACCCGATGATAGACGCGAGCCCTAAGATGATGACACCTGTAAATAATAATCTTCCAATCGGTATAAAATCTGACAACCTACTGAATGTGATCGTCGATAAGGCAAACACGATCGAATAGCCTGAAACAATCCATGATCCTGCAGTTGGACTCAGATCAAATTCCGAGATAACACTCGGTAACGCTACATTAAACATCGTCGTGTTCATGACAACAAGCCATACTGTTAGACTCCATAATGGAATGATCCGGTTCTCCTGAATCGTTCCATAGCCTTCCTCTTTAGCCATTCGTTCACCTTCTTTCTCTTCTCTAATTCTCTTTTCTAATAGAAAGGTTGCTATTAAGCTTTTTTATTATTCACTTCATTGAAGGTTGATTGAAGTGGAAGATGCGAGACTCCTACGGGACGAGCGGTCAGTCTGAAAAGTGGAAGTGGCTCGTTCAGCCCCGACCAGCAGAAGATGAATGGGCTATGAAGGCGCAAATTGCCTTATTGACCGTTCAACTTTTGACCTCGAGGGGCTAGCCACTGCAACTAGACAGGTGGAGACTCCTAATGGCGCGTAGCGGCAGGAGGCTTACCGTTCGCCCCGTGGAAAGGGAGCATCTGCAACGGAAATCAACTACTTTCAAGAACCACCACTTACGCTAAAATAGCTTTCTCTAAAAACAATATTCCCATCTTATCATGGGTCTATAGAATTAGCGTTACGTTTTGCTCATGACGTTTTAAGGACAAAAGACCAACGCCTCAACTTCCAATATAAGGACCTATTATCTGTTTTTACCATGTGCTCAAGGGATTTAAACACAGCAGTAGAATATTACCGTGATATTAAAAATAAGGGGTGTACGATTGAATGAAAAGTTTTTTACGCAAGACATCTAGTTTCACATTAGCATGTACGTTTGTTTTTTCTGCTTTTTCTGGTGTATCTGCTGCTCCATCTACAAATGATTCACAGCCAGACCTAGCACCGCTTTACGGGAAGTACAATTTAAACTCTTCTCATGTTACAAAAGTAATGGTTGAATTAAAAGAACCTTCTGTACTAGAGGCAAAAAAGAAAGGCAAAAAACAAACGAAAGCAAATCTAAAATCAAAACGTGAAGCTGTGGTAAAAGAAATCTCCACACGCTCCAAATCATATAAAGTTAAAGAAGAGTACGATCATGTTTTCTCTGGATTTTCACTAGAGATTGCAGCAAATGAAATTCCGAACCTTTTATCAACGCCTGGTGTAAAAGCGGTTTATCCTGATGTTGAATACCACACAACAGGGGATGACATGGGTGACCATTCATTCGATGATGTTACGCCTCAGATGATGAATTCAGCGCCTTTTATTGGCGCTAATCAAGCATGGGAATCCGGATACACAGGAGATGGTGTGACGGTTGCAGTTATTGATACAGGCGTTGATTATACACATCCTGATCTCGATCAAGCATTCGGTAACTACAAAGGATATGACTTTGTTGATAATGACAACGATCCACAAGAGACGCCTAAAGGCGATCCAAGAGGAGCTGAAACTACGCACGGCACGCACGTGGCGGGTACAGTTGCGGCAGATGGCGGCATTAAAGGTGTAGCACCTGATGCAACATTATTAGCGTACCGCGTATTAGGCCCTGGAGGCAGCGGTTCGACTGAAAATGTAATTGCCGGAATTGAAAAAGCAGTAGAAGACGGCGCTGATGTTATGAATCTATCTCTTGGAAACTCCTTAAACAACCCGGACTGGGCAACGAGTATCGCGCTTGATCAAGCCATGTCTGATGGCGTCGTGGCGGTAACGTCTAACGGTAACAGCGGACCAAACAACTGGACGGTCGGCTCTCCCGGTACTTCAAGAGAAGCCATTTCTGTCGGAGCTACACAGCTTCCGTATAACGTGTATGCTGCTACTTTAAAAGCAGGGAATTCCAGTTTTTCATCTGCAAAAGTAATGGGCTTTCCGTCTGAGGAATCTGTTCTAGCACTTAACGGAAAAACGTTGCCAATCGTTGATGTTGGCTTAGCAGGAACAGCTGATTTTGCAGGGAAAGACGTAGCAGGAAAGCTCGTATTAGTAGAACGGGGCACGTATGCGTTTGTAGACAAAGCAACGAATGCAAAGAACGCTGGCGCCATCGGGATGGTCATCTATAACAACGTTGCTGGTGAGATCGTGGATGTGCCTGGAATGGCAGTTCCAACAATCAAGCTTACGAACGCTGAGGGTGTTCAACTTAAAAGCTTGTTAAGCGCTAATCCAAACACAACAGTAACACTTGGCACCAAGTTTGATAAACAAGTCGGTGAATTGATGGCTGACTTCTCTTCTCGTGGTCCTGTTATGGATACGTGGATGATCAAACCAGATGTTTCAGCACCTGGCGTAAACATCGTAAGTACTGTACCGACTCATGACCCTGCCAATCCGCATGGCTACGGTGCAAAGCAAGGGACAAGCATGGCATCTCCACACGTTGCAGGTGCTGCCGCTCTTTTATTAGAAGCACACCCTAAGTGGGATGTTGAAGATATTAAAGCAGCTCTTATGAATACAGCGGAAGATCTTTTCGATGCTACAGGAAAGCTTTACCCGCATAATACGCAAGGAGCAGGAAGCATCCGTGTTGTTGAAGCGATTGAAACAGATACACTCGTATCTCCTGGCAGCCATTCGTTTGGTGTATTCTCCAAAAAGAAAGGCAAGGAAGTACGAGGAGAACGTTTTACAATCAAGAACTTAAGCCGTAAATCAAAAGAATACAAATTTGACGTAGATCTTGAAGGTGTAAAAGTAACAACAAACAAAAAAGTGAAAATTAATGGTAAAAGCTCGAAGGATGTTAAATTTAAAGTACAAGTGGATGCTTCTAAGATGGCACCTGGCTATCACGAAGGAACGATTACCATCAAAGACGGAAGAAACGAAGTTGTAGTGCCGACGATTCTCTTTGTACAAGAGCCTGACTTCCCTTCGATCACTAGCATCAGCGCTACAGAACTAGGAAATAATGCATTCACGTTTTCAGCTTACTTTCCTGCTGAAGCCGACAAAGTTAATCTTTTCTTATACGATAGCAACCTGACGAAAGAAATCGGTCTGATCGGCAGCTACGAAGATGTTCCGAAACAGTATAACGATTTTCAATGGGACGGAAAAATCTCCGGACAAGCTGTAGCACCTGGTAAATATCGTGTTGTCGCATTCGCTGAAAGAGGCGATAAGCTCGACAGTCGATACACGGATGTTATCACCCTTCAATAAAAAAATTCCCTTGCCGAGCTTTCGGTAAGGGATTTTTTTATGGTTAACATTAAATGATATGATAAGAAAAGAACGATCAGGAGGTATGTTATGAGACTATGCGTACTAGGTTCGACAGGAAGAGTCGGACAATATTTTACTAAAATGGCGCTCCAGGATGAAATCAGCGTTTCTGCACTTTTGCGTAACCCTGAGAAGTTTTCGCACTCTATTTTGAATCAGATCTCTTTTACAAAAGGAGATGTTCTTAGTAAAGAATCCGTAGCTGAAGCGATGGTCGACTGTGATGTCGTTTTTAGCGCTCTTTCAACAGACGGAGCTAATGTCCTCTCCGAGGGTATGCCTATTATTATAGAAGCAATGAAAAAGGAAGGCATCTCGCGTATCATTACGATCGGTACAGCAGGCATCTTACAAAGCCGGGCAGAACCTCATCTGCTTCGTTACCAATCATCTGAATCAAAGCGCAAATTAACAAGAGCAGCTGAAGATCATCATAAGGCGTATACTCAACTGCAAGAAAGCGGATTGAACTGGACGATTGTTTGTCCTACTTATTTGCCAGACGGGGAACCTACCGGTACGTACAGAACGGAGAAAGACGTTCTACCTATCGACGGCTCTCGGATCAGTACTGGAGACACCGCTCATTTTGCGTTCTCACTTTTAAAAAAGCATGACTTTTTACAGTCACGTGTGGGGATCGCTTATTAAAACCTTCGAGGCATGTCTTGAAAAAAATAGACACCAAGACTTAAGAAACCCGCTCCGATAATGAAGATGAAGAACTTGATGAACCATTTTGGAAAAAAGCCGACCAGCTTATCAATAACCGTTACAAAGATAAATTCTACAATAGCACCGAAAAACGTTTCCGAGACTTCGCCACCTTTGTAATTCGCGTCATACTGCTTTTTATGCTCAATTTCTTCTTTTTGATAACGGATTCCATAAACAATAACAGCGATTCCGAATCCGCAGAGAACGACAGGTATGATCCAAAACCAGCTCATCTCTCATTTCCTCTCGCTACAGAAAAGACTTTTGCTGTTCCACGTCTTCAGCAAAAGTCCTCTGTTTTTTTTATGAATAATAAGGCGCGATCATCAAATACACAATAACACCTGTCAAACTAACATACAGCCATAGTGGCATCGTCCAACGAGCGATTTTACGGTGTTTCTCTACTTGCATGTTAAAGCCTCTCGTAACAGTGATTAACGCTAGAGGTACGATAACGATCGCAAGCAAGATGTGAGTGATCAAAATAAAGAAATACACATACTTAAGCGGACCTTCTCCGCCATATGACGTAGATTCTGTAAGATAGTGGTACGTTACATACGACAACAAGAAGAATGTTGTACTTGTAAATGCCGCCAAGATAAATCGCTTATGCAGCGTGATGTTTTTTTGTTTAACAAAATAAAGAGCAGCGAGCAAAAATACGAATGTGAAGCTGTTAAAGATCGCGTTCAATCGCGGCAGCAACGTTACATCAAAAGCAATTTCTCCCTCATACTCTGGCAGGAAGAACAACACGGCCACAAGTACGTTAATCGCAATAGATAGCCCGATAATTAGCGGTGTATAGTTACGCTGTTTAGTTTCAGCCATTTTGTATTACTCCTTTTCCACTAAAAGTCTTTAAAATTTCTAAGATTCCTTATTATTTTACCACTCAAGACCCTATTCACAAACATATAGGCAGCTGAAAACAGCATTCCCCATACAAGTGTCAATAATTCTTCAAAAAATGAGAAACTTAGCGAGAATACACCCTGGGGTATTTCCGGATATGGATGAAGTTCAATCCAGAAGTTTGTGGCATCAATCCACAAGTTTTAGTGTTGAATCCACGAGTTTCGTACTTGAATCCAAAAGTTTTGACGATTTATCCACGAGATGTCATTTGTCGACATTTTCTGCTGCAGTTATACCCCCTGCCCATGTCCCATCGGTCCACACAAAAGAAAAAACCGGCACACGGCCGGTTCTCCTCATCCTACCACCTTAATCCAATTAAGCTCTCGCAAACTGCTCTTCATCGACTGTAGCAATAAACTTCTCCACTTCACCGACCACAGACGCTACACATCCTTTTTCAAAAGGAGAGATCAAGCCAGCTTCTTCAACTAACTTTGTAAAAGGCAGACTTCCTCCCTTTTGACAAAGTGCGAAATAGTCTTCCCAAGCACGATCAGAATTCTCGCCAGCACGTTTCCAGAACTGAAGTGCACAGATTTGCGCGAGCGTGTAATCAATATAATAGAAAGGCGAGCGGAAAATGTGGCCTTGTCTATGCCAAAAACCACCGTTTTCTAAGTACTCAAGCCCATCATAATCACGATGTGGTAAATATGTTTTCTCAAGCTCTCTCCACTTCAAACGGCGTTCAGATGCTGATGCATCTGGATTGTCGTATACAAAATGCTGAAACTCATCAACTGCAACTCCGTACGGGATGAACTCTACCGCACCTGTTAAGTGAGAGTATAAATATTTTTCTGTGTCCTTACCAAACAGCTTATCCATCCAAGGGTACGTTAAGAACTCCATACTCATCGAATGAATCTCACAAGCTTCAAGTGTTGGGAACTGATATTCAGGAACTTCAAACACTCTGCTCGTGTACATCTGAAACGCATGACCGATTTCATGCAGCAGCACGCGAACGTCGTTATCTGATCCGTTAAAATTTGTGAAAATGAACGGCGCCGTATAATCCTGCAGATACGTGCAGTACCCACCTGGCGCTTTACCGCTCTTACTTTCAAGATCCATGAGCTCATCTTCTGCCATATAGTTGAAGAACGCTCCTGTTTCTTGCGATAGACCACTAAAAACCTGCTTCGATTGATTTACGATCCACTCCGCGTCTCCTTGAGGCTTAGGATTGCCTGTTGTAAAGCTGAAGGGTTCATCGTAAAACTTAAACTCGTTAAGACCGATGCGCTTTTGCTGACGTTTCTTTAACTTTGTACAAAGCGGAACGATGATATCTTTTACTTGCTCACGAAACACTTTTACATCTGCCGCGTTGTAATCCGTTCTTCCCATACGATCATACGCCAACTCTGTGAAGGTCGAGTACCCTAACTTTTTCGCGATTCCAGTTCGTAGCTTTACGAGCTCATCATAGATCGAATCAAACTTTTCTTGGTTCGAACTCAAGAAAGCGTTCGCGGCCTTACTCGCCGCTTTTCGTGTTTCACGATCTGCCGATTGAACGTATGGAGAAAGCTGCGCCAGGTTCAGCTCTTTTCCGTCAAACTCGATCTTAGCTGAAGCCATCACTTTCACATATTCTGAGCTCAATTTGTTTTCTTGCTTGAGGTCCTCTAGTACCTCTTCAGAGTACGTCTTCACTTTTAATTCAGCCAAGCGAAACAGCTGACTGCCCCATTTACGCTCGAGCTCATCTTTAAAAGGGGATTGAACGAGCGCTTCATGAAACGCCGTAACCATCCCTTGATAGACTGGCAGATTATCATCCATGAACGCTTGCTCTTCTTTATAAAAAACATCTTCCGTATTAATCGTGTGGCGGATCTTGGCCAGTCTAGCTTTTGATTCAAAACGATTACGAAGAGCAACGACTTTCTTCATCGCTTCATTCTGCTCATCCGCTGATTTCGCTTCTTTAAAAACCTTTACCGCTTCTTCAAATTCTGTTTTCAGACTTGTAACATCAGGACGTTCATATGTAAATTCACTAAACTTCATTAGAAAGGCCTCCCATTCATTTACATTCCATTCCTGTATTACCAATTCTACAATCTACCTCTTTTCTCCTGTAATCCAATTCCCTTTTTCGGTAGAATGTAAGCAGAGAGAAACTAACGGCGGGAGACAAATGTTATGAAGAACTATCAATCTGATCCTTTTAAAGGAACTTTCGGCAGTCTTGAAAATTTAGCAGACAAGATCAGCGACGTTTTGTCGTGCCCTGTAACGATAGAAGATCAGAATCACCGACTCCTTGCTTACAGTACACATGAAGACGGAACAGATCCTGCACGTATCGCGACCATCATCGGACGGCGTGTGCCAGAAAAAGTAGTGAACAGTCTATGGAAAGACGGAGTGATTCCTAGACTACAAGAGAGCGATGACCCTGTTCGTGTCGGCACGATACAAAACGTCGGGCTTGGCAACCGTGTGGCAGTATCAATCCGAAAGAACAACGAAGTTCTCGGATATATTTGGGTCCTTGAAGTGGAAAAACAATTAACATCAGATGATATGCAATTATTAAAGCTTGCTGCTGCTTCAGCCAAAAGCCAACTTCTTCAGATGCAGATCGGCACAAAAAAGAAAGAAGAAAACCGGCAAGAGCTTTTCTGGAAGATGCTCACAGGCAATCTTCCGCTAGAAGAGCATATTTTAGAGAAGCTGCACGAACTTAACATTTTGCCGGTACTTCCAGCAGCTGTTTTTATTCTGCAGCTAGAAGAGGAGATCACACCAGCTATCGAAAAAGATATTTTGTATCTCGCTGCTGTGAATCAGAAGATCAACGTTCTTTTATCAGCAGCAGACGCGAATCAGATGCTTCTCCTCGCCTCACCTGTTGGAAAAGAACCGCCCTTAGAACTTGCTAAGTCATTTGTAGAATCATTCTTTACCCATATGAAAGAGCGTTTTTCTGTGTCAGATATTAAAGCGGCATATGGTAGTCTCGTATCCTCTTTTACAAACGTGGAAAAAAGTTATAAAGAAGCTTCAAGTGTATTAGCCGTTCAAGAAAAGCTAGGCGGAGAAACGTTAACGCTAAACGGCTATCATGAACTTGGTATCTACCAATTTTTAGATACCATTTATGAAAAACAACAAAGACAAAGCTATCACAATGAAATGCTCAAAACTCTACAAGAATATGACCGTCAACACAAGACAGAGCTTTATCACACATTAGAAACGTATCTGACGTTAGATGAGAACCTGAACAAAGCATCAGAAGTGCTTCATATCCACATGAACACATTACTTTATCGTCTCAAACGGATCAGCGAGCTTACGAATATTGATATGAAGAGCCCTCATCAGAAGATCATGATCTATCTTGATTTCAAGATGAATCGGCTATTCAAACAAGAGCGTTTGTGAATTATCACAAATGCTTTTTTTCATTTTCTAGATTCCCCACAATGAAAAGCGCAATCCCTCGAACTATACTGAAATCACAATTGAAAACGCACTCAAAGAGTTTACTTATATAGGAGGATTCACAAATGATTATTGGAGTTCCAGCAGAGATTAAAAATAATGAAAACCGCGTAGCGATTACGCCATCAGGTGTTATTACACTAACAGCAGCAGGCCACAAAGTACTTGTAGAAAACAACGCAGGTGTTGGCAGCGGATTTACGAACGAAGATTATTCAGCAGCAGGAGCTGAAATCGTAGCAGAAGCACAAGACGCATGGGCAGCTGAAATGGTTATGAAGGTTAAAGAACCTTTAGCTTCTGAGTACAAATATTTCCGTTCAGACCTTATTCTTTTCACTTACTTACACTTAGCTGCTGAGCCAGCATTGGCAAAAGCATTAACAGATAGCGGCGTTACAGCGATCGCCTACGAAACTGTAGAGTTCAACCGTACACTTCCACTATTAACGCCAATGAGTGAAGTAGCAGGACGTATGTCTGCACAGATCGGTGCTCAGTTCCTTGAGAAGCCAAAAGGCGGAAAAGGTATCCTTCTTGCAGGTGTACCAGGAGTACGTCGCGGTAAAGTAACAATCATCGGTGGCGGTGTTGTAGGTACGAACGCAGCAAAAGTTGCAATTGGACTTGGCGCTGACGTTACGATCATCGACCTTAGCCCAGATCGTCTTCGTCAACTTGATGACATCTTCGGAAACAGCATCCAAACATTAATGTCTAACCCATTAAACATTGCACAAGCTGTAGCTGAATCTGATCTAGTGATCGGAGCTGTACTTATCCCAGGAGCAAAAGCACCTAAATTGGTAACAGAAGAAATGATCAAGTCCATGACTCCAGGATCTGTAGTTGTTGACGTAGCGATCGATCAAGGCGGTATCTTTGAAACGGTTGACCGCATCACGACTCATGACAACCCAACATACGACAAGCACGGAGTTGTTCACTATGCAGTAGCAAACATGCCTGGTGCTGTGCCTCGTACGTCTACGATCGCACTTACAAACGTAACGGTTCCATATGCACTACAGATCGCTAACAAAGGCGCACAAGCTGCAATCGCTCAAAACCCATCTTTAAAAGCAGGTCTTAACACAGCTGGTGGATTCGTAACATACGAAGCAGTTGCAACTGACCTTGGTTATGACTATGTTTCAGCAGAAGTAGCATTAGAAAAAACAGTTCAAACGGTATAATGGATCGAATGAAAAGAAGCTAGGCTCAGAATGTTGAGTCTAGTTTCTTTTTTGTATATTCCTAGTGGACATATTCGGTATCTGCCCGTTTAAGGCAGACACTCCATTTATTTACGAGGTAATCTCATTTTTATACGAAGTAAACAGCAATAAATTCCGTACTAAGTAGAATTATATCCGCACATAAAATTTTTTTATCCGATTTTCGACAAATCTTATCATACCCACTACTTTTTACCCGCACAATCTGCAGACTACATAGCACCTTTTTCCCATACGTTTACACAATCTTAACATTCTCATAATCTCTTCAAAATATTATCGGAGTATAATTCCTCACTGTAAGACAACTCGAAACAACAGGAGGCAATTATGACTATTTCAAAAAAAGTACTATCTGTTGCAGTGGCAGGAACACTTGCCATTAGTGGTTTCGTTATAAATCAAGCATCTGCTGATGAAAAGCATAAGAAGAATGAGATAAGAAACGTGATCTTTTTAATCGGTGATGGTATGGGACCAACTTACACGACCGCATATCGTGCTTTTAAAGATAATCCAAAAACACCGATGATGGAAGAAACAAAATTCGATAACTATTTAGTGGGCATGCAATCCACATATTCACATGACAAGAAAGAAAGCGTAACAGATTCAGCCGCTGCTGCCACTTCAATGTCTGCAGGAATCAAAACCTATAACGGTGCTATTGCCGTTGATATGGAAAAACAAGATGTTAAAACCGTTCTAGAGAAAGCGAAACAAAATGGAAAGTCCACCGGATTAGTCGCAACTTCTCAAATCAACCATGCAACACCAGCAGCTTTCGGTGCACATGATGAGTCACGTGAAAATTACAACCAAATCGCTGATGATTATTATGATGATATGGTGAATGGGAAGCATAAAGTAGACGTTATCCTTGGTGGTGGTACTAGCTATTTTGAGCGTAAAGACCGTAACATCACAGATGAATTTAAGAAAGACGGCTACTCTTATGTAACGAACAAGGATCAGATGCAGAAAGATGAAAACGAACAGGTTCTTGGATTGTTTGCTCCAAAAGAGCTTGATAAAAAAATCGATCGTCCACAAGAACAACCTTCTTTAAAAGAAATGACGAACTCTGCATTAGACCGCTTGAATAAGAATGACAAAGGTTTCTTCTTAATGGTAGAAGGAAGCCAGATCGACTGGGCTGGTCACGACAATGATGTAGTTGCCGGAATGAGCGAAATGGAAGACTTTGAACAAGCTTTCCAATCAGCTATTGAATTTGCTAAAAAGGACAAGCACACTCTTGTCATCACAACAGCTGACCACTCAACAGGTGGAATGACAATGGGCCGTGATGGAGATTACAAATGGGATCCATCTGCTATTAAAGCAGCGAAGAAAACGCCTGACTTCATCGCAAAACAAATCGCAAATGGAGCACCTGTAGAAGAGACTTTAGAGAAGTACATCGACCTTGAATTGACTTCAGAAGAAATTGAGTCCGTTAAAGCCGCTCAACAAAAAAGTGGAGATGTATTAGAAATCGATAACGCCATCGAAAAAATCTTTGATCTACGCACAGGTACTGGTTGGACAACAGACGGACATACCGGTGAAGATGTAAACGTCTATGCATACGGACCAGGAATGGAGAAATTCTCTGGGAAGATTGACAATACTGACACAGCTAAAGAGATTTTTTCGATCTTAGAAAAAAGTAAATCTTCTTTCGGAAAATAAATTTTGTACAATTAGGTCAATCTAACCAAAAAAGCATCCCGTTTTTCTACGGGGTGCTTATCTTTTAGGAGGTGCATCCATGCCTTTAAAAGGTTGGATCATGCTGATTCTGTCGGCTGCGCTCGTAATAGGCTGCGCGTCAGAGGCGGACAAGAAAAAGGAAAGCCACACAAACCATCAACAGAATGAATCAAATAGATCTGAATCAGAAAATCAGACAGAAAAACAAACCTATACCGATAGCTCTCAAGCTTCAGACGATACAAACTTAACGAAAATCAATAAAAAAGTGGAAGACCAAGATGGGTCCATAACGTTAAAGAAATATGCAAAAGTTAATAAACAACTGCAGTCTGATTCTATTGCGCTTACGATCGATGAAGTGAAAGTATTACACTATGCACCATCTGTAGATCTGATAGATTTCTTCCATGGCTACACTAAACAAGATGAATTCCCTTATGTACGAGTAAACGTAAAAATTGTAAATAAAGGGAAGGAAAGTGTTCATTTCAATCCAATCGCTCAAATTGAAACCGATCAAAGGGAAACCGTAACGTGGAAAGAAGACTTTTATCTGGAGGAACTAAACGGAGAGATTAAACCCGGAGACGAAAAGATGGGCAGCTTAGGATTTATACTAAACAAAACCAATATTGAAAACCTAAAAACAATAACCATCACATCTAGTGAAGTGGTAGATGATCAGGAAAAAACTATCTCAAATCCTCTAATTCTCACTGTTGATTTATAAAAGATAAAAACATCCATGCAGTCAAGACTGCATGGATGTTTTATTTTCCGGGAAATTTTTGTCGAATCTTAATGAATGATGGTAGAAGCTTAAAGAAGTCCTTCCTTCTTCAAGAAATCTTCCGCAACTTTCTTAGGTGACTCTCCCCCAACATTCACTCTATAGTTCATCTCACGCATTTCATCATCTGTAATTTTTCCTGCAAGCTTTTCCAAAGCATCCTTTAACTCCGGGTGCTTCTCTACCGTTTCTTTACGAAGCATCGGTGCACCTTGATAAGGAGGAAACAGCTTTTTGTCATCTTCTAACACGGTAAGCTTATATTGACGCAGTTCGCTGTCTGTAGAATAGGCATCAACCACATCGATTTCACCTTTTTTCACCGCGTTATATCTTAGCTTCGGTTCCATCGTTCTCACATTCGCAAACTGAATATCGTATAGCTTTTGGATGCCTTTATAGCCATCTTCGCGATCCGAAAATTCTAACGTAAATCCGGCGTTCAGACTTTGGCTTACACTCTTTAAATCCGAAATCGTCTTTAAGTTGTACTCTTTCGCCAATTGTTCAGGAACAGCAAGCGCATACGTATTGTTATATGCCATCGGGCTTAACAATTGCATATCAAACTTACTTTCCATCCCGCTTCGAGCTTGTTCATATACTTTTTCGCTATCTGTACTTGATGCGTTCTCTTTTAAAAACTCTGCAATCGCTGTGCCTGTAAATTCTGGATAGATATCAATACTCCCAGATTTCAACGCATTAAACACAAAGGACGTTTTACCAAGTCCCGGCTTCAGCTCCACATTTAAATCAGTTTCTTCTTCAATTAAAAGTTTGTACATGTTGATCAAGATTTCAGGTTCAGAACCTAGCTTACCACCGATCACGATATCTTCTTGACCGCCTTTCATCGCAAAAGGAACAAGTATAACTAAAAGAGCGGCTATCAAAAATGCGCTGACCGTTGTTAGCGCTCGTTTAAAAGAAAGAAGCTCCAATCTTCTGAGCAGAAAATCAAATATAATCGCGAGCAATGCAGCTGGTACGGCACCAAGCACGATCAGCATCGTGTTATTGCGATCAATACCTAGCAAGATGATATCACCGAGTCCACCCGCTCCGATTAAAGCTGCCAGTGTTGCCGTTCCTATGATTAAGACCATGGACGTACGGATTCCGGCCATAATAACAGGCATCGCTAAAGGAAGTTCAACCTTCATCAACCGCTTTCTCGTGTTCATCCCCATCGCTCTCGCCGCTTCAATTAATGAGGAATCGACTTCTTTAATTCCTGTATACGTGTTTCTTAAAATCGGGAGCAGTGCGTAAACAACAAGTGCAATAATGGCCGGCACCTTACCGATTCCAAACAGCGGAATCAACAGACCCAGTAAAGCAAGTGACGGAATCGTCTGCAGCACAGCAGTTACACCGATAATCGGTTCAGCCACTCTTGGTTTTTTTGTTAGATAGATACCTAGAGGGATTGAAATAACTACAGCAAAGAGAAGTGCTATAAACGAAATCTGAATATGTTCGATCAATGCACTTGCGAGTTCACCTTTTCGATCTTGAAATACTTGCAAGAAACTATTCATCTCTGCTACCTCTTTCCTGCAAGCGATCTGCAAGATATTGAATAACAGCTTGTCTGTTTAGTGTTCCTATGATTGCACCATGATCTTCAACCGTCACTTCATTCTCACGGGTTAAGATATCGAGCGCCTCTGTAATACTCGTTTTCACAGAAATAGAAGGTAATTGATAATCTAATCCTATTTCATCTGCTTTCAATGGAATGACAAGCTTTCGAAGATCCATACTTTCAACAGAACTCATACTCTCTGTTCCTACGAAATTTCTTACAAAATCATCGGCAGGGTTTTCGAGCAGCTCTTCTGGCGTTCCTACTTGCACGACAGAACCTTCATTCATCACACAAATTCTGTCTCCCAGTTTCAAAGCTTCCTTCATGTCATGAGTCACGAAAACAATAGTCTTCTTAATATTTCTTTGAAGATTAAATAGATCTTCTTGCAGCTTTTCTCTGCTGATCGGATCTAGAGCACTAAAAGGCTCATCCATTAAAATAATGTTAGGATCTGCAGCTAACGCTCGTACGACACCTACCCGCTGTTGTTGTCCACCAGAGAGTTCATTAGGCTTGCGGTCTCGATACGTTTCAGGATCTAAGCCGACCATATCAAGAAGCTCATCCACTCTTTTACGAATTCTTTCTTTGTCCCATCCTTTCAGCTCGGGAACGATGCTAATATTCTCTAGAATTGTCATGTGAGGAAATAAAGCGATCTGCTGCAGTACATACCCGATATTCCAACGTAGTTCATCAATATTGTAATCACTGATTCTCTTGTTATCGATGGAAATCGTGCCTTTAGTCAGGCTGATCAGTCTGTTGATCATCTTAAGCATCGTTGTTTTGCCACATCCGCTCGGACCGATCACAACGAAAAATTCTCCTGGCTGTATCGTTAAATTCAGATCGCGAACCGCGGACGTTTCATCTCCGTATTCTTTAGAAACATTATCAAAAGTTATCATACACCTGCTCCTTAGTGTGCTTTATCTATTACAAGCAGTATTTCCGTTTTTTCTGTAAACAATAATCAATCTACACTATGTATTGCACAAAGAAAGAGATTGTAAACTACTCATGCGCTACATATTTATATGGTTTATTGATTAATTACAAAAACTGACTTATAATGGGGAACTGTTGTGTTAAACGTGTTTCGCGGTTCGAAAACTCCCGCGTTATCAAAACTAGGAGGAATTTTTATGTTTAATTTTTTTTTTGGTGTAGCATTTGCACTGGTTAATTTTATATTGTTTTTAACGTGCTATAAGTGGTTCGGTCGAACAGGACTGTATGCTTGGATCGCTGCCGCTACGATTCTTGCAAACCTTCAGGTTGTAAAAACGATCGAGATGTTCGGTCTTGTTATGACTCTCGGCAATGTAATCTATGGAACCATCTATTTAGCAACGGATCTAATCAACGAGAAATACGGTGAAAAAGAAGCGAAGAAAGCAGTTTGGTTCGGTTTCTTCACGCTCATTATGACAACAATCATCATGCAGATGGTGCTCGTGTTTCAACCGCACGAAAGTGACATCTTCCAGCCGCATCTTGAAGCCATCTTTGGATTTATGCCTCGACTTGTGATCGGTAGTCTGGCTGCTTACTTAATCAGTCAGTATCTAGATGTTAAACTTTTTGCAAAGTTGAAGGAAAGATTTTCACGCCCTGATCAGCTTTGGATTCGTAATAACGGAAGTACGATGGTAAGTCAGCTGATCGACACGCTTATCTTTTGTACGATTGCGTTTGCTGGTGTGTTCTCATGGGATGTTTGGATTCAGATCTTCTTTACGACGTATGTGATCAAGTTTGTTGTGTCAGCGGCTTCTACGCCATTTATCTATATTGCAAGAAGCTTCAACCATCCTGAAGACCTTCAAAAACCAGGCGTCTAAAATGCCTGGTTTTTTTCTTCCCCTTTACAATAACGACATCTCCTTCACCCCACCTTTACAGAACGGCCATTTGTTAAGATATCCCCTCATATAGACCTTATTTTCTTTAAAATACTAAGGAGGTTCTGACCATTCTTTCCCCATTTTCCTTTGTTAGCATAATGAATGTGATCCTGCTTGTTGCATGAGGCGAGCAGGTTTACGGACCATACAATACAATGATAAGGGGATGAATAACATGAGCATGAAGAAGACAGCAGTTGCATCATTACTTTCAATGGGGATTATTGGTTCGATCTACAGTACTTCCACACTCGCTTACGACCCGTCTGATCGCGTTCAAACTGTCGCACACCGCGGAGCATCGGGGTATGCGCCAGAGAATACGATGGCCGCGTTCCAAAAGGGCGTAGATATGAAGTCCGATTATATTGAAATCGATGTACAAGAAACTAAAGACGGTGAGCTCGTTGTTATTCATGACGTTACGTTAGATCGAACAACAAACGGAACGGGCTATGTAAAAGATCATACGCTAGAAGAGATTCGTCAACTTGATGCTGGTAGCTACTTTGGGGAAGAATTTATAGGAGAGAAAGTTCCTACTTTTGAAGAAGTACTCGATGAGTTTCGCGGAAAAACTGGCATTCTGATTGAATTAAAAGCAACCTATTACTATCCCGAGATTGAAGAAAAAGTAGCTGCAGCCATAAAGGAACGAAACATGCATCTACCAGCTCATGATAAGATTATCATTCAATCATTTGAGTTTGGTTCTATGCAACAGATGGACAAGTTGCTTCCTAGAGTGCCTGTGGGCGTGCTTACTTCCAATGCAGCTGACTTAAGTGAAGCGAAGCTCGATGAATTCGCTACATATGCGGAATTTGTAAACCCTAGCAGAACGCTTGTTAATTCTTCGATCGTTGATGAAGTACATGAGCGTCATATGGGAATTATGGCTTGGACGGTTCGAAACAAGCCAGAAGTACAACCATTATTAGATGCAGGTGTTGATGGCATCATTACCGATTATCCAGACTATACGCCTAAGCATAAATCAAAATAAATGATTATAAAAAGTGTTGAGGCAACTAACTTGTTGCCTCAACATTTTTTGTTTAATTAACATTATGTTTAATCACCTTGCAAGGATTACCTACAGCTACACAGTTATCAGGAATAGATTTTGTGACAACACTTCCTGCTCCGATTACAGTATTGTCTCCTATTGAAACACCTGGTAAGATAACAGCATTTCCACCGATCCAAACATTGTTTCCGATTGTCACAGGCTTTGTGTTCGTTCGATATGGCGCTTCGTTTTCTTCTGGATGCTTATTGATTCTTTCCGACACTTGAATAGGGTGCGAAGCCGTGTAAATTTGGACATTAGGTGCGATCAATACGTTTTCCCCAATCGTAATCTTGTTATTATCTAACAACACACAGTTGAAATTAATGAAAGTATTGCTTCCTATCGATATATTTTTTCCGAATTCACATTGAATGGGCTTCTCAATCCAAACCCCTTCTCCTACGCTGCCTAATAATTGCTTTAAGATCTGTACTTTCCTTTCGATCTCATCAACGCTTGTCGTATTAAAGGTTTCCACAAGCTTTTTGGCATCGAACGACATTTGTAAAAGTTCAGGATCTCGGGTGTTATAAAACTCTCCAGATAACATTCTGTCAAACTCTTTCATCTAATTCCCCCATGTCTATCCTTTCTTACTACCATCTAACAACAAAACAGCATAGAAGTCCAAAACTTCCATGCTGTTTGTGTTTTATTTATGCTTAGCCAAAACCTCATCCAACTTCGCGGATTTTTCACTTAGCTTATTATTAATTTTTTCATTAAGACTCAACCACTGATTCATCTTCTCTAACGCAAGCTTCTCGTTATTTGCTCGTAAAGCATCGTGCATCGCTTTTTTCGTTTCATGTGCTTGACTGTGCAGAGTCCTTAACTCCTGATGAATTTGTTTCATCTCCTGCCAGCTGGCTTTGTTCGCGCTTCGTTTTTCTTTTACTTTCTGCTCCCCTGCTTTTACATGCAGGTCGAAAAGCTGGTCTTTCTTTTTTACGATATCTTTTTGAATCTCTAACCGTTCAATCTTAAGCGCGTTTGCCTTATGGACCTGCTTCTCAAAATTTTTCATCTGCTTAAAGTGCTGACCTCTTTTATGAGCCTCCACTTGAACCTTTTCTTGATTTGCAGCCGACACGGTAACTGCACCACTCGTTAGTACGGAAAACGCAAGTGCAAGAGGGATAAACTTTTTCATCACACAATCACTCCTTTAACTTTTATACAGGTATCATTTGTTAAAGAAGCGAAAATCTTACGTTCATATGTATGTAAAATCTTTGACATTTCATTAAATTTTCTTGAGTGCCCGGTTGACCGTCTCTCGTCTTAAGCCAACAAACTGTCCGATTTCTTCTTGAGTCAGCACTTTTTCAATCTGAATATCAGGAAAATAATTCGCAAACCAGTTTTGAAGCTTTCTAATCTTTCCTTCTGGTGTCAAAGTAGACATCTGATTGATGCGCTGCTGCATCATCCTTAGTTTCGTTTCTAGCATTAGTGCCACTTCTTTGTACTTGTAAGGATCCTCTTCAAGTGATCGATACCATTGCTGGGGTTCGATCCGCGTGATCTCACTAGGTAACAGGGCGATCGCTGTTCCGTTATACTCATTGGGACTCGTTAATGAATGATGTGGAATCACTTCGCCTGAAACAATCAAATTAAGTAAGACTTGGCTTCCATCCTCATGAACACGAACAATTTTTAATAAACCGTTATCTAACCGAAACAATGGCCCTTCTTCTCCTTGCCTGAAAAGAATCTCGCCTTTTGCCATCAGCATGAATCATCCTCCTAACTGCGTTTGTATCACTTAATCTACACATCCTCCATATGCTTGTAGTAAGGAGGCTGAAAGAAATGAAACTTGCTCCTTTTATGCAAGAATTAACCCTATTGTACAGCATTGCTCTACTCGGTTATATCCTTCGAAAGAAAGAGATCTTGCCATCTGGCAGTGAACGCACAATTTCAGCACTTTTATTAAATGTAACGTTACCTGCATTGATCATCTTCGGAATGGATGTTTCCTTTTCCATTGAAAATCTTAAACAGTTTGGCTGGCTTTCTATGATGTCTGCATTCGTATTAATGATTTCCTCACTCTTTTCTTGGTGGACAGTAAAGCGGCTAACGATAAAAAACACACAGAAAAATGCCTTAGAAGGGATCATGATTTTTGGAAATCAAGGTTTTCTAGGCATTGCCGTCTGTTTTATATTATTCGGAAAAACAGGAGTGCTGTTTGCCACATTCTTTAACTTTGTCTATCTCTTGTGGATTTGGACATACGGCATCTATTTATTTGCTCGTCATTCCGAGACTCTGCCTTGGCGAAGCGTCTTTTTAAATCCCGGTGTGATTTCAACACTCGTTGGCTTAATCTTCATGCTCCTGCCAGGAACCCTTCCTAGTGCTTTATCCAACACTTTAGAAATGCTAGGAAAACCTACTGTTCCACTTTCGATGTTGTTGATCGGCGTTCTTTTGGGAACTTTACCGTTACAGCATTTAACGAGCTTTTTAAAAAGTTCACATTTATGGCTAGCGAGTTTTTATAAGCTGCTGCTTTTTCCGTTTCTATTACTGCCTTTTGTTTTCTTTTCGTTGCCTCTTCCATTAATAGCAGTTGCCGTCCTAACTGCCGGCATGCCCTCCGCTCCAACCATCTCCATGTATGCAGAGCGTTATGGAGAGGATGCCTCTTTTGCGGCAGCAGGTGTCATGCTGAGTACGATTCTTTCCTGTTTTACCATCCCGTTATTGTACGCACTCGTGTTAATAATCTCGTCCCTTACCTGAATCTGAGATCTCTAGCAGAATTTCAGGGTACGGTGCAAAGAACGTCTGACCGAGAATCTCACTGTCTTCAAAGCGTATCGCATGCGACTTTAAAATAGTAGCTACGCTTGAAAACGGTTCTTTTTTGTTCGCATACTTCTGAAGAAGCTCTTCAAAAAAGGCGATTTCTTTTGGAGATAGATGCGGCTGAAATCGTTTGAAGATCTCGTATGCCACTTTCCGGTTAGAGTCACTCCTTGCCGTACGATTAAACAGCTTGTTCATAGCTTTAGCATACAGTTGTATCGTTCGTTCTTCGCCATTTTCCTGCTCTTTTTTCAAGATACGATTCATCACTTTTAGCGTTGGGTTGCTATAAGCCATGAACAGAAACTGATTTTTCTGATGAAAGCTTTTAATCTCTTGAAGTCCCTGCGGCAGAATGTTTCGAAAGGCAGCAAGCGTAAAAAGCTTCGTATAAAAACGATCACGAATCGTAAAATTATTTAACCGTCCTTCTTCTTCAATCGCTAAGTGTGAATAAAGCTCTGCGACCCTTCCTCCAAATAGCCCACTAGAATGCCCGATGGCAGGTCCTTTTTCAGTCGAGGCATATACCTTCACTTCTTTTAATCCACAAGAAGGAGAACGCGTCTTCAGGATAAACCCGTCAGTATCAATGATTCCAGCCAGATAACCATCTGAAAACGTACGCATCTCCGTCGTTACATCACGCTGCGTTGATGGCTGCAGAAGAAAATGATCTTCACCCTTTTTCACGATACGAATCGTTTCTCGTGGCGTTCCTAACCCAATCTCCACTTCTGGACATACGGGAACAAAATCTACATAATCCATCAGTTTTTTGATCACATCGTTATATATCACATCACCGTTGTATCGGCATGCTTCAAATTCAAGACACTTACTTACCACCACACGGGGTCTAGCGAAGGCTTCCATTCCAAAACTCCCCTCGATCTTTTTATTCAGTGTTCCACTTTTAGATGAATTATTAACATGTTTTCTGTAAAATGTTGGTTAGGAAGGAGCGATTTGATGGCTTACTATGAAGATCTTCGGAAATATGTAGGAACCGCACCACTCATCCTACCTGGCTCTGTTGTTATTATTGTGAATGAAAAGGATGAAATATTATTACAACATCGTACCGATGGCGGTTGGGGACTGCCCGGTGGTCTGATGGAACTTGGTGAAAGTTTTGAAGAAACGGCGATTCGTGAAGTAAAAGAAGAAACAGGACTTGATGTTGAAGGCTTGACCCAGCTTCATGTCTATTCTGGCCAAGATCATTATATTAAAAATGCAAACGGTGATGAACTGTATGCCGTAACCGCTGTATATACGGCTCATTCTGTAAGTGGCGAACTAACAATCGATCTCAATGAATCACATGATTTTCAATATTTTAAACATGATCAGCTTCCGAAAGACACGTTAGGCGGTGCACGAAAATACATAACAAACTATATAGAAATGAAGAATCAGAACAAAGCTTACCGGTAATTACGCCGGTCGCTCTGTTCTTTTTTCGTTAAATTTAAGTTCAATATAATCACATACCGGTTCATAACCGATATTTTGATAGATTTTATTAGAAGTAGGGTTTGAGAGATCTGTATAAAGGGTGCAGAACGTAAATCCTTCTTTCAATAGGTAATCGCTTAGTGCAGCAACACAAGCGCTCGCATATCCCTTACCTCTAAGATTCTTAGGTGTATAAACCAAATTGATTGAGACACCTTTTATATTCGGCCGCGTCTTAGCTGCCATCGATACCGGTTTGCCATCCTCTTCCCATATAAAAAGAAACTTGCTCTTTACACGTATTTTCGCATATTCTTCAGCTTCCGCCATCGTCATAATCTGTTTTGTCTCTTCTGTCATCTCTACGATCCATCTAGGTAAGAAGGATAAGTCGGCTTTTGTGGCCATCCTCAAACGTCCAGGTCGGGCTGCAGGCTGGATAACAGAAGGAAGCGTGTAAAGACGCAGATCCATCAACAATTTTTCTTCTAGATGATGAGCCGTCGTCCACTCTTGAGCAAATGCCTTTCCAATAGCTTTCGGCGACATTACTTTTTGCACATAATAGTCTTCTTCGAGCAAATAACGAACCAAATGCGGGACAGCCGCAACACCATCTGTTTCCTCTTTTTCTAAAAGTAATAAAGCGTAAGGCGGAATGAGCATGGCTGAGAGCATGATTTTCCCATTCTGTTTAACAGTAGCGAGAAAAGGCTGCTCACCCTCCCATACCTTGTCTTGAAAACGCAGGCAGTTACCAAGCATGATTCCTGCTCGATCTTCCTGACACAACAGAAATTCTTCTACTTCCCTATAAAAAGCTGCTATAGATGAATAACGAGTTACCTCCATGATAGTGACCCTCTCTTTATCTATTAAGTCTGTAATCTTATCTATTTCCTTTCCTTTGAGAAAGATTCCTTCTTTTTAGAGATTTATTCTTAGAGTAGTTTTCGTAATCATTGTGTATTCATTGTTGCTTTTGAAAGTAGTTGCTTTCCGTTGCAGATACTCGCTTTCCGCGGGGCAGTCGGTGAGCCACATTCGTACGTATCCGTATAAGTGTCTCACTTGCCTACCTGTCCCGCAGGAGTCTCGCATCTTTCACTCCAATCAACTGGCAGAGGAGACAAGCAACAATCTTTTTACAAAAGTCCACTTTTGCTTGAAGAATTTTTTTCTAATTCCTCCCTTCAATGCAAGTTGATTGTAGCGGAAGGTTGCCGACTCCTATGGGACGAGCGATCAGGTGAGACCCTTAAGGGCGCGTAGTGGCAAGGGGCTCACCGTTCGCCCCATGGAAAGCGTGCAACCTGGAGCAGAAATCAACCACTCTCAAGAGCACCTGTGAATACTAAACCAAATTTTTAACAATTGTTTTATGCTCTTTAATTGGTTAAAGGATGCCATTTTCTGATATACTGACCATAACGTAAAGGAAGGTGAACGAAATGAGTACACATGTATTTTCAAAACGCGAAGAGATAGCAAATGCCATCACACACGGACTCGGTGTCCTTCTTAGTGTAGCGGTTACTTCCATTCTGCTCGTGTTTGCCGTATGGAAAGGAACAGCGGTTCATATTGTTAGCTTCGCCGTATTCGGAGGAACGATGCTGACGCTCTATTCAGCTTCGACCCTCGTACACGCTTTTCCTAAAGGACGGGTTAAGGATTTATTTGAGATCATGGATCACGCTGCCATCTATCTCTTTATTGCAGGAACGTATACCCCAATCGTGCTGATCGTCGTAGGAGGAGCACTGGGTTGGACATTATTTGGAGTCGTTTGGGGACTCGCGATCTTTGGTGTCGTGTTCAAAGTCTTTTTTACGAAAAAATTCGTTGTGTTATCAACATTAGGTTATGTAGCGATGGGATGGCTGATCACATTTGCCTTTCAAGATATTTCAGCAAACATGCCACCAGCTGGCATACAGCTCTTAGTTGCAGGCGGAATCATCTATACGCTTGGCAGTATCTTTTATGTATGGCGCAGCTTTCCGTTTCACCACGCGGTCTGGCACCTGTTTGTTCTAGCTGGCAGTGTGATGCATTTTCTCATGATGTTTTATGTGTTGCCTAACTAAGAATAATCTCTTTAAAAGAAGCAGGAAATTTTCTGCTTCTTTTTTTATGCTGTACTTTTAACACCTTTCGTTTCTTCTTGCGCTTCGGATCGAAACAAAACATGATAGATCCATAAACTTGTAATACCCATCAAACTAAACAGCAAAGTGATCGTGTTTGCTGAGAGAAATCCGCTCATCATGACGAATAGTGCGGCAATCATTCCAGACAGATGAAACGATAAGCCGTAGATCGCCATGTAAGAGCCACGAGCATCATCCGGTATGATCGATGCGACATACGCTTGCTTAGCTGGAATATGAATCAGTTCACCGACAGACGCAATAAACATCGCTGTGATTAAAACAATAGGACTCGTGCTATAGCTGATCACAACAAAACCTAAAGCGTAACCAAATCCCCCTCCGAGCATTAAGTGGCGGTCTTTAAAACGCTTTACCATAGTAGCTATAACTAAACTCAAGACAACAACTAAGATGGTGTTCTCTGCTTTTAGTAAACCGATCAACTGAAATCCATCTACTTCAAATAATGATGTAAAAGGCAGTAAAGCAACCGGGTCCTTCATATCGCTTACAAGTTTTATACCGATATATGTGGTCAAGCTCTCTTCCAACGAGATAAGAAACAACCCTGCTACCGTAAAAAGAATGAATTTTTGGTTCAAAAAAATCTCTTTATAGTTTCCCTGCAAGCTTTTTGTTACGTTAGTATCCTGAGTCATAGCGCTAGGCAGCCTTACATCTTCAAGCCATAACCATGTCACCACCCACGTGAAAAAGGTAACCAACGCGATTCCTAAGAACAGTTCATAGGGATACGTTTTAAAAAGTATAGCCCCTGTTATTCCCCCTGCAGCAACCGCTAAATTCCCAAGCCAATAGGAAATTGTATAAATGGCTTTTCTGTTTTCCTTCGTACTTGAATCAATAATGATCGCACCATACGCAGGGCCAGCCATACCTGTAAAAAAAAGAATAACGATGAAGAGGACGAAGTTCACATATGGAGAAAGAGGAAAGAACAGATTGAGAGCTCCAGCAATCAAGTAACCAAGGCCGATCATGCTCTCACTTAGTAAAATAATTCTCTTTCTACCGAATTGATCCGAACGCCTCCCACCAATCAATGCTCCTGTTATTCCAGATAGAATAACCCCGATATACATCAAACCCGTTGAAAACGCCCCTACCTGATCAGAAAAAAAGATTGCTAGAAATGGGATTACGGCTGAAGAAGCAAATGTTGTAATAAATTGGAGCACAAGCCTTAGCTGAATGTTGCGATGAAAGGTAAAGAAATTCATGTTTATCTCTCCTTTTACGATTGATTAATCAATCATTATTAAGATAAAAAGTAACCGAAACACATTTTAGCGTTTCGGATATAACAGTTGAAATGCTGGAATCTTAAACTTTTCTCTAACCCGTGATACCGCATAGTCTGTAAACGTTAATCGAATTCCTAATAGAAAGCCGAGATATGCTGTTGCTGTTAAGTCTTCATCAGATTCTTCTAAGATTCCGCTTTTTTGACCATTTCGTATGATCTCTTGAAGTTTTAAAATAAACTCTAGACTAAATTCGTCCAGAACTTTAAACGGTTCAGGAAACTTCGTATGCTGTCCGATCACTTGCACGACCAGCTGCAGATAGGTACGCATCTCGATGAAGATAGTTATATGTTTATCTATCATGCTCTTAATCTCGGTCAAAAGATCTTCAGCTTCCGGATTAAAATCTAACATCGCTTCTCTATATTGTTTTTCTAAAGGCTCTGTTACAGCATGGAAAAAAAGCTGGTCCTTGTTTTCAAAGTATGTAAATACACTCCCAAAACTAACTCCTGCAGCTTTTGCTACCTTCGCAATAGTCGTGCTCTCATACCCTTGCTCTGCAAACAACAGGATCGCCTGCTCTAAAATCTTTTCACGCTTCTGTTCCATCGCTTTCAGTTGTTTATGTGATAAAGGCAATTGAATAATCTCCTTTTTATGGATGATTGGTTAATCAATCATTATTATAAAGTGTATGTTAAAATAAGTAAAATGTTTTTTTGGAGGATGACTTGTGACGATTTCTATTGAGCACCGACTTTATACGATGTGCATGGTTCAGAATGGAGATAAAGTACTGTTGATTAATCGGCCAGACAGCCGTGGCTTCCCAGGCTTTTTAGCTCCTGGAGGTAAAATTGATTTTCCTGAAAGCTTAGTGGATGGTGCTTGTCAAGAAGTTGAGGAAGAAACAGGATTACGTGTTTCGAACTTAGTGTTCAAAGGAATCGATGAATATGTAAATCCACAAAAGAATGTGAGATATATGGTGTTCAACTATTGGACGGATACTTTTGCAGGTGAACTTTTGTTAGATCCACCAGAAGGCGAATTGGTTTGGGTCTCGCTAAATGAAGCATTAGATCTTCCCATGCAAGGTTGGTTTAAAGAAAGGTTTCCGTTGTTCTTTGAGGAAGGTACATTTGAGATTCAAAGAGTGTGGGATGATCATAAAAACAAACAGGTTGAGGTTTCACTACTGAAAACTTAAAGAAAATAAGGCTATCAATCTGTCGATAATTGTCTAGATTTGTAGACTCGTGGATATTCTCCTCAAATTTGTGGATTGAAGGACAAAACTCGTGGATTGAACGTCATTTTTCGTGGATTCAAAGGCAAAACTTGTGGATTGCACCTCTAAGCATCTACTAAAGTGACTATCTCACTACTCTCTTCGCCCGTAAAATAGAAAAGGATGGCTCCCACAAGGGCCATCCTTCATGATTTCACTACTTTTATTTAATAATCTGCAGCTCTTTTGGATATTTCGTCAATGTTTCGTGTCCATCTGCTGTTACATAGACGTCATCCTCAATACGAACTCCGCCGACATCATCAATATAGATGCCTGGTTCGATCGTATACGTCATTCCTTCACGAAGAACACCATCGTTGTTGTCACTCATGGACGGGAATTCATGAACATCGATCCCAAGGCCGTGTCCGATGCGGTGCGGGAAGTGATCTCCGTATCCTGCTTCCGCAATGTGATTGCGTGCGATCAAGTCAATGTCACCGATGCGCGTTCCTGGCTTAGAAGCTTCTAACGCCTTCAATTGTGCCTGCAGCACTGTATCATAGATCTCGCGACGCTTTTCATCTAGATCACCAAACGCTACTGTACGCGTGATGTCAGAACAATATCCATCAAGGACTACACCAAGATCGAATAAAACAAAGTCGCCATGCTGAAGCTTTCTTAATCCTGGCTTACCGTGAGGCTGTCCAGCTTTTTCACCGAATAATACCATTGTAGAAAACGACATCGCGCTGATGCCTTTTTGCTTCAGTTCATATTCGATCTTCGCGAGTACTTCCATCTCTGTTACACCCTCACGAAGTGCCGCAACTCCTACTTCAACTCCATAGTCTGCAAGTCTAGCCGCTTCACGCAACGTCTTTAACTCGCTTTCTTCTTTTATGAGACGAAGCTCGTTCATCAACTCTTCAGCTCCGACCAAGCTCGCACCATCAAACATACCAAGTAGCTTCTCGCCACGTGCGTATGGAAGAGTTTCTTTTTCAACTGCAATCGATGACGCTGCAGTCACCCCACGGTTAGCCAAAGCATCCTGTACCTTCGTCCAAGGATCTTCAGAATCGCTGTATCCAACAATCTCATACGTCCAGCCTGCGTCTTTCGCTTGCGAACGCTCCATGCCTGGACAGATCATGAACGGCTCTCCTTCTGCAAGTACAGCCACACCTAACACACGTTCATGCGGATCCGAATACAATCCTGATAGATAGAACACGTTTGCTGTCGTGTGAATGAACGCGAAAGTATGCCCTTCTTGCTTTAGCCAGTTTTGTACCTTTTGAATACGTCCTTCGTTCATGTATATACCTCCAATAAAAGCCCGAGGGCTATGAATTAATCTCTCATACTCTATTGTAGAATAAACGCCACAGAAAAAACAGAAGCACACATCGCAAGTGGCAAATGTGTGCTTAAAGCTTAAAAGCTTGAAAGAGGTTGATTTTCGTTTCAGGTGCTCGCTTTCCGGGGGGCGTGCGGTGAGCCCCCAGGAGTCTCCCACCTTACACTCCAATCAACTTGCCAATGATGCCTTTTGTGAGTTTTAACCAAAAGCAACATTGCTTCTTTCAATAAATTAAAACTGAACCTTAGACTCAATAAAGCTCTTAAGATCTGCAATCTTCACACGCGTTTGTTCCATCGTGTCACGGTCACGTACTGTTACCATGCCGTCTTCTTTAGAATCAAAGTCATACGTGATACAGAAAGGAGTTCCTACTTCATCTTGACGACGGTAACGTTTACCGATTGACCCTGTCTCGTCATAGTCCACATTGAAGTCTTTTGCAAGTGAGCTGAACACTTCTGTGGCTTCTTCAGATAGCTTCTTAGATAGTGGCAGGATCGCTGCTTTATAAGGAGCTAATGCAGGGTGCAAGTGCATAACGGTTCTTGAAGTACCATCTTCAAGCTGCTCATCTTCATACGCATCAATCAAGAACGCCAACGTTACACGGTCAGCACCTAGAGAAGGCTCGATGCAATAAGGAACATAACGCTCGTTTGTTTCTTGGTCGATATAGTTGAAGTCTTCACCTGAGAATTCCATGTGACGCTTCAAATCGAAGTCTGTACGAGACGCAACACCCCAAAGCTCACCCCAACCGAACGGGAATTTATACTCAAAGTCAGTCGTCGCATTAGAGTAGTGAGAAAGCTCATCTTCGTTATGGTCGCGAAGACGAAGGTTTTCAGAAGTCATACCCAATGATTTTAGCCAGTTTTCAGCTGTGTCTTTCCAATAGTTAAACCACTCGATCTCACTTCCTGGCTTACAGAAGAATTCAAGCTCCATCTGTTCGAACTCACGTGTACGGAACGTGAAGTTACCAGGTGTGATCTCGTTACGGAAACTCTTACCGATCTGTGCGATACCGAACGGCAATTTTTTACGCATCGTGCGCTGAACATTTTTAAAGTTAACGAAGATCCCTTGTGCCGTTTCAGGACGCATGTAAATTTCGTTTGAACTTGATTCCGTTACACCTTGGTGTGTTTTGAACATCAAGTTGAACTGGCGGATGCTTGTGAAGTCATGGCTTCCACACTCAGGACAAGCGATATTGTACTCTTTTACTAACTCTTCCATCTTTTCGAACGGAAGTCCGTCAACGATAATTTCTTTTCCAGCTTGCTCAGCAGCATCTTCGATTAGTTTATCTGCACGGTGGCGCGCTTTACAGTTCTTACAGTCCATCATCGGGTCGTTAAAGTTACCGATGTGACCAGATGCTTCCCACGTACGCGGGTTCATTAGGATGGCTGCATCAAGACCTACGTTGTAAGGTGATTCTTGAACGAATTTTTTCCACCATGCTTTTTTTACGTTGTTTTTAAGCTCAACACCTAGCGGGCCATAATCCCACGTGTTCGCAAGACCTCCGTAGATTTCAGATCCCGGAAATACAAAACCGCGGTGTTTCGCATGATTTGTGATGGTTTCCATGTTTTTTGTCATTTTTATTCCTCCCATTCGGATTATGCCTTATGGGTCGGCCGTTTTTTAAAAAATAAAAAACTCCCGTCCCAAGGCGCTATGCCCAGGGACGAGAGTTGTATCTCCCGCGGTTCCACCCTAGTTGATCCGTATGTAGAAACGAATCCTCTTTTAGAAAAGCAACTCCGGATTGCCGTTTCACTAATGTCTCTTACCGGGCTCTCACCATCCCCAGCTCGCTAAAAAGAGTGTACATTTAGCTACTATTCATCCTTCACAGCTGCATATCATCTTTTATAATAAAATAATATTACCAAAAAACAAAAACATTAGTCAAAATATTTTCCTATTATATGCAGTTATTGTTTATTTTGTGCAAGTTCATTCTCAATTTGCTCTAAAGTAGGCAGTGCGGTCATCGCTCCTTTAACAGAAACAGCAAGTGCTCCAGATACGCTTCCAAACAGTGCCATGTCACTCGCTTCATCGAGTGTTAGGTCTTGGAGTGAGCCATCGTATTCATTTAGTTGATGAAGAACACCCGCAACATAAGCGTCACCTGCTCCGGTTGTATCTACCGAAGATACACGTTTTGCCGGAATGTACTCGCCGCCCTCTTTCGTCACCACATAGCTTCCGTCATCACCGAGCGTGATGAAGAGTAAGGGAATATCATATTCTTGCAGCACTTTAATGCCTTCTTCGACCTTTTTTAAACCTGTGATGAATTCGAGCTCTTCTTCTGAGATCTTGACGATGTCAGCGTACTGCAGCATGGAAAGAATCGTCTCACGAGCTTGTGCAGGCGTTTTCCAAAGCGACAACCGCAAGTTTGGATCATACGAGACCCACATGCCGTTCTCTTTTGCGAGTCTTACCGCTTTTTCAGTAGCACTTTTAGAAGGCTCGCCAATCAATGAGATCGAACCAAAATGAAGAATTTTATGTTCTTTAAAGAGACTAGGCTGTACATCTTTTTCTTCTAAAAATCGGTCTGCGCTCGGATTAATATAAAAGTCGAACGATCTTTCACCGTTTGGATCGAGCGTCACAAAAACGGCTCCTGTTCGCACTTCTTCCGTCTTGTACACATGAAACGCGTTCACGCCATAACTCTTTAATGTATCAATCATGAACGATCCTATAACATCATCTCCCACTTTTCCTAAAAAAGTAGATGCTGACCCTAATCGCGCAACCCCAACAGCTACATTGGCAGGTGCTCCACCAGGACTTTTTTGGTAAGTCGTGTTCGTTTCATCCGTTGGAATAAAATCAACAAGTGCTTCTCCTAAAGAAATTACGCCTTTTTTCATCGTAGCCTCCCCCTTTTTATTGGAAAAAAATCAGGCATGGTTAGCCTGATTTCCTAATTTATTTCATTTTAACCTGCAATAATGAAGTTTCACCTTTTGTTGCTTCAGAAGCAGCGCGCTTATCTAAAGATTCTACCGCATCACCATTTGTGATTACGATCGGCGTTACCGTGCTAGCGGCTTTTTCTTTAATCAATTCCAGGTCAAAGCTTAAAAGCTTGTCTCCCGCTTTTACTTTATCTCCTACATTCACATGTCCCTCGAAACCTTCACCGTTCATGCTAACCGTCTCAAGACCAACGTGGATTAATATCTCTGCACCAGCTTCTGATTGGATGCCGATCGCATGCTTCGTGTGGAAGAACTGAACGATTTCTCCATCAACCGGAGAGACAACAACACCTTCTGTTGGTTCTATCGCAATCCCATCGCCCATCATCTTCTGAGCGAATGTCGGATCTGGTACCTCTTCAATGTTTACGATTTTTCCTGTTAATGGAGCGATTAGTGTTTCTTCTTTTTTAACTTCTTTTTTTCCAAATAGTTTATTGAACATTATTTTTCACTCACCTTTCAGTTTGCTTTACTTTTATAATTTACACCTGTCTGAGCGCTTTAAAACATTACAGTTTTATTTGGGCATTTATCTTGATGTACTTGAAGGTGGTTGATTTCCGTTCCAGGTTGCTCGCTTTCCGCGGGGCAGACGGTGAGCCACATTTGTACGTTTCACTCTTAAGTGTCTCACCTGCCAGCCTGTCCCGCAGGAGTCTCGCACCTTGCACTCCAATCAACTTATCAATGAGGCATAAAAATAACCCAAAAACAATCTTTTAGATCATACTAACTGATACAAAGAAAGACCAAAGAGCAAGAAACAAGTTCGATGCTCTTCAGGTCCTATTAAACAGGGTAAACTTTCCCTATAAAAGTAATGCAGTGCTTATCTGGTTGTCAACGAGAAAGGTTCTTTTATTGATATAGTGAGTTGGACAATAAACGGAACAGATAATCAGTATGATCACGGAATCCTGCTTCGAGTCCGATCAACGTTATATCTTTTTGCGCTTCTTCTACAATGACGGACTGCCCAGCCGCTAGTTGATTGTTCTTCCAGTGGCCTGCAACAAAGAAGTCACCGTCTCCTAACGTTGCGACCGATTTTGAGTTTCCTAACTCTGTAAACCAGACTGGTCGATAAACAAACCCGAGATCATCCTTTTTATAACCAGCTGTTACTTCATCTTTTTCATAGTCTACTTTTACGATTCCATTGCTGTTAGAGCCGCCCGTGTTTACTTTAATCGTTGTTAATCCGAGCTGACTTGAAGCTTTAGCGCCACCAGCGCCAACGGAGATATATTTCCCGCCATTATCGATAAATGTTTGTACGTTGGCTTTGAAACTGTCATACGCCTGCTTGCTGCCGATCACGAACAGCTTATTCGCTTCTCTCACATTCTCGTATTGCAGCAATGCGTCAGTGCCGGCATATAGGAACGCATCGTATTGAGATAGCCCCTTCTCTGCCACTTCTTTTGGTGTCACTTCTTTTACCGAGAAGCCGAGTCGTTCTAATGCGAGCTTTGTACCTGCATGACTTTGTGCTTTATTCATGCCACCATCTTTTAATACAGCTACTTTTAGAGTTGAAAGCTTTTCTTTTTGAGCTGGCAGTTTTGCAGTTTGCAGCTTGATTCCAGACTCTTTTACAAGCTTCTTATTTCTTGATGAAAGGTTTTCGATATAAAAATTACCTGCATCGTCTTTATATACACGCTCACCTTTTTTCATAAGGTCGTTCACTAGTTTCACAGCTTGGACAGAACTGTTGGGAATTACGTATGGCCCTTTCCCTTGAATAGATCCGTGATATTCGGCCTCTCTAACAGGCTTTGTTTTCGCATTCACTTTTTCATCTACTTCAATTGCTTCAAAGCCCCACAATTCTGGTAGACTCCAGGCTGATATATCATACATCGCTGGCGTATCGTTCGTGATATCCTCGCCATCCCATAACATCGTGTTTGCAAGACCTGCTTTGGCTTGGCTCATATCAACGATGTACGTGCCCGCTGGATAAGCTTGTCCGTTAGCCGAAAAAGGTTTGACTGCTTTTTCTACAGAAATATCATTTTCAAGAAGATGGTTAACCGCTTTTTCTGTAACCGTCGGATCCTTTTCATTTACAGGTAATACATAGGCATTCGGGAAAAACCCTTCTGCATGGTAAGGGTGATCAAAATTGATGCCACGTTCAAAGATCTCAATTTGATCTGTAAGCATTCCTTGTTTATTTTGAACAGCAAATTTCAATGCTCCCATCACAGCATCATTTGCCCAACGTACACCATCCCAGTTGTTTGTCGGTGCTTCCAACGT
Organism: Fictibacillus sp. 26RED30; assembly: GCF_015903845.1. Taxonomy (NCBI): domain Bacteria; kingdom Bacillati; phylum Bacillota; class Bacilli; order Caryophanales; family Fictibacillaceae; genus Fictibacillus; species Fictibacillus sp. 26RED30. The sequence continues at coordinate 528,939 of NZ_JACZDV010000002.1, forward strand.
GTAACCGTATGCCCCATGATACATCGCATACATCGGTGTGAAAATCGGCGGATAATCGTCCCAACCAGAACTATCATCTCGCTGCGGAATATATGTACCCGTCATATTTTTATAGAGATCTGTTTCATAGTTTGCTTTATTTCCAACGATCTCTGCTTCCATCGCTTTCGCTTGATCTAAAGCCCATTTAGAAAACAGATCATATTCATAGTTCGGGTTATGAGGCGGCGTACATGGCTCAATCAACCCTGGTTTTCCGTCGTCACTGTTCACATAGCCGTGAAGATCTAAGAAGACCATCGGATTCCACTCTGTGATCAGATCAACGGTTTGTTTCGTTTCCTCTTGCGAGAGAGTGATAAAGTCACGGTTCAAATCTATACCGTTTCCGTTAAAGCGAGTTCCGTCAACACGACCATCAGGGTTCGCAACCACATTAAATATGAGTATGTTGCTGTCTAGAATCTCCTTTGTTTCTTCATCATTATCTTTTGCAAAACGATCGATCAGCTGAAGGACAGCATCAGAGCCTATGTATTCAGTACCATGGATAGATCCATTGATCACCACTGGTACTTTAAAATCAGGATTTTCGGCGATCCAATCTTGAGCTTTTTGAGGATTTTTGAACATTTCCTTTCGTAGTTTCTTATAATGTCCATATTTGCCTTTATCACCGTTATTAGAAATGGTGACCACATACATCGGATATCCTTTAGATGAAACCCCTGTTTGTTCAAGGGTTACTCGTTTACTTTCTCTATCAATCTTCTTTAAGATCGAACCAATCTTTGAATACTTTACAAAATCATAATGCTCAGAGTTAAACGGACTTCCATCAGCCTCTTCAAAACTATTAACATTTGTCCACTTTTTTTGCGGTGATTCTGCTGTTACAGCAAAAGGCATCGATGTCAGCAAACTTAAACTCATAACACCAGCTACCCAATGTTTTTTTAACATGTTGTTTCTCCCCTTCCTCTGTCCAAAAACAAAATAATTATACCTATGTATGAATATTTATTCAATCTATTTTTTAAGATTATATCACCAGAATTAATATTCAATAGACGTTGGTTGATACCTCTATAAAAAATATGAAGAGTTATAAATGAGTAAATATTCATGGTTCTTTATTCTTATAAAGGAAGCTTCAATAAAAAATAACGAGAGATAATGTTATAATTTGGATATTTAGAGAGGAGGTTGTAACGCATGGGAATTAGTGAGGTTTCAAGAATAGCCATCGGCACACATCTAGGGAAAATGAATGAAGAAGACTCACTTCTCTATCAGGCATCGATTGAATTTGCGCTTTTAAATGGAATTAACTTTGTTGATACTGCACTTAATTATCGAGGGATGCTCTCTGAACGCGATGTTGGAAGCGTTTTTGCAAAACTTATTCAAAAGGAAAAGCAAATCAATAGAAAGGATGTTTTTTTGTCTACGAAAGCTGGTATCATACCTGGTGATATAGACGCTCAACTTCGTCCTGATCATTACCTGCAGAAAGTTTTATTAAAAAAAAAAATTCTTCAGCTTTCTGATCTACAGATCATTGAACATCACAAACACGTTATGGAGCCTTCTTTTTATGAATTTGCTATCCTGCAAAGTTTAAAACACATGCATATTGATTACATAGACGTCCATTACATTCATAATCCTGAAGTCTCTTTGATGGTTTTAGGGGAAGAAGTCTTTTATCAAAAACTTAAAAACTTGTTTTCGTTTTATGAACAGCAAGTGGAGAAAGGTCTGATTCGCTATTACGGTTTAGCGGTTTGGTCAGCTTTTACAGAGTCTCCTGGCACATCTGGTTACATCTCTCTGGAGAAAGTGATCAATGTTGCCCAATCAGTTGCAGGAAACTCACACCATCTGGGCTTTATCCAAGCTCCGTTCAACCAATCGAATCAGAGAGCTGCAAACGATGAGAACCAGCAAATCAGCGGTAAATGGAGAACACTATTTCAAGCTGCAGAAGAGTTACGCGTTCACGTCACAACAAGTGCCCCTTTAGATTGTGGAAGACTTGCTAATCATCAATACAAGAATGTAGATGAGTTGATGTCTATGGTTTTAAATACACCGGGTATCTTGTCCACGATGATCGGTATGCGAAAGGTAGACACGGTAAAAAAGAATTTGAGATGCTTAAACAAAGTTGGCTCGTAATAACGAGTCAACTTTGTTTATATGATTTTTCTGTAACAACTGTTAAACAAATTGCAACACAGTCATCTTATTGTAATCCTACCAGTGTACTTGAAACTTATTGCCATTTGGATCATAAAAGTGAAAAAATGCATGACCATTATCTTCTTTGATATCCTCGACCTTAACTTGATTATCAATTAAGTGTTGATGAAATTTTGATAATTCGGGACTCGTAAAGCCAATGCTAAATTCTTGTTCATTATTAATTGTAAAATGAGCAAATGTTTCATCTTCGGTAGGAACTAAGATAAGTAAGAAAGGTCCTTCATTTACTTTTATAATTGCCAGTTCCTCTGTACTATTTAATAACTGGAGCCCTAATACATCTCTATACCATTGTGCTGATCGTTCTAAATCTTTTACAGGAATTCTAATATAATGTACTTGTTCAATAAACGAATTACTCATATCCTTCTCTCCTTGCTTCGTTTTTTCTATATACCTCATTCTTCCAATTTTCGAATTAACCTGCCACTTTGCTCAATTTTATAAAGAATAAATTACTCTATGCTATCTTACGAAAAGCCTTATAAACCACCTGGAAAAACTTTTTTACTTACTTTTTAAGAAATATTACTTGTAAATGAAACCGTTTTATTTTACAATCACTAATGCAAACGATTGCACCAACATGCATATACAAATATGTAAGCGATTCAACTTTTTTTCGCAATCTACTGAATGCGATTTCAAAAAGACAACGAAAGATATATACTTTAAGGAGGAAATCGTTTTGAAACAACGTGGAAAACTCATTTCATTTGATTTCTGGCAAAAGCTAGGTAAAGCGCTTCTTGTAGTAGTAGCGGTTATGCCGGCTGCCGGTTTGATGATATCACTAGGTAAAGTTATTGCTATGTTCGGTGGCGACATGACATTAGTGCAAACGATTGCTCGTGTTATGGAAGACATCGGATGGGCGATTATTACAAATCTGCATATCTTATTTGCGGTAGCTATCGGGGGATCTTGGGCGAAGGAACGTGCTGGCGGTGCATTCGCAGCCGTAATTGCGTTCATCTTGATCAACCGTATTACAGGAGCAATCTTCGGCGTGAACAGCGCGATGATGCTTGAAGAAGGTGCGAAAGTAAAATCACTATTTGGCAGCGAGCTCGTTGTTGGTGATTATTTCACTTCAATCCTTGGCGCTCCAGCACTAAACATGGGAGTATTCGTCGGAATCATTTCCGGTTTCCTAGGTGCTGTTCTATTTAACAAGTACTACAACTACAACAAGCTTCCAAATGCATTAGCATTCTTTAACGGAAAACGTTTTGTTCCATTCGCTGTTATTTTATGGTCTGTGGTTACAGCTTTACTACTAGCATTAATTTGGCCGTTTATCCAATCACTTCTGAATGACTTTGGAAAATGGATCGCAACATCTCGTAACACGGCTCCAGTTATCGCGCCATTCGTTTTCGGTACACTAGAGCGACTATTGTTACCATTTGGTCTTCACCACATGTTAACGGTGCCGATCAACTATACGGAGCTCGGTGGAACGTATCAAATCATGACTGGTTCAGGAGCAGGATCTTCTGTAGCTGGACAAGATCCACTATGGTTGGCTTGGATCAACGATCTTAACAACTTCTTAGCTGCTGGAGATACAAAAGCGTATCAAGCACTTTTAAATGATGTAGTACCAGCTCGTTTTAAAATGGGACAAGTTGTTCTTTCAACGGCATCTCTTGTAGCGATCGCTCTTGCGATGTACATGAACGTTGATAAAGACAAGCGCAAAAAGTACAAGTCTATGTTCTTATCTGCAGCACTCGCTGTATTCTTAACAGGTGTAACGGAGCCTATCGAATTCATGTTCATGTTTGCTGCTCCACTTCTTTATGTTGTGTACGCGATCACGACTGGACTTGCGTTCGCGGTAGCGGATCTTATCCACGTACGTGTTCACGCATTCGGTTTTATCGAATTGTTAACTCGTACACCATTGCTTGTAAAAGCAGGATTAACACGTGATTTAATCAACTTTGCTCTAACGTGTATCGTATTCTTTGGATTAAACTTCTCGATCTTCTATGTATTGATCAAAAAGTTCAACCTGCCTACTCCAGGTCGTGCAGGTAACTATATCGAAACAACAGAAAGTGATGCTGCACCTGCTAAAAACGAAGCAGCAACAGGCTCAGACAACTCTCAAGCTTCCGCGATCATCACGCTTTTAGGTGGAGCTGACAACATTGAAGACGTTGACGCTTGTATGACTCGCCTTCGTGTAACGGTTAAAGACACAACGGGTGTTGGTACGGAAAAAGAATGGAAAGAAAACGGCGCACTTGGTCTGATCATCAAAGATAAAGGTGTTCAAGCGATTTACGGACCAAAAGCTGACGTATTAAAATCTGATATTCAAGATCGTTTGGGGATGTAATTCATGAAGCTATTAACGTTAAACGTTCATGCTTGGCAAGAAGAGAACCAGATGGAAAAATTAGAGATGCTTGCTCGTGATATCGCGAGTGAGCGTTATGATGTTATCGCGCTTCAAGAGGTTATGCAGTCGATCGACGCTCCTCTTGTAAAAGACAACATCAAAAAAGATAATTATGCCCTTGTTCTTTTAGAGCTAGTGAGAAAACTTGGCGTTGAAGATTATGACTTTGTATGGGACATGGCCCACTATGGCTATGTAACGTACGAAGAAGGTTTGGCAATCATAAGCCGCCACCCGATTACGTCTCATGAAAGCTTTTTTGTTTCCGATCTGCAGGATATGCACAATTGGAAAACACGCAAAATCGTAAAAGCCACGATCTCTTATGAAGGACAAGATATTCAATTCTTCTCCGGGCACTTCGGCTGGTGGGAAGATGACATCGAACCGTTCAAAGGTCAGTTCGATCGTTTGATGCAGTACATTCCTGAAGAAGGTCTTTCTTTTATCATGGGTGACTTAAACAACGATGCGAACGTTTGTGGCGAAGGCTTTGATTATGTAAAAGAAAAAGGTCTTTACGACACGTACGAACTTGCTTCAGAAAAAGATGACGGCCTCACAATCATCGGATCTATTGCCGGTTGGGACGATAACGAAGCTGGACGCCGGATCGATTATATCTTAAGCAGCAAGCCTGTTGACGTGCTTCAATCATCCGTGCGTTTTAACGGTAAAGAAACACCGGTGGTCTCCGATCATGCAGGTGTTGCAGTTACGATAAAGATTTAAAGAATTCGCTTTTTATGGTTTTGTTTCTTAATCAGCTTCTTAGATAAGTTGATTGCAGTGGAAGGTGCGAGACTCCTGCGGGACAGGCGGGCAGGTGAGACACTTATAAGTGAAACGTCCGAATGTGGCTCACCGCCTGCCCCGCGGAAAGCGAAGCACCTGAAACGGAGATCAACTCCCTCAACAGCAACGAGGAGTACGGAAAACATTTAAATCTAAACAAACCATGGGGAGCCGTTTATGCGGTATCCCCTGGCGTGTTGTTAAAGAGAAAACATGGAGGTAACATTATGGAAAAAGTTTGGTGGAAAGAAGCCGTTGGCTATCAAATTTACCCTCGCAGCTTCCAAGATTCTAATGGAGACGGAATCGGCGATCTAAAAGGGATCATTCAACGCTTAGATTATATTAAAGACCTTGGCATCGACGTGATCTGGATCTGCCCGATGTACAAGTCGCCAAATGATGATAACGGATATGACATTTCTGATTATCAAGATATCATGGATGACTTTGGAACGATGGAAGACTTCGATCTCCTTATGAAGGAAGTTCATAAGCGTGATATGAAGCTGATCATCGACCTTGTTCTTAACCATACGAGTGACGAGCACCAATGGTTCATCGAGTCTCGTTCATCTAAAGACAATCCGAAGCGCGATTGGTACATTTGGAGAGACGGTAAAGATGGGAAAGAGCCAAACAACTGGGAAAGTATTTTCTCCGGATCAGCTTGGCAATATGATGAAAAAACAGATCAATACTACCTCCATGTTTTCTCAACCAAACAGCCAGATGTGAACTGGGAAAACCCTGAAGTTCGTGAAGCTCTTTATGACACGGTCAACTGGTGGTTGGATAAAGGAATCGATGGTTTCCGTATCGATGCGATTAGTCACATTAAAAAGCGTGATGGCTTCCCTGATATGCCGAACCCGAAAAACGAAAAGTACGTGTCTTCCTTTGACATGCATATGAACCAAAAAGGAATTCACACGTTCCTTCAAGAGTTCAAAGACCGCACATATGCGAACTATGATGTCATGACGGTTGGTGAAGCGAACGGCGTTAAGATTAATGAAGCGGACCTTTGGGTAGGAAAAGAAAACGGAAAGATGGACATGATCTTCCAATTCGAACACCTAGGCCTTTGGGATGCAGAAACAAATCCAGAAGTGGATATCGTTGAACTGAAAAAAGTGTTAACACGCTGGCAAAAAGGTCTTGAAAAAGAAGGCTGGAACGCACTGTTCATCGAAAATCATGACAAACCTCGCGTTGTTTCCACTTGGGGTAATGATGATGAGTTTTGGTATGAAAGTGCAACGAGCTTCGGTGCGATGTACTTCTTGATGCAAGGAACGCCGTTCATCTACCAAGGACAAGAGATTGGAATGACGAACGTACAGTTTGACTCGATCGAAGACTATGACGATGTCGCTGACAAAAACCGTTACCGCATCAAGCGCGAAGAAGGCGTCTCGCACGAAGATATCATGTCTGTGATCTGGGCATCGTCTCGTGACAACAGCCGTACTCCGATGCAATGGAACAGCGATGAAAACGCTGGATTCACAACCGGAACACCTTGGATGAAAGTAAATCCAAATTTTGCAGAGATCAACGTCGAGAAACAAGAACAAGACGAGCATTCGATCTTAAGTTTTTATAAGAAAATGATCGCTTTAAAGAAAAAGAACGAAGTCTTCACGTACGGTGTGTATGATCTGATCCTTGAAGAAGATGAGCAGATTTATGCATATACACGTACACTTGGAGAGGAAAAGGTCGTTGTGATCACAAACCTTTCTAAGACTGAAGCGAAGTTCGAAACGGCTTTGAAATTGAACGCTAATGATCTATTGTTAGCGAACAAAGAAGTTGTACCTCATGAGGATGTATCAAGCGTAACATTAAAACCTTATGAAGCGCGCGTATATCGCGTGAAAGCTTAACAAACAAAAGCGTGCTATCCGATTAGGGAGAGCACGCTTTTTTAATGTGATAACCTTTTTTCAAACCGTATAAAGGAATACAGTCGCAGAAGTACAATCAACGTACCCACGATTGTTAAAACAGGCGATAAATTCGTGATTAACGGTAACCACGCTAAAACAAACGCAACAAGCGCTGTTAAATTTCCTGAAAATCCATTGATCGGCTGAGTTCCTACAAGCCCCGCCCCTCTTAAGGAATTTTCATAACACGATCTATGATACGGTCGCAACTTAAAAAAGGCCCATACGGTACGCAGCTCTTCCCTATCTTTAATCGGCATCAAACAGCTATCACAGTTTAGTTCTTTTTTCATCATTTCTTCTCCTTCAGCAGCAAATCACTCACCCTCTATTCTACCAATCCTTCGATCAACCCTATAGCGTTTTAAAGGATATTTTGTGTGATAAGAAGAATTTTAAAGTGAGGAGTGATGCTATGATAAAAAAGGTAAGGTTGCAGCCCATCTATATGAACAAGCTTCAGCTCTTGATGAACCGTTTAGAAGATGATCTTGTTAAACAGAATCTTGAATTAGAAATCGGCAAGATGACGGCCGGTTTTCGCGGTGAAGACTCTATCAACTATTTTTTGAACATGCTTCCGAACCAGAAAGAATGCCACGTTCTGCACGACCTTCGAATTCCCCATGAATCTACTTTTTTCCAAATCGACACGCTCATTCTTAATCCTACGTACATGCTTATTATTGAAGTGAAGAACATCTCCGGAAACCTTTTCTTCGATCATACCTTCAATCAACTAATACGCACAAAAAACGGTATAGAAGAACCCTTTCAAGATCCTATCGCACAAGTTGAACGCCAAAAATACCAGCTTGAGCATTGGCTGAGTAAGAACAAATTCCCTTCCGTTCCGATCGAGGCTCTCGTGGTTATGACTCATTCTCAATCTGTCTTGAAAACGAACGATGAGTCTAGCCGCATATCGAAAAAAGTGATTCATAGCGTCCAACTGCTAGACCGGATCCGTCAACTTCAACGAAAGTATAAACAGCATGTGATTGTTGCTGGAGATGTAATGAACAAGGTCACGCGGCGATTGATCAAGGAACACACCCCACGGGATGTCGATGTAATGGAGCGGTATAAAATTAGCAAAGAGATGATTATTAAAGGGGTGCAGTGTGAGGGGTGTTTGGGTTTCGGGATGAAAAAAGGCTATCGAACCTGGAATTGTCCGCATTGTTCACATTCTAGCAGGAATCCTCACATAAGAGCGCTTAAAGACTACTCTCTTTTCATCCAAACTACGATAACCAACCAGCAAGCACGTGATTTTCTGAAGCTTTCTTCTATTTCGGTAGCATCCAAGCTCTTAGTATCTATGAAATTGCCTTATACAGGTGCAACAAGAGGGAGAACATATGATTTATGCTCCCTAAATGACATTCAGGAATAGAAATCTGTCCGATTGAGATGGGAATCTGTCCAATCTTGAGTATAATCTGTCCAATTCGAGCAATAATCTGTCCAATCTTGCATATAATCTGTCCAATTCAGCAATTAATCTGTCCAATCTCAAAAGTCACCGCACCAAGCTTCCACACCAAACAAAAAAACACCCAAATTAATGGATGCTTTTCGATGTGCGGCTCACTGGTTTTCGTTCCCGCTTCTTCTCTTCCACAGTTTCCGTCTCATTCATCCCATGCCCAAGTGAAGGATACAGGTTACCAGGTGCTGGATCAACAAACTGAGTCTGATTGAAGTACACGTGCGGTGTCTTCCATAGTGCAACAAGTGCTTTCCAGTGCGGCATCTCGTGATAGCGCTCTGGCCACATCTCTTTGATATGCTTTTTTACGAGCGGGTAATATTTTGGACTCATACCAGGGAACAAATGATGCTCCGTATGGTAAGAGAAGTTAAAATGAATCACGTCGATCCATTTTGGAACAGTAACCGTTAAGCTGTTCGCTAACGGATCGTTCACGTCTGTCATTGGGTTCAAGCGGTGATTGGTTGAAATATAGCTCATTACAATTGCGTTTGCGATCAATAACGGTAGCAACACCGCAAAGAACCATTTAACGGGTCCTAGCCACGCCAACAATCCTAGCCACATCGCCCACGGCAATAGCAGTTGAATCCACACAGAAGGTCGTTTACTTGGTTTGAACTCTGTAATAAACCGTTTGAACATGAAAAGTCCATGCAGCGTAAACGAAACAGACAAGAAAGCAAAGCTTACGATCGAACGCATCCACATCGGTAGCTTGTACACTTTTTGTAGCAATGGTTTGTGAGACAAGTTCTCTAGCGTCGGCCACGCATCAGGGTCTTTCCCATCATGCTGTGTATGAACGTGATGAGTCGTATTGTGCCACTTGCGCCAGAGCTTAGGTCCAACACTTAATGGCCAGAAAGCAACTGCTCCTAAAAAGTCACGAAGCCATGGCTTTCGGATAACGGTGCCGTGCAGGATCTCATGGCCTAAGAAGCCCATTCCCGCAAAACACGTTCCTAATATAACGGCGATTCCAATCCCTAACCAAGGGTGTAAATTATTTAATAACCCGATAACTAAAATACCGGCGATTACGATCAATAGATAGACTAGTCCTCCCCATAACCGGGATGGTACTGGCTTAAAGGCTTCTTTCGGCAGCTTTGGAGCGATCTTTGCTGCATACCAGCCAAACGATTGTAAATCTTTCATTTGCTCAACTCCTCTAATCTGACTCTTTCGAATTCTCGTACAATACAATCGTAACAAGGTTTGTTTTATGAAGCAACTATTTTTGTTACCTGGTAATAATAGTTGGTATTATATACCCACAAAAAAAGGAGCCATCCAAAAGGATAGCCCACTTTCTAAAGATATAATCTTACATATATTCAAGTTTTAAAACATTCAACTTTTGATCTGTCTCTCGCTCGATAATCTGCAGCAAACGACGGTCTTTTTGCGCAACGAACGTAACCGCAAGTCCTTTTCCACCAGCACGCCCCGTTCTTCCAATTCGATGAATGTAGCTTTCGGCATCGAGCGCGATGTCATAATTAAAAACGTGCGTGACTCCATCAACATCAAGTCCGCGTGCCGCCACATCCGTTGCCACAAGGTATTGAATCTCCCCTTCACGGAAACGTCGCATCACGTCTTCTCTCTTCGCTTGAGAAAGATCGCCATGCAGTTCATCAGAATTGTATCCCATATTTTGCAGAGCTTCGTTCAACTTGCTTGCTCTTCTTTTCGTTCGGCAAAAAATGATCGCTAGATAAGGACGTAACAGTCTGATTGTTTGAACGAGGTCATTCTGCTTCCCTCGATCTGTTGTTTCCACGATTCGCTGCCGGATTTCCTTTAATGTAATCTGTTTCGTTTTCACATGGATATCTTGAGGATCGTTTGTATACGTTTCAGCTAGCTTTTTCACTTCATCAGGCATCGTCGCTGAAAAAAGTAACGTTTGACGATCCTCAGGCACCTCGTACATGATGTCTTCAATGTCATCTAAAAATCCGATATGAAGCATCTGATCCGCTTCATCTAACACGAACGTTGAAACATGAGATAAGTCGATCGTTTCTCGGCGAATATGATCGAGCAGTCTTCCAGGTGTTGCGACAACCACATGAACCTTGCTCTCTAGCTTATGCATCTGAGCGATCACGTCCTGCCCACCGTAAACAGCGAGCACGTTAATCTCACCGAGAGCTTCTGTAAGTTTACGTACTTCTGCAGTGATCTGAATGGCAAGCTCGCGCGTCGGGGCAACGATCAACCCTTGAACCGCATCCCGTTCAGCATCAACTTTTTGCAGAAGAGGAAGCACGAAAGCAAGCGTCTTCCCCGTCCCCGTTTGAGCTTGTCCCACAACATCTTTACCTTCTAAGATGATAGGAATCGTTTCCTTTTGAATAGGCGTAGGTTCACCGATTCCGTTTTGAAGCAAAATATCTATAAATTCATCATGAATACCTAATTCCTTAAAGCCCATCTATTTTTTCCCCAATTTCTTTACTTTTTCTGTGCAGCTTTCCATCGCGGCTAATACTGCACCACGAAAGCGTTCTTGCTCGAGTGTTGCGACCGCCGCAATCGTTGCTCCACCTGGAGACGTTACTTGATCTTTTAACTCGCCAGGATGCTTTCCTGTTTCAAGCACCATCTGTGCCGCTCCTAAAACCGCTTGTGCCGCTAAACGATAGGATTGATCGCGTGACAAGCCTTGTACCACGCCTCCGTCTGCCATCGCTTCAATCATCATGTACACGTAAGCCGGTGAAGAGCCGCTGATCGCAGGAATCGCATCCATCTGAGATTCTACGATCACCTCTACTTTACCGAAGCTCCCCAATAACTTCTCTACCGTCTGCAATTCCTGATCCGTTATCTCATCATTAACAGAAACAGCCGTCATACCCGCTCCGACAAGTGATGGCGTGTTCGGCATCGTTCGTACCACTTTCACTTGTTTGCCAAAAGCGTGCTCCACGTCTTCCGTTGTAATCCCAGCTGCAATCGTTACGATGATCGCATCAGATTTTACAAATTCCTTTACCTCTTTAATCACTTCAAAATAAGAATATGGCGCTACCGCAAGAAACAGCACGTCAGCTCCTTTTGCAACGTCACTATTAGAAGAAAACGTGTGAATACCATATTGTTTCTCGACATACAGTCTTGTCTTTTCCGTTCGCATGCTCGCAATGATCTGATCAGGACTGATCAAACCTGAACTGATCATACCTCCTGCCATCGCCTGCGCCATCTTTCCAAACCCGATAAAACCTATTTTTTTCTCCATACTCTATGCACTTCTTTCTATCTTTTATAAAGGGAAATGTTCATTTATACAGAATACTCATACCGATAGCTTTACCTTTAGTAAACCACAAATACATAAGGTGTGTGAAATGGATGGAGAAGTTAACTCTCAAAGAATGGCATCGGAAACAGGCTGTAGATACTTTCAACAAAACGTGGGACTTGATCGAAAAGAAAGACCGCACGAAGGAAGATGCCTTAGAAATGATACATACCGCCCACGCCTCGCGCTTTCATTGGGGACAAATCGGAGAACCTCTCCATTTTGCTCGTGGAGAATGGCAGCTATCAAGAGTGTATGCCATTCTAAACATGAGCGAGTCAGCAATGTTCCACGGGAAACAATCTCTTGAACTCTGTTTAGAACACAACATAACCGATTTTGACCTTGCTTTCGCTTATGAGGCTGTTGCTCGTGCTTATTCAGTAAAAAATGATGAAAGAAGTATGCAAGAATATTACGATCTTGCACAGCGCGCTGGTCAACAGATACTGAAAAAAGAAGATAAAGAATATTTCATTTCCGAGCTGAACTCCATTAAACTAAGAAGTAGAGCATAACGTACATAAGGAGGATTTTGATATGACTGAAAAAATCGTAAACTATTTAAAAGAAAACCGTGATACGCATTTAAAAGAATTAACAGACTGGCTTGCTGTTCCAAGTGTAAGTGCACTGCCTGAGCACAAAGAAGATGTTCGAAAAGGGGCAGAATGGATTGCAGATAGCCTGACGAATGCCGGAATGGATAACGTAAAAATCTATGAAACAGACGGACACCCTGTTGTTTATGGAGACTGGTTAAAAGCAGAAGGCAAACCGACCGTACTCGTCTATGGCCATTACGATGTACAACCTGTTGATCCGATCGAGCTATGGGAATCTCCTCCTTATGAAGCTACCATCCGCGATAACAAACTGTACGCGCGCGGAGCTTCAGACGACAAAGGTCAAACGTTCATGCACGTAAAAGTACTACAGGCCATACTAAAATCAGAAGGTACGCTGCCTCTTAACTTTAAATTCTGTATTGAAGGTGAAGAAGAGATCGGCAGTCCAAGTCTTCCAAAGTTCATTGAGGAAAATAAAGACTTACTAGCAGCAGACGTTATCGTCATTTCAGATACGGGCATGCTAGACCGCGGAAAGCCAGCAATCTGTTATGGACTTCGTGGCATGTGTGCAATGCAAGTAGATGTGACGGGACCAAATAGTGATCTGCATTCCGGTCTATATGGCGGAGCTGTTCAGAATCCGCTGCACGCGATTACCGAGCTTCTTCAATCATTCCGCGATGAGAACGGCCGTATTTTAGTAGATGGCTTTTATGATAATGTCCAAGAACTAACAGAAGAAGAAAGAGAAGCGTTCCGTGCTCTTCCTCTAACAGAAGAAGCACTTAAAGATCAGCTTGGTGTGACAGAGCTTACAGGTGAAGAAGGATACTCTCACATTGAACGTACATGGGCACGCCCAACATTAGAGTTAAACGGCGTATGGGGAGGCTTCCAAGGTGAAGGCATCAAGACCGTTATCCCTGCAAAAGCACACGCAAAGATCAGCTGCCGACTCGTGCCAAACCAAGAGCCGGATGAAATCATCGAAAAAGTAAAAGCGCACATTGAAAAGCATAAGCCTGCCGGCATTGATGTGAAGGTTACTCTGTTTGATAAAGGAGCTCCATACGTAACGCCGTTCGATCACCCAGCCATCCAAGCGGCGGCACGTTCTTATGAAAAAGTGTACGGTGTACCAACAGCGTTCACACGTGGCGGCGGATCGATTCCAATCGTAGCAACGTTCGATCAAATGCTAAATATCCCAGTCGTATTAATGGGCTTCGGACTATCAACAGAAAACTTCCATGCACCAAACGAGCACTTCCATCTCGAAAACTTCGACAAAGGCATGGAAACACTAGCAGACTATTGGTTCGAACTCGAAAAATCCATCCAAAAAGAAACAACAACACGCTAAAGCAGAAGAAGCTGACAGGAAAGTTACTTAGGTAACCTCAACTGTCAGCTTTTCTTTAAATATTTTTTATGTTGTATGAATGGATTAGTCTCTGAAAAAGCCCTGAAATCCTTTGACACCATAGCAAGTTGATTGGAGTGTAGGGTGCGAGACTCCTGCGGGACAAGCGGTCAGGTGAGACCCTTAGGGCGCAAAGCGGCAAGGGGCTCACCGCCTGCCCCGCGGAAAGCGAAGCACCCGAAACGGAGATCAACTACTTACAAAACAACCTGTTTATCCATATAACCATTTTTCCCCTAACAGTTTCCCCTGAGACCTTTTCGTTTTCACCTCTCAGTGTGATATAATCAACCAATCACAACAAAGAAACGGAGAGTATAAACATGCTTTCATTTGAAGATAAAATTGCTTTAATCGAAGAAAACTTCCCAGAGCTCGACATGCACGAGGTATCCCTTGGCCGCTTAAACTTCCACTTCGAGGAAAGTGTACAAGACAAGAAAATCGTCGTGTACCACCTTCACCCGAACGGAAACGGCTTCGTTTATGGCGGACACCTGCCACAAAGCGTAAAAAACGACAAAGGCTATGTGAACATCCGTGACTACGAAGCAGAAGAACTAATCGCTCTTATCCAAGAATCCATGGAGTTTCTATCGAAAAAACATGGTTGGCAGCAGCCAAAGAAAGATCGTTCTGATGAAGAAGAAGAGCGTAAAGAAGAACACTGGTACAGCCACAGCCACGAGGAAATTCGCCTCGTTGGAGAAGATGGCATGTGGTTCATCTTTGATGAAGATGATGCACTAGAAGCTGCATTTGAAACATATGCAGAAGCAGAAGGTTATTTAAAAGAAGCAGATTTTAAAAAGAAAAAATAGAGGTGACGAAGATGGCTGAGGAGAAAAAGAAGTTAAGCTTTCAAGAAATCGCGAAGCAGCGCTTAGCTGAGAAGAAAGCACAGCAATCAGGCGGATCATTCAGCAAGGGGCCTGTGAAAGTGGCGAACCAGCTTAAAAACCAACAAACCAAAAAAGCAAACAACCAGGCACGGAGAACGGGTGTTTAATGCATCGTAAGCGAGCAAATATCACCCCTGGTCTTCCTGTGAACGTAATCTTAAAAGCAGACCAGCGTTCTGGCAAGAAAACTAAAGGTATTGTAAAAGATATCTTAACGAACTCACCTACACATCCACACGGCATTAAAGTACGCCTTGAAGACGGTCAAGTGGGACGAGTCATTGACATTTTGAATGCATAACACAAAAAACGGTCACCTCCTCGGGACCGTTTTTTCTTTACATGGAATACATTGGATATCCGTATACTAGTTGGTAGATTTTTCTTAAAAGGAGATCACTTCATGAACATAGATGCTCTAAAAAAACGAATTGATGTTAGTACAAAAAGAATCCCAGCGGATGTTGTAATAAAAAACGGAAAAATCATTGATGTGTTTAATCTTCGAGTTATGGAAGGCGATGTTGCGATCGTTGATGGGTATATTGCCGGTATTGGGGAGTACGAAGGACTTGAAATCATTGATGCAACGGGCAAATTTATATCCCCTGCCTTCATTGACGGCCATGTTCACATCGAGTCATCTATGGTGACGCCGGCAGAGTTCAGCAAAGTGTTGCTCGCCCATGGCGTTACAACGGTCATAACGGATCCTCATGAGATTGGGAACGTTTCTGGAGCTGAAGGGATCGCTTTTATGCTGGATCAGTCTGAAGGGCTTCCTCTGGACGTACGAGTGATGCTTCCTTCATCAGTTCCTGCAACTCCTTTTGAGAATGCAGGTGCTGTCTTAAAAGCATCTGACCTAGAACCCTTTTTAGCTCATCCACGTGTCCTCGGTTTAGCTGAAGTGATGGATTTTCCTGCTGTTTTTAGAGGGGATGAGGATATGCTTCAAAAAATCGTTGCTACAGCTGATCAAAACGGAATGATCGATGGCCACGCTGCAGGATTAGACGCTAATGGCATCAACGTCTATCGTTCCTCACTGATCACGACGGACCACGAATGTACAACAAAGGATGAAGCACTGGATCGGATTTCTCGAGGGATGTACGTGTTAATACGTGAGGGATCTGTAGCCAAAAATTTAAGAGCGCTCATAAAAGCTGTAACACCGAAAAACGCGCGTCGCTTTTTATTTTGTACCGATGATAAGCACCTGGATGATTTGGTAGCAGAAGGAAGCGTAGATCATAACGTACGGCTCGCAATTCAAGAAGGTATGGATGCTTTGCAAGCGATTCAACTCGCAACCTTGAACGCAGCTGAATGTTACGGTTTAAAAGAAAAAGGTGCTATCGCTCCAAGTTACAAAGCAGACTTTCTTTTGCTTGATGATTTGCAATCCATTTCCATATCCGATGTTTTTGTAGGAGGAAAATTGGTTGCTAAGGGTGGAAAGTTTGTTGGGTCATGGTCTCAAAGTTCACAGCCTCCAGCCGCTTTGACACAGACAGTAAACATGACGAAGATAGATTCAGAAAAGCTTTCTATTCCTATAACCGATGATAAGCCCATCCATGTGATTGAAATCATACCGAACCAGATTGTTACCAAGAAGAAAATTCTTGCGGCAACGGCAGAAAACGGAGAATTTATACCCTCTGTCACGAACGATTTATTAAAAATGGCTGTGATCGAACGTCACAATAAGACTGAAAACATAGGCCTAGGCGTGGTAAAAGGCCTTCTTATCCAAAACGGTGCGATTGCTTCAACTGTTGCGCATGATTCACATAATCTAGTTGTTGCCGGAACGAATGACGAGGATATGTTGGTCGCGATCGAAGCGATACGCGAGATGCAAGGCGGCTATGTAATCGTGAAAAACGGAGCAGTGCTCGCATCTGTCCCGCTTCCGATCTCAGGGTTGATGTCAGACAGACCATTTACAGAAGTCAATCAACAGATTGTTAATCTTAAAGAAAAGTTAAAGGAGATCGGATTTCACGGAGGTTTTGATCCGTTCCTGACCCTATCCTTCTTAACTCTTCCGGTTATTCCAGAGATAAAGCTTACAGATCTTGGTCTCTTTGATTTCAAAACCTTTCAGCATATCTCTGTACAGGCAGAGTAACTGTTACACAAGCGAATGGTTGAAGGCATAGATAACAGCTTGAGTTCGGTCTTGTACATCCAGCTTGCTTAAAATATTACTCACATGTACTTTCACTGTTTTTAAAGCGATGAACAGATCATCTGCAATTTCTTGATTGGTCTTTCCTTTCGTCATCAATAAAAGAATCTCCATCTCGCGCGCAGTCAGCTCTTCATGTGGCTCGCGCGTTTGTTTTTTACGCATCTTGCTCATCATCTTCCCTGTTACTTCCGGTTCAAGGACAGATTTTCCGTGATACGTGTCGCGAACAGCTTGAGCGATATCACTCGCTTTTGACGTTTTTAACATATAACTGGACGCACCCGCCTCTAGTGCAGGATATACTTTCTCGTCATCAAGAAAACTTGTTACGACAATGATTTTTGCTTCTGGCCATGCCGTTGTTATCTCTCTCGTTGCTTCAATTCCGTCCATCTCATCCATAACAAGATCCATTAAGATGATATCCGGTTTCAGCGCTAGTGCCTTCTCAATCGCTACTTTTCCGTTCTCTGCTTCATCCGTTACTTCGATATCAGGCTGCGCAGAAAGGTAAGCCGAAACTCCGATACGCACCATCTCATGATCATCCACTAATAATACTTTGATCATTGCTGTCATCTCCCGCTTTTAAAATAGGTACTTTAACTTCAAGTCGCGTTCCTTCGCCTGGTAAACTCACAATCTTCAATGTTCCCCCAATCTCTGCTGCCCGTTCATGCATGTTCTGCAGACCGTATGAACCTGTTTTTTCCTGATCCATCTTAAAGCCCACACCATCATCTTCAATGCGAAGGATAATCAGATCATCTCTTTGGACCAGTAAGATTTGAGCTTTATTGGCCTGTGCGTGCCTTAAGATGTTAGACACCGATTCTTGAAGAATACGAAACAGGTGATCTTCGACTCCTTTAGCAAGAGGAATCGTTTCAATCTTCCATTTCAGTTCGATCGGTACTTTTTGTAGAAGCTCTTGTAAAAGCTCCTCCATCCCTTTCTGCAATGATTTTCCGTTTAATGCAGCAGGACGAAGGTGCAGTAGAAGTGCTCTCATCTCAAGCTGTGTCTGATGGATCGTTTCTTCAACAAGTTTTAACTGTTTGGTTTCACGAGTGTCTTCTTCTCTGCGCGTTTCATTTACAGCAGACATGATCATACTAGCAGCAAAAAGTTGCTGCGAAACAGAGTCATGAAGTTCCCTCGCCAAACGGTTTCTTTCTTGGGAAATAATCTCCTGTATTCGCTTCTCTTGATCGACCGCTTTTTCGGTAGCCATCTTTTGGGACTGACGAATCTTTTCCCCTAGCTGCTTTTGAATGCCTTCCATCCGCTTCGCTATCGTTCGCAACTCAAGACTGCTCACTTCTTTCATGTCTACTTGCCTACCGTCTTCAATTGATTTCAGTGTACGATTGATGGAGTTTAATTGTTTACGAGACGTGATGCCCGAATTCAAACCAAAGAACGCACCCATGATGAACACTAAAAAAGGCAAGACGAAAGCAACAGGGATATCAAGCAAGTGTTTCTGTAATAAAAAATCCCAGTTTTCGATCGGAAATATCGTGTAAACGATCGACCCTAGCACGATCGCTACAGCAAATGCAGCTACTATACCGGAGAACATATGGCGTAAAACAGTACTCATACCCGTTTCACCTCCAGACTTCCGGCAAACATACTTGTCACGATTTTAATTTTTTTATTCGCCTCTCCATACCCTTTCGTTCGATAAAAGAGCGTCTGGTTGAAAAGCTTAGATTCACTTCGGTCAAAAATCCTTGAATTCCCCATAATCATAGAATGGCTGACAGCGGCCTCCATCTCATAAGGAACATAGATCGTTATATTTCCGATCGTACCGCGAACCAGAATAACCGATTCCCCATCAGGTAAAATCGTTTGATTCAAGTCAATGATCGTATCACCAGGACCACACTGGATGTTAATATCGTTCCATTCATACACATGCTCTGGTGTTTGTTGCGTGCCTAAAAGGATGTTTTTTAATAGCGTTTCTTTTTTGTATACATCATCTTGTGTCATAGTCGGAACCTGTTCGAACTGAGGCGTAACGAAAACAGGATTTTGTTTAGATTGATAAAATTCATAAATCACATAAATAACGAATGCTACTAGTAAGAGCTTAAAGGTGAACATGCTTAATACGTTCATGACAGCGATGAAAACACCGAGCCAGAACATAATTTTACCGGAGCGCCTCGGCATTCGTTTTCGTCCAAAAAACAGGAGTGCAGCACTAAACAAGAGAGAAAATAAGATTCCTCCTCCGTTTAAGGTAGCTTCTAATAACACCAAAACAAGCGCTAGTAAAAGCCCCCAACTTATGAAATCACTTCTTTTCCGATTCAGCATCTGCACTCACTCACTTTCTGTCATAAACGAGGTAAAAGGCGCAGCAATTTGCGCCTTGTCTCTTATTTTATCGTATCACATACTGCCTTAAACGGTAGTAGATGATTCTTCCTTTTTCCAATCTTTTTCAAGTTTCGCTAGCTTCGCTTCCATCGAGCTTGCATGATAATCAGCGTTTACTTTCTGCTCAAGACGATCCATATAGCTTTCAAGCTCATCAAAACGGAATGCCGATTTTTTTATGGAGTGAGACGGATCGATCACACGGTCCATCTTTTGGTGAGCGCGTGCTACATTTTCACGACCCATCAATTCCATACGTTTGATCTGCATATCTTTGAGCTTATGTTTCATCTGCTCATATTTTTGCTCAAGCTCTACAAGATCTTTTTCTGCTTGCAGCGTAGATTCTTTTAAGTGGGCTGCTCGTAGCGCATGCTGTTCTTTTTCTTGAAGTGCGAACTGATACAACTCTTGTTCGTTCGCTTGTTGAGCGATTTCAGCCTGATGAGCACGCTTCGCTGCTTTTGCCTCTGCTTCTTCCATCTCTCGTACGAACTGGTCTTTTAACAGCTGCTGACGCTCGACTAACTTACGTGCTTTATTGACTTCTAACTCACATTGTCTTAAATATTGGTTCAGAAGAGATAACGGATTTTTTTCCTCTTTTTGATCTAAAAGCTCATGTACATCTGCCGAGATTGAGTTTTTGATGCGTTCGAATAAATTCATAATGATTCGCTCCTTTTTAGCGTTTGTTTTTAGCTATTTTTAAGTTTTGCCCATTCTCTTTCAAAATTGGTAAAAGGGTCATTACTGTCGTTCTCTTCTACCGATGCTGATTGATTCCATTTCTTATAAACCACGTAGAGAACATAGATCGCGACAGCACCTAATATGGCAGGCAGATTGCTAACGGATACACAAAGTCCTACGACCGATAGAGCACCCCACCAAAATTTCTTTCCTCCACTGTGCGCAG
Organism: Fictibacillus sp. 26RED30; assembly: GCF_015903845.1. NCBI lineage: Bacteria > Bacillati > Bacillota > Bacilli > Caryophanales > Fictibacillaceae > Fictibacillus > Fictibacillus sp. 26RED30. Next base: position 549,603 of record NZ_JACZDV010000002.1, read on the forward strand.
CCATCGCTTTCTTAAAGGCGTAATACATGACTGCCAGACCGATCCCAAGACCAACCATCGGACCTAGATTTGCGATCAAAACGATTGCTGCAATTCCTCCAACTACAAGCAAGCCTAATTTTTTCATTTTGGCTTCCTCCTTTCGTATCTTTAGCTTACCTCCCTCAGCATTTTCTCAAAACTGGCCATAGCTGTATCTTTAGATAAGCCTCAAGGCGTAGTGGGGTCTGACCCCACACAAATACAAACACCCCACTTTGTACAAGTGGGGTGGACATAGACTATTATTTGCGCGGTAATATCACATAGGACGAGTACAGTTGATTAGACGGGTTTCCACTTCTTTCTTCTCTGCATACGCTGAGAAGATAAAATGTAAGGGGTGGGTAGTTTTGAAACATAATGATTGTGGAGATGGCTTTCAACCGTTTGTTAGCCCTAATCCTAAGACGACATTTAATCCAATTCAGATCGCACCAACCATTGATCAAAGTTCATTTTTAAGTCCATTTACGAGCGTAATCGGTGATGTAAGAATACAAGAGAACGTATATGTCGCACCACTCGTGAGTATTCGGGCAGATGAAGGAACGCCATTTTATATCGGCTCTAATACCAACCTTCAGGATGGCGTCATTCTTCATGGATTAACGAATCAATTCGTCAGAGTTGATGGCAGAAAGTATTCCATCTACATCGACAATGAAGTCTCTGTCGCACACGGCGCTCTCGTTCACGGGCCTTGTTTTATCGGAGAAAAAGTATTCGTAGGCTTTAAGGCGATCGTTTATAACGCTACTGTGGAGAAAGGGAGCTTTATTTCCTACAATGCCGTAGTGACGAACGGAGTGCGTATTCGAAAGAATCGTTTTGTCCCACCTGGAGCTTATATCGATTCTCAAAAGAAAGCTGACGCGCTCTCCCGCGTACCAACGGATGTAAAAGAGTTTGCACGCGGCGTACAGGTAGTCAATCAAGAGTTCCCTGCTGCTTATCATCTCTTATTCGGTGATTGTCGTTGCTCTTGTGGATTGGCTTACAACAATAACAGCAGTGAAGAAGAATCTGATTAAACAGGCTTAAAAAAAGGTAAGCAGCAAAACGGTTAAACACTCGTTAACCTCGCTACTTACCTTTTTTCTTCATTAACGCTTCTGTTAAGAACGCATACCAACTCGTTATGATTGGTCTACTAAGAAATAATCCGGCTCAAATGAACCTTCTATCAGCTTTTCTTTCACCACTTGGGGATGCAGCACATACTCATTCAAATCCTCTAATGATACCCATTTAAAAACAAGCCGATCTGCTTCTAACACGGTAAATTCTTCACCATCATGAAGTGGCAACGGGTTTTCATCTGTGATCTTAAAATATAATCCAACCTCGTGTATCTCTTTTTCTGCATATGTAAAAAAGTTTTCAACTGTCCATATGAAACCATCAACCGTCACGTTCAAATCCAGTTCTTCTTTCATCTCTCGCTTTAAGCTCATCTTGGCATCTTCTCCGAGCTTCACCCGTCCACCCGGCAATGACCAGTTTGTCTCCGTTTTTGCTCGATGCATGAGGACTCGACCTTCTTTAATCATTACCGCACCTACACGATAATTAAAAACCTGATGTTCCACATGAAACACTGCGTCCATTTTATCTTCCTCCTTTTAAGTTAACTCCTTATTTTACCACTTCGAGCATTTTCAGTGAAAGCCGTTCCATTTACCGTTAAACTAAATAAAAAATACAAAAAATAAGGAGCTTGAGAAAATGTCTGTATACGATTTTTCAGTTGAAACGATCAAAGGCGAGAAAACCGATCTAGACTCATACAAAGGTGATGTGCTCTTAATTGTAAATACGGCAAGTAAATGCGGTTTTACCCCTCAGTACAAAGGTCTTCAATCCATTTACGAAAGCCATAAAGAACAAGGATTATCCGTGCTTGGATTTCCATGTAACCAATTCGGAGCTCAAGAACCAGGATCCAGTGATGAGATCATGGAGTTCTGCGAGTTGAACTATGGCGTTAACTTTCCGATGTTCGCAAAAGTAGACGTAAACGGTGATGAAGCGCATCCCCTATTTAAATACTTAGCCGCCGAAGCACCAGGAATCTTAGGATCTAAAGCGATCAAATGGAACTTCACAAAATTTTTAGTAGATCGAAATGGACAAGTTGTTAAGCGTTTTGCCCCAACGGACAAGCCTGAAACGATTGAAAAACATATACAAGAGCTTCTATAACACAAAAATAGCTGCTTAGAGGAACATTCCTCTGAGCAGCTTTTCTTTTAAAACATAAGATGTGCCATTCCCACAACAATCGGAAGTGAGATGAAAGTACGTAAGAAAAAGATGATAACTAGTTCTTTAAAGTTAACAGGAATCTTAGAAGCTAATAGCAGACCGCCAACTTCAGACATATAGATCAATTGAATAACTGACATTGCCGCGATTACGAATCGAGTCAGCTCACTTTCAATACCTGCTCCAATGATAGAAGGAAGGAACATATCCGCAAATCCGATTACGATCGTCTGTGCTGCATCTGATGCATAAGGAACTTGCAGTAACTCTAAGATCGGTACAAAAGGTGCTCCAAGGTACGTGAAGAAAGGTGTGAACTCTGCGACCATCAATGCAGATGTTCCGATTGCCATTACGATCGGTACAACGCCCATCCACATATCAAGTACGTTTTGAATTCCTTCTTTCACTAACGGTGCAGCCTTTTTATTTTGATCAGCGCGTTCAACCGCCTTTTTAAGACCAAATCGAAAAGGTGTCTGACCTTCAGGAATCACTTCATCTGCCACGTTTTCTTTTGCGCCCTCATAATACGTATCAGGCTTTCTGGACAAAGGTGGGATGCGTGGGATAATAATCGCACAAACTAACCCTGCTAAAACGACCGTTAAATAATACGGAACGATCATATGAGCCAAATCTACTTGAGCAAGAACAACAATCGCGAATGTAATAGATACGACAGAAAATGTTGTACCGATTACAGCTGCCTCACGCTTCGTATAATATCCCTCTTCATACTGTTTGTTCGTTAATAGAACACCGATCGTTCCATCCCCAAGCCATGATGCTAAGCAATCGATAGAAGATCGCCCAGGCAGTTTGAAAACTGGACGCATCACCTTAACGAGCATAGCTCCACAAAGCTCTAACAAGCCGAAGTTGAATAACAAAGGTAAGAACAGTCCTGCAAATAAGAACACAGAAAACAATACAGGAATCAAATCAAAAAGCAGAAGCTGCCCTGTATTTTCGGACCATACCGCTTCCGGCCCAAGCTTGAACAACGTCATCACAGCAAAAATCAATCCTACTAAACGAATCAATTGCCATACGATATTCACATTGAACAATGTATTTAAAAACGGTTTATTTACGATTGCTTTAGGCTTAAACAAGTATGTTCCTAAAGATCCAATGACCGTAATCGCTATGATAGCCGTCATGATCTTCGGAATATGTGGACCTATTCCATCCTGCAACATCCCTGCTAAAATCGCTACAGGAATGGTAATTTCCCCATCATATGAGATAGGAATCATAAATAAAAATATTCCAACCAGTGATGGTACTATAAATTTCATTAATCGACTAGAACTTGTTTGTTTCATTTGATCATCAATCTGTTGTTTTGGTAAACCCATAATCTTATGCCTCTCTTCCTACGATGTAAAGCGCTTTCATACACTTTCCATTTCCAAGTATATGTTGATTCTACAATTTTCGCAATATTGTAAGAAATGCTAGTTTTTTTATAAAATCCTAGTGTTTCTTTCCTTTTTCACTAAATCTCTAAACCTTTTTTTAGGTCACTAAGCTCGTCATCCCTTAAGTACCGCCACTTCCCAGTTTCCAATGCATGAAGGTGTATATTCATAATGCGTATACGCTCTAATTTCTCTACTTCGTATCCTAGCGTTTTACACATACGTCGAATCTGCCTGTTTAATCCTTGGGTAAGCGTGATTCTAAAAACAAACTTGCTTACAAGCTCTGTTTTCGCAGGTATGGTTACAGCATTTAAGATGAGAACACCTTGAGCCATTTTTTGAAGAAACAATTCGGTAACAGGTTGATCGACTGTCACTTCATATTCTTTCTCATGACCATAATCAGATTGTGAAATCCGATTTGCCAGCTCTCCATCATTCGTTAATAGAATCAAACCTTGGGAGGCTTTATCTAACCTACCAACAGCAAAAACACGCTCCGACATATCGATATATTCTAGAATGTTTCCATCAATATCAGGATTTGATGTGGTCGTGACTCCAACTGGTTTGTTAAAAGCGAGGTAGATTGCTGACGCTTTTTGAGGAATTACTTTACCATCAATAAGGACAGTATCCATCTCATGTACAAAACTATCTTTATTTGCAATCTCACCATTTATAGAAATCCGGCCACTCTTCAATAGCCGATTCGTCTCTCTTCTAGAACAAAAACCCGTTAAACTTATATATTTATGAATACGCATGCTGATCCTCGCTTCAACGTTGTGATTATGCACAACAGTTTATAATTATAACTCCAAATGAATATAATTTCGATAGTTTTTATAAATATCCATTATTTTTCACTTCTATATACATACTAACATTTTTATTTACTGCGATTTATTGATGCTCTTAGTGTTAAAAACAAAGACCAAAAATTTTTTCATCGAAATTCTTTTCAACCTTCATATCTAACTTGTACTATGAAGGAGGAAAGGGAGGTCATCAAAATGGAACGTAGAGTATTGTCAGAAACAGAATTTGAAAAATCCATACAGCTTTCTCAATATGCCTTTCAGTACATCGTAAAGAAAGAGGATCTGCCAAAACGTTATGAAATGATGAAGAGACAAGAAATTTGGGGAGAGTTTGAAAACGAAGAGCTTATTTCTAAACTTCACATTCATTCTCTAGAAATCTCTATTGAAAACCAGCGCTTTTCAATGGGTGGAATTGCAGGTGTAGCTACATGGCCAGAGCATCGCAGAAAAGGGTCAGTCACCCGCCTATTACAACAAGCGCTTATTAGGATGAAAGAAAATGGCCAAAGTATCAGCTTTCTGCATCCTTTCAATATTCAATTCTATCGTCGGTTCGGCTGGGAGCTTACTGCCTCATTGAACAAATACACACTAAACAAAAGCGATCTCGTCCGTTATGAAGATGTTTCTGGAACGATTTCAAGGTTATCTGAAGAAGACGGAAACGACTTACTGAATACGGTTTATGAAGGATGGTTCCGTTCATACAATCATCTGCTTGTGCGCTCAGACTATTGGTGGAACAATCATGTGTTCACAGAAGGCTACAACCGTATCCTGTATAAGGATGAAAACGGAGTACCAAAGGGATATTTATGCTGCAAGGTAGCAGATAAATTGCTCGATGTTCAAGAGTTTATCTATGTAAACGATGATGCGCGTCGAGCTTTATGGAATTTTATCTGTCAGCATGATTCGATGGTGGACAAAGTAAAGATAGTAGCGCCATCCGATGATCAGCTTCCGTTTTTAATTAACAATCCGCGCATCAACCAAGAGCACTATCCATACTTCATGGCACGAATTGTAGATGTTGAAAACTTTTTAAAGCAATATCCTTTTAAAAACATGGAAGGTGGACTTACTCTATCTATAACGGATGAAAAAGCTGAATGGAACAACGGTACGTTCACTATCGATGAAGATGGTGTTACAAGAGATTCAAAAACGGGAGCAGAAGCATTAGTAATGGATGTACAAACGTTAGCAGCTGCTCTTTTAGGCTCACAAAAGCCCCAGTTTTTATTTTCATGCGGCAAAATCAAAGGAAAACAAGAAGACGTTGATCGTTTTGAAGAAATCATTACAAACAAGCCCGCAGCTTTCCTTGATTTCTTTTAATAGGTTACTACTAAAAGTCAGTAGCTTATAATTGTTTTTTCTCATCTTTTGCAAGTTGATTGTAGCATAAGGTTACCGACTCCTACGGGACGAGCGGTCAGGTGGAGACTCCTAATGGCGCAACGCGGCAGGAGGCTCACCGTTCGCCCCGTGGAAAGCGTGCAACCTGGAGCGGAAATCCACCACTTTCAAGGACTAAAATATACGCTTAAGCAGCCTTGTCAAAAACAAGCCTTGTCCATCATCGGATAAGGCTTATTTTAATTCAGCATGTTTCAGGGAAAACTGAGGGGGAAAAGGATAAGTAGACCCTTTTTCTAAAATAGGAGGTATTCATTCATGAGCGACAAGACAGATAAACAAAAGCAATCCGAAGACATCGCAGAGAAAAACTTTGAACTTCATAAAAAAAACAAATCAAAAACAGATAAGGAATTAGAAACCGTTCACGAGCAGATCAACGATACGTTCAATCAAGGTACCATTGATCAAAAAGAGATCAATAAAAAGGACAAAAAGACGGATAAATAGCGAAAAGCCTCTCAATCTCGAGAGGCTTTTTCTTATGACGTTCTAAATGAGTCTGGAAACTGCTTCATGATGCCATTCGTTATTTCATCGGCAAACATCACCATATGATTTTTGTTCTTATCAAAGATCACGATCTCTCCAGCATAATCTTTTTTAAGCCTTGCTGCAGCTTCATCTGTCACATATTTTAAATGTGTGTATAGCATTTCTTTTACTTGTTGTTCTGACCAGTTTGGATTCGCTTTATTCATGAATTTAGCGATATCATCAGCGTTTCGATACCAATCTTTATTGATTTTCTCTGCTTTCGCCGTATCGCCTTTTTTCACCGCATCTACTAACTGCCCCGCGATGACAATATGCTCTGTTAATAATTTCCCGAGTTCGTTCCCGGCTTTATCTCCGTAATAGGGCTTGATGGAGTTACCGATATCGGTTTGATTCTGCAACAGTCTCTTTAATACAGCCTCTTGATCCTTAGCTCCTTCAGTAGCGCTAACAATGTAGGATCTCGTCCAATAAACATGGTCTTTCCACAGCCTTCTTTGCAAAGAATACAAATCAATCGCGTTCTGGCTATAACACGGTCCTTGAACTCTTTGCTTTGATTTGGCTTCTGCTGTTAATGGTGTTGTTAAAATAGGAACCGTTATTGCAAGCACCATAATCATACTTAGCATTTTTTTATACATATGAACTCTCCTTCATGTTCGATTCATATGTAGTTTGTATCGTTGCCATTTTTTCATTCTTAGAACATTAAAAAAGAACAGTGAACACTTTGCCCACTGTTCTTTAAATCCTTATACTTGGCGATTCCAATGACGATGTACGGAAATAGCTTCAGTAAAGTTTTTTACAAACTCATCTTTTCCTTCACCACTTACAACACCCGGTTCTCCAGCTAGTTCTGCTTCTTTTAGCCACTGAAGACCTTCATGAGTACCACCAATCGGTTTAAAATGCGCGAAGGCTTCATTAACGAAGTGCAAGGCATTCTTCTTAAACGTAGTACCATCACTTCCACCTACCACATAAATAGCATCAAAGATAACGGAAGTCGCCGTTAAGAACGTATGCATGACCTCTAGCTCAGACCCATCATCCGCCGTTCGTTTTCCTAACTTATCACTGATACATTCACCTTGAATACCACTGCTCTTTAAAGATTGCAGGATTTCTGCTACTTCACCACTCACAGTTGACCCAACAATGACTCCTACTTTTCTTGTTTTTGGGCTTTTAACCGTATTCAGCTGACTTAGAGCAGGTGAAGACTTCGTAACGGAAGATTCTTCTCCTTGAGGAGGTACGGCATTGATCGCTTCTGCAAAAGCAGTCGCAAGCTCCAAGCTCACATTTCCAAACATATCTACGACTTGTTGTTGTACAGATTTACTCTTCACTTTACCGAGCTCAAAGCTAAAAGCATTCTTAAGATGCTGTTTTTCCGGCTCGCTCATACTGTTCCAGAATAGAGTGGCTTGTGAGAAATGGTCTTTAAAACTCTCGCTTCGTCCTCTGATCTTTCTTCCGTCCACTTTTTCTTGATAATGAACATATCCACCTTCAGCTTCTGGAGTAGGTGAAGGTGTGTTCGCTGCAAGCGAATTCTTATGATAGCTCACTTGCCCTCTGTTGATCGTCTGTCGAGATATTCCATCACGCTGATTGTTATGAAAAGGACAAACAGGTCGATTGATCGGAAGCTCATGGAAGTTCGGTCCTCCAAGACGAGACAGTTGTGTATCTGTATAGGAGAATAAGCGTCCTTGTAGAAGAGGATCGTTTGAAAAATCGATTCCCGGTACAACATGACCAGGATGAAAAGCGACCTGCTCCGTTTCGGCAAACACGTTATCCACGTTTCGGTTCAACGTCATCTTGCCGACAAGTTTTACCGGCACATCTTCTTCTGGCCACAATTTCGTCGGATCTAAGATATCAAAATCAAAGTTAAATTCATCTTCTTCTGCAATAATTTGAAGTCCTAGCTCATACTCAGGGTAATCCCCATTTTCAATGGATTCCCATAGATCTCTGCGGTGAAAATCCGGATCTTTCCCTGAGATCTTTTGTGCTTCATCCCATACGAGTGAATGTGTTCCTAAGACTGGCTTCCAGTGAAACTTCACAAAATGCGCTTTTCCTTCGTCATTCACAAGTCTGAACGTATGAACGCCGAACCCTTCCATCATACGAAAGCTTCTCGGAATCGCTCGGTCTGACATCGCCCACATTACCATATTCGCGGACTCTTGATTATTGGCTACAAAATCCCAAAACGTATCATGTGCGCTTGCTGCTTGCGGCATCTCGTTATGCGGTTCTGGTTTTAACGCATGAACAAGATCAGGGAACTTGATTGCATCTTGAATGAAGAAAACCGGAATATTGTTTCCGACAAGATCGTAGTTTCCTTCTTCTGTATAAAACTTTGTTGCAAAACCGCGCGCGTCACGCACCGTTTCAGCAGATCCACGTGAACCAGCTACGGTCGAAAAACGTACGAACGTTGGTGTTTTTTTAGAGGTGTCATTTAAGAAATCCGCTTTTGTAAATTCTCCTAAAGACTCATATAATTCAAACTCACCATGAGCTGCGAACCCACGAGCATGTACGATACGCTCTGGTATTCTTTCATGGTCAAAGTGAGTCATTTTTTCCCGAAAATGAAAATCTTCCATAAGTGTAGGACCACGTTCTCCCGCTTTAAGCGAGAATTCGTCTTCAGCAACTTTTAACCCTTGATTGGTCGTTAATTTTTTGCCTTTGTCATCTGCACGATACTGTTCCAGCTGTTCATTTTTGCTATTGCCGTTCACTTTATTCTGATCGCTCATATAACTAATCCTCTCTTTATGTATTTTCACATCACAAAGAGACCTTTCCCTACCTGTGTTGGAAGCAAACTGGTTTTTAATAAAAGTTCTACTCCTTTAAAGTGGAAATAGTTACTGTTTCGTGTACCGAAACTTATCGTTTTATATACATAGAGGGGTATTATTTCATTTCAATCCAGAAGTTTAGCGACCCAATCCAGAAATTTCGGCTGTTAATCCACGAGATTAGTCGCTCAATCCAAAAGTTTTAGTCGTTTATCCGCAAGTTTACAATCCTCGACAAATTACGCCTACCTATTTCTCTCACATACCCCCGAATAACTAATAAAAGCTCATCATCATAAAAAAACGCAGCTGAGGATTCAGCTGCGCTCTCTAGTTACTTATTCATATGTGCAAGGAAATCCCCAAGCAGATCTTCCATTTCCTGCTCGGGACTTTGTGTTTCTTCCTTTTCTTCAGGCTCATCTCGCTTTGCACTGTTCCAATCGAATTGACTGAGGTCATCATCGTCAAAATCATCAGTTGAGTGTTCGGTTTCAAGTGGATTTTCGTACTGATCCAATGAATTCACATCGCGCGGTACATCTTCTTGAAGATATAGAGCTTGGTCAATATCGGTTGCATTGCTGTTTAAAGCTGCAAGTAAAGATGCTGTTCTTACAGGATTAGATATGAGCTGATACAAAATATTGCCTAACAAGGCCTCTGAATGTTCATGCTTCAACCAATCACGCTGCATCTTACTTAAATTTTTCGGCAACGGTACTGTAATCGTCTCTCGATCTCTTTGGATGTCTTGCCCAACACCTTGAAGGACATACTCTGAGATCTTGCTCGAAAAATTGCGCCTCTCCGTCTCTTTTAGCTTTTGAAGCTGCTTGATGACGTGATCTGGGGTGTCAGAGGGGATACGAAAAGCAATCGTTTTACCTCTTGTAATCTCATTGGATGCTTTTTTGTCCATTTCATCACCCTTGTTTAAGCTTTAACGGCTTTTTTGTCTTTATCCTCGCTCTTTTTCTCTTTAGGCGCAGTTCTTCTTAAGTGATCAGAGATCAGCTTATAATAAGCGTTTGCCATCATCCAGATGCTTTCTTTTTCATCTTCAAAAAAGTCGATGTTGTAGCCATCCAGGTTATTGTTTAGCGTCTTAATATAATCTTTAAGTACGGCAGATCCTCCACCTACAAAATAGCAGATTTCAGTTTGCGAATTCTTTTGCCAAACGTTGCGAAGAAGACGGTATTGCTTTTTCGCTAGGTCTACTAAAATACGATCTGTAATGTCATGAACACTCGTACGGCTACCACGAACCATGATGTGGTTGCGGTTCGTCTTTTTCGTAATGATATCTACTACATCACGTCGGCTGTCTAATTCCACGCCATGCTTAGAGCGGATTTCTTCTCTAATTTGTTCTAGCGCTTCAGAAACACCAAGGTTAAAGCCTTGAGCTTTATCATCATCAACGTTTCTATTCTTGATAACTGCGATATCTGTAGATAGACCGCCAATATCTTGAATAAGAATTGGTTTATCGATCAGATCTTTATTAGTAATATTTAGATCGTTATCCATAACAAGGTTAATAAAAGCTGCGAAACCTTCTGGATACACTTTAACTTCTTCAAACTTTAAGTTTACTTTAATTCCTTGGTATTTAGGCGTTACTAGGAATTCTACTTGGTGAACAGATCCTAATAGTTTTGAACGGTAACCCGCGTCCTTACCTTCTTTTACTTCGCGTAGAGGAAGGCCTGTCCCTAAAATATAACTTGTATCAATCACATTGTTGTTTTTAGTGAATGTTTTAGCATTATCTTCATTTACAGCATCAAGAGCTAATGCAGCGAAAAGCATGATCAATGTTTGATCTTCTTCTGATTTACTGCTTCCTGGATCTAATTCAGTAGAATTATCGCTCTTAGCAGCAAGCTGACCAACACGATAAATCACATTGTTTTCTTTAAGGGCAGGGGAGTGAACTCTAATATGTATGCCTTCTAAAGGATCTTTGCTGTCTAACTCCTCAATCCCGATTACAGGACGATCCTCAATATCTCTAGCAATTACGTTAGGGATGTTTAATTCATGTTCTAATGTACCGAAAATTCCTTTTAGTGAATCGTTACCTACATCAACTGCAGCAATTCTAGAATTACTCATGGGCGTACATCCTTTCTTTTTCAAATCATTATTTTGTTTCTATATAAATAGATTAGAGGGTTAATTGAAATTAAACAATGCCTATTTTTCTTTTTAATACATTTGTAAACACGCAAACATTTTCTGTAAACTTGTAAACACAGTTGCAAACAAACCACTTAATCCTCCACAAACCCTTATACACCAACAAGTAAACAGTTTTGTAAACTTGCAAACAAACAAGCAAACAATTGCAAACGTATTTGTAAACTTGCAAACATTTTTGTTTACATTCAAAAAATAGGTTTTTACAATGCCTCTTCCCTACTCATTACATGCTGATTATATTATTTCAGATAGGGAAATCATGAATTATAATTTATCTTATACAATCGAGGTGATCGAACTGATGCTTTCATTAGATAAACAACATAATCCACTTACAAACAAAAACTTAATAAAACAATTGCGAAAGAAACACGCACATACAGAATCTATTGATTTAAAAACTTCAGAGAATCTGTTCAAAGATTCACTAAAAAAACATAGAAAACAGAATAGAAATTCTATTGAATGGTTCAAATATGCAACAAAAAGTATGGTAATAAAGAAAGTTCGCTACAAAGACGTCGAAACTACCGATTGGGATAAAGATGAACAAGATCGTATTTATCCAAGGTGGATCTCGAAGTTAAATGGCCAGTACGAGATCCTTTATCGTTATATAAAAGAGGAAGTAAACGTAGCAGACTATGGAGCAGTTGGAGACGGAATAACAGATAATACGGAGGCTTTTAAGAAAGCAATCGGTAAAGGAAGAGTCATCGTACGTATCCCAGAAGGAAAATATGTAACAAAAGGCATTAAATTGCCTTCGTGGACGATTCTTATAGGGGAAGGAAAAGGAAAAACGATCCTCAAACTACATGATGATTGCCCTAAAGCAGAATGGCTGATTACGAACAAGAATCATTTGAAAGGTAACCGAAACATAGCGGTAAAAGGGATGACGCTGGATTGGAACCTAGAACGGCTTGATCCTGAAGAAAAAACAAGTGCAGGGAACAATCGATCGAGCTGTTTAACCTTCGCAAACGTCACTTATGGCTGGATGTTTGACATAGAAGCTGTTAATCCAGGGCTACACGGGTTTGATGTGTCCTCTTCCCTATATACTTACCTTGGGGACGGGACTCGTTCAAGAGGAGGAAGTAAATACATCTGGTTAGACAATCTCAACGGTTATGGTTTTGGTGATGATGGGATTACGACACACCATAGCGAATATATCTTTATCTCCAATTCCCATATGAGTGATCCGAGTGGCAGGTCTCATAGAAAAGGATTCTCCAACTCTAATGGCATTGAAATCGATGACGGTTCTCATAATGTTTGGCTTTTGAACAATTCAACAGCGCGTTGCTTTGGAGGTGTTGAGATTAAAGCACATCATAACGCTTCTGCTGCTACAAATGTACACATCTATGGTCATCTATCGGTGAACGATAACCGGTCCTACAATTTTCGTCATATCGGCCATCATAAGGATATAGATCCAGAATCGAAAACAGCTCATCATATCTCAGCTACTAATCTCTTTAGCATCGCTCCTATATATACAGAGCTCTACGAAGATTCAACACCTCGCAGCCTAGTGATATCAGGATATAACCATGTCGTTATCAATGGTTTAACCGTACTCGGTGATCTCACATATAACTATGATGGACACCCGCTAATCGCCATTCAATATCGCGCTCGTAACGTAATCTTAAACGATGTTGTGGTAAAAGATTTTACAACCTCTGGACCTGCAGTAAAAGTATACGGAGGACCGCATCGTGCCAATGATATAACACTAAAAAGCATTCGTTGCGACCATCATTTTGTAAAAGCGATAGATATTGCTTCAGACATCGAGGAAGCTGTAACTGAAGAGATTGTAATTGAAAAAGAGACATCTAGCACTACGTAGATGTCTCTTTCCCTTTGTTATAGGACTCTTTCAAGTTGAATATCTAATGGTTCTCTTTTGAAAATACGCTCATTCACTTCTTCTGCAGGTGAACACCCTACAGCGCGATAAAACGATTGTGATTCAATAGACGGATGCGCTGCTATATAAAGTTTCTTACCACCTAGCCTCTTCGCTTCTTGGCAGCATAAAGCAAAAAGCTTCTTCCCTATCCCCATACCCCTCACATCATTTGAGACATGTAGGTAAGGCAGCTCTACATATTGCGCATCGGAACCAAAGCGTTCACTTTCAACATTCGCAAATCCTACTAACTGCTTCTCTAGCCATGCTGCAGCAACTACTCCCCCGCTGCTTACACATTTTCTTAACTCCTGAATGACCTGTAACTTCCTTTCGTGAGACCAATCATCAATAAAATAATCATCCTTCATTTTGTAGATTTTATCCTCTACATACCAAACCTGCTTTGTTTGCTGATATCGGTTGGAATCCATTTAGGAAATCATCCGTTAGTTCCATCATGCTTATCGTTTTACATGTGACTGAGTTCTTCATTTATCTCCCTCACTTAGTGATCTTCCCTATCGATAGAAAGGCCTTCAACATGACGCTTTTTCATAGCGTTATCCTTTTTTCTATTTTCCTTTGACTCAAAAACAATGTCCATATCATAATTGTCTGGATACAGCATTTTACTCTCAATATGGAGTTTAAGGCGCTTTTTATGAATGATATGTTTATTTTCTCCAACTAAAACACCTAGTTCACCGTGATCATTCTCTAATTTGTACACAATTCCTGCTGCTTTAAGACTTGATACAAACACGCGATCACCGATATGAAAAACGTCCTCAGGATGCACTGTGTTTTTTTGTATATTTACATGCTGTTTTTTAACATTTGCTTTTGCCTTTTCTCTCAAACTAGCTAGCTCTCCATATTGTGCTGTGGAAAACTTAACATCTCTATCTTTGTCCACATGTGGATAACTATTATTTTGGGTCACCTGTTGTGCACGGTGGATAATTTCATCGTCCATCCCCAACTTTTTTGCGATCGAGAAGGCCTGACTCTTACCAGCTTTACCGATAATTAAAGAATACGTAGGCTGAAGCGTCTCAAGATTAAATTCCATCGATCCATTTTCAAATCCAGGTGTAACGGCAGCAAATTCTTTTATTTCACTATAATGAGTGGTGGCTAAGATCATACTTCCTTTGCTGTACAATCTTTCAAGGATAGCAACGGCAAGCCCCATTCCTTCAGAAGGATCCGTTCCTGCACCTAGTTCATCTAAGATGACTAGATCTTGTGGTCCTGCATCTTTTAAAATAGAGATGATCGTCGTCATATGGGAAGAAAACGTACTTAAGGATTGTTCGATACTTTGCCCGTCCCCAATATCAACAAAAACGTCTCTGAATACGGCAAATTCACTATCTTCATCAACAGGTACATGGAGCCCTGTTTGAACCATTAACGTTAATAAACCTACTGTTTTAATGGCTACCGTTTTTCCTCCTGTATTAGGACCTGTGATCACCAATGACTGATAACTTTTTCCTAAATTAAAATGTAATGGAACACATTTTTCACCAATCAACGGATGTTTGCCGTTTATGATACTTATCACGTTTTCTTGGTTCAACTGAACTCCATTAGCATCTAATGTCCTGCTGTACTTCGCTTTAGCAAATATAAAATCGTAATGAATCATCGCTTCAATCGTAATGTGCAATTCTCTCTCATACCCCGCTACCATACCTGTGAGCACGCCTAGAATCATAGAGATCTCAATCTCTTCTTCTGCTCTAAGCATACTGATTTCGGTTTGAAGTTTTCGGATATCATGAGGCTCTATAAATACTGTAGCACCGCTTGAAGAACTATCCAGCACTTGGCCGTCAATATTTCGCTTGTACTTACTCTTAACCGGAATGACATAACGACCATCTCTCATGGAAACGATCTGATCTTGTAACATATCACGATAAGCAGAGGACTTCATCATGTTATCGAGCTTCGACTTAATTCTTTCTTCGACAACAATAATCTTTTTTCTAACTTTTAATAAAGCTTTGCTAGCATGGTCATCGACTCCACCGTTACGAATACAGCGATAGATCTCCTCTTTTAAATCACATAGGTCAAACATCGAGTACGCATAAGAAGATACGCTAGGTCCTACAGAAGTTTTGTCTCTCATGAATCGTTGCATTCGGCTCACATTTTCTAAAAGTCCAAATATTAGTGAGAGCAGTTCAGGGGTTAGGTTCAATCCTTTCTTTGGTATCTCTAGAACTTGCTCCAAACCGTTGAGATTAGCGATAGGAACACTGGCACTCTTCTCTAAAATACGTTTTGCCTCTGTCGTATCGAGCATCCACGATTGAATCACAGACAGGTTTGAAGAAGGTTGGAGCTTTTCTATTTGTTCTTTTGTAGCTCTATTTAATGCAAAAGACGCAAGTTGTTCTTTAATTTTGTTATATTCAAGCATGTTCATTGTTTGTGTATTCAATGGATCTACCTCCAAAATTTTTAATAGCATAAAACAAGTACTAAAAAATCGTTTTTTATCCCCTCCTCTTAACAGAGGCCAGGAAACGTGCCAATAAAAAAAGACAGAAATGAACATGTCATTTCTGCCTCATAGATAGACTTCACCCTAAAAAATGCATAAAAAAATCGGCTCATAAGAAGAGTCCGCAGCATCAAGGGGTTGAGTATGATGGCTTGTATCTGACCGCTGTTCTTAACTATTGGTGGCAAACAAAAGACATAGCAAATAAACCGGACAAGCCGTTTCATTTTTTTCTTTTGTAAACCGATATCCAAATTGTTTTAGTTAAGAACGACAACGCTCACAAACACACCATCCCTTCCATTGAATTACCAATATCATATGTAATTGTTTGACAGTTGTCAACTTAATAAAAAGAGACCGGTTGAAAAAACCGGTCTCTTTTTATTAGGCTGTTTTCGAATTCAATGCTGCTTTTAACATATATAATTGGACAGATTATGGTGCAGATTGGACAGATTAATCTTCGAATCAGACAGATTACCGTCGCCATCAACAAAACTATCTCTACATAGGAGCAGTTTTTAATGCGTAGACAGGCATATGGATAGCGCACAAACACCTCAAAGTGTGCTTACTGTCGACTTTTTAGAAAATACTGTCCACTTTTTGAGTTTTACTGTCCACTTTCGATGAAATACTGTCCACTTGGCCATTTTTACTGTCCACTTCCATTCACCACGCACTTTTAGGAGTAAACAGTCTTCCATTACGACTTAATCGATCGATCTTTATCTTTCTTGATCTGTTTACTTCTCAACTGACCGCAAGCTGCATCGATATCTGTACCGTGCTCTTGACGAATCTTACAGTTGATTCCGTTCTTCTTGAGCGTATCGTAAAACGCGAGAACCGATTCTTGGTCACTTCGCTGATACTGGCTGTGTTCATCAACTGGGTTATAAGGGATCAAATTGATATACGTTTTTTTCTTTTTATCTTGGAAAAGAGCTGCGAGTTCCACGGCTTCTTCTACATGATCATTTACATCTTTTAATAAAATATATTCTATTGTAATCCTGCGATTTGTTTTCTCGATATAATAGTTAATCGCATCCATCAGCTTTTCAACAGGAAAAGCTCGGTTGATCTTCATAATTTTTGTACGCAGTTCATTGTTCGGTGCATGAAGGGATAATGCGAGATTTACGGGAATGTTCACATCTGCAAACTCGTACATTTTATTTACGATCCCGCTCGTAGACACTGTAATATGTCTCGATCCAATCGCTAGACCTTTTTGGTCAATCATAATTTTAAGAAAATCAATCATGTTCTCGAAGTTATCAAAAGGCTCACCAATTCCCATTACAACGATATGGCTAACCTTTTCTCCTTCACCTGCAGCGTCCAAATGATGCTGCACGTTCATGATTTGCTCAACGATTTCCCCACTTGATAGATCTCGTGTTTTGGTTAACAAACCACTTGCGCAAAAACTGCAGCCGATGTTGCAACCGACTTGAGTGGTTACACATACCGATAAACCGTATTTATGTCTCATCAGTACGGTTTCGATCAAATTACCATCATTCAATTTGAAAAGAAATTTCACGGTTCCATCTGAAGCTTCCTGCTTAACATGCTCCTGAAGCGTTTGAATGGTAAAATTTTCGGTTAATAATTCAATACAGTCAGCTTTAATATCGATCATTTCCGAAAAAGTGGTTACACGCTCTCTATATAAATAGTTCCATACTTGTGAAGCGCGATATGGTTTATAGCCATGTTGCCCGAGCCATTCAGTTAGTTGTTCTATCGTTAATCCATAAATGGAATTTTTGTTCATGTAAAAAGACCTCTTTTCACTACCTGTAAACTTATTCTTCTATAGTACTAAAAATTTCACTATGTACACAATGGTTGAACCTCTTTCCCAGCACCTTACAATTTTTTTATTTTTTTGAGCATACTACGTAAGTAAATTTCCGCACTACTTTTATACACTTTTTATACCCTATTTATGCATAGATATAAGCCATTATGCCCATATAGGGTGTAATTTCCATTTACGTATGCATAAGAACCTGTAATAATAGATAAGCCGAAAACTTTTGACAATAATAAATATTTCAAAGTATTATATTTAATGTACTAAGAGGAGGTTGTCATATGTCAGACATCAATAGACAGAAAATTGTGGATAGTGTCCCGCAAAAAGGATTCTTTGGACACCCTAAAGGTTTGTTCACTCTTTTCTTCACAGAGTTTTGGGAGCGCTTTTCTTACTACGGAATGCGTGCAATCCTTATTTACTACATGTACTATGAAGTTTCAAAAGGTGGTCTAGGCTTAGAAGAGTCCACTGCACTAGCAATCATGTCCATTTATGGTTCACTCGTATATATGTCCGGTGTAATCGGTGGTTGGTTAGCAGACAGAATTTTTGGTACTTCAAGAGCGTTATTCTATGGTGGTATTTTGATCATGATTGGTCATATCGTCCTAGCTGTATTACCAGGCGATCTGACTATGCTGTTTATTTCCATGGTCTTCATCGTTTTAGGTACAGGTTTACTTAAACCTAACGTATCCAGTGTTGTTGGTGATATTTATGCTCCTGGCGATACTCGTCGTGATGCAGGTTTCTCTATCTTCTACATGGGAATCAACCTTGGTGCCTTCATATCTCCATTAATCGTTGGGGAAGTTGCTAAAAAGAGCTTCCACTTAGGTTTCGGTATCGCAGCAGTTGGTATGTTATTAGGACTTATTGTTTTTGCTGTAACGAAGAAAAAGAATCTTGGGCTTGCAGGTACGTATGTGCCTAACCCATTAACTCCAGCTGAGAAGAAGAAAGTATCAATTATCGTTGGTGTTTCCGCAGTTGTACTAGCTGTTATCTTAGGAACAACTATCCCAGCAGGTATTTTCACACTTGAAGTATTCATTACGCTAGTTGGTATTTTTGGTATCGCGATTCCTACTATCTATTTCGTGGTTATGTATCGCAGTCCAAAAACAACGTCAGACGAGCGTTCACGTATTATTGCTTACATCCCGCTATTCATCGCTGCTGTTATGTTCTGGGCGATCCAAGAACAAGGTTCAACGATTCTTGCAGCTTATGCGGACAAGCGTACAGATTTAACTTTTGCAGGACTTGAGATTTCACCAGCTTGGTTCCAATCTCTAAATCCTTTATTCATCATTACACTTGCTCCACTTTTCGCATGGATGTGGGTAAAGCTTGGTACACGTCAACCGTCAGTACCTAAGAAATTTGCACTAAGCTTGTTATTTGCTGGACTATCTTTCTTAGTTATTCTTCTTCCTGCTTACTTTGGTGGAGAAGATTCACTAGTGAGTCCATTATGGTTAGTGCTTAGTTACTTTATCGTTGTTATCGGTGAGCTTCTATTGTCTCCAGTAGGACTTTCTGCAACAACGAAGCTTGCTCCAGCAGCGTTCTCTGCACAAACAATGAGCTTATGGTTCTTAGCAAGTGCAGCTGCACAAGCGATCAACGCACAAATCGTTAAGTTCTATTCTGCAGAAACAGAAATGATGTACTTCGGTACGATCGGTGGAGCTGCGATTGTGTTATCACTTATCCTATTCGTCATCTCACCTAAGATTCAAGAGAAGATGAAAGGTATCCGTTAATCTTAAAATTTGAAACCACTGATGTGATGGTCCTCCATTATGTCAGTGGTTTTTTTATATTTAAAAGGCTCTTTTTAGATAGTGGCAAGCAGAAACTTTCAGAGGCATCCTTGAAAGATGATTGGAACGCAAGGTGCGAGACTCCTGGGGGATCAGCGTGCCTTGTGCTTGAATAAACATCTCGCAAGGCATGCGACGAGGAAGCTCACTTCGGTAGCATTGCTTGTAGACGCAGGAGCAAAAATACTTCTATGAATCGCACGCCCCCCGGAAAGCGAGCATCCTGGAGTGGAAATTATCTACCTTCTTAACTTAACTTTAGATTGGACAAACATAAAAAAGAAGCTTATCAACTAAGCTTCTTCATCCTTAATTCATCCATCCATGCAACAATCCAAGTAGTGTGAAAATCACTAGGTGGTCTCCGATTGCAATGATAAAAGACTTCCTTGTCAGTAAACCGAAAAGTGTGTTTTTATAATAGACCATCGTAATCAAGATCCCTATGATGAACCCAACCATGAGTCCTTCTGCTGCACTATCAGCTCCAAATAATCCGATAAGATAAGACATAAGAAATGAACTGATAAAGGCAACGATTACGGAAAAAATGTATTTAAAAGGTCCTGTCTCACCATTTTCCTTTTTCTTTCCGAGTATCGTTGAATAGTAGATGCCTCCGTAGATCATATATAAAAGTCCCCCAGCGATAATCGCTGTCGTGTTTAATAACACTCCGTTTAGTTCCATAATGGCCCCCTCGTTATTTTGGTTCAATGGCTAGGGCAATCGCTTTAATCTTACTTTCCCTTTTTAAAGTGTCTCCGTCCTGTTGAATCTCTATGACTTCTACTGGATTACTTAAATATTTAAACCCGCTTCT
Organism: Fictibacillus sp. 26RED30; assembly: GCF_015903845.1. Classification (NCBI taxonomy): domain Bacteria; kingdom Bacillati; phylum Bacillota; class Bacilli; order Caryophanales; family Fictibacillaceae; genus Fictibacillus; species Fictibacillus sp. 26RED30. The sequence goes on from NZ_JACZDV010000002.1 coordinate 570,081, forward strand.
TGGTAGCCAATAGCTATACAGTTCAGAGTAGCAGTCAATTATCCGATTGCGTTCTGAATAATCGACAGGTTCATCAAATTCATATACTACATGCTTTCCACCAACAAACTTAGACGTATCATCAGACGCGATCGAATCAGCTATTGATTCACTGATCGTAATATGACAATCATAACGGCATTTGTCAGGAGGGGTGATGTATGGATTGTTTCGTGGTACGCCGAGAAACAACGTATGTGAATCAATTAAATTTCTTGATTCACACCATTTATGAACTTCTTCCCAAGCTTCAGAAACCCCTCTCGTGTATGTCCCAAAGTGGTGACCTTTAATCGTAGCGCTGTTTGGAAAAGTTTCAATTCTTATTTTAGATAAATCTAGCCATTTAAACTCATTATAAGGAGCATTCTCCTCTTTTTCTTTCGATGGGTTGCGAACTTGTTTAGATTTCTTGCTATCTTCATATTCCCGAGGAAATTGCTGGAGATAAGCTCCTTCTCTCCAGTTCTTCGGGCTCGTTTTGAAATAAGATTGGAAAGAATACGTGAAATAGGATAAGGAAGAAAAACCACACAACATCGCAATCTGCGTGATGGGGATATAGGATTCATAGATCAATCGATGTGCCGCGTTCTCCAATCGAAATCTTTTCACATAGGCAGCTGGTGTTTCACCAACGATACTTTTAAAAATCCGTTGAAAGTGAAAAGGAGAATAAGTAGAGATGCCAGCCAGTTTTTCTAATGATAAAGAATCCTCTACATGCTCTTCAATATATTCCAAAACTCTGAATATCTGTTTTCGTTGCTCGCGCTCAACATTCATAAACTGTACTCCTTTTTAATGCTAGTTCTTAAATTATAAACGAATCTCTGTATGTATTTGTAAATGTATTTTTTTTAGCATCCATTTTTTAGAATCGTCCAAACCATTGAGACAAGCTTGCGTAAGATAGAGTAGAGAAGAAAACATGACTGATTGTTCTTTTTCTCAACAGTTCGCTTATAGAAGGGGGTGTCTATAGTGAGCTTAATCGGTAGCCTATTAGGATTTAAGAAAAGAAAAAAAGGTAAAAAAAGACCTGAAGTAGCATAAGCAGGTAGAAAGCCGGGGATCTTCCTCGGCTTTTATATGTTTTTAAACCATTCTTTTACATAGAGCCTTTTTCACCAGAATTAGGACGGTATCCAGACCCCTTTCAAGGACAAGCACATATAGTACAAGCAAGGGGGATTTTTAATAAATAATAGTTATGTTCTAATGTAACCTATGTGTTTCTGAAGTGAATCATCTTCTATTTATTTCTTTATATCTTCCCTTCGTAAAGTAATATAAGGGGGAATATAATTGTATATTCGCAAACGGGTACCTGGTAAGGATGATCCTTTTTTAGTTGATATGGTAGTAAGTAACTTTCAAGTCCGTAAAAACGTGATTGAAATGATTATAAAAATGGCCAACGAGGTCATGATTGTCTGTGATAGCAATGACACGATTATTGGTTTTGTATGTTATCGATTCAGAATCGGCCCTACGATTTTTGTGGATTATGTTGTGTTAGATACGAAGCATCAAGGAAAAGGGATCGCTACCTCATTTCTTCCCGTATTTGAGAGTCACCTTATGAAACAAGGGATTCGTACTGTTTTTGGTACCGTTGATGAAGAGAACACGGATGCACTAAAAACCTTCCAGCATTGGGGCTTTAAGGTACAAGGTCAACTTGGTTCTAGTATCGTCATCCAAAAGGATCTTTCAATGCCTACTTCTAACCAAACAAATGGAGTTTATTCTAATTCAAGCGTAAGAAAGCTCGCAACTCCACCATCCCTGCGCTAATTGATGGAAATTATTTAAAGCAGATCTTCTATGTAAGGTCTGCTTTTTGTATTCTATGAGTTTTATTTCATTGATGCTCTTAGAAAGTAGTTGATTTCCGCTCCATGTTGCGCGCTTTCCATGGGGCGAACGGTGAGCCTCCTGCCACTACGTGCCATTAGGTGCTCCACCTGACCGCTCGTCCCATAGGAGTCGGCAACCTTCCGCTCCAATCAACTTGCATGAAAGGAGTAAGAAATCCTTAATAACAAGATCTTGTATAGATTATTACTTTTACAATTCAAAAAAAATAGCATCGCCATTCAATGGCGATGCAAATAATTTATCCGTTTAGATAGTATACATACACTTCTCTATCCAAATTCGAGAGATAAACGCTTGTATGTATTGTTATCAATTGTAACGCTGTCTAAGGATAAAGCTAACATTATTCCCTCTAGGCTTGTTTCGGTAGATTCTTTAATTATCTTTCTATCTGAATGAAACAAACGGTATTCAATTGTGTTCGGTACTTTTTCAATAGTGCAAGAATATGGCTGTTCATCCTTGCATTCATACATATCAATGATATATTTCCCCTGTGTATAATAATTACCCCTATTTCCATAAACCTTTCCTTCGTTTACCCAATAGTTAACAAAGAATCTTATACTGATTTCTAAACTAGATATTTCTTCAAATGTTTTTATTGTTTGCATATTTTCTAATCTGTACTCTAGTGTATTCAATGGTAATCCTCCCTTTAAAGATTAAAATATATCTGTTTTTTCACACTCTGGATTTTAACACAAATTTCAATTGGAATTGTAAAAAAATTGAAGTTGGTGAAGTTTTGTTTGATTTCAAATAAAATAAGCCAACTCAAGATCTGCAGAAAAACAAATCATTAAGTCGGCTTTTTAACGTTTATAGTAAGAATAAATAAGTCTTATTGTTCTTACAGATCTAAGAGATTCTGACGTCTCGTCTTTTTAGATCCATTCACCTGATTGTTGTTTGGATTGAAGATTTCTTCAATGTATCTTTGATTCCAATCACTATTAAAATCTTTATCAGAACAGATACAGCCACTTAAATCGTATCGGAAAAGGCCACAGTGCGGGCAGTTACTCATATTAATCCCCCCTTGAGTCAACATAACGTATTCTATGAGCATTTAAGAGAGTTGGTAACGGCTTTCGTACAGCATTTCCACGAAATAATAAGCTGATTTTTTATGGAGTTACTTGTTCATCCAATCTGGCTTATGAAACTCTTCAAAATCACTTTGTATGACTTTTTTGAACGAGTCGGATTCTACTGCGTCTTTAAGATCTTTTGCCAGCTGTGAATTCTTATCTTTCTCTAGCACAACGATTCGATTGATGATCTCCTCTGGAAGTTTATCTTTTACAAGCGCATCCTTTAGATCTAGACCCGATGAAATTGCAAAGTTTCCGTTTACCGCAGCTAGATCTACCGAGTCTAGCGTTCTTGGAGTTTGAGCAGCTTCAACAGGCTGGAACTTCAAGTTCTTTGGATTTTTTGTCACATCTTTTTCTGAGACTCTTAACGGGTTTGCTGAAGAATCGATCTCAATTAGTCCATTGTCTCTCAAAACAGTAAGTCCTCTTGCTAAATTCGTAGGATCATTGGCTAGTGAAACCGTACTTCCAGGCTTGATTTCGTCTATAGACTTGAATTTTTTAGAATAGATACCGATTGGTGCAGTGGGTACGGTAACAACTTAAGCTAGTTTCATATCATTCTCTTCTGAAAAAGCGTCCATGTACACTTTATGCTGAAACAGGTTTGCATTTAGCGAACCGCTCTTTAAAGAGATGTTCGGTTGTACATAATCATTAAACTCTTTCACTTCAACGCTGTATCCTTTTTTCTCTAGGTATGGCTTCACACCTTTTTCAAGCATGTCGCTGTAAGGCACAGTTGCGCCGAGCGTGATCTCTTTACTTTCTTTTTCACCCGAAGCGCCACATCCCGCTAAAACGCCGATTAATAAAGCTGCTGTAAGAAATAAGTTAAATCGTTTCATATGTTTTCTCTCCTCACTCACTCTCTATTTATTTACTTTCCGTTAGCACCGGTCTAAATCTAGCTGCAGGATGATCGTTTGGCAGTAGCGGTTGTCCGGGTGAGAATAGTTTTTCACGAAGCGTGCCACTGTTGTACTCTTTTTTATAGAGTCCTCTTTCTTGAAGAACAGGTACAACAAGCTCCACGAAAGCTTCTAAGTCTCCTGGTGTTACGAGGTGATTAAGGTTGAAACCATCCACCCCAGACTCTTCGAACTGCTTTTGTATACCATCCGCTACCTCTTCTGGATTGCCGACTATAAAACTACCTCTGTCAGGTGACTCGAAGCGATTCAATACCTCACCTATTGTTAACGGTTTAGGAGCATCCGTAGTGAGCGTAGCGGCCTTGTAATGTCCGCCTTCTGTTGATTTATTGTACGAGAATGGAAGTTCCGGATCTAAATCTTCATATTCCGCGATATCATATCCACTTGCTCCATATTGAGCTTTTGCAGCATCAGCACTCCAAACACTTGCATACTCTTTAAATTTTTCCTCGGCTTCCTCAGTGGTTCTTCCTACCACCACGTTTAAAAAAGAAAAGATTTTAATGTTTTCTGGATTTCGGCCGTGTTTTGCAGCGAGCTTACGGATATCGTCAGCATAAAAGCGAATTCTCTCTGGTGTTGGACCACCTACAAAGATACACTCCGCATGCTTTGCCGCAAAATCACGGCCACGCTCAGACGTTCCCGCCTGGTAGATCACAGGTGTCCGCTGCAGAGAAGGCTCGCTTAAGTGAGGTCCTTCAACGCTGAAGTATTGCCCCTCATGATTGATCTCATGTACCTTACCGGGATCCACTAATTTATTGTTTTCAACATCTTCTACAACAGCTCCATCTTCCCAGCTGCTCTCCCAAAGCTTATACGAAACATCCAAATATTCATCCGCGATGTTATACCGTTCATCGTGCTTGATCATATTCTGCAATCCAAAATTCCTCGCCGCGTTTGGCAGATAAGAAGTGACTACATTCCATGCGATTCGCCCATTCGTTAGATGGTCTAAAGTAGAAAAACGACGCGCGTTGCCAAATGGCTGTTCATATGTTGTACTCACCGTCACGGCAAATGACAGGTTCGCTGTTACGCTTGCCATGGCCGACACGAGAAGTGCCGGATCGTTTAATGGAACTTGAAGCCCATCGCGAATAGAAGGAGCTTTACTTTGTTTATAAACGTCATAAATCCCTAACACATCCGCAAAAAATACAGCGTCAAACTTTCCTCTTTCTAAAAGCTTCGCATACTCGATCCAATAGTTCAGATCCTTATAACTTCTATGTCTCTTGTTCTCCGGGTGCTTCCAAAGGCCATGAGAATTGTGCATGGCACTTGTCATCTCAAACGCGTTTAACAAAATTTCTTTACTCAAAATAAATTCCTCCGTTCCAATTTTTTTTGTACCCCGCTCCAAGAGAAAATAAAAAAACCTCTTCAGTGATGAGAAGAGGTTTAAAAATACGTGAAATAAACATACGTATATAGATTTCCTCTTATCTTTCAAGCTTTCGCCTGCTGGAATTGGCACAATCCTAAAAATAGTTGTTGCCGAGGCTTCAAAGGGCCAGTCCCTCCACCTCTCTCGATAAGGAATCGATATTATTCAATTTAGTTACGAAATATACAGGAATAAAAATAGACTGTCAATGGAATTTATAGAAATAAAATAATTTTCTTAACAATCAGTTTTTAGTTGACAGTGGTTTGCTTTTTCCTCTATAGTGATGACTAATAATTAAATAATATATCTTATCAAGAGTCAGGGGAGGAACTGGTCCTACGATCCTGCAGCAACCGCTTTTTATAAAGAAAGGTGCTAATTCCAGCAGATGTTTTTTTGAATGTCTGATAGATGAGAGAGCGTGTAAGCATATGGAATCTACGTCCTCTTTCGTCTTTGAAAGAGGGCTTTTTTGTTTTTGGTGTCCTTCGCTGTACTTGTGAGCGTATGATTTGCGCTCCAGGTGCTCGCTTTCCGTGGGGCAATCGGTGAGCCCCTTGCCGCTTCGCGCCCTTAAGGGTCTCACCTGACCGCTTGTCCCACAGGAGTCTCGCACCTTGCGCTCCAATCAACCTATCAAAGATGTCTAATAACAAAACCAATCTACTAAAACCTTACTGAAAAAATTTAGGAGGGAACTATGAGCTTACCTTTGAGAAAAGCCACTGAGATAGATCATTTTGAAGAAGCGGTTAGTACCGCTCTAGGACTAAAAGAAATTTTTAAGAAACGTGCAGATTTTGTAGATCAAGAAGGCGTTTTTCCTTATGAGAACTTTCAAGATTTGAAGGATGCTGGCTTTCTTTCTCTTACCATTCCAAAAGAATATGGTGGTAAAGGGTTGAATCTACTTGAGTTCTTAACCATTCAAGAGCACTTAGCTGAGGGAGATGCTCCTACTGCCCTCTCTCTTGGGTGGCATCTCGGTACTCTTTTAGAGGCGGCAGAAAATCGGCATTGGAATGGTAACTCGTTCGCTGATCTTAGCCGGAAAATTGTTGAACAAAAAGCACTCATTAACTTGGCACAAACAGAGCGTGCGACGGGAAGTCCGTCTCGAGGCGGTATTCCTACAACAACAGCGGTCAAGAAAGCAGATGGATGGTTGATCAACGGAAGCAAAGCTTTTACTTCTATGGCAGAAGCTCTAGATTACTCAGTCATTACGGCTACCATCTCAGAAACTAATCATAAAGGATTTTTCTTAGTGGACCATCGGGAAAAAGGGGTTTTTGTAAAAGAAACATGGGACAGCATCTCTATGAGAGGAACAAAAAGTGATGACCTCCTTTTGAAAGACGTTTATGTACGTGAGGAAAATCTTCTAGTCGTAGAGGATGGGAAGAACCTCATACCTAAAGGCTGGTATCTTCAGGTGCCTGCTGTATACCTAGGCATCGCAAGAGCAGCGCGGAATTACGCGATTGAATTTGCGTCAGAGTATAGCCCTAACACTTTATCGGGACCTATCTCAGACGTACCAGAGGTGAGAAGAAAGATTGGAAAGATAGAACTTGAGCTATTCCAAGCTAGAACGATCCTTCATGCAGTTGCTGAAAAATGGGTAAACCACCCTGAACAACGTCAAAATCTAGGTACAGAACTCGCTGCCGTTAAACATTCTGTAACAAATAGTGCAAACAGGGTCGTTGATCTCGCGATGAGAATCGTTGGGGCTCGTAGTCTTTCTGTACAAAATCCGCTTCAGCGGCATTTTCGAGATGTAAGAGCCGGCCTTCATAATCCACCAACAGATGATGCGATCGTCTATTCGTTAGCGGATGCAGCGCTTAAGTAAAAGAAGTCAACTGACAGATTCATGTTAAACTAAACATTTTTTTATATGATGAGATTTAGATCACCATAGGTTATTATGGATACAATATATTTCCATATCAACTCATAAAAGGGTGGTTTAATTTGAGAGCGCTTCTTACATTCACTTATTTACAAGCACTTTCTTGCATCTTTCCAGTCATCATCTTTGGTGCGTTAGCTCTTTCAAAATTCGTCAGCATTCCGTTCATCCCTCGATACGATTTCATACTCCTTCTTTGTCTCCTTACACAAGTTGCCATGATCGTAACGAAACTTGAAACGATAGATGAACTTAAAGTCATCTGTGTCTTTCACTTGATCGGACTTGCTCTAGAGCTATTTAAAGTTCACATGGGGTCTTGGAGCTATCCTGAAGAGGCTTATTCTAAGATCTACGGTGTACCTCTTTACAGCGGTTTTATGTATGCAAGTGTTGCGAGTTATATTTGCCAAAGCTGGCGGAGGTTAGACCTTCAGATTAAGGGCTGGCCGAATCCCCTCTTTTCTTTTGGAATATGCGTACTAATCTACTTTAACTTTTTTACTCATCATTACTTATTTGATGCCAGATGGATTCTAATTCTGCTTTTATTCCCTATCTTTTATAAGACGGTTGTTCATTATACGATCAACGAACGCGTCTATAGAATGCCGATCCTTCTTTCCTTTTTGTTGATCGGATTTTTTATCTGGATCGCTGAAAACATTACAACGTTTCTCGGAGCCTGGCAGTATCCCAATCAAGAAGCCTCTTGGTCACTTGTGCATATTGGTAAGATCAGCTCCTGGTTCTTGCTCGTGATCATCAGCATTATTATCGTGGCACAATTAAAACGCATTAAAAGCCACCAAGATGAGATTTTCACGCATACGAAACACCTTTAAGCTGCCGTAGGCTTTTTAGGTGTTTTTTCTTTGTGTGGCTCCTTCTCAAGAAATCTGCATGTTCAAGATGTCCGCTCCATATGCATACATAGATGACGTTTGAACCTTCTATAAGAGAGGAGCTCATCACATGGATAAGAACAATAAAGATCAACAGCAACGAAGACCAATGCAGATTCCGCAACCAATTCGCAGTGATGGTGCGGGTGCGACCGACTTAGGACCTCGCGACGTTATGCGTGACATACAAAATCCCGATATGTTAGTTTCACCTGCAACAGATGCGGGAACTGTCCCAAATTTACGGTTTTCCTATTCTGATACACATATGCAATTGAATTTTGGGGGCTGGTCGAGAGAGATTACGGTCCGGGAGCTTCCTGTCGCCAAGACACTTGCCGGAGTAAACATGCGGCTGACTCCAGGCGGTGTAAGGGAGCTTCATTGGCATCAAGAAGCGGAATGGGCTTATATGATATTAGGCCGTGCTCGAATTACCTCGGTTGATCAAAACGGCAGAAATTTCATCGCCGATGTTGGTGAAGGTGATCTTTGGTACTTCCCTCCCGGCATTCCTCATTCGATTCAAGGACTTGAAGAAGGTTGTGAGTTTTTACTCGTATTCGATGATGGAAATTTCTCCGATCTGAGCACATTCTCTATTTCAGATTGGTTTGCACATACACCGAAAGAGGTTCTTTCAGCAAATTTCGGTATACCGGAAAGCGCATTCGCAAACATTCCGACTGAACAACGTTATATTTATCAGTCTACGGTTCCCGGTCCGATTGAAACACAAGCCGTACCTGATCCATATGGAACTGTACCGTTGAGCTTCACGCACCGTTTAATGGCTCAAAAACCACTCGTTACACCCGGTGGTACCGTTCGTATCGTAGATTCTACGAACTTTCCGATCTCACAGAGAATTGCTGCCGCTTTAGTAGAAATAAAACCCGGCGGAATGAGAGAGTTGCATTGGCATCCGAATAATGATGAGTGGCAATATTATTTAGCCGGTCAAGGGCGGATGACCGCTTTCGCTGGAAATGGAACGGCACGAACTTTTGACGTACGAGCGGGAGATGTAGGATATGTTCCGTTCGCATTTGGTCATTATGTGCAGAATACCGGAAATAAGAGTTTATGGTTTTTAGAGATTTTTAAAAGTGACCGTTTTGCAGATGTTTCATTGAACCAATGGATGGCTTTAACACCTAAAGAAATCGTGCAGAGTAATTTAAACGCTAGCCCTGAACTCATGAATTCCCTTCGCAAAGAAAAATGGCCAGTTGTGAAATATGATTAGCAAGAATATGCGATGCCACCTTTAAACAGCGATTAGAACTCTCTAATCGCTTTCTTTCAGTCTTTCTAGTAAAACACCTTCCCCTACTCTATTCATATACACCACTTACAACTTGTCCGCATAATCTACTAGTAATAATCTATTAGATTATTCTCTGATCTATTTTCTAGATTAGAGTGAAAATAGGAGGGAAAGTTTGTATGTACTACCATTATGATCAGAATCCGTACGCACATATGAAAAGAGATTGTGAATGCAAGCATAGAAAGGTTCAGCCTTGCCAAAAGGTTTCTGCCTTTAAAGCGGTTAAAGATTTGTTTCAATTTATATTAGGCTCCACACCAAATCAAGTGATATATCCGGTAGAGGTTTTTGATAGCAACAATGAATACAATCCAGATACATCAACGTTTGTTCCAAAGAGCAACGGAATATATACGTTTACAGCTAGTATCTTTTTGCCGATTTATACTGGAACACCCTATTCTGCATTCGTTGGCATTCGTGTAAACGGCGAGATTGTTGCAGGAAATCAAGAAATGATTACATCGCCAAACGCGATTGTAGCTACTTCATCACTCGTCGAGTTAAGAAGAGGCGACGAAGTTCAAGTAGTCGCCTCAAGTCCATCAGGCGCAACGATAGAAATAGAAGTTAATCCAATCGCAACTCGTTTTGAGGGTGCGAAGATAGGTTAAGCAGGTTTTAAATACAGACATGCAAAATAAACCGCAACGAACCTTGTTGCGGTTTATTTTTCCTAAATTTAATCAATGTCTATTAATTTTTATTAAAGTTTTTGATGGAGTAATATATTCCGTAGCATCAATCGAAAAATCCGATTGGTTACGTTTTATTTCCGCATACTGTACAACCTTTTCGTTATTAAGAAAGACTAATAGATAGATGTCATCTCTGCTATAAATATTACTTCGGTCTTTAAAATTCACGCCCATCTGTTTCTCCATACTTTCTTCTGCTGTATATGGTGGAAATAAATATCCCTTGTCCCATTCAAAATTTGCTAAAGAGTCTATGTTTATCTGACTTTTATTTTTGTCTTTTACAATAGACTGAATGGAATTCTCCAAATCCGTATTATGCGTTACTTCGCTACACCCTGTTAATAATAAGAATAGAGATAAAAACGCAAATGTAATATTCCTCATTTTTTTTCCCACCCTATCAGAATTTCTTTGGATTTACTTTACCATGATTTAGAACATTTTTATTGTTTCATGTGGAACATTAATTTAAAACTCTCTCTCAAGACTTTTCCTAGACTCCCCTCATATTGTTGCTAAGATGGAGCATACGGAGACATGGATGGTATTTTATAAGGATTTAGAAGGAAATACCCATGCTTTGATGAGTGAGGTAATACCTTCATAAGTTATTTCAGAAACGGTGCCTAAATTGGGCATCTTTTTTTGATAACGATATTATACAGACGAGTTGGTTGCGGAGTGAAAAAAATGCACATCCTAGAAAATATCCAAGTTTTGCTATAGACTGAAAAACATATCAAGTAATGATGTGGTGATAAATGATGTTTAAGATTTTGCTTATCGAAGATGATTCGACACTGTTCAGCGAGATAAAAGAGCGATTGTCCCAATGGTCGTATGAAGTGTATGGCATTACTGACTTTGGACGAGTGATGCAGGAGTTTACAGAGGTTAAACCTGACCTTGTTGTAATCGATATACAGCTACCGAAGTTTGATGGCTTTCATTGGTGCCGAAATATTCGAACGCATTCTAATGTACCGATCATCTTTCTGTCTTCGCGTGATCATCCGAGCGATATGGTTCTATCCATGCAGCTTGGAGCAGATGACTTTGTTCAAAAACCGTTTCATTTTGAAGTATTGATCGCCAAGATTCATGCGATTCTTCGACGTGTTTATAATTACAATACAGACACCGTTAGTCTCAAAACGTGGTGTGGCGCTCAAATCGATTATGAAAAGAATATCGTAACGAACGAAAAAGGTTCCGTCGAACTAACTAAGAATGAAGTATTCATTCTGAAACTCTTAATCGAGCAGAAGAATAAGATTGTAAGTCGTGATAATCTCATCAACAGCTTATGGGATGATAAAAAGTTCATTAGTGATAATACACTCACCGTAAATGTGAATCGATTAAGAAAACGTCTAGAGGAAATCGAACTCGGACAATTCATCGAGACAAAAGTCGGACAAGGCTATCGTGCAATAGAAGAGGATTCTATATGATCAAACGCTATTTGATCGAACGCAGCAGCTGGATATTTTTGTTTTTATTACAACAGCTGATCCTTCTCTTGATCGCCTATCTAGATCCAGCAATTCCCCTTTCTGCTGTTGGCTATATCGTTTTTATTTCACTTATTGTCTTTGTCCTCTTTCTATTTTATCGGTATCAGAAGGAAACAGACTTCTTCCAACAGCTTGAGGAAAGAGAAAATGATTTTGATCTTTCTAATATGTCATCACCTTCTACACCTTTTGAAAAAATCGTTAAAAACAGCATTACCGAACAAACAAAGCATTTAAAACAAACAGCTTCTGAAAACCGTTTACTGATCGAACAGGAAAAGGACGATCTCCTTGCTTGGATTCATGAGGTGAAAACGCCGCTGACGGCCATGCATCTCATGATACAGCGGATGGACGATACGCCATTAAAAGGAGATCTGACCTACGAATGGCTTCGTATCCACCTTCTGCTCGATCAACAGCTTCATCAAAAAAGAATTCCTTTTATTAAGAACGATCTTTATATGGAAGTGACTGATCTTGAGACGCTGCTTTTTTCCGAACTTAAAACGCTGCAGTCATGGTGCATTCAAAAAGGAATCGGCTTTGATTTTAACCTTGAAGTCACCCATGTCTTAAGTGATACCAAATGGCTAGCATTTATCATTCGCCAGATCTTAACGAATGCTGTGAAATACAGCCATTCATCAGAGATTATCATCAACTCTTATAAGATGAACGACAGAAACTATTTATCGATTCAAGACTTTGGTCGAGGAATTGATACAAAAGATATGCCTCGTATCTTTGATAAAGGGTTCACGTCAACGACAGACCATCAGGATCAAGCTTCCACCGGCATGGGCTTATATTTAGCCAAAAAAGCGGCAGACTCTTTACATATTCAACTCTCTGTAGGGTCAAAACGGAATGAAGGAACAACGGTCACGCTCGCTTTCCCAAAAAGAAATGAGTTTGATCAAACGATGGGCATGTGACGAAAGTGTCACATGCTTTTCTGTTTTGTTCGTTGAACAGAAGGAAAAGAGCTGAAATGCTTTCTATAATGAAACTATCAGAGAGGGGTTAATAAAATCATGAGTATATTGAAAGCCGTTAAGCTTCATAAGAGCTATGGAAATAAAAATAATAAACAGCACGTCCTTAAAGGCATCGATCTTTCTGTTGAAAAAGGTGAGTTCATCAGTATTATGGGAGCATCTGGCTCTGGTAAAACGACATTGTTGAACGTCCTATCCTCTATCGATCAAGTGAGCGAAGGTACGATTCATATCAACTCATTTGAGATGACAGCCATGAAAGAAAAACAGCTGGCAGAGTTCAGAAAGAACCACCTTGGTTTCATCTTCCAAGATTACAACCTTTTAGATACATTGACCGTTAAAGAAAATATTCTGCTGCCGCTTTCGATAACGAAAACACCGAAAAAGGAAGCTGAAAAGAAATTTGAGCAAGTCGCAACCGAGCTTGGTATTTCCGAGATAAAAGATAAATATCCGAACGAGATCTCAGGTGGACAAAAGCAACGAACATCTGCGGCTCGTGCATTCATTCATGAGCCAAGTATCATCTTCGCCGATGAACCGACCGGCGCTCTCGATTCCAAGTCTGCGTCTGACCTTCTAAACAAATTAAGCGGTCTTAACGAGAACAGACAAGCAACCATTCTTATGGTAACGCATGATCCTGTAGCAGCAAGCTATTGCAGCCGTGTGGTGTTTATAAAAGACGGACAGATCTACACGCAGCTTATGAAAGGAGAGCAAGATCGACAAAGTTTCTTTAAGGATATTATGAAAACGCAAGGTGTTTTAGGTGGTGTTCATCATGAACATTAATCAGCTCATCTTTCGCAACTTAAAGAAAAACTTAAGAAACTATTATTTATATGTTTTTGCTTTAGTATTCAGTTCTGCTCTTTACTTTGCATTTGTAACGCTTCAATATGATCCGTCGATGGATGCTGTTGAAGGTTCAGTAAAAGGTGAAGCCGCGATTCGAGCCGCTTCTATCCTACTTGTTGTAATCGTATCCGTCTTTCTGCTTTACGCGAACAACATCTTTATCAAACGACGCAGCAAAGAAATCGGGCTGTTCCAATTGATCGGGATGACGAAAAGTAAGATCTTTCGCATTCTTTCCATTGAAAACTTATTCCTCTACTTTGGTTCTCTTTTGATCGGAATCTTTGCAGGATTTTCGTTTTCAAAATTAATGATTCTCGTTTTGTTCAAAACGACTGGTGTAGATTCGATCGCATCTCTAAGGTTTTCACCACAAGCACTCCTACAAACCGTTCTCGTTTTTACAGCAATCTATCTGTTAATCATGATCATGAACTACACATTCATTAAAAGGCAGACCATACTATCTCTATTCCGTGTCACCTCTTCTACTGAGATCACTGTGAAAAAACTTTCTCGCTTTGAGATGGTGATGGGAATCGTGGGTCTCGTTCTAATCACGACAGGTTATATCGTATCTTCCAAACTGTTTGGCGGCGATTTTACAACGATGCCTCAATTATTTGGAGCAATGATCTTTATTTTGACAGCCGTCATTTTAGGTACGTATTTCTTTTACAAAGGCTCTGTCAGTTTTCTGCTGAACCTAGTGAGAAAACGAAAAGGTGGCTATCTATCGATCAACGAAGTGATGTCGCTCGCATCTGTCATGTTCCGCATGAAGTCGAATGCCCTTCTGCTTATGATCATTACGACCGTTTCAGCGCTCTCGATCGCTTTGTTGTGCCTTGCTTATATCTCGTATTATTCGGCAGAGAAAACTGCTGAAAAAAATGTTCCGCATGACTTTTCAATCATTGATAGAGAGTCCGCTGATACGTTCCAATCCGCTTTAAAGAAGAACAATATTCCGTATTCGGAAAAATCGATTGAAGTGATTCAGGTGACGGTTAACGCCTCGCAGCTTATTGATCGAAGCTTAGATGAACTCACTATCAATCCGAAAGCGATGCCGCTTCCTTTAATCAGCGAAAAGTCAGTATCTGGCATGGAAGTTTCACGGGATGAAGTGGTCTTTACTGGCTATGACGATCTGCTTCAAAAGTTTATGCCATTAAAGAAATCTGGAACCATCAAAATAAAAGGAAAGACCGAAACGCTCACTCAACGTTATGTAGGCTTAGAAGATATTTATCCCGTATCCTGGTATTTCACAGCTGGAGGTGTTCCAACCGCAATCGTTGATGATGCTATTTTTAAGAAGATGAAAAAAGATATCGATCCTAAGGTACAAAAAGAATCAAGCCTCTATATTGGGGTTGATATTAAGAATAAAGAACAACTGGAAAAGGCAGATAAACTGTTTAAATCAACCGAAACGTATAAAAAGCTATACAATGAATCTCGTCATGAAATCAGCACGAACCAAAAGAAAAACATGGGACTCATGATGTTTATCGTAAGTTTCCTAGGACTGACTTTCCTCGTCACCTCTGGATGTATCCTCTACTTCAAACAGATGGACGAGGGAGAAAGTGAAAAGCCAAACTATATGATTCTGCGAAAACTAGGTTACACGCAGAGCGACCTGTTAAAGGGTATTCAGTATAAGCAGCTCTTTAACTTTGGAATCCCACTAGTGGTCGGCTTGCTTCATAGCTATTTCGCCGTACAATCTGGGTGGTTCCTGTTCGGAGCTGAACTTTGGACACCGATGATCATCGTCATGGTCATGTATACGATCCTCTATTCGATCTTTGGCGTGTTGTCAGTTCTCTATTATAAGAAAGTGGTTAGAGAAGCACTTTAGCTTGATGCTCGCTTTGCTATAAAGGCGATAAATTGAATAAAAAGAACAAAATCGACTAAAACATGATGATTTTAGTCGGTTTTTTCTATGGTATACAAATCTTAAGCTTCACTTTGTGTCTCATAAGTGATTTTAATTGATACCATAAGGGGTATATGGCAAGATTATTCTGGAAAATTCGGTCCTGATTCGTAAAATATTGGGATTAATTCCGATAGTTTCGTCTATAATTTCACAAGTTTTGCTCATATATTGACGAGTCGACATTAATCGACTGCTATCGCCTATTTATATACCCTCAACCCTGATAAACAAAGGCCGCCTCTTACAACACCCAAAAAGAAAACCCCAGCCAATAAAATGGCTGAGGTTCATCAAAACTAAGATTATTGAGCAGTATAACCGCCATCGATTACGATTGCTTGTCCTGTAACACTTTTCGCTTTGTCGCTTGACAAGAACATCGCATAGTCTGCGATCTCGCTAACTTCCATCAGACGTTTTTGAGGAACTAATGGATAGATAACTTCTTCAAGTACTTTATCTAATGAAACGTTTCTTGTTTTTGCTAAATCTTCCATCTGGCCACGAACAAGTGGTGTGTCCACATAACCTGGGCAAAGTGCGTTAACTGTAACACCTTCTGCTGCTGATTCTAATGCTGCTACTTTTGTAAGACCGATTACACCATGTTTCGCACTGTTATAAGCTGCTTTTCCAGCAAATCCGATTAAACCATTGATGGATGAGATGTTGATGATACGTCCGAAACCTTGTTGCTTCATGATCGGCATTACATGCTTTGTTGCGATGAATGGTGCAGTTAGCATGATTTTGATCATAAGTTCGAATTTAGCTGTTGGAAACTCTTCGATTGGTGAAACGTGCTGAAGACCAGCGTTGTTGATCAGAACGTCAACACGTCCATACTCTTTGTGTGCAGTTTCGATCATGCTCTTGATGTCTTCTTCACTTGTAACGTCAGCTTTAAGACCGATCGCTTCAAGTCCAAGACCTTTTAATTCTTCTGCAGCCTTTTTAACGCCTTCTTCATTAAGGTCAGTTAAGACTACTTTGCTTCCGTTTTGAGCGAATGTTTTTCCGATTTCAAATCCGATTCCACTTGCAGAACCTGTAATAACGACTACTTTATTTTCTACCATACTACTCACTCCTAAAAAGTTTTTATATAATACCCATGCTTGCCATAATGATTCCTACGATTACGGCAATGGTAGGGATAATTAAAGCGACTACAAATACATCTTTGTACGTTTCCTTATGCGTTAACTGTGTTACCGCAAGAAGGGTTAACAATGCTCCGTTATGAGGCAGGATCGATGCTCCAGAGGCAATGGATGCCATTCTATGGAACGCTTCAGGACTCATGCCTGTTGACTGAGACAAATCATAATACGTTCCGCCAAGAGCTTGTAACGCGATTCCCATACCGCCTGATGCTGAACCTGTGATCATCGCTAAAAGCTGTACGACTAAGGATTCAGATACGAGCGGGTTGCTTGAGATTCCTAAAAGCATATCAGTAATTTTGTCGAAGTCCGGTACACTCGTTACAACCGCACCGAATCCAACGGCAGCACTCGTATTGATGATGGCCATAACAGAACCTTTAGCACCTTCATTCATAGAAGGAATGAACGTTTTGTATTGCTTGATATTGATAATAAGAATAGCTAGAATTCCCGCTAATAACGAAGGAATTGGAGCGATTTTTAAGAAATTAAGTAAAATAACAACAACGATTAAAGGAACTAATGAAAGAATCCAGTTTGGAAGGTTCTCCTCATTTTCATCTTCATTCTCTTTTGATTTATTTGGTTCTGTATACTTTTCACCAGCTGCTGTTAAACGGTTCTCTCTGAACTTCAGCCAGAAATAGCCGCCAACTGCCATAATCAGCGTAGCTACAATACCGATAATGGTACCCGCCATAGGGGTTGTCTTAAACGTGTTCATCGGAATTAAGTTTTGAATCTGTGGTGTTCCTGGTACAGCAGTCATCGTAAACGTGAATGCCCCAAGAACGATCGTAGGTGCGATCAATCTTCTAGAGATATCTGCTTTTTTAAACAATGCCAATGCGATCGGATAGATAGCAAACACAACCACAAACAGACTCACGCCACCGTAAGTTAAGACAGCTGATGCTACCAAAACTCCAAGAATCGCACGTTTTTCACCAATAAACTTCGTGAACTGAATCGCAACCGATTTAGCAGCTCCCGTATCTTCCATCAACTTACCGAGTACAGCTCCTAATAAGAAGATCGGAAACCATGCTTTTGCGAAATCTACAAAGCCGGTCATATACGTATTGGTATACGCGTCCATCAAGTCCAAACCACTCATTAGAGCAACAATACCCGCTACGATTGGAGCAACCCAGATGATCGACCAGCCGAGGTACGCAAAAAACATGAGTAGAGCCAGACCTATTATGATACTAATCAAAATCTTTCCTCCTTTTTTATATAGAAAGAGTGCGCTTTCATCTATTAGCACTTACTTTTCAAAAGTTTTCTTTGCACGAAGGACATTTTACTCCTGTGTATTTATTAAGTAAAATGAATTATAACTATAGATAGTATGCACAAAAGTTATAGAATGGAGTTCTCTCTATGGATATTCGACAATTGACCTATTTTCATGCTGTGGCCAAGCACAAAAGCTTCACGAAAGCTTCTACCGTACTGCATTTATCTCAGCCTAGTCTTAGTAAAATGGTAAAAAGTTTAGAAGACGAACTTGAGATGGAACTAATCGATCGTTCTTCCAGGCAGATCGAACTAACAGAAGCCGGCGAGATCGTGTTTGAGCAAAGCAAGATGATTCTAGAGTCTTTGGACAACCTATCATCAAACCTTTACGACTTAATGAACTTAAAAAAAGGGAAAATCAAAATTGGAATTCCCCCGCTTATCGGCTTTTTATTTTTCCCTAAAATCATCAAGAAATTCAAAGCTTCTTATCCGGAAATACAGATTCAGCTCGTCGAACATGGCGCGAACCGTGTTCAACAAGAAGTGAATGACGGACTCTTAGATCTCGGGGTTGTCGTCATGCCCTTAAATGAAGATAAACTTGAGATTGTTTCTTTCTTAACGGAGCAGCTCATGTTGTTTGTTCATCACTCACATCCGCTCGCGAAAAGAGAAAAAGTAATGATGAAAGAATTGGAGAATGAATCTTTTATTATTTTTAAAGAAGGCTTTACCTTACATGATCGTGTAATCGAAGAGTGTATTACAGCTGGTTTTCATCCGAAGATATCCTATGAAAGCTCACAATGGGACTTTATCAGCGGTATGATCGGGGAGAACTTGGGGGTTTCGATCTTTCCAGAGTCAATTGCAAAAAAGGTAGATCAAACATTGGTTAAAGCCATTCCGATCGTTGATCCTTCACTGCCTTATAAGCTAGGTATAATAAAAAAGAAAGATAAATACGTTACGTATGCGACTCGAGAATTTATTAATATGCTTTCACCATTTAGCGAATAAGGTCTAAAATTATAAAAAAAATGCATACTTTAAATATATTATATGTATTTTACGAATAATTTGAAGTGAGATAAAGTAGTTCCTATACAGATTATAGGAGGCACTACTCATGGAAAAAGATCGTTTTCAAAATGGATTAGATAAGTTAATGGAGTATACGTTAACGGATAACAAAGACATTTCAACGCACTTAAAAATCTCAGATGACCTGCAAGATATCGCGCCAGATGTAGGGAAATACATTATTGAATTTGCGTACGGCGAGATTTATTCACGAGCAGGACTCACGAACAAACAGAGAGCGCTTGTAACGATTTCTTCTCTAGTGACACAAGGAACGGAGCCTCAATTGGAGCTTCATATCAATACGGGGCTGACGGCGGGACTGACAAAAGAAGAGATCGTGGAGAGCATCACGCACTTGATTCCATATACAGGTTTTCCTCGTGTGTTGAACGCGTTAACGGTTGCTAAGAAAGTTTTTGCAGTGCGTGATGAAGAAGTGAGTGAATCAAAGGCACATTAAGAAAAAGTAGCTATCCTTTTTTATAGGGTAGCTACTTTTTTTTGTAAAATTTGCAGGTGTTTTGGTGAGAGTTGATTTCCGTTTCAGGTGCTCGCTTTCCGGGGGGTGTGCGATGAGCCATCTCGACGCTTTGCGCCCTGAGCTGTCTCATCTGTCTAGTTGCAGTGGCTAGCCCCTCGAGGTCAAAAGTTAAATGGCTAAGAAGGCAAAGTGCGCCTTCAAACCCATTCATCTTTTGCTTGTCGGGGCTGAACAAGCCACCTCCACTTTTCGAACTGTCCCGCTGATCCCCCAGGAGTCTCCCACCTTCCACTCCAATCAACTTGTCCATGATGTCTTAGTAAGTCTATGTTCTGGCACTAACCCAAATAATTAGATTAGCGACGTAGCATTTACAAGAAATCGCCTTCTTCTGTTTGCTCCATTTGCTCTGATTGACTTGGAGCATCTTTATATTCGATGTCGTATTTTTTGCTCAACAACTCCATCTCTGCGTGGTAAGCGTCTACCAACTGAAAGTATTCTTTTAATTTCAGATTAGACTGTGTCATCAGATTTTCATCTTGTTGTTCTAACGCTTGTCTTTGAAGAATTAAACCTTCGTAAAATGTTTCGGTAGCTTTTACGATTTGCCTTTTCATACCCACTAATTCTTCTCCTTGAACATCGATGGTTTTTGCTTGGGAAACTGCTTTTTCATAGGCAGGAATCGTCGTTTCCACTAACTCCAAATACATCGTTTCGTCGTCTGTATAGTTTGCACCTGAAACGCTAGCTAAAGAATCAAAGGCTTGTACTTCGTAAGTAGATACTGCTGCCACGTCCACATTGATGAATTTTAAGACAGCCTCTTGCTGTTCTTCCGTATTGATAGGCTCAGAAAAGCTCTGTGATTCCTCTTCGGTCTGGGTTACATCATTGCTCGTCCGATTTAAGGTCATTTCGCTCGAGTTCGCTCCTGTCACAATCGAACTCACTAAAAAAGAAACTAAGAAAAGTGTATTCACGCTGTCAGCTCCCTCAACATTTTGTAAGTATTAACCAATACCCGGGTTGTTCAGGGGTTATGCGTTCAAACTGCATTTTGCACGTATAAGTATTCAATAAATAGTCTTACTTACTCATATCCGAATATATTATTATGATAAGATTACATTAGAGAGGTGGTTATTTGATGAAGAAACGAAAATTTTTGATTCTCTTTCCTCCATTTGTAATCATCGGATTTTTGCTGCTACTCTATCTACCAAAAGATTTAAAACCATTTTCATTACTTACTGCGCTTTTTTTCTGGACGACGTACGAAAGCTGGACCTTAATCGAGAAAAAGAAAAAATCCAGTTGAAAACCCCTGCTAATCTACAGCAGGGGTTCGTTTTATAGCTTTTATAGTACATTCTTTTTTTGTGTCTGCACCCATCTTATCTTAGAAGAAGCAAACATTCTCCCACTCTTCGCCACTTTTTTACTTCTAAAAAAGTCAGCAATGATGTCTTTGTCAGAGTGAGGGATCTTCTCACCTTTTACAATTTGAGCCCCATTGATGCAGCCGCTCGTGAGGAGAACAATGTCATTCTCTTCACTCAGAGACAATGCCTTAATCACTGCATCATGTCGCGTAAGTTCTGAATGAATGTTAGGTGCGTCAGGATTTTTGAACCCTTTCATCACGTGACCAACGATCTCACTCGGATCGTTGTATCCTGGATGATCAACAGACACGACGATTTCATCCGCTTGGTTCTCAATCGTTTCTGCCATTTTTGGCATCTTCTCTTTATCTCTTATTCCGATACCCATGACTAACACGATCAGTCGACTGTATGGCAGCTTTTTCACTTCTGTTACAAGGTTTTGTAACGCAACCGGTGTGTGCGCGTAATCCAAAATAATCTTTCGCTTTTGCTTATGGATGATTTCAAATCTTCCTTCTGGTCCTGTCATTTCAGGAAGAACTTGAAGCATTTTTTCTAGTGGTATTCCAATATGCAAACCTGTACAGATGGCAGAAAGGAGGTTCGCTATATTATATGATCCATAAAATGGTGTTATGACAGAATAATGTTTTCCGTGAACAGATAAGGTAAACGAAGTACCGTTCGCTACCTGCTTAACAGCCGTCGCGATAACATCCGCACCGCTTTCTTCATTCATGCTGTACGTTAGCAAAGGACCTGTAAACAACTCTACGATTTCTTTACCCATACCTTCGTCATCTATGTTCACAACCGCTTTTTTTGCTTGTTTAAACAACTTTAGCTTCGCTTGTTTGTAGTTTTCAAACGTATGGTGAAACTCTAAATGTTCTGGTGACAAGTTTGTGTGAATGGCTACATCAAAATGAATACCTGCTGTTCTTTTTTGTTCAATTCCAACAGAAGTAACTTCCATCGCAGCGAGCTGATCACCATTCTCTACAAACTGTTTGAAGATGTGATGAAGATCAGGCGCTTCAGGCGTTGTTGGCGTTGACTGTTTTATGTCCAGATTTCCTGTAGAGGAAATCATACCGGTAGTTCCGATCGAACCGGATTTTACATCACAAAGGTTCATCAACGATCTAACATAAGCTGCGACCGTCGTTTTACCATTCGTACCAGTAATACCAACTGTTATTAATTGTTCATGTATACGTTCGTTAAAAAGGATAGATAATTGAGCCAAAAATACGCGAGCATCTTCAACGAGTAAGAATGTACGATCTCTATAAACTTCGCTCGCCTCTTTTAAAACCTTCTTATTTTCACCGGCCACCACAACTGCACCGTTCTGAATAGCACTTTCAATAAAGGTGTGACCGTCAAATTGTTCTCCAGTTATACAGACAAAGGAAGAGTTATTGGTTACGTTTCTGGAATCAAAGCAGACAGAAGAAATGGTTTGCTGTTTGCTTCCCCAAATTTCCCGAATACCTAATTGCTGCTTTTTTTGTTCAAAATGTATATTCATTCTGCCTCTCCTTTTGCGATCAATCTATGAATAATTACTATAGTAGAATATAAAGGTTTGTATTTAAAATTTTTATGCACACATACTTTCTTTAAATACCCTAAGTATTCGATTGTTAACCTTTTTTTATTTATGTTTCTTCAGCTTTTTTTGAGAGAAAATAAGCGTTAAATACTGGAAGGACAAGGATTAACCAATTAGAATCTTGAGGAGTAGGATTATTTTACGAAAAAAATAACCACCGGAGAATGGTGGTTATTCTGAATCTCTATATCTTTTTTACAAACTCGGACTTCAATTTCATCGCGCCAAATCCGTCGATCTTACAATCAATATCAT
Source organism: Fictibacillus sp. 26RED30 (assembly GCF_015903845.1). Lineage (NCBI taxonomy): Bacteria > Bacillati > Bacillota > Bacilli > Caryophanales > Fictibacillaceae > Fictibacillus > Fictibacillus sp. 26RED30. Next base: position 592,885 of record NZ_JACZDV010000002.1, read on the forward strand.
GATCGCCTTCAACGAGACGAATGCCTTTTACTTTCGTGCCGATCTTAATAACAGAAGATGTCCCTTTGACTTTAAGGTCTTTAATAACAGATACAGAGTCACCATCTTGAAGGATGTTTCCGTTGGAATCTTTTACAACCTTTTCGTCAGATTCACTCTCTGTTTCCGGAGACCATTCATGAGCACATTCCGGGCATACGAGAAAAGCTCCGTCCTCATAAACATAAGCAGAGCTGCATTTCGGGCAGCTGGGTAGGTTAGACATTCCGGTGTTCCTCATTTCTTAGAATTATTTTTCATTTTACCATACTTAGTTGTGGCTCAAGATTGCTTTCAGAGCAGTCGTTTCATACAAATCCTTAATGTGAACATTAAAAGTGCATTACGCTTTGAATACACATACCTGTCCTCTATAATTGAGTTATCATAATTATCAAATATTTAACATCATGGCTTTTCGTGTTTTGCAATTTTAAGTTCCAAAAAAGGAAGGGGAAATTGTAATGGAAAACAACAACAAGCCCGATCAAAAAGAACACACATCAGCAGGTCAATGTCCTGTCACACACCACAAGGATAGTGCAATTACGACTTCAAGAGCGCCACATGGTACGACGAATAAGGATTGGTGGCCGAACCAACTCAATTTAAATGTTCTTCGCCAGCATGACAAAAAATCGAATCCGTTGGGAGACGATTTTAATTATCGTGAAGAGTTCTCCAAACTAGATTATGACGCGCTAAAAAAAGATCTTCATGCGTTGATGACCGACAGCCAAGATTGGTGGCCAGCAGATTATGGTCACTATGGTCCTTTCTTCATCCGTATGTCTTGGCATGCGGCAGGTACATACCGTACAGCTGATGGACGCGGCGGGGGTGGATCAGGTTCTCAACGCTTCGCACCTCTAAACAGTTGGCCAGATAACGTAAACCTTGATAAAGCTCGCCGTCTGTTATGGCCGATCAAACAAAAATACGGCAACAAGATCTCATGGGCAGATCTCCTTGTTTTCACGGGTAACGTAGCCATTGAATCCATGGGGTTAAAAACGTTTGGTTTTGCTGGTGGACGTGAAGATATTTGGCATGCAGAAGAAGATGTTTATTGGGGAACGGAAAAAGAATGGCTAGCGGACAACCGTTATTCGGGTGACCGTGAACTTGAAGACCCGCTTGCTGCTGTTCAGATGGGTCTGATCTATGTGAATCCTGAAGGGCCGAACGGAAAGCCTGATCCGCTCGCAAGTGCTCGTGATATTCGTGATACGTTCAGCCGTATGGCGATGAATGATGAAGAAACTGTTGCGCTTATCGCAGGTGGACATACGTTTGGAAAAGCACATGGCGCAGGGGACCCTTCTCTTGTAGGAGACGATCCGGAAGCAGCAGACATCGAAACGCAAGGACTAGGCTGGCTAAGCCGTCACGGCAGCGGAAAAGGCCGCGACACCATTTCGAGTGGTATTGATGGAGCATGGACGTCTAACCCAACACAATGGGATAACGGATACTTTGATCTTCTGTTCGGTTACGAGTGGGAGTTAACGAAAAGTAGAGCAGGCGCTTACCAATGGAGTCCAGTAGATGTGACAGAAGAGCACATGGCTCCAGATGCAGAAGATCCATCCATCAAAGTGAAAACGATGATGACAACAGCTGATATGGCATTGCGTATGGATCCGGAGTATGAAAAAATTTCTCGTCGTTATTACGAGAATCCAGATGAATTCGCTGATGCTTTTGCACGAGCGTGGTTCAAGCTTCTTCACCGTGACATGGGGCCGAAAGTTCGTTATCTCGGTCCAGAGGTTCCAGACGAAGAACTCATCTGGCAAGACCCTGTTCCAAGTGTAGATTATGATCTATCAGCATCTGACATCGCTCAGTTAAAAGAAAAGATCCTTAATACAGGATTATCGGTGAGTGAGCTCGTCAAAACGGCATGGGCTTCAGCTAGTACGTACCGCGTTTCTGATATGCGTGGAGGTGCGAACGGTTCACGCATCCGCCTAGCTCCTCAGAAAGGTTGGGAAGCGAACGAACCTGAGCAACTGGAGAAAGTGCTAGGAATCTATCAAGATCTACAAAACAAGCTCGACACGAAGGTGAGCCTAGCCGATTTAATCGTTCTTGGCGGAAGTGCAGCCGTCGAAAAGGCAGCAAAAGATGCGGGCTTTGATGTGACGGTTCCATTTACACCGGGACGCGGTGATGCAACGCCTGAACAAACGGACGATGTTTCGTTTGATGTCTTAGAGCCGGTATCAGACGGGTTCCGAAACTATCAAAGGAAAGAATATAGTACAAGCCCTGAAGAGATGTTCGTAGACAAAGCACAGCTACTAGGTCTGTCTGCTCCTGAAATGACTGTCCTTGTCGGAGGTCTGCGTGTTCTTGGGACAAACTATAAGAATACGAAACACGGTGTATTCACCGACCGCGTTGGCACGTTAACGAACGACTTTTTCGTAAACTTGCTCGACATGGGCGTAGAGTGGAAATCAACAGGATTTAACGAGTACGAAGGCCGCGACCGTAAATCAGGTGAAGTGAAGCGAACAGCTTCCCGCTTTGATCTCGTGTTCGGATCCAACTCAGAACTTCGTGCACTCGCTGAAGTGTATGCGCAGAATGACAACCAAGAAAAATTCGTTCGCGACTTTGTCGCAGCATGGGTAAAAGTGATGGACGCTGATCGATTTGATGTTAAATTAAAATAATAAATAATGAACGCACTTAATCACAATGCTGATGCAGAATTTGCTGCTTCAAAGCTCTTGAGATTAGGTGCGTTTTTTTGCCCAAAAAAAAGACAGGGTAACTCCCCGTCTTAAATGTCTTGCATATGTTTTCGTACTATTTACCAAACCGCTTACGATAACCACACTTTCTGCAAAGTTCCTCAACCGCTTCTCTTCGCGAAAAACCATCTACAAGATTATTTGCTCGATCACCTTCAATAATAGTTGAGAAGTCTGTTTCATTAATATTTCCTAAGTTAATGACCCCTTCTCCATCTAGGCAGCATGGAATGACTGTACCGTTCGCCAAAATACCCGCTTGATTGCGTAGGCCGTAGCAGAATCCTTTTCCGTCGTCCTCTTCTTCATGCAGTGCTGGCCATTTAAACTCGTAATCTTGATTGATGAAAATTTGATCCGCTAGTTTGATACCTTTACCCGGCGTGAGCTTTTCTTCAATTTTAAATGTGAGATTAAATTCGTTTTCAATAATCTCAAGCAGCTGACGATTACGCTGTTTCTCCAAGTTCGTTGCATTGTCTTGCGTCAGGTTCCAAAGCCTTAAAGAAACAAATAACGACGACTCTCTCGTTGCTTCTTGTACAAAAGAAAGAATCGTTCTAACGTATTCTTCTTTATCCGTCATACTCTGCCCGACGTGGCCATCGAAGCTATGAAGGGAGAAATTCATCTGTCTCAGCGCAGGCTTATTGATAAGCTTGTCCCAGTTCTTTTTGATGAGTGTCCCATTCGTCGTGATATTAACTTTAAATCCTCTTTCATGGGCTATGTCCAATAGCTGATCGATTTTAGGATGAAGCAGCGGCTCACCTTTTACATGCAAATAGATGAAATCGGTATACGGCTTGATCTGGTCTAAACGCTTCGTAAAATCATCAATGGAGATGAACTGTTTAGCTCGTTCCGTTGGAGGACAAAAATGACACGCCAAATTACAGATGCTCGTAATCTCTATATAAAACTTCTTAAATCTTTTCATGGGTATTCCTCATTTCGCAAACTCTTGATACATACACTAATGCTCACCTAAGCCACAGCGCACCATAAACTACCTGCTTTTTTAACTCTTTCTTATTAGAGCACAATTCATTAAAAAGATAAACGTGTTATGAGGAAATTAACAGATAGAAACGAAAGGTTGGTCGTTCGGTTGTTCTTTAACTATCTAAACGAAAAAGCAAAAAGAAGAGAACTCCTTTTGTTTCCCTTCTTCGTCAGTCACTATTTCATCAACTTTTTTCTATCACCTTTGCGCTTGTATGATTATTAGATATCTGCGCGTTCTGCCGCTTCCTTCTCCTCGTTTCACAAGAACTTTCTTGACCCTAGCTAAGCTTCTCATCCTCATGTTTCTTCGAGGACAAGCATAAGATGGTAGAACAATTGACTGGGAAAGGAAAGCCTATCTATGATTTCATATCGAAAAATGCTGGGAGCCTCATTGTATGCCACCATGTCCATCAGCCTTTGGGGAATATCCTTTGTCTCGACTAAAGCGGTACTGGACAAGCTTGATCCCTTTACTCTTCTGGTCATCCGTTTTGGTATAGGTGCATTATTTTTATTAGTACTTATCCTTGTAAAAAAGGAACATTCCATAAAGCTGCCGATACAGTATATCCCTCACTTAATCGTATTAGGGATTCTTGGTGTTTTTCTTCATCAAGTTATTCAGGCAAGCGCGCTTTTATCCATTGATGCATCCTCTGCAGGCTGGCTCATTACGTTATCCCCGATTTTCACCGTCGTTCTTTCCATGGTCTTTCTGCATGAAAAGATGACATTTCCAAAGGCTATTGGAATTATTTTGGCCATTAGTGGTGTATTGCTGGTCACAACAGCAGGTGGAGACAGGTCATTAGGATTCTCGATCAACATCGGGTATCTACTGATGGTTCTCAGTACTTTAAATTGGGCCATTTATTCAGTTTTACTAAAAAGCCTAAAAGTGCCATTGCCTGCATTGGTACTCACCTTTTACATGAGTACTTTGGGACTTTTGCTTACTCTCCCATTCATCTTTCAGAACAAAAGCTGGGAAAAGCTTACTCTTCTAGATGGAGTAGAATGGGCTCATCTTATCTTCCTTGGAGTCTTTGTATCCGGTATTGCCTACTGGTACTGGGCAAAAGCATTAGAGGTGTTGGAGGCCACTCAAGTATCTGTTTTCTTATACCTTGAACCAGTCTCTACACTGATAGCAGCCGTGCTACTTCTACATGAAAAGGTTATTTATACCAGTATTCTAGGTGGAGCAATCATTATCCTTGGGGTCATTTTCGTAAATGGTCATCTCGTTGGACTGATAAATCGATGGAGTGCGAGGAGGTAGGGAAAGCAAAGGGACGGTTCTGCTGCTTCCTAACTTACAACTGTAAACACTAAAGGATTCACCTTTCTATCTAATTATAGAATAAGAAGCACGAGAACCGTGCCCGCGCCCCTAAACTAAAAAACTAAAAGATACGCGCTAATCAATAAAATAACTGAAACAAGCCAGAGATTTTAAAAAATCTCTGGCTTGTTCATCAGATAAATTCCATGTATCTATTTACAATTTCTCAGTAAAAGCAGCAAGATTTTCTAGCGTGGACCTTAGTCCAGTGTCGTGATCTTCCTTACGAATACCTTCTGGTACGTTTTCACAAACGATTGTAACATTAGTGCCTCCTGAAACATCTTCCAATATCCATTTCTGTATCATCTCACCCGAGAAAGCAGGATCTTCGGAATTGAAGTTAACAGATTGGACAATTCGCTGGTTTGGGACCAGCTCCAAAAATGTTCCTTCCGCCACATCGGTGTTATCCGACGTTTTGCCAAGAATCAACTCATCCAATTCATACGTTAGCGTCATTTTATAAGCTCCTCCTTCACGGCAATCATAGGTATCAATTTTACCCGACATCCCTTCAGGCGGAAGCCATTGAATTAGTGAATCCGGATTTATAATAGCTAGATAGACGATTTGAGGTGGAACTGAGATCACTTTTGAAGCAGTATCTGTTCTCCGATATCTTGACAAATTCACCCTAAAAACCTCCTTGTAATTAACTCTAAAGGAAAATTCGTCGCTTCCTGCTTATCACCTGCTTAAAGATGCTACTTATAAAATGTAAGATGTCTCTAAAGATCCAGATCACTGATGCATTCCAAATAACCAATCCTTTTATTTCAGCATAGGTTTTTTAAAAGCATACAAGAAAAATAATAAAATAAACCAAACGGGTGTCAGCAATAACGCCGGACGTGTAGCTTCTGCCACAAGTAAGACGATTAATATTAACCCGAACAAGGCGAGCACCACATAATTAATGAATGGAGCAAAAGGTGCTTTAAAAGCTGACTTTTTGTGCAAATCAGATCGTGTTTTACGGTATTTAATATGGCTGATCAAGATCACGCTCCACACCCAGATGAAGCAGATGGCACTTATTGTTGTTACGATGCCAAAAGCTTGCTCCGGAATCAACTTACTGAGGAGCGCTCCCACTGAAACAACAACAGTGGAAACCCAAAGGGCGTTTCCAGGTACAGCATTTTTCGTTAGTTTTTTGAAAGATCGAGGTGCCTGTTCACTCTTGCTTAACGTAAATAAAATGCGGCTCGTTGAGAACAAACCACTGTTACAAGCAGATGCCGCTGAAGTCAGTACAACAAAATTAATAATCCCAGCTGCAAGCGGAATCCCTATCAAACTGAACGTTTTAACGAACGGACTTTCCGTTGCGTTTAACTCTGTCCAAGGATTGATGCATAGCAATACAATCAATGCGCCAACGTAGAAAAAGAGAATCCGAAGTGGAATCTTATTGATCGCAGACGGAATATTCTTTCTCGGATCAGATGTTTCTGCTGCCGCTACACCGACCAATTCAACCCCGACAAACGCGAACACGACCATTTGGAACGAGAGTAGGAAACCAGTCACACCATTAGGAAACAAACCTCCATGATTCCACAGGTTGTCTAAGGAAACCGTTCCCGCATCCGTCTGGTAACCCATAATGAGTAGAACAACGCCTATCACAATTAACGCTAGAATCGTAATCACCTTGATTAATGCGAACCAAAACTCTAATTCACCGAAAAGCTTTACCGTTAATAGATTCAGCCCCAGTAAAAGAAGCAAACAGACAATCGCTGGAACCCACTGCGGTATGTCAAACCAATATTGAACATAAACACCGACCGCAATCACATCGGCCATCGCCGTCATAATCCAGCAGAACCAATACGTCCAGCCTGTGATGAAAGCAGCTCGCGGACCAAGATAGTCCTCCGCTATATCGGTAAACGACTCATAACCTGCGTTCGAAAGCAGCAGTTCCCCTAGCGCTCTCATCATGAAAAACAATGCGACCCCAACGATCAAATAAGCAAATATAACAGACGGCCCGGCAAGCTGAATCGCTTTTCCTGAACCTAAAAATAACCCCGTACCAATCGTTCCGCCAATAGCAATCAGCTGCACATGACGGTTAGCCAAATCCCTCTTCAACTCTTGCTGTGACACGTATGAATCCTCCTTCTAAGATGCAAATCAAACAAAAAAGAGACTGGAGGAATCTCCAATCTCTTGTACATTAGAATATGAAAAAAGCATTCACTGCGCTAGATATGACAGGCACAACAAAGTCAAAATTCGATACTCTTCTGTCCGTTTGCCTGAGATTGTGAACCCTTCGGCGCCGCTATTGAGGCGGTCTCTCCAGAAGCTGCTCCTGCTGTAGTACGACCTACAGCGATTATAGCTTGCTATCTATAAGTTTTTTAGTAGTTCTGAATATAATTTTCAATACTATTATGGAGTTGGGGTTTTGTCAAATGGTTATTCTTGTGTAGCAATAACTACCATTTAATTATGGTACGGTTTACCGTAACGTTGGATAGGGTAAAATAGATAAATAAAAAAGGTAGCGGGAAAAAGTAACGGGTTCAGTTTCTGGAGGGAAAATTGCTAATAGCAACATAAAAAAATAATAATTCGCAAACATTCTAACGATAATTAACAGTATAAACAGCAAGCAAAAACGCTCAGAAAGATTTTCCTGAGCGTTTTTATCGTATTATTTACTATTCTTCTTCAACTAAAGCACACAATATATAGTAATCAAAGAAATAATAAAAATTCTTAACCAACTATATTGGGGTTTATTCTTAATACTTCTGTTATTTTAATTAATGTCCATTTTTGTCCCAGTCTTCATACGAATCAAAATTATGATTAGGATCTACAAAGTCTCTTCCAGCTTCCATTAAGCTTCTAGCACATGCTTTGCAGAAAGACTCACCATCTACCAGTAATTCTGAATCGAGTTGATTTTTGGAGAATTCTCCTCCACACTCGTTACAAATATACTTTTTCATAAGTTTCCTCCTTTTCTAATATAAATAGTTAAACAAGCCTATCCTGTTTCTTTATCTGCATTTTAACATAAAATCCCATAAAACCTTTATGAAAAATAGAAATAGTCATAACTAACATCACAAATAGCAACGAAAATCACATAGGGACGATTTAGCACTTTAATTCCAAGTTGTACATAATTCTATGTACCTTTGTTAAAATGCTTGCTATTTACTATGTGAATTCAAGTGTAAAAATTTAATAAATGTTGTTATTTCAATGGAAATAGAGTTATGAAATAGTTGCTGCAAAAGCACGAGGGGAAAATGGAGCTGTCTATCGTCTCTATCAGTGTGGACAATACAAAAATAAAGGTCTCACTGTCTGCGAGGCAAATACAATAAATGCTGATAAAGCAGAAATGTATGTGATTGAGGAAATTAAGCGTGTAGTTATGGAACCCTATTTTATTGAAAAACTAGTAGGGAGAATGAACTCAGAACGTTCCAATGTAGAACGCCCTCTTCAAGAAGAAAAGAAACGCCTATTTTCTAACAAACAAAAAATAGAAAAACATATTGATAACCTTGTAACGATGATAATGGATGATCCAGATCTTCGAGACATCTATAGTAATAAACTGAAGGATCAGAAACAGCATCTTAATTCTATAGAGGAAAGAATTCTAACAGCAGATTCACAGCTAACAAACGTTAACACAGATCCGATCGATACAGAATCACTCAAGCACCTTCTTCAAAACCTTGATTCTGTTTTAGAGCATACAGATGCAGCAGAGAAAAAGGAACTCCTTGCCTTATTCATTAAAGATATTCAGATTTCAAAAGAAAAGGTTTCCTTTAAAAAAGGTCGCCAAATTAAAGCCATCAAATTAATGTTTGATTTTACAATTGATGCTCTTCAAGGGAGTACCGGTTCATTAGTAAATCAAATGGGTGAAATAAACTGTGTTGTTCCTGTGGATTTTTCATTTATGAACGATCTTTCTTATAAAGAAAATGCAATGAGGGAAGCACTCGCCTCCCTCAACCTTTTACCCTTATTTATGATACGGTTCCCCTCGATTAATCCGAAAAGCCCGATAAATCTGCTCAACCAACACCAACTTCATCAGCTGATGCGGATAGGTAATCTTTCCAAACGATATCTTCTCATTCGCCCGCTTCATAACAGCATCACTCAAGCCTAAAGAGCCTCCTATGACAAATGCCACTTTGCTTTTTCCATACGTTGCAAGCTGATCTAGGTTCTTAGCCAGATCTTCAGATGAAACAGCTTTTCCCTCGATTGCCATCGCAATCACATGCACATCTTGACCGATCTTTGCTAGAATTCTTTCACCTTCAGCATTTTTGACCATGACCATCTCTTGATCACTTAAGGTTTCAGGTGCTTTTTCATCAGGAACCTCGATAATTTCTACTTTTGCATAAGGTCCTAGTCGCTTTAAGTATTCATCAATACCTAGTTTTAAGTATTTTTCTTTTAATTTCCCTACGGAAATGATTGAAATATTCACTTGTTGAAAACTTCCTTTCAAATAAGTTATCCCCAGAACTTATCCACATATGCACAATTAGTGCTATATCTTGTAGGCGTTCATATGTTCGATACTTTATATGCACCTTTGTTATCACAGTATTCACAACCTGTTGATAACTCATCATTCTCTGTTAGTAACTCAACTACAGGAGGCGTTTCGAACTCATCCACAATGATGTCAATCGCAAGCTCAGCATGGTCTTTGCAGCAAATAATAACCAAATCTTTTCACTCCTAACTTATCCACAATCCTTCTTATTACACTAACGAATTTACAGCTGTGTGTAAACAATCCAATAAAATAAAGTTGTCCACATATGGAATCAACCATTAGATTTTTCTTAAATGGTAGGGGTATTTGTATTTCTTATCTTTTGTCTTTTATTTTCATTCTTCACCGTCAAGTTGATTGAAGTGTAAGGTGCGAGACTCCTGCGGGACAGGTGGGCAGGTGAGACACTTATACGTGAAACGTACGAATGTGGCTCACCGCCTGCCCCGCGGAAAGCGAGCAACCTGAAACAGAAATCAACTCACTCCCAAAAGACACCTTAGCACCAACAAACAAAAAAACAGGAGACCCTAAAGCCCCCTGTTCCCACTTTTATTGAGATTGATTACCACCGCTCAATTCAACTTTCACGGTCTTCTTCTTCCCATCACGATAGAACGTCACATCCACCTCATCACCAATCTTCGCTTTTGTATAAAGGAACTTACGAAGTGCGATTGGGTCTTTGATCTTCTCTCCACCCATCTCGACAATAACGTCCATTTCCTTAATACCTGCACGCGCTGCTGGTGAAGCTGACGTGATCTCCATAACAACGACACCTTCTTGCACGCTGTTTGGAATCTTCAGTGTCTGCTCACGTTGATACGTGTTCACTTGAGAAAGCGGAATGATGTTAACGCCTAAGAACGGTCTGCGTGTCTCACCATATTTCTCAAGGTCTTCGATGATCGGTTTTGCTACATCAGATGGAATAGCGAATCCGATTCCTTCTACTTCGTTCTGCGCGATTTTAGAAGAGTTGATCCCTATCACCTGACCGGAGATATTAATTAAAGCACCTCCGCTGTTACCGGGATTGATCGCTGCATCCGTTTGAATAACTTCAGCTTGCCAATCTGGGTTTCCGTCTTGATCCAGATCAACGGGAATCGAACGGTCCGCACTTGATACGATACCTTGTGTAACAGATCCAGGAAAGTTTCCTAGCGGGTTACCGATTGCGATTGCCGGTTCACCACGTTTTAAGTCACCTGACACGCCAAATTCCGCTACACTATCCACTTTGCTGCCATCGATTTCAACAACAGCTAAGTCCATGAGAGGATCTGTTCCACGTAAAGTACCTTTAAGCTTCGTGCCGTTGCTAAGTGTAATTTCGATCTGGTTCGCATCGGCAACAACGTGGTCATTTGTAACTACATACGCTTTGTTGCCTTCTTTTTTATAAATAACACCTGATCCTGTGCCCGCTGGCTGCTGGCTCCAAAAATCAGTCTGCTGAATGTTGATAACTTCCACTACCGCTCCAGATGCTTTATCAACCGCATCCGTTACATTCGTAGTGAGATCGACATCCACTTTTCGCTGTTCCACATTTTCGTCAGTACCTAACCCATTTTCCTCTTCGTTCGGAGGATACAGATTATCTGGCAAAAGACCAGCTCCTCCTAGTGCAGGTACTGTAAATAAGACAAGCAAGCCGCCTAGAATAGCTCCTAGCAACGCTGGTAGAAACTTTCCTCCGCGGTTTCCTTTTTGTCGAGATGGTGATTCATAATCATCATCGTAATAGCCCATATGCTCCTCACCGTTCCTTTCAACAATAAAATGGATGAATTCATAACCTAGTATAAGCAATTAGTCCTGAAATTATGGACATTTTGGGTTATTTTTCATAATTTCCCACACTTATTGTTATTTCCGGAAACGGCTTACTTTAAACAAGTAAGTATTTTAGACTAAAACCAATTTTGTTGGCTGACTCGCATCTGTATCGTGCAGAATAACTTGTTCACCCGCTGAAATATCGTACGTTTTTAACGTCTGCTCAACCGCTAAACGAGCAATATCCTTCATGTTGTTATCTTTACTCAAGTGAGCAAGATAGATATGTTTCGTGCCGTCCCCGATTACATCAGCGAGAGCATGTCCACAATCTTCGTTCGAAATGTGACCATGGTCCCCTAAAATACGGCGTTTAATGTTCCACGGATACCGTCCCATCATGAGCATGTTGATGTCATGGTTCGATTCGATCACCAGCGAGTGGCTGTCACGAATGATACCTTTCATACGATCGCTCACATAGCCCGTATCCGTCATGAGCGCAAGCTTTCTTCCGTTGTGATGAAACACGTAGAACATCGGTTCCGCCGCATCATGTGACACACCAAAGGATTCAACTTCTAGATCGTTGAACGTTTTCACACTTTCCATTTCAAACTCAAACTTTTGCTCGGTCGCCACTTCACCAATCAAACCGTTCATGGCATTCCACGTATTTTTGTTCGCATAGATCGGCAGCTTGAACTTCCGAGCCAGCACACCGAGTCCTTTTATGTGATCGCTATGTTCATGCGTGACGAGGATGCCGTCAATGTCAGCCACCTCACCGCATGCTGCTTTTTCAAATAATATTTGAATCTGTTTGGCACTTAAGCCCGCATCGACGAGCAAGCGTGTTTGTTCGGTTTCAACGTAAACGGCGTTGCCCGAACTGCCGCTTGCAAGAACGCTAAATTTTAAACTCATAACCGCATGTTCCTCTCTACTCTGCCTTTTCCGTCAAAACTTGAATGGAACTGTCAGTCGCATTAACTAAATACTGTCCGTCCTTGGTTTCTATGAACCATGTAGGTGTATAAACCTGAACTTCCCCTTCACCTACAAGGCTATAGTGGCCAAGCTCCACTTTTTGTATATGATCACCTTTTTGAAGGTTTGTTTCTAATAGTTTCTCAAGTGCTTTGCTAGGTGAGATGATTTGTTGAAAAGCTCCTTGTCTCGTAATAAAGAGATAAGTTTGCGTAAAACTAGTAAGGTTTCCTTTATCATCGAGCGTGAACTTGATCATTCCGTTCGGCACATCGTAATCTTTTGCATCCGCAACAATACCAAAATTAGTAGGGTTATAGAAGACCTTTTTCTCTTGGTAGACCTGCGTAAACCAGACGATGTTACTCTCTTTATCCCATTCGTAAAAAGCGTATTCTTTACCGCGTGAGATGTTTTCTTCTGCAAATTGATTAAGATCTGAGATCAAATCTTTTGAATCCTTTTTCGGAAGATCCATCGGTTTACTAAGATCATAGTGAAGGGTGATGTCTGTGCTAGCTTCCTTATCCAGCGATACATTTTTTGCAGGAGATTTCTTCTCATCTTCAGAAAACTTGTAACGCTGAGCACTGATCAAGGTTTGTTTTTCTTTATATCTCGGCAACTTTTCTGAAAGTGAAATTTCGTTATTCGCCAAACGCTCTTCTAGAGGCTGATCAGTAAGTCTCGAGATGTTGTTAATGTCGTTCTTTTGATAGAGCTGATACCCCAAAAATAGATTTAAGATAAGAAAGGTAAGGATAAAAATGCTTTTTGTTCTTTGCCAATTCAATTAATATCCTTCCTTTCCCGTCTCTGTAAATAATGGCTGCCATCCTTTAGCATCATAGTTAATAAACCATTGCGGCTCTAGCTTATATACGTGAGGTTCTTTTTGTTTTTTCATCGTAAATCCAATACGAACATCTTGAACATAGTTCTTGTTGTAATCTTTTTCTTCGAGCTCTTTCTTAACTTCTAATCCTGACTGAATGTTGACTTTCTGTGAGAGATAAGACTTTTGGTCGAGTTGTAACTGAACGAGTGAGCGCTGATATTCCTTAAGCTCATTTTCATACCACACTAGGCTCATCTGCATCTCCGGATCCAACACAGGCAAATTCTCAACAAATAGCCAGAAGTTTGCTGAGTACGTTGATAGAGCGGAAAGGATATACGGGTTTCCCCACCCTGCGTGCGTATTGATATAGTCTAAGGATTGATAAAGTGGTGAAATGTTTGGTGTTGTATTTGGATTCCGATTTCCCGCAAAGTTTGTAAACGCGAAACGATTTTGCACCTCATTTACAACCATTGCAGCTGTTCCATCAGCATACGTGATCTGATTTTTATCAGAAGCACTTTTTACGGCTAACGGATCTTTGAACAGCGCTTTTTTATACATTTCATACGTATCCTCACCTGTTGCTTTTGAAAGGTACGTATAGCGAGTTAAAGCTAGCGAGTCTTTAGGAAAATAGAATCTTCTAAGGATCTCTGCTTGTCCTTCTTTCCCGTCATCCTCAATATCATGCTGGATATAAGGAATTAAATTCCCCGTATCGACCCACTTATCCATATCTCTTATTAATGGATTTAGCTGGTTATTTGTTGCCCTAATCTTTTGCATCTTTTTATTTTGATAAGAAACAAGATAGCCTTCAATACTATCTGTCATTTTATCTTGGTATAAGAAGATTCGATCAACATTTTGTGGTTTAGTAGCTTGTATCTCGGATTCAAACGAGAAGATCTCTTTGTATATATCCTGACTCATACCTACTGGAAAAATAATCTCCACGTACTTGTTGTCTCGTAGGAATTTTTCATCTGGATCGAAAGCTCGATTATTTTTTGAACCTGTATCAAACGTAAATTTCGTTTCGTTCAAGCCCATATGAAACTCTTTCAATAAGTTGTTCGCTTCAAGTCCGTATAACTCGTCTCCACTGTGGTAGATCACTTGTGTAGGATAGACGAGTTGTTTCACGCCGGCTTCAATATCAACTTCTTGCTTCTTAACGATACGAGCTCCTTCAAGTGATGGATAGCTTGGCTTGAATGTCCACAAGCTCCATGTAAGGACAAGGCTCATGCCGATCAAGACAGTGAGCGCGATAGACTTAATATGTTCGTAATTCTTCTTGAAAAAGGTGATCACTTCTTTTGCATGTGTAATCCACTTTAACCAGTTCATTGCAGCCCCTCCTTAACCTTTTTTAAAGGAAGAGTAAAGTGGATGGTCGTTCCTTGGCCCCATTCACTTTCTGCCCAGATGTCTCCACCATGCGCAAGTACGATCTCTTTTGCAATAGCAAGACCTAGGCCGGTGCCTCCGATATCTCGAGAACGAGCACGGTCTACCCTAAAGAAACGATCAAAGATCTTAGAAACGTTGTTCTTCGGAATTCCGACGCCTTGATCTGAGATACTTACCTTCACTTTGCGTCCAATAACAGCCGCTGTAAAGGTAATCGTTCCACCTTCAGGAGAATACTTCATCGCGTTCGAGATGATGTTATCAAGCACTTGTGTCATCTTATCGGTATCCAGCTGAACATTGATCTTATGTGTTGGCAACGAGCGAGATAATTCAATGTTTTCTTTTTCAAGCATCTCAAAGCGATCGATGATGCCATTTAAAAACTCGACAAGATCAATCTCAAAAAAGTTAAATCGATAATCTTTGCTGTCCATCTTGGATAATTGAAGGAGATCCGTTACGAGCCTTATCATTCGTTCTGTCTCATTCTGAGTAACCTCTAAGAAACGCGGAGCGATGTTTTCGTCCTGCCACGCCCCTTCAGCCAGTGCCTCTAGATAACTTCTCATCGTCGTCAGTGGTGTTCTAAGCTCATGTGAAACGTTGAATACAAACTCTCTTCGTTCGTTATCGATCTGTTCTTGCTCTGTAACATCATGAAGAACACAAATAAGACCATTGATTGGCCCGTCATCTTTTTGTATCGTTGAGAAGTTTGCTCGCACCACATAGTGCATATCGTCTGTACTAAAATCGAGCAGCATGGATTCGTATTCGTTATAAAGCTCTTCCCACGTGTATTCCGTATTTAAGCGCAATAGCTCCATAAGAGGCGTTCCTAATGCGTTCTGCCTGGAGATGTTCAGCATCTCTTCAGAACGGTCGTTCATGAGGATAATCGCTCCGTCACGATCTGTCGCAATCACACCGTCTGTCATATACGTAAGAACGGAACGCAGCTTTCTACGCTCACTCTCTGTAATAGCCGTTGCTTCTTGCAGCTTTGTTGTTAAGTTGTTAAAGGTCATAGCGAGCTGACCGATCTCATCATCTCCATACAGCTGAACTTTACGAGAAAAGTCTCCTCTCGCCATAACAAGAGCTTGCTTTCTCATATCTGCCATAGGCCGTGTGATCGTACGCGCCAAAAAGACACCTAGAAGCCCTGTAATAATAAGAGCGATTACGGTTCCGGTCACTAGAATGCTATTGATACGAGAGATTTGTTTAAAGATGCCTTCAATAGAAGCGACTAAATAGATAGCCCCAATATTCTCACCGGTAGCATCAATTTTGATCGGTTTTGCGAGCACCATGACCCGCTCGCCTTCATGAAGCATGATCTCATCATCGACCGTTCCTTCAAGAGCAAGCTTGATCTTCGGGTTGAAGCTGATCTGCCCCACTAACTGCCGTTTATTGCTCGCAAGTACCATGCCATCTTCATTAAGTACTTGAATCTCTTTCTCTTCAAATTCCTCGTCAATTAACGCTTGAATATCATCTTCAAGCGTTATCGGCTCTTCACCATCGTCAGTCTTTTTATCTTTGTACCGATCTTTGTCTTTCATCTTTTGCTCAACGTTAAACTCTAATAAATTCACTCTATCGTAAAGTGATTTAGAGAAGCTCTGCCGAAGATCAGATTCTAAGTTGTTGATAAAATAAACGCTGATCACTTGCATGGCTATTAAAATGAGCAATACATAAATCAATACAAACTTAACGTGTATTGATTTAAAAAAATTGACTTTATCCATCATGACTACTCCTGATCAGGATTTCTTAAGTAATACCCCACTCCGCGTCTTGTAATGATCCATAATGGGTGACTTGGGTTATCTTCAACCTTTTCGCGCAGACGACGAACCGTTACATCGACCGTTCTTACATCACCAAAGTAGTCGTATCCCCATACGGTTTGGAGTAAGTGTTCACGCGTCATCACTTGTCCGATATGTTTTGCTAAATAATGCAGCAGTTCAAATTCACGATGTGTTAACTCGATCGTTTCGCCACGTTTGGTCACGATATAAGCATCAGGATGAATCGTGAGAGAACCGATCGTGATCTCATTGTTCTCGTCTACTTCACGCTCTGATTCCTGCTGATGACGGCGCAGGTTAGCCTTAACACGTGCAATTAATTCACGCGTGCTGAACGGCTTCGTCACGTAATCATCGGCCCCAAGCTCTAAACCTAATACTTTATCAATTTCAGAGTCTTTTGCTGTAAGCATGATGATCGGCATATCGTACTTTTTACGGATCTCACGGCATACTTCCATACCGTCTTTTAGTGGAAGCATGATATCTAGTAAAATCATATCCGGCTTCTCTTTTTCTACCTTTTCTAACGCATTAATGCCATCATATGCGCAACTTACAGTAAAACCTTCTTTTTCAAGATTAAACTGCAGAATATCTGCAATGGGTTTTTCATCATCCACAACGAGAATTTTCTTATCCATGAGAACGCTCCTTCTTCGGAAACTCTATTTTATATATAGCAGAATATTTTGTAGTATCGATTATATGGTATCTCTACTATTTTATCACAGTTGAAACTTTCTCCATACTACTAGCAAAACCTTCTAATTTTTGACAAAGAAAAGTTGGTATCACATAAAATCGCCGTCGAAAGTTCGCTGTGTGAAATACATCCGGAAAGTAATTCATTTCGTTTTGAGCATGAAAAACCTCCCAGGAAGCTGTTACTCCTAAGAGGTTTTTGACATTTTGTTTATTACTTTTCATCAATGAATAGTTGATTGGAGTGAAAGGTGCGAGACTCCTGCGGGACAAGCGGTCAGTCCGAAGAGTGAAGTGGCTCGTTCAGACCCGACAAGCAAAAGATGAATGGATTTGAAGGTGCACTTTGCCTTCTGAGCCATTTAACTTTTGACCTCGAGGGTCTAGCCACTGCAACTTGACAGGTGAGACCCTTAAGGGCGCGAAGCGGCAAGGGGCTCACCGCCTGCCCCGCGGAAAGCGAGCAAACTGTAACGGAAATCAACCATCTTTCATAACTTCAATTTTTACTTATATAATGTGCTGGATCCTTCAGAACACCGTTCTCATAGACTTCAAAATGCAAATGAACACCAGTCGATTGACCTGTTGTACCCATCACACCAATCTTTGATCCTTTCTGCACAACATCACCTGTTGTAACAGACATCGAATCAAGATGCGCATAAATGGTTCTCATGCCATTGTTGTGATCAATAATAATCTTGTTTCCATAATCTCCATCCCACCCAGCAGAAACAACTTTACCGTTATCAGCTGCTAGGATCGATCGTTCTGAAGGTCGAGCAATATCCATCCCTTTATGCTCTTTACCCCAGCGCGTGCCTTTATGGCTAGAAATATATCCACCTACAGCCGGCCATGAAAGAGTGCCTGTCCCTTTAGAAGGAATCACTTTCGTACCAATCTTTTGAATTTCTGTAACCGGAGTCTTCACTTGCTTTTTCTCTAAAATTTCTTTTTGTAGCACTTTGTTATCGGCTTTTCTTGTTGTATACGTAATATCTTCTAAGCCAACTTGTCCTTTTTGAACGGTTTTAACCTGTCCTTTTTCCAATGTACTATCTTCTTGCTTCTCAACCTGGAAAGGAAGTTCATTCTGAACACGTGTTGCTTCGTACACAAGGACCTCGGTATAAGGCTCTTTTTCAGTAACGGTTACTGTCTGTCCTGTACGAACAACGGGTACTAACATAAGCCTTGGGTTTAACGTGAATAACTGATCCATCGTTAAGTGATATTTTTCTAGGATAGATTGAACCGTTTCTCCTTTTTGTACCATATGCTCTTTTTTGTGCAGACTGCCTTCTTTCAAAGAAGAAATGGCATCATCTACCGTAACGAGCTTACTGATAGATGTTTGCGCTTTTTGAATAAGAACTGGCGCTGAAAAGTCGATATCAATCACTTTACGTTCTCCCGGTTTTAAGTCCGGTACTTCAAGCTTTTCGTGCTCAGCTTTCTTTTTTTCGATGTCATCTAGCTCGGCTTTTGAAACATGTTCGAGCTTTAGCTTCAGCAACGTATCTTTCGCTTCTTTTTTGCTTGAAACATACGCAACAGTTTGTCCGCCAACGACTAAACGATAAGCCTCAACTTCAACCGTTAGCTGCTTCTTCAAGTTCTCTCTTACTTCTTCGTTATCGAACTCTGGTCTGAACATCTTTTCAGGCTTAAGCTCGATAGACTCTCTCACCGCAAAAGCAAAGTTATTCTTTCTACCTTTTGCCTGTTGGAGAATTTGGTCGACTGTCTCGTCGACAACACTCTCTTCACGAACCGTTCCAACCTTCTTTCCATCTACATAAACGTGATAAACCGTCTTGATCAACTGGTTATCGTCGCTACTCGCAGATGTGCTTGATGGATTCATCGTGAATGCTGACACTATTAAAATCACTGCGACAAACGACAGTGCGATATATTTAATAAATCTTTCAGTGGTTTTTCGACTGTTCACTTTTTCTATTTCCCCCTAAAGATTCTCTCTATGATCTCTAAATATGCCTAAAGACCTACTACTCTTTATGCCTTTAGCACCTCTAGTATCCTATCACAAGGAATTTCGCTTTGTCAGAATTTCAGGGATTTTGTAATGCAACTGTAAAAAAACGACATAAAAAAGAGTATAAATTCACCGATTTATACCCTTATTTAACACCTATTCCGTTAATTTGATGCGCTCTTTTATATCTTCTTTTTGAACATACACAACAAGGAAGCTAATCGGAATCAAGAGCAACGTCTCTAGCCACTGCTTTTCAAACAGCCAGTAGAAGAAAGGAGTGAGTGCAAAAGCAAAGAGTCCCGCTACGGTTAGACTTCTTTTAATTCCATAAAAGAGCAGAAATGCAGCTGCTACAAGAACAGCAGATATGGGGTGAAAAATAATCATCCCTCCGATAAAAGAAGCCACTCCCTTCCCACCATGAAAACGAAGAAAGACGGGATAGAGATGTCCGAGAATCACCGCTAAAAAACCGAGAAGCTGTATATATGGGGGATATTGAAATTGTATGCCTGCCCAAACGACCGCAGCCGCTTTTAAGATGTCGCCAGCTAACGTGAGTACGAATCCTGATGGCCCTAATACTCTTCCAGCATTCCGTGCTCCTATATTTCCGCTTCCTAACAATCGTAAATCAACGCCTTTTATAAGCTTTGCTACAAGAAACCCTGTCATGATGCAACCAACAAGGTAACTCGCGATCAAATACAGCGCCCATTCAAATTCCATCTGTATGATCACTACCTTCCTCATCCCAATTGATACACTATATTCGAACGATTGAGTACTTATCCCTCTTTATCAGCATTAAAAGTATATGGTTGGAGAGAAAATGTTATAAATCTTAGTGCGGATAAGCTGATTTGTGCTGTGCATGTCTCTGTGCATGCTTTTTTGGAGGTGTATCGGTGTTGTTTCTGCTGCCGGAAGGGGTTAGTGTTGATATCCCACGGGGTACTTGAGCTGTTAATTAAGTCTAATCTTGATGCAATTAAGTCGAAATAAAAAAAATTAAGTCAAAATCGATAGCAATTAAGTCTAAGAAACAAAATAAAGGCCATTCGATCATTCTCGACAAAGACGTCCTTGCTATATACCCTCCACTAACGGCGACCGACCGTACGCAAAAAAAAAGCATGCTCCTTTTCAAGGAACATGCAACATGTTTTAGGATTTAAAGTAAAATGGTGGCTCGAGACGGAATCGAACCGCCGACACGAGGATTTTCAGTCCTCTGCTCTACCATCTGAGCTATCGAGCCATAAAAGTGGCGGACCCGACCGGGGTCGAACCGGCGATCTCCTGCGTGACAGGCAGGCATGTTAACCACTACACCACGAGTCCACTTTTAAATGCTTTTATTTACTTTACTTAAAGAAATAATGGTGACCCGTACGGGATTCGAACCCGTGTTACCGCCGTGAAAGGGCGGTGTCTTAACCGCTTGACCAACGGGCCACTTTTTTAAAAAAAGTGGTGAGCCATGAAGGATTCGAACCTTCGACCCTCTGATTAAAAGTCAGATGCTCTACCAACTGAGCTAATGGCTCGTGCTTTGTTTTAAAACGTTTGTCGTTTTTTCACGACAAGTGTTACTTTATCACGATATTGAAGCTTTGGCAATATGTTTTCTGTAGATTTTTCAAAAAAAACTTTGGAATCCTTAAAAATACTCACAAAAGCATTTCTAATTCATCAAAAATAAAGCCCCTCGTTTCACCAAGGGGCTACTAATTTTTTAAGCGAATACGCCTCGTACCATGTTTGTTTGGTTACGGTCTGGTCCAACTGAGAAGATAGAAAGTGGAATACCAGTTACTTGCGAGATACGCTCTACATAATGACGCGCGTTCTCTGGAAGTTCTCCAAGATCTTTCACACCTGTAATATCTTCTGTCCAGCCTGGCATTTCTTCGAATACAGGCTCACATTGAGCAAGCTCTTTAAGGCTCGCTGGGAATTCATACGTTAGTTCACCTTTGTATTTGTACGCTACACAGATTTTCAACGTTTCAATACCTGTTAGAACGTCGATTGAGTTCAAAGAAAGATCTGTGATACCTGAAACACGGCGAGCATGACGAACAACTACTGCGTCAAACCAACCTACACGACGCGGACGTCCTGTCGTTGTACCGTACTCACGGCCAACTTCACGAATTTGGTTACCGATCTCATCATGAAGCTCAGTTGGGAACGGACCATCTCCAACACGTGTTGTATACGCTTTTGAAACACCTACAACATGGTTGATCTTAGAAGGACCAACACCAGAACCAATTGTTACTCCCCCTGCGATAGGGTTTGAAGACGTAACGAATGGATATGTTCCTTGGTCGATATCAAGCATAACACCTTGTGCGCCTTCAAAAAGAACACGACGTCCATCGTCCAATGCATCGTTAAGAACAACTGATGTATCGACTACATATTTTTTAATTTGTTGACCGTATTCATAATACTCATCTAAGATCTGCTCTTTCGTGAAGCCTTCTGATTCATAGATGCGTTCGAATAAACGATTCTTTTCCGCTAAGTTGCGCTCTAACTTCTCTTCAAATTCTTCACGATCTAAAAGGTCAGCGATACGGATTCCGATACGAGCTGCTTTATCCATGTATGCAGGACCGATTCCTTTTTTCGTTGTGCCGATCTTGTTGGCACCCTTGCTCTCTTCCTCTAAGATATCTTGACGAAGGTGATAAGGAAGAATCACGTGCGCACGGTTAGAAATACGAAGGTTGTCCGTACTTACTCCGTGGCCGTGAAGATAAGCAAGCTCTTCAAGAACTGCTTTCGGATCGACAACCATTCCATTTCCGATCACGCAGATTTTATCTTTATAAAAGATTCCAGATGGAATAAGGTGAAGCTTATACTTCTTACCTTCAAATACGATTGTATGACCAGCGTTGTTACCGCCTTGGTATCTAGCTACTACTTCTGCTTTTTCTGAGAGATAATCGGTAATCTTACCTTTTCCTTCATCTCCCCATTGTGTTCCTACTACTACTACTGATGACATGGTTGCACCTCCATGAAATTAACGATTGACGAATTTATCATCTAATCTTGAAAACCAAGCTTAGTTTAGCAATATATCTGATAGAAGTCAATCAAAAACACGAACATTAAAAGATGAATTAATATTTTCGTTCGTAATAATTTTACATTTCTATAGCCAAAAGATCGAAAACCTTATCGTATCCTGTAGTATTCACCTTTTTTAGGAGGTACGATTACTTGCTTATCGAAAAATTAATGGTGGCTTATATGGATACAAAAGCAAACCACATCTATTATTTAGACAAAAATGAACAAACGATACTGCTTGATGCGATCGAAACCGGTGGCCTTCCCAACCTAGAATTTCTAGATGCCGAAGAACCAGACCGATTTATTGAGATTCCAAAGGTGATGAACGTTGAATCCTTCAGCTGGATGGTTGAATTTGAGAGCTTTCATCAAAACAGCGAACTGCTTCACGCTTTAAATGAGGATGAGCCTTTCAAACGTTTTACCGATAAAGTGATTGAGCTCGGTTTACATGAGAAATGGCAGACGTTTCAAAAAGATAAAGTGAAAAACAGAATAGAAATGTGGTTAATAGAAAATAAAGTAATAGAAATGCAAAAGCAGCCGGAATAATTTCCAGCTGCTTTTTTTATGCGCCAGGCGGTATGGCACTCTCATCGTGCCGCCTGTCCAGGTTAACGAACTTATTATATTCTTTTACGAAAGCGAGCTCTACCGTTCCTGTTGGACCGTTACGCTGCTTAGCGATGATGATCTCAATGATGTTCTTGGCTTCTGATTCTTTATCGTAGTAATCGTCACGATATAGAAAGGCAACGATATCGGCATCCTGCTCGATGGAACCTGATTCACGGATATCGGACATCATCGGACGCTTGTCCTGACGGGATTCAACACCACGAGATAGCTGAGAAAGAGCGATAACCGGCACTTCCAGCTCACGAGCAAGTGCTTTTAGTGAACGAGAGATCTCAGAAACCTCCTGTTGGCGGTTTTCGCCTGACTTCCCGCTACCCATAATAAGCTGCAGATAATCGATCAAAATCATACCAAGACCCTTCTCTTGCTTCAGGCGACGGCATTTAGCACGAATATCATTAATACGAATACCTGGTGTATCATCGATGTAGATACCAGCTGCTGACAGGCTTCCCATAGCCATCGTAAGCTTTTGCCAGTCTTCGGGTAACAAAGACCCTGTACGAAGTCGCTGTGCATCTAGATTACCCTCTGCACAAAGCATACGCATAACAAGCTGTTCAGCACCCATCTCTAGACTGAATATGGCCACATTCTCCTCTGTCTTTGTTGCAACGTTCTGCGCGATGTTCAGAGCAAACGCGGTTTTACCTACGGATGGACGAGCGGCAACGATGATTAGATCGTTTCGCTGAAAGCCAGCCGTCATTCGGTCCAAGTCATTAAAGCCAGTCGGAATCCCCGTAATATCACCTTTACGGTTATGAAGAGCTTCAATGTTATCGTAAGCGTGAACCAAAACATCCTTAATCGCTGTAAAAGCACTCGTGTTCTTCCGGTTCGCTACTTCTAAGATCGACTTTTCCGCTTCGTTTAAGATCGCCTCTACTTCTTCCTCACGCGCATAGCTGTTAGCTGTTATATCAGTCGCTGTACGAATCAACCGGCGAAGAAGAGATTTCTCTTCAACGATCTTGCTGTAATACTCAATGTTCGCAGCCGTCGGAGAACTATCAGCTAACTCCGTTAAGAAGGACAAGCCGCCGACTTCATCCAGCTGGTTCTTATCCTGAAGCTCTGACGTAACCGTGATCAGATCGACCGGCTCGCCTTTTGCGTTAAGATCGAGCATCACGCGATAGATTCTTTGATGAGTAGCACGGTAAAAATCTTCCGGAAGCAGAATCTCAGATGCCGTAATAAGAGCTTCGGGCTCTAAAAAGATCGCACCAAGAACAGCCTGCTCCGCTTCAATATTCTGCGGCGGTATACGGTCAGCAAATAAATCACTCATGTTAGTTCCTCCTTTCCTTACTAGTAATCGTTCGTATATGGTTTAAGAGCTTTAAATTAGTTTGGTTTTGGCTCCATGAATAGGTTGATCGGAGTGTAAGATGCGAGACTCCTGGGGGATCAGCGGGACAGGTGAGACTCTTAACAGCGCTATGCGCTAAGAGGCTCACCGCACGCCCCCCGGAAAGCGAGCATCTGAAACGGAGATCAACGCTTTCTTGGCCCGCAAAAAAACCGGGAAAACCCGGCTCTTTTATTCTTCTGTTACGTGTACTTTTACAGTCGCCGTAACTTGTTGATGCACTTTAATCGAAACATTCGTGTACCCAAGTGCTTTAATCGGCTCAGGAAGCTCGATCTTACGCTTATCAATCTTGATCCCTTGCTCTTTCAAGCCATCAGCGATCTGTTTGCTTGTAACAGAACCGAAAACGCGGCCACCTTCACCTGTTTTCGTTTTGATCGTAACCGTCATCTCAGCAAGCTTTGCTTTTAACGCTTCAGCCTCTTCTAATTGAGCTTGTTGTTTCTTCTCTTCGCTCTTCTGTTGGCCTTGAAGTGTTGCCATAGCGCCTGATGTAGCTTCTGAAGCTAAGTTCTTCGGAAATAAGAAGTTTCGTGCATAGCCTTCAGAAACGTTTTTCACTTCGCCTTTTTTGCCTTTACCCTTTACATCTTGAAGAAAAATTACTTTCATTCCTCTTCTCCCCCTTCAATATACTCATCAATAATACGTTTTAAATGTATCTCTGCTTCATCAATCGAGCTGTTCTCAATCTGGCAGGCAGCGTTCGTAAGATGTCCTCCGCCTTCCAGTCTCTCCATGATCATCTGCACGTTGATGTCCCCAAGCGAACGAGCACTGATGCTTACTTTGCCGTCAATGCGATTTGCAATAACAAAGGATGCTTGAATGCCGTTCATGGTTAATAGTATATCTGCCGCTTGAGCGATCACGACTTGATTGTACGCATCCTCAGGAGAGCTCTTGGCAATAACGATGCCTTTTTTATAAACATCCGCACTCTCAATGAGCTTGGAACGTCTTGTATACGTGTTTAAATCTTCTTTTAAAAACTTTTGAACAAGAATCGTGTCCGCACCATGCGCTCTTAAATAAGATGCAGCATCAAACGTACGAGATCCTGTTCTGAGGGTGAAACTCTTCGTATCAACGATAATACCTGCAAGAAGGGCTGTTGCTTCAAGCATACGCATCTTCAGTCTCTTCGGCTGGTATTCGAGAAGTTCCGTTACGAGTTCTGCTGTAGATGAAGCATACGGTTCCATGTAGACAAGCACCGGATCTTTAATAAACTCCTCACCACGGCGATGGTGATCGATGACCACGACATGATCAAGCTTGGATAACAGTTTCTCTTCAATAACCATCGTCGGTTTATGTGTATCAACTACGACTAGAAGCGTGTCTCTCGATGCGAGCTCGAGTGCTTCTTCAGGCGAGATGAAAAACTTCCAAATCGATTCTGTTTCTTTCAGCTCATCCATCAAGCGCTGAACCCCGATGTCGATATTCGTTTGATCGAGTACGATATATCCGTCTTTTCCATTTACTTGCGCGACCTTCAAAATCCCGATTGCAGAACCGATTGAGTCCATATCCGGATTCTTATGCCCCATGATAATCACCTTGTCACTATCTGCTACCAATTCACTCAGAGCATGTGAGATGACGCGGGCACGTACGCGCGTACGTTTTTCAACAGGATTTGTTTTTCCTCCATAGAAACGTACTTTTCCGTTCGTTTGCTTGATCGCAACCTGGTCGCCTCCGCGTCCAAGAGCAAGATCTAGACTCGATTGAGATAGCTGTCCGAGCTCAGGCAGTGACGAAGTCCCAGCTGCAACCCCGATACTGAGCGTAAGGGAGATATTCTGCTTAGCTGTAGATTCTCTAACCTCATCAAGAACGCTGAATTTATTTTTCTCCAACTCATAAAGAATTCGTTGGTTGAATACAGCTAAAAATCGCTCAGAAGACGTTCGTTTTAAGAAGATGCCGTGTACGTTCGCCCATTCATTCAACACAGACGTAACTTTTGAATTGATCGTTGATCGAAACTGGTCATCTAGTCCTTGCGTTACTTCTTCATAGTTATCGAGATAGATAATCGCCATGACCGTTTGTTCTTCATCATACAAACGTTCAAGATCTAACTGCTCGGTCACATCAAAAAAGTAAAGCAGTCTATCTTCTTTTTTGAAGTTAACTTGAAATCTATGTGTATTAATCTTTATAACTTCTTCCTTCGCATCACTCTTGATATGAGGAATCAGTTCTTCTGAAACATGGTTTAGAGAATGGCCGATAAAGGACTCTTCTTCAATAAGGGCTCCCATGTATGGATTCGCCCATTCGATCTTAAAATCCTCATCATACAAAATAATCCCGATCGGCATTTCCATCAACGCTTCTTCTCCCACCTTCTTCAAGCGGTGAGAAAGCGTCGAAATATAATCGCCCAGCTCCTCCTGAAAACTAGCTTCGGCTTTCATGGCATAATAAAACAATCCACCGAGCAGCACGAAGCCTGCCATTCCGATCATCCAATGAAAATACGTGATGATGCTTACCAGAACAACAGAAGTTACAAATAAGGCGATGACGGGATAACCATGCCACCGTTTTAGTAAAAACTTTGGCATACTTTCAGCTCCTACTGTTTTGGTTTCAACCGTTTTTTGATCATAAACCCTAAATCAATTATACCTAAGAATTTAACGACTTCCAGAGGAATCGGCAGGAAAGAGTTTAGCAAAAACAAGAGTATAATCAACAATATGATTCTTTTTCTCTTCCAATTCTTTATCCAGGCATAATAAAAAATAACTGTGAAACCTTGTATTATAAGTACAAACGATAATATCATATACAAATTTATCGTTACAATATATAAAGACGTACCCTTTTCAGGCATACTGAATGTTAAAACAATCGCTATAATATAATACCACAAAAACGATTTTGGCAGGTTCCACTCACGAAACGGAGGGAACGACGGAACATCATAACGCATTCTTTTCATCAGCATTCTTGCTGCGATATGCGTTAAAAAGGCAAGGATGACAGCTCCTCCAATAATATATGTCGGAAGCATCATCGGAATTAACTCCGCTTGCTCTTTTAATTTCTCAATCTGTGTAGGATCTTGTCCACCCGATTTATATAAATCTTCGGCTGTGCCTATCGCACTTTGAAACTGAGTCTCTAATTCTTTTACAAAATTGATACCCATGAAAACTTGAGCGATAGCGAGCGTTCCTAACATGTTCACGATGTTTGACAGACTCGCCCCAAGGAGAACCGCAAACGCAGGTTTTTTTCTTCTATAAAGTTCCCCCATCACGATTCCTGTCAAACCAACAAATAGGGTAACGATGATACCGTTAAGCCCCGCAAATGCCAGAGACACACCAAATGTGACCGCCCATAGGAGTAATCCCGCTTTAAGATCTTGCCGGTACAGATAAATGATAAACGGGAGCGGCAAAATAAATAACGAGACCAAGCTAAATAACGGTATGTACATACTGATCAAAAAAAGAAGCGTATAAATGCCTGAAACAACGGCACCTTCCACCAATACTTTAGTATTGCGCATGATTCACCTCATAAAATTCTTCATATGTTCTAATTGTAGTGACATAACCGCTGTAATTCAACTTAAACGATAATTCTAGCATAGACGTACTTGAAGAGAAGTAAACAAATTATGGAAGGTTTGCTTGAGCTGGGTCAGAAATAGGTGATATTCACGTGTTTTCATGGAAATGATGTGTGAAAATGTTATGAGATGGTGTGGGAATCTACTACGATGGTTCAATAGAGGCTGATTCGGCCATTTCACTGCCGTTTTTTCATATGTGAAGATGAGGAATCCAAAAGTTTCGAGCTCCAATCCACATATTTCATGCCTGAATCCTAAAGTTTTAGCGGTTTATCCACGAGTTTTAGGCTTTTATCCACGAGTCTACAATCCTCGACAAAAGTCGACGCCCTACTGCTACCTTTTAATCACAAAAAAACGCAGCCAGGAAACCCAGCTGCGTTCTTTAAACGATCTTATTCAGATACATATGGTAACAATGCCATGTGACGAGAGCGTTTGATCGCACGAGTCAATTGACGTTGATATTTAGCAGATGTACCAGTTACACGACGAGGAAGAATCTTACCGCGCTCAGAAACGAAACGCTTTAAAAGATCAGTGTCCTTGTAGTCGATGTAAGTGATTTTGTTTACAGTGAAGAAACAAACCTTACGACGCTTTTGGCGTCCACCACGACGTCCAGCCATAGTTGGTCCCCTCCTTTAGTTTTATTTTATATATTCCGATTCATAGTTTACGTTAGTTTAAAATGGCAAATCGTCATCAGAGATGTCGATCGGCGTGCCATCATTTGCAAACGGGTCATCGTTGAAGTTATTACGTTTTGGATTCTGCTGTTGTTGCTGTCCTCCAAAGCCGTTGTCACTTCCATAGCTGCGGTTCTGATTTTGCTGCCCAAATCCGCGGTCATTTGATGGTCCACCAAAGTTGTTGCTGTTGCCTTGATATTGCTGGCCTCCAGCATTAGCGTTTTTAGGTTCAAGGAATTGAACACTTTCTGCCATTACTTCAGTAACATACACTCTTTGACCCTGCTGGTTCTCGTAGGAACGAGTTTGCAAACGTCCATCCACTCCTGCAAGCGATCCCTTTTTCAAGAAGTTCGCTACATTTTCAGCGGGCTTACGCCATACGACACAGTTAATGAAATCTGCTTCGCGCTCACCTTGCTGATTCGAAAAAGGTCGATTGACAGCAAGTGTGAAGTTAGCAACTGCCACACCGTTTGGAGTGTACTTTAATTCTGGGTCTTTTGTTAAACGTCCCACCAGTACTACTCGATTTAGCATTCAGAACCACTCCTTAAAGGATTAATTTCTTTCGTCTACGATTGTCATGAAACGAAGAACATCTTCGTTGATCTTCATAAGACGGTCGAATTCATTAATCGCTTCGTTTGGAGCGTTAACTTCCAATAGCGTGTAATATCCATCGCGGAAGTCATTGATTTCGTAAGCTAAACGCTTTTTACCCATTTCCTTTTCGTTCGCGATCTCCGCACCGTTGTCAGTTAGGATGCTTTTCGCACGCTCTTTCGTTGCCTTAAGAGCTTCCTCTTCGATATTCGGACGGACGATGTACATAATTTCGTACTTTTTCATTCCGTTCACCTCCTTTTGGTCTAAGCGGCCCAAAAACAAATATTTAAGGGCAAGGAGAAAATCATCATAACAGTATTTGTTGACAATTAACTCACAATAAAGAATTATATCAAAACATCTTCCATAAAACAAGCACCTCTTAAAAGAAAGCATAAAAAAGAGGAAAAGCGATTGCTTTTCCTTCGTTTTTCTAGATTACTCGGGCTGTATTCTTTAAACTGCTCTGAGATTAGTGTTGTAAAAAACTACACTGACAAGTTGATTGAAGTGGAAGGTGCGAGACTCCTGGGGGATCAGCGGGACAGGTGAGCCACCTAACAGCGCAAAGCGCTAGGTGGCTCACCGCACGCCCCCCCGGAAAGCGAAGCACCTGCAACGTAAATCAACCTCTTCCTGTCGTTTTTTTAAACATTAAAACGGAAATGAACAACATCTCCATCTTTCATCTCATATTCCTTACCTTCAAGACGCACCTTACCTTTTTCTTTAGCAGCTGCCATGTTGCCAGCAGCCATCAGATCATCATAAGCCACAATCTCTGCACGAATAAATCCTCTTTCAAAGTCCGTGTGAATGATTCCTGCACATGCAGGAGCCTTCATCCCTTTACGGAACGTCCATGCGCGTACTTCTTGAACTCCCGCTGTAAAGTAAGTAGCTAGACCAAGAAGAGAATATGAAGCACGGATCAGCTTATCAAGACCTGCTTCTTCAATGCCTAGTTCACCTAAGAATGCCATCTTTTCGTCGCCATCAAGCTCAGCGATTTCTTCTTCTACTTTTGCACAGATTACGATAACTTCTGCATTTTCACGAGCCGCATATTCTTTAACCGCTTCAACATGCTCGTTCGTTCCTTCTAAAAGCTCATCTTCACTTACGTTAGCAACGTAAAGGATCGGCTTCATTGTAAGAAGGTGCATCGTGTGAACAATCTTCTTCTCTTCAGGTGTTAGATCAACACTTCGTGCAGGAAGTTCTTGCATAAGAGCTTCTTTGATCTTTGAAAGAACAGCAAACTCAGCTACAGCTTCTTTGTCTTTAGACTTTGCAAGCTTTTCAACACGTGCAACACGCTTATCAATAGACTCAAGGTCTGCAAAGATAAGCTCTAGGTTGATAACTTCAATATCATCGATCGGATTAACTTTTCCGTGAACGTGCGTGATGTTTTCATCATCAAAACAACGAACAACTTGAAGGATCGCATCTGTTTGACGGATGTGAGATAAGAATTTGTTTCCTAACCCTTCTCCTTTACTCGCACCTTTTACGATTCCAGCGATGTCTGTAAACTCAAAAGTTG
This sequence comes from Fictibacillus sp. 26RED30, assembly GCF_015903845.1. Lineage (NCBI taxonomy): Bacteria > Bacillati > Bacillota > Bacilli > Caryophanales > Fictibacillaceae > Fictibacillus > Fictibacillus sp. 26RED30. The sequence continues at coordinate 623,762 of NZ_JACZDV010000002.1, forward strand.
TAGGTACTACTTTTTTCGGCTGTACCATCTCTGTTAATTTTTGAAGACGGTGGTCAGGTACTTCAACGATTCCAACGTTTGGATCGATCGTACAGAACGGATAGTTAGCAGATTCAGCACCTGCTTGTGTAATAGCATTAAACAATGTAGATTTACCAACGTTCGGTAAACCAACGATTCCAGTTGTAAGAGCCACTGTTCATTCACTCCTCTGTTTTATATAAAGCTTAGAAATCCTAAGACTTTTCATCGTAATAAAAAAATATCCTTCCCAATTATAGGTTTTATCATCTTAAAAAACAAGAAGAACCGGGTCGTGTAACCCGGTTCGAACGTTTAATCATTTTTTAAAATTATATCGCGTGTTTTTTGTTTCACGTGAAACAGGAATTGTTACTCGCCTGGAGAGGATAAGACTTTCTTAATTTTCTTAGCGAACTCCGCTCTTGGCAGCATCACGCTATGCTGACATCCCATGCATTTAATCCTTATATCCGCACCCATACGAATCACTTTCCAACGATTCGTTCCACATGGATGCTGCTTCTTCATTTCTACTTCATCGTGAAGTTGAAATTCTTTTTGCTGCATACTTCAGCTCTCCCTTATTTATTTTCTTTTGGCACTGGTTCTTTTTGATACGTGACCATTTTAGGATAAGGAATCTCAATCCCTGCTCTTTCAAGCTCGTGTTTTAACGTTTTACGGAGTTCACGTGCGATCTTAAAGTGTGTCATCGGAAGTACCTCTGCTGTAACACGGATTACAACTTCTGATGCACCAAGCATCTGAACACCTAATACTTCTGGTTCTTTAACCATCTCAGGATAGTTTGGTTTAGCGTTCTTCACGACATCCTGGATAATGTTTTGCGCTTTATCGATATCCTCTTCATAAGCAATACTCAAGTCAACGACCGCAATACTGTTATGAACAGAAAAATTCGTAACTTCTGTGATAGACGAATTCGGCAGGATATGCAATTCTCCTGTCCAGCTTTTAATTTTTGTCGTTCTTAATCCGATTTCTTCAACGGTTCCTTCAAAGTTTGTGATCCGTACCGTATCTCCAACAGAGAACTGGTTCTCGAAAATGATGAAAAATCCTGTAATGATATCTTTCACAAGACTTTGGGCACCAAAACCGATCGCTAGACCAACCACTCCAGCACCAGCAAGAATCGCTTTAATATCTACACCGAACTCCGTTAATATGGTTAAGATCGCCACAAAATAAATAACATAAGAAGCAACATTATCTAACAGTCTAAATAGGGTGTTCTCTCTTCTTTCACTTAAACGCAGAGGAGATTTCAGCCGGACTTTAAAAACATTAGCAATCGCTGCTTTTACGATGTATTTGAAAATAATAGCGAGTAATATGATTCCTACGATCTTTAAGCTCGTCGTAGCAATGCCTGTCCACCATTCTTTATCGGAAAAAATCGTGACAGCTTTTTCTGCTGTTTCCGGTAAGTTAGCACCTGCCAATGGGTCATCTTCCTCTCTTTGATTATGAAATTATTTAATCAGCTTTTGCTGAGAATATCAAATGTAAATATGTGATTTACTTTTAAGAAAAACTTCTAGAGTTACGAGTGCATAGGAAACGGGTATAGACTTTAAACAAAAGTCTGTGATTATTGTATTCTACCATGTATAAGAAAAGGATTTCTTCCGTATACTAGTAGAACCATTATAAAGGAGAGGATGTCATGTTCCTCAAACGGAAGCTGGGATTAGGGAAACCCATTCAATATAAATTGCACCACGAAGACAAGGAAGCGATGCTCAGAATCACCGAACAAATATTACCTATGCTTCCGGAATCAACTCATCAGCCAGTTGTCGTTGTCTGTATAGGAACAGACAGATCGACAGGCGATGCATTAGGCCCGCTTGTTGGTACAAAATTGCATAATAAAGATACTTTCCCGTTCTTTGTTTACGGCACACTAGATGACCCCGTTCACGCGGTTAATTTAGAAGAAAAGCTAAAGATGATTGCGATTGAGCATCCAGGTGCTTTTGTTATAGGAATTGATGCTTGCTTGGGTCGATTAAACCACGTAGGCATGGTCTCGATCAACGATGGTCCTGTTAAACCAGGAGCTGGCGTTAACAAACAGCTGCCTCCAGTGGGTGATATGCACATTACAGGTATCGTAAATGTAAGTGGGTTTATGGAGTATTTTGTCCTTCAAAACACACGACTCAGCATTGTGATGAAGATGGCTGATCTGATCGCTGATTCTCTTCATATGGCTTGTTTACGCAAAAAGATTCAACAAAAAAACATGATAGCAAGCACCGAATCTCGTTCACAAGACATTTATAAAATTCAATAACAAAAGCCGCTTCTACGATCAAATAGAAGCGGCTTTTTTTACATCAATCCTTGCGAGAACGCTAAAATTCTTTCCCACTTTTCCACGATACAAACAAGAATCGTTGCGATGAGTAGACCTGGCAGAAGGTTCGCGACACGAATCTTAGTGATGCCAAGCAAATTCAGTCCGATCGCGACGATCATGATTCCACCCGTTCCCGTTATCTCTACAATCAAGGCGTCCATCAATTCTTGAGAAACGAAGCGATCAATCTGTGTAGCCATCAAGGCGATTATTCCTTGGTATAAAACGACGGGTATGGCAGAGAACATGACTCCGATGCCAAGCGTTGAAGTAAATAGAATCGCACAGAATCCGTCGATCAATGCCTTTGTATATAGAACATCATGCTGTTGTCTTAGCCCGCTATCGAGAGCACCTACGATCGACATCGCTCCAACAACAAAAACAAGTGTCGCTGTCACAAAACCGGTAGCAACCGATCCCTTGTCTTGCTTCCCTATCTTCGCCTCGAGCCACTTTCCGATCGCGTTCAATCGCTCTTCAAGATTCCACCACTCACCGAGAGCGCCGCCGACCGCTAAACTTGCGATCACGATTAAGAACTGTTCACTCTTCAGCCCCATTCCGATTCCCAAAATCGTAACAGCCAAAGCCATCGCTTGTAAGATCGTATCTTTATAACGATCAGAAATATTTGTCCAAAATAATCCTAAAAAGCTTCCTGCAATAATGGCAATACCGTTTACTATCGTTCCTAACAGTGACATTTTTTTATGCTCTCCTATCTAAGCAGTTCCTCTTTGATTACTATAACGAAAGAATCAAGGTGCATACTTTCAATTGAATCAATAGTGCTAAGCTGTTAATCAAAACTCTTTTAGAAATACCAAAAAAGAAAACCACCTCAGCGATGGTTTTCTGCTTACTTTTCTAACAGTTCTAAAATGCGTTCTAGATCATCTTGTGAAAAGAACTCGATCTCGATCTTACCTTTTCGTTTTGATTTCTTAATCGAAACAGAAGTACCAAAACGATCTCGTAATGAAGATTCTTTTTCTTGGAAGAAAACGTTCGCTGGTACTGTTTTTTTCTTTGTTCCACGTGAAACATTCATATTAATATCAGAGATTAATTTTTCAAGCTGTCTCACGTTTAAGTTTTCATTCATTACCCGTTCAACGACTGGCTGCATCTTCGTCTTTTTCTTAAGACCGAGCAGTGCTCGTCCATGCCCCATTGATAGTTGTCCGTTGGATAAAAGTTCAAGAACAGGTTTTGGAAGCTGAAGCAAACGAATATGGTTTGCGATATGAGGACGGCTCTTCCCAACGCGGGAAGCTAACTCTTCTTGCGTGAGTTTTAAGTGTTCCATCAGCTTCTGATACGCTTGAGCCTCTTCAACAGGATTCAAATCTTCCCGTTGCAAGTTCTCAATAAGAGCAACTTCCATCATTTTTTGTTCGTCATAATCTTTTACGATTACAGGGATCTCTTTTAATCCGGCTTCTGAAGCTGCGCGGAATCGTCTTTCCCCTAGAACGATTTCAAATCCTTTAATACTTTTCCGTACAACAATTGGTTGAAGAATGCCATGTTCGATAATAGATTCTTTTAATTCTTCAATGGCTTTTTGGTCAAAAACTTTTCGGGGCTGATACGGATTTGGCCTTAGCTCTGATATACTGACTTCTTTTATCTGCTCTTCTTCTCCTGCCTCTGTTGGAGGAAAGAAGGCATGCAGCCCTTTACCTAACCCTTTCACCAATGCCGATCACTTCCTTCGCAAAATCTAAATAAACATCAGCACCTCGGGATTTTGGATCATAAATAATAATCGGTTTCCCGTGACTCGGCGCTTCTGATAGTCTGACGTTTCTTGGTATGATTGTTTCATACACTTTATCTTGAAAATATTTTTTTACTTCTTCAATAACTTGAATACCTAAGTTTGTACGTGCATCGAGCATAGTAAGCAGCACGCCATCAATCATCAAGTCGGTATTTAAGTGTTTTTGTACAAGTCGTACTGTGTTTAAAAGCTGGCTTAATCCCTCTAGTGCGTAATATTCACACTGTACAGGTATGATGACTGAGTCAGAAGCCGTTAATGAATTAATGGTAAGCAGCCCTAATGATGGCGGGCAATCAATAATAATAAAATCATAATTGGAACTTACCTTTTCTAACGCTCTTTTTAACCGAACTTCACGAGAGATCGTGGGTACGAGTTCGATCTCGGCTCCAGCAAGCTGTATCGTCGACGGGAGGATATGTAAACCTTCACAGATGGTCTCGACGATTACATCTTTAACTTCCACATCCTCAACAAGAACGTTGTAGATACATTGGTCAATATCCCCTTTATCTACACCTACACCACTTGTTGCGTTCCCTTGAGGATCTATGTCTACGAGCAATACTTTTTTACCGAAATATGCTAAGCATGCACCAAGGTTGACCGACGTAGTCGTTTTTCCGACTCCGCCTTTCTGGTTGGCTACTGCAATGGTCTTGGCCACGTTGTCACCTACCTCACTTAAAAACATTCATTATCTATTATTCTATCATGAAGAAAATAAAATGACGTACGGAATTCTAGAAAAAGAAGGATTTATTTTGTCCGGTTCTCAACTTATTACTTCTAAAATCCGGCCACTTCAGGAATTTAAGTTAGAAAGAATTGAAAAATGGCTTTTTAGGCTTCAGAAGCTGATTACCACCTATACGGAGAGGGGTATTCCACCTAAGAATCCCTCAAATTTTAGCATCAATTCAAGAAATTTCCGACTTAATTCCGCGAGTTTTGGCGATAATTCCACGAATTTTTCCTGTTTATCCACGAGTCTACATCAATCGACAATCACAGAATGCCGGATACCCCACACCCATCCCATTTGAGCATTACTTGGTCCGCTCCTCAGCACTCAAAAAGCCAACAAAAAACCACCAGCTCCCATTCAAGCTGATGGCCTTCTCTTTTTATTTTTTTGGAATACGAATCGTGAACTGATAGAACTCCTCATGCTCTTCTTCTTCAGTATCGATCGATAGCCCGCTTTGCACGACCATGTCTACCGATTGTCTGACCGTATTGATCGCTAGTCGCATATCTTTGCTATAGGATTTACGGCGCGACTGAGGCTTCTTTTCTGCTGTCTCAGATTCGATCATTCGTTTCACACGTTCTTCTGTTTGCTTCACGTTCAATTGCTTTTCGATGATTTCTTGAAGAACGGCATCCATCTTTTCAGGAGATTTCAAAACGATCAATGCCCGAGCATGACGTTCTGTCACTTTTTTCTGCAAAAGTGCATCTTGAATAGACTGCGGAAGCTTTAACAGACGCAGCTTATTTGCAATGGTAGACTGACCCTTCCCTAACTTTTGAGCAAGGCCTTCTTGTGTAAGTCCGTGCAATTCTAGAAGCTTAGCATATGCCATCGCTTCTTCAATAGCGGTTAACTCTTCTCGCTGAAGGTTCTCGATAAGTGCTACAGAAGCCGTTTGCGAGTCGTCCATCTCTTTAATGATCGCAGGAATCTTTTCCCACCCGAGCTTTTGGACAGCACGCCACCTACGTTCGCCTGCGATCAGCTCGTATTTGTCGTCGCCGATACCTCGAACGACGATGGGCTGAATGATTCCGTGAGCTTCGATCGTCTGTGATAACTCTTCAATTCGTTCATCTATAAAAACCGTACGAGGCTGAAACCGGTTGGGTATGATTCTTTGAACCGGAAGTTGAAGTACTTCTTCGTTGTCGTTTTTTTCAGCTGGTTCTGGATCTAAGGTTTGCTGGCTCTTTTCGCCGATGCCGAATAAACGTGAAAAAGGATGCTTCATGCGAATACACCACCTTTTGTAATCTGCCTGTTAACTAATTCTTCTCTCTAGTTCAATAATCCTGCAAGTCTGTAAAAATCTTTCTTTTATGTAACAGCTGTGTTTCACATAGAAACACAGCATCAGATTATGAAATAGGAGATTTGTTTGGCGTTCCTGGTTTACGCGGAAATTTCTTTGGTGTTTCTTTTACTTTATCAATAACAATGATATTACGTTCACTCTCTTCGATCGGTAATACGAACGAATGAATATCTTTTACTTTACCGCCTAAAAGTTTGACTGCTTTTTCTCCGTCTCTCACTTCCTCAGGAAGGTTAGCACCTTTCATTCCTAAGAAGTGTCCACCAATTTTTACGAGTGGTAAGCAGAGTTCAGATAGTACAGATAGTCTAGCAACCGCACGAGCCGTCACAAGGTCGAACGTCTGTCTAAACTCCGGACGGTGAGCAAATGTTTCTGCACGATCATGATAAAGAGATACTTCTTCTAAACCAAGTTCATCTACTACGTGCTGTAAAAAACCAATGCGTTTATTCAGAGAATCAACGACTGTTAGCTTGATCTCTGGAAATGCAATCTTTAGTGGTATGGCTGGAAACCCAGCTCCAGCCCCAACGTCACACACCGTAATGTCTTGCTTGAAATTAAAATAAAAACCTGCCGTCACAGAATCATAAAAGTGTTTCAAATACACTTCTTCTTTTTCTGTGATCGCTGTAAGATTCATTTTTTCGTTCCACTCAACGAGCAGGTTATAATACGTTTCGAACTGTGATAGCTGCTTTTCTGATAATTGGACTCCCTTTTCTTTTAAGGAAGTTTGAAACAATTCTATATTCATAATTTTCACGTTCCCCCTCAACGGGCGATCTTCGCCAGTTTACCTTGTTCGAGATAGATCAACAGAATAGAGATATCTGCTGGGTTTACCCCTGATACACGTGATGCCTGCCCGACAGAAAGAGGCCGAACTTCGTGAAGTTTTTGTTTTGCTTCTGTAGCTAGTCCGTTGATTGCCATGTAATCAAGATCTACAGGAAGCTTTTTATTTTCCATCTTGCGCATCTTTTCTACTTGCGCGAGCTGTTTATCGATATATCCTGCATATTTTACCTGAATCTCAACCTGCTCCATCACCGTCTCCGGTAAGGCAGTTTCTGCTGGTACGAGTTTATGAATGACCGGATAAGTGATCTCAGGGCGCTTTAACAAGCTTGCTGCCGACATTGGTTCTTTTAACGGAGTCGATTGTGACTCTGCAAGGACTTGCTGGACGATTTCACTCGGTTTGATCGAAACATGCTCGAGTCGGTCTATTTCCTGCGCAATTAATGCTTTCTTCTCTTCAAAGCGTTCGTAACGATCTTCTGGTATCAGTCCGATTTCATGACCTTTTTTCGTTAAGCGCAGATCTGCGTTGTCGTGTCTAAGCAGTAAACGGTACTCTGCACGTGATGTTAGAAGGCGATACGGTTCGTTCGTTCCTTTTGTGATCAAATCGTCGATCAATACTCCGATGTACGCTTCAGAACGATCAAGCACAAGAGGCTCTTTATCTTGAACTTTTAACGCAGCATTGATTCCCGCCATGAGTCCTTGTCCCGCTGCTTCTTCATATCCGCTCGTTCCGTTCAATTGTCCTGCTGTAAACAAACCGTTCACTCGCTTCGTCTCAAGAGATGGCCAAAGTTGTGTGGGAACGATCGCATCATACTCAATCGCATATCCTGCACGCATCAATTCTGCTTTTTCAAGACCAGGAATCGTTGCTAAAATTCGTTTCTGTACATCTTCCGGAAGACTCGTAGAAAGACCTTGAACGTATACTTCTTCTGTGTTGCGTCCTTCTGGCTCTAAGAAGATCTGATGTCTTGGCTTATCATTGAACCGTACAATTTTATCCTCGATCGATGGACAATATCTTGGTCCAGTACCTTCGATCATTCCTGAATACATCGGTGAACGATGAAGGTTTCCGTTGATCAACTGATGCGTTTCGTCACCTGTATATGTTAACCAGCAAGGAAGCTGATCTGTGATGTACTCGGTTGTTTCATAAGAAAAAGCACGCGGTACATCGTCACCAGGCTGAATTTCTGTTTTTGAATAATCAATCGTTTTGCTGTTAACGCGCGGCGGTGTTCCTGTTTTGAATCGCACCATATCAAAGCCTAACTCTTGCAGATGATAAGACAAGTTGATTGAAGGAGCCATATTGTTCGGTCCGCTCTCATAGGCGAGCTCTCCGATGATGATCTTCCCTCTTAAGTACGTTCCTGTAGTAAGTACGACCGCTTTTGCCGCGTACTCAGCTCCTGTTTTTGTAATAACCCCTCTACATTCACCGTCTTCGATGATCAGACGCTCTACCATCCCTTGACGCAACGTAAGGTTCTCTGTGTTTTCCATCGTTTTTTTCATTTCATGCTGATACAGGTATTTATCCGCTTGCGCGCGCAGTGCACGTACCGCTGGCCCTTTCCCTGTGTTCAGCATACGCATTTGAATGTGTGTTTTGTCGATGTTGCGTGCCATCTCTCCGCCAAGTGCGTCAACTTCACGAACGACGATCCCTTTAGCCGGTCCGCCTACTGACGGATTACACGGCATATAGGCGACTGTATCTAGATTCAGTGTTAGACATAATGTTTTTGCGCCCATACGAGCAGAAGCTAGTGCAGCTTCAACCCCGGCATGCCCAGCACCGACTACGATCACATCAAACGTATCTGCTTTATATCCCATCGTTTTTTCCTCCTTTTTTTATTTTCCTAAACAGAATTGAGAGAACAATTGGTCGATCAGACTCTCTGAAACCGTGTCTCCTATGATTTCTCCGAGTATCTCCCAAGCTCTTGTTATATCGATCTGTACCATATCAATAGGTAGATCCGCTTCAATGCCGCCGAGCGCCTCATCAATATGATGAATCGTCTGCTGCAGAAGTGCGATGTGCCTAGAGTTGGATACGTATGTTAAGTCATTAGCTTCAATTCCGCCTGCAAAGAACAGGTTTGCGATCGCTTGCTCTAATTCATCGATTCCCTCTTCTTTTACTAAAGATGTTGAGATAACGGGTGAATTCTCTGACAGTTCCTTTATTCGATTCATATCTGCTTTCAGTTCAAGATCTGTTTTATTGATAATGACGATTTTATCGAGTCCTGCAGCTGCACGGAACAAGTTTTCATCTTCAAGTGAGAGCACTTCATTCCCATTGATAACTAGCAGAATGAGATCTGCTTCTTTTAATACTTTACGTGATTTTTCAACACCGATCTTTTCAACGATGTCTTCCGTCTCACGAATCCCTGCTGTATCAACGAGTCTTAAAGGAACACCTCTTACGTTCACGTACTCTTCAATAACGTCACGTGTAGTTCCCGCAATATCGGTTACGATCGCTTTATTCTCATGAACGAGTGCATTCATGAGTGAAGACTTACCTACGTTTGGTCTTCCGATGATCGCCGTAGACAACCCTTCACGAAGGATCTTCCCTTGACTTGCCGTCTGCAGTATCGATTCCACTTCTTTTTTTACAGTCAAAAGGTTGTTGTTCAATAAAGAATGCGTCATCTCTTCTGCATCATACTCTGGATAATCGATGTTCACCTCTACATGGGCGATTGTTTCTAATAACGTTTGTCTAAGACGCATAACGAGTGAAGATAAACGGCCTTCCATCTGGTTGAGGGCTACGTTCATCGCACGGTCTGTCTTCGCACGGATCAAATCCATGACCGCTTCCGCTTGAGATAGATCAATCCTGCCGTTTAAGAATGCTCGCTTCGTGAATTCTCCTGGTTCAGCTAAGCGCGCTCCCTGCTGAAGAATCAATTGAAGAACTCTGTTCACAGAAACTAACCCTCCATGACAGTTGATCTCAACAACATCTTCCCGCGTAAACGTTCGTGGTGCACGCATGACGCTGATCATCACTTCTTCTACCGCTTGATCGAGTTTCGGATCGATCAATTTTCCGTAATGAATTGTATGTGTATCAACTTCAGAGAGACGTTTTGTCCCGCTGTACACTTTATCTGCAATGGCTACTGCGTCAGGTCCGCTCAAACGAACGATCGCAATCGCACCTTCTCCCATCGGAGTAGAGATCGCTGTGATCGTATCAAATTCCATTGTTGTTTCACCTCGGCTTTCCTCTTTACTTCGCTCTATATAAATTACCTTTAGTATGGCCTTAAATACTTACTGTGATAAGGTTTTAGTAAAAATGGACATAAATATCCACAATAAAAAATAGTGTATCGCATAATGTGCTCACAGTAAAGAAAACGTGGCTGAAATCAAGCCTTAAAACGAGTTTAAATGTGCTCGTTCCATCAACTTAAGATTAGTAGCTGTTAGATGACGCAAACAAAAAGCTCCAGAGGATAAACCTCTGAAGCTTTTTTATCTTTTGCTTGAGGATGTTGGGCGGATAACGACTTTACGAAAAGGTTCTACCCCTTCAGACGTAGTCTCAACATCTCTGTTTTCTTTGAGTGCTAAATGAATCACTTTTCGTTCATTAGCAGGCATCGGCTCAAAAGCAAAGCTTTTCTTCGTAAAAAATACCTTTTGTGCAGAATGCTCAGCTAATCGCTCGAGTGATTCCTGTCTTCTGGTACGATAGTTTTCAGCATCAAGCACAATTTTCACATGCTTGCTTGCAGGATCAGAGTTTGCAACCATATTCGTTAAAAGCTGAAGCGCATTAAGCGTTTGTCCACGTTTTCCAATTAAAATCGCAATTTTGTCACCGGATAAATCCAGCACAAGATGATCATTTTCCTGTCGCTGTGTGATGGTAACGGGCACTCCCATTTTGGATGTAACATCCTCGAGGTAGTCGATCGCCGATTTAACAGGATCAGCTTTCACTGTTACTTCAACAACTGCTGGCTTCCCGCCAAGTCCAAAGAAACCTTTTTTGGAATCTTCAAGAACGGATATCTCTACTTGATCTTTTGAAGTCTGAAGTTGTTCTAGTGCTGCTGCTACTGCTTCTTCAACCGTTTTCCCTGTTACCTGTACCTTTTTCACTTTTTAGCTCCCCCATCAACTTGGTTTTCTTTCTTTTTCATTGGGGTCGTAATGAAATATGTCTGTCCGATCATGAATATGTTACCGATCACCCAATATAGAGATAGTGCAGCTGGGAAATTAATCGCAAATACAACGATCATAACTGGCATGATGTATAAAAGCATCTTCATCTGCGGATTTGGGTTGTCCATTCCGCCCATCATGATCTTCTGTTGTAAGAATGTCGTTATACCGGCTACTAACGGTAAGATATAAAATGGATCCGGATCTCCTAAGTCAAACCAAAGGAAATTATGGTTTGCGATTTCACCCGTACGCATGATCGCATGGTAAAAACCTAATAGAATCGGCATTTGAATCAATAAAGGTAAACATCCAGCAAGCGGGTTAACTCCGTTCTTCTGGAATAACGCCATTGTTTCTTGCTGTAATTTCTGTTGTGTGTTCGCATCTTTCGACTTGTACTTTTCACGAAGCTTTTGAATTTCAGGCTGGATCTCTTGCATCGCTTTTGAACTGCGTGTTTGCTTAATCATTAATGGAAGAAGCGCAGTACGGATGATCAATGTAACGATAATGATCGCTAATCCGTAGTTTTCACCAGTTAAGGTCGCAAAGTATGTGATCAACCATGATAACGGATATACAAAATATGTGTCCCAAATTCCAGTGCTGTCACTAGTAATGGGATCATTCATCGATCCACATCCAGATAGGACAGCCATGAGTGCGAAAAGGGCAATCAGTAAACCTATTTTCTTACGCACACTCTTATCCTCCTTAAAATCATAAATCTTATCTCAATTATTTATTGTCCCTTTTTTCAGGCACGAGGTCAACGCCTCCGGGATGAAAAGGATGGCACTTTGAAATTCTGACAAAAGTTAGCCACATTCCTTTAAATACACCGTGACGCCTGAAAGCTTCTATACCGTAATGCGAGCAGGTCGGATAAAAGCGGCATGAAGGCGGTGTTAGCGGGGAAATCCATAGCTGGTAAAAACGAATAATCCCTATAAATAAGGATCTCATTTTTTTACACCCTCTTTTTTAAAACGTTCGCTCTGTTCAAAACATGAAGCAGACTTTTTTCCATCTCGTGAAAGTCCATATTAGCAGTAGGTATTCTCGCGATAACCACGTAATCCCTGCCTGAAAGTAGCTGTTCACTATATTTATGGAAGATTTCTTTAACCGATCGTTTAATTCTGTTTCTCGTAACAGCTTTTCCAACTTTTTTGCTGACAGAAAGACCGATGCGAAAAACAGGCTGATCTTCTTTTCTTAAACTGTATATTACAAATTGGCGATTAGCCGTTGATTTTCCTTTTTTGAAGACTTCTTGAAATTCCTCATTTTTTTTGATGCGTTGTTCTTTCTTCATTCATTTAACACTCCATCAATTATGCAATCTCATTCCAAAGTCTTTTTGTTTCGATCATCACCCAGTATCGGCCTGTTTCGTTCATATAAAACCTTTTACTTCGAAAAAACGACATCGAACAGAAAATACGGACTCGGAGTGAGCAAATTCTCTCTATAAAAGTAAAAAAAGACCACTGATGTCAGTGGCCTATGCGGATAACACTTTTCTTCCCTTTTGACGACGGCGAGCTAGAACTTTACGACCGTTCTTAGTAGCCATACGTGCACGGAAACCATGTACCTTCTTACGCTTACGGTTGTTTGGTTGAAATGTAGGTTTCATGTATATTACACCTCCCTGAGGATATCTCTTATAAAAGACAGTCTAATAAAGTATAATGACTGACCCATAAATTTGTCAAGCTGGATTTTAAGTTTGTGTTTTTTTGCAAGTTTTTTGCCTTTGAAAGTGATGATCTCAGTTTTTAGAATGCTATGTATTTCTTGAAAGTAAGTTGATTTCCTCTCCAGGTTGCTCGCTTTCCGCGGGGCAGACGGTGAGCCACTTGCCGCTATGCGCCATTAAGTGTCTCACCTGACCGCTTGTCCCGCAGGAGTCTCGCACCTTCCAATCCAATCAACCAACTAAAGAAATAAATAAAAGCTAAACACTCTTTTAAGCTCAAATTAAAGTTTGTAGAGCTGACGATTTATCAGAGCTCGCCAATTTATCAAACACAATACTACTTCCATAAGATCCTTCTACAAGCTTCACCAAAATCTTCATGACCTAACCTGTGGACATCTTTTTCGACATACTTTTCATTATCCACACCAATTATCGACATGTTTTACACAAAATCTAGTGTTGTGGACAACTTTTCTACACAAGGTATGGGCGTTGTGGATAAGTAACAATAACTCGTTGCCAAGCCTGATTATTTTTGATATGCTTGTTGTGTTTTAACTCGTTAACAACCTGCACTGCTAATAAAGTTATTCACAACCTGTGGATAAACTTGTGGACAGTTATTAAAAGCTGTTATAAAGGTTGTCCACAGACATGGTTTTACTGTTCATAATCCTATTATCTACTATATTAATTATCATTCACATAAGGTGTGGACTTTTTATTTTTATTCATAGGTATTCACTGGGTGTACAATTCTTATACAACAGGGAAATGACTGCTGAAATAGGATGATTCGAAAGAGATAAGGGGGGTAAATTGGTTGGAAAACATAAACGACCTATGGTCCAAAGCACTTGCTGCGATCGAAACAAAAGTCAGTAAGCCTAGCTTTGAGACTTGGTTAAAATCAACAACGGCACATGCTTTACAAAATGATACGCTCGTCATTACTGCGCCAAATGAGTTTGCCCGTGACTGGCTAGAATCCAGATATGCAGGTATCATTTCTGAGACGCTGCTGGACGTAACAGGAGCAGCACTTGACGTAAAGTTCATCATTCCACAAAATCAGACAGAACTAGACTTAGATCTGGAACTTTCCATGAAAAAAGCCCCAAAAGCAGCAAATGAGCCTCACGAAGAAGTTTCTCAAAGTATGTTGAATCCAAAATATACATTTGACCGATTCGTTATCGGTTCTGGAAACCGTTTTGCTCATGCCGCATCATTAGCTGTTGCTGAAGCACCAGCAAAAGCTTATAACCCGCTATTTATTTATGGGGGCGTTGGATTAGGAAAAACGCATTTAATGCATGCGATCGGCCATTATGTATTGGAACATAATCCTGGGGCGAAGGTCGTATACCTATCCTCCGAAAAATTTACGAACGAGTTCATCAACTCGATTCGTGACAATAAAACGGTTGAGTTCCGCAACAAATTTCGCAGTGTGGACGTGCTTTTAATAGATGATATTCAGTTCCTTGCAGGAAAAGAACAAACGCAAGAGGAATTTTTCCATACGTTTAATGCACTTCATGAAGAAAGCAAGCAGATTGTCATCTCTAGTGATCGACCTCCAAAAGAGATTCCGACATTAGAAGACAGACTTCGTTCCCGCTTTGAATGGGGACTTATTACGGATATCACACCTCCTGACTTAGAAACGCGTATCGCAATCTTGCGTAAAAAAGCAAAAGCAGAAGGCCTTGATATTCCAAACGAAGTGATGCTTTATATAGCGAATCAGATCGATACGAACATTAGAGAGTTAGAAGGAGCACTCATTCGCGTTGTCGCCTATTCTTCTCTCATTAACCAAGATATGAATGCAGATCTTGCAGCAGAAGCACTTCGCGACATTATTCCTTCTGCAAAGCCAAGAACATTAACCATTCATCATATACAAGAAGTAGTTGGCAAGCATTACAATGTAAAGTTAGAAGATTTTACAGCGAAGAAACGAACAAAGTCTGTAGCTTTTCCTAGACAGATCGCGATGTATCTTTCTCGTGAACTAACAGATAATTCTTTACCTAAGATTGGTGAAGAATTTGGTGGTCGAGACCATACAACGGTTCTTCATGCTCATGAAAAGATCTCTACTATGCTGATTACGGATCATGTTTTGCAAAGAAAAGTGCAAGAAATTCACGATCAGCTTAAATCGAATTAAATAAGCGCACTGAATACTGTGAATAACTGCAGTTACTTTATACACAGTCTGTCCACATGTGGATAGGCTGTTCTATCTTTGTTTTCTAGGGTTATCCACACATTCACAGCGCCTAGTACTATTACTACTATTTTTTTAAAAGATTTTAATAAATATCAGGGGGGCAAAATAATGAAAGTTAAGATTCAGTTAAACCAGTTGATTGAAGCTGTTCAAGATGTAATGAAAGCTGTATCTTCTAGAACGACAATTCCAATTCTTACGGGAATCAAAATGGAAGTAACATATGACGGTGTTCATCTGACTGGTAGTGATTCTGATATTTCAATTGAACGACTGATACCGGTTGAAGAAGGGGATCTTGTACATATCGAAGTGAAGCAAGAAGGAAGTGTTGTACTTCCGGCTCGTTATTTTTCAGAGATCGTTAAAAAACTTCCGAATGATTCTGTTGAGATTGAAGTAGGTGAGCGATTTGAAACGACTCTTCGTTCAGGCGCTTCTGAATTTAGCCTTTTAGGATTAGATCCTGAAGAATACCCTAGATTACCGCAGATCGAAGAGAACTTAGTCTTTGAGATCCAAAGTGATTTGTTGAAAGCAATGATTCGCCAAACTGTCTTTGCGGTGTCCACCTCAGAAACACGCCCTATCCTAACAGGTGTTAACTGGACGTTAACTGACGGTGTTCTAAACTGTATTGCAACAGATAGTCATCGCTTGGCTGAACGAAAAATGCCGATCGATTCTCAAAGTGAAGAGCTTTCCTTCCAGAACGTCGTGATTCCTGGAAAGAGCTTGAACGAACTTTCAAAGATTCTTGATGAGAATGCTGAAAAGGTTCAAATCGTTGTAACGAACAATCAGATCTTGTTCAAAGCCAAGAACATTTTATTGTTCTCAAGATTATTAGACGGTAACTATCCGGATACTTCAAAACTGATTCCTTCAGAGAGCAAGACTACATTCGTGTTGAAGACGAAGGAATTTTTACAAGCGATCGACCGTGCTTCTTTATTAGCTAGAGAAGGAAGAAACAACGTCGTGAAACTAGCAACACTCGATAACCAAACAATCGAACTTTCTTCAAATTCTCCAGAAATCGGTAAAGTATTTGAACACATGATCGCAGAGGAGATTGAAGGAGAAGAACTAAAGATCTCATTCAATGCAAAATATGTGATGGAAGCTCTAAAAGTTATGGATTGCACAGAGATCAGCATCCTGTTTACAGGTGCGATGAGACCGTTTCTTATCCAACCCGTATCAGACGATTCGATCCGCCAATTAATCTTGCCTGTAAGAACGTACTAAAATATAAAGCTGCCGGAATCACCGGTGGCTTTCTTTTCTTTCTAAGTCCAACGTTTTTTGGAGAAACTAGTAAGAGCGAGATGATTTTCCCTAACAGATTGTGGATTTTATATTTTTAAATCTTTGTATATTTACATCATTGAGTCTGGAACGTAGATCAACCTTCCAAAAACACCATTGAGACAACTGAGACAACAAAGCAACAACCAGGAGGTTTTTTTTAAAATGGAAAACGTAAAGATCAACACAGAATTCATCACCCTTCAACAACTGTTGAAAACTACCGATGTCATCCAATCGGGAGGAATGGTAAAATGGTATTTAGCAGAACATGAAGTTCTTGTGAACGGAGAACATGAAACACGCCGAGGTAAGAAACTATATGCGGGTGATGTCGTGTCCATTCCAGAAGTAGGAGAGTTCAAGGTAACAACGGAATAGGGGGTATCCCTTTGCATATTGAAAAGCTTCAGCTTAGGAATTACAGAAACTATAAAGAACAATCTCTGGAATTCGAGAATAAGGTCAATGTTTTTCTAGGTGAGAATGCACAAGGAAAAACAAATGTTATGGAATCCATCTATGTTTTGGCCATGGCAAGATCATATCGAACAGCAAAAGATAAAGAGTTGATATCTTGGGACGAAGAATATGCTAAAATAGAGGGTAGCATCAAAAAGAGAAACAGTTCTTTTGATTTAAGTCTCGTCATCTCACAAAAAGGAAAAAAAGCGAAAATCAGCCGCATTGAACAACGACGGTTAACCGATTACGTTGGACATTTAAATGTGGTTATGTTTGCACCTGAGGATCTTAATCTTGTAAAAGGCAGTCCACAGGTGCGTCGTCGTTTTATTGACATGGAAATCGGACAGGTTAACGCGGTTTATTTAAATGACCTTTCTGTGTACCAAAAGATTTTATCTCAGCGAAATTCTTTATTAAGAGAGATGTATCGCAACAAAAGTCAGCAAAACATGACGATGCTCGAGATCTTAACCGAACAGCTTATCGATAAAGCAGCCAGAGTGACGTTGAAACGTCTGAAATACATGGAAAAGCTTCAAAGTTGGGCAGAACCGATCCACCACGGGATATCGAGAGGATTGGAAACTCTAAAAATTCATTACAAACCGACTATAGAGGTATGCGATGAGCTCGACTTGTCGAAAATGATAGAAGCGTTTCATCTGAAGTTTGGTAAAATAAAAGAAAAAGAGATTGACCGAGGAACTTCTTTATTTGGTCCTCATCGGGACGATCTGCTTTTTTCAGTGAACGGAAAAGACGTGCAGACATTCGGATCTCAAGGACAACAAAGAACGACTGCTCTTTCTTTAAAGCTCGCTGAAATTGATCTTATTCATTCAGAAGTCGGAGAATACCCGATACTATTGTTGGACGATGTGTTATCTGAACTAGACGATTTCAGACAATCGCATCTTTTAAATACGATTCAAGGTAAAG
Source organism: Fictibacillus sp. 26RED30 (assembly GCF_015903845.1). Lineage (NCBI taxonomy): Bacteria > Bacillati > Bacillota > Bacilli > Caryophanales > Fictibacillaceae > Fictibacillus > Fictibacillus sp. 26RED30. Next base: position 641,744 of record NZ_JACZDV010000002.1, read on the forward strand.
TACAAACCTTTGTTACAACGACTAGTGTGGAAGGGATACACCACGAAACACTTGAGAAAGCCGCAACTTACAAAGTTCACGCAGGCTCTATAGAACGTTTGAAATGAGGTGAGGACATTGCTTCTGCATTTAGGTGATGAAGAAGTTATTCATTCAAAAGATGTGCTGGCGATATTGGATATCAATGCGTTAAAGGCTTCTGAGTTAGCTTTAGAGTTTCTTAAAAAGCATGAGAACAATCAGACACTGACCGATTTAAGCGGAAATGCTGCAAAATCTGTAATCATTACAGATAAAACGATCTATCTATCTCCTCTTTCTGCCTCTACGTTAAAAAAGAGAGCCTCTGATCGCCTCGAACTTGAAAATGGCTGGAATATAAAATAAAGGTTTTATAAATAAAGCGTTTTTAAACCGGAATGAAGGTGAACGAATTGACGACTGAACAACAGTTAGAACAACAGCAAAATTATGATGAAAGTAATATCCAGGTACTTGAAGGTCTTGAAGCCGTCCGTAAACGTCCAGGGATGTATATCGGTGCTACGAACGTACGCGGTCTTCACCATCTTGTATGGGAAATCGTCGATAACTCGATCGATGAAGCCTTAGCGGGTCATTGTGATACGATTCGAATTACGATTGAAGAAGACAACAGCATCACGGTAGTAGATAACGGACGTGGTATCCCAGTAGGTATGCATGAAAAAATGGGAAGACCTGCTCTAGAAGTTATCATGACGGTTCTCCATGCCGGAGGAAAGTTTGGCGGTGGAGGTTATAAAGTATCAGGCGGACTGCATGGTGTTGGTGCCTCAGTTGTTAATGCCTTGTCTACGATGCTTGAAGTTACCGTATCTCGTGACGGGAAACTGCATTATCAATCTTATGAACGCGGCGTGCCGACTGCAGATCTTAAAGTTATCGGCGAAACTGACAAAACAGGTACTCGTACTCACTTCAAACCAGACCCTGAAATTTTTACTGAATCATTAGAATATGATTTCCCAACCCTTTCAAACCGTATTCGTGAACTGGCTTACTTAAACCGTGGTCTTCGTATCATTGCTGAAGACAAGCGTGGTGAAGAGCCAGTTGTAAAGGAATACCACTATGAAGGCGGGATTAAATCTTATGTAGAGCACATCAACCGTACGCGTGAAGTGCTGCATGAAGAACCGATCTTCGTTGAAGGGGAAAAGGACGGCATCTCGGTTGAGATCGCATTCCAATACAACGACAGCTACGCAAGCAACATCTATTCGTTCGCGAACAACATCAATACACATGAAGGCGGTACGCACGAGTCAGGGTTTAAGACAGCACTAACACGTGTGATCAATGATTATGGCCGCAAGAACAATCTGTTCAAAGACAATGATACGAACTTAACAGGTGAAGACGTTCGTGAAGGACTAACAGCGATCATCTCGATCAAACACCCTGATCCTCAGTTCGAAGGGCAAACGAAAACGAAGCTCGGAAATTCTGAAGCAAGACAGATTACAGAATCTATCTTCTCAGAGACGTTTTCATCTTTCATGCTCGAGAATCCGGTCGTTGCGAAATCAATCGTTGAAAAAGGGATGATGGCACTACGTGCGCGTGTTGCTGCTAAAAAAGCACGTGAACTAACACGACGTAAGAGTGCGTTAGAAGTATCGTCACTGCCTGGTAAACTGGCAGACTGTTCTTCTAAAGATGCAAGCATCTCTGAGATCTATGTGGTTGAGGGTGACTCTGCCGGTGGATCGGCAAAGCAAGGACGTGACCGTCATTTCCAAGCGATCTTGCCACTTCGCGGTAAGATTATCAATGTTGAAAAAGCACGACTAGATAAGATCCTTTCCAATAACGAGGTACGTGCGATCATCACGGCTTTAGGAACAGGAATCGGCGATGAGTTTGATATAACAAAAGCACGTTATCACAAGATCATCATCATGACAGATGCCGATGTCGATGGTGCACATATCCGTACGTTGCTTCTAACGTTCTTTTTCAGATATATGCGTCCGATTATTGAACACGGCTATATCTATATCGCACAGCCTCCGCTTTATAAGATACAGCAAGGTAAACGTATAGAGTATGCCTACAACGATAAAGAACTTGAAAAGTTGCTAGCTGAACTTCCGCAAGTACCTAAGCCGCAACTTCAGCGTTATAAAGGTCTAGGTGAGATGAACCCATCTCAGTTATGGGAAACGACAATGGACCCAGAGACACGTACATTGCTGCAAGTGGAAATGAAAGATGCGATGGCAGCTGATGAAACGTTCGATATCTTAATGGGTGACAAAGTTGAACCGCGCCGTGACTTTATCCAAGAAAATGCACAATATGTGACGAACTTAGATATATAAGTGAGGCACGCTTGCGGTAAGCAGTTACTTTAAAGTAAATAATCATATAAAATGCTTAGCGGTAAACATTGCAAAAGCTGAACATAAGAGATACTGAAGCTGGACAAGGTCCAGTTTCGGTGCGTTTAAGAGCCGAATTAGGGGGCTTTAAAAACCTGTTCTAAAGAGGTTATGGAGGTAAAATGAATGTCTGAAATGGAACGTTCCCGGATTAAAGAAATTAATATTAGTACGGAAATGAAAGCATCGTTCATGGATTATGCCATGAGTGTTATTGTCAGCCGAGCTTTGCCAGATGTGCGTGACGGATTAAAGCCTGTTCACAGACGTATCCTTTATGCGATGAACGATCTTGGCATGACGGCTGATAAAGCGTACAAAAAGTCTGCTCGTATCGTCGGTGAAGTAATCGGTAAGTACCACCCTCACGGTGACTCTGCTGTATACGACACGATGGTTCGTATGGCACAGGATTTCAACTTCCGCCACATGCTGATCGATGGTCACGGTAACTTTGGTTCAGTCGACGGCGATGCAGCGGCAGCGATGCGTTATACAGAAGCACGTATGTCTAAGATCGCCATGGAAATGGTACGAGACATCAACAAAGATACGATCGGCTACAAAGATAACTATGATGGATCTGAACAAGAACCGGTTGTCTTACCTGCTCGTTTTCCGAACTTGCTCGTTAACGGTGCTGCGGGGATCGCGGTTGGTATGGCGACGAACATTCCGCCGCATCAATTAGGTGAAGTCATCGATGGTATTTTAGCAGTAAGTGAAAATCCGGATATCACGATTCCTGAACTGATGGAAATTATTCCAGGCCCAGACTTTCCAACGGCAGGTGAAATCCTAGGGCGTGAAGGAATTCGCAAAGCTTACACAACTGGAAGAGGTTCTATCATTATCCGTGCAAAAGCTGAGATCGAAGAGATGCCTAGCGGAAAACAAGCGATTATCGTAACGGAACTTCCTTATCAAGTAAACAAAGCTCGTTTGATCGAAAAGATCGCTGAGCTCGTTCGTGATAAAAAGATCGAAGGGATCACGGATCTTCGTGATGAGTCTGACCGTAACGGTATGCGCATCGTGATGGAGATACGCCGTGATGCGAATGCTAATGTAATTTTAAATAATTTATATAAACAGACAGCACTACAGACAAGCTTTGGTATCAATATGCTTGCACTTGTTGATGGACATCCAAAAGTTCTTAACATCAAAGAATGTTTGTACCATTATCTGAAGCATCAGCAAGTCATCATCCGTCGCCGTACGGAATTTGATCTTAAAAAAGCAGAAGCAAGAGCTCATATCCTAGAAGGTCTTCGTATCGCACTGGATCATCTAGATGAAGTAATTGCACTTATCCGTGCTTCAAGAACAACGGACCTTGCACGTGAAGGCTTAATGGAGAAGTTTGAATTAAGCTACGAGCAGTCTCAAGCTATCTTAGATATGCGATTGCAGCGTTTGACAGGTTTAGAGCGAGATAAGATCGAGAACGAATACAATGATCTTGTTGCTTTAATCACGGAATTGAGAGCGATTCTTGCAGATGAACAAAGAATTCTTGAAATCATTCGTACAGAGCTTATCGAGATCAAAGAGAAGTACGACAACCCTAGACGTACGATCATCTCTGTAGGATTTAATAGTATTGAAGACGAAGATCTGATTCCTCGTTCAAATATCGTAATTACATTAACGAACAAAGGCTACATCAAGCGCCTTCCTATCTCTACTTACCGCTCACAGCGTCGTGGTGGTAAAGGGATCCAAGGAATGGGCACGAGTGAGGATGACTTTGTTGAACAGTTGTTTACGACAAATACGCACAACTACATCCTGTTCTTCACGAATAAAGGGAAGGCTTATAGGCTAAAAGGCTACGAGATTCCTGAATACGGCAGAACAGCAAAAGGAATTCCGATCATCAACTTGTTGCAGATCGAGCAAGGTGAAACGATCTCTGCTGTCATTCCTGTAGAAGACATGGAAAGTGATGAGATCTACCTTAACTTCATGACGAAGCAAGGAATCACGAAACGATCTCCGTTATCAGCTTATAGCAACATCCGTAAAGGTGGTCTTTTTGCGATCAACCTTCGTGAAGAAGATGAGCTGATGGGCGTTCGTTTAACAGATGGAACAAAAGATATCATCGTCGGAACGAAACAAGGGATGTCGATCCGTTATCAAGAGACAGATGTTCGATCAATGGGTAGAACAGCAACGGGTGTTAAAGCGATCACTCTTGGCGATGACGATGCTGTTGTAGGTATGGAAGTCTTAGATGAGACGCAAGATATCTTGATCGTTACAGATAGAGGTTACGGAAAACGTACACCTATGAGTGAATACCGTCTTCAGTCACGTGGTGGTAAAGGGATCAAAACGGTAAACATCACTGAAAAGAACGGTCCGGTTGTTACGCTTAAAACTGTAACGGACGAGGAAGACCTTATGATCATTACAGCAAAAGGAATCATCATTCGAATGAACATCTCAGGCATCTCCCAAATGGGACGAAACACTCAAGGTGTTAGATTGATGACTATGAATGATACGAATCACGTAGCAACAGTAGCTGTTGTAGAACGTGAAGAAGAAACCGATGAGTTGCTGGATGAAGAAGGTAACCCAATCATTACAGAAGGCGAAGAAGGTATAGCGCCTGCTGAAGAAACAACAGCTCCAGAAACAGATACAAACGAAGAGAATAACGAATAATTTCTAAAAAGAGGAAAATGTATCTACATTTTCCTCTTTTTTATATGTAAAATAAAATTATGACCTTCCAAATAAAAGGAGCTTTTTTGTATGAAGATAAAAACGAGTCAAGCTAAGGCCGGGCAGATGCTGGTTCAGGATGTCTTCTCGATGACTAATCAGCCGATCGTCAATAAAAACACGAGATTGAATGTTGAGCATCTGCGCGTACTTACTCGTTTTCAAATTGAAGAGATAGATGTGTTGAATGAGTCAACTTTCGGTGTGAACACAACACGTGGAGTAAAAGATTCACTGAATCATAGAAGTGATGCGACGATATCTGAAGAACAAATACATACCCAAGTACCTCAAAAAGAAGAGCTTTCTTTTCCAGCGCTATACATGCAAACGGTAAAACGTTATAAGCAATTGTTTACAAACTGGCAATCTGGCAGTGGGGTTGATATGCTCGAAGTACGTCAGAGTGTTCTTCCTGTATTAGAGAAAGGATCGAGTGTACCGAAAGAGATCCTCTTGCTACACCACTACGCTACGAGTGCTGATTATATGTACCACCATTCAATAGCAGTAGGCATTCTTAGCACGTTCCTGGCTAAAAAGTTAAACTTCTCTAGCGGAGATTGCATACAGATCGGCCTAGCAGGCGTGTTGTCCGATTGCGGCATGGCAAAAGTTCAGCCTACGTTATTAAAAAAGAGCGGGTCATTAACGACAGCTGAATTTGATGAAGTGAAGAAACACACGATTCAAGGCTACAACATGCTGAAAAAGATTCCCTCTATTAAAGAAGGTGTTCTTCTCGGTGTCCTTCAACATCACGAACGAACAGATGGGTCAGGCTATCCTTTAAAAGTACAAGGAAACAAGCTTCATCCATTTAGTAAAGTTCTAGCAGTTGCTGATGTTTACTTAGCCATGACTGCCGAACGACCATATCGAAGCAAGCAATCTCCTTTTAAAGTGCTTGAGATGATGATGAAAGATCAGTTTGGGAAATTTGATCATCAAGTTATGCAAGCTATGATAGCGGGTCTTTCCACCTTATCAGTGGGCAGCCGTGTTAGACTTACAAACTATGATATCGGTGAGATCGTCTTTATAGAAGAAAGCCAACCGACACGACCAATGATCAAGTTAGAAACAAACGGTGATATCATCGCACTTAAAAACCGCAACGATCTCTTTATAGAAGAGCTTTTATCTTAGAATAGAAGCTTTTTTAATTTAGGTATTGCCATGGGTTGGTAACCGTGATAAACTAATCAAGCTGTCTTAGAAACAGCACAATATAAACTGTTAGCACGATGAAATGTTTCACAATGAAATGTTTTTAAAAAAAGTTAAAGAAAGCTATTGACTCTAGTGCTTCAGCGTGATATATTATTAAAGTCGCCAAAACAAAACGGCGCACACG
>NZ_JACZDV010000003.1:0-418661 GCF_015903845.1 Fictibacillus sp. 26RED30
GTAATCGGGGGTTCTTTTTGTTTTTATTTGTCTACTTTTTGGAGCTTGGTTTTCTTTCTATAATGAAGATGGATGAGGATTGCAAATATGAACCCTGAAGCATAAACAATATCATTTAGGATGCTGTTGAAATGATACATTTTTGAAAAGATAGAGTACAGAAACAGGATTCCAGTTAATAGTAAAAAAACGTTTAATCTTTTCTCCGATGTTTTCTTCATATGTACCTCCATTACCATCATGTAAGAAGATAAACCTTTGTCGAAAAGCCTATAAATTATTTTGAAGACCTATAAAATATTTTGAAGACCTATAAATTATTCTGAAGACCTATAAATTATTCTAAAGACCTATAAAATTATTTGAAGGACTATAAATCAAGAACTACGGCTATAAACCAAAATGGATTGCCTACCATACTTCAAAATACCGCTCTTAATTGAGTACTCTTATACCCAACCCTCAAGCTCTGACAATAAAACTCCTTTTTTCTTTACCAAAAAACTTAGATTACGCTCAAAGCCCCTCTCTGTTGTTATCAACAGATCTAAGAAAGAAAACCTATAGATTTTATTAAAATCCCCTTTAAGAGAAAAATAGATGTTCTCTTCTTCTGGACTAAATAACATAGATAGCTGTGTAGGAAAGTCCCCTTCTCTTTGAGCGGTTTGCTTCAGGATGGATAGTCCTTGTTCAACGGAAAAGTCACCTCTTCTGTTTACCAATCCACCATATGCTAGCTGATAACGACCACTTCCTGGTCCTTGCAATGTCATATCTTCCTGTTCCATGGCATCTCGAACTGAAAAATTTGTAAGAACCATAAAGTTATCCTCCAGCTGATCTGTATCTATATATTTTCTTCCAGGCTCCACAAGGAACGACTTCTTGTTAGGACCAACTATTAAACTTTGAACACTATAATCAGGAACATTCACGATTTCTTTTTCTTGAAGATAGGTAGGCAGCACTGATGTTTTTACTTTTTCAGACAACACTTCATCAAATAACCTCATCATATGTATACTGTTTTTGTTCCTTTTATATTTGCCCTCTTCATTCGGGTTCACCATATGAAGATTCATAAAGATTCCGTTTTTATTAAAGCCAATAGCTGGTAGGAAACGGCCGCCTTCTTTTTGCAAAATAAGGAGCTGATTATCACCTGATAGAGCCATTTTAATCGGCCGCTCAGACAGATCAAAGTTCATTCCAATATACGTCTCATCTTCATGCAAAACAAAACTCGTGCACATCTCTTCTTCACTTCCATTTTTAAATTTCCAGCTGAATAAATGATAGATACAGCTGTCAGTAAAAATAGATTCTACATAAAAATCCTGGACCCTTCTATCCTCGTTTACGGTACGTGTTTTTATTTTTCTTACACGTTCACCGCTAAATTGTATCTTTTCACCGATAAGCATTTCGGTTTTACTGATAAACTCATACAGAGCACCTATGAATCACTGCTGACCATCGCTAACCTCTACATTTCCACCTGAAAGCCCACAAAACAAGCTAACTCCAACAAAAAACACCCTCATCCATTTGGAATCGGGTGCTGCGTTTACAATTATTGAATAGAGAACTTTTCTTTTCTCAACAGATCCTCAGGTTTCTTACCAATGTGATCTTGGTGGAAGTAATCGCGAATCACACCATCTTTTAGATAGTTAGCGATCGATACCATAATCATTCCTTGGTCGAGCGCGAGATATGCTTTAGCAATTTCGCCTGTTTCCACGTTTACAGAATCATAGAATCCGTACTTGCTATACGTATTGAGCTCTTTTAATGCTTTAATGTTTTTTCGAACAGCTTTTGGATCATAATCTAATGCTAAGAAAGATGCATGAGCCGTTACGGTCGCGCCATCTTTGTATCCAGAAGTTCCTAGTGGTGTTGCTGCAAACTCACTGTAACCATCTGGTGTTGCAGATGGAGAGAAGCCCCATGCTTTATATCCTTTTTCTTCTGCAAAAGCTTGCTGTAATTCAACATGACGCTTGTTGTTCAGCCCAAGCGCATTCTTGCCAAGTTCAACCTCATTTAATACGATTCCAGGCATAAGACTTTCAAACATGCTTCCGCCCCAGCTCGGAACGAATTTTACACCTTTGTATTCATAATGGCCTTCAAATACAGAAACGCCATCATATTCATGAGTTTCACCTTCTGGAATTTGTGCTTGCCAATCCCATTCTTTTGGCATCGTACGATACATCTTCCACCAGTGATCGCTTGGCACATCACCTTTACCAATCGAGATATAACTTGCTACACGTGGTTCTGTGTTAAACAAACCGTAGTGATGATCGGTTAATTTCCCTTGTGCTACATCATATCCACCACGGAATTGTCCCACTTCTGGATCATATAGTGTCGTATAATTCATGTCTTCAACGAGCTTACTCGTTTGTGGATTCAGCTCATCATAAGCTTGTCCAACTACTATCAGCCCTGCAGACAGCCAGCCGTTATCCACTTGTGAGATGAACTGTCCCCAATCCTTTTTAACCGAACCATCTTTTGTGTTATACCAGTTGTAGTATAAGCCATTCCATTTTTCTAAATCTTCAAGTGTATTCAACGTGACTTGTATACGTTTTACCGCTTCCTTTTTAGAGATGATACCTAACTCTTGAGCGGAGATCGTACTCATCATATACATCCCAATGTTTGTAGGAGATGTGTGTGTTGCGTCTTTTTTACCCTCTGCTGTATATCGAGTCTCATCATAGGTCAAACCTGTTTTTGGATCAGTATGATCTTGATAAAATTTGTATGTCTTCTTAGCAATTGATTTTAACTCCATTTGAAATGCATGATCTTTTCCTCTGTCAGTTGCGGACGCAGATGATGTTACAAAAACATTCGCAAACAAACTGAACATTAATACAAAGCTAATCATTTTACTTGTTTTCATGGATGCATTGCTCCTCTCCATACTTAGAAATCATCAGTCGAAACGTTTCACCAATAGTTTATCACGTTTGAATGAAATAAATAAGAAGATTACAGTCTTTTGCGCCAAAGGTTGTATGCGCTTTCATAATAAACGGTATAAAGGTAGGAGAAAACTGATAATAACAGGAAATCAACCCGATTATTAGGGAAATAAAGGATAATGGTTTCTTTTACGAGAAGAAAGTAGTAAATAGTCTTAAAAAGGGGTTTTTGCTATGAACAACAAGGCAATTTATGAAACACCCGTTGTAAAAGAACGGAAAGAAATAAAGTTAGTTGGATTAAGGGTGCTATGTGAGGGAGATCAATACATTCACGAAATTCCTAAAGCTTCAACTACGCTGCAATCACAATTACCGTCCATTCAGCATGTCGTGGATCCATCAAAACAAATAGGTGCGTTCGTCGTTGATGCACAAACTAAACAAGAAGATGGATATTGGGTTTGTGTTGAAGTAGAAAAATATGAAGATGTTCCGGCTGGCATGGTGAAATTAACCATACCACCTCAAAAATATGCAGTGACCAAACATATGGGAAGAAACGATGAAATTAAAAACAGCTACGAAATGTTGCACAACTGGATACAAAAGAATGGATATAACAGACTCCTTAAAAACTGGCACATCGAGATATTTCATACCTTTGATGTAAGTAATCAATTAGAAATCGATTTGTACGATACCATTCAATAAAATCCGGGGTTAGGATATGAAAGAAAGTTCTCGATCTGTACTGGGTTATAAAAAGATGAAAATTCCTTATGTTATACAAAGTAAAACAGAGAATCCAAAAGGGTTAACAATCATGCTTCCTGGTATAGGATATACGGTTAAATCACCGTTATTCCATTTTTCTTCAAGCGCTTTTTTAAACAAAGAATATGATGTCTTGCATGTGAACTATCCTTATTATTCGACAGATTACGAAGATTTTAGCTTTGATGAACTTACATCAGCACTAATTAAAGATGTTTCCGCTGTCTTACATGAAGTGCTTGACCAAACGAATTATAATTCTTATTACGTGTTAGGAAAATCCTTTGGCACGATCGCCATTCCTACCGTTTTAAAACTTTTACCTATAAACGACACAAAAGCTGTATGGTTAACACCCCGTTTAATAGATGCACCTGTTTTTGAAACGATAAGAACGTGTATACAAGATGGACTCTGTATAATTGGTGATAAAGATCCCTTCTATGACGTAGAAAAGATGAATCAAATACTACTTAACTCCTCTATAGAGTGTATAATCCCCCCTGGCGCAAACCATGCACTTGAAGTGGACAACGATATTCTAACATCTATTGATATCGTTAAAAGTGTTGTAAAAAGGATTGATGATTTTATCACTTTGAAGAACGGAGTATTAAACAATGAACTTTAAACAAAGAGAAGCTCTCGAAATTCTAGAACGTACACCTGCCGTTTTATCACACTTGTTATCAGGGCTCTCTCATGAATGGTTAGTCAGCAATGAAGGCGGTGATTCGTGGAATTCTCTCGAAGTTGTCGCTCACTTAATCGAATGTGAAAAGAGCAATTGGATACCACGGATTAACAGCATTCTTTCAAGTCATGAAATTGAACCCCTTCCATCCTTTGATCGATTCTCTCATCTGGGAAAAGAAACAGGGATTGAAGAGCTGCTGCGTGAATTTTTGCAGTGCCGACAACAGAGCTTATACCAATTAGGGAATTTGAAAATTGGTACCTTTAATTTAAATAAAACTGGAATACACCCTGAGTTTGGCTCTATAACCCTACACCAATTACTCTCAACCTGGGCCGTTCATGATCTTACACACATTAATCAGATTACTAGAATTCTGGCTAAGCGTTATGCTTGTGACGTCGGTCCATGGAAAACATACTTAAGCATACTCAAATAACGTTCCCCCCGTGGGAGCTTTTTTTATTTTTACCATGGAGGAAAATAATGGATTATGTCGAATGATTATAGTTAACTTTATTAGATAAAAAGAGATATAGAGATTTAGGGGGAAAATTTTATGTATTTGCTTGTCCTTCGGCGCATTGTTTATTTTTTGATGCCGATCGTAGGTGTTTTTTTTATTGGTGCACTTCCTTATCTTTTCTTCAGCAATGTTCAAGGTATTGAAGCTGTTGCTCGTTTACTAGATTCTGGTGCACTCGAGAATGCACTCTTTTTAAATCAGGATTTGGGATTATTTTTCGAGCCTTATCTTGATAAGATATGGGATTTGTTCATAAACCTCATAACGTTTTCAAACGTGACTTTTTACGAATATCAACAAGAGAAGTTACTATTCCCAACCATTTTAAAACCTTATCTATATTCTATAAAACTAGTATTAGGTGCATTCTTTCTAGCCATAGCTTCATCGATCATACTAGCTTTGATCATCAAGATTTTACCTGACCGCATTCAAAAAGGAATTCGCTTCTTGTTTTTTTCACTCGAGTCCTTACCAGATATCTTTATCGTTGTTATCATTCAATATAGCATGATTCTGTATGTTAGAAATACGGGAAATCTCTTGTTCCCAATCGTACATAGCGATCAAAATCCTAGCTATTTCTTACCGATTTTTTGCTTGAGCATCTTGCCAACTCTTTTCTTAATAAGAACATTGCTGTTTCTACTCGATGATGAAGATTCAAAAACGTATGTAGAATTTGCTCGCGCAAAAGGAATACGATATGCGCTGATCCTTTATATTCACATGCTAAGAAATTCACTTTTAAGTCTGTTCTATTATTCAAAGAACGTGTATTGGTTACTAATCTCTACACTCTTTATGGTAGAAACCATTATGGCGATTCCCGGCATCACTGATTTTATGCTAGATAACGGTCCTACGACACCGGATGTCATTACAGTTAGCGTTTTGCTCATGTTCGTTCCGTTTTATCTATTATTTACACTTTCCTCTTACGTTCTGGAGTATAAGCTAGGGCGTACTAATGAGGAGGTGGCGTAAGATGTCTGTATGGAGAAGTCCGTTATTTTTAAGTGGCTTTCTAATTATTGTCACCTTGTTTTTCGGAAGCATTATCTATTCACATTTTGTACCGAATGAAAAACAACCCGTGATGCAAATTCGATTTGACGAACAAAAACAACCTGTTGATTCAGCACCAATCGCTCCTTTTAAAGAAATGCCATTTGGAACAGATCGATTTGGTGTCAGCATGTTGCACAAGGTGATCGACGGCGCAAAGTATACACTAGGATTTGCCTTCTTAGTCGCATTCGCTCGCCTATTTTTCGGAACGATACTAGGATTAATCTTGAGTCAGCTGCCTAAGCCTGTCCTTCGGATTTCAAGCAAGCTCTTTGAATCCTTTTATTATGCACCTGCAACCGTTGTTGCCTATTTACTTATCTATCCTGTTCTCCAAATTTTCACATGGTCTGTACCGAAAGAACAACAAACCATATTTTCTTTGCTGATTCTCATATTAATCGCAGTCCCTACCGTGATGGTAACAGTAGCCAACGAAACGTCAAAGTTTTTAGAGAATGAATTTATATCTTCCGTTAAAGTTCTTGGAGGAGGCAGAATTCACAAGCTCCGAAAACACGTATTACCGTATTTAAAACCGCGATTAAGCATTCTATACAGCCAACAGCTGATCGCAACGCTACTACTGGCAGCACATCTTGGCATTTTACAAGTTTTTATCGGTGGAACCGACTTTATCACTCTCGATCCACTAGAAAATAATACGGTGCCTGTTGCTATGATCAACGAATGGTCGAGCATGATCGGTGCTAACTACTATCAAATTCGTGGCGATCGCTGGATCGTATTTGCTCCTCTCGCAGGATTTGCAATTACGATTCTCGCGTTGAACTTTATGGTTGAAGCCATGAAACGTCAATACCTCGCAAAAGGTGCTTACACGAAAAGAACAAGAAGAGTAAGAAAGACAAAAACTCCTGTACAAGTTAAGAAATTGTATCAAGAGCAGTTTGATAGGATTATGAAAACAGGAACGGACAATTAATGTATAAGAAGGACTCGATGAGGCAAGGATTTACCTTATCGAGTCTTTTATCATTTGTCATGTTTTTCGTTCTTTTTGAATAAAGGAGTATTACACAATAAAAAGGAGTGAACCCTTTGAGTGAAGCAGACCTTAACGTCATTTTTTATACCTTGTTTCTTCTACTAGGTTTACCGATCAGCTATAAATACGCTAAATTTACAGTATCACATACAGGCATGGTGCTTCCCCACTTCTTTGTCAGCCTAATGCTTAACTTATGCATAGGTACAGTAGGCGTTGTAGGATGGATTTTCTTTTCTGTAAAAATCTCTAGAGCATTTACGATCGGTGGTATCTATTTAGGGGCATGGATTATTTCAATAAGTCTAATGGCCTTATTGGTTCTCCTCTTAGTGAAACGCAAATCGATGATACAACGTTTTCACTATCATTACGGTAGATAGCAAAACACCTTCCGCGTTCAGGAAGGTGTTTTGCTTCTTTATGCCTTGATACTTTCCTTCTGTAGATCAGAGGCAGGTCCAAAGAATTCAAAATGAATGTTTTCTTTTGGTATATTCAACTCTTGCAGAGCTGTATTTATCACTCTCATAAATGGAATCGGGCCACAGAAATAGTATTCTGCATCATCTTTTATAGGTAAGATCTCCTTCAACCAAGCTTGATCGATATAACCCTTCTTCGTGAAGCCTAAATCTTCATCTAACGGACTTTCATACACAAAGTGTGTAGTGATATGATCTGAAGCTTCTGCAATATCTAGTACTTCTCTCTTTAAAGCGTGTGTTTGGCCATTGATCGCAGCATGAATAAATGTAACTCCTCGTTCCGGTTGCTCACTTGCTATAGTTTTCAACATACTTACCATAGGAGTAAGTCCCACACCACCACTTATAAGGACAACGTGCTTTTCAGAATCTGTATTTAAATAAAAATCACCTGCTGGAGCGCTCAAATGAAGGATGTCTCCTTCTTTAACACTCTCGTGCAAATAAACGGAAACCATTCCATCGACAGTATCTCTACCGATTTCTTTTTTAACAGAGATCCGATAACTGCTTTGTCCTGGAGCGTCAGACAAGCTGTATTGTCTGATATGTGTGTGTTCCTGACCTGGTATATCCATCTTGATACTCACATATTGGCCGGGCTTAAATTTTGCAAGTGGCATGCCATCTTCCGGTTCTAAATAGAAGGACGTGATAACAGAGCTTTCTTCTACTTTACGAGTTACGGCAAAAGGTCTGAAACCTTCCCAACCCGCATCACTATACATGTTACGTTCAATACCGATAAAGACATCCGCGATCACACCATACGCTTCTGCCCAAGCGTTGATGATCTCATCTGTTGCAGCATCTCCAAGAACATCTTTAATGGCAAGTAGCAGGTTTTCACCGACCACAGGATAATGCTCCGGCTTAACGCCTAGACTCCGATGTTTATGGGCAATTCCTTTTACGACTGGAATGATGGTTTCAAGCTTATCAATATTGGCTGCTGCTGCATATACTGCGTTTGCTAATGCGGCTTGTTGACGTCCTTTTTTCTGGTTTGCGTGGTTAAAGATATTCAAAAGCTCGGGATGCTTCTGAAACAGCATTTCATAAAAACGGGAAGTAATCGCTTCTCCGTGTACTTGCAGAACAGGTACGGTTGACTTAATAATTTCAATGGTTCTTTGCTGTAGCATGTCAATTCCCCCTTATATTCTTCTTACAACTCTATCGTAAAAGAATGATAAAAGAGAATGTGTGATTTGAATCACTTTTCTTTAGGACGTTTTGTGAACATAAATAGTGCTATTTTCTTAGCCATATTTCTGCTTTTTGCTTCATTTCCTCTTGAAGATCTGCTGAATTTTTCGTGTCTTCTAATGCTTTTCCTGCGTATTTTCTCGGAAAGATTTTATATAATGATCGTTTAAAATCAGCTCCATCCCGCGGTTCCTCATAATGTGCGATCACATACTTGCCGCCTTCACTCCTGAGTTTGATTATGGCAGGAACGGAATGACCGGACTGCCCCTCAGTCTTCGTTTTTTCGTTAAAGCCCATAAACAAAGAATATAGATAGACCGATGTTACTCCTCCAGTTTCTTTCGCTCCATAGATCTTATGAACTTCAAACTGTTTATCTGTTTCGGGATATACGCCATCATAATGTTGGATGATATAATCCGAGATCAACTCATTCATTTCAGAAGTTACTTTTACTTCATTAGAGGAGCGGAATGAAGTACACCCCGCTAATAAGAATAGCAGACTCCACGTGATCACCGTTATTCTCTTAAGACACGGTAACATCTAATCCCCCGCTTTCTTTACGTAAGATCTTGCCCCCATAACGATTGTAGAAGAATCATGTATACAATAAGCAGCACGGAAATTATCATAAAGATAACAGAAATGAATCGATAGCTATCCACTTTAGAGAGCGTGATTCCAAACACAATCATCCCTAGTATAGCTGCTGGATAATACACAAAAAACATAGAATAATAATGCAACGGCCCTAAAAACAAACCTAAAACTGCAAACTGAACACAAAACGCTACGATTGAAAGTAAGACCCACTTTTCTTTTTCTTTTGTTTTAACGGCACCGGTTAAAGACATTAAACCCGCTCCAAGTACAACCACTATTAACGTCCACTCATATAGAAAGAACAGATTCTCATGATTTACTGCAAAATAATAACCCACCAATAATACAGGAATTATAGCTAGCAGCAGCAACGAACATCGCTTTACATATTGGCTGCTATTCATTTTAACCATCCTCCTTTATTTAACTTAACACTATCATATTACCATTTAATGGTTCTATATCCTTTAGTTCTTTTCAAACTATTCAAACGATTTTATAATAATATGATACTATTGAAAGATACAAAACTTCACTAAGTGAATGAAACGGAACACTTATCGATTAATCAGGAGTTGGAAAAGTGATGAGAAGGTCTTTAATCACATACAAAGAAAAAAACAGTCCACCTTACAGAATGGGGTGAAGCTCACAATCCTACTATTGTTTGCTTACACGGATTAGGAAGTACGAGCCTTAGCTTTCTAGAAATAGCTGAGGAGTTACAGAAGAATTTTAATATTATTGCGTTTGATGCTCCAGGACACGGGAGATCTGAGCCCTTTAACTCGGCTATAGATTACGAGCTGCCTAGACTTGTTGAATGGCTTCATGGCTTGTTAGCTCAGTTAAATGTAAGCGATTTCTATCTCTTATCCCATTCATGGGGAAGCTTTCTGGCTCTACACTATTTGGTTCGTTATCCTGAACACGTTTTGGATACGATTTTAATCGACGGAGGCTATCAAACAAAGCGTATATGGTCTTCGTCTTTAGAAGAAGAAATGGATCATTATGAAAAAGATTTTGATGAGTATGTGTTCGATTCTTGGGATGACTTTTTCCAAGCAGAAAAAAAGAACTACTTGATGTGGTCACCGTTAAAAGATATTGCTGTAAAGGATTTAGGTGTCGAAAGAGAAGGTAAGGTTTGCTGGCATGCTAAAGGTGAAACTGCCCGTCATATCATTCGTGGCATGCATCTGAACGAAACAGAAGATATCTATCACCTTCTTCCGCCAGGCATCACTCTACTTGTCGCCACCGTACCTGAGCGATTGTCTGAAATGAGATTGCAGACCGCTGAAACGTTTAGAAAGAACGCGAACGGCGAACTGCATATAGTGCCAAATACGACACACTTATTGCACTGGGACAGACCCAGCGTTGTAATCGATGGAGTTTTATCAAAATGGCTAAAAAAATCGGAGGTTAAATGATGGCATACCTACTCGTATATTTTTATAAATTGAAACCTGAAGTGAAAGAGAAGTTCCTTGAAATATCGTCAAGATCGAATAAAAAGTTTCAAGAATACGGAGGTGTAACAGAACAGATATTTAAATTATCCACTTCTCCAAAAAATTATGGGTTCTCCTCTATTTCTGAAAAACTACAAGTTGACGAAGGAGAAGAACTTTGGATCGGCCTTCTGCGCTTCCAATCTGAAGAACATGCACGCATGACGATGGAAGACTTTGACCGAGACCCTGAGATGAAGGAACGATTAGACGAATTTGTCACACATGTAGCACCACTTGAAAAGTTAGTTTTTGGTGAGTTTGTTTCTGAAAATGAGGTAATGATCGTATAATAGAACGACCAGCACTATAATGAAGATGAATAAAAAATGCATCTCCTTGCTAGAAGGAGATGCTTACCCAAATTCTTTTTGATGTGCTTTTTTCATTTTTAAATATTCTTCATCCGTCCGTGCTAATTTCCACTTTTCCTCAAAGATTGACGCTGATTTTGCTTTTACAGGATCTATTTTTCGTTTGTTCACCTCACCTTCTTCATTATACTTCCTTCCGCCTTTATAGTTCGTGTACCGTCTTGCGCGTGTGTATCCCATCTGTAAAAACTTCCTTGCCATATCCGCTCCAACAAAGTCATTATTTTTCTTATAGTCTAGAAACTGTTCATAGATTTTCTTAGAAGATTTTTCTGCTTCTTCTGGGGTCTTAAAGCGCCAATGCGGCAAGATCTCACTCTTATAAGGTTCCACTAATAATACCCCTTGCTCACCACGGCCGACACGATACTTTTCAGGATGTTTTCGAAAATCGATAGTATCAAAGTCAAGATCATAATCAAAAGCCATTTCCTTTTCCTCCTTTTTGTTATCGTTACCCTAAAAGAAAGAAATCAAAAATAAAGAGTGTTTTCGTATTCATCGTTGCTTTTGAAAGTAGTTGGTTTCCGCTGCAGATTGCTCGCTTTCCACGGGGCGAACGGTGAGCCTCCTGCCTTCGCGCCATTAGGAGTCTCACCTGACCGCTCGTCCCGTAGGAGTCGGCAACCTTCCGCTACAACCAACTTGCAAAGAAGAAAGGAATGGATCAATAGCAACATATTAAGATAACAACAAAAAGTAACAGGTTTTATGAGAGAAAAAAATCCGCTGCTTCTTTATAGAAACAACGGATTTCATTACTTTTTACTGAACAACCTCATACAAACTCTTCGATGCACCTTCTACAAATGGACATGGTTTCCCTGAGTAAAAAACGGTTAATTCATGCATCGCTCGAGTACAAACCGTGTAAAACAATTTACGTTCTCGTTCAATTTGATAACCGGATGCATCAAAGATCGTTACTGCGTCAAACTCGATTCCTTTGGCTAAATAGGATGGGATGACGATTACTCCTTTTTGAAAAGAAGCATCCTCATCAATCATCAGCCGCACATCTAGATTAACTTTCAGCTTCTCATAAACTGCCTTGCTCTCTTTAGCCGAACGACAGATCACCGCTATCGTTTCATGGCCTTTGTTCAACCAATTCCCAACAAGATCCTTCACCTGATCAAGATGATCTTCTTCACGTTCTACTGCTGCAATAACGGGTTTTTCACCTGAACGATTAAACGGAATAATCTCGCTTCCGTCTTTCAATAGACTTTTCGTAAACTCTACAATTTCTTTTGTAGAGCGATAACTTCTCTGCAAAGTAATCGTTTCAGGATTCTTCTTGTTTAATAAGTTTTTGAGCATACTGAACGTTTCATCTGACGCATGCGCGTAAATCGATTGGTTCAAGTCACCTAGTATCGTTAGATTTGCTCTTGGGAAAATACGCTGAATGAAAGCAAACTGAAACGGCGAGAAATCTTGTGCTTCATCAATAAAAACATGACGTACTGCTGCATTCGATTGAAAACCTACTAATAGCTCTTTTACATATAATAGTGGAGTGGCATCTTCATTCGCTAGATGGTTTTGTTTCAAGTTAAACAACGTTTGATTGCAGATTTCGTTCCAAGTGTTCACGTCCTCAATCAATCGTTTATTCTTCTGAAACAACTTAGCATATAAGCTCTTTATATCAATAAACGAAAACTGTTCGATGCTCTCTCTAAGTGATTTAAAGGCGATTCGCGTCACATATGCCGAGAGCACTTTTTGTTCACTTGCAAGATCGTTGAATGAGTCAGCTCCATATTTATTTCGTTCCTCTAACTTCTCATACAACCTTGTGTATACATTTTTATCAAGAAGCTGTATCTCTTTTTCAACCCATGGTTTCTTGCGTTCTCTTCGTTCTATTTTCTTCAGCTCTTCTAAAATCCAAGCCACCGTCTTTTTCATTCGATAAGGAACGGTTTCTTTTTGATCGAGAGAATAAAAGTATTCACTGATCTGTTTAGCACGAATCACGATACGGTCTCTAAATTTCACATTTGAAAATTGAATGCCCGATGTACTTAACTCCTCAGCATAGCGATGGATCGCTTTTAAAAATTCAACTGATGCTTTAAACTGTATCGCTTCTACACGCTTTGAATCTTCTCGTTCAGATAAGAGCTCCTCCATCTGCTCAAAAGGTGTTTCTATCGAGTAGTCTCCTCCTAAGTGATGGTCCACATAAGCATGAAACGTTGTTTGTTCCATGTTTTCTTCACCAAGTTCAGGCAGGACATTAGCTACATAACTGTTGAACATGTTGTTTGGAGAAAATAATACAACATGGTGCGACTGAATCGTTTCTCGATCTCGGTATAACAGAAATGCTACACGCTGAAGAGCCGCTGATGTCTTCCCACATCCTGCTGCACCTTGAACAACAAGTAAATCACTTGCTGTATTTCGTATGATAGCATTTTGTTCTTTTTGAATTGTCGCCACAATGCTTTTCATTTGTGTATTCGCTTGGTTTCCTAATACGTGCTGTAACAATTCGTCCCCGATCGCTTCTCCCGTATCAAACATTCCTGTTATATGAGCATTCTTAATCATAAATTGTCTTTTTAGTTCTAACTTTCCTTCAATGGTACCACTCGGTGCACGAAAATCGGCTTCGCCAAGAGAGTGATCATAATACAGACTCGATATCGGCGCACGCCAATCATGAACAAGAAACGTACTTGAAGGTTCATCGTAATAAGATGCTATTCCAATATAAACTTGTTCTGTTTCCTCTTCACCGTCTTCTTTAAAATCAATTCGACCAAAGTAAGGGGAGCTTTTTAATTTTTCATAAGTTTTAAGTCGAGCTTCTGCAGAAGTGTGACTTCTTTCAATCTCAGATAATAACTCTGACTGCTGTTTGATGCTAGCTGCCGTTTCAATCGCATCGTCGGCATCTTCTAGGTTAACTGTCACATCAGACCAAAAATTCTTTCGGATTTGAACAACATCTGCCTTCTTTCCTCCGAGATGATCTTGAAGTTTATCTGTTGCATCAGAAAGTTTATGAATGACTTGATCTACACGCTTTTGTTCATTTCGTTGTTCCTGATCCCATGTTGTCATCCGATTTCCCCCTACAAAAAAATTTATTAGTTAATCGTTGACACACGTTCCTGTTTTATCGTATAATAAAATTAGGAACAATTATAAATAAAATCAATGAGTTAGTGCGTCTTTTCTATAATAGCACATTTCTGTATATAAAGTACATATATAAAAACAGTGAATCCCTAAAAGGTTTTCACTGTTTTTTTGTTCAAAAAACTATGCTTGTTTTGCTGTTTGATTTTCGATGACTCTTTTTATCGCATGCATTTGTCCGAGGTGATACGTTTCGTGAAAAACAGTGAAATTCACAAGCTCACCAAAAGTAGTAAAATTGAATACTGGTTTCTCTAGCTTTTCAAACAAGCGTTCTTCTGGCATCTCTTTTACACGTACTAACTGTTCTTCTAACTGCTGTTTGAGTTCTTTAAGTGTAGGAACTTCACCTTTCCAATCTGCAGGACTTGTACCTCTATTAAATAGCTCAACATAGTGCGTAGGTAGATTAGCAGAATGTTCCGGGAACCCAAACATAAAGTATTCCGCAGTCGTGAGGACGTGTCCAATGTGCCAGCGGATATTATTATTGAACCCATGGGGTTGGATATCTGCTGCAGACTCATCCATACCATCCAATTGCTTCAGAAAGAAACTTCTCGCTAGTTCAAAGTTTTGAATTGTTAATTGATTCATAATAAACCTCCTTAGAATTTGCTCTTTCACCATTCATCATACGTATACACTCACTTCAAAACAAACGTTTTGCTATTTGTTTTATCGGTAATTATCGTGAATAGGATTGAACAGATCTTCCTCTGTCTTGCGTACAACTGAAAAATGATCGACATTATAGTGGCCATGCAGAACTTTATTGTGATGGCTTACGATCTGCTCTGCTTTTAACACTTCTGAATCTGAAGTAGAGTGACCATCTTCAACAAGGGTGACATCGAAGCCAGAGACAGTTGCGAATCTTACAGCAGTATCGATGCAATGTTCTGTTTTGCAACCCATTAGAACAAGATGGCTGATATTTTCATCTTTTAGATAACTTAATAAAGGTGTATTGTAAAAGGCATTCGTTGCTTTTTTATCAAAAACTTCAGCATCCTCTGGTATATTAATGACAGAATGAACCTCAAAGCCTGGTCCCCTTCCCTCAGAGACATCTAAGTCTCTAACAAAAACAATCGAAGCTTCGGCTTTCTTCGCTTTTTCAATTACACTATTTATGTTTTGAAGCAATCCCTCTTTGTTATAAACTCCCTGCTCACTCTCATTCCCCTCGATTAGTTCTTGCTGTGCATCAATAACCAATAAAGCATGTTTCAAATGATCCGCTCCTTTTTCCTTTTATCCCATTAATACTTCTTCTAAAACAACTAAAATCCTTGCAACTCAATTATTTATTTCGTTTAATGGTTAATACTAACAAATAAGGAATTTTTTATAGTTGCGAAAAACAGGATATTATCTAATAATAGTAAGGTTCAACAAGTGAGTTATTTAGGAGGAAAAGAAAAATGAAGTACATCATCTTTCTGGCTGGAGTGGCAGCAGTTTTCTTGTTAGCCTTTCTTGTCAGCAATGATCGCAAAAAGATCAAATACAAGCCGATCTTAGTTATGCTTGGATTACAGCTTGTCCTTACATACTTTCTATTAAATACAGGCGTTGGCCTTGTCATTATAAAAGGTATCTCAAAACTGTTCGAAAAGTTGTTAAGTTATGCAGGTGCAGGGGTTGAATTCGTGTTCGGCGGCCTCGCAAATGAAGCTGCGATGCCTTTTTTCTTAACTGTTTTATTGCCGATCGTCTTTATTTCTGTATTAATAGGAATCGCACAGCACTTTAGAATTCTTCCATTCATCATCAAATGGATCGGTTTTGCGCTAAGTAAGGTAAACGGCTTAGGAAGACTGGAGTCTTACAACGCAGTGGCTTCTGCTGTTTTTGGACAATCAGAAGTATTTATCTCTGTAAAAAAATTATTAGGTCATCTACCAAAGCATCGCCTATATACGCTTTGTACTTCTGCCATGTCAACTGTATCCGCTTCTATCCTAGGAGCATACATGGCTATGATCGATCCAAAATACGTTGTAACAGCACTCGTACTCAACTTATTTGGCGGATTCATCATCGCAAACATCATCAATCCTTATGAAGTAACTGAAGATGATGACATCATCGAAATTGAAGAAGAAAAGCAAACCTTTTTCGAGATGCTTGGTGAGTACATCATGGACGGCTTTAAAGTAGCTGTAATTGTCGGTGCCATGCTTCTTGGATTTGTAGCATTAATCGCGTTAATCAACGATGTGTTTGATATGATTTTCGGGATTACGTTCCAAACGATGCTCGGATATGTATTTGCTCCCGTTGCATTTTTAGTTGGTATCCCTTGGGCAGAAGCTGTTTCTGCAGGTACGATCATGGCAACCAAACTTGTTTCGAATGAATTTGTAGCTATGATCGATCTAGCAAAATACGCGAAAGACATGTCTGATCGAACAGTCGGGATCGTCTCTGTCTTTCTTGTTTCATTCGCCAATTTCTCTTCTATCGGTATCATTACTGGTGCTGTTAAAGGGCTACATGAAGAACAAGGAAATACCGTTGCTCGCTTTGGATTAAAACTTCTATACGGTGCAACATTAGTAAGTATCTTATCTGCTGCAATTGCGGGTCTGTTTCTATAAGGAAATTCAAAAAAAGAAGCCGTCGGCTTCTTTTTTTGTATCCAAATATAAAAAACAGCTGTCTCTTTAAGAGACAGCAATATCAACTATTATTGAACTTCTTTAGCAAATTGACCTGGGATCAACTTTAATTTTTCGTGAACTGAATTCAACTTTTCTTCAAAGCCTGTGAACAACTCGTCAGCTTCAGTTGCTTTAGCTTCATCTTCTAAACCAGCTACACGAGCTTCATAAGATTTTTTAAGCTCTTCAAGAGAACCTTTTACAGCTTCTTGGTTTTCTTTTGAAAGATCTGATGGTACTTCAATGGATGGAATCTCTGCAACTGCTTTTTCACCGCTTGCTTTTGCATCTGCTTTTAATTTATCAAGCTCTGCTTGCGGAAGTGCTTCTTCGCCTTCTTTTTCAAGACCTGCAGCGTATGCGTTGAATGGAGCGTGGTATCCACGAAGCTGGTTCATAAGATCACCTTCAAAGTTAAGAAGTGTGATTTTTTCAGCATTTCCATCTTCTTTCTTTTCTGCAGCCGCTGGCTTAGCCTCTTCTTTTGGTTTCTCTTCTTCCTTGCTGCAACCTACGCTAAGCGCAAGTACAGCAGCCGCTGTTACCGCTAAAAACTTTTTCATCGAGAAAGCCCCCTATATATTTCTATTTTTTGGAACTTTCTCATTTTAATACTTTTTCTTACTATTGTAAATTAAAATGTATCCGTTTTCTTATAAAGGGTTAAAAATAATTCCGAAGCCTTAATATGATTGAATTATCTAACTATTCTTGTAATTAACGTTCTTATTTCTTTTAATATAAAAGTTATCTTTCTATACTAATCGTGATTCTTTAACCTTTTTCTCATGATGTAATAGCCATTCCTTTCTCCATAAGCCTCCCGCATAACCTGTTAGGCTCCCGCTTGAACCTATTATTCGATGACAAGGAACCACAATACTTAACTTGTTCTTGCCATTGGCATTCCCTACCGCCCGAACCGCTTTTTCTTTTTGAAGCGTGATGGCAATATCTCGATAAGAGGCGGTTTCTGCGAACGGAATACCAATTAGTGAATTCCAGACTGTTTGTTGAAAAGGAGTACCGCTATATTGGAATGGAAACGTAAAAGTTTGCCTTACACCTTGAAAGTATTCTATAAGTTGATTTCTGCAGTCGAGTAGAACTGCAGAAATCTCCTCTTGGTTCTCAAGCGCCTTCTCTTTTTCTAAGAAAAGAATGGACTGAACGACGTCTTCGGTTCCTAAAATCTCGATAACGCCTAAAGGAGAATCTAACTCTACTTTATAGTGCTTACTCATATAACGACCTCCATAAATAAAAAGTGGCGTATGCTTCCCATCCACTCCAATTTTCCGCTTGTTTCTTTAATTCATTCATTGTTGGCTTTTTCTGCCATTCTAACTGTTTCATCACGGCATTCTGCAGCCCTACGTCAGCGACTGGAAAAGCATCGGGCTTTAGTAAGCATTTCATCAACACATAATCCGCTGTCCAAGGTCCGATCCCTCTGAGGGAGATAAGTTGTTTAGCAGGATCTTCAGAAGATCTCAGTTTTTCCTTTGACAGACGACCTTCCACTATTTCTTTTGCTATACCAATCACATATTCCGCTTTTCGCGTTGTAAATTGGAGATTTCTTAAATCATCAATCTGGAGATCTGCGATGATTTCAGGAGATGGATATGCCCAGTATTCATTCTCATGAAGGACTAGCTTCTTCCCATAGTTCTCAACCAACCTCTTCTTCAAAGTATAGGCAAAAGTTAAATTGATCTGCTGTCCCATGATCGCCCAAGTCAATGCTTCAAAAAGATCAGGAATACCAATCATACGTAAACCATAATACCGTTCTACGAGCGGCTGTAATAGGCTATCTTCTGAAACAGCTTCATAAAATGATGAAAGATCCTGATTCAGGTCAAACCAATTCCCTATATATTCAACGACCGTATCCATGTTAGGTGGCTCCCTATCTGGGAACTCGATGATGAGGACGTGCACTCTGTAACTGATTTTGATCAAGATCAGTTCAGCATTCACAATTATTAACTTATAAATATGTTTATCATGTATGTGGTGAAGAACTTCTAGTGGTGATCTTTCAAGAAAAACAAGACATTCTCTATAGGAGAATTCCGGTGGCAACTCTATCTCCAATGTTCCATCTAATTCTTCAGTCCATCTCATGATTCGTAACCTTAGCTTCTATGGACTTTCGGTAGTCACTTGGTGAGCAATTCTTATACGTGCGGAACGTTTTATAAAAGTTAGAAGGGCTCTGAAACCCTGATTCGTAGCATATCTCCAGGCTGGTTTTTGAAGTGTTGCTTAACAGATAAGCCGCTTTATCTATTCGAATGTTCTCCACATATTCTCGGGGCGTAACATTCAATTCTTCTTTAAATAATCGTTCGAGATAAAATGGACTCACTCCAGAATGTTCGGCTACATCTTGTAAAAGAATTCTTTTTTGATGATTGTTTACTAAGAAACTGGCAGCTTTTCTAATCAGATTGATTTGTGGACAATGTTCAATCTCTGGCTGACATCTTTTACACGCTCGATAGCCTGCTTCCTCACATTGAGAAATTGAGTCATAAAATACTACGTTTTGCTTTTTAGGTTTTCGCGAACGACAAGATGGACGGCAATAAATCTTTGTTGTTTTTACTGCTGTATAAAAAAGGCCATCATATGACCTGTTACATTCCATAATTTTATCCCACATCTCATCAAACGACATTTGTATCGTACCCACAGACCACACCTCCATCAATCATCTTTTCATTATTTTAACCATTTTAACTGAGCAAATCGTCCTCAATCTTGCTGTTATGGTCCTTTTATTGAAACGCTAAACCCAGAACCAAAGTATTAAAAAAGAGTGACGGTTAGCCACTCTCATTCGAACCCGTATTTATTTAATGGCTGCCATTCTATCATTCTTATTTGATCCACTCTTAGTCTTATATTGATAATAGATGACTGTTGCAATGAAGAAAGATGTAATACCAAACCCTATGACCATTTTATGAAATCCAATTGTGTCTAGGAACAAGCCAGTTAGCAGCATCAAAACCTGGAATATTATATTATCAACCATTCCTTTTATAGAGAAAAACCTGCCGTGATAGTCTGATGGGACATCTGTCTGGAAAATGGTAGTAACAACAGGAAACAGCGTTCCAGCAGCAAGACCAAATAATCCGAAAGAAAGAACCGACATGATTGGATGATCTGCTAAAAACAAAGATGTGTGTGCAGCAGCGATAACAAAGGTAATAGCGAACATATAGCTTAACTTCGGATTATCTCTAAAGAATTTCTTTGATAAAAATGTTCCAATGAATACACAAACGCCTTCAGTCGTATAAAGAATTCCTTTAATACCGGCATTATCCTGCAACTCACTGATCTCAATCACCATTAAGTTGAATCCAGATAAAAATAGGTAAGCAGGAATTAATAAAAAGATACCATACACAACTTTACGTTCGTTCTTTATAATGGGATACAATTCCCCAAGCGTTCTGAAGAAATTATCCTTTCTACCTGAGGAATCTGCTTTCTTAGGCTGTTCCTCCACATCTAAAAAGAAAGTAGATATAAGAAGGATTACATATGAAATAAGAGTAACCGTGTACAAAGAAAATAGCGACATGCCAACTAGCATCACTCCGCCGAGTGCAGTACCAACGATCCTTGATGCCGTGAAGATGTTCATGTTGACACCATTGGCATCTAAAAGTTCTTCTTTTTTTACGATTAAGGGCAACATGGTTTGCATAGCAGGCTGAGAAAACGTTCCAGATATACCGATAACAAGCGTATAAACGACCATCCACCAAACATTGTTATAAGCGATTGCCAAATACATAAAGAAGATAGCCGCACATCGAGCAAATCCAGCGTAGATCAGTATCTTTTTCTTATTGCTGCGATCAATGATTCGACCCGCCATCGGTGCAAGAAAGATTCCTACTAGGAACCCAGCCAAGATAATTAGTGCCTGTAGAAAAGATGATTCAACATTCATCTGCAAAAATTCAAGATTGCCAATAATACCTACCCATAGACCTGTGCTAGATACAGCAAGTCCAAACATCAAAATTAAAAAATTCCGGTTTCTCCACATGTTCCCTTTCCCCTCTCAGTTATACCGAAACTGTGTCACTATATTGATTAAAAATTACTTAACAAAGTAAAATAGACTCACTATTCAGTATACAGTATTTAGAAAACATGCAGGAGATATAAATCTTCATTTTTTTCTTATTTTTACACTCTGTTATAATGACTAAAGTAGAAGTTTGAAAGGGGTACACTATGAAACAATTAATCCTTGCTGAAAAGCCGAGTGTGGCACGTGATCTTGCCCGTGTCCTAGGATGTAAGCAACAGAATAAAAGTTATATTGAAGGACCGAAGCACATCGTTACTTGGGCACTCGGTCATTTAGTTGAGTTAAAGATGCCAGAAGACTATGACAAGCAATATAAACAATGGCGCTTGGAAGATCTTCCGATTATTCCAAACCATATGGGACTAAAAGTAATCCGACAAGTGAGTCACCAGTTTCGTGCAGTTGAACAACTTTCTAAACGGAAAGACATTAGTGAGCTTGTAATCGCAACAGATGCTGGGCGTGAAGGCGAACTTGTGGCTCGCTGGATCATGGAAAAAGTAAGATGGCAAAAACCAGTCAAACGTTTATGGATTTCATCTCAAACGGATAAAGCGATTCGTGATGGATTTAATCAGCTAAAACCCGCTAAGCAATACGAAAATCTTTACCAATCTGCCGTTTGCCGATCTGAGGCAGACTGGCTGATCGGGCTAAACGTAACAAGAGCGTTAACGACGAAGTACAACGATCCGCTTTCTGCAGGTCGAGTGCAGACGCCAACACTTGCGATGATCCTAGACCGCGAGCAAGAGATCAACGCGTTCCAACCGAAGGATTTTTGGACGATTGATGCGGCGATTGGTATGTTAAAAGCGGCTTGGGAACATAACGGTGAGAAGCGTCTTTTTGAAGAGAAAAAAGCGAACGACATAGTAAGCAAAGTAAAGGGACAGCAAGCAACGGTCTCTTCACTTCAAAAGAAAGAAAAAACAGAAGCACATCCGATGCCTTATGATCTTACTGAGTTACAGCGTGATGCCAATCGTCGTTTCGGTTTCTCTGCTAAGAAGACCTCTTCTGTACTACAAAAACTTTATGAGCAATACAAGCTCGTTACGTAT
This sequence comes from Fictibacillus sp. 26RED30, assembly GCF_015903845.1. NCBI lineage: Bacteria > Bacillati > Bacillota > Bacilli > Caryophanales > Fictibacillaceae > Fictibacillus > Fictibacillus sp. 26RED30. Next base: position 22,253 of record NZ_JACZDV010000003.1, read on the forward strand.
CCAAGAACAGATTCCCGCTACTTAACAAAAGATATGGAAAATACGATGTATGATCGTCTTCAGGGGATGTCTTCAGGATATCGTGAAGAAGTGCAGCCCTTGCTCAAGCACAAAGGAAACGTAGTAGCTAAGAAAGTATTTAACGATTCAAAAGTAACGGATCACCATGCGATTATACCGACAGATGAACCATTGCACTTAGGTGATCTCGATAACGATGAGCGTAAATTATATGACTTGATCGCACGCCGCTTCTTGGCTCTTTTCTATCCGGCTTATCGATCTGAAACGTTGACCGCTACATTAAACGTTGCGGGTGAAACATTTATGGCCCGTGAAACGCTAGTGCTTGATCCAGGATTTAAAGTGCTGTCAGGTAAAGAAGAAGAAAGTCCGCGTGCACTCGCCAATTTAAAAGAAGGGCAAACCCTTTCTGTTAAAGATGTAAATGCGGAGAAAAAGCTCACTGAGCCGCCTTCTCGTTTTACTGAGGCCGACCTTTTATCTCGTATGGAAAAATACAGTCTAGGTACACCTGCAACACGGGCTGATATCATTGAAAGACTTCTAGGATCTGAAGTACTTGATCGTAAAAACAATAAGCTTCATCCTACTCCAAAAGGAAAACAGTTGATCGATCTTGTGAATGATGAGCTGAAGTCACCTGAACTCACGGCTAAATGGGAGCAAGAACTTGAAGCCATAGCACGTGGTAAAGGAAATCCGAAAGAGTTTCTAGAGAACATCCGTAAACAAACAAAACAGCTAGTAATGGAAATCAAGACGAGCTCGCAGGAATATCGCGCACATAACCTTACAGGTTCAAAATGTCCTGAATGCGGCAAGTTGTTGAAAGAAGTTAAAGGCCGGGACGGCAAGGTGCTTGTCTGCTCTGATCGTGAGTGTTCATATCGCCGACGTAAAGACCCTAAACTATCGAACCGACGCTGTCCTCAATGTCACAAAAAGATGGAACTGCATAACGGAAAGGCTGGGACTTATTTTCAGTGTAAACCATGTAATGTAGTAGAAAAAGCAGAGGATAAGAAAAAGAAAGTTACAAAGCGAGAAGAACGCCAGCTTCTTAAGAAATATAGTAACAACAAAGAAGATGAAAGCTTTGGAAACAGTCTAGCAGATGCTCTAAAAGCAGCGATGAAAGATAAAAAATAGACGAAAAGCTAACTTCCGAGAACCAAAACTAGCATGATATTGCAGTTTTGACTCGTGAAGTTAGCTTTCTTTAATTAGAGTAAATTGGATTTGTACGCTTTAAACGTTAATCTGTCCGATTGCATAACGAATCTGTCTGATTAGAGTGTTAATCTGTCCAATTGAACGAGTAATCTGTCCAATTCGAGCATTTATCTGTCCGATTGAACAGTTAATCTGTCCAATCTCAAAGTAGCTCTTCTTACTTACTCTTATATGTGGCAGAAGCTTCTATGTCACAACCGCATCTAACTAAATTTATTGCCCAGCTTCTACACCGATTTTCTTCATCTGCTTCTCATGTGCTTTACCATGAGCTCTGTTTCGATCTTCCTCTACCTCACGAGATACCTTAACTCCTTCTGCAACCTTCGTTGCTCCGACCTGTTGCAGACCGTTCTGATCTTTTTGATAGACAAAGGAAGCACGCGTTGAGATAGCAGCACCTGGTGAAGTGACAAACGGAACGACTTTATAATCGGTTCGCCATTCTTCTGGTGTAACCGTACATCGTACATACCCACGGTAATCATTGAAGAATTTAATATGAGGATTCAACCCTAGTATTTTATCAGTATCAGAACGTTTATCAGCACCATTTCCACCAGAGGTGATGGATGTACCTACAAATTCAGCTCCAATCACATTAGATGATGAATCATTGTAATCCGCTTTTAAATCGCACGCCCAGCTTGCATGTACATCGCCTGTCAGTACAATAATATTATTTAAATTCTCTGATTGTATAAAATTTGTGATACGTTCACGGGATGCCGTATACCCATCCCATGCATCCATACTCAGCCTAGGCGCCTCAGCTGTCCCATAGTTTCTTTGTGCAAAGAATACTTGCTGAGCTAGAACATTCCAATGCGCTTTAGAGTTCCCTAAGTTTTGAAGCAACCATCGTTCCTGTTCTATTCCTGTTAACGTCCTATTCGGATCTTGAGATTCAGGAGTAGGCGGTTTACTTCCGTCTCCATTTGCTTGATCATCACGATATTGTCGTGTATCCATAACGTTGAACATTGCCAAGTTTCCATAAGTGAAGTCTCGATAGAGTAGCATGTCAGCTCCGTGTGGTAAAGAAGATCGACGAAGTGGCATGTGCTCGTAATACGCTTGATAACCCGCAGCACGTCGTTTGACAAACGCTTCAACAGACTGTCCTTTTTCGGGAATCATGTTTGCATAGTTGTTCTCTACTTCATGATCATCCCATGTTACGACCCAAGGGAATGCTGCATGAGCTGCCTTCAAATTACCATCTGAACGATACTGTGCATGTCTGTTTCGATAGTCTTCGAGTGTCATGATCTCAGGACCGCTATGTGTTCGAACATTGCCAGACGGTGATACATATTCATTCGGTCCGTACTCGTATATGTAGTCACCTAAGTGAACAACAAAATCTAATTCTTCTTCTGACATATGCTGATAGGCTGTAAAGAAACCATGTTCATATTGCTGACAAGATGCAAATGCAAAAGTCATACTTTTAACATTCGCACCTTTTCTAGGAAGTGTCTTCGTTCTTCCTACAGGGCTATACTCATATCCACTTTTGAATCGGTAGTAGTATACGTGGTTTGGCTTAAGTCCATCTACTTCAACGTGGACAGAGTGTGCGAGATTAGGACGCGCTAGCTCCGTTCCCTTTTGCACAACCTTTTTAAATCGTTCATCTTCTGCGATCTCCCATTTTACAGGTACAGCTTGATTTGGCATTCCTCCTCCATTCAATGGATCTGGTGCTAATCTTGTCCATAAAACAACGCCGTCTGCTAACGGGTCACCTGAAGCTACACCTAGCGTAAACGGATAATTTCTAAATTTTGGTGCCGCATTCACTTCGTAGCTGCCTAGCGACTGAGCAATTGTGAGTCCCAGTGAAATTCCTGCAATTTTTCCGGCACCCGAGAGAAAAGTTCTGCGATTCAGTTTGTTTTTTTTTAAGCTGTCTTCCGTAAGCTTCTTAATCCATTCATCCATCGGTCTTTCATCCATGATTGATGCAACCCCTTTTAAATGAATTTAGTACAACGTTCATTATAGAGAGGAAATGTTAAGAAACTATTTTTTTATGTAAACGTATAAAGGACTACACATAGGAACAACTTACTAATCTTAATAATGCAACGAAAGAGACGAACTGTTGCATTAGTTATTAATCACAATTCGCTAAAATACCTTATGCTTCTTATGTCCTGTTCTTCTTTATTAAATCTTTACTTCATAAACATAATCTATGATATTTTATCTTAATTAAAAGGAATTGGTGATGGCAAAATGGCACTCAGACGGAGAAAGAAAAAAAAGTCCAACAATGAAACATACACATGGGTAGACTTAATTGTTGATCTTGTATTAGTAATTCCTGAACTTATTTTTTGGCTGATTCGACTACTTGGAAGAAGTGTTTTTAGGCTGTTTGACGGAATTTAAAAAGACTGAACTCTCATTTCGAGTTCAGTCTTTTTAATTCAGAACTTTAAGCTCTAAATTATTCCGTTTTTCGTAAAGTGATAGAAACCGTTGTTCCTTTACCAGGGTAACTTTCTACTTTTAAGTCTCCCTTATGTTCCGTAATAATTTTATTACTTACCGTTAGCCCTAGCCCAATTCCTTTTTCCTTATTGGTAAAGAAAGGGACGCCAATGCTCTTTAATCTTTCTTCTTCAATTCCAATCCCATTATCTACAAAGATAAGTTTGATTTTTTGATCAGTCGTTTCTTCAATGGCTATCGTGAGAATTCCACCATCATTCATAGCTTCGATCGCATTTTTAATCACATTGATAAAAACTTGTTTAATCTGGTTCTTTTCACAAGAGACAAAGAGATCTCTCTCTTTAAATAATAGACGAATTTCTACATTGTACAAATTAGCTTCAGACGTTAGTAACATTACAGTGTCTTGCAGAAGTTGAATTATGTTCACGTTCTTCATATATTGAGTAGCGTCTGGTTTTGCTAATGCCATAAACTCATTCACGATAGATTCAATCCGATGAAGTTCCTCACAAATTACTTCATTGTATAAATAGAGTTTGTTTTGATCGATCTCACTATTTTTCATTAAAGAAAACAGTCCTTTAATGGATGTGAGTGGATTTCTGATTTCATGAGCAACACCTGCTGCTAGTTCTCCCAATACGGCAAGTTTTTCACTATTTCGTATATATTCATCTGCTTTTTTCTTTTCCGTAATATCTCTAGAGATAAATACGAGACCTTCTATGTCCCCTTCATCAGACACCATCGGCATGCCCTTCCCCTCTAATAAAACAGGATGACCTGAAGCATGTACCTTGCGATAAACAAGAGGTAGCGGATTTTCCAATGCGGCAACTAATTTAATATATTTCTCTACACTCTCATGATCCTCCAAATGAACACAATTCAATGCGCTCGTACCGAGGAGTGAGCTTGGTTCGATCCCTAGTACATTTTTATAAGATCGTGAGGCATATAAATAGTTTCCATTCATGTCAACTGAGCAGATTAAATCATTGCTATGATCCAAGATAATCTTATGTTTAAATTCATTCTTTCTTAAGGCAGCTTCTGCTTCTTTTCTCTTTGTAATATCTCGAGACGCAACAATCGCAGAGAGGTTGTCTTTATGACTAATAGGGGTCCCTTTAGACTCTAGCCAAATATAACTCCCATCTTTTTTCAAGTATCTATACTCAATCGAAAGAGGTATTTCCTTCATGATCATTCGAGTAAACTCTTGAATCACACGGTCTCTATCTTCAGGATGAACAAGGTTAAATGGAGTGGTACCTATCGCTTCACTTTGAGTGTAACCAGTTACCCAAAAATAGGACGGTGTCAAATAGGTGAAGATCCCCTCATGACTAACAATTCCAATAATATCTATCATGTTTTCAGTTATAAGCTTTAAATGATCAAGCGTTTCTTTCTTTTCAAGATGCTGCTGTGTTAAATTTCGAATAATTATTTGTGTGGCGTGTGATGTAAACATTAGGGGAAATCCGATGACTTCTAATTGAATAGAATTACCTTTTTGGGTGATCCATGTTTGTTCACTTGGCTTAGGGGCAATACCTTTGTCGCATGTTTGAATTCTTTCCTCCACTAGATGATGCAACTCATTTGGGAGGTTGTTCCATATCGGCTGACCGATTATTTCTTCTTCCGCTTCTAATATCTTTCTTGCTGCGGGATTTACATATACCCAAGTTCGGTCTTTCTGGATAAGAAAAGGTGTTTCAGAATGTTCAAATTGATTGGCGTATGTTTTCATTTGATTAATGAAAAGGCTGTCTCCTAATACTTGACCATCTGAAGTTTCCATACCCACCCTCCATTAAAAACGTTAATCAAAACGTTTCGTTCATGATTACCTAAATTATAAACACATGTCCTTTTACAAATAAAGATATTTTTTAAAAAATATTCTTACTATAAAATGATTAATTTTTTCTTTTAGTTAATTATAGATAGTTGTTTTTGATCATAGATGAATTTAGTTTCGTAAAAAGTATGGAATGCCTGTTTCAAAGCAGTTTTTCGATCCGGAGCTGTATGAGAGGACATGATAATATGTTCTTGTTTGTAATAGAGCATACTTACCACTACAGTTGTTTTGTTGGTATAGAGAAATAAATCAACATCCATTATTTCATTACCTGTTATCAAACGAATAAAGCGATATTGCGGTGTTCTTACCATATCCCTCAACCCCCTTTTAATCTTTCATCCCCTTTTACTTTTGTCTTAAAAGTTTAGTTATTTAAATAGTAAATAATCACTATAAATTTGTCAATATATTCTGTCAATTTAAGTCGATTTCCTGGGAAATTAGAATGATAAAGAAAAAAGACGGGAAATCCCGTCTTAATTTCTGTTAGGTGGCTTTTCATTATCAGGCGAAGTTTGTCCACCAGCTCCTGTAGAGTCTTTATCTTTAATTCCGTTAGTCGTATTATGTTCTGAAGATGAGGATACGGAAACTAATTTAAATCCTGTTCTAGAAAGTGGTTCTTCTAATAATCTTTCTATATTTTGCGATGCTTGGATTGTTGTTTCATCGTATTCTAATTGAATAGTAATAGTTTTCAAAGTAATCTCCTCCTTTACCTTCATTTGTTCCCTGCATCAAAAATAATAAACAAGAAAAGAGACCATCTGTTAACGATGGTCTCTTAAAACTTAAGCTTCTTTTTCAACTAAGTTGTGCTCTAATTCTTTGGATGAAGAAGAGGTTTCTTCATCCTGATTAAGCCTTTTCGTAATTTCGATTTTTTTAACTTGATGTCCATCAATCTCAATCACCTTGAAATCATATTCATCATACGATATGACCTGATTTTCTTGTATTTCTGAGTTCTGTGAAAGGACCCAGCCACCAATCGTATCAAGTTCACTATCATCAATTTCAAGTCCATAAATGTCGTTCACTTCTGCGATCAATACTTTACCGTCAAAGTGCTTAACATTTGGACTGACTGCATGAATCATTGGTGATTCATCTTCATCAAATTCATCACGTATTTCACCAACAAGCTCTTCCAAAATATCTTCAATGGTAACAATACCTGCTGTTCCACCATATTCATCAACTAAAACTGCCATATGAAAGCCTTTTTTCTGCAGCTTTAATAGTGTTTCTTTGATCGGTGTGTTTTCAAATACGCTCAATGTTGGTCTAATGTAATGTTCAAGTGGGTATTCTTTTCCTTTAATCAAGTCAAAAAATACTTCTTTCGCATTCACCATACCAAGAACATTATCTTTATCTTCCCCTACAACAGGGTAACGTGTATATTTTTCTTCTGCAATTATATTAATATTTTCTGCAACGGTATTATCTTCGTAAAGACAAACCATTTCAGTACGAGGGACCATGATCTCTTTTGCAGTTCTGTCGTCAAATTCGAATACCTTTTCTACATAACTGAACTCAGATTTGTTGATTTCACCACTTTTGTAGCTCTCACTTAGAATTAAACGTAGTTCTTCCTCGGTGTGTGCCATATCATGCTCTGACGCTGGTTTTAATCCAAACATTCTTACTAAAAGCTGCGCACTTCCGTTCAAGAACCAAATGAATGGATACATAACTCTGTAGAATCCAATCAATGCAGGTGATAACAATAAGCTGATTGTTTCAGCTTTTTGAATAGCTACTGTTTTTGGTGCAAGCTCACCAAGAACAACGTGTAAAAAAGTAATGGATGCAAAAGCAATTGCAAATGATAATGTATGAACAATCGCCGGGCTTAAATCCATTTTTTCAAATACTGGACCGAGAATTGCTTCTACCGTAGGCTCACCTAACCAACCTAAACCTAGTGCTGTAATTGTAATACCTAACTGACAGGCAGAGAGTGATCCATCAAGGTTTGAAATAACCTTTTGTGCTGCAATCGCTCGTTTGTTGCCTTCTTCAGCTAATTGGTCAATTCTTGATTTACGAATCTTAACAATCGCAAATTCTGCTGCTACGAAAAAAGCGGTTAGTAGAATAAGTACGGCTACTGCAAGTAATTTCAATAAGGTCAAACTGTCCAAAAAGACTCCTTATACCCCAAGTTACTGGAATATAAGTTGTCACCTCCTAAGTGTTATAAATTTTTATAATCAAGAAAAAGTATATCATATAATTGAAGAACTTACTTAATAAAACAACTTACTTGTATTTTACATTTACTTTTGTGATCCATAAAACCCTTTCCCATCATTCTGAAATTTCTACTGTGTCTAAGTCTTCTTCTTTTTTTAACACAAGTTTATTTTCTTTTTCATCATAATAATAAATCTTCATTCCATGCTCCGAACCAGTTTCTTCAAAGTTGGAGTACAGTCCAAAATACCCGTTACCTAATGGAACAAGATTATTCTCTACATTTGTTGTAATAACAGGAGAATCTTCATTCTCTTCATTCTCTTCGCTACCACCATTATTGATAGATCCGATTACAAATAATAACAAGATTCCTAATACAATCAATGTCCTACGAATGCTGCGCAATTCAGAAGCTGTATCTGAATACATAAAAATCACTCCGTTTTTTATATTCTTTTCCTGTTTATTATCACATAATAGCAAAGAGAAATGATACTAAATATGGGAGACTTACCCATTTTTAAGTGGTATTCTATTAATGAGAAACACTGATTTAAAATGCAGCAAAGAAAGGATGAACATCAAATGGATTTTGTACTGGATCATAAATGGGTATTTCTTATTCTGGCAGAGACCGTATTTTGGGTTTCTACTTTATCTTTTTTAGTGGTACGTTATTGGTTCAATCTGAAGAAATTAAGCATTGCATTCTTCGTTCTTTTTCTCTTAAATGACCTCTGGATTGCTGCGATGGGATATTTCGATTATTTAAGAACAGGAGAATTCTCAACATATCAAATCATAATTCTGGTTGTCATAGCTTATGCCTTTTTGTATGGGAAAAGCGATTTTCAGAAGTTAGATCGCTTTATTCAGCGAAAGGTCGCAAAATGGCGTGGATTGCCCGAACCCGAACTGCTCGATTCAAAACCACTGTATGGGATGCAACACGCGAAGCAAGAAAGACGAAATCTTTTTAAGCACATTTTTTTATTCATCACGGTACAAGGTGTTTTTTGGCTAGTATTCGGACTATCAGATGCCGTATCATCCATACACCTAGATACTTTTTTAAAAGATTGGTATGACACAACAGATACAGATCTGTTCTACAAAAACGATACTGCTAATAATGTCACACGTATTTGGGCTCTAATACTTGCGATTGATGTAGTCGTATCGTTGTCCTATACGGTTGCTCCAAAAAAAGAAAAGAAAGCAACGCGTGCCGCTTAACCTAAAAGAGCTTGGGATATTATCATCCCAAGCTCTTTTATAATATTATTTTGCTTCTTTATGTTGTTTCGATGTCTCTACTCGTTCATTACCCATAAACAATATGACAACAGCCGAAATCGCGATTGGAATTAGTGCATATGTGAATACTGTTGTAATGGAGTCAGACATAGAAGCTGAAATTCCATCAAGTATTTCAGGTGGTATTTTATCACGCTCTCCGGACTGAAACACTTTTTGTGGATCAAGATCTTTAATAGTAGCAGACCCTTGACCTGCAAAACCTTTTAAATTCTCACTTATTCTTTCATAAAAAATTCGGTTTTGAAGTGCTCCAAAAATGGTTACACCCAGTGTCATACCTAATGATCGCAAAAAGGCATTCGTGGAGTTTGCTGAACCTCGGTAACGAAACTCCATTTTGTTGATAGTCGCTGCAGGTAATAAAGAGAACGAGAACCCCATACCAATACCTACAGTGACCATAAAGAATGTAAGCATGGTTCTAGAAGTATCTGGTGTCATACCACTAAGCATATACATGCCAGTAAAATAAGAAATTACGGATACAATCATAAGGTTACGGAAGCTGGTTTTCGTTTGAAAAATACCACCGATCATACTTCCAGCAACAGAACCTAACATCATTGGTGTAAGAATTAAGCCTGCACTTGTTGCAGAACCTCCATAAACCGCTTGAACGAAAATAGGAATAAAAACGGCTAGTATAATGAATGTTCCACCGTATAGAAAACCTAGAATCTGTGAAGTAGCAAATAGTCTCTTCTTAAACATCCAAAATGAAATAATCGGTTCGGATGCTTTTTGTTCTACAGCAAAGAACACAATGAAAAAGACAGTAAATATCGTAAACAAAGCTACGATCTGCGTTGAATCCCATGCATATGTCTTGCCACCAAGTTCAAGGGCAAACATCAAACTAACAACTGCGATCACAAGTGTGATGGCACCCCACCAGTCAATCTTTTGCTCACGATGCTCCAGTGTTTCTTTGTAATAACGGAAGATCAAGTAAAACGAAGCTGCACCTATTGGAACGTTAATATAGAACACCCAATGCCAGCTGATCGCATCTGTAATGAACGCTCCGAGTAAAGGTCCGAGAACACTCGAAGTTCCGAAAACCGCCCCAAGAAGCCCTGTCATCTTCCCTCTCTTTTCTGGAGGGAAAATATCAAAAACAATCGTAAATGCGATCGGCATCAATGCTCCACCGCCGATACCTTGAATCGCTCGAAACGCTATCAGCTGCTCCATACTTTGAGCAAGACCGCAAAGGGCAGAACCGATAAGGAAAACGACAAGTCCAAAAATGAAGAATCGTTTTCTGCCATACATGTCGGATAACTTACCGTAAATTGGCATCCCTGCCATTACTGCCACCATATAAGAGCCAGTAACCCAAACGAATTTATCAAAACCACCTAGGTCGGCTACAATCGTCCCCATCGCAGTTGCAACAATGGTATTATCCATTGCAGCCATTAGAATACCTAGCAACAAACCAGCTACGACTAACTTTAGATTTGTTTCTTTATGCACCATAGCGCCATCTCCTAACCTAACACCCTCATGTATACTTAATAAACTTAAGTATACATGAGGGACAGTCCCCCAACAATTTATTTCCTTCGCTATTTCTCTCCATTTAATTAGGGTGTTTTCTCCATATCAACCTATAAAAATAGTTGAATTTCGAATTTAGTAAATTATCCACACCCCTTATTCCTATTCTTTCACATAGAAAAAGAGACAGCACGTCTGCCGTCTCTTTTTAGCTTACCTATTAAAGTTCTAAGATAGAATCTTCATTATCTTGTCCTTCATACATTGCATCTAGCATTAAACCTGTCCAAAGATTTAGATTCAACCCACGGTCTTCATCATCGCCTTCAAGTCCAAGTTCAAGACCAGCGTCTAATGAAGAGTATAGAGAAGAACGATCTTCATCTTCATCAAGTGAGCTCATTAAGTCTGCCATGATTGAAGTATTTAACTTAAGAGAAGTATTTTCAAGCTCATCTTCAGAAGACAAAGAAAGTGCTGTATCCGTGTTAAGCATTGAGCTTAAAGAAGAACGATCTTCTTCGTCTTCAGACATAATAGCCGCCATCACGTCTGTGCCTAGATCTACTTTTGCACTTGACGCTTCGTCTTCTTCAGTTGCTTCTACTCCTGCCCATAGACCAGCATCAGCCATCAAAGAAGAGTTATTCTCTTCGTCTTCAGAAGTTACGTTTGCCATCACATCTGTGCCTAGATCTACTTTCGCACTTGACTTCTCGTCTTCCTCAGTTGCTTCTACTCCTGCCCATAGACCAGTGTCAGCCATTAGAGAAGAGCTATCCTCTTCATCTTCAGAAGATACGTTCGCCATCACATCTGTACCTAGATTTACATTCGCACTTGACTTCTCGTCTTCCTCAGTTGCTTCAACTCCAGCCCATAGACCAGCGTCAGCCATTACAGAAGAGTTCTCTTCTTCATCTTCAGAAGTTACGTTCGCCATCACATCTGTACCTAAATTTACATTCGCACTTGACTTCTCGTCTTCCTCAGTTGCTTCTACTCCAGCCCATAGACCAGCGTCAGCCATTACAGAAGAGTTCTCTTCTTCATCTTCAGAAGTTACGTTCGCCATCACGTTTGTTCCTAGATCTACTTTCGCGCTTGACTTCTCGTCTTCTTCAGTTGCTTCTACTCCAGCCGATAGACCAGCGTCAGCCATAAGAGAAGAGTTATCCCCTTCATCTTCAGAAGTTACGTTCGCCATCACATCTGTTCCTAGATCTACTTTCACGCTTGACTTCTCGTCTTCCTCAGTTGCTTCTAATCCTGCAGTTAAACCTGCGTTTGCATCAACTGCAGTATTTGATTCTTCCTCATCTTGAGCTTCGACAGCTGCTTGAACATCTGCTCCCGCATTTAGAGAACTAGAATCTTTGTTATCTTCTTCATTAGAACGAACTTCCGCTTCAACGTTTGTATCTGCGTTTACAGACGCTTTACTTTCATCATCAGAAGAACTTTTAACTGTGGCATCAGTTCCGACTGCCGCATTAGCTTTAGCACCGTCGTTATGATCTTCAGTTTTTGATTCCGCTTCAACTCCAGCATTTACAGTTGTACCTACTTGAGCTTTTTCATCTTCTTCACCGGAAGCTTCAGCATTCACATTTGCACCAACGTTTGTTTTTACGCTATTGTGGTTCGAATCATCATCTGAGCTCTCTAATTCGATGCCTGTTACGGCACCTAGATCAAGGTTAAGATTAGACTCTTCATCTTTCTCAGAAAGCTGAATGTTACTGATCAACCCTGTTCCGATTTTAAGACTTGATGACCCTTCATCTGCAAATGTTTCACTTCCTCCAAAAAATAACCCAGCCGCAGCAGCACCTGTAATCGCAAATGTTCTAATAAAGTTTGATCTTTTCATTGTCATTTCTCTCCTTCTTCTTCTTAATTTTTTTGTTTTACCAAATTTGAATTAGAAGAAGAAAGATTGTGGTGGTTGCCCAGGTGGAGCATTTAGCCATTGATCATAATAGTGTCGAACTCCCTCACCAAGTCGACTTCCTGTTTCAAGCTGAGTATCATTTTGTCCACCATCTAGAATAGCCAAGAACGTAACAGTGCTTGAAGAAGTCATCGGTCCATTGGATGAACCTGAAGGAGATTGTCCACCTTGTGATGATGGAGTTAGCATTTGTATTTGAGTTGCCTTTTGAGTTACCGGATAATCCGTACTTGTTTTTTTCCGTACAGGTTTCTCAATTTCTTTTTGATCCCTGCTCTTTTTAAGTACTTCTCCACTCGTAATCGTACTAACGGGATTCTCTATGTCTTTTACAAAAATTTCTTTTGTCTTCACAACAACCGGCTTTTTAGTTATTGCACCTTTCGTTTCATTCATCGTTTCACTCGTATTCGGTTTGTTCTCCACAACAGGTTCAGTGACTGGTGTTGGGGTAGGAGCTGGTTCTGGTTTTGCTTTGACCACTTCCTCAACTTCCGGCTTAGTAGTAACAATCTCTGAAACGACTGGAAGCTTCACCTCTACTTGAGGTTTTTCCGGTGTAACAGGGACCGTAACGTTCACCTCCTGATCTAAAACATCAACTTTTATCGAAGGTTTTTCAGTAAGGTTTACATCTACGATCGGTTTAGAACTTTTTAGCTTTTCTGTCGGAACTGCTTCTTTTACCGTATCGACTGTATTCGTTACCGTTTTGACCGCTTGATCTACTGGCTTTACGGTCTCGGTAACTTTGTTAACCGTTTGATCCACCTTGTCGACAGCACGAGTTGTGTCTTTCACAATATTTGTAACTGTGTTAAGAGTAGGTCTCACAACCTCATCGGTAACTGAATGATTTTTCGTCGAAATGTTCACTTTGTCTGGAACCCTTTCAACAATCTCACTTGTTTCTTTTGTAAGGTCTGTGACTGAAGAAAGAATACCTCCGCTATCAGCCGATACGATTGCGGGAATACTCATACCCGCTGCGAATACAACCAATTGTACAAATCGTTTCACCTGGTTATCACCTCCTTCTGTAAGTGTTTTCAAATAGCTAACGAAGATAAATTTGATTTGGATCACTAAAAAAACAAAAAAACTTACATTTTGTACACTTTAAACAGGAAATGTGACGTAAAAGCTCGCTTGCTTTACACTTAAAGAAGTAAAAATTTGAGGTGATTTAAAATGGCAAAACATGTTTTTTATCTGAATGCGCATTGGCCAGGCGGAAGAAATAATATAGGAACGATAGAAACACAGAATTTGAAGACTAAGGTATCGATACCTCCTGAGATGGATGGACCAGGAATTGGAACGAATCCCGATGAAATGTTGCTTGGAGCAGCGGCAACTTGTTATATCATCACACTTGCTGCCATGATAGAACGAAGTAAGATAGATAACATAAATTTAACGATGGAGTCTGAAGGATATGTCGATGTTACAAACGGAGTGATTACGTATCAAAAAATCATCCATCGACCGGTCGTCACGATCAAACATGGCACGTCAAAAAACATTTCGACACTTCTTCAAAAACTCGCCATTAAAGCTGAGCATTCGTGTATGATTTCACGAGCATTGAAAGGTAATGTCGAAATAGAGGCGATTTTGACGATAGAAAATGGATGAATTTAGAAGAACAGTCCTTTCGTTACCTGTACTTAAAAAATTACTTATGTTAGCATAAATGTTAAGGAAGGAAAGTAATTTATTATTTGGGTTCCTAACAAGTTCCCCCATAATAGAAAGGGGACGATGTATCATGAACCAACAAGATGTGAAAACCATACTCTTAAATTTACAAAACAAACAGTATATTGAATCCGATATTACACACACTTTTAGTGAAAACAATTCAGCTGTTTTTTCTGTAAAGTATTTAAAGAACGATCAATCGTTCGAAGTGATTCAGATTGAAACTAACTCCCTGAAGCGGTTCGATGATGTCGATTCTGCCGTTCATTGTATAAACAACTTAATCGCTAAATAGAGATTTACTCTTTTTCATAATAAAAGGGGTCAACCAAAGTAATGGTGACCTCTTTTTTTGTTTATCTCTGGAGATATATTATCCAATCATTTTCCTCAATTGAAATAAAGTCATTCGCTTTAGTATTCATTACATACATCAGAGCTTCTTTATCTCCAATTGATGTCTTTATTTTAGCAACGATGCGATCATATAAATTATTAGCTCTGTTTTCAACAAAATCTTCAAGTTCGTCTAATCGTTTTAGTTCCTCCTTAGTTACTTCATATAGCTCACCTGTTACCCATTTATCTTTTTCAAGAATTAATGCTGGGTAACCCCAACCTGTATCGTATAGTTGTCCCTCGGCGTAGCATCTATGTTCTATGTATGTTGCATTCTTTAAAAAGTTGGCATTACTTCCCTCTTTTCGAAGCGTCCCGTAAACAAATACTAGTTGTTTTTTCATAAACTCACCTTCTTTTTTACAAGCATTATCCTTTTGAAAAAAAGACAGCCCAGACCAGTAAACTTAAAAATAGAATTCCTGCTATTAAACAGAGGAACATTACTATTAACAACGTCCATCCTAACCCTTTTCGATTTGTTAGAATAAGAAAAATACTTAATGTGTAGGGACCAAACATTAAACCTAATATCGTCCAAAGCCACCGATCTTTATTATACAGCGGAGCTTGAACATATAAATAATAAGCGATAGCAATCTGTGTTATCGCATAGAATATGAATCCCAATCTTTTTTCATCCTCTCTAATCTGAAAGTACTCTTGTCTTACCAAATATAACCCTTTTTTCTCCAACAAAAAACTTTCAACCACTGTTTGGCTGAAAGCTTTCATGAAGAGTTAAGCCTTTAATAACCTTTTCTTACTTCAATGATATGCTCGTTCTTCCGTTTTCTGCTCCCTCTAGCAGCGTCAAAAAATAAAACCAGCGCTGTAACGATGTGCATGATCATTCCGATGACTGGCAAGTAGCCGACAATAGAAGTAATAAGACCTAATACACTTCCTGTAAATCTTTCTTTTTGAACGATACAAATGATAAGTGTGATCAAATGAAAAACAAACATGAATTGAAGTGGTCCCCATGCTGAAGCAAGAATGATGGCTCCTCCTAAGAAAGGAATGCCAAGGAAAGCCTCAATACCGCCTGTTACCATCTTCAATAGTCTCGATATATTCATGAGACAGCCTCCTCAATAATTTCTATTATATACTACGTAATTACCATGAAAAAAGTTTCCTTTCAAAACATTACCTCTCCTTATAAACAAAGAAACCTCCTGGTGTGGAGGTTTCAATCTCTATTCCTTCATTTTCTTCGCTTCGTTAATAAACGAAGTAATGATCGCCATCATATTCTCGTTTTCATGTCTCAATTCTTCTGGATGCCACTGTGTTCCAAGCAAGAATGTTTTATCCTGATCTTCAAGTTCTAATGCCTCGATTATACCGTCAGATGCTCTAGCTGCCACTCGTAGTCCTTTACCCACTTTTCCGATCGCCTGGTGATGAAAGCTGTTTACAGCAACCTCTTTTTCTCCAACAATTTTGTACAGTTTACTACCTTCTTCAATGTTAACGGTGTGAGAAGGTTCTGTTCGTGTTGCAGATGATTGAAAGTGATTAATACTATTTGAATACTCGCTCTCCACATCCTGTATGATTGTACCTCCATAACTAACGTTCAGTAAGTGATATCCTCGACACATAGCTAGAATGGCCTTTTCGTTCTCACGTGCCTTTTTCACGAGTTCAATCTCAAAATCATCACGGTGTTTGTTCACCTTTTTTACCTTTGGATGAGGTTCTTCGTTATAAGTGATCGAACTGATGTCTTCTCCACCAGTAAAAATTAATCCATCACATAATTTCGCATAATATTCAGCTTCTTCAGGCTTTCCCATCGGAATAACGATGGGGATACCCCCTGCATCTCTAACAGTTTCTGCAAATTTATTATAAACAACGATCGTATCAACGTTTTCATTTTGAGTTTCAATCGTATTGATTGACATGATCGTACTTGTTAATCCTATTAATGGTTTTTGCGTCATATAAAACTTCCTCTCTAGTAGCTGTTCAATCATGTTTTACCTTAATCACCTAATCATAAACACCCATAATTTATCATTCCTATTACTATTAACCATATATTCATACGTATTACATTTTTCTTCCCTATACATAAAAAAAACAGCTCACTAAACGTGTGAGCTGTTCCTGCTATTTATATCGTATGCTACTGCATCGGTGGTCTCGGCTTTTTTACAGAATAAACGAGTTCAATATCACCGTTCGCCTTCACACGCTTCACCGTGTAAGTTTTCTCAACACCCTGCTCGGTATTGTGAAAGGTGATCTTGTCGCCTTCTTCAAAATCTGATGTGCCTGTGTCCCATAATTTTTCGTCATCGGGTTTTCTCATACCTCTCACCCCTCATATTCCGACTATTTTCCCATAACAATATGCCATTTAACTTTATTTTCCCCTACTTAGGAAAATGAATCCTAAATCGTATGTTAAAACGTGCATATTTTGCTCTCGTTATTGAGAATCCAGCATACAATCTCCTTTGTTCACTGGGAATAGAGTCCGGCTCAATATCGGAATCGGTATGTCGGCAGTGCAATGAAATACTTTCTCACCAACCGGTTATGACAAGAATTTATGGACACCTCTTTATTATTAATTGATTTAACATTTCTATTTCTATATAAAGTGCGCCTTTTCTAATAGTTCTACTAAATAGATAGAAACCCTTTATATTGTTTAAATTCTTTAATTATTTATTTCTTTACCTAACTAATGGATAGCAGGTTAAGTTCTTTCGCAACAAACTCCATAAGCTCAGCAATCTTATTGGATGAAAAATCCAACTCAATCCCTGCAGTTTCATAAACTTCCGGAAGTGACTTAGAACTTCCAAGTTTCAATGCTTCTTTATATTTATTGATCGTTCCCTCTGGATCTTCTTTATAATTTTTGTACAATTGGATAGCGCCAAGTTGAGAAATCGCGTACTCAACAAAATAAAAAGGAACTTCGTATATATGAAGTGTATAGAACCATCCTTTTACTTTCCATTCTTCAAATCCATTCCAATCTACGATCGAAGCATCATAGCGATCTTTCAACTCACCAAACTTCTTCGTGCGTTCTTCCCAAGTATGATTTGGATGTTGGTACAGCCAGTGCTGAAACTGATCAATGACCATAATATACGGAAGACTCATTAAAGCCCCCTTTAGCTGATCTTTCTTCGCTCGGTTAAGTTCCTCCTCTGTCTTGTAAAACTCATTCCAACGATCCATTGTGAAAAGCTCCATACTCATACTCGCTAGTTCGGCCGACTCCATTGGAATTTGTTTATAAGCATATAATTCTTGATCACTCTTCAGTAGATCATGAATCGCATGTCCCATCTCATGCATAAAAACAACAAGATCACTATCCGTGTTGGACATGTTCATAAAGATAAACGGAAGTCCTGTTTCAGGTAGCGATTCACAGAATCCCCCCTGTGCTTTTCCTTTTCTGCTCGTTAGATCAAAAAGTTTCTTCTCGTTCATTTCATGAACGAGTGAACCAAATTCAACATCAAGTTCGCCTAAAACCTTCGCTGATTTATTGATTAACTCCACATCGGAACTTACAGGTTGTAATGGTTTTCGACCGATTGCTTCTGCTTGAACATCCCATGGCTTATAAACATCAACACCTATTTCAGCTTTGTGCTCTTTTTGAAGTTGTATCGTGATCGGAAGAACATGCTCACGTATGGATTCAGCGAGTTCTGTACAATCCTCTGGCGTATAGTCGAATCGATTATATTTTTTAAACATATAATCGTTAAAGCCGCTCAAACCAGCATTCTCTGCTTTCTTCACACGAAGTTGAATCAACTCGTCAAGAATACTTTGAAGTTTCTCTTCTTCTTTTAAGATAGGT
Organism: Fictibacillus sp. 26RED30; assembly: GCF_015903845.1. Classification (NCBI taxonomy): domain Bacteria; kingdom Bacillati; phylum Bacillota; class Bacilli; order Caryophanales; family Fictibacillaceae; genus Fictibacillus; species Fictibacillus sp. 26RED30. Next base: position 40,793 of record NZ_JACZDV010000003.1, read on the forward strand.
TCATACAAGGCTTTCATCGCTTTCTCTCTTGTGTCACGCTTAGAATCTCTAACATGAACAAAAAGCTCACTAATCGTAACTTCTTTTCCTTCCCAATTTGAAGAGAGACTTCCTGTGATCTCAAAATATTGATTCGTAAGAGCATCTTCTTGTTTTTCTATATCTAGGTTAGCTTCTTGAAAAAGAGCAAATTGCGTTCTCAGCTTCTTTTTATATTCTCCAAATTCATCGTCAGGAAGTTCTGCCATAAATGGTGACTCTAATACTTTCTCGTCCAATATAGATTGGTATTTTTTAAACAATGGTTTTATGTGCTGCTGATCAAATTCATATTGCTGCTTAATTTCGTCATGGTTGCTTTGGCATTGAAAAGCAATATAATGTCGAAGCATCTTTTCTTCTACTTTTTCGTAGGTGTGCTTTTGTTGATTTAAAAAATTCTTGAGATCATCTATGGAAGTTATGGTTACGCTTACAAGATTCTCGAACTCTTCTTTAAGTGCATTTATTTTCTGCTCGTTCATACCTATTCCTCCCAATTCATTCTACTATCCACTTTACCACAAATAGGAAAATGCTTGATAGATAGAATGTTCAGTTTATATACTTTTGCAGAAAAAAACTGACTCCTACTAGTACCAAGGAAGGCTAGTAAGGGCCAGTTACTAAACATTTAATTTTGTTAGCAATTACAAATCATAACTACGTTTCCATCTGGATCTTCTACATTAAACCAAGCCACTTCACCATGCCACTGAATTTCTTTAATGACTTTCATGTTTTTTTCTTGCAGCTCTTTGTAAGCTGCATCAATATCCGGTGCAAATACATTAAACATAGGACCTGAACCAGGCGTCCGGTGGAAGGACGGGTCAAACGTATGATCATCTAGTGATAATCCAGTTTGTCCTGTCACGGGAATGTTATGTACAGGGGATTGTACTTCACTTGAATCAATCGTTACACCCAACAGATCTGCATACCACTCTACAGATCTTTTCAAATCAGTAACATGTACGAATACATTGTTAACGTGGCTCTGTATAACAGAGATACTCTTTACTTTCTCACTCATATAAAACGCCTCCTAAGATTTACATTCTTCATACGTTCTTCGATATCCGTAAAAAGATCTAAAGTTTTGCCCTTCATAAAAAGTGTGTGATGTTCGTGATGCCAGCATCTCCATACGTGCTGTTGGATACTTTTCTTGAATGCTGTTCAACAGCTTTCCACCTAATCCTAGTCCTCGATAAGGCTTTGATATCAGCATCTCACATATATAGAGTGTTACGTGTTCATCTGTCAACCCTCGAATATAACCTATTAACTCTTCATTCTTTAACATGACATAGGCTACATTAGACTTATTCCATGCTTGTTTTGTTTCTTCATATGTTTCAACTAATTGCGTCCAATTCTCTTTTTTGTTCAACTCTTGTATTCTTTCAAAATGCACCTTTTCTATATAAAGAGCAAACGTTATATCTTCCACGACTGGGTTCTCCTCTATAAAAGTGCTTTGACGCTCTGCACACCTTTTTCTACTTCCGAAAGAAGATCTCCTTCAAAATGTTCTTGCTCGATCACACAATAATCCACTTTCTGTTCATCTGCCAATCGTAAGAAGCTACCGATATCAAGCATTCCTGTTCCCGCGATCGTGCTCTGTTTTTGACCGTTTTTCTCTACCATATCTTTCAGGTGTAGTGACACACAACGGAAGCGATACTTATTAAGCAGCTCTTCTGGCTCATACCCAGCATATTTTGCCCAATACGTGTCGAGCTCCATCTTTACTAAATCAGGATCTGTTTCTTGATAGAGCAAATCGAACGGCATCTTTCCATCAAGCTCGTAAAACTCAAAATCGTGATTATGGTATGCCACACGTATCCCATACTCTTTGCTTCTAAATCCTGCTTCATTCAACACTTCTGCTACACGCTTGTAATCATCGATTGATTTTCTTTGATCTTCTGTTAAGTAAGGCATGATCATTAAATCGTTCTCTAAGATAAGCTGATCTTCCATTTGCTTTTTAAATGCGTCTCCCGAAAACTGCTGAAGAGGAATATGAGCTCCAGCAACGGTTAAAGCATTTTCGTTCAATATTTTTTTTACATCCTTAGCAGATATTCCAAACAATCCAGCAAACTGAACACTGTCATATCCGATTTCTTTCACTTTTTCTAATGTACCTAGTAGATTTTTTTCTGCTTCTTGTTGGATGGAGTACAGTTGCAATCCAATTTTCCTCATGTTTATCTCTCTCCCTTTTATAACGTTTACAAAACTTTGTTCATCGATATGGATGCTTGTTTGTAGCCTAGCTTTGTATATAGTGCAATTGCCTGTTCATTCGAACCAAAGACATGAAGGCCAACATAATCAGCTCCTTCATCTTTTGATTCATTCTCAAAAAAATGAAGAGCATCTTGTGCAATCCCTTGTTTACGGAATGCATCCTTCACAAAGATATGATAAAGAAAAGCTTTTTTCTCTTCTTTTGAAACATGAAACCAAAGGTAGCCTGCTAGTTCCTTATCGCTTTTGATTTGAAATATATGCTGTCCTTCTGTTTTTTCCTCATCTGGGAGCAGTTGTTCCATTTGTTTCTCTGCTTTTTCAGTAGCTAGCTCTGTATCTAGTTTATAATGTTCAGCTGTATCACGAATATAATCAGGCAGCATAAACTTCATATAATCTTTAAACTGCTTATTGTCCATTCTTTCAAATGTGATCAACGTCTATCTCCCCTTTACTTCATCAGGTAATCAATGATTTCAGGCATTCTTTCACGCCATGCGCTCTCATGATGCTTTCCATCTTGTATTAATTCAAATTTCAGGTCGACGTTCTTTTTCTTAAAGACTTCATAAACCTCTTCAGAAGACCGGATGTAATGCGCGGCGTCCACTTTTGATGTGTCCTCTTCAGTTCCAACATCCATATAAAATCTTTTTATACTCGTGAGATCACTTTCTTCGATCAAGCTCTCAATCTCGTTTTGATTGAACCAATAAGCGGAAGATAGACTTGCCACCCTGCTAAATACATGAGGGTAACGACAAGCTGCATACGTCGATATGAGACCACCCATCGAACTGCCTGCCATTAATGTTTCGTCAGTCTTTGTTCTATATTTTTCATCGATCAGCGGCTTTAGGGTATGAAGAATGAACTCAATGTATGCAGCTCCTTTTCCTCCATACACCCCTTCACATTTTAAAAGTTCAAGTCCTACTGTCGGGTTTTCCCATGGTGCATATTCATTAAAACGCTCGAAGCCTTCATGATTACAGTCGATTCCAACAATGATAAGGGGTGCTTTACTCCTCTTTAGATAATCAGCTAAACCCCACGAGACACCGTAGCTGGCGTCTTCATCATTAAACAGATTTTGACCGTCATGCATATACAGCACAGGATAATGGTCTTGTCTGTCACTATAATCGCAGGGCAAACACACTCTGATCTGTCTTTCTATTCCCCCGAATTGTTCAATAGTCACTTTAAATTCTTGTAACATCATACTCTCCTATTCTATTTATGCAAGTTAAGACTGAAACCGTTAACAAAAAACTGTAAGGTCTCACGTTCATCTTCAGTTAGCTCCCGTTTAACCTGGACTTTATATTCTTCTTCAATAGCTTGTTGATTACCTTCAAACTTTTTCGTAAGGTTAGCGAAACTTCGTAACATGGATGTTTCAGTTTGAAACTCTTCTTTTGTCGCAGCTTTCCAATGAGAAAAAATATAAAAATCTGCGTCAAAGGACTCTAATTGATTTAACAGATTCAGCGTTCGATTCACCGTATAGTTATTTTTAGGTGCATACATATTTGCGTAGAGGCAATCCGATAAAAATAAAACTTTTTCTTCCTTTATGTACACAATGATTGAATCTGTTGTATGGTCTCCTCCTACATGTTGAAGAACACACGTTACACCACCTAGATTGATTTCCAATTTTTGATGAAACGTAATCGTTGGCAGCTTTATGTTAATGTTGCGGTGATCTGGAAATTCTTTTTTTATGGCTTCTGCACAAAATTCGATCTCAATACCTTTCTTGACTCTTTCATCCAGATCTTCATCACTCCAAGAGAAAGGCAAGAGTTCTTGCATTTTTGTTTTTGTTTCTGCCGAAGAAATAGAAGGAATGTTTAGCGCGGGCAATCCAAAAATATGGTCCCAATGCCAGTGTGTAATGACGACTAAACTCGGCCCTTTGATACACTTTTTGCGCAACTCATCTAAAAAGTACTCTGCATGATTCTCTGAATTTCCACTATCAATCATCAAAGTCAATTCGTTTCCCACAACAGCTCCTAAAATAGGACGATCTGTCTCTGAAACAGGTGTTTGGTACCAAAAACGTTCTGTTAGTTTTTCTAATGTCTGCATACGATCCAACTCCCTATTCAAACACATATGTTACTTCATTATTGTACTTTATATTATCTGCTAGGGTTAGAAAGATGCACATTCTGTTCAGTCTTAATTTCTTCAGGAATATGAGTTGGTGCGTTCGGTACTGTCCGTTTTCTCTGATCAAGGATTTCAGACGAATAGAGTTTAATGACTAAACTTCCTCCATAGCGCTTAGCCCGGATAAGGATAGGCTGATTGTATTTGTTTTGAAATTGAAAATCGGGTCCATACCAACTGACGGTAGCATCTCTACCAGATGGTACGTATGGTACACGTTTGCTGTGCGAATAACGTTGAACAATTTTTAGTCCTGCACGATCTACAGCATTAAACAATGTGGAGGATACTTGGCAGATTCCTCCCCCAATACCTTCTGACAATTCACCTCTAACGATGATTGGTGCTCTCATGTATCCTTTTGCAGTCGTTCGTCTGCCTACCACTTGGTTGAATGAAAACGTCTCATTTGGAAAAACAACGTGACTATCAAGCGCTTTGGCAGCAAGCTCAATATTTGTGGTTCGGCTCTTATTATTTGAATTGAAGTATGTAACGTATTGCCCAATCTGCTGATTTTTAATATGCGCCAGTACTTCCGTATCGACTTTAGGATAAATATTCATTTCTGGCACATCTATCACTTTGGGTCCGTTTTCAAAAAAATAGGTGTAGAACTTTTCTCGAAATAATTTCCGATTTAATTTATAACCAACTTGTCCAGGTATGATAGCACCATAATCATTTAATTTAGCGTTAACAGGCGCTTTGTATGATCTCTTATCAAGCAGATCAACAAATTGAATATATTTTGTGTCATCAATCATTGGAAATCCAGGTATAGAGCCTTCGAACTGTTTGCGGCTTACTTCAGCAAGTTTTTGCCCTTCCTGATTCACTATTAATGTTTCAGCGCCTTGTTGACCAGTTGTTGATAATAAAAGCAGTCCAGCTAACCATACTTGCAACATTTATCGATCACTCCGATTAATTATTTCTCTTATTCATAAAAACAAAGAGATCACGGGAGCTGACCTCTTTGTTATTTTCATTTAAAATTTTGTTTTCATACTATACTTTTAGTCTTTTCCATTATCTTTCATTCCTGGTGATGGGCTGCTTTTCCCAGGTTGAACACTTGGACCTTGTTTTGAATCTTTTTGTTGCATATCTTGTTTAGGTGCTTGTGGTGCTTGTGGAGTCTCACCTTTTTGTTCTTCCATCTGCTTAGGAGCTTCCTGCTCTTGTCCTTCTTCTTGCTGTTGCTGTTGCTGACCTTCACCTTGTTCAATTTGGCCTGCTCCGCCACCTTGGCCTGCTCCGCCACCTTGACCTGCTCCGCCGCCTTGACCTGCTCCGCCGCCTTGGCCTGCTCCGCCGCCTTGACCTGCTCCGCCGCCTTGACCTGCTCCGCCGCCTTGGCCAGCTCCGCCACCTTGACCTGCTCCGCCGCCTTGACCTGCTCCGCCGCCTTGGCCTGCTCCGCCGCCTTGGCCTGCTCCGCCGCCTTGGCGAACTTTAGGTAATTTTAACGAAGAGTAAGCGTACAGAATGGATTGATACGTACGAGCGTCAACAGATCCTGTTACAGGTAGTCCGTGACTTTTTTGAAAATACTTTACACCCTTAACCGTTGATGCGTTATAGTAACCATTTATTTTTCCAGAGTAACTGCCTAGGGATTTAAGCATTGATTGAATTGCGTAAACATCTGGACCCTTCGCATTCTTCCCAACTGCAGAAGCTGCATTTGAAGTACCTAAAAGTAGTGCTAATGCCAATACAAAAGCACTCACATATTTTGAAATATTCTTTGCATTTTTTTGCCAATACATCTTGTGACATCTCCTTCATGTTTGTTTATTGTTGTAACGCTTTTTAATTTTTCCCAAATTGCATTTTTTATGACCAGTTCTTGCTCTAAAAATAATTTCAATAACTCAGCTTTTGTCGTGCTTCTACAGTTGTAGTAACCCCTAAAGTCGCTCATTTGTATTAATGGAAAAAATTACTTCAAACAAAAATGCCTGAATCCGTTAAGATTCAGGCAAAGAAAATTTTATTGTTTTGTTTGGAGAGGTTTTAATTTCGCTTCAATATCCTCACGATGAGGCTCTAAGAACGGAGGTAATGCAAGTGACTCTCCTAGATGTTCCAATTCTTCGTCCGTATCAAAGCCTGGACCGTCTGTTGCAAGTTCGAATAGAATTCGGTTCGGTTCACGGAAATAGAGAGACTTAAAATAAAAACGATCCACAAATCCAGAGTTTGGAAACCTAGATGTTTGTACTTTTTCAATCCAATCACGAAGTTCTTCTTCATTATCTACTCGAAAGGCTACATGGTGCACACCACCCCGACCAAGTCGTTCTTGGGGAAGGTCATTTCGTTCTTCTACATGAATTTCTGCACCACTTCCACCTTCACCCGTTTCTAATACAACAATATCAGGTTGACCTGCAACTTCAGGTGAATAGCTTCCCTTTTTCCGAAAACCTAATAGTTCTGTTAGCACCCCAACAGTTGGTTCAGCTGCAGGAACTGTTAACCTAACAGGTCCAAGACCAACAATTGCATGTTCTTTTGGTGTTGTACTCTTACTCCAAGGCTGACCACCTGCAACCCCTCTGTTGTTCTCATCAGAAACTAAGATCATCCTCTGACCTTCAGGATCTCTAAACGCCAGTGTGCTTCGACCTGCCCGATCTTTAATACCTTCTGTTTCGATTCCATGATCCTTTAAACGACCCTGCCAATAGTGAAGAGCATCATCATTATTTACTCGAAGCGAGATAGCGGAAATGCTGTTGTTTCCATCATGGTTTCTTCCAGCCATCGGAATTTCAAAAAACGTAAGCTCCGTTCCTGGATTTCCTTTCTCATCCCCATAAAACAAATGATAAACGCTAGTGTCATCCTGATTTACAGTTTTCTTAATCAGTCTTAATCCCATTACTTCTGTATAAAACTTAAAGTTTTCAGGTGCTTTTGCAGTAAGCGCAGAAACGTGGTGAATTCCTTTTAAATTCATGATTAACCTCTCTTCTATGCCATTTTCCCCTATTATCTCCCTTTGCTATAAAAATGCCCAATAAAATGCTTTGACACGTACTTATGAACGTAAACCTGCTGAGGAAGAAAAAGGTTTTGGACAAAAAAGGAACCCCTAATGAAGGAGTCCATTCGAGACTATTCTACAACCAAATAATGCATACTGAACCAGCTCTTATCATCACACCATACTTTTTTAGGTGTGAACCCACACTCTCTTGCCATATTTTGAAACTCTTCAATTGTAAACTTATAAGAATTCTCAGTGTGAATAGTCTCACCTTCAGTAAAGAAGACTTTTTCATTACCGATGGTGATCGTCTGATCTGACAAGCTAACAAGGTGCATTTCAATTCTGCCTTTGTCTGCATGATAAAAAGCATGATGCTGAAATTTTTCAAGGTCAAAGTTTGCCAAAAGTTCTCTGTTCAATCGGTTTAGTAGGTTTGTATTGAATTGACTTGTAATCCCTTTACTATCATTGTAAGCAGCATTCAAAACAGCATGATCCTTTTTCATATCTACACCGATCAATAGGCCGCCATCTGGCTGAAGAAAATCGGCTGTCATCTTTAGAAAATTCATTCTTTCTTGTGGCTCAAAGTTTCCAATAGTAGATCCAGGAAAAAACACAGCTTTCCGTTTAGATGTGAGCTCTGGTAGCTCAAACTTATCCGTGTAATCGGCAGAAACCGCATGAACGTCCAGATGAGGATATTCTATAGAAAGCGCTCGTGCTGATTGATACAGAAAATCTTTTGAGATATCAATCGGTACATATTCTTTAAGTTCAGGCATCGCCTCTAGAAGCGTCCTCACCTTTTCACTGCTGCCACTTCCAAACTCTACGAGTGCTGTATCCCTTCCAATTGCATTGGCCATTTCGTCTTTAAATTTATTTAATAGAAGCAGCTCCGTTCGGGTCGGGTAATATTCCGTAAGCATCGTAATCGCTTCAAACAGCTCAGAACCTTTTTTATCATAAAAGTACTTTGGTGAAATGAACTTCTTCTCGCTTCGGAGTCCATGTAGTACCTCACTATACATATCTGTTTCAGGTTCGTTTCCAATATGATAATGAACATTTGATCTTACCGTTTTCATGAGAGGTCCCCCGCTAAGCGAATTCCGCTAAACTGCCATCTTTTATCTGCTTGAAAAAAGTTGCGATAAGTAGGTCGAATATGCAGCTTAGATGTTACGCACGATCCACCACGCAAAACGATCTGATTGCACATGAACTTAGCGTTATATTCTCCAAGCGCACCCTCGAGTGGTTTACTTTGAGGATAAGAAGTGTAAGGACTACTGGTCCATTCCCATACATCTCCAAAAGCTTTTTTTATTGGTGATTTTGAATAAGACTCACCGACAACCGGATGAAACGATTCATCCTCAACAAAGTTCCCTTCTATTGGGATGGAACTCATTGCATGCTCCCATTCTGCTTCTGTTGGCAGCCTTCTTCCACTCCACCTAGCAAAAGCATCCGCTTCATAAAAACTTACGTGACAGATGGGTTCATCAAGATTCAATTTCTTTTCACCTGTTAACGTGAACGTGTACCAGCCATCCTCGGTTTTACGCCAATAAAGGGGATGTTTCCATTTTTCTTTTTTGACTGTTGCCCAGCCATCCGACAACCAATGCTCTGGCTGCTCATATCCACCCGCTTCAATAAAAGAAAGATATTCTCCGTTCGTAACTGGATGGGAAGATATCTGATAAGCATCCAACCAAACCTTGTGACGCGGCCGTTCATTATCAAATGAGAACCCCGTTTCTGCAAAACCGATTTCAACGAGTCCCCCTTCAAACTTAATTTCTGTCACTTGCGATTTTTGATCTGTATTTGTTGATTTGTTTGAGAGTGAAGGTTCTGTGTACGATGGCAGCATCGGATTGCAGCTGAAGTTATATTTTACATCTGTTAATAGAAGTTCTTGGTGCTGCTGTTCGTGTTGAAGACCGATCTCAATCAAATCTTCAACCTCTTTAGGGAGCTGATCGCCATAGTCCCTAAGCAGACTCAAAATTTCTTCGTTAACATAGTTCCGATAAGCATAGACTTCATCCATTGATGGCCTGGACAGTACGCCCCTAGAATGTCTAGGATGATAAGAACCGATCGTTTCATAGTAGGAATTAAAGAGGTAATCGAACTTTGGATTAAAAGGAACGTATGAAGGATTCTTTTCTTTTAAGATGAAACGTTCAAAAAACCACGTCGTGTGCGCAAGGTGCCACTTTGGTGGACTCACATCTGGCATCGCCTGAATAATCGTATCTTCATTTTGAAGCTTTGATGCCAGTTTTTCAGATAATGACCTAATTCCCCTGAATTGTTCACTTAATCGTTCCACTGCTACTTGATCGATGGCCATAAATATCCTCCCTTTATTAGCTGTTGCTTTCTACCACATTGCCTTCTGTCGGAATAGGATGTTCTTTTAATAGCTTTGCAAAGTGAATCAGATTGTACGTCATTATTTTATTGTGCTGCATCGTAAAATCATTTTTGTTTCCTTCCGCTTCAATGTAGGAAGGTCCTGGACCTGCTTCACCAACCCAATATGTATCCACATTTGGTGGTAGTGTAAATCCAATATGAGACAGGCCATATAGAATGGATGCACTCGCGTGTTTCGCTCCATCCTCATTACCTGTCACAACTACACCTGCCACCTTGTTATAAAATATATATTGGCCTTTTTCGTTTGTCATACCACTCGCACCGTACAGCCTCTCGATTGCTTGTGTTGCTAAGCTGCTCTTTTCACCAAGCCATAGAGGTGTACCGATAATGAGGATATCAGCCGCCTTCACTTTTTCAAAAATCTCAGGCCACTCGTCGCCATCACCTTCATCTGCCGTAACACCATGTGCGATTCTGTAATCAGCAAGCCTTACCATCTCTGTATCTATGTTGTTCTTATTAAAAATATGCACCGCTTCGTTCATCAAACTTTCCGTATTGGAGACTTCTTCACCACTTTTAAGAGACGCATTAAGTAGTAGTGCTTTAATCACAAGCTTGTCCCTCCTTGTTAAAAACCATATTAAAGTATAAATAGCCGAAAATTAGAAAATTAAAACAATTTAAACGAATTCTTAACATGAACGGTTTGGTTTTAAGATTTTATTGAGATTTTATTCTAATGGGGGGTTAGTTGAGTGTTTGGAATACAATATCAGGCGAAGTGTACATGTGGAAAGTACACCCATGAATGTAATATAGGTGCGGCGGGTTAATTAAGTCGGAATCAGGAGTAATTAAGTCTAATTTGCTAGTAATTAAGTCTAAATCAAAATAATTAAGTCTAAATTTAAAAATATAGACTTTTCGACAAATCCTGATACATCTCTTCTATCTTTTTTACCTAACAAAAAAAGAGAGCCAGTAAAAAGTAGGCTCCCATCTAACAGTATTAATCTTTTAAAAACTTACGATCGAAAATGAACGGGCCAAACGGCAAGACAGAAGAAACTAGCGCCAAGAACGCGCGCATAATCGGCCACTTCTTCACGTTGTACACATACAGAATAACGAGAATATAGAGAACGAACAATAGACCATGAAGGGCACCAACGATTGATACGGCCATCGGCTGATCTAAGAAATACTTCAACGGCATGGCGATGAAAAGAAGGATCAAGAACGAAGCACCTTCAAGATAACCTACTGTTTTTAACGTTTTTATCGGATTCATAAATGTATATACCTCCATTATCACATAATGACGATTCTATCTTTAGTTTTATCATAAGTAGGTAGAAGTTAGACTTCCAAACCATAACTATTGTGTGAACAAATGAAGAAAAGAAAAATAGTTTGGGGTCAGACCCCAAACTATTTTTCTTTTCCTTCGCTTTTCGTTATTCCACTAGGGTGTTTGTTATATTTTCACTATGTAATACAGCTACTTTACTTTTTCAGTCTATTTTTCATATCTGCAATGATCTCTTCGTACGGCGTATTCTCTACTCCATCATATCTAGAAACTACTTTTCCTTCTTTATTAACTAAGAAAAATGCAGTCGCATGGATGAATTGATCTGAGTTAGGGTCAGCTACTACAGGTGTTTTAAATGAATCTCTTGCTAACTGTTCAATCTGTTTCTGTTCATAGCCTCCAAGAAAGTGCCAGTTGGAGAAGTCTGCGTCATAGTTCTCACCAAACTTCGTTAATGCTGAAGCATCATCTCTTTTTGGATCGATAGAGAAAGAAACAAACTCTACGTCCACACTCTCTTCTTTCGCCATTCCTTGAAGTTTAGCCATATGTGCAGTCATCGGCGGGCAAACTGTTGTACAGTTCGTGAAGATAAAATTTGCCATCCACACTTTTCCCTTTAAGTCTTCCAATCCAAATTCAGCATCGTTTTGGTCTTTGAAAGAAAACGACTGAACGTCCCAGTCTAATGACTGAGACGTCTCCTTGCTTTCGCTATTATGTTGTTCGTGGTTCTTATGATTCTCGTGTTCGTCCTTTGATCCGCCTGAACCGCATGCTGATAAGATTGCCATCGTCAGCACTAGACCGAAAATTATCATCATTTTTTTCATAATAAGTTCACCTCTAATAAAATTTATATTATGATAGCCAAGCCTGTAGCGGCTTTACTCTTGGTATAACAAAACGATCAAGCAAGAATACGAAGACGAAAGATATACCTGCAAGTGGCATAACAATACCTGTTATGACCATAAGGATAATGATCCACGGCTTTAACTTTTTGTCTGATTTTTTTGGCACTCCCAATTTCCCGGAAGGTTTACGCTTCTTCCACATGATAAGTGAGAAGATAACGATTGCAACTAAGCCTAGAGCAGCTATTGCTCCTAAAAGCTGATTAGCCAGACCAAAGTAATGACCTTCATGCAGTGCGATTCCGATTGAAATAGCTTTAGCCATCCATCCGTAATCGCTAAACCTTACATCCTCTACGATATCTCCGTTATACTGGTTAAAATAAACGGTAGCTTCATTTTCAGGTTTATCTCTTGAAGAAGCAACAGTAAATACTCCATCTTCTCCTACTGGCATTGAAATCGTGTAAGGCTTTTGAATCTTGTTCTCTTGAGCTAAGTACATCACTTGATCAACAGAGAGTGATCCGTCATCTTTTTTTGATGTTGGAGCAGGATTGTTCTCCGTTGCCCAAGGAATATCTTCTGCGATCTCATCTGTCGTCTTTTCTGCTGTTGGCGCCATGAATGCATAAGTTGGATATCCCGCATTTGCATTCGTCGCCAGCTTGTTGATCTGTTCTCCCATCACACCTGACCACGGCAGACCCGTTACAATAAGAATCAAGATCATCAGTGATAGCCAAAATGCCGTAACTGCATGAAGATCTCGCCAGAACATGCGGCCATTTTTCTTTAAGCGAGGAAAAATCGTCCCCATGAATGTCTTTTTATTCCTTGGCCACCAAATATAAAGCCCCGTTACTAAAATGATGATCGTCCAACATGCAGCCAGTTCAACGAATCTATTGATGAATGTTCCACCAACGATCCACTCGCTGTGCAGTTTGGCTACAACGTTTTTGAAATGATCTTCATCGAGAATGGTTCCCGTTATTGACGCTGCGTATGGGTTTACATAAACCTGTGTAACAACGTCATTTTCTATCACTTTTACTAAAGTAGCTCGATTATCTTCTTTCGGAAGTCTGACCGAACCTATTTCAGCTTCAGGGTACTCCGTTTTAACGGTGTCGATCTGCTGTGAGAGAGGAAGAGATTGATCGCCTTTTTGAACAATAATCTTGTCTTTGTAGATCATCGTCTCAATTTCATCTTGGAATAAATATAGTGCGCCACTTATGGCAAGTAAAATTAAAAAAGGTGCAAAGATAATTCCGCCATAAAAATGCCATCTCCAAAAAGTTTGATAAAGACTATTGGATTTTTTCGATGGATTTTCATTGTTTTCTGGTAACTTATAAGCTGTTGCTTGCATATTTATTTTCTCCTTATTCGTACTCAATATGGAAAAGTATAAACAACAAGCATGAAATGGTAATCACTCTAAAGGGTGATTACGAAAATAAAAATGTGTCAATTGCATGACATTGGAAGTTAAACGATTCCATTGTCGTAAGCATAACTCGCTAATTGTACACGATTTTCTAGATGCAGTTTTCCTAGAATGTTCTTCATATGTGTTTTAACGGTATTCTCAGAAATAGTAAGTACTTTTGAAATGTCCTTGTTCGAATGTCCTTTAGCTACCAACTGCAACACTTCCTGCTCTCTTAAAGAAAGAGATTGTTCAGCTTGTCCATCCTTCTTAAATTCTTTCCATATACGAAAAGCCATCTCTTTCGACATCGGTATTTCATCCATCGCATATGCTTTTAATCCGTTCAGCATATCTTCTGTGTTCAGATTTTTGAGAAGGTATCCTTGTGCACCACGCTTTAAAGCTTCAAACCAGTCCGTTATGTCATAAGAAACTGTCATGATCACTACTTTTACGTTTGGAAACTGCTTCTTAATTTCTTTAGTCGCTTCAAATCCATTCATCTTAGGCATAGAGATATCCATGAGAACAAGATCTGGTATAAGAGCTTCAGTCTTCTCTACGGCTTGTATACCGTTAGAGGCTTCACCCACAATTTTAAACTCGGTCTGATCCTCAAGAATCTCTTTTACTCCTTCTCGTGCTAGATGATGATCATCAACAATTAATAAACGAATAGGCTGTGTCGTCATGCATTTTCCTCCTTTTCAACCGTAACCGTCGTTTTTCCTTCCGTACTGGCGATCCTTAGTTTCCAGTCCATAGAATACGCTCTGTCTTGTAAAATTTTCAGACCAAAGCCGTCCGTTGGCTCTTGTGAATCAAATCCTGATCCTTTATCTACAATGGTACAGATCCATCCTTTTGGAGTAGTCGTAGTATTCAACCATACTTCGTTCGTATTAGCGTGTTTTATAACATTGATAATTGACTCTCGTACACATGCAAACAGCTCAATTTTTTCCTTTGAGGTAAGATCATCGTCTTTTAAACGCCACTCTCGATGAATCTTTAAGTCATGCTGACTCTCCATTTCATTAAAAAATGCATTTAATGCTCGTGTCCACGAAATATCAGCTTCTGCCGGAACGCTACGTAGATTTTGAATAGCACTTCGAGTATCGTCATGAATGTGCTGCAACGTTTTTTTTAGCTTATTATACGATTTATCATCCCTACTAAATTCACTACCCAGCTTGTTCACTTGAACAGAGAGAAAAAATAAAGACTGTGCGATGCCATCATGCAGCTCTTTCGCAATTTTTTCCCGCTCTTCTAAGACTGCTTTCTCAGAACGTTCTCTCTGAAGCTCCTTCTGCATTCGCTCTAATCTTCCAAACAAGATATTCAAAAAGTAAAGCGTAACAAGAAATACAATTATGGCAGAGAGCCAGTTTCCCGTGTTCATGGATATATAAGGCAAGAGAACCGTATGTCTAACGTATTCCCATAAACCAACTGAAATCGTTGGAATGAGCAGGATCAACCATTTAATCTGTCTGTATGTCATCTGCCAGACTTCCCTTCATTTCTTACAAATTCTATAAACATAATAAATCATACCATAAAAAAACCGACGTATTGTACGCCGGTCGATCAACTTATTCCTGCATTCTTCTTCAGTCTTTCAGCAATCTGCATAAAATCTTCATGTGAGATGCCTGGAGCAAACTCTTCTGAGATGGAGCGCAATTCAGGCATTGGGGCACCTTCTGGAGCACCGATTACCGTCTCAAGTGGTCCTCCTAGCGGATGCTGACCAGCCCAGATTAAAGCAATATCTCGATAATCGGTATCACTGAACGTATATAACTTTCGGTGTACGCCTTCTGCTTCAAACTTTCGTGTCGTTTCAAAAGCTGAGTTCTCTAGATCAGGAACTGGCAGCATCTTCTTAATGTCGACGCCTGTAACCATCTCGATCGCTTTTGCATATGCCAAAACATGCACACCACCGCGTACAAGAAGATAGCCGATCATCTCTCGAGCAACAGGGTTACTCGTCATCTCATAAACTCTCATCTTATGTGTTCTGGCTCCACACTCTAAGAAAAAGTTGTGCAGGAGATCAAGGAGTAAGTTTCCGCTGCTGAACACATAATCACCGTTCCAAGCTTTCCCCATCGAATCAAAAGGGAAGGATGTTTGTGCGGTCCCAATAAAATGCTGTGTGTTCCTCTTGTCAGTAGCAGCTGCCATTGGCGCATCATTGACATCACCTGGATGTGTCGTGCCATAGATCATCATATTAATGGTATGTGAAACAAGCTCAACGTGCCCAAATTCTTCTGCAGTAATACTTGAGACGAGATCAAAGAACGGTTTTAATTTCCCTCTTTTTCTAAAGTTAAAAGATTGATACATATAATTATTAAGTGTCGACATCTCACCAAAACGACCGCCTAGCAATTCTTGAACCGCAGCGGCCGCATTCGCATCAGGATTCGTAGGTGTTGGTAGTTCGATCGCCAGCCGGTTATAGCGTTTAAACATAGTGCTCCCTCCTCACGATTGCATGTCGTTTAAGGGTATGTGATGTCAAGATTGTACTATGCTGGTTAATTTTGAATATTGATGAGATGAAGGAAAGGGACAAGATATGAGCACCAACTCCGGAATCGATCATAAATCTCAAGAATCGCTCACAAACCACTTGTATCCCAAAAAGAAAAACCCTTTGCTTAGCAAAGGGTCTCAACTCCCGTTCTTAAACCTTCGGTTTTCCGCCGACTCCCCAATGCTTATTTGGGACCTCTTGGATCAGCACACGGACTTGTTCTTTTTTTACATCCAATGATTCAGCAGCTGCCACGGTTAATCGTTCCATCAGGGTGCTCAACTGTTCATCTGTTCGTCCTTCTATTACATGCACTTGAATGATTGGCATGACACTACACCTATTTCACATATTTTGATGATAGTGTTACAGATCCTAGACCATCGAACTGTGCAACAATCGTGTCATCCATATCAAAAGCAATCGCTTCAGATAATGCCCCGCTCAAAACGATATCTCCTTTTACTAAACCTTCACCACGCTCGGCAAGCTTTTGAACAGCCCACGCTACCGCTTCAGCAGGATGACTAAGAACTGCAGATCCCGCACCGGTTGTCATAATCTCTCCATTCTTACTCATCACCATTCCGACATTCGCCATATCAAGTTCTTCTGGCCGAACCATCTTGCTTCCTAAAATCAATTTGGCGGATGAGCAATTGTCTGCCACAACATCAGGAAGGGTAAAACGAAAGTCCTTGTAACGGCTGTCGATTACTTCGATCGCAGCTACCACATACTTTGCCGCCCTCATGACATCTGATGCTGTCACATCTTTTCCCATCAAATCCTCACCCATAATAAAAGCGATCTCTGGTTCAGCTTTTGGATGGATGAGACGGTGTTGCTGTAAGGGTTCCCACTCGAATGCGAGCATATCACTCAACAGATAACCGTATATCGCTTCATGAACGCCCATCATCTCTTGTTTCGCTTTACTCGTTAGTCCTAGCTTAATTCCTATACGCTTTGTTTGTGTCTTCTCCATGCGTCTTTCGATCAATTTTTTTTGCAGATCGTATGCTTCTTCAATAGATAGTTCAGGATATTGGTCTGTAATCTTGACCACTTCCGTCACATCACTTTCCGCTCTTAAGAGATAATCAACCAAATCCACTTTCGTCTTATTCGTAACCGTCATCTTCTACACCTCCAGTTTGGCTTTTAGGTCAGCTGCAACTTCTAGGATTAGATCCTCTTGGCCACCTACGGCTTTTCGTTTGCCTAATTCTATTAAGATATCTCTTGAATCCACACCAAAGCGTTTACCCGCACGTTCTGCATGTAAAAGAAAGCTTGAATAAACCCCTGCATATCCCATAGCTAAACTTCCTCTTCGAATTTCCTGTGCACCCGGCAGCATCGGTCCGATTACATCTTCTGCTAGGTCCATCATTTTGTAGAGATCAATACCTGTGTGTATTCCCATGCGCTCAAGTACAGCAAGCAATACCTCTGTTTGCGTATTTCCTGCTCCTGCACCTAAACAGCGGACACTTCCATCGATGCGTGTCGCTCCTTCTTCAATCGCAACAAGTGTATTAGCAACTGCTACTGATAGATTGTTATGTGCGTGAAATCCCACTTCAATATCAAGTGATCCCCGCAAAGCCGCAATTCTTTCTTTTACTTCATGCGGCAATAATGCTCCCGCGGAATCCGTTACATACACACCTTGTGCTCCATAAGACTCCATCAACTTTGCTTGTTCGAGAAGCTTTTCAACAGGCGCAGAATGAGCCATCATCAAAAACCCCATCACTTCCATACCAAGTTCACGTGCCATATAGATATGTTGAGCGGATACATCAGCTTCTGTCACATGTGTTGCCACACGAACAAGACTCGCTCCTAATCTTCCCGCTTGCTTAAGCTCATGAACCGTTCCAATACCAGGCAGCAAAAGAACAGCAACTTTCGCCTGCTTACACACACCCGCAGCTGTTTCAATCAACTTCATCTCATCTACAAGCGATCTTCCATACTGAAGCGTTGAGCCCCCCAAACCATCACCGTGACTGACTTCAATGTAATGCATACCTGCTTCATCAAGTGCTTTTGCTGCATCATACACTTGCTTTTCTGTGAACTGATGAGCCATCACATGACTGCCATCACGAAGACAGACTTCTGTAAACTTTAGCGGCAAATTGCTATTTCGTTTCATATGCTGTCACCGCCTTATCCATTTCCCCTTGCCCTAAATGATGTTTAGCAACCATTTCTCCAGCTTGTTTAGCGGCTGCAGTCATAATATCAAGATTACCGGCATACTTCGGAAAATAGTTGCCAGCTCCTTCTACTTCAACAAAAACGGTGATGCGATTCCCATCAAATAGCAGCTCCTGTTTTAATCGGTATCCAGGAACATAGCTCTGTACCTTTTTCTCCATATTTAAAATAGCCGTTCTAATTTTCTCAACATCAACAAGCTTTACTTCGCAATAAATCGTCGCTCTCATTAAAATCGGAGGATCAGCTGGATTTAAGATAATAATGGCTTTTCCGATATCCGCTCCACCAACTTCCTCGATGCCACGCCGTGTTGTGATCGTAAATTCATCAATATTTGCACGCGTACCTGGACCTGCGCTTAAGGATGAAATCGTTGCTACAATCTCACCATATGAAACGTCAGCAGCTTCATTTATTGCGTGAATCATCGGGATGGTAGCTTGCCCGCCACAAGTAATCATATTGATGTTCCGAGATTGCATATGTTCACCTGAATTAACCGGCGGACACACGAAAGGTCCAACGGCAGCAGGCGTCAAATCAATCACTGTTTTTCCCATATCTTTTATAATCTCTGCATGCCGTAAGTGAGCTTTAGCTGAAGTTGCATCAAAAACAATATCAGCTAACTCTGGACGTTCAACAAAGTCATTAATTCCGTTCGTAAATACTCTGTACCCTGCAGAGTTGGCTCGTCTTAAGCCTTCAGACTCCGGATCGATTCCAATCATCGCCGTTAGTTCTAAATAGTCACTTTTTTGAAGCTTGTACATCAGATCCGTACCAATATTCCCCGAACCAATTATGGCTGCTTTCATCTTTTTCAATGTATTAGGTCCTTTCTGCACAGTTTTTAATCCCGAAATGAGATGGTTACTGAACCTAGTTTTCCAAAAGAGGCAGTCACTTCATCGCCTGAATCTATGTCTATCGCAGCAGACAGTGCACCTGGCAGAATTAACTCTCCCGCTTTTAATGAAATGTTGTAGTCTGCTAGTTTATTTGCAAGCCATGCTATGGCATGTGCTGGATGCCCAAGAGCCGCAGCTCCGGCTCCAGTCGCCGTCACTTCACCATTCTTTAAAAGTGTCATGCTCAGTGTGCGCAAATCAATTTGGTCCATCTCGTAAAATGGTTTCCCTACAACTGCTCTAGCCGATGAACCGTTGTCAGCGACAGTATCCACAAGCTGAATCTTCCAATCTTCTATTCTGCTATCGATAATTTCAAGTGCCGGCACAATCGCTTCTGTTGCCATCAGTACATCCACGTATGTCACATTCGGACCCCGTAAGTCTTCTTTTAAAATAAAGCCGATTTCCGCTTCTGCTTTCGGTTTAATAAAATCTTTTCTGCTGAGAACACCGCCAGAGTCAACCTTCATATGATCTAACAGATGACCGTAATCAGGCTCATCAACCCCAAGCATATTTTGCATCGCCTTACTCGTGAGCCCTACCTTTTTTCCTATCACCACACGACCTGCTTCAAGCTTCCTTTCAACCCACTCAAGCTGAATTTCATATGAATCCTTTACCGACAATTCTGGGAAACGTTTGGATAGTGGCTCTACCGGAGTCAGCTTCTCTTCTGCTTTTAAAAGTTCTTCCGTTAATTTTGAAATCACTTGCTTTTGCATCTTACTTCCTCCTTTCTTTTTTCAACGCTGCTTTAGCTATTCTTATTGATTTTGAAAGTGTTGATTTCGTTCCAGATGCTCGCTTTCCGCGGGGCAGGCGGTGAGCCCCTTGCCGCTTTGCGCCCCTAAGGGTCTCACCTGTCTAGTTGCAGTGGCTAGCCCCTCGAGGTTAAAAGTTTAACGGTCAAGAAGGCAAAGTACGCCTTCATAGCCCATTCAACTTTTGCTTGTCGGGGCTGATCGAGCCACTTCCACTTTTCAAACTGACCGCTTGTCCCGCAGGAGTCTCGCATCTTCCACTCCAATCAACTTTTCAAAGTAGAGAATTGAATAAAATGCCTTAGAAGCAACAAACTTAAACTTAAAAAACAGTCTTTTTACATAGAGCAAAACGCGACTGGAATCCAATCACGTTTTACACATTTCTATAACTTCATCGTGATCGTCTTCGCTTCTGAATAAAACTCGAAGCTGTGTCTTCCGCCTTCACGCCCGATTCCGCTTGCCTTAGAACCGCCAAATGGCGTACGCAAGTCTCGTATGTACCAGCAGTTGATCCACAAGAGACCAGAATCTACAGCTGCCGAAACACGTTGAGCGCGGCGTAAATCGTTCGTCCAAACAACACCCGCCAAACCGTACTGTGAATCGTTTGCAATACGAATTGCGTCTTCTTCTGTTTTAAACGGTATGACAACGAGCACAGGTCCAAATATCTCCTCTTGTGCAACACGCCATTTATTGTTCACATCATATAAAACGGTAGGTTCATAGAAGTTTCCGTTCCCGAGCCCCTCAACCCGTTTACCCCCGCAAGCGAGTTTGGCTCCTTCTTTAATTCCGATGTCCACAAACGTTTCTACCGTCTCCAAGTGACTTTTTGACACGAGTGCACCCATGTCGGTATCTTCCTGAGTAGGGTCACCTACTTTAATTTTTTTCACAGCTGAAACAAACTTGTCCATAAACTGATCATAAATGCTTTCTTGCAAAAGCAGACGGGAACCGGCAAGGCAGATCTCGCCTTGATTTCGGTAGATCGCATCTATAGACCCTTTTACCGCTTCATCAAGATCTGCATCTTCAAAAACGATGTTTGCCGACTTTCCACCTAACTCCAGCGAAACCGGAATCAAATTTTCAGCCGCGTTCTTCATAATCGTTTTCCCAGTGTTCGATTCACCTACAAAAGAGATGCGGCGGACGTTTGGATCAGTCGTCATCGCTGACCCCATCGTGCTTCCTGGCCCAGTGATAATGTTTAATACACCTGGCGGAAGTCCTGCTTCATTTGCGATTTCGCCAAACATGACAGCAGAAAGAGGTGTATATGATGCGGGCTTAACGACAACTGTGTTTCCAGCCGCTAGTGCTGCGGAAGCTTTCCATGTCATCTGCATGAACGGCAGATTCCAAGGGATAATCAGACTTGTAACTCCAGCTGGACTGTATTTGGCGTATGACATGATATTGTGTTTGTCATAATGCTCACTCACCATGTACTTGGACATCTCAGCAAAAAAACGGAAATTGGAGGCCGCTCGTGGAATATCAAACCCTCGGCTCTCTTTGATCGGTTTTCCTACGTCGAGTGTCTCTACCATCGCAAGTTCATCCACGTTTTCCATAATAAGGTCTGACATTTTACATAAAATTTCGGATCGTTCTTCTACAGGCATCTTGCTCCAGACGCCGCTATCATAGGCATTTCTGGCAGATTGAATCGCTCGTTTCGCATCTTGTTCACTGCCGTTTGCAACAAGCGCTAATCTCTCATTTGTTGCAGGGTTGATGGATTCAAAGGTTTCACCCGAAAGTGCATCGACATATTCTCCATCAATGAACAATTTTGCGTTATTCACTTTTACTTGATGCGTGAGGGTTTCTGCTTTCATTTGTTAGTCCCCCTTCTCTTCTTCCACTTCAACAATCATTTCAATTTCGATTGCCGTTCCGCCTGGCAGCTGGGCCATTCCAACTGCTGATCGGGCATGCTTTCCTTTCTCGCCAAAAACATCAACCAAAAGATCTGACGCACCGTTGATTACTTTTGGCTGATCGATAAAATCCTCCGTGCAATTCACGAATCCAAGAAGTTTTACAATGCGTTTTACTTTATTTAAACTTCCAAGCTCGTTCTGAACCACTGCCAGCAAATTCAGCATGGATTGGCGAGAAGCGGCATACCCGTCTTCTAAGGATAAGTCTCTTCCTAGCTTTCCGTGGTATTGATCGACACCTTGTCCGGCTGTAAATAGAAGATTACCCACTCTTACACAGCCAACATAGTTTCCGACAGCTCTGCGCACTTCAGGCAATATGATTCCTAACGCTTCAAGCTTATCCTCCGGTGTTTGAATGACTTGCAACGGCTGCACCCCGCTTTCTTTTACCAAGACTTAAAAATTCAGCAGCGTTTCCGCCAAACATCCCTTTACGCTGTTCATCCGTCAGCTCAAGCGTTTCGTCCAGGACTTTTCCGGGATTCACTTCACGTAGCAGAAACGGATAATCTGAACCCATAAAGATCTTATCTGAACCGAATCGCTCCATCATATAGCGGATGTTCATCGGATCGTAATTTAATGAATCAAAATAAAACTGCTTTGCATAATGACTTGGGGGATGTGTTGTCAGGCGAAGATGCGGCCACACCTGCCATCCTTGATCAAGACGCGGAATCAAGTAAGGAAACGAACCTCCTCCATGAGCAAAACAAATTTTCAGTTTAGGGAATTTTTCCATCATACCGCTCCAGATAAGTGAAGCTGCGGCTAATGCCGTTTCACTCGGCATCCCGATCGTATACATAAAGTTATGGTTTGGCATACGCTCTTTCCCAAGCGTTTCCCACGGATGAATAAAGAGCGGCACTTCCCACTTTTCCGCCATCTCAAAAAACGGAAGAAAGTCAGGATGATCGAGATTCTGTCCATTTATATTTGTTCCAATTTCGATTCCATGAAGTCCAAGGTCATTCATACAGCGTTCCATTTCACGGATCGCCGTTTCTGAATCCTGCATGGGAACCGTTCCTAGACCAGCAAAGCGGTCGGGATATTCATTCACGGTTTCGGCTATAAAGTCGTTCTGTATCCTTGCCATCATTTCCGCTTGTTCAGGTGGAGCCCAGTACGAGAATGTAACAGGGATCGGGGATAGCACTTGAATGTCTACCCCTTCACGGTCCATGTCCTGTATTCGTTTTTTCGGATCCCATACTTGGTCAGTTACATCTCTAAAATTTTTCCCGCCTACCATAATGGCTGCGCCGCAAGCACAAGTCCTGTTTAACACCGGCCACCTTTCTCCACCATATTTTTCGGCAAAGTCAGGAAACGACTCTGGAATGATATGCGTGTGAAAGTCGATTCTTAGCACTTCCATTCCTCCACGTTCTCTGGCATCTGATAGCCACAGTCTTTGCATAGACGAACGCGCTCATTCGAGTTAAAGCTATGAATCGCTTCTTTTACTTGTTTCTCAATATCACTCAATTGCACCGTCACGCGATGCATCTCAGAATCACAGCGGTCACAGAACCAAACAAAGTCTTCAAGCTCACCTTGTGCACGTTTACGCTCAATGACTAGACCATACGAGTTCGCCACGCGATGCGGCGAGTGCGGAACCATCGCCGGCAGCATGAACACGTCTCCTTCTTTTACTTCAACCACTTCACGCTTGCCGTGTTTATTAATGATCTCCACATAACAGCTGCCTTTGATCTGAAAAAAGAACTCATCTGAAGGATCTACGTGAAAATCACGTCTTTTGTTCGGACCACCTAATATCATGGCGATAAATTCGGAATCTTGCCAAATGACTTTGTTGTTGACTGGGGGCTTGAGCAAGTCTTTGTTTTCGTCGATCCATTTTAATAAATTAAACGATTTTAAAGTTGCTGTTGTACTCATCTGAGTTCCTCCTTTTATTTAGCGAGCTTAGGCTTGTCCTTCACGAATTCATTTGTTACTGATAGTGCTTCATCAACC
Source organism: Fictibacillus sp. 26RED30 (assembly GCF_015903845.1). NCBI lineage: Bacteria > Bacillati > Bacillota > Bacilli > Caryophanales > Fictibacillaceae > Fictibacillus > Fictibacillus sp. 26RED30. The sequence goes on from NZ_JACZDV010000003.1 coordinate 64,736, forward strand.
ATAGAGAACTTCGCTTTTCTTTTATAACCGTTATAAAAGATTGCTCTCTTTCGAATCGGATCTCCCGTATAATAGCGCTCATATTGTACGAGGCGCTGGCCGAATGCTTCTCCACAGAGATCCCAAGCCAGTTTAAAAAGCTTAACGCGCTCTAATGAATCAACACCTTCACGGCCTAAATAATATTTATCAATCTCACTTCGAATTTCTGGAGCATTAAAGTCGTTGCCTGTCGGTGACATAAGAAGCCCGCCTGCTCCAATAATCTGCATCACTTCAATCGCTCTAGGATACATTTTAGGAAGCATTCCTCTTATTGTTTCTAGCGCTGCTGCATTTGGCATCACTTCACCAGATGCTGTCGTTTCATACTCATATTCAGCTACTCTTAATAATGAGCGGATTACTTCCACGTTCTGTACGAGTTCACCTAAGTCGTTCTGTACATTCAGATATCCATCAACACCAATAGAATCTGCAAGTTTACAAGCAACTTCTGTCGCAAATGCAAGTTTCACATATCCTCTTACACCAGACTGATGAGCTGGCTGCTGAGCGATCCCAGTCTTAGGATAAAGTAGGTTAGCTGCCTCCACATTGTTATAAAGAAAGACACGATCCCACGGTACAAGAACATCATCAAAGACAAGCAATGCATCCATCTCTTCAAAACGGGATGCTAACGGATGATCGAACTGCGAACGTTTTCCATCTTGCATAGGTTCACGGCAAAGCAATTTAAGTCCAGGCGTGTCCACAGGAACTGCAAAAGCTAGAGCATAACGTTCATCACCAGGCGCAAATCCTGGGAATGAATAGATGATGACTTCGTCAGTAATCGGCGCTAATGTAGCGAGCATTTTGGCTCCCCTAACGATTAAACCATCAGGTGTTTCTTCAACAGCACCTAAATGTGTATACATATCTTTTTGTCCATGAGAATTCTTGCTGCGGTCATTTTGAGGGTTGATGATGGCGTGCGTTAAAAACAGATCGTTGGTCTTCAAGTAGTTGTAGTAGTTCTTAATATTCAGCGACCATTCGGGATTATATTGATCGAGGAACCATCCGTTATTGGCCATACCTGTCACTACCACGTTAAGAAAATCGGGTGTTCTCCCCATCAATCCGAAGGTGGACCTTGCATAGATCTCAAACAGCTGACTTCTTGCCATCATCTCTTCATAAGTTGTAGGGTGAAGAAATGAATTGTTGACTCGTTCTCCTGTCTCTTTACAAATATGAGTGATGTCATTTTGATATTTTGGATCATGTTGCAAATCGTACAATTTGGCGATCTCAGCTATCGGTTGTTTAAAAACAGGTTCGTTTACAATGTCTGCAACTCTCCTGCCTTCCATCCAAATCTCAGGTGAACGTGACTTGAGCCCATCTATATATTGAGCACCTGTTCGAATTCCCATCCAATCTGCCTCCTCTATTAAAGATATGTGAATTTGTTTCCACTATAAAAGAAAGCGCTTTCAATTTACTACCATGAAATTTCACATTATGAAATCGTCAGAAAATTTTATTAATTATTCTCACTAAAATAAAATATACATAATGCTCTGAGGTGCAATGTTCGAAGAAGCTATTAGCTGAATGAATAGACATTTGGAGTAAATGTGGAAGAATTTTATATAGCGTGTAGCGGATAGAAGGATAACGTTATTATAGAACGCTTATATAGCCTAATTCTTTTGAGATAGACTCTGCTGTTTTTACAACATGACGAATCATAGATTGAGTATCCTGCCCGACCATATAGGATACAGGTCCTACCATGTTAAGAGCAGCAATAATTTGTCCTGTATAAGACTTAATCGGGGCAGCAATCCCATATAAGCCCATCTCATTTTCATTGTTACTGATGGCATATCCATTTGAACGAATAACTTCAAACTCATTCTTTAATTTTTCAACACATGTAATCGTATTTGGAGCTCGGCGAAGCAAGCCTCTTGAGATGGTCGGCTTAATCATGGAAGGATTGAATGCAAGCAATACTTTACCTGTGCTTGTACAATAGGCAGGTTTTGTATCACCTATAAAAGTAGGAACTGAAACTGAGTTTGAAGAAGCTACTCTGAGAACAAAGCGGACTTCTCCACGATCAAGCATTCCGATATGTACAGTCGCATTAAACCTTCTTACAAGGCCTTCACATAGAGGAAGTGCTTCTGTGTTGATATCTTGCTGATACATCACGTGGTTGCTCCATTCTAGCAATTTCCATCCTAATCTATATTTTTTCTGGCTGTCTTGAATCAATATGCCCTCTGAGCACAGAGTACGAACTAAGTGATGTACTGTGCTTGCATTCATGTTTAACTTTTCTGCAATCTGCAAGTTTCCTAACGCGGGTTCATCTTTGGTGAAACAATTTAATATCCTTGAAATTTTTTGAACAGATGAAATCACAATTTCTCCTCCTCAAACGAGTTTGATACAGATGAAATCACTAAAATATATTTCGTATAGTACGTAAAATTTAAAGGATAGTTTTTCTTCTATAACGAAGATGTATAAACAATAGGAGTTTATGAGATTATGAATGATTTCGTTGCTCTCTGCCCAAATACCTACATAATTTTCATAATTTAATGAAAAAAATGTAAACTGCATATGGCATTTCGTCCATATTTCAATTACTATATGTAGTATAAATACTTTTATATATCAAATGATTACTGATTCAGTTCTTTATTCTTTCCATGATTTTAATGGTGAAAGAGGTGCGAGCGGTGGACATAACAGAAAGTCTAGTCACTTATATGGATGATAACTTGCCTACATACTTACATGATTGGCACCAGAGAATCGTGATATCGAATCATGATGTACATAAAGAAAAAGTGATAGAGAATGCCTTACATATGGTTGAGCTCGTTAAACAATCCTTACGAGGCGAGCTATCTCCTGAAAAAATTATGCACCTCGCACATGAAGTAGCGCTTCAGCGGTTAGAAGCCAAGATTAATATTGGTGAATTTGTTTATAATGTGAACCTTGGACGAAGTGAAATCGTCCGTTTCGTGACGGGCTCCGGCATATCCATTGAACAGCTTCAGCCTGTAATTGAAACGATCAATTCACTTTTTGATGAGTTTTTATATCACGCAGTTAAGAAGTATACACAGTTGAAGGATATCGAGATTGAGGAAAAAACAGAATTCATCGATCAAAGTCACAAAGAACGTTTAACCATTTTGGGGCAGATGTCATCTAGCTTTGTACATGAGTTCAGAAATCCGTTAACAGCTGTTATGGGATTTGTAAAACTCATGCAGCAAGAAAATCCAAACATGAAATACATTGATATCATCAGTCATGAATTAACTCAATTAAACTTTCGAATCTCTCAATTTCTTCATGCCTCTAGAAAAGGGGTACAAGAACGTGAAGCGGAGGATTTTGCTTTAGAAGATTTATTCACAGATATCTTAGATTTTATGTATCCAAGTTTAGTTGATGCAGATGTTACGGTTATTCCGCGTGTTGATCCTACGATTACTTTGCGGGCACACAAGGATGAGTTGAAACAAGTTTTGCTTAATCTCATCATGAACTCGATCGATGCGTTGCGCCAGATGAAACAGAATCGCCGAATCATGATCTTTAGCAAGATCGAAAATAACGATAACGTACATATCACCATTTCTAATAATGGCCCAGCTATTCCACCTGAAACAATCAGTACGATCTTCGAGCCTTTTTTTACTACAAAAGAATTGGGGACAGGTATAGGACTATTTGTGTGTAAAAAAATTATTGAAAAACACAATGGTTCCATCAGTTGTTCATCCGATGATAACATAACGACCTTCACCATCGTACTTCCTCTTCAAGGTACTATGCAGGAAGAAGAGACTTCTCAAATAGAAATATAGAAAGGAACTTGGAAAACGTCCAAGTTCCTCTTTAATATAGAAAAAGAATCTTCCACTAGCAAATACTACCGCATAAACCCTTAGTGCATCTCTTCACGATATAAAGGCATTGAACAGCAGCGGAAAGATCCACCTGATTTTATGATCTCAGAAATGTCCACTTCGAGTATTTCATAACCTCTTTCACGAAGCGCCCTATTTACGTTTTCATTAATAGGAAGACTCAAAACCTTTTTGTTTCCTATGGATAACACGTTCGTACCCAACGTAAATTGTTCTTCTTTCTCTACTTCAATCACATTAAACGTAGAAGCAAGCATCTGATAGTCTTTTTCTTCGAAAGCTGGTTTGTAAATCAGAGCATCTTTTTCAGACAAAATGTTAAATACACAATCTAAATGTAGATAGATAGGATCAAATGGAACTGCTACGACATTCATATGAGGAACCTGTGATTGAAGTTCTTGAATGGTTTCCTCAGACGTTCTTCCACTCACCCCGATATAAACAGTATCACCATGGACGATTACGTCTCCACCTTCAATCCTGTCTCCTTCGATCAATGAAAGATTGATCTGATGTTCTAACAACCAGTTTCGCAAGACCTTCTCTTCACCATCTCTAATGTTGCTTCCCATCCGAGAAACGAAGACGGTTTCACCGATCGTAAACCCTATATCGCGAGTGAAAACTTGTTCTGGGAACTTTTCCATCGCAGGAAGCTTATAAACGTCTACACCATTTTTTTTCATCGTATCTACGAAGAGTTGATGCTGTTTCATCGCTCGTTTCATGTTGATGTTATCTTTAGCAAAATGGCGCTGTGTTTCATTAATAATTTCATCGATCTTCATATATCTCGGTTCACACACAATTACTTTTTTTAATGTGCCGTATTCACTATCACAGTTCACGTATTTGTATTCTCCTTTTATTACGGTAGCCATCTATAATCCTCCATGCGCTCATAAGGTATTTATAAGGCTCTTCCCTAAATCAATAGTCCCGTAAACGTTTTTTGCATCTTTCATTAGTTTATTTATATTTTTTCCAAAAATAGCTAAAAAGTTAACTTCTTTTAAAAATATTTAGGAAAATACAACAAAACAGCTGACTCAAAGGTACCCTAAGTAAGTACCTTTTAGAATCAGCTGTTATTATTTATTTCCACCATTCATCATGAAGAGATGCGGGAAGCTGTCTTTTATGTTCAGTTTGAAGATAACGTTCTTCAATTCGCTTTGCTGTTTGATCAGCAACGACTTTTCCTTCTAGATAATCGTCTAATTCATCGTACGTTATACCTAGTTCTGCTTCATCGGCTTGCTGTGGTTTTTCATCTAATAGGTCAGCCGTTGGTTGTTTGACATACAATCTTTCTGGCGCTCCTAATTCTTTTAACAGCATTTTACCTTGACGCTTTGTTAAACCGGCAAGTGGAAGGATATCTGCCCCTCCATCTCCATACTTCGTAAAAAATCCCGTTATCGCTTCAGCCGCGTGATCTGTTCCTATCACTAATAAGTTTGCCTGACCAGCTACAGCATACTGTGTGATCATCCTTACTCTTGCTTTGACATTTCCTTTATTAAAATCAGAAAGCGGCTGTGAAACATACGTTTTATAGTTTTTTGAAAAAACATCTACTGTTTCTTTAACATTGAAAGAAATTCGTTCATCAGGGTTAATAAATGACAGTGCAATTTCAGCATCCTCGTCATCTCTTTGTGTTCCGTATGGCAGGCGAACGGCAACAAATTTCACGATGTAACCTGATCCTCTTAGCTCTTCTACTGCGACCTGTGCCAGTCGCCCTGCTAATGTAGAGTCTTGGCCACCACTTATTCCTAGGACGAAACCTTTTGCTTTTGATTGAACAAGGTATTGTTTTAAGAAGTTTACTCTGTTTCGTATTTCAGTCGAAGCTACTATATTTGATTTTGTATGGAGATCACTCATAATTCTTAACTGCAAAGACATTAATCATTCCTCCTATCACTTGTACAGATCATGTTTTTTTATATATTCGTAACAAGCGTCAGGCAACAGATATCTTGGCTCGCCACCTTTAGAAAATTCATCACGGATATAAGTGCTGCTGATTTCCATAGACAGTCCTTTATCGATCAGATGAAATTTTGTACCATCATCATGATTTCTTAGGATTGGAGAGCGAGAGATCGTTTTCACCATATTGATCTCGTCCCTTGCCATCACAATAAACTTATTGTTTGAGATTAACTCTTGGTCATACTTCCACTTACCATCTGCAATATCAACCAACAGATCAGCTCCCATAATGAAGTACACTTCATCATCAGGATATTTTTCTTTAAAATGTTCCATCGTGTAATACGTGTATACTTCCCAAGCTTCTTGAAGCATTTCGTGATCATCCGCTATAAATGTATGATTATTAGCTATTGCGAGTTGAAGCATCTCCCAGCGATGAGCATCTGAGGTTTTCATCGTTTTATCTTTTCGTTTACTTGAGCATGGTAGAAAGATCACTTTATCTAGTTTACAGCGATGTGCGACAGTACTTGCTGTCCATAGATGCACATTCGTTATCGGGTCAAAAGATGATCCATAGATTCCAATCTTACCCATTGTGAGATACTCCTTCTTCCATTATTAACATAACTTTTGTTTGTACTTCCTGTATGTTCTTCATCTTGTTATCCCAGCATTCTTGACTAAGGTCAACAGGATATTCTTCCGGATGCATCGTGCGTTTGTATTCGTCCCATAGCACTTCAAGGTTTTCTTTTGCAAAGAGCTGTATCTCTTTAAGAGTGGGAGTTTCATAGACTACATTACCTTCTACAAAAACATCTTGATGAAGCTCTTTCGCTTTAAAGTTTGTTACAAATTTACTGATAAATGTATGAACGGGATGAAACATTTTGAGTCTAGGTTCTTCTTGAGGCGTTTCATTGTCCAGTGCAATGTAGTCGCCTTCAGATTTATTATTCAATGTATTGATGATTCGATAGACTTTTTTCAAACCAGGAGTCGTTACCTTTTCAGGATTTCCACTGATTTTGATCGTGTCTGCCATATTTCCTTGTTCGTCTTCAATTGAGACGAGCTTGTAGACCGCTCCTAAAGCTGGCTGGTCATAAGCAGTGATCAGTTTTGTACCGATTCCCCAAGAATCTATTTTTGCACCTTGGGCTTTTAGATTAATAATCGTATTCTCATCCAGATCATTTGAAGCTATAATCTTAGTATCTGTGAATCCTGCCTCGTCAAGCATCTTTCTAGCCTCTTTTGAAAGGTAAGCAAGATCTCCACTATCTAAACGAATTCCCTTAAAGTTGATCTTGTTTCCTAATTCTTTGGCAACCTTAATCGCTGTAGGTACTCCAGATCGCAATGTATCATACGTATCGACTAAAAACACACAGTCTTTGTGACGTCGAGCATATTTATGGAAAGCTGTATATTCATCACGGTACGTTTGGACGAGAGCATGAGCGTGAGTACCTGCAACAGGTATACCGAACCGTTTTCCAGCTCTAACATTAGAAGTAGCTTCAAAACCACCGATAAACGCGGCTCTCGTTCCCCAAATCGCTGCATCCAACTCTTGTGCTCTGCGTGTTCCAAATTCCATCACTCGTTCTTCGCCAACTACTTGTTTAATGCGGGATGCTTTTGTAGCGATGAGTGTCTGATAGTTCACGATATTTAGAATAGCTGTTTCAATAAGCTGTGCCTCTGCTAATGGTGCTTCTATTCGTATGATAGGTTCGTTCGCAAAGACCAGTTCTCCCTCAACCATTGAGCGAACAGTACCCGTAAATTTCACTTGCTGCAGATACTCCAAATAATCTTCTCCGTACCCCAGTTCTTCTCGAAGGTAATCAATATCAGTTGTTGTAAACTTAAAGTTCTTCAAATAATCTATAATTCTTTCTAATCCAGCAAATACAGCATAACCGTTCCCGAAAGGAAGTTTACGAAAGAAGACTTCAAATACAGCCTTTTTATTATGAATGCTGTCCTCCCAGTATGTTTCCGCCATATTAATCTGGTAAAGATCTGTGTGGAGCGTTAAGCTATCATCAGCATATTGATTGTTCATTTTAATTACCTCCAAGTGAATGATTTTTAGATAACTTTTGCGTTCAAACAACTCTTAAAATGTCCTAATGCCCACTCATGTCCTGCTTGGTTGAAGCTCGCTACTCCTTTTTCATGAACAACGATCTTAAGTCCAGCATTGTAAGCATCGACAGCTGTATGAAGACAGCAGATGTCTGTGCAAACTCCTACGATGTGAACCTCTGTAATACCACGTTCGCGAAGCTTCATTAATAAATCTGTTCCCGCGAAGGCACTGTATCGAGTCTTATCCATCCAATAAACATTCGATTTTGATTTATGTGTTTCATAGACTTCTTGAAGAGATCCATAAAGCTCACGACCATGTGTTCCTTCAATGTTATGTGGTGGAAAAAGCTCGTTCTCCGGATGAAATTTATCATCGGCATAATGCTGATCAATGGCAAAAACAACAAAATCATCGTTTTTAATAAATTGTTCCGTGATAGAAGTAATCTCACTTTCAATATCCTGACCCGGTTTCCCACAAGTTAGTGCACCTTCATCTGCCACAAAATCAAATGTGTAGTCAATATTGATTAAAGCTTTTTTCATCATAAATTCCTCCTCATATTGTTTTGGTTAACTATTAACGATTCGTTAATTATTATCCGTAAAAAAATTTGGTTAATATCGCGCTGTATAGATCGGCTTTAAAATATCCATTTCAATAAATGTATAAAGTTTTGTCGCTCTCTTTGATGTTCTTGTGGTTGTTTTTCCTTGTACTTCTTGAATAAAAGGAAGAGATTTAATCTTTCTTGAAAATGACTGATCACTTAAAATTGCAGGATCATCGGTTACAGTTCTTAATACGGCCTGTAGTTCAGAGTAAGTAAAGTTTTCAGGCAGAAAGTTTTTAGCTACAGTCGTTTGCAATAAATCGTTTGTGATCACTTGAATCGCATCTCCAATAATTTGTTCATGATCGAATGCCAGGTCCAGTTTCAGCACATCTTTTATTGAGAACAACTCAATATCTGCCGCATCATCTTGTGCTTTTCTTAGCGATAGATACGTATCAGGAACAATCGCATAATGTGCGTTGGAGATGATCCATCCTCTAGGATCTCGACCAGGTTTGTCGTAAACGCCAAATTGTTTAATATGAATTCCAGAGATATTCGTCTCTTCTTCTAGCTCTCGTTTAGCTGCTTGAAAGCCTGTTTCATCGTCTTGCACGAAACCCCCAGGAATCGCCCACTTGTTTGCTTCGATGTTCATATTCCCTTCAGAATCAAGTCCCGCTCTTTTAATCAGCATGATTTTAAGGTCCATCGTTGGAGGTTTATACGCCTCATTTTTTTCTGAGATTATTGTAAAAACGCAAATATCGGAAGTGTAACCATCTGGTGTACGATATTTTTTGATGTCGTATTGTTTCAAAGCTTGCTTATTAGACAATGGTGTACCTCCTTTTTTAATTAACAAATTGTTTATTGTTAATTTATTTATATTCTATTTACCTCTTTTTGTCAACGGTTAAACTTTAATTTTTTTTTTGTTGTATCGATTTTTGTTCACGTTGGTCGCAGGCGATGAGCGTACAAAAAAATAAAAAACCACCCGAGAAGACGAATCCACCCGGATGGCTATTTCTATTGTGTGTGCATAACTGCTTTTTTATACTTGGAATCAGCCTTTATTCTCCGGTCGAACAAAGCTCATCTTTTCTTTGTAATCCGGTAAAAATGGAAGGTCAGGGTAATGTTTCTCCACGAGGTTAAAAACTTCTCGAATCAACAGTTCTAATTCTTTTATACTCTCATGAACATTATGAATGAGAATAGAAGATAGCCGCTCATCTAAATAAACTGGCTTTATTGTGAAGATCTCGCTATATTTATGCATCCACTTAAAGGACGGATGATGAATATACAATTTATTCATACCGAATAATGTTCCAAGGAGTTTCTTCTGAACACCCACCATCAGATCATACAACATAATCCACTCGTTCCTATCCAATAGAGCATAACGGTTGTTCCACCTACTCCATAAAGCTAGATTTTCTTCGATCATGTTTTGTGCTAATTGATCTGGATACACTTCCACTTCTTTTTTCATTTCACTAATCACGCGATCTCCGTACAAACTCACTCCATAAAATAGGGATGAAGCCATGCACTGTTTGCCGTAATCCACTTCAAACTCTTTCACTACTTCTTTTATCCACGTATTAGCTGTAGTTGTTAAGAAACTGCTGATCTCAAACTTTACATTTTGAGGTGTTAAATAGCTCTCTGCCCATTCTTCCTCTTCAAACGGATGAAACTCGATAATTGATCCATCTACCGCGCGAATAGGAAACATTCTATCGTCATCAGTCGGAGGTTCTGACCAGAAAATATTTAGTTCAATATCTGAATGCTTGTCTTCCCAACCTCTTGAAACAGACCCTGCCAATAATACAGCCTGCACTTTTTTATTTTCTTTATAAATAGCTGCCATTTTCCTAGCCGTATCTTTTAGATTCAATATCAACTCTCCCACTTTCATCTAACTTCACTTGTTTCTAAAGTCTACTAACATATGTAAATTATTGATAGTATTAGATTATCATAGTTTAAACATTTATCTGCTGCTTATCTATTAAGTGAAGAACATGCATTTAACAAACAAGGCCAAACGATGTTTAACCCGTGGCAAGTAATTAGAATTAGCGAACTCAAAAAGGCGTGGGCTGACTTTACATGTAAAATTTATAGAAAACTTTAACAGAGAACGGTGGGATCAATCGATGTTACATACAAAAAGAATTTCTTTTCGAGAGATGGTAGCTGAAGATTGGATAAATGTTCATAAGTATGCCTCACAAGAAATTGTGTCTCAATACCAGCCATGGGGACCGAATGACGAAAATGATTCTATTACTTATGTGAATGAAGTTATTAACGATGCAAAGAAAAATCCTCGAAGACGATATGCGTTTGCAACTGTTGAAAATCAATCACTGATGTTGATCGGAGCTGGAGAACTACAGATCACCTCTTTGACAAATTCTGTGGGTGAGATCGGTTATGTGATTCATCCTGATTATTGGGGAAAAGGATTCGCAACAGAAACCGGGCAACTATTGCTTAAGTTCGGTTTTGAAGTTCTGCAGCTTCATCGCATTTTTGCAACATGTGACCCCAGAAATAGAGCATCAGAGAAAGTTTTGATGAAATTAGATATGAAGTTAGAGGGAAAAATGCGGGAAACCATCATGCTAAAAGACGGATGGCGTGATTCCTTGTTATTCAGTATGCTAGAGCACGAATGGACAAAGAAAAAAGGACTCGGTTAAGAGCCCTTTTCTACGTTTTATTTATGATGAAACGGACATTTTCCCGCTATCGGTTCAACATCGTCTCCAATAAAGTATTGTTTCCATTCACGGTGTTCAGGGTCCCCATAATGACTGATGTTCGGGTGTTTCGGAAGATTATCCCACTTCTCTACCCGCTCTCGAACTTTTTCCCGAGACATCGCTCCGCCTGGTGAAGTACCTTCTAATCCTTCAAAAATGCGGCGAGGCTGGAATCCGAGAACTAAGCTATTCCCAAGATCTCTTGTTTTTCTTTGTTTGTATGCGGGCGCGTTTCCGAATACGAAATAAGGCTCATTATCAAATGAAAAAGCGAATAAGTGATGGTCCGGATCTTTCGGTATATGCTCTGGCCAAGGTTGATTATCTGTTTCGTGCAGTGACTGAAGCATTTTCCAAAAATAATCGCGGTAATACGGAATGTCTTTCTCTTCTTTCTCCGGCTCAACAAACACAAATAGTCCGTGACGAATCAATTTAGGTGCGTCAAAAAGTTTGTTAAACTCTCGAATCGCTTCGGGAAGGTTCGACCAATCATCATGTGTCACATAGGCATAACGAAGCTCCCCCTTATTTTCAGCAGCCATTCCAAAATAACAAGGAAAGGTCTTGTTGGTCACCGTCTCATGAAAAGTCTTATACTCTTCTATCACCCAAGCTGGTACTTTTTCTGGATTCGTCATATCTTCTTTTTTCAGCAAACATAATTGTTTCGTCTCCACTCAACCACTCCTCTAATCTGTTAATGAGGAATTTCCCTTAAGCTACTTTGTTAAAACATGAATGTTACTTCTTCTTTTTTCCAGTCCATCATTCGCTCTAATTGTTGTAGATGACGGGCTAACCAGACCATTTCTTGCTGAAATCGTTTCGGAGGCTTTCCTTCATGAGGAGTGACATCGATCCACCACGTACTTTCCATGTACCATACTAATTTTAAAGCTATCACTAATCTTTCAACTGATAATTCATTTGTATTATTGTATCCTTTAAGAAATGCCTGGACAGCTTTACGATTTAATGTATTATTTTGCAGACACGTTGAGATGATCAGTCTGCCTATATCCAATTCTAAGAAGTCATAGTTCATTCGATCAAAATCGAGAATTGCCGATATGTAATCACCCGAAAACAGCAAGTTATCTACCCAAAGGTCGCGATGGCACCAGCCAGGGGTGAGATTTCCAAACAGCTCTATATTAAACGCTAAGGTTGCAGCCATTTGCAGCTCCATCAAAGAACGGACATGATCTAATCCTTGTTCATCACACTTATTGATTTCAGATTGCCAATATTCCACACGTTCTGCTATAGAAGGAACCTTAAATACCGTTTCTGATTTTGCTGCTAATGTTCCATCATTTAATAACGCGTGCAGCTTTCCAATTTCTTCACCGACAGAATGCATCTGTTCACACGAAACATTACCAGGCGGATTTAACATTCCTTCCATAAAACGCATAACAGTAAAGCGTTCACCTTCTGTTGACTTCTGTAAAAGATCACCTTTATAAGACAAGAGCTCAGGACAGACTAAACCTAATGAAAACAACCGATTTTGTGTTTGAAGGGTTGATTGTATCATTTGAAGGTCGTACTTTTTCATCCGCTCTTTGTTGTATTGCTTGATTAGGAAAACGCCTTGGTTCGTTTCTATCTTCCATTTTTGATTGAGCCAACCTCGATTGATCGGTGTACATTTATCCACTTCAAAACCAAAACGTACTTCTGCTTCTTCTTTTAAATGAGTCCAAAGACTTTCATTCGAATTCCCAATCTCCACTTCATTCACTTCTTTCTAACTGTTACTAGAGTTCTTGCCATTTTGTCCAAAGTGTTTCATCTCTTTTTATGTAATTTCCCGCATCTCGGTCCATGTATCCGTTCACAATAAATTCTCTGCGAATGGTACAAAAATCTTCATGATACGTTTTAATAAATTCGTTGATCTCTCTTTCCGTATAGGACTGGTTGTCATTCAGCTGCTGAACTAAATATTCTAACACCACTAGCTTTTTCTTCTTTTGTGAAGGCATGTTTTTCAATCGTCCTTCTTTGTTTAGAAATGCGTTTAATACACTCTTTTGGTAGCTATCTAGACTAGTTGTCATTATGGTAATTCCTTTCTTTACAGTGATTGATCGTCCATTTTTCAATGTCTATAAAACCTAACCGCTTGTAGATGCGGCCAGCCTCTGGATTGTCATAGAATAAAGTAAGTGTCTTGTTTTCTTGAAAAAGGTTATGCATCAGGTGTTCTACACAGATGCTTGCCAATCCTTTTCCCTTTTTTTCGGGTAGTGTACAAACTCCTGAAACCATTGCTGCGACAGATGTCTCGCAAACTGTAGATGCTGATGAAATCAACTTGTCATCTTCTTCGATAACAAATATCCTAGACCATCCATTACTCATCTGATCCATAAAAGACTCAGGATTATATTCTCTCTTAAATTCAGGAACTTCTTGATAAAAAGAGATGAGCCGAGGAACTTCTTCTTCGCTTAAACATCTGACTGAATCAGAATGGTTATGATTCGGTGTGGGGTCACATTTTGCATAATAATAACTTTCGCGTTTTGAGTAACCTTCTGTAATCAAAGATTCTATCTCTTTCGTTAACCGTTCTATTCCATTAACTTGTTTCTCGTTTGTATCGGCATTAATCATGTCCGCAATTACCTGCACATTACAACCTGTTTCCCAATACGGTGTATATTTGTTCTTAAATTTACACAGCACAGCGTTCAACTCACCATCGGAATCGAACTGCCCCCATAGGGTTTGGATATCTGCTTCGTACCCATATGCTTCTATTCCCCACAATGTAAAAAGGTTCTCTGCTGGTCGTTTACTTAGAAGTCTCATTACATCTTCATGATCACTTTGATTTAATTTTCTCATATTCTTAAACCCTCAACTTATACAGATTGGGATGGGCTATTTCGTTCAAAACCTAGATAATGTGCGCCTTGAAAAGTAAGTGGCCCTTGATCACCTTCAACTAACATGCCATACATGGAACTCCATTCGGATCTCCGCTCTCCACTTGAAACGAGGCATAATACCATATTGAAGCAGACGTTTCGTTAGAACCACCGCTTATTTCGTTATCCCTCACAATACCCACCTACCATAATATTACATACAGAAGTAAAAAAACAGAAGTTTCAGATTAAATACTTGCATTTTACGGTACGTGTTCTTATTTCGGTTACACGTTCGCCGGTAAATGGTCTCTTTCTACCTGTAGACATATCGTAACCACCTGTAACTGTGAACTCACTACCCGAACGATCGCTCTTTCCAGCGGTAAATCGCAACTCATCACCTAAAAGCACAAAAAAAAGGCTTCCCGTTTTACCAGGGAAGTCCTCTTTTTCTAATTATTGAACAGCCATCACTTTGTTTTGGCGAATTTCATAAAGTGCATTTCGTACTTTTCCAAACTCAGAGGCATGTGGACGGTCATCTCCATCTCCATAACCGTAATCTACCATTCTATTTCGGTTCAAACATAGCTTTGTAAGCTCTGGCTTAAAGAAATCAAACAGCTTAAAACGATCTTCTAGATGTGAGAATCTTGCTTGGTACGATTCAATACTGTCCACCAAATGTGACCAGAATGCTTTTTCTTCTATTATATCGTTACGTACCATAACGTTTGATAGATAACGCAGATGACAGATAAATAGTCCCGTGAAAATAAATTGCGTTAAACCTTCAGGTGGTTCACTTCGTAATACAGCGCGCAGCTCCTCTGTTACACCCTCTAACTCTGTGAAAGGCTGATCTGAAATATTCACGTCATCTACATAATCTTTTACTGCTAACCTCTCAGGCTGGTAGTCTTTTAAGATCAATATCGTGTTCTGACCATGCGGTGAAAAGACTGTTCCATATTGATAAAGGAAATGAAGCAACGGTGGCATCACAACACCAAAGAACTTCTTCATCCATTCGTCAGCAGTTAACCCAGACTTTTCAATCAGACTTTGTACATAAGGCTTTCCGTTTCCATCAACATGATGAAGGGCAGCAAGCGTGATCGGTTGTTCACCGTCTTTTAGATACGTGTAGATACTTTCACGCCAGATTGTTCCTAACATCTCCAGATATTGATATGGTGCTCCTTTTAGCTGGCTATAGTGAGGGTGATCTACATTAATGCTCGCTACCTCCCCCGGAAGGACCACTTCACATTCGTCACGTAAGAAACTGTCACCTTCAAAAATTCCTTTGATGTGCTCTGTAACGCGTGGTGCTATCAAAGTTCGTTCTGACGGAAGTCCACGATACACAAGCGTGTTTAGAATACTCATCGGAAGCTTGACATGAGATTTCAACGGGTTTGTCACATTAACAAACGTTCGAACAGACTGTTGTGGCAAGTAATGATCCGTTCCTTCTTCTAAAGGAACAATCATGCCTGTCGCTAGATCCTCAGCAAAATTTTGAACCAAAACGTTATTCCATTGCCATTCATGTACCGGCATAAAATAATAATCTAGCGGTAATTTCCCGTTCTCTCGTAAAATCTCATTAAAGCGCTGAACAAGAACACCATCTAGTTCTCTCATTAAAAGTTTTTCATAATGAAGTTCTTGTACAGATTGAAACTGAGCACGATCGCGATGAACGGCAATCCAGAACAGCTTTGTTTCATTCTGATTTTCAGGAGCGTATTTGATATAGTCATCGAATCCAAAACCGATACGACCTTTGTTGTACGTGATCCATGGATGACCTGACATCTCTCCCTCAAGCTCTGCATAATCAAGATCTACTAATTGGTCAGACGTTCTTTTATGATTGTTTAAAAGATTCGCATCGGCAATAAGTGTATGGTTTAGTTCCTTGATAAGGTGACCCGCTGTTTCGGATGACATGCCGATCATCGACTGAATATCCATCAAAAAGCGAATCGCATGCATTGCAGATTTCCATTCACCATTCTCAAGCACTTCGATTGATTCCGGATCTACATCAAAGCTTTCAAATAAACGTTTTTGGGCAGTAAAACGATATTTGCGTTCTTCGTTCACTGTAAAAATGTATTCCCCATCTTCTTGCTCTGGGAAAATCATCTCTTCATACATATATTCTGCAAGCATCTTAGCTAACAAATTTTTGTTCACTTTTTCCCACGTATCTTTTTTTAGCATGGACTCTATTTCATTTATATAAAGCATGTTCTTCCTCCTTATGTAAGTGCAATTTTCCTTTGTTTCTTTCTCTCGAGTACGTTCCCCATAAGAAAATGAGTAAGTGGAGAACGACGAACAAACTAGCATAAGTAAATACGTCTGATATTGATCGGGTGTTAACAATGGATGATGCCGCGACTGGAGCTAGCAGCAACCCTACATTTTGAATCGCTGAAATTTTGCTATAGTCTCCATGCATATTAACACTCCACTTAAAGATAAATACGTCTATTTTTGCAAGACACCAAGCGGCACCTATACCGAACATACAGCGGAACAAGATGAATCCCGCGATACTCGTTTCGATTCCTTGAAGAAACAAACCGACAATAATCATGCTCGCCGCACCAACATAGCCGTACCATCCTAACCGTTCACTGTATTTTTTTGTGAGAGGCAGTATGACGATTGCCATCAGACTCGGAATCAAATACAACGAACTGCTTATCATCGTATTCATGCTGTACACATTTTCCGTGTATGTTGTGAAAAATGGCCGGATCATATTTACTGCAAGATGAAGCGTTAAAACGATGATTCCAAAAAACAAGAATTGAGTTATTAAGCTTCGATGATTTGTTTGTTCTAAATCTGATTCTACAACTACGTTTTTTCTTATTTTTTTTAAGAAAAATAGGCTAAAGACTGCCATTAAACATTCAATAATTCCAACGATCCAAAAGATCAGTAAAGGATTATTCATTTCTATAATCCATCCAGACAGAATAGTCGCTGTAACGATCGCACCTTGTAAAACGGCATGATAGCTGGCTGCTGCCCCTGTTGTAGAATTTCGATTCTCAGAGATTAAAATGGTATACAACAGAAAGTAGCTGCTCTTAAAGATCAATAAAAGTACACTCGCTGCTACAAACATTTCAAAGCTTTGTGAGATCGCCATCAGAAAGCAAGAAATTCCTGTTCCCCATTGTCCGATGATTAATAAGGTAGAGCTGTTATTTCTTTTGTGGGCGATCAATCCCCAGATCGGAGTAAAGACTACAACCACGAGTCTGCACGTCATAATGTAGAACCCTGTCAGGTCCGGATCATTTATGCCATATACTTTTTTAAAAAATTGAGGATAAAAAGGCGATAGCAATACTTCTGTGCATACGAATAGAAAGACACAGCTTAATAAAAAAAGGTTTAACGAACGGTTGCTGGTTTCCATGAAGGTTCCGTTCCAAAATTCTGAAACACATTTTTTGTAGTAACAGGATACATTTCCTTCTCAAAAAGCGTATTGATAATAACTGCGTTTCTATGTGCGCCAAGACCAAGATCTGGAGCACCTACACCATGAGTATGAAGCTCTCCGTTTTGAATAAAGATATGGTTATTTTGAAGACACTTTGTCTCCAAACGATAATCGTTAGTAATCTGATAGCGATTCTTAGAATCCCATTGAATCTGATCCTGCATCTTCATTAAGAAATGCGGAAATGATGGAGCATAGCCTGTCCCTAACACGATGACATCAGATTTCAGTTCAAACACTTCCCCTGTTACGTTCTGACGAAGGGTAAGTAAGTGACTGTCTTCAAATCTTTCAAGATGAACAAGTTCGGTCATCGCCTGTAGGTGAATATCAGGTTTATGTTGTCCAACTGATTTTTCATAAAGCAGATCATAAATATCCTCGATCGTATCCATGCTGATCCCTTTGTAGAGAAGGTCTTGCTTTTTCAAAAGCTCATCCTTCTTTGAAGAAGGGAGGTTGTAAAAGAAATTCGTATAATCGGGTGAAAAATATTCAAGACCAAGCTTCGAATATTCCATCGGGAAAAATCCTTTTGATCGCGTGAACCAGTTTAAAGAATAAGAGTCATTATCCTGATGCTGTGCTAAATCATAAAAAACTTCTGCTGCACTCTGACCAGAGCCTACGACTGTCACTGAGTTTGCGTTAAGAATCTCTTCTTTTCGATCTAAGTATTGTGAAGAGTGGATGACCTTTGCACCAAGCTTCTTCTCTATATGTGAAGGTACAGATGGAATCGTACCGATGCCGACAGCAAGATGCTTCGTATAGTACGTCTGTGTTTCCCCTGTTTCTAAAGACTCTACAATCACTTCGTATACCGAGCTCTCCGCATCTTCAACCGGTTGAATGTGTTCAACTCCCATACCAAATGAGCAAGAATCAAGCTGACTCGCTACCCAACGGCAATAGTGGTTGTATTCTTTTCTCGGGATATGAAAGTTCTCTAAGAAATAAAAGTGGTATAATCTATCATGTTTCTGCAGATAGTTTAGAAACGTGTATTTGCTTCTCACATTTGCCATGCTTACTAAATCCGCAAAGAATGGTACTTGTAGTGTCGTACCATCGATCAGCATTCCTTTATGCCAGTTAAACTCTGTTTTCTTTTCAAAAAAGAGCGCTTTTTTACCTTCTGTTTCATCTAGCATCGCCGCTAGTCCTAGGTTGAATGGACCGATGCCGACACCGATGATGTCATAAATCTCGTTATGTTGTGATGGTTTGAAAGACATCTCTCCATCTCCTCTCGAACGTTTCTCTATGGCAATACATGAGCATCCCGGTCTTATCCGGCAAATCAATCGGCTTCACTTTTTCAAAGCCGCACCTTTCAAACACATGTATCATCTTCTCATTCCGAATATCAGGTTCAGCGATTACCTTCTCAGTCCCTTTTGATAAAAACTGATAATGTACGATGGCACGTAATAAGGGAAGTGCGTAACCCTTCCCAATAAAAGATTCTTCTCCGATCAAAAGATGAATTCCCTGGTCTTTAGGATGTGGATCATAGCTCTTCTCTACCACATCTCCTTTTACCCAGTATGCTTCCCAATAGCTCATCGGAACTCCATCTATTAATCCCATATATAGCGTTTGATGCTGATCAGACAGGAAAGTTTCTAAATGCTTTCTGTATTCTTCAAACGAGACATCCAATTTCCAGTATGGAATCACATACGGTTGCTGCTGCCACTTATGGAGAAGTGATACATCCCGCTCCAAATCTACTTTTACATACGATAAAGTCTTTTGGATGGTGTGATCATAGAAACTAAATTCTGGCTGCATCTGTTTTCATCACCTTTTGTAATGGGTTTGGGATCTTTGTGTAGACAGACTGTGTTTCCAGAGAACCAACAAGCTCATCCATATCATGAAAACGAGTAAGTAAGTTCGCTTTACACGGAAGTTCTTCCGCATCTAGTAAGCTTCTGATCAGGCCTGACTTTCCGTCTGTTAACGTATCATGGTGTTTCAAACGATGACGTAGCATGTCCATAAGTTCTTCTTCTGCGACAAGATTTGCGGTTCCAAATCCGTTGATGAGACCAAAGAGATGGTTCATGAAGAAATAATAACGAAAACGTTCGATCGCGACCTCGTCACTGCAGATCGTTACACTCTTACGATTTAGGCTTGGAAGCTGTTCAACGAGCAGATCGGCTTTTGATTCGCTGTAATAGTAACCTTGATTATCACGGTAATAAAAACGCTTCGGATAGCCATTCTCCATTTGGACGATCGAGTTCTGCTGATGCGCTTCAAGTGCTACACCGTATCTTTCGTACAGCCACAGCATCGGATCTAGAGCGATTGATAAATATTGCTGGAACCAATCTTTACTGACTTCTTCTGTCGTTCTATTCTCTCTTTGAGCGATGTCATGAATGATTGAAGCAATTCTAGAGTTCCCTCCAAAACCGTGGTCCTGACAAAGACCTGCTACTAAACTTGCATTTCTATCATTCTCGTAAAAAGGATTCTCTCTGATCACCACTTCAAATCCAGATGTCTCTTTATTTGTAGGGATATTTAAGAATGCCGGATCTTTTATGATCTGAAACGATGGGTAGATCTCCTTCATCTCTTGTCCGATTATCGATTGCATGAGTCGAGAAACTTCTACCCCTCTATGCAGTTCTTTTTCAAGATTAACGCGCAGTGAATTTGTAATCTTCACAGGTACAGAGAACTTGAACATATATTTAAAATTGTGGCTGTAAACAGAACGCATTGATGATGTTGCCGAGAACAGCTCACCGAATGGACCGATGTAGCTCAACTTACCGTCTTTGATTAAAGTTTTAACAAACGTATCATTCAGTAGAACTTGAACTTGTAAAGGATGAACAGGTATGAAGACTGACTCATCATTAATCTCTATCTGTTTGACGAACTCCTCATCCCGTTGTAGTAGCGTCCGAGTTATTTCTTCTGCTGTCACTTCATCTGCAGTATCCTGATCGACGATCGACTTGTCCGCTTGAAAGAAATGGAGCTGGAACGTTCCCTTAAGTTCTGGGGAATAGAGAGATTCCTCTTCATCACTCATGCCTTGCTTGCTTTTTGGAGTCGGGTGAAGCAGATGACCAAACAAAAGCGACTGCTCTGCTTCAATGAATGTAAACTCACTGCTTTCTAAATTCACGGAGTCACCTTCACGTGCTTCTAGGTACCGCTGTATGTTCTTTTTACTTAAAATCGTCCGCAGCATCAATTCATCTTCTGCATCCTCACGATCTTGTTTTAGCAACAATTCTTTTGATAGAATGGCAACAAGCGAAATGTAATCGAGTGTTATCACGTTTTCATTGTTTTGATAAAGAATAGGAAAGTGAAACAAATGTCTGCCTGTTAAAGACCAATGCTTGATTGCCGCAAAGATCGCTGAACCTTGATTCCTAAGTTCAATCTTCACCCATCTGTCCGGCGTCTCCCCATTCCATCCTAAATGATCAACCGTATCTTCAAAGGTAACAAATGCTTGTGTTTCTCGAAGATAACAATTTAAAAAGCTCTGTATGCTCGCATTTTCTGCTTGTTGTTTATGATTTGTCATTGGGTGATCCCCCTGTTTTCGTACTCTGCTGCAAATTGAGTAATGCTATGAAGAATATCTTCAATATCCACGATTGTTGTACGTGGATTCAGTAAAGTAAACTTTAAAAAGACTTCATCCTTCACTTTTGTTTTCGCGACTAAAGCTGTTCCTGTATGAAGAATTTTTTTGTAGATATAGGTATTCAGTTCATCTAATGAATCAGTTGCTGCGTCAGTATAACGAAATACAATAGCATTAATTTCGGGATTTACGTTACACACTTCAATCTGTGGGTTCTGATCCATTACCCCTGCTGCCTGATTCGCAAGATGAAGCGTATAATCAATCATGCTGGCGAAGTTCTTTTCGCCAACGATTCGTAATGACATGAAGAGCTTCAACGCGTCAAAACGCCTTGTCGTTTGAACCGATTTGCTCACTAGGTGAACGAGTCCATCTTGTTCGTCGTTCTCAGGATTCAAATAGTCTGCATGATGTGCAATATATTTGAAATTTGCTCTATCTTTTACGAAGAAAGCTCCACAGCTTATTGGTTGATAAAACTGCTTATGAAAGTCTATCGTAATGGAATCTGCTCGCTCAATTCCTGTTAACTTATGAAAATGCTTTTTACTAAGAAGTAACGCACCCCCGTAAGCTGCATCAACATGAAGCCATAATCCATGGTTTTGAGCAATAGCTGCAACCTCTTGAATCGGGTCGATACTGCCGAAATCCGTTGTCCCGGCCGTTGCAACTATACACATCGGGACAAGTCCGCCACTTCTCAAGCGCTCAATTTCTTCTCTTAATTTAGCAGTATTCATCTTTTTATTTTCATCCGTTTCAACCGTTACGACTGCCTGTTCACCTAGTCCAAGTTGAAACGCTGACTTCTTCACGGTAAAGTGGGCATCTTCTGAACATAAGATACGAAGCTTATGCGACTCTGGTGGCAATCCGTGAACTTTAACATTCCATCCCCATCGTTTATCACAAAAGAAATCACGAGCGAGTAGAAGCCCCATATAGTTCGATTGAGTACCACCACTCGTAAATGTCCCATCTGCTGAAGATGAAAGGATAAGCTTGTTACTTACCCATTTGATCAATCGCTCTTCTAAATAAGTAGCCGTTGAGCTTTGATCCCAAGAATCCATTGATTGATTTAGTGCTCCGATGATCAATTCAGCTGCAATGGCTGGGATAAGAGGTGGACAATGTAGGTGTCCAATGCTTGTCGGATGAGAAACATGTATGCTGTTTCTCACAATTTTCTCCATAACATCTTTTAGTACGGTTAACGGTTCTTCTCCGTCACTCGAAGTGAGAGATAGTTCATTTATCTCTGTCTCGATCTCAGTAGGAAATAAACCGTTATAAGCATCTGAATTATCTTTATAAAATCCACTTAACAGATGCTGAGTTTCAAGAATGGTTTGCTGAAAACTTTGTATCCCCGCTCCGCTATCGTTAAGAAAAAAGCGATCAAAATCAGTTGTATTCATCTAGCACCTCTATTTTAGTGCGGCTCTTACCGCATCTGTGAAAATTGCGATTACTTCATCCAGTTGTTCCTCTGTAATGATAAGCGGTGGCAAGAATCGGACAACGCTGCCATGCCTTCCGCCTACTTCTAAGATCAATCCTCTGTTAAAGCATTCTCGTTGAATGCGGCTAGCGAGTTCAGAGTTTGCGGCATATGTTCCTTTTAATCCAGTTGGAATGCGCGGGTTCACAATTTCTGCCCCTACCATCAAACCTCGGCCTCGAACATCACCGATCTCAGGAATTTCATTTTGTAGGATTGAAAGTTCAAGCATAAGTTTCTCGCCAAGTTCAGCAGCGTGCTGTGATAAGTTGTTTTCTTTAATATGACGCAGTGTTGCTGTTCCAGCTGCCATAGCCATCTGGTTTCCTCTGAACGTTCCGATATGCGCACCAGGTCCCCATTTATCCAGTTCGCGATCATAGATCACAACAGATAAAGGCAAGCTTCCACCAATCGCTTTAGACAGAACGACTACATCCGGAGTAATTCCAGCATGTTGAAAGGCAAATAGTTCACCAGTGCGTCCGATACCTGTTTGCACTTCGTCAATGATTAATGGAATGTTACGCTCTTTCGTGATGCGGCGGATCTCACGCAGCCACTCAACTGGCGCAGGAATAGATCCACCTTCTCCTTGTACGACTTCTAAAATCATGGCCGCTGGAGGAAGGATTCCGCTTTCTGGATCATATAAAAGATTCTCAATATAGTTAGCGCTGATTCTCCACGTATCTTCTCCACCCATTCCGAACGGGCAGCGATATTCATATGGATATGGCATAAAGTGTACATCTGGCATCAAGCCTTGCACGCTCTGTTTCGGCCCTAAGTTACCAGATAGCGCCATCGTTCCGTGTGTAGCGCCATGATAGCCTCCTTGGAAAGATAGGATGCTTCTTCTACCAGTTGCTGTTTTTACAAGCTTGATCGCTGCTTCGATCGCATCTCCGCCAGTCGGTCCGCAGAATTGAATCTTTGCACGTTTTGCGAATTCTTCTGGTAAACTATCAAACACTTCACTTACAAATTCCTCTTTTACTGGCGTTGTTAAATCCAGTGTATGTAAAGGGCGCTTGTCATGAAGCACTTTCTCAATAGCGTCTATCACTACCGGATGATTATGCCCTAGCGCAAGTGTTCCTGCTCCTGCCAGACAGTCAATATATGTCTTCCCATCAGCATCTTTTACATAGATTCCGTCCGCTTCTTCAATGGCGATCGGAATACGACGCGGATAAGATCTTGCGTTTGACTCTCTTTTTTCTTGTTGTTTTAAATATTTTTCATTCATCTCTATTTGTAACATGCTCATATTTTATTCCTCCTAGTGGATTATCCGACACATCAGTGAAAATGATTCTCATTATTGATTACATGTATAACCTTAATTGATAATGATTATCATCGTCAATGATAAATTATCCCTAACTTCTTTCCAGTTATTTTTAGCGCTGGGTATGAGCAATAGGTCTTAAGACCCGGTGTTTCGTTATCACTCTGCAAATCCATTAAAAAAAAGCCGCATTATTTGCGACTTTTCTATACTATTTATTTAAAATCTTTTTATTGTGTTAAAACGTCACGCTTGAAGCCTATACTAAATGCAATAAATAGAATTGAGGTGACAGACGCATGATTGATTTTTACCAAAGCCAAGAATCATTAACAGCAATTGAATGGATATTAAGAGCAATCGTTGCTTTTTTCTTCATGCTACTCGCCGTAAAACTTATGGGACAACGTTCCTTTTCACAGCTACGCCTTTTGGATTTTATTATGGCACTCATATTCGGAAATATCATCGCCCATCCCTTGTCTGATCAACACTTGGGTTTAAAAGGTTCCCTTATTACGATGACTGTTCTCGTTTTTTTATATGTTAGCACTACGATCACAGGACTTCATTGGCATCCACTTCGTAAACTAATTGACCCTGCCCCTATTATTTTGGTAAAGAACGGTCAAATACTTTATAAAAATTTAAAGAAGGCGCGCATCTCAATTGATGTATTATTTTCAGAGCTTCGTAAGCATAGGGTCATCAATATCCAAGAAGTCGCTCTGGCCTTATTTGAATCAAACGGAACCATTACATCATTTTTGGATCCTCAATATCAAACAGTAATACAAAAAGACTTAAACTTGCCTCCTAAGCCCTTTGACTATCCTCAAATCATAATCAAGGAAGGAAAAATCAATCAAAAAGAGCTCGCTGAAACCGGGAAAACAAAAGCATGGCTTTTGGAACAACTAAGACAACAGAATACGAACCTGCCTGAAATATTAATTGGCACTCTAGATCACCATGATCGTTTGCACATCATGTACTACAAGTAATGTATAAATAATATCAGCTCGTCAACACATAAAAAGTACAATACGTTCTTAAGAAACATTAGACCCGTCTGAAAAAGGACAAAAAACGACCAGCCTCGGCTAGTCGCTTCCGTTCATCTTTTATTGTTTATCCAACACATCAATCATGCGGAGCGCTACACTTCTGCTAGATTGAGGATTCTGTCCTGTAACAAGTGTGCCGTCTGTTACCGCAAAATCTTCCCATTTTCCTGCTCGTTGAAACTCTGCTCCAAGTTCACGAAGCTTTGTTTCGAGTAAGAACGGTACTTCTTTCGTCAGCTGCATCTCCTCTTCTTCTTCATCCGTAAATGCTGTAACCGTTTTACCTTTTACGATAGGTGTACCATCTTTAAGTGTTGCTGTTGTAAGTCCTGCAGGTCCATGACAGACACTTCCGATTACTTTATTTGTTTGTGCCATTTGACTTACTACTTCTTTTAATGCGTCACTTTTCGGGAAATCGAAAACGGTACCATGCCCGCCGGGTAGATAGATCGCGTCATAGCTCGTTGCATCATCAGGAGTAAGTTCTGCAGTACCTTCCAACTGAGCCAGTGCTTCCTTATATGTTTCTTTATCTACACCTTCTAAGCTGTTCGGATCTAGCGGAACAGCTCCACCTTTAATGCTTTTTACCGTAATATCATATCCTTTGTCGCGAAACTCATTGAAAGGAACCGCAAACTCCTCTAACCAGAGCCCTGTCTTATTATTACCAATGTTTTGATGATTCGTTACGACGATCAATACTCGTTTTGTCATTGTTACACTCCCTTTCATTACATTACGTTTATCATTTTTCCCGAATCTAATGATTTAAAACACGTTAAAATATAGAAGGGAGCGAGATTAAACGGTAGATTTGTCGAAAAGCCTATAAATTGATTTTTACGGCCCTTAAATTTTTTTGAAGGACCATAAATTTATCATTAGGAACTATAAATTATTTTGAAGGACTATAAATGTATGTTTAGGGCCCATAAGTACGAATCCACAAAAAAAGCCTACCTAAAAACAGGAAGGCTTACACTCACTTTATTCAAACTGTTTATAAAACTCCGGATCATCAGGGTCTGCACCGTTACGTTTTTCTTGATTTAACGCCGAAATACGCGACATATCTTCATTTGTCAGTTCAAAGTCAAAGAGTTCGATATTTTCTTCGATTCGATGCTGTGTGACAGATTTAGGAATCGTGACTACCCCGTTCTGAAGATCCCAGCGCAAAATGATTTGAGCGACTGACTTATTGTGTTTATCTGCGAGTTCTACCAATGTTGGCTCTTCAAAGATTTCTCCTTTTAAAAGAGGTCTCCATGCTTCCAGCTGAATTCCTTGCTCCTTACAGAACGCTAACAATTTTTCCTGCGACAAACGAGGATGGTATTCCACTTGGTTCACCATCGGCTTGATCTCTGCTTCACTCATCAAATCTTCAAGATGGTGCTGTTTGAAGTTGCTGACACCAATCGCTTTAGCTCGTCCCTCATTATAAATTTTCTCAAGAGCTTTCCATGTTTCTTTATACTTTCCTGGCACCGGCCAGTGAATAAGGTATAGATCCACATAGTCTAGCCCTAGCCTCTCTAAACTTTCATCAAATGCTGATAAGGTTTTTTCATAGCCTTGTTCGGTGTTCCAAACTTTTGTTGTAATAAAGAGTTCTTCTCTTGGAACATTGGATTCGGCGATTGCCTGACCGACACCCGTTTCATTGTTATAAAGGCTTGCTGTGTCAATGCTTCGATAACCTGCATCGAGCGCCCACTTTATGGACTGGATGACTTCATCACCATCTTCAGCTTTATAAACTCCTAGACCAATCCATGGCATTTGAACACCATTATGTAGAACGGCACGATCATGAATACTGCTTGGCATAATGAATCCCTCCTTGTTCACATTGTGGCACAATCTTTATAAAGTTAAAAACATTACACTCTTTGAAGTTTACCTGCTGTTTCGGCTAAACGTTCAGAAGCATTATCTAAGATCGTCGATTCACTCCACGTGAATCCATCGTTTTCATACCTCGGAATCACATGCATATGAAAATGAGTAAGATCACTAAACTTACCCCCATTTTGGTTAATCGTAATCCCATCAGGGTTAAAACAGTTCTCTAGCTTTTTTGATATGTATTTTGCAGCTTCCATTACAGCATTCGTTTCTTCATTCGTCAGCTCTGTTAATTCCTTAACATGTCTTTTAGGAAGAATGAGCGTGTGCCCCTCATTAAAGGGATCAATATCGAGAAAACATTGCACCCACTCATTTTCATAAACCGTATGTATAGGTAATACTCTATTCGCTAATTCACATCCTAAACAACTCAACTAGATCCACCCTTTCAGCCTTGCCAATAATAAGCCATGTGCAAGTTCACTATCTTTCCAGATCCCTTGTTCAATATTTCGGAATGCCCGTTCTATAGGGATATGAAACGCTTGAATCGTTGCTTCCTTTTTCTCTAGCATTTGAGATTTGTATTCCACAATATCTTTAGTAAAATATACATGCGTAACCGTATTACTCAAACAAGCACTTGGCTGTATACTTCCCAAGAAAACCGTTTCTCCACACACGATACCCGTCTCTTCAAGCAACTCTCTTTTTGCAGCTTCCATCGGATCTTCATTTTCGTTCATTCCACCACCTGGAAGTTGGATAATAACTTGATCTACGGCCGGTCGATATTGGCTGATCAATATGAGAGAATCGTTCTCTAACGCGACCATTACGGCTGCTTCATAAGGTATCTCTTTTAACGTAATACTTCCAAATTCATCCTCGAACACTTCAACATCTTTATCTCTGCTCTGATATACAAGTTCCTTTTTCAAAATTACCCCACCCTTTTACATCAGTTTCCTCTTAACATTATCCAAACTTGGAAACATTTTCAACTATGAGCTTATTGGAAATGTCACCCAGTTAATAATTAAATAGTTAGTGGGAATATTTTCTAATAATTTGGTAGAATAATGAGATGGGAACTTTATCTCGTTTTTTTCGTATTACTTGTAATTAGGTACGGAGGAGATTACTTTGAAAAAGAAAATCGGAATTATTTTTATTATACTTTCGTTTGTTTTGTGGATTCTAATACCGGTCATACCGTTCTTATCATTCGGTGCCGGTCTTAAAACTGCCATTGTTAGTGGATTATTTATCGGTGGAGAAGTATTCTTTTGGCTAGGTGCGCTATTAGCAGGAAAAGATATTGTGAAAAACTTTATTAAAAAGTATTGGAGAAGAGACAAGAAAGACGACGATCTCTCTTAAATGATTTGAAGTCGAATGATGATCTGATTCAAACTGCAGACTCAATAAAATAGGTGGAAAAATGGAATGGAAGAACTTATTCTAGGCTTTATTTTTACATTCTTGGTTGTTATATCCTTTGAAACTATTTTTACTAGAATATTAGGTAACGGCGTAAAGCATCCTGCAAAAAAGATTCTAGTCCTTGCCATCCAATGTTTTGTTATTACCTGGCTTCTCTATCAGATGTATACGTAAAGCCCGTCAGCTAGAGCTGTACGGGCTTTTTTTCTTGAATTTCGGATGTAGTGGTGACTGACTTTAAGATCAGACCGCCAGCGATCATATAAAGAAATGATGCGATATAGAACAAGCTTCCTATCGTTAAGAAGTCTATCAGATAACCTGTCAGCATCACAGCAATCGCCCCCCATACACTTGTCCATAAATGATAGCTTCCAATCTTTGTCCCCGTCTGTACGCCCTCAGATTGCCTTGCTAGGACGGTTTTCTCCGATGTTTTTTGCACAGCACCTAATATCCCCATTACGATCTGCACCAAGTAGAGAGCAGTGACTGTTTCAATGATAGGAACAATCAGCATCATCCCAGCCATACCCCATGTATGTAAAAGAATAAAGGTACGGTCACCAAATTGATCAGAAAGCTTGCCAATTATCGGATGAACAAGTGCTCCAGTCAGAGCAAAAAGACCGTATGCCAATCCGAACTGCGAGTAGCTGTCACCGATGTTACGGATGAGAAGCAGATAGAAGGGAAAAACCATTGAGCTTGCTGTCATTAAAAGGCTTTGAATTGTTACAAATGTACGATAATTCATTGTGAGTACACCTCGTAGAAAAGATTTTTGAACCGTTCTTTAGGATCAAGCTCGCGTTTTTTCTCAAAGAACTCATCGATACGCGGGTATGCTCGTTTCAGTTGTTTTTCTGTCGGATATGAATAGTAAGGTAAGTAATAGCTTCCATCGTGATCTAACGTTACGTCGATCATCTTCTGAATGACCTTCTCTGTTTTCTTTATCTCTTTTTCAGATCTGCCTTGATTAATCAATAACACAAGAGCAAACATATCATCCTTTGCATAGGACAATACAGCATCCTCGTCATGCTCAACGTATCGAATCGTGATGTTCAACAGGTTCAGATCCTCTTTTTCTAACACCTTTCTTAGATCGTCTATATATGAAGCAAACTGATCAACAGGAACAAAGTACTCTTGCAATACTTCTGTTCGATTGGCATTTTCATATTCCATAAACGTACTGTCTGATCTCATTACGTTATTTCTTGATTGATATCTGCCATTACTATTTTGAAAGTGTTTCTTCTGTGTCTCCCAAAATACATCTTTTCCCCATTCACTATAACGAGACATCCCTAACATAAATTTTGGTAGCACCACGGTTTCTTTTTCATTTAACTTTGAATATCTACTTAACTTCTTTTGATTTTCTGCCAATACATAGTCTGTTACATACATTTCTTTTAAAAAGGTCTTAGGAGCAACAGATAAACGAGCAAGATGCATCTTTACATGCTCATCATTCTTAACCTTTTCCTTAAAATGCTCTTCGTATTCTTGGTAATCCATCGTGGATATGCGATGTTGATACAGTTCATCCTCAGCCAAATGAAGTGTGACATCGAGTATGACTCCAAAAAGACCATAACCGCCTATCACGTATGAGAAGTATTCACTATTCTCTTCACGGCTCACAGAAATGATTTCTCCATCTGGCTTAAGTAAGCGAAATGAATTTACCGTATCGATTAGAGAGCCATACCTTATATCACGTCCATGAACATTTACACTTAGAGCACCTCCAACCGTAAAAATATTTTGCGACTGCATGACTTGAATAGATAGACCGTACGGATTAATCTTCTTTTGAATATCTGCCCATGTCACGCCACTTTGAACCGTTATCGTTTTTTCTTTAGGGTTGAAATTCAATATCTCGTTGTATCTCTTCATGTCGAGAAGTGTTCCATATGGATAGACAGTATGACCTCCCTGACTATGCTGCATCCCAGCGATTGAAATCGTCTTTTCTTGTTTGACCCACTTTTGGAGTTCTTTTGTAGAATGCGAACTCTTTACCTCTTTCATTTTTGTCGGTAAAAGTTTTCCCGCATCTTCTACTACCACTGTTTGTTGTTGGTGTGAATGGATGGAGGAGCTTGTGTAAAGAGCAATTCCATATAAAGAAATCATAATTAAAAGATACTTTCCTTTCATAACATCACCCCACTGTAAAAAGTGTAATTTTACACATTTATTATAAAATGATACTTAAGTGGTTGGCAACAATTTTTTTCGAAAATCAAATGTAGATTTTTCAATATCGAAAGAATTTAGACGCTTCTTCATCTTAAAAATGGTGATTCGTACAAGCACTCTTTTACGCATTTCATATAGTAATAGTGGGGGTGATACGATTGGGTAAAAAAAGAAAAGAACTTTTGGAAGCTTTTAATTCTTTAGATGCAAACGGCACAGAGACTGAAGCTGAAGTAACCGCTGAAAACGGTGCTGAAGCTGGTACTGTTGAAGCGTTACGCTCTCTTTTAGGTGATGGTCTTAAACGCAAGAAGTCTAAAAAGGGTCCTGCTGTAAAGTCTAAGAAATCTTCTAAGAAGTGCAAGCAATCTAATGGAAATGATTCCGGTGAAAATGGAACAGGTGGATCTGGAAGCGCTCCTGACAGCTGTTGGGAATAATTCTTGAATATAAAAAAAGCTCCCTCTCGTAAGGGAGCTTTTTCATGCTTTTATTAATTAGCTCAAAACTTTTGTTAAAGCATTTTGTTTTAGATAAGTAAGTGTTGCAGCCCCAAGTAAATTTGCTGCTATTAATAAAGCATCTTCATTAATCTTAAATTTTGGGTGATGGTGCGGATATACTTCTTCCCACGCTTCGTCAAGAGCACCGGTAAAAAAGAACGTGCCCGGAACTCTTTCTAAGTAATATGAATAATCTTCCCCACCCATTTGCGGTTCGATTTCTTCGAGTTCCATAACACCTGGAACTTTTCTCGCTACATCCACTATGAACTCCGTGTCGCCTTTATGGTTAACAACTGCCGGATATCCTCGTTTAAATACATATTCATAGGAAGCATCAGATGCGATACACGTTCCTTTTGCGATGCGATCGATCTCCTGCTCGATGGCAACTCGAACGTCTTCCTTAAATGTACGGACCGTTCCTGTTAATTTTGCCGTATCCGCGATCACATTAAATGCATTTTTTGCTTCAAAAGCACCAACTGAAACGACTGCAGCGTCCAATGGATTGACTCGGCGGCTCACAATTTGTTGAAGATTTGAAACAAGTTGTGCACCAATAACGATGCTGTCTTTTGTTTTATGAGGCTGAGCGCCATGGCCACCTTTACCTTGTACTTTAATTGTGAACGAATCGGCGGCTGCCATAACTGGCCCTGTTCGATAACCAATTGTTCCTGTTGGCATCGTTGCCCAAAGATGTGTTCCGTAGATAACATCCACACCATCTAGGCAGCCATCTTCAATCATTGCAATAGCTCCACCTGGAGCGAGTTCCTCAGCATGCTGATGAATGAACACGATTGTTCCTTCAACTTCGTTCTTAAGCTCCACTAAAACTTTTGCGAGTACTAGTAGTGACGCTGTGTGGCCGTCATGTCCACAAGCATGCATAACACCAGGCACTTTGGATTTGTATGGAGATTCATTTTCCTCTTGAATCGGAAGTGCATCAAAATCTGCTCGAAGTGCAACTGTCTTTCCTGGTTTTCCGCCTTTTAATGTAGCGACTACTCCTCGCCCACCGACTCCCGTGCGCACATCTAATCCTAATTTCTCATGATACGAAGCGATAAAGGCTGGTGTTTCGACTTCTTCAAATGACAGTTCAGGATTTTGGTGAAGATGTCGCCGGATCTCCACCATTTCATCTTGATAGTTTGCCAAACGGCTAAATAATTGTTCCATTCCTGCTCACTCCTCTTATAATCTACATTTTTATATATTCGCCAGGACCTAATGGAAGTCCTAGCACATACCAGACAGCAAATAAAACACACCAAAAAATCGTATAAGCGATCGTATAAGGAAGTAATGAGGAAATCAAAGTTCCCATTCCCATATTCTTATCAAACTTTTTCGCAAAAGTTAGCAAGATGGCAAAGTATGCAAGCATCGGAGTTATCGTATTGGTGATCGAGTCACCAATTCGATATGCCATCTGGGTAAAAGCTGGACTATAACCTAAAGCCATAAACATCGGGACAAATACAGGTCCTAAAATTGCCCATTTTGCTGAAGAACTAGCTATGAGTAAGTTTACAAGAGCTGTAAAAAGGATAAATGTGAGCAATAACGGAAGTCCCGTAAACCCTGATTCTTTTAAAAAGTCTGCCCCTGTTATTGCAATGATCGAACCTAAATTGCTCCAGCTAAAATAAGCAATCATCTGAGCTGCAATAAAAGCAAGTACGATATAGTACCCCATGCCGCTCATAGCTTTTGTTAAATGTTCGGCTACGTCTTTATCATTTTTCAAGACCTTAGAACCGAATCCATAAGCCATTGCTGGAATCAAGAAAAATAGAAGCATGATCGGAACCAATGAATCCATAAACGGAGAATCGATCAGTTCTCCTGTTTTCGGATGGCGAAGCATAGCACCTCCGGGAACCGTTACCAGCAGAATGATCGTTGTATAGACTAATAGGGAGATCGTTGCCCACTTTAAGCCTCTTTTTTCTTCAGAAGTTAAGGCTTGTTTCTTCACTTCAAGATCATCAGGAATTTGGTAATCCCCTAGTCTTGGTTCTACAATCTTTGTCGTTACCCAAACAGCAACAGGTACTAGCACAAAAGTTGAGGCTAGCATGAAGTAGTAATTCATAGCAGGGTTTGCTGTATACGATTTATCTTGAAGATGAGCTGCTGACTCTGTGAAACCAGCAAGCATTACATCGAGCATACTAATGATGATATTTGCACTAAATCCACCAGCAACTGCTGCATACGCTGCTGCAAGTCCAGCGATCGGATGACGTCCAAGAGTGAGAAACACCATTGCTGCTACAGGTGGGAGTACGATTAAAGCGGCATCAGCCGCTGCATTTCCTACGATTCCTATAAAAATGATGATCGGTAAGATGAGTGCTTTTGGTGAGGCTAATACAACCCTTCGCATGAAAGCTGAGATCAAACCTGTTGATTCCGCCAGCCCTACTCCTAGCATAACGACGAGCACAAGGCCCAGCGGCGGGAAATTCACAAAGTTACTAACTAGCTCACTCAGCATCCTTATGATTCCATCTTCGTTCAGAAGGTTGACTGCTGTAATTTTTTCATTATTAGCCGGATTCACTGCACTCCATCCAGCTACTCCAGCTATGAATGAACCCAGCAAGATAACAGCCGTAATGATGACAAACAAAGTAAGAACATCCGGAAGCTTATTTCCGTTTTTCTCTACCCAGTCCAACAGTCGATTAAAGATATTTTTTTTGCTGTTCTCAGGATCTGGTGTATTTGGTGAAGGTACTGCTTTCAGCGCTGAACGTGACATGGATATCCTCCCTTTGTTATGAATTTTCAGAAAAAATAAATTTCTTCACATTCTACCGTCTCTATCATTTGGTTTCAAGGGGTCATATAGAACACTACTTTTTTACTAGACAATAGATTGTGTAAGGACTGGGAGGGATGTAAGGGCTTTCCTTTGCAGAATATTCTTTCATTTTGAAATTTACCTAACTCTTACCTTTCGCTATAATAAATACATTGTTGCTTAGAGAATTGATTTTCAGATAAGTATAAGGGAGAGAACACCATGGATCTTTTATTAAAAGAAAGTCTGAAAGCAAGCTATAACGAGCAAGCTGATTCACGTGATCGATCAGAGATTCAGAATTGGAAAATTGACGAATTAAATGCCTTTGTTGCCGCTCTTACATCTAGTCCAAAAAATGATCAACATACTGTTCTTGATCTTGGAGCTGGATCAGGTCAACATGGGAAATACTTATCTCAACATCACTTGGATGTAACATGTATCGATCTCTCTCCTAACATGGTAGAAACGTGCCGTGCAAAAGGTTTAAAAGCAGAAGTGATGGATTATTACAAACTACATTTTGATGATGAATCTTTTGATGCGGTATGGGCGATGAATACGCTTCTTCACGTTCCAAAGGTAAGCCTGCCTGCTGTTCTTAAAAACATTCATACCGTATTATCAGAGGATGGTTTATTCTACATGGGCGTTTACGGCGGTAAAGATTCTGAGGGAGTGTGGCAAGAAGATTCATATATTCCAAAGCGATTCTTCTCCTTTTATACCGATGAAGATTTACTTGATGTGGTCACTCCTCTATTCGACGTACAAGATTTTCACGTTGTCACAGAAGCTGGACGAGGTATAGGTATGAACTTTCAATCCTTGCTTTTACGTAAGAAAGCAATCGTAGACTAATTACAGCGTTGCTTTAAGAGATAATTTGCTTGATTAAATTGTATGAAGCTCAAGATAGGACAAGAGTGCTAGCTTAAAAATCTGTTCAATAAAAGCTCCTCTGCTTGAGGGGCTCTTAAATTTCTCGCATATATCGAATAGACAGGTGTTTTCCGCTTCCTTCACTCCTCTTTTCTGACTGTTTTACAAACCCTTTTGCTTCATAAAAAGGAATCGCTTTTTCGTTATCTTTTTGCGCAGATAGCCATTGTTCTTTAATACCTAAATTCTTCTGATAGTCTGTGTAATAGTTTAACAGTTTCGATCCAATTCCCCTGTTTCGCTTGTTCGGATCCATATAGAACACAAAGATCTCACCTGTTTCTTCACCAATCGTTCCACCGCCGATTGCACCTACTACTTCCCCATCCTCTTTTGCTACGAAATATCCGTGCCAACCTTCGGTGAACACGGTCACTTCTTTTTCAATTCTTTTCTCGTTATAATATTCTTCGATGACTCTATTCACATACGCTTCATCTTCTAGGTATCCATATGTTGCACGCCATCCTTCTGAGCAAACTCTGGCTATTCCTTTCACGTCTTCTGGACCAGCTTTCATAAGAATTAAACCTTCTATAATCGCTATTTTATCCATTGTTTCACCTCACTTCATTTATTTTAAACACCCCTATTATAGCCTATTTTTTGGTAAAATAGAGGTAGACAGCTCAGTCAGTCAGATGCTCATTTTGAATGAGAAAGGCGGAAGATCATTTGACAAATTTGATTACAAAAAATGAACATGTTTTTAACATGCTAGATTCTCTTTTACGTGATGAGGGCGCGTTCTGGAACTCTTTTTATGAAGATCGAAATAAAAAAATTCCTTTTTTTATTGACGCTCCAGATGAAAATCTTGTGAACTACGTGGAACGTGGCATGATTCAGCCTGGCCGCGTGTTAGAACTTGGATGTGGTCCTGGTCGAAATGCAATCTTCTTAGCTCAACACGGGTTTGAAGTAGATGCTGTAGACCTCTCAAGCGAAGGACTAGATTGGGCTCGTGAACGCGCTATTGAAAAAGGCGTTGAAGTGAAATTTATGCAAGGGAGTATCTTTGAGATTAACCTACCACACAAAGAGTATGATCTCATCTATGATTCTGGCTGCTTCCATCATGTGCCTCCACATCGTCGTGTCAGTTATTTGAACCTTTTAAACAACTGTTTAAAAGAAGGCGGGCATTTCGCAATTACTTGTTTTGATGCGGTGGGCATGGGATTAGATATACCTGACATGGATGTGTACAAAGATCGCTCGATGCAAGGAGGATTAGGGTACACGTTTGAGCGGATGCGGGAGGTCTTCTTTGAATTCGAAGAGGTTGAATTACGCAAAATGAAGGAAATAACGCCGCCAGCAGATACATTCGGTTTGCCATTTTTAAATGCAGGGTTGTTTAGGAAATAAAGAAAAACACTTGGAGTTCCGTCTCCAAGTGTTTTTTTAATGGCTTTGGAAGTGTGTGATAGTTTTTTGTGACTCGTTTCTAGGCCCAAGTTTTCATTTTATAGGCCTTCAGCCAATTTTATGGTTCTTCAAATCTTTTTCTAGGCCAGCAAATTACTTTATAGGCCTTCAAAATGTTTTATAGGCTTTTCGACAAACTCACAAAACACAACGTTACATAAACGACCGATCCAACACCACAAAATCACGCCACTCTTCTGGCAGCATCTCTACATACTTCCTTGTTAGAAAGCGATCATCTACTAAAACGAGCGTTCCCTGATCTTCTTCTGAACGGATAACACGCCCTCCTGCCTGCAGTACTTTATTCATTCCAGGATACACGTACGCGAAGTCGTAACCATTCTTGCCTGCACGCTGAAAATAATCCTTCATCGTATCACGCTCTAATCCTACTTGAGGCAATCCAACACCAATGATTACAGCACCAGTAAGTTTATCTCCTTTTAAATCAATTCCTTCAGAAAAGATGCCACCCATGACAGCGAGCCCGACAAGCGATTTCTCACCTACAGAGTCATAATGAGCTAAAAATGTCTCTCGCTCTTCTTCCTTCATAGCAGGATGTTGAACGATGAGCGAAAAGTCTGGATCAACTTCTAACATTCGTTCATATATATCTGTCATATACCGATAGGATGGAAAGAAAACAAGATAGTTGCCAGGTCTGTTCACGACCAAGTCTTTGATCATACCCACAATAGGATCTATCGTTTTTTCCCGATCTCTAAAGCGGGTAGACAGAGGCTGCACAAATACATCCAGCTGCTCTTTTTCATAAGGAGACGGCATCCGAATGATGTAATCGTCTTTCTCTCCTCCGAGCATTTCTTGAAAATACGATAGTGGTGAGAGTGTTGCTGAAAAATATATGCGTGAACCATATTTCTTACCAGTCTGAAAAAGCAGCTGTGAAGGATCCATACAAAATAGCCGAACTTTGACCTCACTTTTAAACGTCGAGATGAACGTAACGAAACGTTCATCGTAAAATTGTGAAATCTTGACCCATTGCAGCGCTTCAAAAAAAGTCTCTAATAGTTGTTCGCTGTTATCACCACTGGCTAATAGCTGCTCTGCCTGTATTAAGAAAGCTTCTAAACTCACAAGTAGTTTTTCCTGCAATTCTATGACAGCAACATCATTATCATCATGTTCTTTTTTTATTAAAAGAAGTTCCTGGTTAACGGCTTTTGCCGTATTCCAGACCCCGTCATGTTTTCCCTTAAAATTACGCGCAAGTTGTAAAAATGACGATTTCATAATCTCTGCAGAATACATTCCGCGAGCTCTGTCCACTAGGTTGTGCGCCTCATCCATAAGGAGAACCGTCCGCTTTTTTTGTTCTTCAAACAAACGTTTGAACGAGACTCTAGGATCAAATACATAATTATAATCACAGATTACGCTGTCCGAAGCATACGCAAGATCAACAGAGAATTCAAACGGACAAACTTTGTGTTTCTGTGCATATTCTGAGATTACTGCTCGATCCATCACGGTCTCATGTTTCAAGATATCAAGTACTGCTCCATTTATCCTGTCAAAATATCCATCGGCAAACTCACAATACGAGGGTTCACACCGAGTTTCTTCTTTAAAACAAACTTTGTCTTTAGCCGTGATGGTCGTGCTTTGCAGAAATAATCCCTTCTCTTTCATTAACAAAAGTGCTTCTTCTGCGTTTTTTCGATTGAGTGTTTTAGCTGTTAAATAAAAAATCTTTTCTGCTTTTTCTTCTCCGATCGCTTTGACGGCTGGAAAAAGAGTCGAAATGGTTTTTCCTGTACCAGTCGGAGCATTCGCAAATAGAGTTTTTTTATCCATAATCGTTTTATAGATAGCACCAGCAAAGTTACGTTGACCATTCCGGTATGATGGAAATGGAAAAGCTAGCTCTCGTATACTGTTGTTCCTTTTTTGCAGATTTTCGAGACGCAACTCAGCAAATGGTGCATACGTTTTTATTAGTTGAGACATGAAATTTTCTAGCTCGGTAAAAGTAACATCTTCCTGAAATTTCTTCTGCTCACTCGAATCAATATGTACATACGTAAGCTGGACCGTAACTTTGTCTATATTTTCTCTCTCCATGTATATGTAGGCATACACCTTTGCTTGAGCCCAGTGAACGGGATAGGAATCACTTGTAATCTCACTTAAATTCCGAGCAGTAGATTTGATCTCATCAATTGTGACTGTATCATTACGCAAAAGCAGACCGTCGCATCTGCCTTCTATCC
The DNA here is from genome assembly GCF_015903845.1 of Fictibacillus sp. 26RED30. Lineage (NCBI taxonomy): Bacteria > Bacillati > Bacillota > Bacilli > Caryophanales > Fictibacillaceae > Fictibacillus > Fictibacillus sp. 26RED30. The sequence continues at coordinate 103,491 of NZ_JACZDV010000003.1, forward strand.
AATATTCAAGGTTTTTATGAACATAGCTCGTTTGCAGAAATACTTCTGCCTTATCGGTCTCTTCATACGTTTTTTGTATGGTTTGATGTGCCTTCGTTCCCTCTATTAAGGATGAGGTTGATTTAAATCGGGATTCAATACTCCCGGAACGGTATACATATTCAACTAAGGACCGTACAGAGATTTTGACCGCTTCAGGCATGGTTTCACCTACCTCTACTTTTCACTGGTTTTTATGTAATAATTGTAGCACAACTGCTTCTATAGACTTTTCCTACAATAAAAGACAGCCCCCTTATTCAGAGGACTGTCTCACTACAGCATCATCGTTTAAATCTGCCGTACAGTTTTGGCATTTAACGGCTCTCAGCGGAATTGTAGATAAACAATATTTGCATTCTTTTGTATCTGGCGCTTTTACTTCTTCTTTTCTCTTAAGACGATTAATCTGCTTTACTACCAGAAATATGACCAATGCAATGATACAGAAGTTGATCAGCGTGTTAATGAACAATCCATAATTAAGTGTTGCGGCTCCCGCCTTTTGCGCATCTGCTAATGTGGCATAGTCACCTTTTCCTAAATTTATGTAGAGGTTGCTGAAATCTACTTTTCCAAGTAACAGACCAATCGGAGGCATGATGACATCATCAACGAGTGAAGTGACGATCTTGCTGAACGCTGCCCCGATAATTACTCCGATGGCGAGATCGATCACGTTGCCACGCATGATAAATGTTTTAAATTCGTTCCACATGTACGATAATTCCTTTCTGTATGACTAGTATATGTATAACCATACAGCATCTACTTTCAAACGTCATCCGATATCAATTCACGTCATCTTTTTTTAATTTCACAGTCAGAATATCCTTAACATCTATGCATATATCAGCTTCATACGTTAGTTGTATAAGTGCGACACTATCGATCGTAGCAGGAAATGGCTCTAGGTTCCTTGCACAATAATCAAACGCTTTAATTAAGTCTTCATGTGATAAGTCCATTACGAGCGTGCAATGCGGCACCCAATAAGTTGGGATATATAAGGATTGTTGGTTTATCTCTTTTTTAAAGTGGTCATGATAACGCTGATGAAAATCTGTCAGCACACTGTTTTTAGTCGGTGCTGCATATAAAGTTCCGCTGTTTAAGAATATGGCTACAGATGGAAAGAAAAGAGGTACAGCAGCAATGTCTTTAAAGTAATTCTGAAACGATACTATAAAAGACTCAATATCTACTTCTGGATGTGTACCAAGTGTTACATGAGGCCGCATACCATGACCCACGATCCCCTCTTTTATTAGTCCATCCCTAAGTTCATTTATCTTTTGTTCAGTTTCACTGTTTAAATAAGCAATTACACCGTACATGTTATCAGCTCCAAATATGGTTTTGTTCATAAAAGTCAATAATCTTGGTAGGTTTTAGTGTAATTATACACGAAACCACATTTTGGTAAATGTATTTATTTACAAAATAAGGATTCCGCTCTTGTCCCGAAAAAATGGGCTAATTCCGCCCAAACCTTTAACTTGTACCTCTAATATTCTGTCATTGTAAAGAAGGAGGTGGGTTAAATGGGATATAAGTCTTACGGAAACAGCTTCGCTTTAATCGTAGTTCTATTTATCTTGTTAATCATCGTTGGGTGTTGTTGGTGCGGTGGTTACGGTGGCGGACACGGCTGGTGCTAATCAGTTCATTTCCTTTAGTGGAAATGAGTACTGATTCACCCGATGTGATCAATTGCATTAAAACCTTTTGCTTTAACAACCCCTCGTATGATAACAGAGAGAGAGAACCTAGAGAGAGAAAGCTAGAGAGAGAAAAGACCTGCGCTCGTCTGAGTGCAGGTCTTTATATGTATGGCTACAAGAGAACTTTTGCCCTATTGTAACAACTACTTTAGTTTTCTAGTATAACTATAAACACATATTACAAAATACTAACATTAAATTAATATTTTTCCATTATCGTAAACCTGTATACCTAAACCCTTGTACCAAAAATAATGTTTACAGGAGGAAAAGATGAAAAACAATTGGAAAAATCTATTAACCTCTGCCCTAGCCCTGAGTCTCGTGAGCAGTACATTAACTCCCATCAGTACTTCTGCTTTAGGTGAGTTCGAACTCGTTTCGGAAGTTGTACAAACCCCCATTAATGAATACCGGGTAAACATCGCGCCTGGTGTAGAAGAAAAGCATTACAGCTTTGAAAGCAAAGAAGGAAAGAAGATTGAGAGTTACGTAGTAGAAGTCGATGTACATAATCCAAACGTTGCTATTGAAGCCGGGACGCCTAATGATGGAGATGCATTTGGCCTACAGCCTGTGAGATCACAAGCAAATGCGGCCAATGGAGAAAACCACCAAGTAGTTGCAGCCGTAAACGCTGATTTTTATAACATGGCAACGGGTGAACCTCATGGAGTTGTTTATAAAGAAGGGCGCTCAATAAAAGGGACAAACGGACGAACATGGAACTTTTTCGGCATAAAGAAGGATGGTAGTGCCGTTATCGGTAATCCCACAGAATACGAATCAATGAAAACAGATCTTCAAGAAGCTCTCGGCGGTAACGCAATCCTAGTCAGAAACAGCCAAATCTATCAAACTCCTCAAACCGGCCAGGATAAAGAGCCTCGTACTGCAGTTGGTATTAAAGACGACGGTGATGTTTTCTTTGTTGTCATTGACGGAAGACAAGAACCTTATTCAGCTGGCATTTCAATGAAAGACTTAGCTCAATTAATGCTTGATCACGGCGCTGTTCACGCTCTTAACCTCGACGGAGGCGGCTCCTCCACTTTTACGACTCGTAAACTAGGTGAAGATGTATTAGAAGTAGACAATCAACCCTCGGACAGGAATGAAAGAAGTGTTGCCAACTCTTGGCTTGTTGTTACAAAAGAGCCTTCTGATCATGTCTTTCATTCCGCGCACATCGAACCTTATGACAAATCGTTCACTCCTGGCTCAACGATTCATTTTGACGCAAAAGGAATGGACAAGTCTAAAGCTTCTGCCCCACTCCCAAACTCAGGGTTAACATGGGAGGTATCTGATCCTTCTTTTGGAACCATTAATGAAGACGGAACCTTTGTCTCAAGTGGAAAAACTGGTCAATTTCATATCCTGTTAAAATTTAATGGGACAGAAGTTGGGAAAAGCATCATTGAGATTGAAACACCGAACGAAATGCACTTTGCATCTTCTGAATTGACAGTTGCTAAAAACAGCCAAGCAGAGATTAATCTCTTGACCAGTTTCCAAAAAAGGAATGTAAAATGGAACACGCAAGATATTACATTTGATATCCCTGATGGTATGGGGACTATTGATGAAAGAGGTATTCTTCATACTAGAGATCAAAACGTAAAAGGAAAGATCACGGCTCGACTAAATGGAACCTCTCTTGAAGCACAGATAAATGTAGCGGTTGGACAGCTTCCTATCGTTCTTCATAATTTTGAGGATACACTTGGCAGCTGGAAAACATCCACTGCCGGCCGCGGAGAAAAAGGAACGTTATCACTTTCAGAATTCCCAGACCCTGTTCGTTTTGACAACCAGTCGCTCAAACTTGATTTTGATTTTTCAAGTGCTCAAATAGGAACAACGCTCGGTGTTTATGCTGGACCTGGTGCACATACTCCTATCAACGGTAATCCTTCAAGTATAGGCATGTGGGTGTACGGAACTCCTGAAGCACAAGGCTATTGGCTGAGAATGATGATCGTGGATGGCAACGGTAAGAATCAGACGATAAATCTAACAAGTGAAGATCCCGGAATAGACTGGACAGGCTGGAAATACATCGAAGCTGATATCCCCTCCTCTTTTACAGGTCCGTTCCAGTTATCAGGAACACAAACGATCCGTTTGATGTCTACGAAATCCGGGATTACCGGTCCAATGACAAAAGGATCCATCTATGTGGATAACATACGTGCCGTATACGGTGAAAAGGTAGATGACCTCTACCCTCCTGTCATTCAATCTGTTAGTACGGACGACAAGAATTTCACAACAGATGAAGTAACCATTACGGCAAGAGTAAACGAATATGAAGATGATTTGTTTAAAACAGGCATTGATTGGGACAAGATCCGTATGATCGTAGATGGTAAGAATTATGAAGATGCAGAAGGTCACTTTTCTTATGACATGGATGGTTCCATCTCATTAAGTGGGTATCGTTGGGCTGATGGAACACATAAAGTAACGTTGATCGTTCCTGATAAATTTGGAAACCAAGCTGTTCATACCAGTTATTTTTCAGTAAATACAGGATCCGCAAAGGTTGAACTACTCAAGTCACGAGAAGAAGCTTATTTAGGCGATCCCTTTAATCTCGGAGTGAAAATGACACAAATGGATGATATTACTTCTGCTGCTATCCGTATGCAGATGGATAAAGAATTTCCAGTTGAAGATGTATTCTTTTCAGAAGCTTTTCAGTCGAGTACATCGAACTACGACAAACAGACTGGCATCTTAACTCTCAATCTAATCTATAGTGGAGAGACTTCTGAAACTACAGATGCTGCAACGATTCAGGTAGATATTCCTGCTTCTACAAAAGAAGAAAGCGAACTAAAATATGAAATAATTGAAGGTAATCTAGTTTATCGTCAGCCAAAAGCAGGGAATTTCATTTCAACTTTTTCGATCAAACCAAATAGTATTCCCGTTAAATCAGCAATCAGCTTGACACATGATCCAATATTAATTGGAGAACCAACAAAGCTTTTTGTAAATGATAGTAACAAAGAGCCCGTTGTAAATGCTGAATTGTTTGCGCAAATTGGTGAGCAAGATCCTGTCTCCTTAGGGAAAACTGATCATAAAGGAAAGATAATAGTTGATTCTTTCTCAGATGAAGTGAAGAAAATTACGTTATATGCAGTAAAAGAAGGTAAATATTCCTTTAAGGTCAACACACAAATATACCCAGCGCTTGCGACTGAAACTGAATTCAAGAATATTATATCGACTCCGACTGGCGATCCTTATAAAACGAAAGGCTTAACCTGGATGTCTAGTCCTCTTGCTGGAAAACAATCAGCAATTGTTCAATACGCTAAAAAGAAAGACTTTGAACGTAAAGGCAGGTCTACATTAAGAACTCAAAAAGCAAGGGGAAGTGATCAAGTATTTTCTGGAGAACTAGATATTACTAAGAACGGTATAGTCCGTGTAAATGAGGTGAAGCTTCAAAAGCTAAAGCAAGAAACCACTTATATTTACCGTGTTGGTGATGGTGAGGACTGGTCAGAGTTCATGGAATTTACAACATTAAAGCGAAAGCAGAGCTTTGAGTTTGCAGTCCTTGGCGATACGCAATCACCCTCTGATCTGTCTCATTTCAACAAAATATTAGGAGATCTAGACAAAGAAAATCTATCATTCATGGTTCATGTTGGCGATCTTATTGATGAATCTTCCAAATTTCATCAATGGGATGAGTCGTTAGCTGTATTGAGTGGTTATGACAAGATTCGTTCTACTGATTTAGTCACTGCACTCGGAAATCACGAATACATGGGAGATGCTGATGCATCTTTAGCAAAATCCATCTTTAATCTACCTAATAACGGACCAAATGTTGATAAAGGCGGAACATATTCAGTGGATTACAATAACTTGCATATCGCTGTACTTGGATACACATCTGATGCTGAGGTATTGAACCAACAGCTTAAGTGGTTAAAACGGGATATGAAAGGTTCTGATAAGCCTTGGAAAATTCTTGTGACTCATAAACCACCATATTACACAAACCCGTTTGGCGGTAACGAGATCATGAAAGAAAAGATACCTCCTGTAGCAGACGAACTTGGTATCGACCTTGTTTTCTCTGGTCACGACCATAGTTATGGCCGGACAAAGAAATTGAAAGCTGGAAATGAAGATGCAAACGGAACCGTCTATGTCGTAGCTGGAACAACAGGCAACAAACATTATGACGCTGTAGCAGATGAAAAATTTGAGTTTGTAAATATGGACAACATCGCTGTATCCATCCGTGCAAAAGTAGACAAAGACAAAATTACATTTACGACTATTTCTTCTGATGGAGAGTTGATTGATGAATTCACGGTAATAAACGAGGATTATCATGAAGAGTAAGAGGAATAGATAAGAAGAAAAGCTGGTTGAAAGCAGTCGTTTGCAGACCTTTCATCCAGCTTTTTGATTTTTTGTGTATGACTCTGGCTTTTTGCTCGTTCACGGAGGTTTATGCTCGGTCACAAACTTTTATGCTCGCTCACAGACTTTTATGCTTGCGGCATTATAAAACCCACACACTAAAAAACATTGCAGGAGCCACTCTGCAATGTTCGTCTAATACACTTGATGAAGCAAACTTGTCTCATTCTATAAATTGATCACTTTCTTTAGCAGCGAATCTTTTTGCTCAGCCCTTCCCTCTGCCTTCCTCACCTTTCCTGCTACTTCATAAACAACAAGGTCCGGATTTTCCTCTAACAAAAGGGCTGTACTTACCTGACACTCGACCAACAAATAGACAAGATCACCTTCTACTTCTTGCTTTAAGATCTCTACTTCATCTGTTCCATGAAATCCTACAGAAGAGCCAATGACAACATATTCTCCAATAAGCGTCGTATTTGTATCTTCACTACTTACTTCTTCAGAATTAGTAGCTGAATTTTTCTTTCTTACTAAAGATCGAGGCTGAAGCACATAAGTCAAGTCTTCCACCATGGCGCTTGCTGTTGGAAGTTTTCCTGCACCAGCTCCTTGGATCGTAACTTTTCCTGCTAGGCTCGTGTCCACCATAATCGCATTTTGAACATCTTCCACTCCGTACAATGGATGATCAGCATCGACCAACACGGGTTTTACAGATGAAATGAATTGGTCGCTGTCACGGCGGATCCGCGCCAAATGCTTCACCTTATATCCCCAGTCTTTAAACACAGAGATTTGCTCAGCAGTTACTTCTGTTATCCCTTTTCGTTCTACGTCCTCCCATTTCGGCGTCTCACCAAACGACAACTCGCTAAGAATCATTAACTTATAAAAAGCATCATAACCTTCTATATCACTTGCCGGGTCAGCTTCTGCATACCCAAGTTCTTGGGCAGACTTTAACACTTCATGAAAGGGAAGACCTTTTTCCCTCATATTCGTTAAAATGTAGTTGGATGTACCGTTTAATATAGCTTCAACTGTATGGATCTCATTTACTTGAAGAAGCTGCGAGATGCTGCGAATAATCGGAGTTCCCCCGGCAGTTGTCGCTTCAAATCCCACAAAGCGTTTCAGTGTTTCCGCCTTATCAAGCAATGTTCTCCCATGTCTCGCAAACATGACTTTGTTAGCTGTAATTACATGACAACCTTTATCAAGAGCGCGGCTTAAGTAAGTAAAACCAGGCTCTTCTCCCACTATTGCTTCAAACACGACCTCTAATCCTTCAATATTGAGGATTTCATTAAAGTCAGTAGTAATTAAAACATGATCATCCACTTCACGTTTTTTCGATCCATCTTTTACTAAAATTCCTTCGATCACAACTTCTTGACCGAGCGCAGCTTGAAGCTGTTCTTTATGTGTTTTCAGCGCTTCATACACACCTTGGCCAACCGTTCCAAAACCTAGCAGCGCCGCTTTAATAGGTGCCATATTGCAGCCTCCCTTCTTGTCTCAATGCTTCCCTCACATGTGGTCCCCACTTTTCAAATTCAACTAAAAATCCATCATGACCGAAGTCTGTTTCTATAGAATAGTAGGTTCCGAATCTAGTATGTTTTACAAAATTCTCAATCACTTCAGGTGGATATAGAAGATCCCCTTCATAACTAAAAGCATGAACTTCAGCTTGAATTTGTGATGCTGCCCGCTCCCAGCCACCGAGCTTATCCCCAATATCAAAAGCGTTCATAGCGTATAGAAGTGAAACATAACTATCCACATCGAATCTTTTCGTCAACTTTTCCCCCTGATACGTAAGATAAGAATCTACTTGAAAGAACGGTTTACCTTCATCATCTTTTTCTTTGATCTCTCTATTAAATCTCTCGTTAAATAATTTAGGCTGGCGGTACGTTAATAAGCCCGCCATACGTGCGATCTCCAAACCTGTCAATTTCTCATCGCCTTTATAATTGCCGCTCTTATAAACAGGATCACTTTCTATCGCGTGAAGAGCGAGTCTATTATAGGCAACTCCATAATCACTTAAGAAGGGAGTTGCCGCAAAGATAAATACTTTTTCTAAAAAGTATGGAAACTGCACTGCCCATTCAAGTGCCTGCATACCGCCAAGAGATCCCCCCATGACGGCTAGAAGTCTTGGAATTCCTAAAATGCTAAGTGCCTGTCGCTGTGCGCGAACCATATCTCTTACCGTTACAAAAGGAAATGACTTTCCATAGATTTCTCCGGTTTCAGGATTTGTACTTGCTGGACCTGTAGAACCGCTGCATCCTCCGAGCACATTAAATGTGATGACTTGAAATTGGTTTGTGTCGATATAATGATCAGGACCAATTAATCCACGCCACCATCCTGGATCTTCCTCTTCACCATATGCATACTGATTTCCAGTTAACGCGTGGCAAAGTAAGACAACTGGACCTTTTGGGTTTCCCGTTTTTTCAAAAGCTAGTTCTGCATTTAGGATTACCTTACCTGACTCTAGAGCAAAGTCACCAATCCTTATCTTCCCTATCTTTCTCGTGGTCTCAAGCAAGTTTTTGTAACTCACGGGCTTTCAGCTCTCTTCGCAATATTTTTCCGCTGATCTTTGTTTTAGGGAGCTCTTCCACGATTTCAATTTCACGAGGTGCAGCATGTGCAGCTAACTCACCTCTAACAAAGATTCGGATTTCTTCCAAAAGCTCTTTACTCTCGCTAAATCCATCTTTTAACACGATGAAGGCTTTCACGATTTCTCCGCGAATAGGGTCAGGCTTGCCTATTACTCCAGCTTCGGCCACTGCTTTGTGTTCAATCAGCTTGCTTTCAACTTCAAATGGTCCGATTCGTTCTCCTGAAGAATTAATCATGTCATCTGAACGTCCTTGAAAAAAGATATAATCATCTTCGTCTTTTATGGCTAGATCTCCAGAAACATACCATTCACCCCAGCTAAAATAAGAATTATATTTTTCAGGGTTCTGCCAAACCTCTCTCATGATTGCCGGCCATGGGGCCTTGATCGCTAAATGGCCTACAGCATACGGAGGCAATTCTTTTCCCTCTTCATCCAATACAGTTGCTGTTATTCCAGGAAAAGCTTTTCCCATCGAACCTGGCTTGATCGGCTCTGTTGGAAGATTCACGATAAGCTGCGCACCAGTTTCAGTCATCCACCATGTATCATGAATTCGTTTACCAAGTACGTTCTTACCCCAAAAGATAACCTCTGGATTTAATGGCTCGCCTACACTCAAAATATGACGAAGCTTTGAAAAGTCATAGTGTTCTGGAAGCTGATTTCCTTTTGCCATCAACATGCGGAACGCAGTTGGTGCACTATACCATACTGTGACACCTGTTTTTTGTAAGGTTTCATACCAGGTTTCTGCTTTAAATCGCCCACCGTGAACAACAATGGTAGCTCCGTTTAATAATGGTGCAAAAACGCCATAAACTGTTCCTGTCACCCATCCAGGATGTGCCGTGCACCAATACACATCATCTTCTTGAATATCTAACACCCATCTGCCTGTAAGATATTGCTGAACCATCGCTCGATGAGCATGGATGATTCCTTTAGGTTTTCCAGTAGAACCGGATGTGTAGTGGATGTTTAAACCATGTTCAGGATCTACCCACTCAATCTGACTTTCTGTGTTCTCTACATTCTTCAATTCTTTTGGAAGCGAGATTTCTCCGTTTTCTCCTTCAGCATCTGTTAAAAAAACCGTATGAAGACTCGGAATATCTTCTCTTGGTACTCGCTTATACAACTCTTCATCTGTAATTAAGAACGTTCCTTCACAATCATTGATTCGGTCTCTTACAGCATCCGACATGAAAGCTTCAAATAACGGACCCACGATCGCACCTAACTTAATAGCAGCTAACATTGCGATATGACAATGATGGTGTTTTGGCAAGAATACGAATACAAAATCTCCTTTCTTTACACCATGCTTTTTCAAAACCGCCGCCCATTGATCAGTCGTTTTCTTTAACTCGTTATAACGAATTTTAATATCCTGTGAGTCGTCAATATAGTGAAGAGCTATTTTTTCACCTCTTCCTTCTTCAACATGACGGTCTACACATTCATACGCCATATTCGTCTTACCATCACTTCGCCTATTGAATTCTTCAATAAAAGTTTCCCAAGAAAATGCTGTATCCCTTTGGTCTTCTGAAATATTATGATTTCCTTCGACTGGATGAATGGTGGCTAGTTTTGTCATTTCTGTTCACCTGCTGCTTTCTTTTCAACGTTTAGTAAATTTAAGATGTGTGCTTTTTGTTTAGAGAGGTAAGCGTCTCCGCGGGTTCTCGGTTTTTGTTTTTCCACTGAAACTTCGCTATACACTTCACCTGGCTGCCCTTTTAAGATAAAGATTCGATCACATAAATAAAGGGCTTCATCAATATCGTGAGTTACTAAAATCATCGTCGTTTTCTTTTTTTGCCATATGGAAAATAGAAGATCTTGAAGCTGCATTTTTGTAAAAGCATCTAACGCACTGAATGGTTCGTCTAATAATAGAATCTCAGGCTCAGTGATAAGCGCTCTTGCTATTGCTGTCCGCTGTGCCATCCCCCCTGATAAGTCTTTCGGGTAATGGTTCTCAAAATCCGTTAATCCTACTAGATCCAGATACGTTTTATATTTATCCGTATTCCTTTTTTCTTTTTCCAAACCGAATGAAATGTTTTTCTTTACAGACAACCATGGAAGAAGGCGAGGTTCTTGAAACATCATACCGATCTGGTTGTTCGATCCATTCTCTATCGAAATCGTCCCTTCATATTGTTTATCAAGTCCTGATAGCACGCGAAGCAATGTACTTTTCCCACAGCCACTCGTTCCTAGAATTCCAATGATCTCCCCTTCCTTTACAGATAGATTAATATCTTGAAACCCAGCTGTGTCATGATTAAACGTACGTTTTAAACGATTCACATTCAGCATTTGTTTCCCCTCCTTCTATCCTTGATTGGTTATACTATCTTGCCATTTTAACGAACGGCGTTCGATCCATTTTAGTACGGCATCCGTTATCTTTCCTAAGATTGCAAATAGCAAGATGCTCGCAATTACCGTATCAGGTGAGTACGTGTTCTGACCTACCACAAGCAGATAGCCTAATCCTTCACTTGCACCCATAAGCTCTGCGGCTACTACAAACATCCACCCTAAACCTAAGCCGCTGCGCATACCTGTGATGAATGACGGCAATGCAGCAGGCAGAATAATGCGTTTCGTTAGCTGATAAGGTGTTAACTGATAAATTCTTCCTACCTCGATGAGCTTACGATCCACACCTTGGATCCCTGCTACAATATTTAAATAGACAGGGAAGAATACACCTACTGCGATTAACGAGATCTTAGAAGGCTCCCCAATCCCCATCCAAAGAATAAAGAGTGGTACCCAGGCAAGAGAAGGGATAGAACGAATCGCTTGAAACAACGGATCTAAAAGTCTTTCTGCTGTTTTTGCATAACCAACAATCGCACCGATCACGACCGCCGCTACCGTTCCAATCGCAAACCCTAAGAATACTCGGGTCAGTGTAATAGAGATGTGACCAAACAGAGAGCCATCTTGATACATGCTAATTATTTTCTCTAAAATAATGGTTGGTGCAGGCAGCAGGTGCGCAGCTAGTAGTCCCATTCTAGCTGCTATTTCCCACCCAACTAATAAAATGATAGGCAGGATGGACCCTATAAGAATTCCTCTACCTAATTGGAATATGCCTTTAGATGATGAGAGCTTTTGAGGGGAAGCTCTCTGTGCTACTTTCCACTTATGTGTTTCAGAAATCATCGACACTTCCTCCTCTCTCTCATTATTGTTTGATTACTTTCTCTGCGAACTTCGGATTGATTAATTTCTTTACAAGATCTTCGATGTTAGTATCTTTTTTGACAATCTCTTCTGTTTGGAGAACTTCGCCTGCAGCCGATATAGCTTTTTCGTGCTGTGATCCTGGAACAGGTTCCTCGAAGTTGTTTCGTTGCAGTTGTTTTTTTGCGACATCTTCTTTAATCCCCGCTTCTTCAGATAAAAGTTTTGTTGCTTCCTCTGGATTCTCAATCGTCCATTTCCTTGCTTTTTCGTAAAGTTCAATGACTTGTTCTACTTGTTTCGGGTGGTTCTTTGCAAACTCAGAACGTACGTTTAACGTGCCATACGTATTAAAATCTGGATTGCGGTAAATATACTGAGCACCGGATTCGATTTCTGCTCTCGCCATATGTGGATCTAATCCAGCCCAAGCATCCACTTGCCCTTTTAATAGAGCATTCGCACCATCTGCATGTTGTAAATTTACGATTTGTACATCCTTTGCAGAAAGACCGGCATCTGCAAGTGCTCGGAGTAGAAAGATGTGCGGGTCTGTACCAAACGTCGCCGCTATCTTTTTACCTTTCAGATCCTTTACATCTTTAATCTTTGATCCATCTGCCGCGACAAGTGCTGTCCATTCTGGCTGAGAATAGATATAGACTGACTCGATCGGAGCACCTTTGTCTTTTGCGATTAAAGCTGCGGCACCAGCTGTCGATCCAAAATCAACGCTATCTGAATTCAAAAATTCGAGCGCTTTATTACTTCCCTGACTCTGAACCCATTCCACTTCAATGCCATCTTTTTTGAATGTCTCTTCTGCCCAGCCAAACTTTTTGAGTGCTAGACTTGTTGGAGAGTAAAAGGCATAATCAAGTCTAATCTTCTCCGGCTTCTCACCTTCTTTAGCACTGCTGGAACAGCCCGCTAACAATAAAGCGCCTGCTATGCTTAAAGCTAGTGCTGCTTTCTGCCAAATCTTCATCATGTCTTTCCCTCCACGTTTCTCTCTTTTTGTCATTAAATTTTTATTGCTACGGCCGTTCGTATCATTCCATCACTGAAAATTTGATTGGAGCGTAAGATGCGAACCTCCTAGAGCGAGCGGAAATCAACCATATTCAATAGTGACCAAGTACAATATTTAACCTTACTAAAGTTCACACGCATACGTTGAAATGGTACCTCTTAGTCGTTGTGCTTCTTTATAGGTGCATCTGTTATGCACCACATCAATACCAGCTTCTTTCGCGATTTTTGCAGCCTCTGGTGAGATGACACCTTCTTGCAGCCAGAACACTTTTGGTTGTGTGATCGCTGCTTCTTTTGCGAGCTCGATCGCGGCTTCCGGACTTCTAAATACTTGAACAACATCTATCGGAAACGGAATGGATTTTAAATCTGGATACGCTTTTTCATCAAGCACTTCGGTTTCTCTTGGATTAACAGGAACGATTTTATAGCCAAGTCGCTGCATCTTTCTAGCTAATCGATGGCTAGGTCTTGCAGGATTGGAACTGAGTCCCACGATCGCTAGCGTCTTAGGTCGTTGAATTTCCTGTCCATTCTCAACTGCTCTATAAAGTGATGATTGCAATGCCCAACGAATGACACCTTCGTCATTAATCGTGATCTCTGTTTTATCCGCTCCGATTCCTGTAGCGGTTTGTATCGCACGATCAAGATCATTCGTAAGATCTTTTACGGATTCAAGTCCGATCGATAACCGAATAAGTTCTTCCGTTACACCTGTTGCTACTAATTCGTCTCCGCTCAGCTGTTGATGAGTGGTAGAAGCAGGGTGGATAATCAATGATTTTGCATCACCAACATTTGCAACATGTGACCATAATGAGATGTTGTTAATGACCTTACGTCCTGCATCACGCCCGCCTTTAATTCCAAAGTTTACGATCGAACCAAAACCGTTGCTTAAATATTTTTTCGCAAGCTCATGACTTCTGTGCGAAGAAAGACCAGGATATGAAACCCAATCTACTGCTGGATGTTTTTCCAGATGCTCTGCCACTTCTTGTGCGTTCTTCGCATGTTTTTCCACTCGTAGATGCAGTGTTTCTAAACCTTGTAGAAGGAGAAATGCATTGTGTGGACTTAAACAAGCTCCGAAATCTCGTAAAAGCTGAACGCGTAATTTAGTCGCGAAAGCCAATGTTCCAAAATCATTCGCGTATCTGAGTCCGTTATAGCTGTTATCTGGCTCAGTGAATCCTGGGTATTTATCTGAATTCCAATTAAAGCGTCCTCCATCCACTACAACACCGCCAATTGCGGTTCCATGTCCGCCAATCCATTTTGTAGCTGAGTGGATTACGATGTCCGCTCCAAAGCTTATTGGCTTTGTTACATATGGTGTTGCAAATGTATTATCGATAATTAGAGGTACATCGTTTTCATGCGCAATATCTGCCACTGCCTCAATATCTAATACGTTAAGACTGGGGTTCCCGATCGTTTCAGCAAAAAATGCTTTCGTGTTTGGAGTAACCGCGTTTCGGAAGTTCTCTGGATCCTCTGCATCAACAAACTTTACGTTGATTCCGTATTTCGGAAGAGTAGTAGAAAATAGGTTGTAAGTTCCTCCGTATAGATTCGTAGCTGCAATAATTTCGTCTCCTGCGTGTGCGATGTTTAAGATGGCAAGCGCGATAGCTGACATACCAGAAGAAGTAGCTACAGCTGCAACACCATCTTCTAGAAGTGCAACTCTTTTCTCAAAAACATCAACAGTTGGATTTCCGATTCGGCTGTAGATGTTTCCTGGCTCATCAAGCGCGAAAAGGCTTTGCGCATGGTCTGTATCAGAAAAAACATAGGAAGTAGTTTGATAGACAGGTACCGCTCGTGATCCTGTCGTTGGGTCAGGCGCTTGGCCCCCATGTAATAGCAATGTTTCAATATCGTATCCGTCAAAAGATTTTGTCATAATAATCGCTCCTTCTTATTATTCAAATAAAATCTATAGGAAAACTAGGGATAAAGATTAATGCTTTTCCCTTTTGCTATATTCAATTTTTAAAATGAAATAAGTGACTAAGTGATGTTTGTGCTTGAAGTATGATAAGGGGAAAAAGAAAAACCCCCTTCCTAAGAAGAGGGTTTTGGTCCTCCTCTTATCTTTCAGATCAAAAAAGATCTGTAGGAATTGGCACCTTTCCAAACCAAATGTGGTTTGTTGGTTGCCGGGCTTCATCGGGCCTAGTCCCTCCGCCTCTCTGGATAAGAGATATTCAAATTATGTTTAACACATTAACGTGCTGATGTTTGTTTTGTTCTTGAATAGGATTATAGAGTAAGATGTTTTAAAAAGTCAACCGTTTTTTGAAAAATCATAAAAGTATTACAAAAGAATGAGTGTTCAACTGTCAGCTTTGAATTAAGATTATGCCCATGCTATGCCGGTTATGCTAACTTTGTTCCACTTTTTTCATCAAACCATTGAAACTCTTCGATTTTTTTTACAAGTTCCGCTATTCGATTGGCAATGGCTTCTCTTTCTCCGTAACGAATTTTCTGTTCGGACGATAATTCATCAATCTGAAGTAGTTGCCAATGAGTTACAGTTAGATCCGTAAGTTGAATAAACTCTTCTTGTTTCACTCGACGCTTTACATCTAGATCTCCATTAGAATAACCTTCTAAAAATCCGTCAGCTATTCTTTTCAAACGGTCTTCAAAGCGATCAAATTCATGTCGTGCATAACGCGGTGCATTAAAAAATGTTGGAAACAACGTCCGATAATTATTAAGAAAATTCCCAGCAAGCGAATCTCCGCTATATAAGATTGGTACAGGATCAATCAAACAGACAGTGCCATCTGAATGCAGCAATATATTCTCTGGAGATGTATCTTAATTAGTAAATACAACCGTATGATCCGTAATCTCTCTATCCTCCATGCAAGCTTGTAGGTTTACTAAAGCTGATGAAGAAATGGCCCCCTCATACGTTTCTATAAATTTCTTGAATTCATCTATGTATTCATTGTTTTCTTCTTTCATAGATTCTGAAACATCTGATTGAAATTTGCCTGCAATATGTTTACCGTTCCATGAGAGATAACCAAACCCTTTTAAGCCATGTTGTGCAGTATTCATCTTGCGAAAGAACTCACCAACTTCCGCTCCAATATGAAACGCTTCTACAACCGTTAGTTGATCTAGTTTGATTGCTTTTCCCGCATAAGATTCCACGGTAAACGTTCTGCCTTTTTCTACATGATAATTGAAAAAGTCAGGGCAGATTCCCGGTTTAACTTGGTTAGCTAGCTCATAGTATGCTCTAGTCGCTGCATATTCTGAGTGCATGGCTTCTTCATCAAACTCAACGTTCTTTCCATACGCCTCTGTCTTCGGAAAACGAACAACCACAGCATCTCCAGTGCGTAGCTGAACAAGATAAGCAAGATGCCAAGCCCCTTCACCTAAATACTGAACCTGAGTCGGATCTTTAAGTTCCTCTAATCCACTTTTTTGCAGTGCATAATCAATCAAGTCAAATGTCTCTTTCATAAGAAGTTCCTCTTTCTATAATTGAAAATACGTTACATGAAACATATATTCGGTATATGTCGAAAAAAATCCTTTTTTCTTAAGATTAATTGTAGGTCTGAAGTCTTATAGAGGGGTATGAGAGGGGTTCAAGGGGGCATTTCAAAGCGGTGATCCTTGCACTTTTAACATGGCGCTCGTCCAGCGTACTTCTCAGCCGCTGGACGAGCTTATTAAGAATTTTACAGAACCAATTGTCATCAATCTACATATGTGACGATTTCTTCTACAGCTTTTCTTGCGAGTTTTTTCGGTTGATCTTGTGGATGTCCAAGTGAAATAACCATGTTGATCTGTTTCATAGACGGAATTTCCAAAAAGTCGCGAATCGCATCTTGCGCAAGCAATACGGGACCAGTCATCGGGCAAGTCCCTAGTCCGCGCGCGTGGGCTGCGAGCATCAAGTTCTGAATCGCCAAGCAGCTGCTCTTGATTCCTTCTTCTTCCCACACTGATTCTTCAGCAAGTTCGATCGGATCAAATATTTTTTCACGAAACTTAGATTCGTAAGGAGTGGCTAAACAGATGATCAGCACAGGTGCTCCAGAGAACGCCGTTGCATAAGGGCCGAAAGAGCGCGTCAGCAATTTTGCTTCCTTCGTTTTGCCGTTCTCTTCAGCTCTTGCAGCCAAATTATGAATAGCTTCCCACGTCATCTCTTCAATTTTCTTTACTTTATCTTTGTTTCGAATCACGATAAACTCCCACGTTTGTGAGTTCGTGTCGCTCGGCGCATAACGGGCGCAATCCATGATTTCATGAATGTCTACTTCAGCAACTGCTTCATCCGTAAACTTTCGGACACTTCTTCTGCCGTGCACGATTTCTTTAAAATCTTCGTATTTCATGATTGTCTCCTCTGGCACATGTATTAGATATTCTAAATGTATTATACAAAAGATTGGAACTCTCTACAAAATACGTAAAAAAACAGTGCCTATTTTGCACTGTTCTCTGGTTCAATTTCTTTTTTAGTTTTTATTCTTAATCCGATCAAAATGAGTGAAGCTCCTAATAATACACTTACAATATGGATAGGATCCATATTAAGTGACTCTTTTTGAACATTTAACTTCTCAACATACATTCCTAGCAGATAGGTACTGATCAGAACGATTAATCCAGCGGTAATTAAACCTGCTTTCACATATGGCTTCATGGTAAAACCACCTTTTCCCTTTTACATTTAACATATTCTTAGGAAAAGATAGAATACCTTTATTCTTTAAAACAAATTTGCATAACTAATTAGCTTTTGCAAGATTCATACGCTCTTCAACAAACGAGCGCACTTCATCCTCAGCTTTTTTCTTGATTACAAATTCTACATATCTTTCACCCGTATGAAAGCGAACTAAACCCCAGCTTGGATACCCTGGGTTTTCAGCTTGAAGTCCCGTGATCCAATCCACTGAATCAATCTGATTCCAATCATAAAATTTTGTTGCCGATACAACGCCTTTCTTGCCGATCGCACCGCGCCATATTTGAGTAAAATAAAGCAGTGTTAGGAACACCAGTAAACAAATCATTAAAACATTAACAGGCATTGAAAGTTTCAACAGACCAAATCCTTGTGTGATGATGACCACAATCATAATCTCATGCGTCCAAAAGTTTTTCTGTGTATACTCTCCACTATAAGAAAGTCCATAGACCGGAACAGCTCTTTTTTTGTCTTTTACATTTTTCAAAAGGTAATAAACGGCTGCAATGATTCCTATCACGATTAAGATTCCAAAAAACACATTTAAGAAGAGCTCCATGTTTTAACACCCCACATATCTTATATATATAAATACGATTAAGCGCTGGAAAAAGTTTCAAAACAATAAAAAAGACACCTTCTGAAGGTGCCCTTTAAATCGTGGTTTTATTTTCGTTCAACCATAACTAAGATCTTACCATCTTGTAAATCTTGCATATAACTTTCCGCATCACTTTCAGCAACGTCCATGTTTTGAAGAATTTCCTTCATATCCGCTTCATCATGATCAAACATGGAAGCAAAAGGTCCAGCTGCAAGAAGTGGTCCGATACCTGGTACTCCGAGGCCAGGGACTGCGATCCCTCCGCCGATACCTGTTAGAAAACCTGCGATCGTGCCATATGTCGCACTGTCTGCATCATCTTCTGTAATCTTTCTTTCGTTTACATGTGTCTCGTCTGCCACATGATCAACCATCTCATCATCTTTCGCAACGATCGAAATATCAGATGGATGATATCCTTTTTCGACCAATGCCTTGATTGCGCCAACCGCTTCTTCTTCTTTCGTATATGTACCTATGATATCTTTTTTCATTTGGTTTCCCTCCAAACGGTTCTTTACAAGTAGGTTCCCCTGTTAAGCATTTTTTAAACGAAACTCAATCCTGCTCGAACCAACCTTTTTTCTTAAACCAAATGGACATAATCCCACCCAGTAAGACCATAAAACCTAGTACATAGAAGTAGCCATTCTTTGTTTGCAGCTCTGGCATGTTTACAAAGTTCATTCCATACAGACCTGCAATAAATGTTAACGGCATGAAAATAGTTGTGATTACAGTTAATGTTTTCATAATATTATTCATACGGTAAGAGTTAAGAGAGATGTAATTATCACGTATATCTGATGTCATCTCTCTGGCTGATGTCATCATATCTGTCAAACGCAATAGATGATCGTATATATCATGAAAATAGGATCTTTCATCCGCATCTAAGCCTACTCGTTTTGACTCGAGCATACGATACAGCAACTCACGCATAGGTACAACTGTTTTTCTTAATGTTAATAGGTCTCCTCTTATATCAAAGATCTGGTTAATGATTTTAGGTGCTTCGTCATCTTCATTGCTTTCAATAGAAATTACTCGTTCTTCTAATTCATGCATGATAGGAAAATACATATCTACCAGTTTATCCATAAGCTTGTGAACGAGTTCATTTTTACCTAGTTCAGGCGGAACACTCTCTAGTCTACTTAAATAATTCCACACAAAATCAATCTCTGGTACGTTTGTTTTATGAAAAGTGACAACACAGTTTTTCGTTGTGAAAATATCAACCTCAGTTGCTTCGAGTGTCTTTTTGTCAAGAGCGTGCACCACATAAAACAGGTGATCTTCATAAAATTCAACCTTTGGTCGTTGCAAGGCATTCACACAGTCCTCAACAGCAAGAGGATGGAAGTCAAAAAAAGTGCGCAATAAATTGGTTTCACCTGATGTCGGACAGTCAAAATCCACCCAGAACCAATCAGGCTTCATTTCATTGATTTGTCTAAACGGCGGATTAATGATTACTTTATGATCGATGATAGCGATTGTTCGGACCATGATTACACCTTCTTTCTCTTATTATCATTTCCCTAATTTCTTTAACTTTTATCAGTGATTTGAAACATCTAAATAGGATTGCGGCATTTATATACAATAAGCTATGCTTTTTATTTTGACAATAAAAAAACGGTCCACTAATGGTTAATAAACAAGCTTTATTTTTTTCCTTATTTTGTTAAAATTATAGTTATGTATGAAAGGAGCGATCGTGTTGAAAAAGAGGATCGTGATATCTTTTGTTTTCGTTTTGTTGCTATTTTCAAGTGTCACGATTTATCAATATGTGGGGAAGAAAGATCGTTACTCAGCGGTTTCAATAGTTCCCGAGCAGCGCAACGACCTTCCTCTTTACGAAGGATTAGAATTTCAAGAACATCATTACTTGATGAAGGGTAACCATTGGTATGATATCTTTGAATTTTATAGAGACTCTCTACCTAGTCATGGCTGGAAGCTCGTTTTTAAACAAGCTTCTATAGAAGGCTGGGGAGGGTTTATGTTGAGATTTGAAAAAAGTAATAAAGAACTACATATTGACGGTGGCTGGAACCCATATGCTAACGAAACAGAAACTATCTTTGACCTTAACCCTGTTCAACATTAGAAGAAATAGATGTATTAAAAAATTATTAGCAATAAACAGTATTTCTGTATGCTTTAAAAATCCCTTAGCCATAAAACGGCCAAGGGTTTTTACTACGCTTTTTTTTGACTAGTTTCTAGTAATGGTTCATACATCATGATGGCATGATTCTCTGTTACATATTCATCATCGATCTCTTTTCTTTGACGGTTAAATACTTTGCGATGAATGAAGTTATGCCTTAAATATCCACCCCAGTAAGCCGGTGTGATCCAATGTTCTTTTTCATACACTTGATACGATAACAAAGGTTCTTGGTCTGTCCGCCATTCTCCTACGAGATGAGTATCGGTTAAATATAAGTGAAGCTGGTATAGCTGATTGGGTGCGCTTCGAATCTGGAAACACATCATAGCTGTGACGATGTCGCTCTGTTACAGAGAGCGGAGTATGCAACGTCATCCAATAGATTAAGTTCGACAGCTGACAAAGTCCTCCCCCGGTTCCCTTTTTAAACTTTCCGTAAAACAAAACCATACCATCTACGTACCCTTTCGAGCGTGTTGTCGTTCCTATGCTTTTCCCATAAGAAAAAGTCTCCCCTGGCTGGATCACGGTTCCGTTTAATTGTTTGATAGCAATCCTCAGGTTTTTAACTTTGTTATGCTGATACCACATGTCTACATCTTTTAATTTACGAAGAAGAATAGTCTGATGCGAAAAATGAACAAATGGTAGCTGTTCGCTCTTTCTTGTTTTGGCATAAGTCTTTTCATCGGTAATCCATTCTATATACCTTTTAAACATATAATATTTTTTTCCTAGCGAGATTCGAAAAGCCGAACGCCTCTTCGGGCGCAGGTCAAAATGGTTCATATACTTACTCCTTTTGCTCAATCTCATTATGGGAAATAAATTGTTTGGGGTCAGACCCCATTTCCCATTTTCTTCTAATTCTTCGTTTGCCATTTATTTTCCTGTGGATTTTGCGTTATAGTGTGGATATTGCTTAATAAAAATTTACTTCATAAAGTTTATATTTTATGATGATAGGTAGTTTATTGATTTGGAGGAATTATCGGATGCTCGACAAATCGTTTTTACAGATGAATACCGTGTTTATAAGCATCCTCATCGAAGCACTTCCGTTCGTTCTGATCGGTGTGCTCATTGCAGGTGTCATACAGATGTTTGTCACTGAGGAGATGGTGGCACGCATCATGCCCAAAAATAAGATAGGTGCTGTTTTGTTTGGAGCTGTTCTAGGTGCGATTTTTCCTGCATGTGAGTGTGGAATCGTTCCGATCACAAGAAAGCTGATCGAAAAAGGTGTTCCTGTTTTTGCGGCTATACCTTTTATGCTTACCGGTCCGATCATCAACCCCATCGTATTATTCTCGACGTATGTTGCATTCGGCAACAGATGGGATGTCATGATCTACAGAGGTGGACTGGCCATGATTGTTGCTGTCTTATTAGGTTTTATTCTTGCCATTCAATTTAAAAATGTAAAAGTACTAAAGAATGAAATAGGTGCTGTTTCCCGTCCACCGTTTAACGACGAAATGGCAGCAACGGTTACAGCAACAAAAGTTTCTTTTTATAACAAACTGAAAGGTACGTTCGTGCATGCTGTAGAAGAGTTCTTCTCTGTCGGAAAGTATTTAGTGATCGGTGCATTGATTGCAGCGGGTATGCAAACGTACGTGAAAACATCGACACTTCTTGAAATAGGGCAAGGTGAAGTATCATCTTCTCTTGTGATGATGGGACTAGCGTTTATACTCTCTCTATGTTCAGAGGCTGATGCTTTCATCGCGTCTTCATTTCAAAGCACGTTTACCATCGGTTCCATCGTTGCGTTTCTTGTTTATGGTCCGATGCTTGATGTGAAGAACGTCCTGATGATGCTAGCTGCATTTAAGAAAAAACTAGTGATTAGTCTTGTTGTATATATTACGATCCTTGTTCTACTCGGATCACTATTTCTATAAGGGAGGTGCACATCCATGATTCGAATCTTGATTTTGATCGGATTCACCTTTTTGTTCATGCATCTGCATGCAACAGGTGATATAAGCAAGTACATTAACATGAAGTATTCGTATATTTCATTCTCAGCCATATTTATTCTTGGCTTTCTTACGCTCGTTCAGTTCTACATTTATGGGAAAAGTGATGATGGTGAACATGCACACGATGATTCATGCACCCCTGATTGTGGTCATGATCATCATAAGAAACCTTCCCGTCTAAAGAATGTAACTGTGAACAGCATACTCATTTTCCCGATCATTTCCGGGTTATTCTTCCCTATCGCTTCTCTTGACTCTGAAACCGTAAAAACGAAGGGGTTCCACTTTAAAGGCCTTGAGAACGAAGGGGATTTTGGTGAGCATCAGTTTCTAAAGCCTGATACGAGTGTTTATTATGGAAAAGAAAGCTATAATTCAATCATGGATAAAGAACTGAAGCCCTTTACTAAAGGAAATCAGGTTGTGCTGAACGATAAGAACTATCTAAAAGGCATGGAGAGTATCTATTATAAACCTGGTATTTTTCTCGGGAAGGATGTTCAGTTCAAAGGGTTTACTTACAATGCAGAAGACGAAGCTGCTAAATCAAACGAACTTTTTCTTCTACGTTTTGGAATCATTCACTGTATTGCCGATTCTGGCGTTTTTGGCATGATGGTGGAATTTCCAAAAGGTACAACATTTCCTAATGACAAATGGATCGAGATTGAAGGTAGTATAGAAACCCAATATTATCAACCATTTAAAGCCGATATCCCTTATGTAAAAGTGAAGGACTGGAAGGAAATCGAGAAGCCAAATGAAGAATATGTATATCGAGGATACTGAGAAAAACCGGACATCTACGTCCGGTTTTTATTCTTTCATTATATATTTTGCGATCGTATTAAATTCACTACGATATCTCCGAGCTGTCTTCCAATTGATAATCCTTCATCATTATCTACTTTAAAATGAACGCCTGCATATAATCTAGACATCGCACACTCTTCCATGAGCAGGTGGATGCGATTTCTTTCTTGTGGAAAATAATAGCTTAGTATAGGTTCTGAAACTCCAGCCATTACAGCATGTGCAGAGGGATAACCCGGAAACCTTGGAGTCATTAACACCGTTCTTAAGTTTGGGTCATATTGACACGGACGTGCTACATCCCAAAAATATTTAAAATGCCACGTAATTACGAAAGCATCATTGATTGCCGCTTGATAAAACGCTGAAAATCTGGCCGCTTTTGTTGAAGCCACCCCATATGTTTCCATCATTTGAAATACGATTGGAATAATCTGTTTATTCACTTCTCCAGCAGCCCACATTTGTGCAATGCGTATCTGATCTGGCGTTATCTGCTGCATCATCTGTTGCACAATTTGAAGTTCATTGGCCCAATTAATTGAATTAGGATCTTTGATTTTCCATGTGATCTGGTTTCGAAAAGGGTCCAAAAACGCATCACCTTCTCGAGCGATAAAAAACATCGGCCAATTACCTGCTTCTGGGGTTACAGGAGTCGGGGGATTACTCTCGCCCGGATAAGGTATTTTTGACCACCTCAAATAGCTTCTCATTTCATCCCCCCTGATTCATGTATTACCTCATGTTATGTCAATGGACAAAAATTTTAGAACAAGGTAATTGTTTAAACAGTGGTTATACAAACATTTTTTTGTATTTAAAGAGATTAAGAGCAAATCAAGTTCCTTAAGTGTCGTATAAACATATAATGTTGTATAGTTGGCCAAGCTATTGCAGCTTGTGACAGCTTTTTTAAATGGAAGTTGGTGGATGATTTGAAGAACGTTACAAAAAATGATGTATCCTTTAATGTGTCTGACGATAAACAGTTTGCATACTTTTGGCACACTGTGTTCCCCAATCATTGGGAGGACTTTACATTTGAAGTCTTGGATCATTACTTACATCCTGATCAAAATTATTTAGATATCGGCTCTTGGATCGGACCAACTATACTGTATGCATCAAGTAAAGCAAAACACTCATTTGGTGTTGAACCAGATTCAGTAGCCTATGAAGCATTGAAAACAAATATTACGTTAAACCCAGAACTCAAACAAAAAATCACGCCTATCAACAAAGCCCTATCCTATAAGTCAGGAACGATGAACTTATATAAAAGAACACGATTTGGTGATTCTAGTTCAAGTCTCGTTCGATCATTGTCAGATGATTTTCAATCCGTTTCAGTAAGTACCCTGAAAGACTTGCTGAAGGATTATCAGATTACCAATCTGTCACTCATCAAAATGGATATTGAAGGCGGTGAATATCTACTCATACCCTCTATGCGGAAATATTTAAAACGGTACAAGCCACCCCTTTACCTATCTCTTCATCCTGAATTTTTAAAAAGCTCGATGAGAAAGAGATGTCCTGACACTTCAGAAAAGAAACTACAAAAAGCCTATCAAAAGAAAGTAAAAAAACTGATTCAAAGCTTAGATATGTATGATTATATTTATACGTCATCCTCAGAAAGGATTGAAAAATCAAAATTACTTCAAGCCCTTTTAATGGATGATGATCCAATAGAACTACTTTTCACAACTACTGCTTTTAAAATTTAGAAACTGTTTAGGTGTTGGCTAATGCGCACCTTTTTTTATTTATCCCCTCTATTCAGCCGACGTTTCTTTTGGTATCATTTTCCTTAAAATATGGGGAGCTGATGTTTGATGACTTCGCTTAAACAATCGTTTAACTTTGTTGCCGATTCATATGAGAAATACCGGCCGACTTATCCAACAAAGCTTTTCGCAGATATTATACGGTATGCAAACCTTCATGCAGATCATAATTCTTTGGAGGTAGGAAGTGGAACGGGAAAAGCTACAGAAGGTTTTCTAAAACAAGGCATCTCAAAAATCACATGTATTGAACATGGACGAAACCTAGTTGAGCTGACTCGAAAAAAGTTTTCATCTTCTCCAACTCTTCACGTGATTCACTCTAGTTTTGAAGACTGGAATCATCCAGAAAACGCCAAATTTGACCTAGTTTATTCTGGAACAGCTTTTCACTTTATTCCTCAAGAGACTGGGTATCGAAAAGCAGCTTCACTTTTAAAAGTTAATGGGGTACTAGCGCTCTTTTGGTTTGTTCACATTCCTTCTTTTGAACCTGTCTACCAATCAATACGTAAAGCTTATGATTTATATGCTCCTCATTTAGAAGACAGCAGTGCTCCTACACTAGCAGAATTTATTGAGAAGCGAAACGAACTTACGCTGCAGTCAGGTGCTTTTAAAGATTTAAGCACACATACTTATACGTGGAACCAAACCTATACCGCCAAAGAATATGTAGGGCTATTAGATACACATTCTGGTCACCAACTATTGCCTCCAGAACAAAAAGAACTCCTCTATCAAGAAATAGAGAAAGCAATTTTGGAGGAAGGTTCAGGGATTATCTCTAAAAAACATGCAGTTGCATTATTTCTAGCCAAAAAGAAAGACGTATAGTTTTATAATAAAGTATTATCAATTGAATAATTCATTTAGATCCCCCTTCAAATGTCCTGTTTTCACTTTGTTCGATTCATTCCTAGGAAAGCTGTACTATTGTTTCGACAATAAAGAGGATATTTATCGATTGAGAGAGAATTATGGAGAAAACCTAGAAGGGAGGAAAAGAAAATGAGTGAAGTGATCATCCGTCATCTTGTGAAACGTCATTTCACAAAGAAAAACATACAAGATCAGCATCTTCAACAGCTGCTTGTCCATTTTCTTCTTTCAGCAAGGAAAGACAAACATTAAAAAAGATAAAGATATCGCCATCATATAATCCTTTATTAAACAAGAGTATCTGATTTAGCAGATACTCTTTCTTATTTATGTGAATTTAGTGCTTTCGTTAATATTTTTAGAGCTTGCATGATCGTGTTTTTTTCAAATTCAGACAGTCCTTCAATATTTTGATTTAGACGTGTACTTAAAATCATATTCAAATGTGATAACGTATGCACGCCTTTTTCTGTTAATACAAGGAAAAAAATTCTTCTGTCACTAGGATTCACTCTTTTTTCCACAAGACCTATTTTTACTAAAGACTGCACTTGCCTGCTGAATGTCGTAATATCAACACCAACGTTTTCTGCAATCTGTTGCATGGTAGGCTTTGAGTGTTTGCTAATTTCATAAAGGATATGACTATGTGCTAATGTTAGATTTTCTTCTACTAAACGACAGCTGTTCTTTTGCAACGTTTCATATTTTCTACTCAAATTCTGCAGTAGATCTCTGACATCCTCCATAAATAAACACCACCTTGATTTCACTATAAGGCATACTTCTGAAAATTTAAATAATTTTAAAGAATAATCCACTAATGTTAAATAGGTATTTCAACCTATTACATTTCCAAAACTGGTGTTTTTTTTGACGCATTATGTAGATTCAAAAAAGATTTTGGTAAAAAAGACTCATTCATATGCAAGTATTTAGGTTTAGTTACCATTCTATACGGGTACCCCATAATTATAGAGATAGAATGTGTGAATAAATTGTTTGGGGGTATCATTGAATATGTACAGAGTGGAGCAGAAACGCAGCAAATTAGGTATGTGGCTCAAACAGCATAATAAAGATACTGATTGGTTGACCCGAACGTCTGGTATCGAAAGACAAACGATAGAAGAGCTCGCCTACAATCCAAATAAAAATCCAAGAATGATATGTATACGAAAGATATTATATGCGGTAAAAAAGGTTGAACCTACAACTAAACTCAGTGATTTATGGGATATGAACTAATACAAGCACCTCAGACTAAAATGAGGTGCTTGTTTTTTTATGTTACTCCAATAAATGATCTAACTTTGTCTTCATAGATCCTATTACTGTTCTTTTGTAACGAAAAGCAAGCAAGAGTACTTTTAATCGTTGACTAAAAGACAGTTCATGAAAACCCGGATTCTCTTTTAGGAAACACTTTATGATCGAAAGCGCGGCTGGACTCACCCTCTTGAATAATTTCTTATCTTGTTCCTTCCTATCTATACCTCTTAAGCTCTGTAACCAATTCTTTATTTCTGTTTTTCTAGGTTGTTCATCAATGATACATAGCGCGTATTTATTTTTTGTGTGCTTCGTTAAATATTCAAAACGGTCATTTCCGCAAATAATACTGAATCGATTCTTCTTATCTTTCTTGACTACAAGCATATGCATAGAATCCCACATTCTATTCTTAAGCATCTTCACATGATCTGTTAAGTTAATCGCATGATTCGGCTTAATTTTAGTTAGATGAATATATTGAACATTCAACTTCATCTCATATCTCCTTCTTTCCAGTGGAGTCATCATGTATGTATACTATGAAAGTAAGTGTGTAAAAGGTGCCTATAGATGATTGTCTGATTTGTTTTTAAATATTTCCTGGATTTGTTTGAAATGTTACAAGTATGTGCCTAGAATGGTAATCAACTACCCTAGGAGAGCAATGATTACAGCCTAGCCTCCAGTAAAAAAAGTCACTCTCCGCACGTTTTTTAACGTAGCGAGGAGTGACTCTTGAGTGTTTTTATGCTGCTCTATTTTTTCGAATGAAATTACGAATATCACGATTTCCGATAAACTTCTTAGACTGTTCACACCATAGCTTAAACGTTAATGATTTTAAGCTAGTAAGAAGCGTAAGGGTTGGTACATCTTGTAGTCTCGGATCACTTTTGTGTGCTTTTTCCAAGTGGTAGTTCGGCACACGAGAATTTAAATGGTGCACATGGTGAAATCCGATGTTCCCTGTAAACCATTGTAATACTTTTGGCAACTTATAGAACGAACTTCCTTTAAGAGCTGCTTCAACATAGTTCCATTTTTCATTATGTTCAAAATAACCATCTTCAAACTGATGCTGAACATAAAACAACCATACGCCTGAAAAAGTAGCAATGTAGAAGATTGGCAGTTCAACCAATAAGAAAGCTTTCCATCCGATCGTAAATCCAACAGCTAATACGATCGTTACTAGTGCGATATTCGTTAACCAAACATGCACTTTTTCTTTCTTTGAAGCATTCTTTGCATTAAATCGATAATCGATCAAGAAAATATATAGTGGTCCAATCAAAAAGAGCACGATCGGATTTCGGTATGTTCTGTATTGTAACCGTTTAAACCAAGAAGCTTCTGCGTACTCTTGAAGCGTCATTGTCCAAACATCACCAACTCCACGTTTCTCAAGGTTTCCGTTCGTGGCATGGTGTGTTGCATGGCTATTCTTCCACTGTTCATACGAACAAAACGTAAACAAACCTGTAAAAATACCCACGATCTGATTGGCTTTTCTGCTTTTGAAAAAAGAATAGTGTGTGCAATCATGAAAAATGATAAATGTTCGAACTAAAAAGCCGGCTGCCGGTACTGCACAAAGCAGTGTTAACCAAAATGATATATTTAAACTCAAATAAGCCAAAACCCATAAAATCAAGAATGGTCCTACTGAATTAACTAACTGCCATACACTTGCTGAGATACGCGGGCGCTCAAATGGTGCTAATTTTTTCTTCCATTCACGAATGTCGTACTTCGAATGTTCGCTCATTAAATCAGTCTCCTTTAACTTCACATCTTCCCTATCTTATCACATATTTTGAATTTAGCACCCACCTATATTTGTCGAATTGTGAACTTATTATATGACTTGGTACTAAAACCACGTAAAAACCGGCCTCTCACAAGGGAGAAGGCCGGAAAAATAAAGTTTTATTTTTTATTTTTTTGCGTTGATGTAAAGCTTACCTGAAGCTCGTTCACTTGTTTTGTTGCCATAATCATCTGAAGCGATCACTTCAACAACAGCACCTGGTGCCTTAACATTTGTAGTTGCTGTGTAGTAACCTTCGTAATGACCTTCAGACGTTTCACGCATCGGAAGCTCTGTAGCATTTGCTAATCCACCAGCATTTGTCAGCGGCATATGGATAACGAATACTGCATCCAATCCTGGCGCACTGTCAAATTCAATCTTCACAGACTCCCCGCTCTTCAGCTCTTTGTCTGTGTCAGGTTTCAAGTTCTCAACCACTGGAGCTTCGAACTTCGCATAAACGGTTACAGTCTTCGAGTGGCGATTTCCAGCTTTATCAAGCGCAACCACTTTGATTACATTTTCTCCTTCATTTAGAAGCATGCGGTGACTGTAGTTGCCACCTTCGTCAACTTGCGCTTTTTGTCCGTTAACTTTAACCCAATCAAGGTTGGTTTCATCAACTGTACCTTTTACGGTTACAGATTCACGGTTTGTCTTCATACCATCAGCCGGTGATGTGATACTCACTCTTGGCTTTGTTTGATCCAGCGTCACAGTTACCGGAGCTGATTCATCTGTTGAACCACTATCTGTTACTGCTTTGGCTGTCAACGTATTAGCGCCCTCTTCTAACATAACTTCAGCAGAGAACGTACCTTCGTCTGTCGTTTCAGCAGTAGCTACTTCTTCTCCGTCTCTGTAGATTTCCACTGTAGTGGTTGGAGCAGCGTTACCTGTTACAGTTACTTTCTCTTCGTTTGTAAACGATCCATCGACTGGAGAAGTAATGGATGGTGCCGTTACTTCATAGTTTACAGTCGCTCTGATCATATAGTTACCTTCTTCTTCTGGAGATTGAGACCATGCCCCACTCAAGCTTTGGAAGCTTCGTCCTGACCACTCTCCATCTTCATCCGTTGCAAGACCTGGTGTGTTAGGGTTTGCAAAGTTTTGGATGTACACCATATAGAAGTCCCCTTCTACCATGATGCCGTGTTGACTTAAGTCAACATGCGTCCACTCGCCATTACGTAATGCTGTAGCATCAAAAGGTCCAGCGAGCTTTTTACCTGGTGTCCCATCTGGTCCACTCGCATCGTATACAGCTACTTGGAATGCTGTTCCACCTGGTACTGGCCATTCCGTATCCCAGAATCGGAATAGTCCTCCAGTTACAGCTGCTTTTTCATTACCATCTGCTAGTGACATCTTAACTGCCCAAGCGTTACCTGCAGCATTCCATGCACGAGCATTCTCAGCTGTACCATCGTCATACCCAATCTCACCTGGGTAACCGATGAAAGGTTTTAACGCGATGTCTTGATCCGTTGTATCGCCACCAGAAATGGTAACAGAAACTTCTTCTCCATAATAAGAAGGTGCAAGTACTTTTAGCGTGTATTCGCCTTCGTATGCAGAGATTTCATACGTACCATCTTCATTCGTTTGAACAGGTGCAATCGCAGCATCTTCCATGAGCATCACAGTAGCTCCTGAGATCGGTTCTCCAGTCACTTCATTCGTAACCGTACCAGAGACTGTTCCTCTTGGAATTTCTTCTAGTGTAAAGTTCGCACGTGCCGTTCCGTCAGCCTCGAGAGTTACTGATTGAGTTTGCGAACGGAAACCATACGCCTCAGCTTGTACCGTGTACGTTCCTGCCGCATGTGTTAAGCTGTACGAACCATCTTGAGGATTCGTATAAACAGAACGTCCTGTTTCAAGAACACTAACTTCTGCTCTCATTGGTAGAGCTAGTGGAGCACCATTACCATCTTTTGAAGGTTCTTTTTCAGAAGAAGGTTTCATCGGCTTGATTTTAGAAGGATCTACTTTTGGTTTTGCTTGTGACATAGGTGCTTTTTCAACCGCTGGTGATCCGCCAAGTTTCACTTTCTTCGTTGGTGTGATCGGTTGGTCATGCAACTTCACATCATCTAAGTACCAGCCTGCTTTAACGACTGAACCATCAGCAGTTACATTGAACGCAACGTAAATGCGTTGTCCTGCATATTCACTTAAATCTACTTCACCGTCAATCCAACCACCGGAAGTAGAGTTTACACGAAGCTTTTGTGTCCAGTTTTCCATATCTGTTGAAACGAATACATGTCCATAATCATAGTTTCGCTCTAAATCGTGCCACTGTTTGAACTGAAGATAAGTGTTGCCTTCAGGAAGATCAACAGGAGGCATAACAAGTGTCATGTTAGCACTGTTCGCATAGTTTCCAGCAAGACTTGAAGCATATACCTTTTCACCAGAGAATGCTGCACCAGGTCCGCTTGTTGGTACACCATGTTCCCAGCTGTTATTTGCTCCAAAAGATGTCCAGCCTGTAGGATTTCCTTCAAAATCCTCACTGTATCCTGAAGAGATTCCAGGTAGCAGTGCTATTGTATAGTTATCAGTTGAAACGGAACTTCCTCCAAAATCAATGGCTGTCCATTTATAGACAATGGAATCACCCATTAATGCTGATCCTGGAATAGAAGCGCTGTACGTACCTGATTGATAATCTCCACCTGTACGTTCAGCAGCCACATCTGTCCAGCTTCCGTCTTCGTTCTGATAGCTCAATGTAACTGAAGTAACGCTAATGTTATCTGACACTTCAGCTTCAAGATTTAATGGCATCTCTTTGTAAGATTCAGTTGGCCCTTCATGTGTGATGGAAGGAGCTTCACTGTCTTCTCCTTCTTTCGTTACAGTTCCCTCGATTCTTCCTAATCCAGTCACTACTGAGGATACGGCTGTAAATGCGTTAACAAGTCCATGTCCATACCCATTGTTCGGAGATTCAGGGAAAGTCGCATCTGTAAGAGGAGTGGCTGAATTCAACAAAATCTCTTCCAGCTCTTCAACAGTCAGACTCGAATCAGCTTGCTTCAATAAAGCAACTACTGCTGAAACGTGCGGTCCGGCCATTGATGTACCATTCCAACCACCTTCATATGCACTTCCAGGAACCGCTGAACGGATATTTACTCCTGGTGCTGAGATCTCAGGTTTTGTTTCGTCATATGGAGAAGGTCCTTGCAGTGAGAAGCTCGCTAAAGTGTTATTGATATCCGTTGCACCAGTTGCAAAGGATTCTGGATAGTTTGCAGGAGTTGCAACTGATCCTGGACCACCTGGATTAAAGAGCGTTGTGTTACCTGCAGAGAATTCTGGGAAAATCTCAGCTGAACGCCAAGCTTGTACCATCTCTCTATACCATTCATCCAGTCCTGCTCCGCCACCCCATGAGTTGTTTACAACATCAGGCGCTTTTTCAGGATGTGGATTACCTTCTGCATCTTTTGGCGCTAAGATCCACTCACCGGCTTCAAGAAGATCAACATCTGATCCACCTGATGCAGAGAACGCTTTTACAGCAATCCATTTTGCTCCTGGAGCAACACCGATCTGATTGCCTCCGTTCGGTTCAGCACCTACCATTGTTCCCATCGTATGTGTACCATGTCCATCATCATCATATGGAGTAGCTTGATTACCAACAGGATCGAACCAGCTGAACTGGTGATCTGCTGCATCTGGATTTTGAGGATTGTATCCGCGATACTTTTCTTTTAGTGCGGGGTGGTTCCATTGAACACCTGTATCGATATTGGCAACAACTGTACCAGCTCCATCAATACCCATTCCCCAAACCTCAGGAGCACCTACACGTTCGATATTCCATTCAATAGAAGAAGTATCGTTTTTCGGTTGCACCTGTAGTGATGATTTTGGAAGTTGCTTTTCTGGAAGTTTTACAGAACTTACAGGTTGAATAAGCTGTCTTGTTTCATTCGGAAGAACTTTTTCAACTTCTGGGAAAGCTGCGATTTCTTCCATTACTTCTTTAGTCGCCGTTACGGCCATACCGTTAACAACATAAAAAGATTGGATCTTTTCAGCTTTACCTGCTTTTTCTTGTTTTTCTAAGTATTTTTTCGTGTGCTGTTGAGTTTCTAGCGCGTTTGCACGAAGTGTTGAAACGATCGTTGAACGTTTCATAAGTTTAGTTTGTTTAGAAGAGAGTTTTTGAGATTTAGCTTCTTTAGTAGCTTTTTTCGCCACTGCAGCCGTATCTACTTGTTCTTTGAATTTAATGAGGAATGTAACTTTATCCTTCTTGCTGAATTGCTCGTTCAGTTTCTTTGCAACCTTACTCGTCTTACCGTCTAATGCTGCCTCTTTCGCTGAAGTAGAAGCCTTACCTTTTGTAGTAGCAGCATTCGCTTGAGATGGGAACATCATTGGAACAATCATTAAAAAAGCTAAAAATACGGAAAGCCAGCGTACTTTTCTTCGTTTTTTACTCATGTAACTTTTCCCTCCCTGGTCTATTGTTTTTTGGTTGATCTAACCTAGCAAGAATTCTGTCACACCTCCTGTAATTTTTATGAAAATATAGTAATTCTTTGTTGTTATATAAAGGTTAACGGAACAGTCATGTAAGATTATGTAATATTTTGTCGTAGAAAGTACTAGTAAATGGAAAATAAATCCTTTGTATGACTGCTATTCTGCTAACCCGTGACTTTTGATTAGTCATTTTTTTCTTTTTGCTTATTTTTTCTGGTATGCAAAACTAATGGCACGGTACATAACTACTTATTTTTGTAATATAAAATAAAGTAAGTGAAAAATGAGGACTCAGTCCCTTTATCTGTGTTAAAAAGAAACTATATTAATTCCAATATTTTCTTTATGCTTTTACACTTGCATTGAGTTAGATAGATTTACGAGTTCATTAGTGAGGCATTCTTCCTTTCTTCGATGCAGGTCTTATGTCGGAAAAAACGGCATATTTACCTATTAAAGTTATAATCTATTACTTAAATTTTGATAGTTTGTAGCAATATCTGAACTTTGATTTTTATAAAATGTCGTTTTATGGCAATGTTCATCTCGTAAAAGCATTCGAAAACAAACAAAAAACCTCCCTCTTTATGAGGAAGGTTAAATACTATTGTGGTCGTTCTAACGAAAAAATCTCTCCAAGCTTTACGTAATTCGTTCCTGCTAATCTACCAACCGGCCTTAGCTTGTCTGCATCAATTCTGCCATCGTGATAAAGTTCATCTGAAATATGATAATGAACGACTCTTCCGATTAACAGATCAGTAGATGGCTTGTCGGGTGTGCCTCCTAGAGGAATGATCTGTTCAACAACACATTCCATACGTATTTTCGATTCAGCGATACCAGGAACACCTACTTTTACCGATTTTACCTTCGTTAAATTCGCAAGTTCAACTTCGCTTTGGTCTGGCTCTAAGTTAGCAGCTGTTATATTTACAGCTTCTATATATGTTTCGTCTGGAATGTGAACCACGAATTCACCTAGCTCATCTGCATTTCGGGACGTATCCTTCTGTTTACCATCCTTCCTCCCAATAGAGATTGCGATTAAAGGAGGATCGGAAGTTAACGCATTAAAATAGCTGAACGGTGCTGCGTTTAGCACACCATCTGATGATAGAGTGGTAACGAACGCAATCGGTCTTGGGATAATACTTCCGGTTAGAAACTTATAATTCTCTTTAA
The DNA here is from genome assembly GCF_015903845.1 of Fictibacillus sp. 26RED30. Classification (NCBI taxonomy): domain Bacteria; kingdom Bacillati; phylum Bacillota; class Bacilli; order Caryophanales; family Fictibacillaceae; genus Fictibacillus; species Fictibacillus sp. 26RED30. Next base: position 138,350 of record NZ_JACZDV010000003.1, read on the forward strand.
TTGATAAATTTTGAGGATCGATGGACTTCATGAATCTTCACCCACTTTAATCAGTTTTTGTACGATGAGCATGAACTTGTCGAATTCCATATGTTCTTATGAATGACTCAGTTGTGACATTTAGCACTAAATAAACGATCATGATCTATTTGTCTTATATTTTGACTTAATTTTAACAAAAATGAATTATAAGAGATGTTTGCTGAACCATTCAGCCGCTTCTTCCACCTCAGCTCTTGATAGCTGATGACCCATGTTATCCCATTTCAGATGTACTTTTGCGCCGGCGTTGTTCAACAATTGCTGTAACTCTTCCGTTTCTTGAGGCGGACAGATTGGATCGTTTTTTCCTGCCCCGATAAAAACAGGAAGTCCATCAAGGTTCGGAAGGTCAATTCCGCGTCTAGGTACCATCGGATGATGAAGGATAGCACCTTTTAATGATTTTTCATAGTGAAAAATCAAACTTCCTGCAATGTTAGCCCCGTTTGAATAGCCGACAGCCACAACTTGATCACGATTAAAATCATACTTTTCTGCTGCTTCTTCAATAAACTCATTAAGCTCTTTTGTACGAAGGATTAGGTCTTCTTCATCAAATACACCCTCTGAAAGACGGCGGAAAAATCTCGGCATACCGTTCTCAGACACATTTCCTCTTACGCTCAGTACAGAGGATTCTGGTGAGATCATTTCTGCTAACGATAGTAAGTCCTTCTCATTTCCTCCTGTACCATGTAATAACAAAAGTACTGGCTTGTTTAAATCTGTTCCTTTATTAAATAGATGGATCATCGTTTATCCTCCTTTAAAATTCTGGCTTCAGCCGGTAGTAGGTGATTCTCTATCTGTTCACGGTGAGGCTCAAGCCATGGTGGAAGTAATAATTTCTTTCCTAACTCTTCTTCTGGTTCATCACGTGTAAACCCTGGTGGATCAGTTGCTATTTCAAAGAGTATGCCGCCTTCTTCCCGGAAATAAATAGCGTTAAAATATTGTCGGTCAATGATTTCGGTTACTTGAAACTGCTTTTGTTTCACATGTTGCTGCCATAGTTCATGTTCTTCGTAGGAAGAAGCTCTCCAGGCGATGTGATGAACCGTACCTACTCCGCTCACTCCTCTTGCTTCAGGCGATCGTTTAACATCAATTACGTTCCCAATGTCACCTTTTGCATGAAACCGGATGTAATCACCGTCTTGCCCTATTTTTTCTAACCCCATCACTTCTGTAAGAACTTGTTCGGTTGCCTGTGGAGCTGCTGATAGAAGTACTGCTCCACCAAATCCTTTTATTGCATGTTGAGGAGTAACCTCGCCAAATGACCATTCGCTATTCTTGCCTTCTTGTCTTGCAACAATTTCTAGACGCAATCCATGAGGATCGAGAAATTCTAGATATTCTTCTTTAAAACGGACTGTCTTTTTATACTCTACGGCGAACTTCACGAGTCGTTCTTCCCAAAAAGGTAAAGAGCCTTCGGGTACAACAAAAGATGTAGTTCCAACTTGGCCCGAACCAACTCTACCTCTATAAGCATCTGGCCAAGGGAAAAACGTCATGATGGTTCCTGGGCTCCCTCCTTCATCTCCAAAATAGAGATGATACGTCCCTGGATCATCAAAGTTTACTGTTTTTTTAACAAGTCTAAGCCCTAGTACACCCGCATAAAAATCTACATTTTCTTGAGGGTTACCAACAATCGCAGTTATATGGTGAATTCCATCTGTACGCATCGTCATATCCTTTACATCCTTTCGATTTCATGTAACTTATTTTTTGTAAGTTAAGTATATGATTTAATACTTACTTTTGTCAAGTAACTATATTCAATTGTTTTCGATACTTAGAATTTGTATCATTCTTTTAATCCTACTCATTATGGACGTACCACAGTTTATTTAAGCCTATACCCTTAATACGTGGGAAGAACAACATTTCGTTCGTATATTGCCACCACTCATCCATGTCAGAAATAAAAAAATCCACGTGGAATCTGTAGATTCCACGTGGACAAAATGTGAATTGTTGTATTTGTTTGGGGTCAGACCCCTTATTAGAAGTCGAAGTTATCTGGGTCAGGGCCGATGCGTCGATCTTCATTTAACGCATCAATCTTCGCCATATCTTCAAGCGATAATTCAAAATCAAAGATATCTGCATTTTCTACGATGCGGTGTTGTTTAACAGATTTCGGAATCGTTACAACGCCGTTTTGAACATCCCAACGAAGGATGATCTGAGCTACAGATTTTCCGTATTTCTCTGCTAGTTCGACTAATGATGGCTCATCTAGCAGCTCCCCTTGCATGAGTGGGCTCCATGCTTCGAGTTGAATGTTGTTATCTTTACAGAACAACAGAAGCTCTTTTTGTGCCAAACGTGGATGGTATTCTACCTGGTTCACCATCGGTTTGATCTCACAATCAGCTAAGATGTCTTCTAAGTGATGCACTTGGAAGTTAGACACACCAATCGCTTTTACTTTTCCATCCTTGTAAAGCTTTTCAAGTGCACGCCATGTTTCTTTATACTTTCCTTTTACCGGCCAGTGAACGAGATATAGATCAAGATACTCAAGTCCAAGTTTGCTCATACTCTCTTCGAACGCTGCGAGCGTTGACTCATAACCCTGATCTTTGTTCCATACTTTAGTCGTGATGAACAATTCTTCGCGAGGAACACCCGCTTCTTTTAACGCTTGTCCAACACCTTCTTCATTTTTGTAGATGGCTGCTGTATCAATACTCTTATAGCCCGCTTCGATTGCCCATTTAACAGAATCAATTACTTCTTGTCCTTCTTCAACTTTAAATACACCAAGTCCGAACCACGGCATCTCTACTCCGTTATTCAAGACCGTCGTATCTTGCAATGATTTAATCGTAGTCATCTGTTTAATAGCCTCCCATTTTTAGAGCTGAATTTTGTTCCCTCAAAAAGATATTGTCACATTCTGCTGTATAAAGGAAACATTTCGACTTTTAGAAGGGATTTAAATCCTTCTATGGAAGTAGTATCCAACACAATATGAAAATGGGGTGTTGGTGTGAAGGACAATCTGATTCATTTTAAGACCAAAAGCGAATCATCTAAATCTATGCCTGAACAAGAAATTACCCTGATTCAGGAGATACGTGAACTTTTATCAGAGTTTCACTGTAATTATCCACTAGTAACAAAAAAAGCCATTCTACTTCGTATCGATCAACTAACAGATGAACTCATCTTCAATAAACGATAATTAAAAAGAAAATTGTCTTTGATACACATTCAGCAAAACATCTAACTCTTGACTACACTTAACCGTTTCATTGCTGGTTAAGCCATTGCGATCCGCAACTTCTACCAGCTTCTCTTTTTTTTCTTTTATACATTCCATGAGAAGAGAGTTATTCCATTCTTTTTTCTCCACGAAAATCCGCTCCTCTTGTGTCATTTTTATATACCTCTTGCTTATTATGAACGCTTTTTTTATCCTTGAAAATAGATTCACCAAAAGAAGAAGTAATGTTACAAAAGTGGACAATTTTTTCATGCTATATCGTCAGAAATACCTAAGATATCCTTCAATATGATCCAAGATTCAGCCGCATTCGTCGACTTTTTTGAGTTTGAAACTAGTAATAATACTAGTAAAGAATCGTTTGTTTTTTATCGTTTTATTATAAAATCGATGCTTAGGGCTACTAGTTCAGGCTCAAAAAAAAGGATGGGCTACTTCCCATCCTTTTAACCTTTTTTGTCATTGAAATAGTTTACAGAGTACATCGCTCCTTCTTCTACCATCTTGTTGTCATCAACATCCATTGGATCAGGATGACCTGCTTTATTAATAGGTAGCTGCGTACGATCAATGTGATCTGGTCGAACTCTGCGTTTCATATCTTTAAATTTCATTTTAGTTTTAATACGGTTTGGTTTAAAGGAGAGCCACACTAATGCTCCTGTACCAAGACCGATTAGGGCCCAAGATTGTGTTTTCAATAATTTACTCGTTGTTTTCATTTGAGTTTGAGTTGTAGTTTGCATGAATAACGCCTCCTTGCTTACATTTACCCCATTTATATAATATCGTAACATCTCATTTTCTTTTCAATTATTACATATGCCTATTTCCTTAAAATCTAATCATTTGTCCATACACGCTTTCCGGAGTTTACATATACTGTATCGAAGTCGAAAGTACACTTATAAGGAGGAGTTTTTAGAATGTATGCAAATTCACCGGTAAATGCTTCACTTGCAAACGCACCAGTATATGGTGGCGGATATAGTTATTGTGGTGGCGGAGGTTATGGCAAGAGTTTTGCGATCATAGTAGTTCTATTTGTCCTTCTCATTATTGTTGGCTGTTCGTGGGCATATAAAGGCAAAGACTGCTAATTTTATATGCAGTAAAAAGAGGTGCGGATATGGTTCCGCACCTCTTTTGTTTACATATATGGTTTTGCTGTTCTCTTAGGGGATACCGTTCTTACAAAATCGATAAGCCTTGTGCTAATCCACTGGCACATTAAAGCGAATACTATAATCTCAATGCCTAACATTAACGATGTACCTAACAATACAACACTATTGATACAAAAAAGAATGGTTCCTGGCTTCTTACCCGTCCAATAAGAAAGAATTAAAGCAACGATATCCATACCACCTGAAGATGCACCGAATCGAAAGAGAATACCCACTCCTGTTCCGAAGATAATACCTCCGTACACAACATCTACAAGTGTTCCGTTTAAAGGGTTGGTGATCTGAGGAGTCAGCCAATCCACAACGATTGATGTGATAGCCACACTATAGATGGTCCAGAATGCGGTTTGCTTTCCGAGTTTCTTTATTGCCAACAGCAATAGTCCAAAATTTATCGACCATAACGTTAAACCAAGTGATACATCGAAAAAATATCCATTTAATATAGCAATACCCGCTACACCCCCAGAAGGTATATGGTGAGGAAAAAGAAAAGCTGCCATAGCTAGTCCTTGCAAAAAAGCACCAAACGTTAACCACATGATTCGCTGCAAAACAAAAACCCTTTCTCTTTCGTTGTTTATTCCTTCCTTCATATTAGACCTCTTCACCTAAAATGCAAGCTGTTTCAAAAATAAACACATATAAGTTAAATACGTATCATATCTTTTTATTGATTACTCCTTTTTAGAGGAATAGGGCCCTGTTCATCTCTTTTGCGGGAATAACACGAAATGTGGAAGCAGCAGAAAGGTGGACAAGAAAATTGACACAACACAACAAAAGAGAAATTGAGATGCTTGAGCAAAAAGCGCGCGAAGAGCACAAAGAAGCTGAACAAGCACGATCAGTAGTTGGAGATGTCTATATTCAAAAGAAGTTTCAGGAAAACCGAGCAACTGTTCAACCAAAAAAGAGCAAATAAAAGAAAGCAGTCGGATGACTGCTTTTTTTATGGTTTTATATATTTTTATGATAATGAACCTGTTCCAAGACTGCGTAAGGCATCAACTGCACCCCTGCTATCTTCTCCAGTTGCAGAAACACAACAGACCCCTTGCATGCCATTTAAAAGACTCATACTAAGGTGGCTTTTTGCATTGATTCTTAACGTATTGCATTCAAAAAAGATCTGGCATTGTTCAAACTCATTCGCTTTAATGACCATTTCATGAATCCAAGTTGGCCTGATTTTCTCTTGTACCATAAAGTATGTTTTCATTGTATGACCCTCTTTCAGTCCTCTTCATTTTTTATTTTACTAGCGAAATGTAAAGAGCGTTTTAACCCCATGTTAGAGTTTTATGGCTTATGCATTTAATTTATGAAGAAACTGAAAAATAATGGTATGAAAAAAGAACTAAATTGCAACATTATGAGTATGACTTAAAAAGGAGTAAGATTATGGCTTATTACATAGCATGCGATTATGATGAACCCGATCGCCAGAGTTACAGAGGGATCGTGATCATAGATACTTTAACAAACGAAGTAGCTCATCGTTTCTTTTCGGGAGACTTTGATCAAGATTTCCAGGAATATAGAAGCTGGTTAGAAGATACTGAGCCTTTTTATTTTGAAGGTGACAGTTTGTTAAATTTCGTAGGCGATCTGCATGATCCCGCATTAAATGAAAACGATGATTTTTATCACTAGGCTAAATTCCGCAATGAAAATAGCAAATAAAAACACCATTCAAAGTTGAATGGTGTTTATTCACCCTATTTAGTCTTTATTCGTAGAATCAATAATGCGGATTGGATTTCCTGTTGCATCCCGATAGATGGCATACCTTCCCGGAGGAATTGTACAAGGTAGTTTAACAAAATTCAGCTTTCCCTCATGTTCATGATAAAAGTCATCAACACTATCTACTAAAAACACACCGCCTGGTCCTAGATCATGCTCATCTTCTTCTATCATCAGCTGTACTTCACAATCTTTCATCGACATTCCAAGTACTTGATTTCCTTCTCGCCAGGCTTCAGTCATCCCTAGACCTTCATAATATTGCTGCGACTCATGTAAATCTTTTACTGGGTGAAACAAAAACGCGAGCTTCATACCAATACCCCCTCGTAAAAAATTCGTGATCATGTGCTAGATTTATATTCGATTTTAATTTTATGTATTCGTTAAATTCCCTCTCTTATTCTTCATTTCCTGCTCTCTTTTATAAAAAAGCACTATTTATCACGCTCTTTTCTAAAGGACTCCCGCTTTTGGAAGTTTTCTTTTTCGCTACTATGCAAGTTGGTTGAAGGTAAAGATGATGAGACTCCTAATGCGCATATACTGGCAGAAAGCTCTTCTTACGAAACATAGAAAGCATGCAAATGTATAGGGATCTCAACTCTTTCGTAGAGCAACAATGTATCTAAAAAAACAACCATAAATAAAAGAACACACTGATTAACAAAATAAAAGACTGATCCATCTACACGCAAAGTGTAGTGTGAATTCAGTCTTATAAAACTTAATACGGATACGGCGGATATGGGTATGGCGGATAGACAGGATAGATTGGATAAGGTCGAGGTGCTAGTGCTAGACCTGCGATAGTTCCAAGTGTTAGTCCTACTAATGCTGGTGCAAAGAAGAAGCGGTTGCTGCTCTCGTCCTGACCTTCTGAACTATACGGTAGAATATACGCTTTACTCTCATCTACGTGTTTAAGAACACCATGATATCGTGTGCCACAATGACAATCAATATATACCGATCTGCCTATATAACGACGGCACAGGTGATACGTTTGGTATGACAATGGGGTAAACCTCCCAGCTTGTTTTTGCCTTCTCTACACCATATGTCCAACCTGTTATTTTGACAGAGACAAGAGTCTATCGGTTTTTATTTTTCTCCAAATGGTCGCAAAACGAGATGTTGATTTTCTGGCCATTCTTTGTTAATTAATGCTGTTTCGTGATACTTGCCAGTGGCCCAATCTTCCACTTGATCACTGTACCATGGGCTCAGAACATGACCGGATTGACCTGGTCCGACCACGTGATACGACCTTGACGTATCAGACATATCAATCACTGAGCGCCAAGCTCCACCGTGCGTGATGCTTCCAGTCTCACGATCCCATCCGGCTACACCCACTGTAACCTTACTTCCACCCATACTTTGTTTATCCGGATTAAATAACAGATTTAAAGGTTTAATTGCAGCAAGAGGGTGTTCAAATGTTAAGGTATGAAAATCTCCCCATTCCCAATTTGATGAATCTTCACCAAATTTTTCTGTTAATAAGGTCATCATCGATTCAAAAGAACGTTGGGTGACTTTTTCTAATCCACCATTCTCTTTGATCCAAGGTCCGGGTTCTCCAGAGTTCGCTTTTCTTATCAGTTCGTCCACTACTTGTTCTCTACCGTCAAACATTTTAAGCATCTCTTCACTGATCTCATCCTTAAACAACTCATCACTAAAGTGGCTCATCCAGATATGGAAGATTAATGGAGCTGCACTTTCCTTGCTGTCCGATCTATTCCAATTTTTCAGAAGTGCTAAAACATCTTGTTCCTTTTCGTTTAGCGGCTTTTTCATAACTTGCTGCAAAAAAATAGGTAGCATTTCTTCTGCTTGCTTGTTTTTTTGATCGAACTGCAGAGACTGCATGTCTTTTGCCGTAAGTTTTTCTTTCCCTTCAAGTACTTCTACGATCCGTTGTTGTCTATATGGTTGAGCAAATGTATCTGAAATATGATAAGGATACGAATCAGCAGTGACTTTATTGTTAGCTGTCGCAATATATCCTTTTTCAGGATTAACACTTGTTGGCAGTTCATCCCACGGGATGTACCCTTTCCATTCATATTGGTCGGTCCATCCAGGAACAGGAATTGACGTATAGTCTTGTTTACGAATGGGTATCAAACCGTTTGCTTTATAAGCAATCGTTCCATCTGTACTAGCAAATACAAAATTCTGCGCCGGTGTATGAAATGATTCCAGTGCTTTTTCGAACTGATTCCAATTTTTAGAGCGGTTCATCATAATTACAGCTTCGAGCTCCTTTGAAGGTTGAAGAGCTGTCCATTTTAATGAAAGGGCTGTACCTGGTTTATCATGATGTGCAAATTCTGAAATTACAGGTCCATGCCTTGTGATAACTACCTCGTGATCTACATCCATTTTATCCTTAACTTTAATTCTTTCTTTAACCACATCAGCTTTTTCCCAGTTTGCTAAGTATTGAAATTCATAAGCATTCTTTGGGTTTCTCTTTTCTACGTATAGTTCCTGAACATCTGGTCCTACGTTCGTAACACCCCATGCGATCGTTTTGTTATGGCCCACAATGATACCTGGAATTCCTGCAAATATTACACCAGAAACTTCATAATCCGGAGCTTTAAGATGAGCTTGATACCAAATGGAAGGAGTACCAAGCGAAAGGTGTGGATCGTTGGCAAGAAGCGGTTTTCCAGATTTCGTTTTACTGCCCGCAACTACCCAGTTATTACTACCATTATGATGGTTTGGAATAACCGATCCTGCGAAACTTTTTTCAAAATCAATTCCTTCTGTCTGTAGATCTTCTATTATCGTTGGTGCATCTTCTGGATATCCTGGAAATAAGTCCAGAGCTTTTTCTTTAGAGAACGTTTCCGTTAGATAATATCGAAAGGCTTGACCTTCCCAATGTCCACCAAGGTCAAAAGCCATGTATTTACCGATCACGAGCGAATCAACCGGCGTCCATCTCTCCGGCTCATATCCAACGAGCAAAAATTCGATGGGTAGTGTGTTATCTTTCTTCGCTTGGTTCATATAAGCGTTCACACCATCTGCATACCATGAGAGATATCGTTTCATTTCTGGAGAGTATTTATCATAAGAAGCTTCTGCTGCTCTTCTCAAACCAAGTGTTCTAAAAAACTTATCACGGGTAAGTGTCTTTTCCCCAATAACCTCACTGAGCATTCCCGAAGCCTGTCTTCTGCTCAAATCCATTTGAAACAACCTGTCTTGAGCTGTTACAAAGCCCTGAGCCATAAATAGGTCCTTCATTGAGGTCGCTTCAATATGAGGAACACCGTCTCTATCTCTGTAAACATCTACCGTAGCTTCTAGTCCGTTTAGAGAAATTGATCCATTAATTATGGGTTTACTTTTTTGAAGCAAAAAATAGGCAGTCCCTGCTGCTGCTGCTAATATGACAACGATAGCAATTCCGATGATAAGTAAACTTTTTTTCCAAGATAATCGTTTAACAGACTTTTTTTTCTGAAGAGCACTCTCCACCTATAGACCCCCTGCCACTACAATCTTCCTATTTACATTCTATAATGTGAAGGATTTCCCCTGTAAAAAATTGAGAAAAGTAAACGGATTGAAAAACCTCCATACTTTTCGCCTAATTTCTCTAAATAAAGACAGGATTCTCAGAAAAATGTCGAATATCTCAACAAGCAGTTTATGACATAAAAGATAAGGAGAATTAAGATGGCTAAAATTGTAGTGGATTTCCAACTTAGTCATGGTGAGGAAAAAATTACTGAAGGCAACATCGTGATTGTTAATATCTATCCAAGCAAACCCAATCTCCACGAACAAGTGAAAAAATTAATCGCAGAACAATTTAACTGCCCTGCTGGAATCATCTCTATTAAGCAAATAAAAATGAATGCATAAGTTAATAAAAAATGTGTTAACGCCTTAAAGCTTTGAAATGTGTGGTAGTGAGCCTACCACCTGCGCGTTTCTAAGCATGTTCCAAAAAGGAATATTACATCAGGATTACTTGTCTGCCCTAGGGAAAGCGAGCAGTCCCGAACGGAAATGAACTACTTCGAAAAACAACTAAGGGCCAACCTTTTGGAAAGAGCCATAAAAAAAAGAGGTGCTTCACTGTAGGAAGCACCTCTATATGTATAGGGGACTTTATTATCTCATCGATTTTTAAATCAAGTAAGTTCCATTAGACGTATACCGCTAGGCCTATGTTCAACCCTTTAATCGGTAAATTAGCCGGTGGTTGGACAAGTTATCTAGCTTTTGTCATGCTAAAAATACGTCTTAATGATATTTTCAATCTCTTCATCCTTCATTCGACCTGCAATTCCAGGGGTTTGAGCAAAATATTTTACCGCTTCACCGCAAGATAGACCTATCTGACTAAGCCCTTTTGCGATCGTAATAAGATAAGTTGCTGGCGGTGGATTCAAATCCTGTTCATGCATATCAAGATTGCAAGTGAATGTAACCATCGGATATCCTTGGTCCTCGCCTAAATAGACCATTCGACTATACCAGCCTTGGCCAAAGTGAATATATCCTTTTTTGATGACTTCCTCCAGATCAGCCTCTATTTCATCACAGCTGTTTTCTTGGGCTGTAACATCTAAAAACTGCTCAACAGTGACCAAATACTTTCTCCCAAACGTCTCGTAAGCTTCATTTCTTTCATGGCCGATAAAGGCAACCCCACCTTCCCCCCACTTCGTTCGCTCTCTTGCAAAATACAGGGGATATGGCAGAACTGCTTTGCCGTTCTTCAGCGGCATGGCTGGGTTTCTGCAGCCTCTTTCCCGTTGAGTAGAACCTTCCGGCTGATCGCCAAGAATATAACATAAAAAACGATGCTCCATTAAATTAGATCCATAACTGACATACCAAACATAAGATGTGTCCAACGATTAATCCTCCTTAAAATTTTCCTTGAATAATAGTCATGAACAATGTCATTTTTTTATACATTGATATACACAAGGGGGATGAAAAGAATGAAAAGAAAGTGTTTGCTCTTCGTATTTAGCTTATTTATATTTCTTTTCGTGATGTTCCTAGCTACACCTGTTATCTAAAATATTTTAAAATTAATTATTTCATAGGTCTTTTGGTACACCCTAGTTAAAATAGAAAAAGAATTCGATTTTTGACCGAAAATAATATTGGTAAAATAATCCTATTGACCTAAATAGTGTTATTAGAAATAGTCTTTCCGATTCTTGTTTCATTTTTCAAATCGGGATAAAATGGTAAACATACAATACTTTTCCTTCTCTAGTTTCTGTACGAGTCTTACTCCTAATTTGCAAGGAGGGATGGGGATGACAGTATTTGAAGCGATGTCACTCATGATTGGTTTTTCAATGCTTGTTCTTACCATTATCCGCTCCAAAGATGATTCATAAAGACAGAGAGTTTTATTTTTTATTCATTCTGCCATGCAGATGCATGGCTTATTTTTTCGGATAAATTTATCTAAAAACTAGAATTACCCTTTCTATGAATTGTAAAACAAAAACCTTGCTGGAGATACTCTCCGAGCAAGGTTTTTAGTTTTAACTGTTTTTGCTTTATACAATCGTAGCTAGTCTATGCTTTCTTGACGACAATCTGCCCTTCTGAAACATTTACTGTTAGCTTCTCGACGCTCTCGTCATCTAAAAGAACATCTGCAATTTTATCTTCGATGTGCTCTTGAATGATACGACGAAGTGGTCTTGCTCCGAAAGCTGGATGATACCCTAGTTTCGCAAGCTTCTGTTTTGCAGCAAAAGTAACTGAGATCGAGATGTTTTGCTCTTGGAGTTGAACAGAAAGATCTTGCAGCATCAAATCAACAATCTTCACAAGGTGTTCTTCTTTTAGAGACTGGAATTGAACGATGCTATCAAAACGGTTTAGAAACTCTGGTTTGAAGTAGCCACCTAAAGAGTCTAGAATCTGCGTTTCTTTTTCAACCTCTTCTGTATTAAACCCTAGTTTCTTTGTTTGTTTTACAGCTGAACCGGCATTACTTGTCATGATGATCACAGTATCCTTAAAGCTTACCGTACGTCCTTGGCTGTCGGTCAATCTACCGTCTTCCATGATTTGAAGAAACATGTGCTGTACGTCTGGATGAGCTTTTTCAATCTCATCGAGTAGCAGTATGCTATATGGCTTACGGCGGATCTGTTCTGTAAGTTGTCCTGCCTCTTCATGTCCTACATACCCTGGAGGTGAACCGATCAACTTGGATACAGCATGCTTTTCCATATACTCACTCATGTCGAGACGAATCATGCTGTCTTCATCGCCAAAGATTTCTTTAGCTAATGTTTTCGTTAATTCTGTTTTACCTACACCCGTTGGTCCTACAAATAGGAAGGAACCAATCGGACGTTTTTTTGTCTTTAATCCTGCACGGCTTCTGCGAATCGCTTTTGCTACCTTTTCCACCGCTTCATCTTGTCCGATTACTTGAGCTGAAAGTTTTGCAGCAAGCTCTTTCATCTTAGACTGTTCATCACTTTGCAGCTTACGAACTGGAATTCCTGTTTTCTGTTCCACGATATGTTGAATATCTTCTACTTGCACAATCGCTGCCTTTTTATCTTCTTCTTGTGTTTTAAGTTTCTCATCAAGCACTAGTTCTTCTTGTCGAAGCTTAGCTGCAAGTTCATAGTTTTCATCTGCAGCAGCTTTCTCTTTTTCTTTAACAAGTTCTTCTAAGCGCTCCTCAATGGACGATTTCTCAATCGTAATATGTTGAAGGTTGCTTTTTGAACCTGCTTCATCCATAAGATCAATCGCTTTATCGGGCAAGAAACGATCTTGAATATACCGATGTGATAATGTAACACAAGCTTTTAAAGCTTCTTCTGTAAATTTAACTTGGTGATAGTCTTCATAACGCGAAGCAAGTCCCTTGAGGATCTCAAATGCTTCATCCGTCGTTGGTTCGTTAACGATTACAGGCTGGAAGCGTCGTTCAAGCGCTGCATCTTTTTCGATCTGGCGATATTCTTTAAGTGTTGTAGCACCAACCATCTGAAGTTCACCACGAGCCAGTGCTGGTTTTAAAATGTTTCCTGCATCCATTGAACCTTCAGCAGACCCTGCTCCTACGATCTGATGCACCTCATCTACAAATAGAATGACGTTCTTCCGTTTTTGAAGTTCAGCAATAAGTTGTTTCATTCTTTCCTCAAACTGACCTCTTACCCCAGTATCTGCAACGAGTGAAGCAACATCTAACAAGTACACTTCTTTGTTCAGTAGCTTTGCTGGTACATTACCTTCTACAATTTTAGTAGCTAAGCCTTCAGCAATTGCTGTTTTACCTACACCTGGCTCCCCGATTAATACCGGGTTATTTTTTGTACGACGGTTCAATATTTCGATGACACGACGTACCTCTTGATCACGTCCGATTACGGGATCGATGATTCCTGCCTTTGCCGCATCTGTTAAGTTACGGCCAAATTTATCTAGGAAGCCTCCGCCTCGTTTTCCTTTTTGTGTTTGTTGATGCTGATGACCGTTAGACTGATCTGCAAAAGCTTGTCCATTCATCATCTGTTGAAAAATATCATCGAAAGAAGAAAAGTTCATATTCATTCCTCCTCCAGTAGTCATTTCTTGTTTTACTTTATGGTAACAATCCGAGCAGAGCACAAATTGTTTCTTTTCTTTATTCATCGAAATACTCATTTGAATCGTAGCAGGATTAACTTCACATTGTTCACAACGCATAATTGTAACCCCCTATCTAGATTTTTAGAAAATTTGTATAAATTATTTGCGATTATAACGTTATGCTTTTCGTTTCGCAACTTTTTTGGTTAAGGTGTTTTGGTTTGATTGCTCAGAATTTGACTTTGACTTTCTTTGACCTTTCACCTTTAATCATATTATACTTTGACCTTTTTTGACTTTCAAGTATTTTGTTTGACTGTTAAAAATAACAAAAAGAGATGAGCTCTTAACTCATCTCTTCCCCAAATCAGTTCCAATTAAAAGTGATTTTTTGTCTGTAATCTTCTGTTTCTCCAGTTGGCGTTAACCACACTTCAAGTGTATATGAACCTGGCTCAAGATTATTCACTAAAATGTCTTGCGTAAAAACATCCGCTTGCTTCAACTTTAATGAAGTGAGAACCTGCATGAACATATGATTTTTAGAGTATTGATAAACAACTTTTCCATTCTTGTCTTTGATTACATAATCAAACTTTTGACTGGATGAAAATTGAAATACCTTCTCTTTTTCTGTTTGATTTTTTAACTCATACCGAAATAGAATACCTTTTGCGTTCTGCTGTTCTTGAACCTTGATTGTACCTTCAATATTTCCTGCAACGATACCGTTCTGACCATCTTGTCCAGATCGCTCTTCATTGCCATCCTTAGGACTTTGTTTCTTTTTATTATCTTCTTTACCATCACCTATCACCGGTTGCTCTCTCCCCTCGGATTGGTTTTGGCTGTCACTGTTCCCACAGCCTGTAGCGACTATCGAAATACATAATATGATCAGTATAACATGCCATTTGTTGATCCAACATTTTCTCATCATTCTTCACCTCACTTGTTAGTTTGGGCATATATACGGAATTTCATGTTTAAAAAGGATTTTTAGCTTACTTCATGTAAAATAGAAATAAACTTATACGTATAGGGAGTGTGTTTCTTTGGAAATGACAAAGTCAGATCTTTTGCTTATGATGCAGAAAATAACTTCTGAAAAGCGTGCCACACAAAATGAAACGATTCTCTGGCAGCATAGCCACGATGAATCATATCACCACCCTGTTTCTCCCGATATTGTTGTATACCCTATATCAGCAGATGAAATTTCTTCTATACTAAAATTCGCAAATGAAAACAAAATTCCTGTTGTGCCTTACGGAGCAGGTTCCAGTCTTGAAGGTCACTGCATTCCCGTTAAAGGCGGCATCTCTATAAACTTTCAAGAAATGAATGAAGTGTTAGAGATTCGTCCAGATGACTTTCTAGTGAAAGTACAGCCTGGTGTTACACGCACTCAGCTAAACCTAGCACTAAAAAAATTCGGATTGTTCTTTCCCGTGGACCCTGGAGCTGATGCTACGATCGGTGGAATGGCAGCTACGAATGCAAGTGGAACAACCAGCGTAAAATATGGAATCATGCGTGACCAAGTAAGAAATCTCCAGGTAGTACTGGCTGATGGACAGGTTATTCAAACCGGCGGAATGGCCGCTAAATCGTCAGCGGGCTATCACTTGACCTCCATGTTTGTCGGTTCAGAAGGTACACTTGGGGTTTTTACTGAGATTACATTAAAAGTATACGGCATCCCTGAATCAGTTTTAGCAGCAAGGTGCACATTTCCATCGGTTCAATCGGCGGTTGAAGCAGCTGGTGCGGTTCTTGGCTCTGGCACTGGTATCGCAAGGATGGAGCTGGTTGATGAACGCTCGATCGTCCAAGTGAACCACAATAGCGATACCTCGTATACAGAATCTCCTACCTTATTTTTAGAGTTTCAAGGAAACCCTTCAAGCGTTTCATATGAAGCATCATTGACAAAAGAGTTGCTCGAGAGCTTTGGAGGTTTGGAGTGGGTGGAGGAACGTGATTCTAAAGCGCGCGCTAAGCTTTGGGAAGCAAGACACAATCTAGCTTATGCATTTAAACACGGTTATCCCGGAAAATCGATGATGTTCACCGATGTTTGTCTTCCACTCTCTGAATTGTCCGGAGCAATCGTACATGCGAGAAAAACGATGGATGAGTTCGGTGTACCAGGTGCTGTACTCGGTCATGTAGGGGATGGAAATTTTCATGCCATTTTGATGTATGATAGCTCAATTTTGGAAGAGCGTGAAAAAGCTGATACGGTGAATGCTAGTATAGTGGACTATGCTCTTCAAAAAGGTGGGACATGTACAGGTGAGCACGGCATTGGTATTGGAAAAGCAAAATATTTGGCTAAGGAACATGCTGATACTCTTCCCATCATGTTAGCTATAAAAAAACAATTGGATCCAAACGACATTTTAAACCCAGGTAAGATCATATTATAGAAATGAAACGAAGAGCTTGTATGATTCGTATAGGAGTAATAACCAAAGAGGGGGCGTTATATCATGATCGTCGTTACAACAGAGAACATAAAAGGTTATGAAGTGAAGGAAGTAAAAGGTTCTGCTTTCGGAGTTGTTGTGCGTGCTCGCGGAATCGGCGGCGACATCATGGCAGGACTGCGAGGAATTATGGGCGGTGAGATAAAAGAGTATACGAGCATGCTTGAAGATGCCCGTAAACAAGCAGTTGATCGCATGGTAAAGAATGCCACTGAGATGGGTGGCAACGCGATCATCATGATGCGCTTTGATTCTGGAGAGATGGGCAATAACATGAGCGAGATTGTTGCTTATGGCACTGTTGTCGTCATTGAAAAACAATGAACATTATAAACATCTTTATCGGTTGGCAGGTTCTGTCTATCTTTTTCTTAATTGTCTTAGGCATCATCTCTTGGCTTTATTTTGATAAGCGTTATAAAAAGAGTGAAACAAAAGTACCCTCAGGCTATATTTGGACAGATGAAATCTCTATCGATCCTACTTCTGGAAAAAGAGAACGCGTCTATTATAATCCGGAAACCGGCGATCGGTTTTATAAAGAAGAATAGATTATTTCGTTTATTTAAGCATCTCTTTTTGAAGAGCTGCTTTTTTGTTGTGTTATTTTAGGTGATGAGATTATTACATGTTTTACGGTACGGGATTTTATTTTCTGTTACGCGTTCGCCGCTAAATTCTCTCGGACCACCTGCAAACCATTATTTATCACCTGTAACCGATCAATGACCACCTGGAGAGCACTGCTTTTCACCTAAACCTACTCTCTCACCACCGATAAGCACGCCTCAGCTTTTAAAACAATGCTCTTTACATATAAAAACAGCATAATTTTTCAAAGAAAAACATTTTTAAGCAGAAAAAAGCCACCCATTCAAGCTGGGCGGCTCCCACTAAACTTCTTTTCCATTTCTACACTTTAAATTTATTAATCGCTTCATTCATCTCTTCTGCTAGCTGTGATAGTGCTATTGATGAAGATGAGATCTCCTCCATGCTAGCTAGCTGTTCTTCTGCAGAAGCAGAAACTTCTTGCGTGGACGAAGCTGCTGTTTCTGCCATCGACGAGATCACATCGATCGAACCAACGACATGTTCAGTACTTGCTGTCATCTGCTCTGTAGCGGCTGAGATATCGCTCACTTGGCCAGAAACCTCAGCCACTGTTTCATACAAACTTTTAAAAGCTTCTCCCGATTGATAGACGAGTTCTCTACCGTCATTCACATCTATCGCACCGTTCTTCATAGCGGCAACGGCTTTTTCAGTTAGTTCCTGAATGCTAGTGATCAGTTGACCGATCTGAGATGCAGATGCTGAAGATTGCTCTGCTAACTTTCGTACTTCATCAGCAACTACAGCAAAACCTCTCCCTTGTTCACCTGCACGTGCTGCCTCGATTGCTGCATTCAGTGCTAGCAAGTTTGTCTGACCTGCAATATCCGTGATCACATCAACAATATTTGTAATTTCTTGAGACTGCTCACCAAGATCCTTCACAACCTGAGAAGTGTTATCCATAGAAGTATGAATCGCATCCATCTGGCCGATCGTTTTTTGAATCGTATCATTGCCGCCCTCTGCTACTTGCATAGAACGAGCTGATGCTTCGGACATGTTCTGCATACTAACTGCGATCTGTTGAATGCCCGCAGAAAGCTGGTTCATGGCTTCAACAATATTATCAACCGTTCGTACTTGTTCTTGAGATCCGCCTGCCACTTCACCTATCGTTGTCGCGATCTGTTCTGTTGCCATACTCGTTTGCTCAGCTGAAGCCGTTAATTCTTCAGAAGATGCTGCCACCTGTTCTGCTGTGGCTCTTACTTGCCTGATTAAAGTTGCAAGGTTTGTGCCCATATGGTTGATACCATCTGCGAGCATACCAATTTCATCTTTATTTTTTACAGAGATCGGATCCATCGTCAGATCACCGTCTGCGATGTCATTAAGCATGTTGGACATTCTCACTACCGGTCTAGAGATCATGAGCGAGATCGTGTAACCGATTGCAAGTGCAGCCACAACAATAACGATTCCTAAAATTGTGATTAAAGAGACAACGAACTTCTCTTCGTCAGCAACGACTACCCTGCCTTCAGCCATTAAGTTTGCTTGTCTTTTCCCCATCTCTTCTGTAACAGCTCTCATATCTCTTCCTAGTGGAAAAAGAGTGCTTTTCGCATATTCATTTGCAGCTTCCATGTTACTCATTGAATTTTGCAGTACCCGGTCTGATTCAGTTTTGTAATCATTGTTCAAATAATAAATCTTCTCAAGTCTGTCTTTATCCGCCTTAACTTGAACCAGTTTCATCGTTTCATTCACGAGTGCATTAATCCTTTGATTTGCGTCGGTCAACTTTTGTTTGCTTTCGGTCGACTGCTCAAGCAAGTACTCGCGGACACTATTGTTTTGCACGGTCGCTTGAAGCTCAATCTCTTTAGCATTGTTATAGATTACCGTTCTTCTGTCTAATAGTTCACTGTATGTATGTTGCATATCTTTTAGAAAGTAAAAGAAAACACCGCAAGTTGCGGCAAAAAGAACGGCAATCGTTAAAAAAGATCCTACTAGCTTTTTTCTCAACGTTAGTTTCATACGTCACCTCTTATACATTTCTGTTTCTAAAAATAACCGGACAACTTAGCACAATGATTAAATGATCATCCTGCTTAGAGACACCTTTTATTAACGAGTCCTCTTTGGAACGAAAACTTCCTGGTGATTGTACGGAATCCGTTTCAATATCAATTACATCAGTAGCGGCCTCAGTTAGAAGTCCTAAGAAGCTTTCTTCATTCTGTAAAATAACAATTCTAGTCTGATCTGTAATTTCAGTCTTTCCTTTGCCGATCAGCTGTCCAAAATCAATGATTGGAATAACGTTCCCTCTTAGATGAATGATTCCTAATACGTCTGAAGGCGTCTCTGGCATGGGTGTGATCTCTAGAACGCGCTCAATCGAAGCCACATGTTCGATCGGCAGCCCATATTGTTCAACACCCGCTGTAATTACAACAATTTTCAACGTTTGAATGCTAAGCGACATCTCACTTGCTCCTTTTCTAGGTATTTCTTCATTAAACAATAGTCATGAGTTCTCACTCTTTTATCGGTTACGAAATTCAAATGTTTTAGTCTCAAAAATGATAATAAATCTACTAATTCTTTTTAGAGTTTCTCGAGTTTGTGTACCAACAATAAAAAACACCTGAGCAATTTTATGCTCAGGCGTTCTTCTCACTTATCTTTTTAATTCCACGTTCTCTATCGTATTTGGTGGAATGGTTACTTGTACCTCTACAAACTGTTTCGTGCCATATAATTGTGTTTCAACTACTTTACCGGTAGAAGGTGTATAGCTGCCTTGTTTCATATAGAATGGAATATTTACTGTCAGAGATTTATTTAAGCGGTTTGTAACTGTAGCTGTTTGGGTAACTTGAGATCCATCGTTTGGCAGCTCAAACTTATTTTCAAATGAAACAACACCAGCTGACGTATTTCCATTTTGATATACTGGCATGGATCTATCTGGCCCTTCGTATACATATGACCTGAACTTATTATCAGTTGCATTCTTCTCAAATAAACGATAGCCTACCCATGGTTTAGCTGATAATTCAATAGATGCAGTTGTAGAATACAAAATGCCATCTTGCTCTGTAATATTATCGATATGCGTATGTCCATGCAGAGATATATTAACGTTATTCTGCTTCATTACATCAATCAGCTCATGAGATCCTTCACCGTGCCATTGCTGATCGTATTTAATACCGAGCGCCTCACCTTTTATAAGCGTTGTTAAATGCTGCGGATCATGTTTAGCATCGTATTCTTTCCAATACTCGTTTACATGCGGATCTGTTGACGGCCAAATGTCACGATCACGCCATAACGGATTATGGTGAGAAAATAATCCCCTCACTTGTTCAGGTTGTGCACTGGATTTGTTATCTGCTAGATCCTTTTTTATCCACTCCATCTGCTCATCACGTATCTGTCCACCCCAAGTAGGAACAGATACGGATCCGTGGCCTTGTCTATCAAACTTGTGCCAATCAAAAGAGTTGTATCCGATCATGTGAGCATATGGTCCATAATCAAATGAGAAATATTGGGGACCGAAATATTGTTCCCAATACTTAGCACCATCGGTTAGTGTAGCATCTTGTGCATAATAATCATGGTTCCCTGGGACGATATACACAGGAACATCAAACTGCTTCAGCATGCGGTATGTTTCTTCATATTCATAGATATACTCTTTCGGATTCATCTGACCATACATTAAATCACCAGTCATCACTACAAAATCTGGTTTTAACAAATTAACTTGTTTAATCGTTTTTTGGAGATATAACCAACGTTTCGTTCGATCTGGGTGCCACAATCCTGCTTCAGTAATATTAGCTGGGTCTGCAATATTGCGTGGAGAGCCAACATGAATATCTGTTAGATGCATAAATTTAAATTCTTTCTTGAACTCTTTAACTACCTTAACCGAGTTTGGTTCATCATCTGTAATACGCGTTCCATTCCCGGTATAAGATACTTGAAGATCAAATAACTCTTCTGGAACCTCTTCTGGAATTTGCACCGTAACTTCATAAATAGAAGAGCTATCCTTCCAATAAGAAGATCCTTTTTGCACATTTTTCACAGGAAGAGTAAATGTTCCATCTATATTGGCTGTTTCAGTTGGATTTAAAGAAACTTCCCATCCTGCAGGTTCTTTATCTTTTGTATCTACCTTAATCGTCAAATCAGATCCATTCTTTTTTATTGCCGGAGTTGACATAAGTGGATAAATAATATTATCTACTTTTGGATCTAGAGCTAAATTAGGTACTTTATCGAGATAGTTTTCAGTGTTTCCAATCCCACCATCTTGTTTGTCTATACCAGACAAGAAGGCATGTGCTTGTCCAGCAGGTATCGTTAAAGCACCTGAAATCACAAGTGCTGTAAGCTTCATTCTCCAATTCATGTGGTACTCTCCCTTCAAAATAACTTGCATCTTGAAAGTAACAGCACAACGTAAATTTCATGTAACAGCACATTAAATATTTTATGAAACAGTTATTTCACTATATCTCTCGCAATCTCTTTCGTGCTTCATCTTCTTCAAACGAACTAAAAACGCGATAATCATTTTGATCAAGAATTCGGAAATGCTGACTGATTACATTCTGCTGAAGCCGGTAGCCTTTATGTGACTCTATTTCTTTCCACCACACATGTCCACCCCAGGTTTTTTCTTTCGGTATCGCTACATACTCATGAACGACTAGTTCCATAACATCAAGCGGATTTCCACCAAGGGCATTGTTAAGAATGTCAGAATTACGAAAAAGTGCACACATAGCAACGATTACAGTCCAGCTCGCTTTGATTCTTTCTTTTTCGATCTGCACTAACGTTTTCTTTGAAATCCCTAATATATCGGCCATCTTGTCTTGTGTATATCCAAGTTCCGTCCGTACAAGCTTGATTTTGCCTGTTAACAAGTCCACAATTTCGTCTTGCGTCATAATAAGAAATTCTCCTTTTATCCTTTTAGGAACATTTTACACAAAAAAACTCCTTTCAACAAAATTGAAAGGAGCATTAGCTATACGTATATGGTTCCCAATGAGCTAGATCATAGAGCCCAGAATTAATCCGGGTACTCTCCGCCTCCAATAATGACAGCAATTCATTTGGAAGCTCATTGTGATGATTGACAAGGTTCATCTCATCGTCTGGAGATGAGATCAGAACCGTGAACAACTTCTTATTTTCCATGTTCATCCCATGCACATGAATATAATTTAAATCTTTCACGCGATACACAAAAAAGATACGATATTTATTCATCTTTCCCACACTCCCTTAGAAACAGTGTGGTCGGATTTCACACACATTAAACCTTATTTTGATGAAGACGGTGCAGTCGGAAGTTCGATCTCCACCTTCGTTCCCTCGTTTTCAACGGAAGAAAATTGTATCGCTCCACCGTGCTCTTCAATAATCTTAAAGCAAACCATCAAGCCTAACCCCGTACCCTTTTCCTTTGTTGTATAAAACGGTTCTCCAAGGGTTTTCAAACGTTCCACTGGAATTCCACAACCTTGATCTTTTAGCTCGAGAAGAACAGAATCGTTGCGAATTCCGATCTTAATATGAATCTCTCCGTCTTTATCCATACTTTCAATCGCATTCTTTAATAGATTGATGAAAAGCTGTTTAAGTTGATTTTCCACACCATATACAAGTGGAATGTTATCCGAGATATTTACCCAGATTTGTATGTTTTTCATGATCGCTTGCGTTTCTAACAATCTTACAACACTATAGATTAGTTCTTGAATGTTCGTATGCTCAAAGCTCACTGCCTGAGGTTTAGCAACAAGCATGAGTTCCCCGACAATATCGTTGATTCGATTCAGCTCTGACTCCATGATTCTAAGATATTCTAACCGAATCACATCGTCTGCATCTGATAATAGTTTCGTAAACCCTTTTAATGAAGTTAGCGGGTTCCGAATCTCATGCGCCACTCCTGCAGCAAGCTCACCCAAAACAGACAGCTTCTCCGATTTCAACATAAGTTCTTCTGTCTGTTTTGCTTTCGTAACGTCTCTAGCAAAGGTTACTAGACTCTCAACATGTCCGTCTTTTGTCATAACCGGTACACCACGTGCCTCTAATAAGATCCAATCACCATTCTTATGAAGCAACCTGAACTCTGTTTGAAACGGTTCTTTTTTTACAAGAGCTCTCATGAATTGATCAGAGAGGCTCTGTATATCTTCTGGATGAACCATTTCAAGGATAGCCCCTTTAATCTCACCATCTTCATAGCCAAGAACAGGTAAATGTGAAGGAGATACATATTGAATAATACCGGATGGATCAATCACAGTAATCAGATCTGTAGAATGTTCTGCGATCAAACGATATTTCGCCTCACTTTCCCGT
This sequence comes from Fictibacillus sp. 26RED30, assembly GCF_015903845.1. Lineage (NCBI taxonomy): Bacteria > Bacillati > Bacillota > Bacilli > Caryophanales > Fictibacillaceae > Fictibacillus > Fictibacillus sp. 26RED30. The sequence continues at coordinate 161,644 of NZ_JACZDV010000003.1, forward strand.
AGAGCACGCTCTACTTTTTTCTGTGAAGTAATATCACGATATACGATTACGAACCCCATAATTTTTCCGTCCATGTCACATATATTTGAAAAAGATGCAGATACATCAAAAACGGTTCCGTCTTTGTGTATACGCTGTGTTTCATGAAGCGGAACCGATTGTCCCTGTTTTAAGAGATCAATGATCTCCTTTGATTCACCTTGTAGATGTTCAGGTGTAATAACAGGATAGTCGTCATTATCCTCTGAGAAATCTTCTTCGGCCCAACCAAACATCTGAATGAATGCATCATTTACCTTAATAACTTCTTGTCTCGTATTGATGATGAGAATGGCATCTGTCGTTCCTTTTAAAACTGATTCTAATAAATCTAGAGCCACACTCAACTCTTCTTCCTTCTGCTTATGAGGAGTTATATCACGCCCTGTAATGACTAACACTTGGGGTTTACCATCACTCGTAAATGTCGGTTGCTTAATGAGCTCTAGCATTACTTTACGACCGCTCTTCATGAGAATCTTTTCAGCTGTTTTTATTGGCTTTCTAGTTTCCCAAGCTCTTTTATCAGAAAGGCTACATCTTTCAATTGCTTCATATGACAGTCTTGTATCTAGTTCCTCAAGATTTTTTCCTTTATATTCATCGTGGTTGATTCCATAAATATTAAGAGCAAACCGGTTCGCTTCTGCCCAAGTTCCATCCGGATATCTTAAACAAACAAATTCAGGCAGGACATCAATCATTTCTTTTAAAGTGGCAACTGCAGGTAATTCGTCCTGGCTCAATACTTTCATCATATCCACCCTTTTTTACTAAAACTTTCTTAACGTCTATAAATTAAATAAAAGGGTCTATTTTCCTTTATTTTTTTTGGAGTTTCGCACGTCAAATTCGTTTATTTTTCGCCGAAATATGACAAAAAGACGCTTCCCTTGTGGAAAGCGTCTCTTGTATATGCTGACGATTAAACGGCTTTTACCGCTTCTTTTAGCGATTTACCGGGCTTGAAAGCTGGCACATTGCTTGCTTGAATCATGATCTCTTCACCAGTAAGAGGATTGCGACCTTTTCTTGCGTTACGGTTTCTTGTTTCAAATGTTCCGAAACCAATAAGCTGTACGCTTTCTCCGTTTTTCAAAGCATCTGTAATCGCATCTAGCACTGCATCAACGGCAAGCGCTGATTCCTTTTTGTTCATACTCGTTGCATTTCGAACTGCATCTACTAAATCCATCTTTTTCATTATGAATTGCTCCTTTCAAACATTAAATGAACTGCTTGTGTAGCAACATTATTAACGAAAAAGATAGGTTTCATACAGAAAGATACAAAATTCCGAAAAATATTTATATAGTTTAATAATTCGTTTTCGAATTAGAACCCTTGAATGGTCATACCACCATCAACAAATAGTGTTTGGCCGTTCACGTAATCAGCTGCTTCACTAGCTAAAAATACCGCTGGTCCCACAAGGTCCGGTAGTTCTCCTACTCTCTTTTGTGGAGTAACAGCGAGTATGTCTTGTAAATATTTTTCGTCGGCTAGCAGTTTCTCTGTTAATGGTGTCTTAAAATACCAAGGACCGATGCTGTTCACATTAATTCCGTACTGTCCCCACTCAAGAGCTAAGTTCTTTGTCATCTGTATGATCGCAGCTTTTGTAGAGGCATAGACTACACCTGTACGAAGAGCGACATGTCCTGCAACAGAAGAAATAGTAATAACCTTACCCCCGCCGCCGGCTTGTTTCATCCGTTCCCCAGCTTGCTGCGAGAACCAAAAAGCTGATCGAAGGTTCGTATGCATGATGATATCCCATTCTTCATCAGTGACATCTAAAGCTTTTGAGCGGATATTCATTCCGGCATTGTTCACAAGAATATTTACGCTTACCCCCTCTTCGTCTAGCGTTTCAAAAATTCCAATAACTTGTTCCTTATTCGTAACATCTGCTTCAAAAAGATACGCTTTCGTTCCAGCACGTTCAATCAACTGTGCTGTCTTTTCCAGATCAGATTGGGTTCTGGATACAATCACGACATCCGCTCCGGCTTCTGCATATCCAATCGCTATCGCTTGTCCGATTCCTCTTCCAGCACCAGTTACGAGTGCTGTTTTGCCTTTAAGTGAAAATGACGGTAAATACACGTATACGACCTCCTCTATTTAGTTAAAAAGTTCGGGGGAAATGATGAAGTAACGTTCTTGGTTTGTCTCATAAGTATTCATCGTATGAATGCTAATTTGGTAGGTAGGTATATCCATATCGTCTTCCATTTCAGAATCGTCCTCACGTACAACTAGATCAGTAATTTTTTTAATACCTGAATTCTCTATGTTCCACAAAGAGCTGTCCACACTATCAAACTGTACTTGTTCAAAGTTTGTGAAGCTCAAATAATAGGAATCACCTTTTGGAACCATATGTTTTAATCCATGCAGATCGAGCGCTTTAAAATAAATGTGAGGTGAAGAGATATAGTTTTGACGATTTACCATCTGGAGTTCTGCATCCTGAATTTGAGTACTAATTTGATATTTGCCATCGTGTAAAGTGACCCATGCATTCATATCTCGCCCGTCTCTATAATAAGAAGCTTCATAGTTAAACTGCTGAATCTTTCCTTTCTTATTAAAAATGAGCGACAGGTTATTGATAGCAAGCTCTCCTTCTGCATGCAGCGCTTTCTTTACCTTCTCATACTCTTTATTTAATTTCATTTCGTATGCATTTGTTAGAGCATTAACTCGGAACACTTCTTCATAATAAGCAGCTACTGAGTAGTTCATAATTAAGCTTGATGCAAAAGATAACACTCCTAGAGAAGCAGCCCACTTTTTAGCATCTTTATTTAAGATGATCTTAGGAAGGAAAAAGAGCAGGAAGATCGCAAGTCCCACTGGTAGTACCCAAGATTCAATACGAAACGTAAACGTACCTAATAAAAAGTAGCCAATCAGTTTCCACCCGATCTTTGATTCTTCGCGGTCTGCTTTCTTCGTATAAATGAGTATCAATAATACAAGAAAAATGACTGAGATGCCCCAAGCTAGTAACGACTCTATTCGCATCGTTATCCCCCTAATTTTTGGATAATAATATAAGTTTATCAAAAAATGCGTGAAAAAGACGCTGCTATCCAATAGAAATCGAAAACAACAAAAAACAACTTGCTCATAAGCGGTTTCGTAACATTGAACAATTCAATCATCATGTACAGCCCACTAAAAAAAGCACAGCTATTCGGCTGTGCTCTACTTACGATTCTACCCACTCTTTTCTCAGCGTAAATAGATCTTTTAATTCGTCAGTTGATAATTCTGTAATCCAATTCTCACTCTGAATCACTTTTTCTGAGAGTTCTTTCTTACTCTCAAGCATCATGTCAATCTTCTCTTCTAATGTGCCAAGCGTAATCATCTTATGCACCGTCACGAATTTTTTCTGTCCGATGCGATGAGCCCGATCTGTTGCTTGATTCTCAACAGCTGGATTCCACCATCTATCATAATGAATAACGTGATTTGCCTCGGTCAAGTTGAGTCCTGTTCCACCAGCTTTTAGAGATAAGATAAAAATAGGATGCTCTCCATCTTGAAAGCTTTCTATCATTTGGTCGCGTTTTTGCTTGCTTAGACTGCCATGCAGAAAGAGTACTGTTCGTCCAAATTTTTTCTCCACATACTTCTTTATCAGTTCACCCATAAAAATAAATTGAGTAAAGATCAGACACTTCTCATCCTTTTCAAGAATAGCATCGATCAATTCAATCGTCTTAGCAAATTTTACAGATTGATCTTCAAGCTTGCCTAGCTTGTCATTCTTTGTATAGAGAGCTGGGTGATCGCAAATCTGTTTCAGTTTTCCTAACATCGCGAGTAATAGTCCACGCCTTTGCATCCCTGTTACCTTTTCCAACTGCTCAAATGTATCTTGAACAAGTCTTTCGTATAGAGAAGCTTGTTCTTTTGATAACGGACAATATTCTTTGATCTCTTGTTTCTCAGGCAGGTTGAGCTGAACAGCAGGATCCATTTTCGTACGACGCAGCAGGAATGGTTGAACAAGCTGTTTTAATTGCTGTAAACGCAACGTATCATTATCTTTCTCCACTGGCACTACAAACTTTTTCTGAAACGATGGTTCGCTCCCTAAATATCCTGGGTTCAAAAAATCGAAAATAGCCCACAGTTCAAGAAGTCTGTTTTCTACAGGTGTTCCCGTTAGCGCGATCTTGTGGCGTCCGTTAAGTCTGCGAATACTTCTTGACTGTTTTGTATAGCTGTTCTTAATGTTCTGTGCCTCATCAAGCACGATTGCTTCCCAATATGTTTCACCCATCTCACTAAAATCAAGCTGGCAAGTCGTGTAAGAAGTAATAACAACATCAAATTTTTTATGCCACTCAGCAAAATGATCCCCCTTCTTACGGTTCCCCCCGTAATGAAGACCTACGGATAAAGTGGGTGAAAAGTTTTGAAGCTCTTTTTGCCAGTTGCCGATTACAGAGGTAGGGCATACAAGTAAAAATGTACCTTCATGTTTTTCTTTTTCTTTCACCTTTAAGAAGTAGTCAATGGTCTGTACTGTTTTACCTAAACCCATATCATCAGCTAAACAACCACCAAGGCCGAATTCCCGGAGAAAATACATCCAAGAACTTCCTGTCTTCTGATAATCTCTTAATGTTCCGATTAAGTTTTCTGCTTTAGGCTCAATCGGCAGTGTTTTGATCTCCGTCAGCTGATCCATCCATGCGTTTAACGGTTCATCCCACTCAATGTCGAGCATCGGTCCGTCAGACTCTATTCCTAGAAGACCATCTTCAGCAGGGTTGGTCTCCATATTTAGAAGATGTTGCTCTAGTACATCCTTCAACTGAATTCCTGTACGATCCACATTCTTTATAAGATGACGCACTTGTTTCATCCACTCAGGATCTACTCTGTACCATTGGCCGTTTCTTCGCACGAGCCTCCTGCTTCCATCAACCAGCTTACGAAATTCTTCTTCCGTAAGCTCTTCATCGCCCGTTGACATTCGCCAATCGAACTGCATAATCGCATTTAATCCCAAGAACGAAGGTGCTCCACCAGATTGCTGCGATTTTGTTTTGATCTTTGCCTTTACTTTTGGTTGAAGTTCTTGAACGGTTTGCCACCATGCTGGAAGAACAACGGTAAGTCCAATCTGTCTTAACAGATCGCTTTTGAGTGTTAAAAAATCCCAAGCCTCTTTTTCTGTTATTTCATCTCGTATTTCTTTTCTCGCATTTGGTTTTAACCAAGAGATTAATTTTGTCACGAGATCTATGTCAGACTCTAACATCTCTTTGAAAGCTTTCCATTCCTCTGGAAGAAGTGTGCTTTTTCCGAGATACGGCACAGCTATTCCATCTTCTTTTTCTTGAAGAATGACATCTAGCTTCCATACATCTTCAATAGCTTCACCATCATTTGCAGGTTCAGACAGTTCAAATATGATATCAAAGGGCTTTGGATCTTTTCTCCAGCCAATCTTAATCAGCCATTCCTCTTCACTTAAATGATTCAAGGCAGATATGATCTGTCGAGGTATACCCTTCATGCGTTCTCTATTAAAATTTGTAGGCATGTATGTGTTGCCGTCATGTGGCAATGTTGAGAGAGCTTCGTTCACCCAGGCGGATTCAATTCTCTCTCCATCCGTTCTCCATGCCCATGATCCTGTCTTCCATGCTTCATAGTCAGGAGTAACCCTTTCTTTCTGCATCAAACGGAAGACATCGTTAGCCTCTTTTACAAAAGTCCAAGAATCATCTTCCCAATTGTTTTTCGTTAGAAAGAATTCGGGATATCGATTAAAAAGATCAAAAGCTTCCCCCGCATCTAAATAAACATTCTGGTCATCATCAACTTCTAGCATCGTCCCATAAAATGAAGGCTTATGCCATGTAAATAAAAGAGGTTTCCAGTCGTTTACATGCACTCTTTTCGAATGTTTAGTGGCCCATAAAACCATGTTGCCATGAAGCCATTTCGCGTGTATCAAAAGATTGCTTGTATCGATCATGAAATAAACTTTCCTTTCCTTAGCTCTTCCTGAAAGGCTCTTAGCCGTCCATAAACAGTAGCAATACGATTGATATACTGTGAAAAACGTTCTTCTTCACCAAGATCAAAATATAAGGATCGAAGTGTTTTTAAATGTTTAATAGCGGACTGATAAGATTTTCTAGTCCTCTCATTAATCAGCCTATCAATCGCTTGGTGATAGATCGGCAGAACTGATTCTTTTTGAAAGGACACGACCTCTTTTAAATCCTTTCTTTGAATCAATTCAGGTGAGTAACCCATAATAACTTGCAGTTCTACCCATCTTTCATGCTCACCGATCACCATCAAATACTCCCCGTACTCATAGAACGTAATAGGTAAGAATTCAATTAGCATCTCTTCATACTGATCCTCGTCACCTGTGTGTTGAGCGTACTTCCAAAAATAGCTTAAGTATTCATGAAAAAACTCACGAGATTCAGAATGGTAATAGTACGTACCAACACCTTCTAGGAAATATGGCTTTAGATCAAGCAGCCACAACAAGAGTCGATCCCATTCTTGTTTGTCTACTAATAACTTCATCCAAACAAGATAATGAACCATATCCACTTTTTTCTCACACTGTGTTAACCGTTTAAAAGCTAGTTGTTCATCTCCACTAGCAAAAGCAAAATGAACAAGAGCTAGTTCAAGCATTTGAGATGTTTTGCCACTTTCTTTTTCTTCTAAAAGCTGTTTTTCATATTTAGTAACCCAAGCCTGCTCAACATAGAGTAACGACCAGCTGATCTGAAATAGATAAAAGAGAAGATGTCCCCACTTAGGAGGAATCTCATAAAGACTCTGAAAGTTTCTTAAGCTCTCTTCCAAAAGCTTTTTATTCTCATTTAGTAACTTTTTGCTGTCGATCTGTTTTAAAGTTATATACATTTGATCACTTAGTTTCTCAACAGTCGCATCAAAATTGGACTGCATATATGTAGCTACACCATATTGACCTTCAAACGAAAACAATCGAATCAGCGTTTCGATCTGTACGTGATATTTGTATAATAATGCTATATCTTCGTCAAAGAACTGCCCTGCATTTAAGAGCGCAGGATAATAATCGCGATAGATATGAACAAACGTATAACTCGTATCTTTTCCATCAACGAGATCTCGAAAGGAGACGGTTTGCAGTTTACGTCTCTCGAAAGTTTCAAACCGTTCTGAAAAATACTCTCGCCATAGTTGAACAGAATGTGTGTTTTGAACTTTTTGCTCAGGCGTTTCAAAATGAACATGAGTTTCGCCCTTATCTTTATGCTCTTCAGTTGGTTTCATTCCGTCTCCCCCCTTTCTTTTTATTACCAATTATAGCAAAATACATCTATACTCATTCATGTATATCATATCTATTTTAAAGGAAACCGTTGAAATTGACCAAAGATACACATTTAACACCTAAAACAATTCCAATTTTTACCGATAATATGAATAGAAGTGTCTGATATCGGCTTTTAGAAACAATCAACACAAGATAAAAGTTTAGAGAAAAGAGTACAGAATTCTATGAAGTTAGGTCTACCTTTAATGATATGCTTGTCGATCGCAATAGAGACTCCTTCTTCTTTACAACTGGAAAGGAAGAACCACTTATGATAGAAAAAAATATTCAAGAACGAATCCGTTTATTAAGAGAAGAATTATATCGAATTTCAAACCAACTAAACTATGAATTAACACACCCCAAATTGGTCACGATCAGCCAACAGCTCGATCAACTATTGAACCAGTACTCTAAATTTGAACAGAAAGTATAAAAACGGCTGCTTGTTAGGTCGTTTTTTTATTTCAATGTAACCTTCTACTTTTTCAACTAAAACACTACTTTCCCTCTCGAACTTAATTCGACATTCCTTCCCTTCAATATTGTAGTTTTTTGTAACATTATCACTATTTTAGCCGAAACCCTTTTTCTTTTTGTAAATTTATTGCATATTAAGTGAAGACAAAATCTCTCATGAAAGTTGTGAATAGAACATGTTGTTGCAATTAATTGAGGAAAAACGTGAAGTATTGTTATGTCTTGGCAAAACATATGGTTTAACCGCTAAAGAAACAGTGATCTGCAGTCAGGAATTAGATCAGTTATTGAATCGCTTAGATGATTTTATTGGCGAACCTAGCGACAACTCGTAATTTTTGTCTATTTCCTGGGAAATTTGTCGTTTGAGAGAGAATGATTATCAACTTAAACGAATCCTACATAATCATTATCTATTAAATTCCATAATTACCTATTATTATATGAAAATAGTAATGTAATCTCTTTGTTATCTTCTCCTAATGAGTTTGTTACATTCGATTAGTATAATTGGCAACCGAGGCGTATTTAACCAATTATACATATTAGGAGGAGTTATCATGATAAAAAAATGGGTAATTACAGGGGCTCTAGCATTCGGATTGCTCGTTTCTGCTCCCGTTAGTGGATTTGCAGCAATGGGGGATCACACTCTCCGACCGGGTACTTGGGACAATGACGTATATGAACTTCAAGGAAAATTAAAAGCGCTAGGATTCTATGATTTTGCTGTAACAACAGGCTATTATGGTCCCGTTACTAAACAAGCCGTAACAGATTATCAACGAGCTAAAAGCTTATCCGTAGACGGTATTGCTGGACCTCAAACGTTTAACAGCATTCAAAATAACGTTACAAAAAAGAGTATGACTGTTGCTTCGACTGCTTATACGGCAAGTTGTGAAGGCTGCAGCGGTACAACTTTCAATGGTACAAATCTAAAAGAAATTCCTTATGCAAAAGTAATCGCTGTTGATCCAAATGTTATTCCTATCGGATCTGTTGTTTATGTTCCTGGCTATGGATATGCTGTAGCTGATGATACCGGTGGTGGAATCAATGGTAAAGAAATCGATGTATTTATGAAAAACTATTCTGATGCCATTAATTGGGGAAGAAAAAGCATAAATATTACAATTTTAAATTAATGAGATGAGGTAAATGTACCTCATTTCTCCTTCGCTCACAGTTTATTTTAAAGCTGTGAGTTTTTTTATGTTTACAATAATTTCAAAAATATTACATTTTTTTATTTTCTAAATATTATAATAATGATAAAGTTAAATTAACATTTTTGAGAGGATGTACATAAATGAACATGATGGATCAGATGACAATTATAAAAAATGCAATAGCAGAAGTATTAACAGGGAAAGAAGAACTTGTTGAATTAACGATGATTTCGATAGTCAATAGAGGTCATTTATTATTAGAAGATGTTCCTGGAACAGGAAAAACAGTACTTGCAAAAAGCCTCGCTCGGTTGATAGGGGGAGAATTTAAAAGGATTCAGTTCACACCCGATATCCTTCCAGCTGATATTACGGGCATACAGTTCTTTCATCCGAAGCATCAAGAGTTTGAGCTGCGTCCCGGTCCGGTTATGACTAACATCTTATTAGCCGATGAAATTAACCGTGCAACGCCACGAGCTCAATCCAGTCTATTAGAAGTGATGGAAGAAAGACAGGTTACGATTGATGGTGAAACCCTTCCCCTTCCGTCTCCTTTCTTAGTTCTTGCCACACAGAATCCTATTGAATCTCACGGAACATTCCCGCTTCCTGAGGCACAGCTTGATCGTTTTTTTATGAAATTGCCATCTGGCTTTCCAAATTATGATCAAGAGAAAGAAATGCTTCACATGTATCGTAAAAAAAATCCTCAAGACTCTTTAGAACCAGTCTTCTCTTTAGAAGATATATTAGTCATGCAAGAAGAAGTGAAGCAAATTCATGTTAGTGATAGTGTCGAAAATTATTTACTGTCCATTGTTCACGCTACTCGCAGTCATGAGTTTATTGAGAACGGTGTTTCTCCTCGTGGCACCCTTGCTTTCATGAGAGCCGCTCAAGGCGCTGCTTATGTTCAGGGAAGAACATTCGTTACTCCAGACGATGTTCAATTCGTCGCACCGTATGTATTAACTCATCGTTTAGTATTAACGATGGAAGGAACGATGAGAAAGACGAAAGACCAAGTGTTAAAAGAGATTCTTGAAGCAACTATAGTCCCTGTAGAGTCTGAGGCAGGTAGATAATATGCAATGGCGCAGCGAGGTATGGATTAAATCCATCTTTCGGGTCTTAGTTGTTTTCAGCCCCATAATACTTTTGATTGGCTTTTATCGTAATATCTCATTTCTATTTTTATTAGGGCTGGCCATCATTTTTTTATATGGAACGCTATTGCTGCAATCTAGGTCCGCATTAAATGAGATTGTACTAGATACTTCAAAACAAGTTCATCGTTTGTTTCCTGGTGATACGGATCAGTTTTATGTAAAACTTCTTCATAAGGGAAGATGGCCTTCTTATCGTGGCGAACTCACCTTCACACACCGAGCACCTATATCTGTCACAGGAGATGTTGAATCGAACAACACTGCAAAAGGAAGAATTGAAGTTAAACGTCATTTTGCACTCTATCGCAAAACTGTTTTTACACAAACAATACCCTTTACTGCTACAAAAAGAGGAACAACAAGAATTTCCAATCTTACACTGCAGGTACAAGATCCTCTTTCATTGAGTGGTCAAGCATTGGCTTATATGGGGATCTTCCCAACTGAAATTGTTGTTTATCCTAGACCGCTTCCTGTTCATCGAATTGAGCATCTATTTTCTCAAGGCAGTGGTGAATCTGTAAGACCTTTCGCTTTGTTTGAAAACGTTTCTCTTCCTGCAGGGAACCGAGAATATGCTCCTGGAGATGCTTTTCATAAAATACATTGGAAAGCTACAGCACGGTCAGGCTCTCTTCAAACGAAGGTCTTTGAAAAAACAGTGGTGTATCACTGGACATTTGTTTATACGATACTCCCTGATCATAAAGAGATGAAATCTTCTGAGGATATGGAGAGCGAGATCAGCCATTTGGCATACATGTGTCAGTTTGCGGCGGAAAAAGGAATACCTTTTGAAGTATACATTAACTTTAAAGTTCCTGGCCCGATCGGAATGTATCATGTACCAACCGGGAGCGGAGCGGTTCACTTAAGCAGTATCCTTGAAGGTTTGGCGAGAATTGATCGTTCCAATGTCATCGTCAAACCTCAGATCATGTGGAATAAGATGGATCGTAATTTTGTTGGTACGAGTCCGTTTGTCATTTTTTTAGGTCATATTCCTACAGATCCGAATTCTCAGATATTGATTAAGAAATGGTCTAGATCAGGTGGGAGAACCTTTTATGTCGAACACAACGAAGAACATGCCATTCTGATGCCATACTTTTCATCGGAGGTCGCATCATGTTAAAGAAAAGTCAGCAATTTACTCTTTACGGTATGAACTTAAGCTTTGACGCCATGCTTGTTTTCATAATGCTGACCATCTTTTCAGGAGGAGCAACTTGGCTTGAGTTCGTATGGTTCAATGCAAATCTGATCCTGATTGTAGCGATAAGCGGGGCTTTGTATCTCTACAAACCAAACTTATTCAAAATCACACTATTTTGTTTTATTATTGTATCAACACTATTGTTCTGGTTCATGACTTCTTCTCTCATACTATCCATATTGATCTCATTCGTCCTGATGTGGAGAAGCGCAGAAAATTGGAATGATTCCTTTAAAACGGATCTTGAATTGATCTTTGCAATTAGCGCCGTGTTAACATTACTTCTATCCCTGTTTTTTAAGGATGGCTTTACGGTGATGTATGGAGCCGTGTGGATCCAATTCATGCTTATGCTGTTCATTAAAATGACTCTGCATTATTTTAAGAATGATTCGATTCAAATTGTAATGAAGGATTTTATGGTTCCCTTAACGCTAGTTGGGTTAAGCGGAGTTATTCTCGCTATATTAGGACCTTTAAAACAATTACTTTATTGGGCATTAGACGGTGTGTTCTTTATTTTGTATTATATTTTAGCGGTTCCACTCTGGAAGGTAATCTCCCTTCTTCCTCCGTTAATCCAAATGCTTAAACAATTGTTTAATATGGAGGAAAAGGGAAAGGTGAATACAGGTAATCAGACAGATGTCTTAGAACAGCGTCCTGAAACACTAGCAGAATCTCCCATACTTTTATACACGACAATCGCGATTCTTATCATTATGGTTCTTTTCTTTCTTTGGAAAAAGAGGAATGTGTTCAACAACCAGTCCAGCTTATTGGTAAACGGAAACATTTCAGTTCTTGATAGTACATATGCTAACAGCCAGATGATCGGTAAAAAAAGATGGCTTCAGTCGAAAGATAGAACAAGAAAAAGATTTTTGCACTTTGAAAAAGTAATGGACAAGAAAGGATTCGGAAGGCAACCTGGTGAATCTGCTGTGAACTGGTTTCAAAGACTTGAACTTTCCGGAAAAGATGCAGATTCTGTTCTAGCTGCATACGAAAAAGTACGTTACGGTGAAGAGAGCATTTCTGATACTGAGTACAATCAGTATGTAAGTGCATTGAAAAAATTTGAAAAGTCGGATCACTTGAAGAAGCCGAAATAAGACGGCTTCTTTTTCTGTTCATACCACCTCATTTAATATAGACTAATAATATATAAATAGTCGGATTTCTAGCATACAAGGAGGATATTATGACAAAAAAAATATATGTGATTCATGAGAATAGCGAATGGACTGCTCCGTTATTCCAACGTTTTGAAGAGCTCGGTCTACCTTATGAAGATTGGCATATGAAAAAAGGACACATAGATCTGACAGAAGCTCCCCCACAAGGTATTTTCTATAACAGAATGAGTGCCTCCTCTCATACTAGAGGACACAGATTTTCGCCTGAATATACATCAGCGGTACTATCCTGGCTTGAGAGCTATGGTCGTAAAGTATTTAACGACTCAAGAGCCCTTCAGCTCGAGATCAGTAAAGTGAAACAATACAGCGCATTAAAAGCATTTCATATACCTGTTCCACGAACGATTGCGGCTTACGGAAAAGATGAACTTATACATGCTGCAACGAAATTTAAAGGCCCTTTCATTACAAAACACAACCGTGCGGGTAAAGGGCTTGGGGTTCAATTGTTCCAAACGCAGAATGCACTAGAGTCTTATGTACAGTCGGAAAATTTTGATGAATCCATCGACGGAATCACTCTTTTGCAAGATTATATCGAAGCACCAGAACCTTATATTGTGCGCTGCGAATTTATAGGCGGCAAATTTTTATATGCCGTTCAAGTAGATACTTCTGATGGATTTGAACTTTGTCCGGCTGACGCTTGCCAGATTGGTGATCAATTCTGTCCAATTACAGACCAGCCAGAGAATCCAACACCAAAGTTTAAGATTCTAAAAGACTTTGTTCTACCAAAGCAAGAAAGTTATGAAGCGTTCTTAGACGCAAACGGGATTACGTTTGCCGGCATTGAGATCATTACAGACAAGAGTGGAAACGTATATGCGTATGATGTAAACACGAATACAAACTACAACCGAGATGCTGAAGCAGAGGCAAATATATATGGCATGAAGGCGATCGCGGAATTTTTAGGTAAAGAATTATAAATGAAAAAGGTGAGGGGCATCTAAGAATGCCCCTCACCTTTTTATTAAGTATGATCCACAACTGTAGGAGTCTGGTTTAAACTCTCCCATAGATAATACGTGATATATGTACGCCATGGTGTCCAATCCTGCGCAAGCACCCTTACCTCTTCTTCTGATGGTTGCTCAGCTAACTTCCAAACTTGACGGATGGCATTTCTTAATCCAATATCTGCAGCGGGCAGTACATCGGTTCTTCCCATACCAAAGATTAAAAGACATTCGATCGTCCATTTCCCTATCCCTCTAATCGGCAACAGCGCTTTCATCACTTCTTCATCTGACATATTCCATAAGCTTTCAAAATCAATAGTTCCGTCTGAGATCAGCTTTGCCAGATCGATAATATACTCTGCTTTTCTCTGACTGAATTGAAGCTTACGAAGGTCCTCATACTTAAGCGTTGCAACAAGATTTGGAGCTGGAAAGACTTGAAATGTACTTCCTTCTACCTCCACTTTTTCACCAGCGTGTTCAATAAGTCGTTCGGTCAGGGTTCCAGCAAAAGTTAAATTTACTTGTTGACCGATAATAATCTTTACAATGGATTCAAATAGATCAGTGTCTGTAAGGAGTTTTAATCCTTTAAAACGTTGTAGTACTACATCCAATTTCTCGTTTTCACAAAAGTGGTTATAAAGAGGCGACAGATCGACTTCAGTTGAGAACAGTTGTTGAATTTTTTTCTTAACTGCATCCTCAGATACTAAACCATTTAAAGGTATAGCCTTACAACTCAGAACAGGGCTTGTAACAGTACCGCTGGATACTACTTTTACATAACAAGAAACATCTTGGATTCTGATTATTTTTTCGTATTCTGTAAATTGTTCATTGAGTTTTAAGACATGCGTTTTTCCTGTAACTGTGAGGCGCTGCATCATCTTTTGAAAGTCAAAAGGTGGTTTAGGTTCAATTACAAACTTCATCCTCTTACATCCCTTCTTATGAACGCTCCTTACCTTCTTTTGTTTCTTTTTCTTTTGTTTCATTCTTCAGATATGGATTATCATCTAACTGATCGATTGTATGCTTATAAGAATACCCTTTTGTTATAGCTGCTGCGAAAATAATAACAACAAATATGATAATAACGAGGGTAATTAATATCGAGATGCTTAATGTGCTCATACTACCTCCTTATCAAAACTGATTTTACTTGTATGATAGCACATTTTCCCATCAACAGACTTGGCACTATAGTGATAGTGCTATGAAAAAAAGCAGCTATGCCGATATTAGGCACAACTGCTTAGAATGAAATATTTATTTCTCTTCAAATTTATCATGCATGACAATGCGATCGATATCAAAGCGCTCTGTAGGTTTTGCTGGGCCGTCAGCATATCCTAATGTAATCATCATCACAGGAATGAATCGTTCTGGAATTCCGAGTGCTGGAACAATTGCAGCATGATCGAACCCTGTCATCGGACATGAATCAACTCCAACTGCTTTAGCGGCAAGCATGAGCTGCATCGCACCGAGTGATGCGTTCTTTAGCGCTTCTCTCTCACCAACTGCACGACCTTGTGAATAGGCAGAGTTGATATTTTTTAATAAAATATTTCTTGCTTCTTCTGGAGCTTTTTCGAATACTTCCGCAGCCACTTTATCTGCTTCTGTATCTCCTAAGACGACTACAACTGCAGACGCATCTAGCACATGCTTTTGATTATAAGCAATCGGAAAAAGTTTCTCTTTTTGTTCTTGAGACGTTACTACAATAAAACGCCAGTGCTGAAGGTTCCATGCTGATGGTGCTTTTCCTGCCATCTCAAGGATCTGATGAAGTGTTTCGTTCGGGATTTCTTTATCTTTTTGATACAGACGAACAGAAGATCGTTCTTCCATAACTTTAAATGTTTCGTTCATTTTTTCCACTCCTTATCCCACATTTCTCTAGAATTCTCTACAAATAAAGAGGTGCCACATTTCGTTGACACCTCGTTACTATTCCACCAATTATAGTGGGTTATCAGTTGAAGTCAAAAATTATGCATTGCGTTTAGCTACGACTAACTCCTTAGCTAATTCTGTAGCTCTTTCTCTTGCATCAGCCAAAATTTCTTCTGCACGATCTGGAGCAGCTGCCATACCTTCTGTAAATACATGATGATAATCAGTAATTCCGATGAATGCCATCACACCTTGAAGATATCCGTTCGTGAACTCGAATGCTTGAGCAGGACCTTCAGAATACACACCGCCACGAGATTGAATGTGCACGGCAGTCTTCCCTCCTAATAATCCAGCTGGGCCGTTCTCCGTATATTTAAATGTCTTACCTGCCATTACTACGTTATCGATATATGCTTTAAGCATTGGAGGATAGCTCAAGTTCCACATCGGTGTGTTGAATACATACATGTCTGCAGAAAGGAATTGTTCTAAAATTTCTCCCATACGGTTTGTTTTTTCAACTTGTGATGGAGAAAGCTCTAAGCCAGCAGCTAATTTACCCCAAGCATCTAGAACATCTGCATCAATAAACGGAATGTTCTCTTCATAAAGATTTACCGTTTCGATTTCAATTTTTTCATTTTGATTAGTTAGTTCGTTTAAGAAGTGACGTCCTAATCGAAGTCCGAAAGATTGGTCCATTGGTTTTGGATTTGAATTAATATAAAGTACTTTCATTTGTGATTCTCTCCTTTTAATATCTGTTGTAATTAGTGATTAACTTCTCTTTAGTAAGTTGATTCCTTTACATCATAATTCCATAACTTACTTTTGTCAAGCACTAAACTTTTAATTATTATCATGATTTATTTTAGTGATTTTTTCCAATAAAAAACGCTTTCTAGCTAATAGCCAGAAAGCGATAAGGGGGAGCGAAGTTCAGTGTTCCGTCAAAAGGAACTAGTGCCTTTATAAAAATTATATTCTTCAAGGCCGTCAAAACATTGCAAACGGTCCCCGATCGTTAAACCAAAATCAATATAAGCATGGCTTTTTGCAGTTAACAGATTTTTATCTTCTACAATCTGTTTTGATTGATAAGTACCATTCAACCAACTGTTAGTTTTAGCAAATTCATCTTCGTGCAAAGAAACGGTATATGATCTGCCGTTTAATATGCCGGCTCGTCCTAGAATAACTGCGCCGTTCCCAATAGCTGCAATCTTAATATTCTCTCTGTTGAACACTTGCAACAGATGCAGAAGTCTCGGATTTCCTTGTGTAAATGCTTGTTTTCCTCCTGGAATGATTAGCATCTCATAATCAATAGGGCTAATATTCTTCATCTTTATCGTAGGTTGCATCAGTAAACCACATTCACTAGTAACAGTTCCTGGCAACAGCGAGAAAGGCAGCACTTCATATTTTTTACCTATGATAGATAAAGTCGTCATTACTTCAACTTCTCTAAATTGTGGATACAAATAGACAAGTACTTTCTTTTTCAAAGGTATTCACCCATTCCTGTTACTTTTCTACCCGTCTTGCTGGGAAGAGGGTGTATAATTATTGTAACAGGATGCCGACTTGCTTTGTATTGGGAAAATTGAAGGAGAACATGTGCTTTCTTTTTAGTAAAATACATGCAGTTTTCCCAACTTATTAGATAGAATTGATAGGTTATCTATATAACCTCATGTTCTAAAGTGTCTTTTTTCTGGTATGAATGTAGGAATTTACGATTTAGGAATGCTATCAAAAAGGAAAGAAAAAACAGAAAGCTCACGAGAATATATGTCTCACGAATCCCAAATTCTTCTGCAAACCAACCGAGTATTAAAGTCGCTATTCCAAATGTCCCATAAACAAGTGTTCCATGAGATGCGTAAACTTTTGCAAGCTGTTTATCTCTATAAGATTCTTGGATCAGAGTGTTTTGAGAAACATCACGTGCCATCTGCGGAAACCCAAAAACGAATGAAACGATTAAGGCAATCCAAGCTGATGAAGTCAAACCGAACCAGATGTTTAGTAACATCAAACAAACTGTTGAAGTCATAATAACAAAACCTAGATGCGATTCCATCTTCTTAGAAAATCGATATACTACGAGACCCGCTACCATCATCCCTGCAAAAAAAGACGCATTAATGTAACCCCACCATGCTTCTCCTTTTCCGATCGCCGTTTCAACATAAACATAAAGGATCGCGGCAATCCACACCCCATGACCGAAGTTTTCAAGCACATCCATAACCGTTAAAGTGGTAAGCTTTTTAGATTGAAAAATCAGTTGCCAGCCTTCTTTCATCGTGTGCCACTTGGATTCTTGTGATAGAACGTTCTCTTTTTCGTTAACCTTTATTTGTGTTGTAAGTAAAGTCGCTGCTACAAATAAAAGGAATGTGACCCAGAGCATGTTTTGTTCACCCCATATCACTAAAAGCACACTACCTAGTGGCCAGGATAAAAGCATAGAGGTCTGGTTGGCAATACTAATAAAACTGTTTGCTTTTACAAGTTCAGAACTTTTTACGAGATCAGGTATCATTGATCTTCGTGCAGGATTTCCTATCCCTTCAAGTAGTGAAACAACCACGATTAAAACATATAAAAGAGTATAAGTTATACCAGTATGTATGCCATATAAACTCAATAAACATAAACAGAATAATAACCCTGTCTTAAGTAGAAGCGTATTGATCAGCAAACTTATTCGTTTGTACGTTTCAATAAATAAAGGTGCAATAAAACCTGATACGAGCAAGGACATCGTCTTAGCAAATGGAATTAAAGCCATATGCAGGACAGATCCCGTTTCATTATATACAAGTGTAATCAGACAAATAATGTATAGAATGTCTCCTAAATTTCCGAGCACCTGTCCACTCCATAAAAAATGAAAATAGCTATTTGCTTTGATCATAAATATGTATCATCCTTTTTATGGTAATATAAGCCAAACAAAGTGTACCACACGACAGATGATTTCGTCTTTGGAGGTGTTTGAGTAGATGTTGTTGATTTATGGTTTTTGGGGTGGGTGAATTTTCGGGAATGGATCACATATTCCTTGGTATCGATCATAAATTCCCAGCATCGATCATAAATCCCTAAATAACAGAAATTGTCGTACACAAGAAATTCCCCACAAAACCCTCTCTTCACTTCTCTACCTATAAATAAACTTCAAAAAAAGCTGGCCCCTAAATAGGCCAGCGAACACAATACCCTTATTTATGTCCTCTTCCTTTTGTCAGATGGCAGGGTACTCCTTTGCCTATAGCACCTGGCTGTGACATTCTTTCCATGTAAGCTAAACCTCTTACGCATTGCGTCTTACAGGCGATACATGTCTCACTTGTAACCATCTTTTGTGTGTGCTGGTATTTGTTAACCTGACTGTCATATTTATTTTTTATTGTCTTCTTTGCATTTTTTTTAGCCATATATGTGCCCTCCCCCTGAATCCTAAACACAGTGTATGTAGGAAGAGTGGCTTTTGACATACGTTAAAATAAAAAAACTACCCAATGTACAGGTAGTCTTCATCATGTTCAATTTGATATTGAATCCTTTGCCGTTCTGCGAGTGACATGATGTAGTCACTGTCTGACTTGTCATACGCTAATAAAAACTCGTGCAATGGCATGTTATATTTGTTCCAGACCACTTCCATCAGCCACTTTTGGCTGATCATAAAATACTCACCATTATAACGGTCTACTTTTATGGTATTGCCTACATACATCCATAACACTCCCTTTCAAAGAGGTTAAATATGCATTAGGTCTTACGGTTGTACCTCCATTATATTCCTTTTGTCAGAAAAGTCAAAAAGTAATCGTCTGAATATATAATATACGGGTACATTTACTACTTGACGCAAATTGTGGCAAAGAAATTGTAACCCTACTTGGGAAGACTAGACATAACGATAAATTGATATAAAATTTATAGTAGAATACGTCTCATGACCTATGACAAATAAACCATAATATGGTAACCTCAATAAGGTGTCTTTCAAAACGTGTAAAACCTTTAAAAACGGGAATATGTTAGTTAGCTGATGATATAGATAAAGGAGTAGTTCGTATTGCGTATTATAAAAGAGAATATTTTAGCTTTATGTCTTCTCCTCTCTATCCCTTTACTGAATATTATTTATCAAGTATTAAATCATGGGGAACGCGGGGCGAGGCAACTTATTACAGCAGTGGATCACCAAATCCCATTTGCAGAGATTTTTATAGTACCTTATGTACTTTGGTATGCTTTTATTTTTCTAATGTTTGTTTACTTTTGTGTTTATGACAGAGCCATTTATTATCGGACCTTATTAAGTTTTTGTGTGGGAATGCTGGTATGTTATGTGATTTATTTCTTTTTTCAAACCACTGTTCCCCGTCCGGAATTAGTTGAAGGTGGCATACTCACAAAGATGGTTCAGTATGTTTATGGCGCTGATCAACCATTCAACTGTTTTCCAAGCATTCATGTTTTGAGTAGTTATCTTATGATATTAGGAATTCGCCATAGTAAGATGTGGACGATAAGAAAAGATATCATTGTCTCAACCATCGCTTACAGTATCATCTTGTCGACACTTTTTGTTAAACAACATGTTGTACTAGATGTCGTTGCTGGTATTTTACTTAGCAGCCTGCTTTTTAAACTGTTTTATTATCTTGAGGCAGAAACAGTATTCAGCTTTTTTAAACGAATGTTTAAAACAAAACTTCAAAGCACAGAAAAAAGTTAAGGTGAAGAACTGCTTTTATATAAGCGGTTCTTTTTTTGTTCTTGCAGCTTAAGAAACACCATTTACAAAACAATTTTCATGTACAGACATAACTAGGATTGAAGGCAAATATGAATAACATGGGAAGGAGTGATTACGATGAGGGATGCACAAACGAATGCAGTTGACCAAGTTCGTGCAGACAACATGCACCAAATATGCAAGTCTCACATGTATTACCATGTCACGATCAAAACGCGTGACGGTCAAGAAGTCGAAGGCATTATTACTGATTTAGATAAAAAAAATGTATATATGATGGTGCCGCAAAATATGATGCCTGCAGAAGAAACACAGCAACAAACCCCTCAAACAGAACAAACATCTCAGGCTAGTGAACCAGGACAGCAGAGCCAACAGAGGCAGCAACAACAAACAAATCAGCAGAATCAGCGCCAATGGAATGGAAATCCGTATTACCGACGATATTATCGTCAGATTTTCCCGCTTGCCACTCTTGCAGCTTTGTCTTTATACCCCTATTATCCGCCTTACCCGTATCCTTATTACCCGCCCTATCCTTATCCTTATTATTAAAGCAGACCGCCTGAAACTCACAGGCGGATTTTTTTTATGATTTCAAATGGGTAAAAACGGGAAGTGTACAAGAGTCACATTAATTAAGGAGGTAATATAATGGCTAATATTTTGGTTGTATATTATAGCTCTTATGGTCATATTCATGAGATGGCACTAGCAGCAGCAGAAGGTGTAAAGCAAGTTGAAGGCACGGATGTAAAAGTGGTAAAAGTTCCTGAATTTGAAGTTACGAAAAAATACATGTCTCAGCAAGATGCTTATGTAAAAGCACAAGAAGCACAGGCTGATATTCCTGAGGTTACACTTGACGATTTAAAATGGGCAGATGGTATTGTATGGGGAATTCCAACACGATACGGCATGATGCCAGCACAAATCAAACAATTACTCGATTCTGCAGGCGGGCTTTGGGCGAATGGTGATCTAGAGGGCAAAGCCACTGCCGTGATCACAAGTTCAAATACAATACATGGTGGACAAGAATCAACAGCTATTACTTCTTTTGTCCCACTCATGCATTTTGGAATGATATACGTTGGTCTTCCTTATGGAGAAAACCCTGAACAGATGACCTCAGAAGGCATCGGAGGTTCACCTTATGCGGCTTCGACGGTTGCAGGCGCAGACGGCAGTCAACAACCTCAAGATGCAGAAAAAACAATGGCTTCACGATTAGGCAAACGCGTTGCAAAAGTAGCAAAAGCACTTAAAGGTAACCTTTAAAAAAATGCTTATATAAAAAAGCCCCTCCGATTGGAGAGGCTTTTTTCACATTTACTTTACGTCAAATCCTTGATCTTCAATCGCTTCACGCATTTCGGCATCTGTCACTTTCGAGGAATCCACTTCTACATCCACTTTTCCAGTTTCTAAGTGAACCACTACGTTTTTCACTCCATCTAGTTCATTTAGTGCATTCGTTACTGACGCTTTGCAATGGCCACATGTCATGCCTTCTACATTTAATGTTTTTGTTTCCATCATCTTTTCCTCCTAAATATTGTTTAAGTTTAATCGTTTTAAACGCAATGCGTTCGTAACCACAGATACAGAGCTAAAAGCCATAGCAGCCCCGGCAACCCATGGTTCGAGGAGACCGAATGCAGCGATCGGAATACCTGCTGTATTGTAAAACAATGCCCAAAATAAGTTCTGCCTAATATTTCGCATTGTCTTACGGCTTAACGCTATCGCTTTTGGAATATGATTCAGATCCCCACCAACAAGCGTAACATCAGCCGCTTCGATCGCGACATCTGTTCCTGTACCGATCGCCATTCCGATATTAGCAGTCGCGAGTGCTGGAGCATCATTGATCCCATCACCTACCATCGCAACTATTTTCCCTTTATCTTGAAGCTCTTTCACGATACGTGCTTTATCTTCGGGTAACACTTCAGCGAATACCTCTTTAATACCCACTTCTTGAGCGATCGCAAATGCCGTTCTCTCGTTATCACCTGTGATCATATACACATCAATACCCTGTTCTGTTAAAGATTTAATCGCATCTTTTGAAGTTTCTTTCACTGTATCAGCAACAGCTATTATCAGGACGAGCTCTCCATCAACTGCTCCAAGCATAGCTGTTTTTCCTTCGTTCTCATATGTCTCAAGAAGTGCCTCGTGCTCTTTGTATTCTACATCTTTTTCTTTCATGAGCTTTCTTGTTCCGACGTGTATGGTTTTTCCACTCACGTTAGCTTCAATCCCATATCCCGGAATAGCATGAAAAGACTCGGTTTCAATGAGAGGAATATTCTGTTTGTCTCCGTACTCAACGATGGCTTCTGCTAAAGGGTGTTCAGACCTTTTCTCTGCTGAAATCACGTGAGATACAAAACCTTCTTTTAACTCTGTGAGATCTGTCACTTCTGGTTTTCCTTTTGTAACCGTTCCTGTTTTATCTAGTAGTACAGCATCAATTCTTTGTGCACCTTCTAGATACTCCCCGCCTTTGAACAAGATTCCCTGCTCTGCTCCTTTACCTGTACCAACCATAATGGATGTTGGCGTTGCAAGACCAAGTGCACACGGGCAGGCAATCACTAGAATGGCAATGCTGACTTCAAGTGCTTGAGGCAGATTTCCTGGATCAACAAGGAAATACCAAACCGTGAAGGCCATTATTGCAATACCCACAACGATTGGCACGAAAATTCCAGAGATATAATCAGCCATTCGTTGAATAGGTGCTTTTGATCCTTGAGCTTCTTCAACAATTTTTATAATTCCCGCTAGAGCTGTTTCTTTCCCTACCTTTTTAGCCTCCATACGGAGTGTGCCGTTCTTGTTGATTGTAGCTCCTATAACGGTTTCACCTTCTGTTTTTTCAACAGGTATCGCTTCACCAGTAATCATACTTTCATCGACGGAAGAATTTCCTGAGAGCACAGTACCATCGACCGGTATTTTTTCACCTGGCTTAATAAGCAGCATATCTCCTACTACCACTTGATCTAAAGGAACCCTCTCTTCCTTTCCATCTCGAATGACAGTTGCTTCTTTTGCCTGCAGGTTCAAAAGTTTAGAAATTGCCTCAGTTGTTCTACCTTTTGCGAGAGTCTCGAAATATTTACCGACTAAGATTAACGTGATTAATACAGCGCTCGTTTCAAAATACAATTGTGGCATGTAGTCTGGGTTACCGAGCGTTTTAAAGGCTTGAACAACGCTGTAAAAAAAGGCTGCAGACGTTCCTAATGCAACAAGAACATCCATGTTCGCACTCTTATTACGAAGCGCTCGAAAAGCACCGATATAAAAAGGTCCTCCGATATAAAATTGGACGATAGAAGCGAGAATAAATTGAAACCAAGGGTTCATGAATAATGAAGGCATCAACAGACCAAAATCCCAAGGCATATGAGCAAACATCGTATATAGAAGTGGAAGCGACAAGATGATAGAAAGAATTAACTTTCTTTTCTTCGACGTGATCTCTTCTTCCTTCTTTGTCTTTTTCGTTACGCGATCTTGTTGAGTAGTCGCATGGTACCCTAGCTTCTTTATCTTGTTTAAAACATCGTCTACAGAAACAATCGCAGGATTATATTCTATGGACCCAGTTTCACCCGTTAAGTTAACCGAAGCACTAGAGATTCCTTCCATTCGGTTTAAGCTTTTCTCAATGCGTGTAGAACATGCTGCACAAGTCATGCCTGAAATATCAAGATCTACCTTTTCTTTCGCAACACCGTATCCTAGCTTTTCAATTTTTTGTTCGATCTCATGAAGGCTTATCTTCTCATGGTCAAACGTTACAGAAGCTTTTTCCATGGCTAAGTTAACGTTAACATCGACATGATCCATCTTGTTCAGCACTTTTTCGATTCGAGTTGAACAAGCTGAGCATGTCATGCCCGTGATTCCTAGATTTACTTTCTTTTGGCTCATGGTCTTCACCTTCTTTTATGATTTAGAGAATTGCTTAATGACTCTCATTAACTCTTCTATAGAGTCTTCTCCATCACCAGATTTTATCGCATCAGCCACACAATGCTGAGTGTGACTTTCCATCAATTGAAATCCTACTCTTTTTAACCCAGCTGTCACCGCTGAAATCTGAACAAGAACATCTATGCAATAACGATCATCTTCTATCATCTTTTGAAGACCACGAACTTGTCCCTCAATCTTTTTTAAACGGTTGTTTAAATCTTGTTTATCACTCTCACACCGATGTGTTTTTTGTTCCATATGAGTTCATCCTTTCGTTTTGGATGTTGACAGAGTTAGTATATACTATACCCCCCTATAGTATCAAACATTCTGATTAATTTCTTCTTTCTTTTACAAAAATGTAGATCCCTACTAACGCTACAACTCCTAAAATGATCTTTCCTTCTGTATTCCATTCGGTTACGTTATACACTGAATATGCTTCAAGTACCAATGCTGGTATCTTACCGATAGAGCTCGCTACAACAAAAGTCAAAGCTGAAACAGCCCCAATCGCACTTGCGAATGTAACAAATCCTGAAGGTACAAACGGCAGCAATCGAAGGGAAAGAATCAGGAGAAATGCTTCTTTCTCTCTTGCTTCTAACAACCTTACCACCATGGGGTACCCTTTAAGCTTCTCTCTAGAAACTTGTTTAAATCCTTTCCTATAAAGAAGAAAGGCAACCATTGCGCCTAATGCTTCTCCGATAAATGAAATGAATGTCCCGTACCAAAACCCAAAGAATAAAATATTTGCGGCTGTTATAAAAACAGTAGGAACAACACCTAAAATTCCAATTAATACATTGAGTAAGAGTGAAATGATAATCGCCCATTCGCTATACTCTTGGAAAAATTGAATAACGGTTTCTGACATAACATGCGTTCCTCCTAAAAAATCCTAAGTTCATACCCCTTTATGGTACTAAAAAAGCCATGCTGCTGCATGACTTTTTACGTTCATTATTTTCTATTGTGAAGCAGGATAGTAAGACTGATCAATGTTACAAGAATTGTAGCACCCATATCAGAAAGAATTGCAATCCAAAGTGTGAGCCATCCTGGAATCGTAAGCAGCAGAGCTAAAAGCTTCAACCCAAGTGATAATCCGATGTTCCACTTGATGATTGTATTTACTTTCCTTGAAACCTGTACAGCATCTGGAAGTTTTCCTAAATGATCTTGCATGAGTACAATATCTGCCGTTTCGATCGCACTATCTGTTCCTTTTCCCATTGCTATACCTAGGTCAGCAGTAGCTAGTGCGGGAGCATCGTTGATTCCATCACCAATCATAGCTACTTTTCCATGCTTCTTTAGTGATCTAACCTTCTCTACTTTATCTTCCGGCAGCAGCCCACCGAAGAAAGAAGACACTCCCGTTTTCTTAGCAACTTTATCTGCAACAAGTGGGTGATCACCAGTCAGCATGACCGTTTCTTTTATTCCTTTTTCATGAAGCAGAGAGATAATGTCAGGACTTTCTTTTCTAATTTCATCAGCAATAGCAAACACACCAAGAATTTCAGTGTCACTTGCAACAAGGACGATGGTATTACCTTCTTCTTTAAATGAATCGATAACACTTTTTACGTCCTCACTCGCTAGCGTACTGCCAATTATTCTTTCGTTTCCTAGCCTATACGTTTTATGATCAATTACTGCTGTAATTCCTTGACCACTAACTGTAGTCATTTCATCCGCTTCTACTTCTTCAGCACCAACTTCCCGACACTTTGCTACGACTGCTTTTGCAAGGGGATGAGAAGATGACTTTTCAATCGCATAAGCTACTTTATAAAAATCGGGGTGAAACGATTTCTCCGCCACAACGTGCGGTTCACCTAGTGTAAGCGTACCTGTTTTATCAAAAGCAATGACATTTATCTTACCAAGCTGTTCGAGATAAGCTCCACCTTTGATCAAGATTCCGTTTCTTGCATTAACTGTAATCCCAGAAAGTATCGCGATCGGCGAGGATAGAATGAGTGCACAAGGACAACCGACGATCAATACCGCAAGACCTTGGTAGAACCATTCACCCCACGGTTCATTTAATAAAAGTGGTGGTACTAACATAACTAGAGCTGAAACAACCATGATGATTGGTGTGTAATAGTTTGCAAATCGATTAATAAAAAGCTCTGTTGGTGTTTTAGATTCTTGTGCTTCCTGAACAAGAGCAAGTATTTTAGAAAGCGCTGATTGATTATACGTCTTCGTTATTCTCACATGAAGTACACCTTCATTATTGATGCTGCCACCAAATACGGTCTCTCCATCTTCTTTTTCCACTGGAAGTGATTCACCGGTGATCGCCGCTTCGTTCACAGAACTTTTTCCATAGACAACAACGCCGTCTGATGGAATCTTTTGCCCTGTTTTTACAAGTACTACATCATCCACTTCTAGTTCTTCAATAGAGATGACTTCTGTCTTGCCGTCTCTTAATAAAAGTGCTTCTTTCGGTGCTACCTTTAAAAGGGATTCCATCGAGCGCCGTGCTTTTTCCATTCCGTAAGATTCAAGCAGTTCATTAATACCAAAAAGGATAGCCACAAGAGCAGCTTCTTTCCACTCTCCGATGGCAACTGCACCAACTAATGCTACTGTCATTAAAGTGTTAATATCAAATTTTAACTTCGTCAGATTTCGAAGACCTTTTAAAAACGTCGAATATCCAGAAGCTATCGTCGCAACAGCATAAAATACTATGGAGACATACGTAATGTTCAACATATGTTCTGTTATAAGGGCTGCAATAAAAGAAGCAACGGACACATACAACCCGATCATTAGCCAGTTTGGACCCTTAGGCTCTCCGTCTGATTCAAAACGTACATTCTCCGATGAAAGGATAGAGCGTACGCTGTCCATGTCCATGTTTTCATCTAATACAATTTTACTTGAGTTAAATTGAACTTTTGCTCGTTCTCCACCAGGAAGCTGTTGAATCTGTTCTTCCAGCTTTAATGCACAATGGCCACAAGATAGTCCGGTGATCTTATGCTCTTTCATTAATGGTCCCTCCTTTCGTTAGTCGTGTCTCGCATGATGTATGGATTGATGCAGAAGGGTCATCACATGTTCATCATCTACTGAGTAAAATAGTGTTGTTCCTGCACGTCTGAATTTTACGAGTCTTAAATTTTTTAAAAAGCGTAATTGATGAGATACGGTTGACTGCATAAGTGACAGTTCTTCTGCAATTTCAGAAACGTTGCATTCTTTCTCCCCTAAAAGGTGCAATATTCGAATTCGGGTTGGGTCCGAAAGTGCTTTAAATGTTTGAGATACGATAAATAGTGTTTCCTCATCAAGATGTTCATATTTGTTTTGTTGATCAGTCATGAAAACAGCCCCCTATATTTCGGCTTTGTTTATTATATGAACATATGCTCATATATGTTACTTAGAGTGTACCGAAAATTTTGGAATTGTGCAAAACAAAAAGAAGCTAAATATCTCAGCTTCTTTAAACATTGCTTATTTCTTGTCTTTTTAATCGTTGTTTTCTTCCATATGTCAGTGAACGCCACACCCATTCAAGCGGACCCATGTAATACCTCTCTATCCACCACTTTGAAAAAAGAACTTGGATAGCAAAAATAACGCAAGCGAATATAACACCAACAAATGGTCCAAATTCACCGTACAGACCTAATCCATAACTATAGAAGATCGTTGTCGCAATAATGGATTGAGTTAAATAATTGGTAAAAGCCATTCGCCCTGTAAATTGAAAATAGTTAAACAACCGTTTATATCTTCCACTTCGATAAAGAAGAACGATGCTGGAGATGTAGAAGATACTCATCATCGCACCTCCAAACTCATACCCCCATGACATCGCAGTTTCATAACGCCAATCTTCCCCTTTTGAAGGAAAAAAAATCACAGCAAATATTTTACTGCCTGGACCTAGGATCAATGTTAGCAGCCAAATCTTCCATAATTCTTTGTTCGTGAACGTTCTTTTCTTCGCTGCATAAGCACCGAATAAAAACATCGGCAAAAGTCCAGCTATAAAAAAGAGAAAGTACCGGTTCAAATCTCCCCATTCACGAATTCTTTCCTTCATGATCTCAAGGTATGTACCTTCGCTATATACTTCAATGGATTGAAAGATTTCTTGTTCATTGAACTCATTTTGAGCGCTTTGATACGATAGAGCTGCGCCACTAGTCCAATAATCATATGTTAAGGTAGTCATAAATAGGCTGTACAATGTTATTAATACGAAACCAGTTATGATTAATACTTTCTTATTTAAGCGATAGAAGATCAACATGAACAAACCTACGATCGCGTACATGATCAAAATGTCACCGTACCAAAAAAACAGGACATGCAGAATGCCAAAGAGAAGCAGGACAAACTGTCTTCTTAGAAAAACAGGAACAAACCTCATATTTTTGGCTTTCGCTCTTTCTGCCATCAATACGATCCCGAACCCGAATAAAAAGGAAAACATCGTTATAAAGTTTCCTTGAACAAAAAACTCTAGCAACACGTTTGTCCAAACATTATACGGCTCGTCAAAATACTCATAACTTAAAGCACGGATGGGTGAATCAGGTCCTGAAAAAGACTTCATATTTACGAGTAAGATGCCAAAAATGGCTATACCGCGCATGATATCTAATGATTGAATTCGTTCTTGATCTCCGACTGGTCTCCAATTCATAAAGAACCCCACTTAAAATTTTTTTCCATGATTCCACTCCCTTTGGTTTATTTTACCGCAAATAGGCAAAAAAGTTAGAATATGAGTCATTATTTGCTATTCTATAAAGAACAGATCAAGGATTTGGGAAGGATGAAAGCGGTTTTGAAAAAATATACCTTAACGGTCGTTTCAATTGTCTCTATTGCAGCTACAGTACTATGGCTGTTTGGTCTTGGTTGGACGTTACAAGATCAATTTTCTACTAACAAAAAAGTTTCACAGTTTAAAGAAAAAACCGAATCAACTTCAACAGAGAAGCAAGATGGCACCCTGACGATCTTTGCATTAGGGGATTCTCTTACTCGTGGAACCGGTGACGCTGACGGAAAAGGTTATACGGGCTATCTAACTGAGCGCTTAAAAGAAAAAACAGATCAAGATATTAATCTCCTTAACACTGCAATCAAGGGGGAAACATCTAGAGGTCTTCTAAAGCAGCTTCAACAAAGTGAGATTCAGCGTCAAGCCAAACAAGCAGATGTGATCGTCATGACGATTGGCGGAAATGACCTTTTTCAACAAGGAGCAGCACTTGAGAATTTAGACAATAATGCGATTAACGGTAAAAAACAGATCTATTTAAGTAATGTTAAGAAAATCTATACTCAGCTTAGAGAACTGAATCCTGACGCAGTCATCTATCATGTCGGATTGTACAACCCTTTTAGCAACATGCCTGATTCAAAAACGACTTCATCAATCGTTAGAGACTGGAACTTTCAGTCTGCTGAAACTGCAGCTGGCTTCAATAACATCGTATATGTACCTACCTTTGATCTCTTTCAGCTTCAAGTAGAAAACTATCTCTATACCGATCAATTTCATCCTAACACGGAAGGTTACAAGCTGATTGCTGAACGAGTAGCCTCACTGATCAAATTTGAACAGGAGGAGAACGAATCATGAGTCAAATACCTGCATTAGAAGTAGAGAATCTAACGAAGAAAATTAAAGGCAAGCAGATCATAAAAGGTGTATCATTCACGCTTGTTCCAGGAGAAGTCTTCGGTTTTCTTGGGCCGAACGGTGCTGGGAAAACGACTACGATTCGAATGATTGTCGGTTTGATCTCTCCCACTTCTGGAACGATTAAAATCGGCGGTAAGAATGTAAGAACTGAATTTACTGAAGCGATGAGACATCTCGGCTGTATTGTTGAAAACCCTGAACTGTACCCGTATTTAACAGGCTGGGAAAATCTTGTACACTTTCAAAAAATGGATTCTTCCATTCCAAAGACGAGATTGAATGAAGTCATCGAACTGGTCGGATTACAAAATCGGATTCACGATCGTGTAAGCACCTATTCACTCGGTATGAGACAGCGTTTAGGTATCGCTCAAGCTCTTTTAGGCAAACCAAAAGTTCTTATTTTGGACGAGCCGACAAATGGTCTAGACCCTGCTGGTATTCGTGAGATGCGTGAATTTATACGACAATTAGCAAGAGAAGAAAACTTAAGCGTTCTTGTATCTTCTCATCTGCTTAGTGAAATTCAGCTGATGTGCGATCGAGTCGCGATCATATCAAAAGGAGCGGTATTACGAACAGACTCTGTTGATAACTTATTGGCTGAGCAAGAACGTGTGATCTGGCGCGCTGAACCTCTTTCACTCGCTAAAGAGATTCTTTCTCTAGAAACAGAAGTAACGGAAGGCCCAGATGATACGTTGATCACGTTATATAATGAGCCACTGCTGCCAGATTGGAACGAGAAGCTCGTAAATGCTGGTGTGAAGGTAAAAGAAATGAGAACTCAGCTTCCTTCTTTAGAAGATCTGTTCTTAGAAGTAACAGGAGGCGAAAGCATTGATTAATCTTGTCCGGAATGAAATGTTAAAGCTTCTTAGAAAAAAACGTCTGTATGTCATCATCTTGATCATCGCGTTCCTTGTTCCTCTTTTTACATATGCTCAGTTTAAAGAGATTCAAGATCAACGTGAGAAGATGGGGAATCAAGATTGGCGTACCACGCTGCAGCAAGAGATCACTGACACACAAAACCGATTAAGCTCGAGCCGTATTCAAGATGAATGGCGTAAATTTCTAAAGATCAGACTTTCTCAGCAACAATATTATTTAGAGAACGATATCGATCCACGTGCTCCAGGTGCACCTACGTTTATGCGTATATTCGTTGAGAACTCGATCGATCTACTTCTTCCGCTGCTCGTCATGGTCATCGTGGCAGACCTCGTATCCTCTGAGTCAAGTGGAGGAACGATAAAGCTCTTGCTCACTCGTCCTGTTAAACGATGGCGCATTCTGCTTAGCAAATATTTAGCGATGCTGCTCTCGATTTCATTTATCGTTTTATCTGTAGCTGTTCTATCGTATGGGATATCTGGCGTCGTTTTCGGATATGGCGGATGGAACATGCCTCTTTTAACAGGATTTACGGTTTCCGGAGATGAACTTTTAACTGAAAATGTCCACATCGTCCCACAATGGCAATACATTCTGATGGAGTTTGGCCTTGTATGGTATGTTTGTATGATTGTCGGAACACTCACCTTCATGCTGTCCGTATTGTTACGAAGTACTGCTGCCGTTATGGGAATCATGCTCGCATCACTCATTGCTGGAGCCATTCTAGCAAACATGGTATCTTCTTGGGAAAGCGCGAAATATTTCTTTATGGTAAACCTGAACCTTACGAACTATGTGAGTGGAATGGCAACTCCAATCGAGGGGATGTCGTTAGGTTTCTCGATGAGCGTATTAGCCGTCTGGGGAATCGCTGGGTTCATCATCGCTTTCGTTACTTTCTCTAAGCGAGATATCTATTAAAATACAAAAAGAGAAAGGAAACCGAAGTCGGTTTCCTTTTTTATGTGACTCGTTTCTAGTTTTTTGAAGGTAATCTGTCCGTTCTCGTAGTTAATCTGTCGGATTGATTCCTTAATCTGTCCGATTCAGAGGATAATCTGTCCAATCGAGAAGATAATTTAGCCATTCGACACAATCATCTGTCCAATTGCAACTTGTACTAAATTTTAAAGTGTTTGATCATTTCAGTCAAAGCTTGTGAAGCATCGTTCAATTCTTCGGCTGACTGAGAAACCGTAGATAGTGCCCGAACTTGCTCTTCAGAAGACGCACTCACTTCTTCACTTGCCGCTGCAGATTGTTCGGCTACGGCTGCGATACTTTGAATAGAAGCTACTACTTCCTCTTTATAGTTGTTGATCATCTCTACTTCACTCGTAATTTGTTCGATGGACTTCACCATATCTGCCATCGTACCTGAGATTTCGTTAAAAGCAGACTCTGTATCTGTTACGGTCATGTTTTGATCGTGAGCGATTCTTTTCGTATACGCCATCTCATTTACAGCACGCTCTGACTCTTCTCCTATTCCGGAGATCGTCTTACGGACTTTATCTGCAGCAATAGCAGATTGTTCCGCTAATTTTCGTACCTCATCGGCAACGACCGCAAAACCACGCCCGCTCTCACCCGCTCTAGCAGCTTCAATACTTGC
Source organism: Fictibacillus sp. 26RED30 (assembly GCF_015903845.1). Classification (NCBI taxonomy): domain Bacteria; kingdom Bacillati; phylum Bacillota; class Bacilli; order Caryophanales; family Fictibacillaceae; genus Fictibacillus; species Fictibacillus sp. 26RED30. The sequence continues at coordinate 194,165 of NZ_JACZDV010000003.1, forward strand.
ATTTAATGCGAGTAGATTGGTCTGATTTGAGATTTCAGTAATCGATTGAATCACTTGTTCGATCTCTTCTACTTTAACAGCGAGTCCCGAAATGACAGATTCGATGTTTTTCAAAACCTGGTTGCTTTCTCCCGTTTTTTCACGTAAGACGTCCATTTGTGAGATTCCTTTTTTGTTTGCAGCCTCAGCTAATAAAGACAATCGAGTCATCTCTTCTGCTTGTTCGTTTACTTTTTCGATCTGTAGAGATAAGTCCATCGTTCGACGGTTTGTTTCATCGGCATCTTCGGCTTGTGTTGTAGCACCAGAAGCAATCTCTCTGACAGCTCTAGAAACCTCTTCACTTGCTGCGATCGTTTCTTCTGACACGGCACTCAAGTTAGAAGTAGATTCATTAACAGTTACAACAGAATGACTGACCGACGTAATCAGTCCCCGCATGTTTTCGACCATAGCGTTAAAATGATGAGTGAGTGTTCCCACTTCGTCTTTGGATTTTGCTTCAACAGAGACGGTAAGATCGCCTTCTGCTACTTTTTGTACTTGTGTCTGTAATCTAGTAATCGGATTTGAAATACTTTTCGCCAATATATAGGTTACGCCTAATGCAACGATGACTGCGACCGACGTAAAGATTAGTATCATATTTAATAGCTCTTCAGCATCTTTTAGTAGTTCTTTCTGGTCATAGACAAATCCAAGCTTCCAGTTCGTGTCGGCTATCGTCGTATAATAGAGCTCTCGGTCTTTATTCTGATAGGTATAGGAAACATTTCCTTTATCACTTTTGTATATTTCTTTAATAAAAGTCTCTTTACTTAAATCTTTTCCTTGTTGTGTCGGATGAACGAGTGCCATACCTTTTGGATCAAGAAGCACTGGATATCCTTTGTAGCTGACTTTAGTTTTATTAATCATGCTCGTTAGTCCAGCAAGATTCAGATCAAGACCAACTACACCAAGAACCTCATCTGTTGCAGGATCTAACACCGGTTTCGTAACCGTTACAACATATTCACCAGAACTTGCATCTTCATATGGTTCTGTCCATATCGTCTTTTCTGGTGATTGTTTGGCCGTTTGATACCATGGGCGTTCAGTAGGATCGAACCCTTCTGGAAGCTCAAGTTTTGGAGTCGTTTTGAACTGTTTGGTTTCTGCACCTACGTATAAGACCGCAACGTTTTTATTGAGATCCAAAAAGTGCTTGAAGTCCTGATCTACAACCGGCCACGCTTCATTTAGACCTTTGACTTCTTCCGTTTTTAATGTTTTTAAATAATTGATAAGTCTGCTATCCTGGCTGTATCGATCGATCGTATTTCCATAAGATTTCAGATACAGCTCTGTTGAGGCTTTAACTTCGCTTGAAAGACTTGTTGCTTGTTCGTTGCTGTTACTTTCAAGTTGTTGTTTTGTTTGAAAATAAGAAAATAGCGATACAGACAAAAGTGTAATGGCAACTAGAATACTTACAGAAAGCATGATCTTCGTTTGAATTCTTTTAAACATCTGCTTAACCCCCATTTATCATCTAAAACCCCTTACCTACATATCGTCATCTAGTTATAAATGATTTAAGAAATAGGTCTAAACAGGTACAAAAGAATCATTTTTAACTTAAAAACTTTAAAAAGAAGTACTTTTCACCTAAATTCACACAGAGTTTTACAAATACAAGTACAAAAAAAACCGCACGAGGCGGTTTTCTTAAGCTTCTTTTCTAACGAGCGTCTTTTCAGATGCTCTGTCTTCAGCTATTTTTCTTTTCTTAAGTGTTCCTAATCCTAGAACAAGAAGAACAACAAGAACTTCAAAGCCATATTTGACAAATCCATTCTCGAAATAAGGAGCCATGAATTTTTCTCCTACGATCATCTTAGAAGCCGTCCATGCAAGAACACCTGCTCCAATTGTAATGATGAACGGGTATTTATCAATGACCTTTAGGAACAATGTGCTTCCCCAAACAACAATCGGCACTGAAATCAGTAAACCGATTACCACCAGTAAGAAATCACCATGTGCAGCACCTGCAACGGCAAGAACGTTATCAAGACCCATTACCGCGTCTGCAATAATGATTGTTCTAATCGCTGCCCAAACATTATTTTGTGCTTCAATATCATGATCTTTCTCTTCGATCATCAACTTATAAGCGATAACGACAAGAATTAGTCCACCTGCAAGCAGCAAGCCTGGAATCTTCAGGAGCCATACAACTGCAAGCGTTGCAGCTGCACGGATTACAATTGCCCCTACTGTTCCCCAGATGATTACTTTCTTCTGATTTTCCTTCGGCAAGTTTCTAGCTGCCAAGCCGATTACAATTGCGTTATCACCAGCTAATACTAAGTCGATAACAACGATCGCCAATAAGGCCGACCAAAAATCTGGTGTTAAAAAATCCATTCAAAAAATCCTCTCTGTTAAACATCTGTTTAATCATATCCATATAGTCAATGAAAGCAGAATAATAATTTCATTAAAGAAAAATAAAAAAATGAGTAATTACGCACACTTTATGCCCTGCCAGGCTTATCCACTTCTACATATAATAATAGCAAAGGGGGTGTTTATTATGCGTTCATGTTCATGCAGATGTAAGCCTAGATGCCAATCCTGTGTAAACTTTTGTGGCGTTCCATTATTTTGTCGAGACATTCATCCTTGCTGTTTTCCTTTCATTCAGCCTCAACCTACACCAGTAACCTCTCCTTTAATTGTTGTTTGTAGTTGCCATCGTTGCTCACAAAGACTCAGGTAGTATGTTTTAACAGCAATTAGACTGTAACTTCACATCACTGATACGATTGAGTGAACGTTTTGTTTCAAAAAAGCGTTCTTTTTTTTTATTAAGGGAATAATGCAGGATAGATTAATAAGATCCATTTATTGGGGGTGTCCTCGTGCATTGGTTTATGAAGCAGTGGTTTCATCGTTTCTTTCAAGATAAAGTATTCGATCTTTCTGCACAGCTTGCTTATTACTTCCTAGTTTCTCTTTTTCCTTTTGTTTTTCTCATTTTTACTATACTCAGCTTCCTGCCTATATCTTCTTCTTATGTACTATCACTTTTTCAGTCTATTGCACCAGAAGAAGCATATGCTTTACTAGAGTATAATCTAGTCGCTGTATTGGACGAGCATAGAGGAGATGTATTATCTGTTTCATTAATTATTATGATATGGTTAGCAACAATCGGAACGCACGCAATCATCCGTGTCTTCAACCAAGCCTACCAAGTTGAGGAGAGCCGACCTTTTATTAAAGAACTCATTTTAGGCATGTTCCTTACATTCGGCCTTGTGATCGCAGTTATTACTGCCCTTTTACTGCCGGTCTTTGGTCGAAACATTGGGATTTACATATTTGAACGTACAGGATTTTCTCATCCCGTCTGGCACATTTGGGAAACAGCACGCTACCTGATAGGTTTCTCTGTGCTCCTCTCCATTTTCTCAGCTCTCTATCGTTTTGCGCCAAATGTAAGATTAACGTTCAGAAACGTGTGGCCTGGAGCTATTTTTTCAACAGCAGGCTGGCATCTATTTTCTTACTCATTTTCTTCCTATGTACTTATTTTTGACTACGGTCAGATATATGGAAATTTAGGCGCATTATTAACTTTAATGGTGTGGTTCTATCTCTCTGCCATGATCTTAATCACGGGTGGACAGTTGAATGCGATACTTGCATTAAAAAGGGAATTGAGAAAATAAGAAGATTTTTGAAAACTTCAGTTTCTGTGATTGACATTTTCACATTATCGTAACATCATTGTGTATATATGAAGAATTAACATCTTTTTTTCCGGTCATAATGGATAGTAACGAAAAATTTGCTGACCGGCTAAAATTACGGAGATCGGGGCTGGAAAATGACTGTAAAAAACTTAATCTTATTACTCATTTTGCTTGCCGGAATCGTCATCTTTGTCTTTTACAGTATACCTCTCCTTCTCGCATTGCTAACTGCTATAATGCTAGAACCAGTAGTGAAATTGTTTATTAGACTATTTAAAGGCAGACGATTATTGGCCGTCACTGCTACTTTTATCTTGTATCTTGCGGGACTTGGTATTTTCTCTTACTGGCTTACGACAACGCTCATTATTCAGGTTATCGAGTTTATCACTGTTCTACCATCTTATTCCGTTCATCTGTTCGAAGTGGCAGAGAATACATTTTATGAAATGGAAAACTTTTATGCTAGCTTACCTCCTGAAGTGGTAAGAACACTTGAAGAGGGATTAGTAGGTTTAAAGGATTATGGCGTTGAAACAGCAAAGAACTTAACATCTGGTATCTTAGGGCTGATCACAGCCATACCTGGATTGTTGATCTACTTTATTATCTATGTAGTAGCCGTTTTCTTGTTTTCATTGGATCTTCCGCGTTTGTATGCTGAGTTTCTTAACCTGTTTACAACGGCAGCCCGTGAAAAAGTTGAACTGGTCTTTAGTCAATTATCTAGAGCAACGGTAGGATTTTTTCGTGCTCAGATCATCTTAAGTTTTGTTACATATGCATTGGCATTGATCGGACTTATGATTTTAGATGTCGAGTATGCTGTGATTCTCGCTCTTTTGATCGTTATTGTTGATATCCTTCCAATCCTCGGAACAGGTTCATTCCTTGTCCCATGGGCCGCTTATTCATTCTTTATCAACAATAATGACCATCTTGCATTCGGACTTCTGATCATGTTCGGAGTAATTACGATTGTTCGAAGAATCATCGAACCAAAAATACTCGGTTCAAGTCTTGGTATATCTGCACTAGCAGCTCTTGTTTCCTTATATATCGGATTCCAGCTTCTAGGCTTTATTGGATTGATTGTCGGTCCCGCTATCGTCATCATTTATGAAGCATTAAGAAGTGCAGGGTTTATCAAAATAAAGATCGATTTCTAACGAAAAACGTGTTTCCTGTAATAGGAAACACGTTTTTTTGTATTTATAGGTTAGAAACACCTGCAATGTTGGGAATTATAAAGAATAAGTAAAAAAAATGAGAAATTCATACGAATACTTTGTAAGGTGAATAATTATTGGAGGAATATCGATGAGTACTGCTACAAAAGAACGCGATTATTATTTTGACAACGCAAAGTTTATTCTAATTTTCCTTGTCGTGTTCGGGCACTTTATTTCCCCGATAAAAAGTCAAAACGAGTGGCTTTACACGATCTACAACTTTATATATACCTTTCATATGCCTGCGTTTATTTTGATAGCGGGATTCTTTACAAAAGGTGTTTGGCGTGACGGTTATCTTCCAAAAATCTTTAAAAAGGTTTTGATTCCTTATTTGGTATTTCAACTAATCTACAGCTTTTTCTATTATGATTTGTATGGTAAAAGTGAAGTTAAGCTAGACTTCTTTTCTCCACATTGGACGCTTTGGTTCTTATTAAGTCTAGTTTTCTGGAACATACTTTTAAAAGTCTTTGTGAAAATGAAGTATCCGCTCGTACTTGCCATAGGTATAGGAGTTGCAGTAGGCTACATTCATGATATTGGTACATTTTTAAGTCTCCTTCGAACATTTGTCTTCTTCCCTGTTTTCTTGCTTGGACATCTGCTTGAAAAGAGAGACTTCAAAAAGATTTTACGTCCGAGAGCCAAAATCGTCTCAGCTGCTTTCTTAGTCGTACTATTTGTTACGTATCATTTTATTTTTCCTAACGGAACAAAAGAATGGCTTCTCTCGTCATCTTCTTACTCGGAAATCCTTGGATACAACGATTGGTATGGGGGTATTGTCAGACTCGCTATGTACGGTGTCATGTTTGCGGCGACCTTCAGCTTTTTAGCACTTCTGCCCCGCAGAAGAATGTTCTTCACTGAATTCGGTGAACGCACATTATATATCTATCTGTTGCATGGATTTGTGTTGAAATACTTGTTTACAACAGATTTATTTGCATCTATTGAGGAAAACGGCGCATACTTCATGCTTCTGTTCTTAGCTGTTATCGTAACTCTATTTCTAGCTAGCAAACCCGTTATCGCACTAACACAGCCGTTTATAGAGCTACGTTGGTCTAAGCTTAAAAAAATGTTAAAACCAAAGCCCTCTCAGCCTAGAGAGAGCTAGTTTTCATAGAGAAAGCACCGCTAAGCCGAAATGGCTAGCGGTGTTTTTTCGTTTCGAAAAGAATATAATAAATAGAAAGAGTGCTATTAAAATAAATTCTAAGACCCTTGCTTATAGTAATGTTGTTTTGCCTCTGCTAACACACGTAACGGAAGTTTGTCAGCGAGTTTAAACGCTTCTTTTTCGTCTAACTCCAAGGTCGTTACAAGCTTTTCTATCTTTTCTTCAGAAGGAATCATCCTTCCCTTTTCAATATCAGCCATGTATTGAGGAGTAATACTTAATCTTCGAGCAAGCTCTGATTTACTCAATCCTTTTTGGTTTCTGGACATTTCTATAAACCTTCCAAATTCACTCATCCTTTATTCCTCCTTTTCTTTTTGTATAAAACAGTGTGAATTGTATGATGATGTAGGCCGCTAATCGGCTCGTCATATTGCGGAAATCTAAGGTTGGATCAATTTCTACGATGTCCATTCCTTTAACAGATGGCTCTTGTGCAAGATATTGTATACCTTCAATTAACGAGTCGCTGTCTAATCCACCTGGTCCGATTGCAGGACATCCTGGTGCAAAAGCCTGATCCAAAACATCCATATCAAGAGAAATATATATGTTATCTGTTGTCTGTTTTAACTGGTCAACTGATTTTTGTAATAAAGAAAGCAAGCCACTTCTTTTAACATCAGCCATCGTATGCACGGTAACACCATGATCCTTCGCATAATCATGATAGAGTTTCCCGTTTGAGAAATCTCGAATACCGATCTGAACAAGTTGGTCGCCTGTAATCACACCATTTTCAATGAGTTGGCGAAACGGCGTACCGTTTGATGGACCACCGTCCTCCGTGTTACGGAGATCAAAATGTGCATCAAACTGTATGATGCCAACTCGTCCCCTCGTTTCTTGGAAAGCTTTGATCGCTCCTGCAGAAACAGAATGATCACCACCCAGAGTTATCACACATGCATCTCTATGCTGAGCTCCGATATCTTTTAAGACCGAATGGATACGGGATTGTGACATAAAGAGATCTGTTACATGCATCTCAATATCTCCAAAATCGCTAATGCTCTGATCCCAAAGATCACTTTCTTCTTCAATGCTATATGTGGAAAACGAATGCATCATCGCACGAATGGTTTGTGGTGTGAGATGTGCACCTGAATGTGAAATAGAAGTCTTAGAGAGAGGAGCTCCAGCGATCGCTACTCCTCTCACTTCTTCTCCTGACCAAGGCTTTAATAGCTGACCTGCCTTTTTAATGCCGCGGTCAGTAAAGGGTGCCTCATCCGATTTACGTAGAAAGGGTATAGTTTGCATGAATATCTCCCTTTCCAACAACTAACTTACCGTTCTTCCATACTTTATTAACGTGGTTAACACCGTAGTGGTACGGAATATACTTGTAGTTTGGTACATCCCACAGAGCAAGATCTGCTTTTCTTCCTATTTCTAGACTACCTGCAACATCTCCGCGTCCAATAGCGAAAGCGGCATTGACCGTTACAGCGTTCCAAATTTCTTCTGGCGTCATCTTCAGCTTTAATGCAGCTAAACTCATAATGAACTGTAAATTTTCTGTCGGTGAACTTCCAGGATTAAAATCAGTCGAAAGTGCTACAGCTGCTCCACTTGATATCATCTCCCGTGCTGGAGCGAAATGATCTTTTCCTAAATAAAACGTAGTGCCAGGAAGAAGGACTGCGGTCGTATCTGATTCACCGAGCATCCGAACCCCTTCTTCACTTGCTCCAACTAAGTGATCAGCAGAAACCGCACCGATCTCACAAGCCATCTCCGTTCCACCGAGAGGATCGATTTCATCCGCATGAATCTTCACACCGAATCCAGCTGTTTTTGCTTTTTGAAGAAAGACTTTAGACTGTTCTACTGTAAAGACACCTGTTTCACAGAAAATATCTACAAACTCTGCAAGACCCTCTTTTGAGATTACACTCAACAAAGAAAGCATCTCTTCTAAAAAGGCATCTGGTCTTCCTTTATAATTTTCAGGAATCGCATGAGCTCCCAAAAAGGTTGAAACAAGGTCGATCGGGTGAGTTTCATTCAGCTTTTTTGCTACTCTCAACTGCTTTAATTCGGTCTCTTTATCCAGTCCGTATCCACTCTTTGCTTCCATCGTCGTAACGCCATATGTTAAACATCTGTTTAAATGGAACATTCCTTTTTCATAGAGATTTTCTTCTGATGTTTCACGCGTAGCTTTAACGGTCGAATGAATTCCCCCGCCTTGAGCCAAAATTTCTAGATAAGGAACTCCTTGTTGTTTCAAAGCGAGTTCATGCTCACGCGATCCCCCAAAAACGAGGTGTGTGTGAGGGTCCACTAAGCCTGGTGATAAAAGTTTGCCTGTTGCCTCAATCGTTTCTTTTGCCTGTAACTGAGATGCTTCTTCCGCAGTTCCAATAAACGCGATTACACCATCTTTTATCCCAACAGCTCCGTTATCAATGATGGAGAGTTCGTTCATCTGTGTACCTCGAAGCGCCGCTCCATTACTTTTTGGAACAATCACCTGTCCAGCAAAAATCAATGTATCTAGCATTCGTCACACTCCTTTTTTATTTCTCGATCATTGGCAGATCTACGCCTTTTTCTTTTGCCGTCTCAATCGCAAGGTCATAACCTGCATCAGCATGTCTAACGATTCCCATTCCAGGATCACTTGTTAATACACGCTCTAAACGACGAGCTGCTTCTTCTGTTCCATCTGCTACAACGACCATTCCGGCATGAAGAGAATACCCCATCCCAACACCGCCACCATGGTGAACAGAGACCCAGCTCGCTCCGTTTACTGCATTGATCATCGCGTTTAAAATCGGCCAGTCCGAAACGGCATCACTGCCATCCTTCATTCCTTCTGTTTCACGATTAGGCGAAGCAACTGAACCGCAATCCAAGTGATCACGCCCGATTACGATTGGTGCTGACAATTCTCCGCTAGCTACCATTTCGTTGATGATTTTTCCAAACTTCGCACGTTCACCATATCCTAACCAACAGATACGGGAAGGAAGGCCTTGAAACTGTACTTTTTCTTGAGCCATCTTGATCCATTTGCAGAGGTGCTCGTTATCACTAAACTCTCGTAAAATTACTTCATCCGTTTTTCTGATATCTTCAGGATCGCCCGATAACGCAACCCATCTAAATGGTCCTTTCCCTTCACAGAACAATGGGCGTATAAAAGCTGGTACGAATCCTGGGAAATCGAATGCGTCTTTTACTCCTTCGTCAAGTGCTACTTGTCTGATGTTATTCCCATAATCGAATACGACAGAACCTTTCTTCTGCATCTCAAGCATAGCCTGAACGTGAACCGCCATAGATTGCTTTGATTTTTCGATATATTGTTCCGGATGACGTTTACGAAGTTCTTCTCCTTCTTCCATAGAAAAACCTACTGGTAAGTAACCATGCAACGGGTCATGTGCAGAAGTCTGATCCGTAACAAGATCAGGAATCTCTCCCATCTCGATCATCTTTGGTAAAAGTTCAGCAGCGTTCCCTAGAAGACCAATCGATAAGGGCTCACCTTTGGCCGCATATTCTTTCGCCATGCTTAATGCTTCATCTAAACTCTTTGTCATTTTATCTAGGTATCTCGTATCCAAACGGCGTTGAATCCTTGTTTCGTCTACATCGATAGCGATCACAACGCCATCGTTCATTGTTACTGCTAGAGGTTGTGCGCCTCCCATACCTCCGAGACCTGCTGTTAGCGTGATCGTTCCTTTTAGTGATCCGTTAAAATGTTTGCGAGCAGCTTCGGCAAATGTTTCATACGTCCCTTGCAGGATGCCTTGTGTGCCAATATAGATCCAGCTTCCTGCAGTCATTTGGCCGTACATCATCAGACCTCTTTTTTCAAGATCACGGAATGTCTCCCAATTTGCCCATGCAGGAACAAGGTTGGAGTTCGCGAGTAAAACACGCGGAGCATCAGTATGCGATTTAAATACGGCGACCGGCTTTCCAGATTGTACGAGAAGGGTTTCGTCATTCTCTAAACGTTCTAATGTTTCTATGATCTTATGATAAGAGTCCCAGTTTCGAGCAGCTTTACCAATTCCTCCATAAACGACAAGCTCATCAGGATTTTCCGCTACTTCACCATCTAAATTGTTCATAAGCATTCGAATTGCCGCTTCTTGCACCCATCCTTTTGCAGATAGTTTCGTACCTCTTGCAGCTGATATAGAATGTTTTACGTTTGACATGTCAAAATACCTCCTTTTAATGTGCTAGCTTTTGAATTTTAGATCCGATTAAGATGTCATTCCACGATGTATCAAGGATCCATGAAGCAACAGCTTCCATATCCTTGTGGAACATACGGTCACACTGTATCGTCGGACAAACGATTCTTCCTTGTTCATATACTTTCTTTGTTTTAGGTGCGAGCTTTTCAGGTCCTCGGAAATCTGCAGCCTGCATCGCACAGATTAATTCAACGGCCAGCACTCGTCTTGCATTTGCAATGATCTGAGCCGCATGTCTAGAGGCAATCGTACCCATACTCACATGATCTTCTTGATTAGCTGATGAAGGAATCGAATCGACACTTGCAGGGTGCGCCAATGTTTTATTTTCTGAAACGAGCGATGCAGCAGCATATTGCATGATCATCGCACCTGACTCAAGCCCTGGATTCGGACTTAAGAAACCAGGTAAGTCACTCAACTGAGGATTGACCATCCGTTCGATCCGTCGCTCTGAAATGTTCGCCCATTCTGCTGCGGCGAGCTTCAGAAAGTCCATTGCAAAAGCGATAGGCTGACCATGAAAATTCCCACCTGATATGATTTTGTTTCCGTCATCAAAGATCAGTGGGTTATCCGTTGCAGCATTCATCTCGATTTCAAGCTTTTCTTTTACATAACCAAGAACCTGCCACGAGGCCCCATGTACTTGAGGGATGCATCTTAACGAATATGCATCTTGCACCCTGATCTCACCTTGTTTCGTTGTCAGCTGACTGCCTTCTAAATATTCTCTTAAACGCTTTGCAACATCTACCTGCTCTTGATAACCTCGAGCAAGATGAACATCTTCATCAAACGCATCTGTTATGCCTCGTAAACTTTCTGTGGTAAGCGCAGCAATCGCATCTGCCATGAGTCCGATGCGTTCCGCTTCTATATAGGCAGCAATACCTTGTGCTGTCATGGCTTGCGTTCCATTGATCAAGGCAAGCCCTTCTTTCGCTGTTAAGACGACAGGTTCAATTCCCGCTCTCTTTAAAGCATCCTGACCAGAAATACGTTCTCCCTTGTAGTACGCTTCTCCCTCACCTACTAACACAAGGGCTAAGTGAGAAAGCGGTGCAAGATCTCCACTCGCTCCAAGCGATCCTTGTTGCGGAACAACAGGATGAACATTCTTCTCGACTAATTCTAGTAACCTTTCGATTACGATTGGCCTGATACCCGAAAAGCCTTTTAGAAGAGCATTTGCTCTTAAAATAAGCATAAGACGACTGATCGTCTCAGGAAACGGTTCTCCGATTCCACACGCATGGCTGCGGATCAGATTGATCTGCAATGTCTCCACATCATCTCTAGAAATAAAAACATCGCTAAACTTTCCGAAGCCAGTCGTGATTCCGTACACCACTTTACCTTCAGCCACAATCGCTTCAACCGCTTTCCGGCTGTCAGCCACTTTCTTCATACTGACCGGGCAAGCTTCAATGGGTTCATTCTCATGCAGAATCCGCTTGATCTCTTCCATCGAAAGCGTATTACCTGTTAATGTAATCATCTTCATCCCTCTTTTACTAAGGTTCTGTTCTTTCTTCGAAGTGGTTGATTTCCGTTACAGGAACTCGCTTTCCGCGGGGTGTGCGGTGAGCCTCTTAGCGCTCTGCGCTGTTAAGAGTCTCACCTGTCCCACTCATCCCGCAGGAGTCTCGCACCTTTCACTCCAATCAACTTTCCAAAGAAGCTATTAAAAGAAACCTCAAAATGTATAGATAAAAAACAAAAAGAGCGCACCCGAAAGAAAACTCTTTCGAATACGCCCCCTCATCACTAGTTACTATGGGCACTATTTAAATATGATTGATTCCTAGACCGATCGCTTCATGCTCTAATCCTTTTACAGGAGCTCCGATCGTTCCGTAGAGAGCGACTGCTATCCAGTCACCTTCTTCTTTTTTCTCATATGGATTACCGCGAACAACGATGAAACGCAAACCTACAGTTCTAAGAACGGTTCCAAGCTGAACCTGTCCTCTTGTCACCCCATGAAAAGCTTCCATGATGGCATGATATAAAGAATGTGTTTCACGATAAATCCCAGTTTGAATGATATTTTCACTTTTGGCCGCTGTTTCAATGGCAGCTACTACCTTTTGTGAATCCATTGAACCGGCTTTGCCTACGCAATACTTCCAGCCCAATTTCTCGATCTCAGGCAGATAACTTTCATCTAATACCCCTAACATGGCCATCTTTCCGATCAAACGTTCATTTGATAATGCCATTGCATGAATCACTCTTTCTCTAACGGCTAATAACTACTTCTAGTGTATGCGTTTACAATTTGTCCGTCAATTCCCTTTCAACAACTTATCACAGCAGTATAGTAAAGAAAATGACACGTATAATCTATCAAACTAGCGGTAAGAATGATAGTAAGAAATATAACGGAATGAGGGTTGTTACATGTTAAACGTACAAAAAGAAATTGCACTTGCTTCAATGTCACGCACTCCACAGTTCGAGGAAGATGTGAATGACTTTTTTATCGCTTATGACAAAGGACATAACCCGTTACTGCTCTTGCCTACTACAAAAGGTTTTCTCCCTGAAGGACAGGTGTACGCGATCGCATTTATTAAAAAAGAAAATAATTCATATCAATTTACTCTTTCAGATAAAATTATGCCTTTTTCGATGAATGAGGCAACGCTCATTCATGATCAGCTCGGTTTCTTCTTCGGTCCTGATAATAATATGCTTTCTTCCTTTTTTAAAGGTGATACGTATGGCGCATATGTAGTCTGGACAAAGCATATGGTCACGCAATTGATCAACGAAACTCTTCAAAATTGGCATAATACATCAGATGATTCACAGCGCGAAAAACACAAGACTCGATTAACTATGCTTCTTCAAGCCTAGGTAAAAATAATAAAACTGACTGCTAACTTCCCTCTTTCCTATGAGCAACAGATTGAGGAAGCCTAACAGTCAGTTTTTTAAATTGTGGTGCATCATGTAGTAGATGATGTCTGTTCTCTATTATTTTTCTTAATATGTTTTTTAATAAAAGTCATGATAAATAAAAGTGGAATATAACTGATGGCTAAATAAAAACCGATCTTGTTCGTATAGTTATTTAGCATGTTGATCTTCAAACGAGTGTCTAAGTAATAACAAGCAGCCAACGTGATCGCTAATAAAATGATCAGTGTGATATGCTGGCGGATGTTCAACATCAGCTTGGCCACACGGCTCGAACACCAGATAGCAAGTGCAATATTTGGCAAAATCACTAAACACCACATCGAAACGAAAACAAAATCAAATCGTTCCACGAATGAAACTTGAACGATTTTCACCATAGAAAGGGTTGCCCATATATTTCTAGACAACTGTTCTTCGCTAAAGAACGCAAATGAAAACAAAGTGACTAGCAAATACATCATAAATGTAAAAAGATTAGCATGATGCGCAAATTTTTGAGACCGCTTTGCATTTTTAATAAACGGATAAAAAACAAGAAGTGTTTCAAAACCAAGATAACTCAGCATCATATTTTTCGTTGCAGATAAATAGTCTTTTACATTCTCATCAAAGACCGGCAGGAGATTAGAAAAATGAGTAAATTCCAATGGGTATACGAGTAACACGATCAAACCTAATGGAATGACAACTCCTAAAAAACAGATGCCCGCCACCGTTCGAAAACCAGACGAAACCACATAGTACGTTAATATCAGGAAAACAGCAGCGATCTTCCATGTACTTATAGTGGGAAACATCCATACTTGTATGACTTCAATATACGTTCGTAAAACTGTAATCGACCAGAGCAGAAAATATAGAAGTAAAAATAGATTAAATAAGTTTCCAATCAAACCACCAAACAACGATTTATGAGTTGATACGATATCCCCATCGCCGTTATCGAGCACATAATAAATCATCCATATAAGAGCATGTACAAAAATGGCAGCTATGATGACTGATATCCAGGAATCATAGCCAGCGTATTTAGCGATGATACGCTGATAGCCTAGCACCCCTACCCCTACTTGTTCAGAATGGACAAGAAAAAACACAAGAAAGGGAGAAACGAGAAAAGCTTCTTTAATTTTTTGCATGACGATTCTCTTCCTCTCTTAGAAACAGCATTGAAATCTCGTTTTAGCATTCCCAAGAGTAAAGAGATTAACCCATAAATAACCAAAAAAGCTGACGCAAAATGTGGGAATACACCCTTTTTGCATCAGCTTTCATTACTTTATCCAGTGAACACTTCACCGTCTGGATACCTAATATTATCTTTTGTTTGTTTAGCAAGACTGAACGCCAGTGTTAGCGGTCCTAATTTACCGAAAACCATTACCACACAGATCACAATTTTTCCGATGACTGTGAGATCTGGGGTCAGTCCCATACTCAATCCAACTGTTCCAAATGCAGAAACGACTTCGAACACGATCACCATGAATGATACATCTTTCTGGACATATGTGATAATAAATAATGCGGCAAAGATAAACAAAATAGAAATAGTTGTAATAGCAAGAGCTCTGTAAACAACAGCATTTCGAATGGTCCGCTTCATAACAACCGTACTTTCTTTCCCTTTTAAGAAAGCTGCAACCGTAAAAATAATAACAACAAACGTGGTCAGCTTTATCCCTCCACCAGTAGAGGTACTTCCTGCCCCAACAAACATTAAAAGAATCATCAACAAGGATGTATCAGGATTTATGGCTGTCATATCAATCGAGTTAAAACCTGCTGTTCTCGGTGTTACACCTTGGAAATAAGAAGCCCAGAATTGCTCAGCACCTGAAAGCATTCCAATGGTCTTAGGATTATTAAACTCAAATAAGTAGAAGAACAAGATTGCCACAATGTTAATAATCAAAGTAGACAACAACATCACTCTTGTATGAAGAGAAAGTTTTTTCCAGCTTCGGCTCACCCATATATCAACCAATACGGTAAACCCAATTCCCCCTGTTATAAACAGAAACGATATGACGATGTTCACCATCGGATCTCCTACATAGCCCGTTAGACCGTCAGACCACAACGAGAACCCTGCATTGTTGTATGCCGATATAACATGAAAGATGCTATAGTAAATTCCTTTACTAACACCAAAGTCTGGAACAAGCCTTAGTGATAGAAAAAAGATGGCGATAATCTGGATACTGATTGAAAATACAAACAGATTTCGAACTAACCGGATTACCCCGCCTATAGAAGGCTGGTTGAGTGCTTCTTGCATCAGAACACGTTGTTTGATGGATATTTTCCTCCCCATCATAATAACGACTAATGAAGCAAATGACATGACCCCGAGTCCTCCGACTTGGATTAAGAACAAGATGACGATCTCACCAAAGAGTGTGAATGTTGAGCCAGGATCAACAGTAGCTAAGCCTGTTACTGTTGCTGCTGAAGTTGCAATAAAAAAAGCATCAACCCACGATAACGTTTTTTCATGGGCAATAGGAAGCTTTAACAAACACGTCCCAACGAAAATAAGAAATAAAAATAGTAACGCTAAAAACTGAGGAGGGTTCAATCTAATTGGGTTGTGCAAAAAACGTTTATGCTTTCTAACATGTAGTGCCAATGCTTACACTTCCTCATCCTCAAAACGATTTAGATCTTCGTTACGACCGATCACGACAAGTATATCCCCATATTGAAGAGATACATCAGCAATCGGTGAAACGAGTATCTCATCTCCGCGTTTGATTGCGACGATATTACATCCATAGCGTGCACGAACATCTAGATCTGTTAGCGTCCGATTCACTAGCTTATCCGTTACACCTATCTCAACAATACTGTGTTCATGCGATAGCTCAATAAAATCAATAATCTTTTCAGAAGATATGAGTTGAGCAACGCGAAGCGCCATATCACGCTCTGGGTGGATAATACGGTCTGCTCCTAGCTTTTCCAACACTTTATGATGATAGTCATTCTGTGCTTTTACCCATACTTTTTGAACGCCTGCTTCTTTTAAAAGTAAAGTAGTTAAGATACTTGCTTGGATGTCTTCACCGATCGAAACAATTACCTGTGTAAAATTTCGGATTCCTAAAGACTTCATTACGTTTTCATCCGTAGAGTTAGCTTGAACAGCTTGAGTAGCTATTGTTGCAAACTCATTTACTCTTTCCATATCTTTATCTATAGCTAGAACATCATAGCCCATCGTCGCAAATTCTCGACAGATGCTGCCTCCAAAACGTCCTAAACCAATTACTGCAAACTGTTTTTTCATTATGGTCTCCCCTTAAAATCCATGAAGTTTTTGCTTCGTTGTTCTCTAGCCTTGCTGGTCAAGAGGTATATAAATTTAAGTAAAAAAACGCAAAAAAAGACCACACAAAGAAGCGGGTCCGGTTTTCCACCAAATTGACCTCTCCAGTGACATGACGCTTACGGGGTTAGCTGTCGGATTAGGGATTGGAGTATCCCTTTTTGCAAATAGAGCAAAATTCACCCCAAAAGATTGGTTCCCCCGTTTTACAGTAGTTTTCACCATAAAAATAACTGTAAATTCAGCGATCTAAAGCCTGCTAAATTTTGAATTACATATACTGTAATCCTCTATCTTTTAAAAGTCAATCCATTTTTTTAGTGTTAACAAATACTTTACATTTTACCTGAAAATTGAAGGATCAATACTACTATTCCAATCAACCAAACATAGACAGCAAATCCTTTTAACGTACCGGTTTGAAGGAGTTTGATCATCCACTTTACCGCCACATATCCAAATAGAGCCGATGCTAAAGTACCGACCAATAGGGCTGAATAAGAGATAGGTGGATGTCCACCAGTAAATAAATCTTTTGACTGCAATACTACTCCTCCTGCAATAGATGGTATGGATAATAAAAAAGAAAAATAGGCCGCTGCTTTTTTATCGATCTTGCAAAAGAGCGCTGCTGCAATCGTTAGTCCCGATCGTGAAATAGCAGGAAGAATAGCCGCACCTTGAAACGTACCGATTATAAGTGCATCACGTATAGAAATATCTTCAATTCCTTTGTATCCATTTCGCTTATAAGAATCGGCCCACCAAAGTAAAAAACCTGTTATCAAGAACTCCCAGCCAACCGTGATCCCGGTTTTTGAGATCTCTTCAAAAAAATCTTTAAATGCTAGTCCAATAACAGCGGTTGGAATCGTTCCAGCCATAAGCAGAACTCCCGTTTTGCTGAGTGGTCTTTTTATAACTTCTAAGATTTCTCTCCAATAAACCGTCATCACAGCAATAAGTGTTCCTATATGAAGCATGCTATCAAGAAACAACCCGGCTTCTTCTAGCTGAAACACTTGCCTGCCTAGAAGGAGGTGTCCTGTAGAACTGACAGGCAAAAATTCTGTTATCCCTTGCACAATGCCTAATATTAAGGCCTCGAGCCAATCCATAAAAAAAACCCCCTCAACTTTCATGGTCTCGTACAACCTATTCCTGAGGAGGATTTTCTATTCTAGTTTTTTGATAACAATTTAGTGTTACTTAACGAGCATTTGTGATTAAAGTACACCTGAGAAGAGACGAGCAAACGATTCCTTTGTTCGTTCCCACAAACCTCTTTTGTAAAACTCTACGGGTTTCACTTTTATAGATTCCACCATGTCTTCTTCATATTGCTCTACAAGATCTGAGACAGATGATGTATTTAGCAAGAATACGTTCACTTCGAAGTTAAGGTGAAAACTTCTCATATCCATATTAGCTGTACCGATCGAAGCAGTATCGCCATCAATAATGATTACTTTTTGATGCAGAAATCCTTTTTTGTAGGAATAGATCTCTATTCCAGAACGCAGAAGCTCTGGAAAATAAGAGCGCGTTGCATATTGCGTCAAGAATCCATCATTAATCTCAGGAACCAACAAACGGACCTGGACACCTTTTTTTGCTGCCACTCTTAAAGCCGTTCGAATCGCTTCATTAGGAACAAAATATGGTGTTGCGATCCAGATTGATTTCTCTGCACATGAGATCAAAGAATAGAATAGATCACTCATGATTCCAAGCTGAGTATCAGGACCACTTGCCACCACATGAACAGTACCATCCCCTTCAGCGGGGTATGCTCTTGTAAGATGATTATCTTCTAAGAGATCTTCTCCACAAACATATTCCCAATCCATTAGAAATATGGCATGAAGAACTTGAACAGCTTCTCCTTCCATAACCATATGTGTATCACGCCAAAAACCAATCTCCGGATCTTCTCCTAAATACTCAACGCCTACATTCAAGCCTCCTACAAACCCAACCTTCCCATCAATAATAATAATTTTACGATGATTTCTGAAATTAAGCTTTTGATTGAAAAAGCCATATCGAACAGGTAAGAAGGCTTCAACGAGAATTCCTGCTTTTTTCATTCTGTCGATATCATATTGCTGAAGAGACAAACTTCCTATCCCATCAAACAAAAATCTAACTTTCACGCCTTCATTCGCTTTTTTTATTAAAAGGTCAATAATGTCTTTACCAAGGCGATCTGAACGAAAGATATAATACTGAATATGTATATACTCCTTGGCTTCTTCCAGCCTTGCAAAAATTTCAGGAAACGTCTCTTGACCATTCTTTAAAATTTTTGAACTCGTTTTTCTGTTCAAACGCGTAAGTGTGATGTGATGAGCGTGCGTTGCAAAGCACTGCTGATGTCTTTTTAAATCACTAAAGTCCGGCTTTTCTTCTTGTTTAGATACTCTGATCCACTCGTCTCTGTCTTTTTTTCGTTTCGATTTAAAAAGATGGCCTTTTAAATAAAGCTGTCCAGAATACAGGTAGAACATATATCCGATAAACGGAAACAGAATTAATACATAAATCCAAAGAAGCGTATGTTGAGCTGTTCTGTTCTCGAGCATTAACGAATAAATCGTATACAGAATCACTGCGATGTAAAGGAGCCCAAATACCGTTTTGATTATCACATATCCTTCTGCAAAGAAAACGATGTATAAACAGACAAGTAACAATAGTGTGAGGAAGAATTCCCATATTCGTTTCATGCACGTGCTCCTTTTTTACCAATCTTCTCTTTCTCTCTTTATTCCCTTCCCCATGTAATTAAAACAAAGGGCTCTTCTCTTTTTATACCATTTTTTCTTAGGATTTGCAGAAATCACGACTGTTATGAAATTAGGTATTGTTTCAATCATTCGAAACGGTTTTTTTGTGTACACATTGGGTTGATAGACAGACGCTTCGGAAATTTGCGTGGCCGATCGGTGGTGAATTTTGAATTGGACAGATTATTGGCTGGACCGGACAGATTATGTGACCAATCCGACAGATTAATCTTCAAATCGGACGGATTCACTAGTCAATTTGAAAAAATACCGTCATTAACAAAACGGCGCCCATGCATAGACTCCTCTATAGCACTTACTGTCGACTTTGACGAAAATACTGTCCACTTCTGATGATTTACTGTCCACTTTTGTAAGTTTACTGTCCACTCTGCTATTTTTACTGTCCACTTTAATTTTCCTCAAAAATAGAAACACATAAAAAAGCTCCAGAGGTTATCACCACCTCTAGAGCCAGTCAACATTCTTTATTCAGCTTTCGCTCCATTTTCTTTCCAGTAGTACTCTGCCACCGCATCTGCCACCGCTTCTGCACTTCTATACAGCTCGTCCATGTTGTTATCCACTCCGCCAAATTCAATAAGCAAAGCATGGTCAGAAAGGTCTTGATTATAAACACCATTTCCCTGAGTCTTGTTTTTTCCAATAACTCCACGACTTAAACCAGGGTATTTTTTATCTAAGATCGCGTTGATCTCTTGTGCTGCTTTTTGGTTCTTCTCAAAATTAGGATTCGCTTTACCGATAACGAATAAAGTACGCGCATAGGACTTACCATTAATTTGTGTTGTTGTAGACTTTCCTCTCATAGAATCTCGATGTAGATCAAAGATTAAATCAATATCATTGTTGCTCGCCATCGCACTTTCAACTAGTGTACGTGACATCGGATAACTCTTTCGATAGTCTGTGTTATTTTTCCTCAAAAGCTCCGTCATATTTGTCATATCGACGGATGTACCGATTCCTCTCGCCTCTAATTCTTCCCCTAGCTTTTTCCCTACCATCGTGATGTTTACTTTAGAATGAATAGCATGATCAGGATTTGTTACTCCTTTTAGGTGAGGTAAGAACGATTCCCAACTGTGCGAATGATAGATATAAGCGATTTTCTTTCCACTCGTTGTTTGACCTGGTGGGTTCTCTGAATCAGATGGATCTGGATCTTCTAACCGCTCGATATCTTGAACTTCCGCTTCCTCACCACTTAATAGAAGTTCCATCGGTGGTGGTGACTCATACGCTAAGTTTGTATAATCCGTTCCTTCCCCAGCAACAATGATTGTTGAATCATAGAGCGCAAAGCCAGGAAGTTCGTTTCCTAACAAACTTCGGATATCACCAGGTTTGATGCTTGTTGTTAATTCGAACAATACACTAGATAACGCAGGCGGTTCACTTTCTTTTGGAAGCTCTTGCGTGAAATATCGGTTTTCCCAACCTATGAAATAGACAAGTGCTTCTCCAGAAAATTCCGTTAACCACTTATGCATGGTTGATGAACTCAATCGATATTTGTGTTCAAAGGATGTGATGAAGCTAGTGGCAACGACGATAAATAGCATGGCTCCAGCAAGTAATAATGGTAAACGCTTCATATTCAATTGCGGGGTGAACATGTATAGCCCTCCACTTCTGTTAACGTTTCTATCACATCCTATGCAGCTAACCATTTAAATAGAATCCAATCTATGAAAAAATAATAGAGACTTATCTTCGTTTGCTTACTAATGCTCTTTTTCTGAAGGTTTGTTTAGGAGTGACTCTTTAGGAAGGAATCGAGGTCTGTCCATAAAAAAAAACCAGTTCTTCAACTGGTTTGTGTTGTAAGGACAATCTCATCTTGGTTTGAATGATTTCCGCTAGCAAGCTTTTCATAAATATCAATAAAAATACCTAATTCCTCTGGAGATAAGTGATTCAGATAGCTACTTATGGAATCAACTCTCTCATTTTCAGCCTCTCTTAAAATTTCGTGTCCATCGTCAGTAATCTCTAAATAAACAATACGACGGTCAAGATCACTACGGTAACGACTTACAAATCCGCGCTTGTACAAACGATCCGCACCAACAGTTATCGCACTCGGTTTTACACCCATATAGTCAGCCAATTTTGAAACGGTCCATTTATTTCTGATACACAACGTCTTCAAAAGTACAAACTGTGTTTTCGTTAACTCCTTTTCTATAGCAATCTCCGGGTGTAAACGCTTGGACACAATGTAGTGCACTTTCTCCAATCTCTCCACATAGGACTTCAAATCCTTATTCCCCATACTATGAACCTCCAGCCTCTAAGTTGTAATGCGAGTATTATACTAACATTATACAAGAATTTTCATAACATTTGAACTATTATTTACAAATAATGTGTAAAAGAGTTGACGACCATCATATAAATAGGATATATTACGTTCAAATATATTTGAACGTTTCAGGAGTGTTGAACATGCAGGAAATTTATCATATTCGCGAAGTTGAGCAGTTAAAGGTTATCTCTGACCCCTTTCGCATTAAAATCCTTTGGGAGATTTTAGAGGAAGCAAAGACTGGAAAGATTTTATCAGATCTACTAGAGGTCCCTGCACCAAAGATTCATTATCATCTAAAAGAACTTGAACGCGTTGGTTTAATAAACGTTGAAAGAACAGAAGAAAAGAATGGCATTATACAAAAGTTCTACAGACCAGTTGCTCATTCATTTTCAATTGCCGAAATATTGCCCGATCAACGGCATGCAGTGAAAGATGAACTCTCTGATGCACTGAAGGAGAATATATTAGTTTCTTTAGAGAAAACAAAGTCTATGGTGCGCAAATTAGATCCTGAAGTACTAGCTTATACAGATTCTCCTCTTAAATTTGGTTATAGACATGTAAAACTTTCTTCTGATCAAGTAAAACTGCTACATGACAAAGCAAAAGAAATATCAGACTTAATTTCAGAATTTAAAAAGAACGAGAGTGACGATGGTGAGATTTATCATTACTTTATGCTCTCCTTTCCTTTGAAAGAGACACCTTATCCGGAAGAGGAGCTCCAGTAAGATGGCCGAAACAGTAGCTGTACACCATAAAAGTGAAACAGAGTCCCTATTCAAAAAGCGTTCCTTTTTATTCATATGGGCGATAACAATCTGTTCTTCTTTTTCAATCGCCATTTTTCAATTCTCACAGAGCTGGTACGTCGTAAAGACTCTAGACAAAGAAGCTTCACTCGGCATTGTATTTATTGCAGCCAACGTTCCTCGTATTTTATTTATGGCTATCGGCGGCGTTCTAGCAGATCGAGTCAGTCGAACGAAAATTTTATTCGTCGCTAACTTTTTAAGAACTCTTTTGTTAGTTGGCTTGTTAATCATGCTAGCAACAGGACATCTCTCTCTCTTATCGTTTATCATTTTCGGTTTGTTTTTTGGAGCACTCGATGCTTTCGTCTGGCCAGCAAACGGATCACTTCTACCTAATGTTGTCGATCAATCTCAATTAACACGTGCAAATTCAGTTATTCAGACCACCCAACAAAGCTCACTAATCCTTGGTCCGATGATTGGAGGGCTTCTTGTTGCAAGCAGTGGAGGATACATGCTCTCGTTCGGTGTACCCGCTGTGATGCTGCTACTGGCTGCCATTCTTGCTTCTTTGCTAAATGTCCCTGCAACCATTAGTTCAAACACAGCAAAACCTGATATGTGGCAATCTATAAAAGAAGGGATTGATGTAGTTAGACAATCCGCTTTTTTAAAGGCGCTCTTTCTTAGTACGATATTTCTAAATGTTTTCGTCATCGGGCCTTTGATGATGGGTTTGCCGATCTTCGTAAAAAACGTGCTCGACGGAAACGCACTTGAATTTAGCTTTATTGAAGGAGCTATGGCTCTAGGCATGCTGATTAGCTCCGTTATCATAGGTATCCTAAACGTTAGAAAAAGACGCGGTCTGATGGTGACGGTCTCTTTATTCGCCATGAATATTTTCTTTTTCTTATTTAGTCAAAGTTCCAGCCTATATGCTTGTATGTTTACTATTTTCTTCATTGGAATTACGTTCCCAGCCACCAATATACCACTCATATCAGCGGTACAGTCTTCTGTAGATAAAAGCCTGCTAGGAAGGTTGATGGGTCTGCTTACCATGGCAAGCATGGGGCTCGCTCCATTATCACTTGCAGCCACATCACTCCTCATCTCTTATGGCTTTTCTATTGAAAACATTATGTCTGGAGGTGCACTCTCTTTAATTGTTGTAAACCTTATAATCATGTGGAAACTTCCTGCTTTACGAAAAATGGAATAGGCGGTGTAGATGATGAAAGTATTACTTATTGGCGGCACTCGTTTTTTAGGAAAACATGTTGCAGATTCTTTTAACAATAATCATCATGAAGTAACTTTATTTCATAGAGGAAAAACAGCAAAAGAAGGTGTAACTGAAAACGTTCATGAGATTATCGGTGACAGAGATCTCGATCTGTCCTTACTTGAAAAGGGATCATGGGACATTATCGTTGATACTTGTGGATATTTTCCTAAACAAGTTCGCAGATCAGCTGAAGCACTCAATAAAGAAGGAACTTTCTACATTTTTGTTTCGTCCGTATCTGTTTATGAAGATCAGTCCGTTCGAAACATTACGGAAGACTCAAAAACTGCAGAACTAATTGATCCTAATATCACTGAGGTCGGTGAACATTATGGTGCCCTTAAAGCAGCTTGTGAGCAAGAGGTGTTGGATGTATTCGGTGATAACGCTTTGATCGTTCGTCCTGGCTTAATTGTTGGGCCATATGATTACACGGACCGTTTCACTTATTGGCCAGCTAGAGGTGTTCGAGGGGGCGAAATTTTAATTCCTGAGATGAAAGATCCGACCGTTCG
The DNA here is from genome assembly GCF_015903845.1 of Fictibacillus sp. 26RED30. Taxonomy (NCBI): domain Bacteria; kingdom Bacillati; phylum Bacillota; class Bacilli; order Caryophanales; family Fictibacillaceae; genus Fictibacillus; species Fictibacillus sp. 26RED30. The sequence goes on from NZ_JACZDV010000003.1 coordinate 218,508, forward strand.
ATTCATTGATGTTCGCGATTTAGCGAATTGGATTGTAAGAATGGCTGAAAATAAGGAAAATGGAATTTATCAAGCTGTCGGAGGCGTGTATGATTTCAATGAAGTTGTTCATAAATGTCTTATTAGTCAAGAACACTCAACAATAGTACCTGTTCCCGAAACTTTCTTATTAAAGGAGCACGTCGGCGAATGGGTCGAGTTGCCACTCTGGATCTCAAGTGAAGATTATCGTGGGTTGGATTATGCGGATGATTCGAAAGCAATAAACAAAGGCTTGCTTTTTAGACCAATAGAAGAAACGATAAAAGATACTGCTGATTGGTCTCTGGGCCGAAACTTAAAACCAGACGAATGGAAAGCCGGCCTACATCCTGATAAAGAAAAGACGCTTCTGAAAAAATGGAATAAAAAAGTGAAGTGATATTTTTGAACTTAACAAGCCATATTTTTTCCAATAAATCTAAAAATACATGAATGCCCATGGCACTTGTCCATACCATTTGTCTCCTTAGGACATATAGTATGATTGTGAGATACAAAATCTCTCCTGTTGGCAAGAGGCCGGCAGAGCAATTCCCTACCCCCCATTTCTTCATCATGCGTTCGGTTTTCTTTACCATAATCCTTTCTTAAGGATTATGGCTTTTTTTTGTTCATTGATAAAAGGGAGCTCCCTGCATTAACTCCCTTTTGAAAGGACAAACCCTTTACCTTGGAAAACGCTTAGGATCATCATGAAAATGGATATATTTTTTCAAGTGGTCAGGCAGTTCCCCTTTTTGAAAAACGTGTTGAATATCAGAAAGCGGAATCTCCAAACGTGCCAATGACGGATACAATGGAAGAATTTCTTTTGGTTCATAGGTTTGCTGATAACTTGTGATAGCTTCATGTGTTTCTTTTTCAACGCTTTGTCGATACGCATGAATCTCTTGAATCTGTTTGACCATCATTAAGTACTCTGCTTTTAAACGTTCAAGCTGATGTATTTTCTTTTCCATGCTATTTTTCGCTGTGTCTAACTCTCTGTCGCGTGAAGAGTAAACAGTTTTTAAATACTCAGATAATCGGTCATCACGGTTTTCTTTTAATTCATCTAGCTGTTCCATAGCGTTACGTTCTTTTTCCATTGCGAAAAGGTACTTATTCTTTACTTCTGTAAGATCATCCATCGTGATTTTTGAGTTTCTTACACCATAAGCATTTAGTAACTCTTCATATTCATTTGAAGACCATTCTTTTTGTTTATGTAGTTGCTGCCACTTTTCTTGAGCGCGAGCAATATCAATATCGTATTCTTTCTTCATTTGCTTAAAATGATTTAATTCAGGATACATAACAATCTCCCTTCGAGTTTCAACATTAATAGTATTCGGGAGGGATTTTGGTTTAACGTCTCGAATGATTAAACAACTGTTTAAATCTGAAAGTGGTGATTTCCGTTCCAGGTAGCTCGCTTTCCGGGGGGCGTGCGGTGAGCCCCTCGCCACTACGCGCCATTGAGGGTCTCACCTGTCCCACTCGTCCCCCAGGAGTCTCGCCACCTTACACTCCAATCAAATATCAATGAAGACAATCATTAATAGAACAAAATCAACACTCTTTTAGTAATCCCTATTAGAAAGAAGGATGAATACATGAAGATTACGGCGATTAGACATTGTAAAGCGGAAGGTCAAGAAAGTAATGCTCCATTAACTGCTGAAGGAGAACAGCAAGCTAAAGAACTTGCTGTCTTTTTAGAGGGTCAGGATTTTGATTGTGTGATCTCGAGTCCATTCAAAAGAGCCATCGACACCATTAAACCTTATGCAGAGTTAAATAATCGAACGATAAAGGTAGATGAACGATTAGCTGAACGGATTCTTTCTATAGAAGATGATCCAAATTGGAGAGATAATCTAGAACGTACATATAAGGAAGAACATTTAAAGTTTCCTGGTGGGGAGTCCACATTTGAAGCAAAGCAAAGGATCACTTCCTTCATAAATGATTTGCAAGCAAAATCCTATAATTCTGTTCTAATCGTTACGCATGGAAACCTGCTTAGCCTAATGATTAATTTGTATGATTCATCATTCGGCTTTAAGGAATGGGAGCTTCTGTCCAATCCGGATGTGTTTCTAATCGACGTTTTATCAAAAGATGTATCCAAGCTGTGGGTGTCTTAAACTGGTACATAATTCCAGACCCCCAACCCTCCTTCTGAAACCCCGAAACCTGTACACGTAAGATAAATTATTAGGAGGGAAACATCTTATGAAAAAATTAGTAGTAGCATCAGTATTAGGCGCTTCCCTATTCGGCGCAAATGCAGGAATCTCAGAAGCAGCATCTTCATGCCCGTTCGCTTCTTTAAATAATAATCAAACTCAACAAGCTCAAGCAGCTCCAGCTCCACAACAGCAACAACAAGCTGCTCCAGCACCAGCTCCACAACAAGAGCAAGCAAAAGCTCCAGCTGAAGCAGCACCAAAAGCTGAAGCAGGTGCTGAACTTACTGCACAAGAGAAGCAAATGTTAGATCTTGTGAACCAAGAGCGTGAAAAACAAGGATTACCAGCACTAAAAGCTGATCCTGAGTTAACTAAAGTTGCTCGCGTTAAAGCAAAAGACATGATCGACAACAACTATTTCGACCACAATTCACCAACTTACGGTTCTCCATTCGATATGATGAAGAAGTTTGGTGTTGAATATAATACAGCTGGTGAAAACCTTGCAGGTAACTCTTCTGTAGAAGGTGCTCACACTAGCCTAATGAACTCTCAAGGTCACCGTGAGAACATCCTTAAGTCTGAATACACTAGCGTTGGTATCGGTGTTGTAGACGGTGGACAATATGGTAAAATGTTCGTTCAAATGTTTAAAGGATAATAAGTATTAAAAAGCTTTCCCGTTGAGGGAAAGCTTTTTTTGTCGTTTAATAACTTTTATTTAATAGGAATCGTAATGGTGAACATTGTTCCTTTATCCTTTTTACTTTTTACATCTAATCTCCCGTTATGATGCTTGATGATATTTGTACTTACCATCAATCCTAATCCGGTCCCTTCGTCTTTTGTTGTGAAAAAGGGTTTACCGATCTTCTTCATGACCGTCTCATCCATACCGCATCCGTAGTCACGTATCTGAATCTGAAGAAAATCTTTTTCGCTTGATAACTTCATGTTAATTTCTACACAATCTCCAACAGCAGAAGCTTCAATCGCGTTTTTTAAAAAGTTGATAAACACTTGTTTAAGCTGCAGAGGGTCACAGAAGATCAGTGGTATATGATCCTCTAGATCTTTTTTAATCTCAATATTTTTCATGATAGCTTGTGTGTTCAACAGATCAACTGTGTCGTTTATGATATCCGTAACACAAGACATCATAAAATTTTGCGAATTGCTTTTTGAAAGTACCAAAAACTCCTTTATGATATGCTCAATTCGATCCACTTCTGTAAGAATAATCGTGAGATATTGATCAAATTCATCTGTATGATTCTGAATCAATTGAACAAAGCCCTTCAATGAAGTTAAAGGATTACGTATTTCATGTGCTACACCTGCTGCTAGCTCTCCTACTACATTTAACGCTTCCGCTTTTAATAATTTTTGTTCGGTAAGCTTTTGATCCGTCACATCTTTCAAGACCGTAACATGTAGTTTATCTACTATATCTTTTTCACATGAATATTCGATTTCTTTCACTAAACCATCTGGAGTTTTGTAGCGAAACTCTCCCTTGATCTTTTTTCCGTACAAAACTTCTTTCCATTTCTTTCGAATTAATTCTTTTCCGTTTCCCACAAAAAATTGATCTGCACTATGACCGATGAGTTCTTCTTTTGAAAGCTGTAAAAGTTCGCATGCACGGTCGTTTACTTCGGCAATTTCCATATTGGAACGGCACAGCACGATTGCTTCCATTGCATGGTTAAACAATTGTTTAAACTTTTTCAAGTTTTGATCATTTTCTAATTCACTGTTGGAAGTAATATATGATGTTCCCACAACCTCCAATATGTCTTGATTCTTCCCTGTTACAGGATAAATGGTTGTGCGGATACTTCTAACGCCTAAGTTAATATTTGCGGTTTGGGTCAAACCTGAAAAGGCTTTTTCTAATGGATCAGTCCATTCTGCGATCAACTCTTTAGCATATAGATCATTAAGGCTTGTTCCTGGAGAGGGTTTTATGGACACACCCAGTTCATCAAGCATGGATCCTGCAGAATATGTAAATTTATATTCACCTTCAGCATCTCTTCGTAATCCGAAAAGATGGATAGGGCAATGGTTAAGAGAATGGTGAAAATCGGCAATACGTTTAATTTCAACTTCTTCATATTGCTTGTTCATTAAGTAGTCCCCTTTTTATTTACAGAGTATCAAAATCTGTTGCTTGGGCTATTGTGAGTTTTAACCACTTCATTATATTCCACATTTTCACTAAGCTTTTTAATTCGACAAATTTTATCGATTCCCCTATTGGACAACTTTCCCATTTTTCCAATTCCATGTTACAGGTCTTTAGCATTATTTTTTAAAATAAAATGTTTTAGTGTTAAATATAATGCAAGAAAAAAAGCCTTTGGAAAATTATCCAAAGGCTTTAAACCAATATTTACCTATTCATCTTTTTAATTTCGTTCTTCATAAATTCATAATCCATTGGACCTATATGAGAAGTACTGACCATTCCTTCTTCATCAATAAAATAACTTGTCGGGATCGAAACAGCCCTATACTGCTTCCCAATTGTGTTCTTTTCATCAAGAGGAATCGGAAAAGATAGCTTATATTCCTGAACAAATTTGCTAACTTTCTCTGTATTTGGTTCAGAGTATTCAAGGTTAACCGCTAATATTTCCACATCCTGATTTTTATAATCTTTATAAAATCTCTCCATCTCGGGCATTTCCTCCCTGCATGGAGGACACCACGTAGCCCAAAAGTTAACGATGATCTTTTTACCGCGATAATCCTTTAAATTAACTTGCTTCCCATCTAGCGTTTTTAATGAAAAGTTTGGCGCCGTACTTCCACGTTTTAATCCTGTATTTTCTTCTTTCTTAACCTCTGTTGGCTTTTCTTCCTTCTTATCCATTGCCGTATAAAATGCAAGGCCAATTAAGCCAGCAAATAGGAGAAATATAACGATCGATTTTATTCTCAAAGTAATTCCTCTTTTCAAGTTGGTTCACCCTATTCATTATAGAGGATTTTGTGCTGTAACTGCAAAGTCCCCATTACTCGTCTCATGGCAAATAAGTTAAAGATGAACCCTTTTTCCTAAAAATGAGAAAAGACAACAACTTATGTTTAAGCTGTTGTCTGTCGGGTACTTATAAATTAGAGGCCATAACAATCGTACCTAGTGGCTTCTTACTGTTTGGGGTTGGTTCGTGCGAGATAGCGACAGCATCCCAGTTGTGTTCACCTTCAAATTTAACAGGGAACACTACCGCACCATTTCCATTCTCGTCTGGCGTAAATGTGCCAGCTCGATAAGGTTTGTCTCCTTCAATCAGCCAAACCTGATAGGTCTCTGTTCCTTTAACTTGAGTTAAGTTACTCGATTGAACGACAAGGTTCATCTTACCGTTTTCCTTTACCATTGATGCTACACCTGTCGATTTTGTTTCTTCAGAAGCTAGTTGAACCGTTTTGAATGTTTTATTAACCTGTTCTTGAATCACTTGTTCATTCTTGTTATTTTCATTATACAGATACGCGTTCGTGCCAAGTGATAACATAAGTCCAGCAGCAAGTAACCCTTGTACCCAAGGTTTTGGTTTCCGCTGAGAAATAGGTGAAATCTTTGTTGCTATTTCATCTGTTTTAACACCAGGTTGCGTTTCTTGTTGTGTAAGGCTAGAGTCATCTGCCGTTACATTTGTTAAAATACGTTCTTTCATACCAATCGGAGGTTGTGCCTCTTCTGATAAATATGGAAGATCTGCTGTAAGGTCTTGCCATTCTGTCCATTCTTCCTGGCATTCGTCGCATTGCTTTAAGTGTTTTTCAAAGGCATCTTTTTCTTTACCTTCTAACAACCCGTTATAATAATGGAGCAAATTATCGCAAGTTTTCGGTTCCATATTTATCCCCCCTCTCACCATAGATCTTTTTTAAATGTTTCAGTGCTAAACGTATCCTTCCCTTAACCGTTCCTAAAGGAATGTTCTTTTGCTCTGCAATATCTGATTGTGAGTAGCCTTTGAAATAGAACATTTCTACAATGTCTTGCTGCTCTTCTGTTAAAGTAGAAACAGCTTTCTTCAGACCCTCTCTTTCTTCATTCCATGTTACGGTTTCTTCTACACTTTCTGTTCGTTCGTAATCTATGTCTTTTTCAAGAATCTCAACTTCATTTTTTTGTTGCTTTCGTATTAAATCAATACAGGCATTTCGTGTAACGGTTAAAAGCCATGAAGAAAATTTCCCTTTATCCTCTGAATAGAGTCCCTTTTTTCGCCACAGTTTCATAAAAACGTCTTGAACTGCCTCTTCAGCCAACTCTTTTTGCCTCAACATTTTAAATGAAAAAGAAAACAATAGCTTCTCATATCGATCATACAGCATTTCAAGGGCTTCTTTATTTTCTTCTTGAACTTTTTGATAAAGTTCGTAATCAGAAGTTCTACCCATCTTTTGTCTCCTTTACTGCTCACAGAATAAATCTATCATAACAAAATGAGGCAGTATTTGTCTTTTTTTACGATGGATGTATAAAGATAACGTTAAATAAAGCAATTTGGATCACATATTTTCCAACTTTTATCATTAAGTTTCCTTCTATCTTTCCGATATAAAAGAAAATATAGCTCAGGAAAAATAGATACAGAATTTAAAGATAAAGTGAGGAACATCATTATGGATCGCACAACATTAATCGGAGTCATTCTAGGCATACTTGCGGTAGGTGTCGGGATGTTTTTAAAAGGCGCAAGTCCTACAGCATTATTGAATCCAGCAGCATTGCTTATTATATTTGCCGGAACTGCAGCAGCTATCCTCATTGCATTTCCATTGAACGAGATCAAAAAAATCCCTGCTCTTTTCAAGATTTTATTCAAAGAACAAAAGCTCATTGATATGAAGGATCTAGTAACGATTTTCATTGAATGGGCAACGGTCGCTCGTAAAGAAGGTCTGCTTGCATTAGAACCGAAAGCAGAAGAAGTGGATGACCCTTTCCTTCAACAAGGAATTAAGATGATCGTGGACGGACAGCCTCCTGAATTTATTAAAGATGTCTTAATGAAAGACTTAGAAACAATGGAAGAACGTCACGCAAGCAACGCTACCATCTTTACTCAAGCGGGTACATATGCACCAACTCTCGGTGTCTTAGGTGCAGTAGTAGGTTTAGTCGCGGCATTAGGAAACATGGCCGACATTACAGCTTTAGGAAAAGCCATTTCAGCAGCCTTTATCGCTACTTTATTCGGTATTTTTTCTGGCTATGTGTTGTGGCATCCTTTCGCTAATAAGTTAAAACGAAAGTCAAAAAAAGAAATCATGATTAAAGAGATTATGATTGAAGGGCTGTTATCTATTCAAGACGGGACATCCCCAAAAATTTTAGAAGAAAAGCTGTTAACGTATATTCCAACTAGCGAACGCGATCAATACAAAGCAGGTGGTTCAGTTGGCTAAAAAGAAAAAGCATCATGACGAACATGTGGATGAATCTTGGCTCATTCCTTATGCAGACATGCTCACGCTTTTACTTGCTTTGTTCATCGTATTGTTTGCCATGAGTGAGATCGATGCTCAAAAGTTTAAACAGATGGCAAGTGCTTTTCGAAATGAGTTCACAGGCGGCACAGGCGTAATGGAAGAACAAGTACCGATCCCTTCTCCTGACTCCACACCAATTCCTGATGCGCAAAAAGAAGTCATTTCCAAAGAAGAAAAAGAACGACTTGAAGAAGCGAAGAAAGAACTGGAACAATTAGAAGAGATGGAAAAAAAGATCAATGCTTATATTCAAACAAACAAGTTAGATTCTAGTCTTCAAACTAAGCTGACAGAAAACGGCTTATTGATCACCATCTTAGATAATGCTTTATTCGATTCTGGTAGTGCAACTGTAAAACCTGGTTCTAGAGAGATCGGCAAAAAATTATCTGATCTACTCGTTACCACGCCACCACGAAATATTGTTATCGCGGGCCATACAGATAACGTACCGATCAGCACGGCAAACTTTCAATCAAACTGGGAACTCAGCGCGTTAAGAGGGATTAACTTTATGCGCGTTCTGCTTGAGAATCCTTCATTGAAACCGAACCAGGTCAGCGCAAGCGGTTATGGAGAATATCGTCCAAAGTCAGAGAATAAAACTCCAGAGGGACGAGCAAAAAACCGTCGTGTTGAAGTACTCGTACTGCCAAATGTTAGTTTGAAATCTGTACAGTGATTTGGCGGCTTAATGCGGTGGCGGTGTTAAAAGATATGTGGAGAGCTATGGGAATCGAGCATAAATCCTGAGAACCGAGTATAATCACTAATCTTACGTAGACTTTCTTCATAAATTCACAAAAAAACTGGCTCCTCTAAGTGGCATTAACCACTATCAAAGAAGCCAGTTTTTATTTTTATTCCATCTTTTTACTCGTTTTATAGCTATCTAAGAAATGAATACGCTCGAGCATGGTCGGATGACCGTATAAAAACCATTTTACGATTTTTGGTGGGTTTACTTCACTTAAAGAAACGGTTGCAAGTTCTTGAAATGCCCCTACTGCTGCTTTCGGGTTGTTTGTCATCTGAATCGCATACAGATCAGCGTCACGTTCTGCTTTTCTCGAGACCGCATTTTCCAGTGGAGATACGGCAAAGCTCAATAATGAAAATATCAATAGCAATGCAGGAAGTGCCGCTAAATCTCCTACTCCCTTTATCCCCCATGTCTTGCCGTACTTCTCTATCCATTTTCGATAGATCATATTTCCGAGCCATAATCCTAAGAACGAGAGAACCACCGATGAAATCAAGTTCCAATACAGATGGTTCATCACATAATGTCCGATCTCATGGGCCATTACGAACAGAACTTGGTTATCACTCAATTTATTAAGTGTTGTATCCCATAGGACGATCCGTAGATTTGATCCGATTCCGTTTACATAAGCATTTAATGCATTTGTTTTTTCAGACATGTTCACTTCATAAACATTTTCTGCCGGAATGTCCGCTCTTTCCGCAATATCTAGAATTTTACCCTTTAACACTTCATCCTGCAGCGGATAGAACTTGTTATACAAAGGATCGATTACAACGGGCTGGATGAAATAAAGAAACAAAGTAAACGGAACGGAAAGCAGCCAAGCGTATAGCCACCATCTTTTTTCATATTTTTTGATCAGCCAATACATAACAGCAACCATCACAGTTGTTAATAGCCAGTTGATCCAGAAATCCACTAACCCATCTCTCATCCAGCTGTGAAAAGATTGAACAGATATATTAAAGCTTTTGGAAACGGTAAAACTGTAGTAGCGTAGTGGGAATGTTAACACCCAGCTAGCAAATGAAAGCAAAAGCACGTAGATTCCAGTGTGAACAATAGAGAACCTTGTTAAACCGCTAGATGCTTTTCGGAACCATCTTGAAAATCCGAATCCTAGAACAAACAAATAGATCAACCACTCGAGCGGCACAGATATGAAGTAGATAAAATCCTTTATTCTTGAAAAATCAGTGCTAAGTTCCAGTTCACGGTCTGTCATAAAGACTGCTGGATCCGCAGCAGAGCCCTTCAGATGCACAGGCAAGTTTGCGTCTGCTCCTTGAAACAAATAGAACCACATCAAACCCGCGTATATAGCAAAGCCGATCACAAAAAGTAACGATTTTTTCAAAGCATGCGCCCCCCTTTATTACCTACTATAAAGTGTAGGGCGATTTGTCCAAATTAGAACAAGCTTTCATAAAATACTTTGTAAAATCTTAAAGAGCATTTGCAAGGGTCGGGACGATATGAAGGTTTTCATGATCTACTTCTATAGAATTCGGCTGAATGTAAACCGCTTTTAACCCCATAAGAAGTGCAGGTGCGATTTCATTTATAAAATTATCACCGATCGATACTGCTTCATGAGGCTTTATACCGTATTCATTCAATATCGTCTGGAGCTTTTCTTTCGTCTTCAACGGTTTTTCACTCTCGGTATAGAGAGCATGGAACATTCCATCTAGCTCCAACTCACTTAACAAGCGTTTTACATCTTCTCTTTCACTGTTCGTTAAAAGGACTACCTTTTTCTTTTCCTTGAAAAGTTTCAAAGCCTGTTTAAGACCAGGTGTTTTCGATAGCTGGAACTGATCAGTTACCATGTACTCTTTTGTCGCGTTATAGCATTCCCACGTATCTGCTTGCTTCACACCGAAATGCATAGCTGTAGCATATGGCAGCCACCATCCATCACCGATCGCGATCAATCGTTCAAAGTCATATACAAGTTCGCCGGAGAATTCTTTTTTCACTCTATCCTCTGGCCACTCTGTTCCATCAAAGGATGTTACTTTTGTTACTTGCAGTGTCATTGGATCGACGGTAACACTTGCATCATTTTTAATATCATACACTTTACCGATTGCAACAGGGTGTGTCCCGTTCTTCATACTTTCATATGTATCCCAAAAGTCTTTCTTTTTCTCATCAGATACCCTTTTTTGTAACAATCTACAGTAATAATCGAAATGGTCTGTATCTTCATATAGCGTTCCATCCAGATCAAAAATAAGCAACTTCGCATCATCAATAATCGATTTCACGTCTCATCCCTCCTTCTTTCATTGTAGTAATCCTAATCAAAAAAAGTAAAGAAAAGTACGTTGACATAAATTTACTAATCTTGTATGTTATAAGTGTACTATACACAGTAATACACACATATAGTATATAAAGGTGGGATAACATGATATTGAATTTAGATCCCCGAAGCAATACACCGATATGGGAACAAGTTGTTCATCAGATCAAAGAACTGATCTTGCGAGAAATTTTGTTGCCAGAAGAAAAATTGCCTTCGGTACGCGAACTATCAGGAACATTACTGATCAATCCAAATACAGTGAGTAAAGCTTATCAAGAGTTAGAACGCCAAGGCATCATTGAGACATTGCGAGGAAAAGGCACGTTTGTTTCCGCTTCTATCATTCCTAAAGCAGATGATCAGAAGACAACAGAACTCAAACAACAGCTGAAGCAGCTAATTATTGACGCTTCCTATCTTGGTATCGATCACCAAACATTATCAAAGTGGTTGAAAAACTTTTCAGAAGAGCTTGGGGGTAAAAACAGTCATGCTGAAAGTGAATAATATTAGTAAAACGATAGAGGATTCTCAAGTGTTAGACCATGTGAACATCACACTGGAACCAGGTACGATTGCAGGTTTAGTCGGAAGAAATGGTGTTGGAAAGTCTACGCTACTTCGCGTAATCGCAGGCATATTAGATCCGGATGAAGGTGAAGTGTTCTTTAATAACACAGATATTCATCAAAATCCTGAGATTAAACAAAAGATTACTTATGTTCCAGATTCGACTGAGATTTTAAAGAGTTATAGCGTTAAAGAAATCGTAAAGCTATATGATGCAATTTATGAAGATTTTGATGTTGTATACTTCTACTCTCTTCTAGACCGCTTTAAACTTCCTAAAAATAAAAAAATCAGAACATATTCCAAAGGCATGAAGGCGCTGTTCTTAATGATCCTTTCTTTTTCAACGAAATCGGATCTTATCATTTTAGATGAACCAACAAACGGACTTGACCCTATCGTAAAAAGAAATATCTTGCAATTTATTATTGAAGAAGTGAGTGAGCGACAGCTATGCGTTCTTATCTCTACTCATCATTTAGAGGAAGTAGAGAAGATGGCAGATGTTCTTATCATGATTAAAGAAGGACGAATTGAATCCACAACCTCTATCGAGGATGCAAAATCATCGTTCCGTAAAGTTCAAGTGGTTTACAAACACTCTCTGCCTGAAAAGATCGAGCAATTGAACAACGTGAACATCTTAAATCAAACAGGACGTGTCTATACATTGATGATCAAAGGAAACATTGAAGCGACACTCCAAAAGATGAACGGAGAAAATCCGCTATTGTTAGAAGAACTACCTATGACTCTCGAAGATATTTTCATTTCAACACTTGGAGGTGAATCACATGTTTCATAAAGCATTGTGGATGAGGAACCAAAAACTAGGAAGCCCTGCCGTATGGGGGATCTATATTTCATTGTTCTTGTTTTTACCGTATTCTTTCTTTGGAAAAGCCCAAACCATGTTAACTCAAAAAAATGATCCTTATGCGGATGCACCTGAAAACTATTACATGAACTTTCATTTTACTGGTGCAGATATCGTAGTTTTCTTATTTTTGATCGTAGGATTAGCTGCTCTTCTAGTGGGCAGTGAAAGAACGACTCATGCGACTGACCTAACGTTCTCACTCCCTTTTAAACGTAAAGATATCTTTCTATCAAAATGGATTTTTGGAGTAGGTCATATCATAACAGGTCTGTTAATCAACTTGCTATTATGTATGCTAATTGTAAAGTTTACGATTCTTTCAGAAGTAACAGATGCTGCATTTCTTTTGAAATTCATGATGGTGGTTATTCCTTTCTCGATCGCTATTTTCTCTTTTAGTCTTTTTATTGGAACGATTGCAGGAAATTTAATTTCTCAACTAGTATTAAGTGGGATCTTTTTATTCTTTCCACTCGGTTTTATATCTCTTATAGTTTCATTTTTAGAATATCACGGGATTTCTATCAATCATAATGCACCATCTACTGTATTATTTAACGATTTGATCAACAGTTTCACACTGCCAATTCCTATTATAGAATTTCGTTATTATATAGATCTCTCAGATAATTCTTTTACTGATTTCTCACATATACCATATGTCATGTTACTGATTCCACTGGCTTATACGATTCTATCCGTAGCTTTTGGAACGTGGCTATTTAGCAGAACTAAGAACGAGAACAACGGTAGATTACTTGTATTCGAAAAAGGAAGAGGATTCTTTACCTTTGGCGTTGTATTGTGCTTTGCTCTAACGTTCGGAATGTTAGGTGGCGGTATATTTGGCGACTATGATTCCAGATCGCTTATTGGCTATTACCTATCTGCAACGATAGGTGGCGTATTAGCATTCTTCATGTTGAAAAAATTAATTCATTTCCGTATGCAGTTTGGCAAATAATGAGAAGAGCGGACAACATGTTCGCTCTTTTTTGTTTGCCGTATTTTTGTTTGGGCATCCTGATAACAGCACATATAAATGAGGGATGACGATGGATGGAATCTTAATCACGATCTATAGAACGGTTCTAGGCTTTGCCTTTTTGTTGATGCTCATGAGGTTACTCGGAAAAAAACAACTTGGTGAACTTACTTTTTTTAACTATGCAACAGGCATCGCAATGGGTAATATCATCGGAGACATGGTTGTCCACAAAGAGATCACGGTTTGGGAGAGTTTGGCGTCTCTTAGCTTTTGGGCGTTAGCCGTGTTCGGTATAGAATTTCTCAACAGACATTCTCCCCTACTCACAAAACTCACGAAGAGTCAGCCGACGATCGTTATAAAAAAAGGGCAGATTATGCAAAAAGAGCTGAAGCGGATGCAGATGTCTATGGATGACTTATTGATGTTGCTCAGGATCAGTGCGGTCTTTGATATTACTGAAGTAGAATATGCTGTCATGGAGCCTAACGGACAACTAAGTGTGTTAAAAAAGCCGCTCAAAGATTCTGTCACAAAAGAAGATCTAAATATTCCACCAGATGCTCCTCAATATTTGCCCACAATGCTGATCTCTAATGGTGAGAAAATAGATCAGCCTTTTAAGGAATATAGCTTGTCAGAAGATTGGTTGGATCAGCAATTGAAGAGTGCGGGCTATCAAGATGTTAAAGAGGTCTTCTTCGCACAGCTTCAGGACGATGGCGACGTCTTTTTTGTAAAAAAAGAAAAAAGCAACTGAGATCTATATCAGCTGCTTTCTTTCCTTATTTCCCTTTTTTTACTTCATGCAGAAGATCTGGGAAGTTGGTGAAAATACCTGTTACACCCCAATCGATCAGTTTCTGCATCTCTTCTTTTTCATTTACAGTATACGGATGGATCTCTAAACCATTCTGAACGGCTTTCTGTACATACTCGCGGTCGATCATATCGCTGTTCGGCCCGATTCCCATCGCATATTGCTTGATTGATTGCACTTCTCTATCCGTTAATTCAGCAGGAGTTGTATACTCTAAAAGCTGAACAAGTTTCACGGATGGATCGATCTCGTTCATCTTCAACAAGCTTTCAGAGCTGAACGATTGAACCAACAGCTTATCTTTGTTAATTCCATAATCATTAACTACATCAAGAAGCTTTTGTTCCATACCCGGATAAACTTCAGGTGATTTTGTTTCAATATAATAGTTCGCATTCTTGCCAAAGGTTTGAAAGACTTCTTCCAATGTCGGAACTTGAAGACCTTCGTATTTTGCCTTTGCTTGTTCTGGATATTTCTCATTAAACCAGCTTCCTGCATCAAGCTGCTTGATTTCTTTTAGAGTAAAATCTTTTACTTGTCCTGTGCCGTTTGTTGTACGATCCAGTGTCTCATCATGCATTGCGATTAACTCACCGTCTCTAGTCATCTGAAGATCGACTTCAATGTAATCTCCATGCATTTTTTCACCCATCTTATAAGAAGTGATCGTGTGTTCTGGTGCATAACCAGAAGCTCCTCGATGCGCTACATTTAAGATGTCTTTATGTTTTTCTTTTGCATCAACCACAGAAAAATCAGCCCCTATAAATGTCAGACTTAATGCTAAAGCTCCTACACCCATTTTAAATATATTCTTCATGATGCTGCACTCTCCCTTTGTTGTAAGTGAACTACTTTGTCACTGTAACAAGGAAATATGAACATGCTTTTGCATTTCTGTAAATCACGTGTGAAGTTTTTGTATACAAAAAAGCTGGTTCGAAATGTTCGAACCAGCTTTTGTAAGTGCTTATTTTTGTTCTAAGAATTTCTTGATGGCAAACGAGACACCACTCTCATCATTTTCTTTCGTAACAAATGCGGCCATCTCTTTTACCTCATCCACAGCATTTCCCATCGCTACAGGAAAACCTGCCACTTCTAACATGGAAACATCGTTGTAGTTATCACCGATTGCCATCGTGTCTGTTAACGAGATTCCTTTGAGTTCAGCGTATCTTTTAACAGCCACACCTTTTTGTGCTTCACTGTTTGTAATCTCTAAGTTGTTATCAGCAGAAGCACTGACAGCAAGAGATTCAACACTTTTTAAATGCTGAAATGCACGTTGGAGTTTCGCGGTATCTGCAGAAAAGGCAAGGAACTTATATACCTCAATACCATTCTCACTCAATAGTTTATCAAAATCTCCCACAACACTTACTAATCCTAAGCGAAAACGTCGAAGAGCTGCTTTTTGAACATCGTCATCTGTTGCTTCTGGATTGGAAGTTAATACGATATCTTTCATTACTTCGTATGCTTTTTCACGATTGTCTGTAAACGTTCCTTTGCTCGTGTAGAGCTCATAATAAATATCTTCTTCATCTAAAATCTTTTTAATATCCTCGTACTGCTCAAACTTTAAAGGAATTGAAGAAAGGATCTCCCACCCTTCTGATCGAATCTCTGCACCATTTACACAAATAAGCGGTAGATGAAGATCAGCATCTTCTAGCGTGTGTTTTGCTTCATCATAAGAACGGCCTGTTGCGATGACAACATGATGGCCATCGTTTACAGCTTCCTTAATGGTTTCGCTGTTCTCTTTTGTAACTTTTAACTGTCGGTTAACTAAAGTTCCATCCATATCAATTGCGATTAATTTCATCTAAATCATCCTTTATTGCTTAGTCCATTAGTAAGTGTACCCATAATTGAAAGCTTGTTAATCATTATTTGAAGCTTATCAGGTAACAAAAAAAAGAGCTATAGATAGCTCTCCGATTTTACAAATTATTAATCTTTATAGATAAAAGATTGTACAACGTCCGTTACAGCATGGAAAATTTCAACGGCTTGAAAAGAGAGTACAGATAAAGCTGAAACGGAAAATAAACCAATTAGTACAAAACGAACTAAATGAGGCATCTTGTATCTCCTCCTTTTAATTGTGATTATACGCCCACCTTTTCAACAAATCAATTCATAAGGTGTAATATTTACAAAGTAAATTATGACAATATCCTACAAGAACGTATAACCGTACAAAACGAGGATAGAAGATAGCACGACCACGATTACATTTAAGTTCAACCAAGCGGCGATAAATGCTGCACCAGCGCCTATGAATCCATATAGATAATTTTCTGGATTTATTGTTAGCACACCAGGAAAAATGAGAGCCCCCAATATTGCAAAAGGAACGTTCTTCAATATTCCTTGCACTCTTGGATGTAGATGATTCGTATGAAAGAGAACGAGCGGCAACATCCTTGGAATATAGGTTACGATTCCCATTCCGACAATTACCCATATGAATTGATCACTCATCTCCCTCATCCCCTTTCATAAAAAACTCGATTGAGACTGCTGCTATCAATGTGGATAAAATGATTCCCCAGCCCCCTTTTAAAGTAGGTACCAAAGAGAAGATTGAATTTAATACGGCTGCACTTGCAGCAAGAGCAATTACTTTCTTGCTCTTTTTGGCAGCAGGTACAAGTAGTGCGATAAACATCGCATAAAGCGCGATCCCCATACTGTCCTGCAGCGATTGAGGAAGTCCCGACCCCATCACATAACCGACTCCTGAAAAAATCACCCAGCAGCTGTATGCAACGAGCCCTAATCCAAGCAGGTAGCTTCCCGTTATCTTTTTTTCGGCTGAGGTTGCAGCAACAGAAAAAGTTTCATCCGTTATAAAAAAAGCGTAGATCGCACGCAGCCATTTAGGTTCATCCTCAGCACGTTCCTTTAGAGAAGCACTCATAAGAAGATGCCTGATGTTCATGATGAAAGTAGTCATAATTAGTTCTGCAGCCCCACTTAGTGCAACAATCATCGATAAGGCGATATATTGCGAAGCACCAGCAAACACGATAACACTCATCCCTATCGTTTCAAATAGACTTAACTCTGCAGCTTTAGCGAGCAGACCAAATGTAAATGCAACTGGCATATAACCAATCGCGATCGGCAAACCAGCTTGAACACCCTTTTTCCAGTATGAAGATGTTTCTTCTCTATGTACGGCGGGGCTAGGCATCATTTCTTTTTCATCTCCGTTTTTGTAAGATGTGAATGGTGAATAAATTGTAAGGGGTCTGTCCCCGGGACAGACCCCTTATCATTACTTCTGTCCTGTGATGGTGCGAAGAATAAGGTCTACGCTATCAGAAGCTTTAAATGTTTCCATGCTTTTCTTTATCTGCTCTTGATCAGCCTTAAGATCTTTTAAAGAGGAGGTCAATGTCACCTTTGTTAGTTCTTCTTCATAAAGGACGTGGCAATAGCCTTGTTTTTCAAAGGATTGAGCATTTAGGATCTGATCCCCTCTGCTCGCCGCTCTTGAAAGCGGGATGAGCAGCATCGGAATCTTGAGCGTCAGCCATTCAAAAATACTGTTCGATCCAGCACGAGAAATCACAAAGTCTGTTGCAGCAACCACGTCTGGAAGTTCACTTTGAATATACTCGAACTGTCTGTAGCCTTCTGTATTATCCAAACTTTCATCCATGTTGCCTTTTCCGCAGATGTGTACGATCTGATAAGAGCGTAACAATTCAGGCAGTGCTTCACGTAGAGCTTCATTGATCTTCCGCGCACCCAAACTACCACCCATGATTGTTAGTACAGGTAGATGGCTTCGGAAGCCTAAGAAGGACAAACCTTTCTCTCTTGATCCTTGAAGCAGTTCATCACGAATCGGTGAACCTGTTACGATCGCTTGCCCTGCAGCAAAATGTTTCTTCGCTTCATCAAACGTAACGAAGATTTTTGAAGCAAATTTAGATGAGATTTTGTTAGCCAGACCTGGGGTAATATCTGATTCATGGATGTAAACAGGAATCTTACGCATCCATGCGGCGATAACTACAGGTACAGCCACAAAACCACCTTTTGAAAAAACAGCATCTGGTTTTATTTTTCCGAGCTTAAAATAAGCTTGTGCAACACCCGCTGCCACTTTAAAAGGATCTTTTATATTTTTCAAGTCAAAATAACGACGCAATTTCCCACTTGATATGCCGTGATAGGGCACGTTCGTTCCATCTTGGATCAAACTTTTCTCTATACCATCAACAGAACCGATATAATTCAAGTCCCATCCCATCTTCTCTAATTTAGGTATTAAGGCAAGATGCGGCGTTACGTGTCCAGCTGAACCACCGCCAGTTAAAACTAACTTCTTCAAACAGCATTCCTCACTTCTTTTATATCCGCCGTGCTTTCCTATAGCGGATGTTATCTTATCGCCATTTTAATATATGTAGCCCAAAAAAGAAAATGGCATGTGAGTGATAATTGTTTGTTTATTCTGATTGAATTTCACGTTTCTTTCGGTTATGGATGAAAGTTTTAGTAATTTTAGTTCAAGGGTAGCCTATATAAACGTCATATAGCTCATCGAAAGAAGTTTCCACTGATACCTATGGGGGTATAAATGTGTCTAATTCTAGAAATTCAGTAATTAATTCTAGAAATTCCGGACTTATTCCAGCGAGTTTGGCGATAATTCGGCGAGTTTTAACTATATATCGGCGAGAAGACAGAACTCGACAAACTCTAGACGCTATATACCCTCAACCTCAACAAAAAAACGGCCTACAAGACCGTTTTTTAACATCATCATTCATACTGAACTTTTTTCTTTTTTGCGAGCAGGCGGTACATGAATTGCTTTTCCACTCACACTTTCAATCGCTTCAAGCCATGCTTCGTTTAAAGCTGGGTGCGCGTACACGGGGTAGGACAGATCTTCTTCGCGTGCAACCATCTCAAGTGCAAATGTCCCCGCTTGAATCATTTCGGCAGCACCTGCTCCCATCATGTGAATGCCAAGCACGACATCACTCTTCGCATCCATCACCATTTTGGACAAACCTTCTTTTTGGCCAAGAATAGATGCAAAGCCATTGCCGCTCATAGAGAACTGACCCGTCTTCACTTCATAGCCTTCAGCTCGGGCTTGCTCTTCAGTCAGACCTACTGAAGCAATCGGAGGATTCGTATGAACTACATGCGGAACAAGACTTAAATTGAACGCTGATTGCATTCCTACCATATGTTCAGCTGCCGTCTTGCCTTGCTTGATTGCTTTTGATGCTAACTTCATCCCAATCGTACAGTCACCAGCCGCGTAAATGTTAGAAACAGAACTTTGGCTATGTTCGTTTACGATAATAAAACCATTCTCGTCACGTTCGATTGAAATCGCTTCTAGTCCTAGACTATCCACATTCGGCGAATAGCCAGCGGCATACAATACATGAGAAGTCTCAACAGAAACTTTTTCATCACCGTCTTTTATCAACGTTACGGTTACTGAATCAGACATCTCTTCTGCGCCTTCCCATAGATGATTCTTAAATACTTTTATCTTGTTTTTCTTTAAGACTCGTTGCAGTTCTTTTTCGATGCTCGCGTCTAGACCAAATCCATCACTTGGAATAGCTATCGTAACATCACTTCCAAGCTGCTTGTAGGCCATAGCAGCTTCAAGCGCGAAATAATCATCACCATAGATGAATAGACTTCCAGGAAGCCCTCTCAACTCCCACAACGTGTGTGGTGTCACCAATCTATTAGATAACGTGGCCTGTTTTGGCAACAATGGTAAACTTCCTGTAGCGATAAGCGCGTGCTCAAATTCGTACATCTCAAAATGATGGCCTGAATCAATTCCTATTCTCTCACTGGACATGAAAGATGCTGTACCCGTTAAATGCTCAATTTTATTCGCTTTTATAAGGGCTTCTACTCCCTTTTGAAGTCCAGTTACGACCGAAGAATAGTAGTTTGAGAATGTATCATATTCAAAGCTTGCTTCTGAAACTGAAATTCCCATGTTTTTAAACTGAGAAAGGCTAGAAAAGTTAGAAGCAGACTGTGTAAGGCTCTTTGAAGGAATACATCCTTTATGAAGGCAAACGCCGCCTAACTTTTCTTTTTCGATTAGCGTAACTTCCATTCCAAGCTGTGCCGCACGAATTGCAGCATGGTATCCACCAGGTCCGCCTCCGATAATAACGAGTTGTCGTTTTGTTGCAAAATCACCTACAACCATCTATATCAGCTCCAGTGTCATGAAGTAAGGATTCTCGATGAGTTCTTTTACTCGGTTCGTGAACATGACAGCTGTTGCACCGTCTGCAACTCGGTGGTCAAACGACATAGATACGTTCATCATAGAACGGATCACGATCTCATCTCCGATCACAACAGGCGTTTTCTTTGTTTTATGAAAAGCCATAAGTGCCACTTCTGGGTGGTTGATGATCGGTGTCGCAGCGATCGATCCAAGCGGTCCAACATTAGAAATTGTAAATGTGCCGCCAGTCATATCTGAACCCTTCAACTTGTTTGTCTTAGCACGCGTGATCTTGTCTTTCATGTCAACCGCGATATCCCTTACATTTCTCTGTTCCACATGAGAGATAACCGGTACGATCAACCCTTCATCAGAATCTGTAGCAATTCCGATGTTCACGTTCTTCTCAAGTCGAATAACTTCTTTTTCTTCATCCAGTTTTGCGTTAAAAATCGGGAAATCTTTTAATGCGATCTGAATCGCTTTTACGAAAAACGCTGCAACAGAAACATTCATGCCACGCTTGTTATCTGGATCCATCGCTTTAAGCTGTTTCTTCAGATTCATAACAGCTGTTACATCGATCTCTTCAAAATGCGTAACGTGCGGAATCGTCGCAAGAGATTGAACCATTTTCTTCGCGATCTGCTTTCTGCGCCCTTTAAAAGGAATCTCTTCCGGTTCACTTGTTGAATACACGTGAGTCGAAGTAGTCTCTTTTTCTTCTACAGAATTAACTGGTGTTTCCTCTGCTTCTGCTGCTGTAGTAGGCTGATCCATATAGTTATAAACGTCTTGGTCAGTCACTCGTCCCCCAGGTCCAGTGCCATTGACCTGTTCGATATCCACACCGTTCTCTCGAGCAATTTTTCTCGTATAAGGAGCAGCTAGAACACGTTTGTTCAGTGTTGCAATACCGCCAGCAAAGGTAGTGTGGCTAGGTGCTTTAACGATTTTTTCAACGACCGGTTGATCATTAGATTCTGGAACTTCTTCTGCATTTTGAGAAGACGGCGCGGAGGCAGCATCAATCGTTAAGATGACAGATCCGACAGTCACTACATCTCCTTCTTTTACCTTGATGTCTTTAATCGTTCCGGCTGCTGGGGATGGTAGTTCTGCGGTTACTTTATCCGTTTGAACCTCTACTAAAGGCTGATCAACTTTAACGGAGTCTCCTGCTTTTACGAAAAAGTGTATAACTTCTCCTTCATGCATTCCTTCTCCGATATCATGCAATTTTACTTCTACCACTCACACTCACCTCCTAAAATTGCGTTACTTTATTAATAGCTTGAACAACACGATCTGCGCTTGGCAAGTAGTGATCTTCTAGTGCAAACATTGGAACCGGAGTATCAAAACCTGTTACGCGTTCAATTGGAGCTTTCATATACAGGAAAGATGTATCATTGATCAATGACATGATTGTTTCTCCAAGTCCACCCGTTCCCGGTGCTTCGTGAACAATGACTGCACGGCCCGTTTTTTGTACACTTTCAGCGATCATTTCTTTATCTAACGGATAGAGTGAACGAAGATCGATCACGTCACACTTGATCCCTTTTTCTTCTGCTGTCTTTGCAGCTTTCATAACGACTTCGATCATCGCGCCATAAGCAAAGATCGTTACATCGCTTCCTTCTTGAAGACGAGCGGCTTTTCCAAGTGGAACATTATACTTTCCTTCAGGAACATCCATCTTCGTACTTCTGTAACAGCGCATCGGCTCTAGGAAGAGAACAGGATCAGGATCTTCAATCGCTGAAACAAGCATCCCTTTTGCGTCATACGGATTAGATGGAACAACAACCTTCATTCCTGGCATCCCCGTAAATAAAGCTTCAACAGAATCAGAATGGATTTCAGGTGCACGTACGCCTGCTCCAAAAGGTGCCCGAATGACCATTGGCACTGTAAAATGTCCAAGTGTTCTCGCACGGATTCGAGACGCATGAGTCATGATCTGATTGAACGCAGGATAGATGAAACCAAGAAACTGCATCTCAGCGATTGGTTTGAAGCCGTTCATCGCAAGCCCGATCGATGTACCGATAATGCCAGATTCAGCAAGCGGTGTATCAATGACTCGATTCTCTCCAAATTCAGCAACTAGACCATCTGTTGCACGGAACACTCCGCCGTTCTGTCCAACATCTTCACCAAGCACGATTACGTTCTCGTGTTCTTTCATCATCACTCTCATACCGTCTGTTACAGCTTGAACCATCGTTAATTTTTTCGTATCTACTAGCGTTGTCATTAGCGATCACCTCTTGAATGAGCGTATGCTTCTTTTTGGCTTTCGATCGGCCAAGGATTCTCTGCAAACACATGATCAAACACATCTTTATAATGCGGTGCTTGTGCTTCTTCCATCTCTTTTACTGCTGCTTCGATCTCAAGTGTAAGCGTTTCTTGAAGATCAGTTGCCCATTTCTCGTCCCACATGTTTTCGTTCTTCATAAACCGCTCTAGTCTAAGAATCGGATCTGTCGTTTCACGGCGATTCACAGATTCTTCTTGGTTTCTATATTTCGAAGGATCATCAGCTGTTGTATGTGCCCCATAACGCCACGTTACAGCTTCAATCAACGTTGGTCCTTCCCCTTTTCTTGCACGTTCGACTGCTGTACGTGTGTGGAAATAGACGGCAAATACATCATTACCATCTAATCGAACGCCTTCCATTTCATACGCTACTGCTTTTTGAGCGATCGTTTTACTTTTCATCTGCTTTTCGATCGGTACAGAAATCGCGAATCCGTTATTTTGATTAAAGAAAACAACAGGAGCGTTAAACACGCTAGCAAAGTTTAAGCCTTCATGAAAATCACCTTCTGATGTTGCACCGTCTCCAAAGTAAACGATAGAAGCACGATCTGTACCTTTTAACTTTTCAGCCCATGCGGCGCCCGTCGCATGAAGAAGCTGTGATGCGATCGGAACGGCTGGAGGAAAAATGTTCTTCCCTTTTGGAGGAATACATCCTTCTTGGCGGCCTTTCCAATAAAGAAAAAGCGTTTTTAGCGAATGACCAAATGTCATCGTTGCCGCATGATCTCGATAAGTCGGGAACATCCAATCGCCTTCACCCATCGCCATTGCACTTCCAATCTGTGACGCTTCTTGCCCTTCGAAAGGAACATACGTTCCGATCCGTCCTTGACGCTGCAGGTTTACCCCTTTACGGTCGAAAAGCCTCGAACGAAGCATCTTCGTATAAAGTTCTTTCGTTAGTTCCTCTGTGATCTCACCGCGGTATGTTTCGTCATTCCACTCACCGTTCTCGTTAATGATCTGCATCTTTGGAAATAACTTTTCCATGGATAGGTTCCCTCCTTAGTTTCGAACTTGCCATTTTGGTCTTCGGTTGTGAGCGAAAAAGCTGTTTCGTTTTGAACGAGCTGCAAGTTTTTCCTCACAGAAAAGATTTGCTGCTTCCATCGTAGATATCTGTTTTTTCGTGCTCTCACTATAGATCTGTATCAAACTGTCATAGATCGCTCTCGTTTTTGTTAAGACACGAGCTTTGTTCGGTCCATAAAGCTCATCAGCTACCTGAATGAGCCCTCCTGCGTTCACAATATAATCCGGACCATATAGGATTCCTTTTTGTTGCAGGTAAAGCCCATGTTTATCTTCTAAAAGCTGATTGTTAGCACTTCCAACTATCGCTTTAACTTTCAACTGTTCGATCGTCTCGTCGTGAATGATTCCTCCTAGTGCACATGGTATGAAGATGTCAGCGTCCACCCCGTAGATGTCGCTTCCCTCAACCACCTCCACATTTCCAGGAAGCAGTTCTGCTCGTTCTTGAATCATCTTTAACGCTTTTTCGTTAATATCCGTTACATAGATCTGTGCACCGGCAGCGAGCAGCTGCTCTGCGACCTTAAACCCTACTTTTCCTAATCCTTGTATAGAGTAGGACTTACCTGCGAGTTCATCTGTTCCTTCGAGAGTCTGAATCGTAGCTTGAAGGCCATAGATAACTCCTTGTGCTGTTGGAACAGAAGAGTCGCCGCTTCCGCCATATTCCTCGGGTACCCCGACGATACAATTCGTTTCTTTTAACGCGTGAACAAAATCATCAGGCGTCGTACCCATATCCGTTCCTGTATAAAAGCGACCGTTTAAAGAATCTACAAACTGTCCGAACGCTCGAAACAACTCTGGTGTACGATCTGACGTCGGATCTCCGATAATGACCGATTTCCCCCCACCGAAATCAACATCCGCACCTGCACATTTGTATGTCATGCCTTTTGACAGTCTCAGTACGTCCTCAAGTGCTTCATCCACCGATCCGTATGGTCTCATTCGGCATCCGCCGAGTGCTGGACCCAATGTTGTGTTATGTATTGCGATAATTGCTTTGAGACCTGTTGATGGATCGTTACAAAAAACAACTTGCTCATGCTGTGATATTTTTTCAAACATGTGTAAATCCCCCTAGTATGTCTCTACTTACTCTATTCCTTCTTCACTTTGCTGCTTTAAAGTGTAAGCGCTTTCATTATAGTGCAAAAAAATTTAAACCTTCATCTCTTTAATTTTTTGTGAGATCGCTTCTCTCGGAAGGATATATTGTGTAACTTCTCCTTCGCCTGCTATCGCTTTTCCGTTATAGACGGTCACATCACATATGACAGCTTTGCCTTTAACTTCTCTTAACGTGGCCGTTACAGTAAGCTCAGCGCCTTCTGGCGTCGGAGCCATATGCTTGGCTGCAACTCCACCGCCGATTCCTTCTTCGTGCTCTTCAAGATATGGCAATATAATCTGTCTCGCTGCCCATTCCATATGATAGACCATGCTAACCGTTGAATAAGCTGGATGGACAAGCTTTCCTTCAAATTGAGCAAACATATCGGGTGTAACGGTAGCTTTGATGGTCGCACTTTGGCCGACCTTCATGCCTGATTTCATGCACACACCTCATATCTTTCATCGAATTTATATAACGATTTATATAACGTTTTCTTAACGTAATCATAACATTTTGTGTGATATCCGGTCAATGAATCCCCAGAATTGTTTGATTTGTAAGAAATATGAAAAATGTGCAAAAATAGCATTGGAGGTGTATTTATAAATGGATGAATGTATATTTTGTGATCCCATGAGTTTTCCTGAACAAAAAATAGTATTAGAGAATGAAAGTTGCTATTTTTTGCAGAGTCCGAGAGCTCAGGACATTTTACAGGGTGCGGGATTGATTATTCCAAAAGCTCATAAACAGACTGTATTTGATTTAAGTGAAAAAGAGTGGAGTGATACATATGAGTTGATGCAGCAAGCAAAAAGTTTGCTAGACTCAGAGTTTGCACCTGATGGCTACAGCACGGGATGGAACGTAAATCCAGTGGGTGGTCAGAGCATTCCACACGCTCATTTTCATATCATCCCTCGATTTGATGACGAGCCATTTGCCGGCAGAGGCATTCGTTCGTGGATAAAATCTGAGGATAACCGCAGGCCAGGCAGTATAAGTAAGACTTTTTAAAAATCTGCTATTCCTTTTTATGTGATTGATGTCCATTTTTATGTGATTCATCTTCTTTTTTATGTGATTGGTCCCAATTTTTATGTGATCGACGCTATTTTTTATATGATTAAGTTCAGCCGAAGCTCCGTACCACATGAAAAAGCTGATATAGCCCATGCTATATCAGCTTTATTCTTATCATTTCCGCAACTGTTTCAACACTTCGTCGACTTTCGCATGATCTTCAGGAGTATCATCCATGTGCTTCCACAAAACATTTCCATTACGATCAAATAGCCACGAACTTCCTTGAATGTTCACGTCTTGATTTTTCACTGCGCTTAAAAAATGCTTTCTTTCCTTCTTATCTTTAGGCACAATGTCGCTTATCTTCACTTCACCTTTTAAGAGATCGGCCCCTACAGACAGCATGCTTTTCACAGTGGTCATGTTGTGGTTCCCCATCTCCTCGTATAGGTCTAGCTCTGGATCACCGTAGATTTCAAATGGAAATGGGCCATGTACATTCAAAAACTCTTGAATCTGATCACGATTAGCTGGTGCTACGACAACGACCTTAACATCTAAGCGTTCAAACTTCTCAAATGACTCGCGCAACTGCGCAAGGAATTCTTGATAGTATGGTCAGCCAAGGTGTCTGACTAACACAAAAAAAGTTTGTTCTTCACCAAACAACTCATGCAGCGTAACAGGTTTTGAACCTTCAATGGATACCACTTCTTGATCTAGTTTCAACCCAGATCGCCTCCTCGTATTATACGTTCGGGTATTCCTGAGAAAGAGGGTGAAGCATGATTTCATCAACGACCATGTGTTTTGGTGCGCTTGCCATATACGCTACTGCTTCTGCGATATCATTTACTTTTAGCCAATCTTCTTTAAAATCAAGACCTTGTTCAGAATCAGCAAAGTACGTATCAATCGCACCTGGATTTACAGTACCTACACGAACGCCAAATTCTCTTAGTTCTTGCGCAAGAGACCCCGAAAATCCTTGAACTGCGTACTTTGTAGCTGTATAGACAGAGCCGTTAGCAATCGTTCTTCGACCCACATCTGATGAGATCGTGATGATCGTTCCCTCTTTTCGCTCTTTCATATGTGGAACAACCGCTGTACTACATAAGAATACACCTTGTACGTTGACTTCAAACATTTTTTGAAAGTCTACTAATGAATGTTCTTCTGCCAATTTAAACTGGCCAATTCCAGCATTGTTTACTAAAATATCAATGTTTCCAAACGTTTCAAACGTTTGTTTAAACAGTTCTGCTACGTCCGTTTCTTTCGTCACATCTGCTTTTATGGCAAGAACATCGAATCCCTTAGCTTTTAACTCTTCTCCAGTTTTGAAGATGCCATCAGACGAACCAATGATAGCTAGTTTTGCTCCTAATGTTCCTAACTTTTCTGCTATAGCTTTCCCACACCCACGAGTTGCTCCCGTTACTACTGCAATCTTGTCTTTCAACATTATTCATTCTTCCCTTCACTTCTGTATTTCACAAATTCTATTATTAACACAAAAAAGGCGCTAAAACCAATTATGGTCCGCGCCTTTCTTTCTAATTTTCTTTTAAAAAAGTCCAAGCATGTTAACAAATACGATGATGATCACAACAGGAACGACGTAACGGATCAGCATAAGCCAAAGTGCAAAGCCTTTTACCGAAACAGATGAACCTGCTCTAAACTCTTCAAGGAGCATCTCTCTAGGATAACGATATCCTACAAACAACGCGATGAACAACGCTCCTAAAGGAAGCAGGATGTTGCTCACTAAATAGTCGAGTTGATCAAAGATAATCTTGTCAAACAGCGTGAAATCTGACCAAACCCCATATGACAACGTAGATGGTACACCAAATACAAAGATAAGGATTCCGATGATCCAAGACCATTTTGCACGGTTCTCTAACTCACCTTTCGTGATAGAAGCAACGATGATCTCTAACATCGAGAATGCTGATGTAAGTGTAGCAAACAAGAACAATGCTAAGAACACAATAAAGAATAATTGTCCGAACACGATCTGATCAAATACAGCAGGAAGTACCACGAACAACAATCCAGGTCCTTCCGCTGGTTCTAGACCTAATGAAAATACTCCTGGGAAGATCGCTAATCCCGCTAATAAGGAGATCAATACGTTGAGTAATACAATCGTGGTTGCCGATTTCGTAAGGCTTTCCTTCTTGCTCAAATAAGAACTGTACGTAACCATTACAGAGATACCCACACTTAATGAGAAGAAAGACTGCCCTAAAGCAAATAGGATATCGTCTCCACCGATCTTAGAAAAGTCAGGGAACAAAAAGAACTTTACGCCTTCCATCGCATTATCTAATGTTAGTGAACGAATAATCAAAACAGCAAACAATACAAAAAGTGCTGGCATCATGATTTGGTTTGCTTTTTCAATTCCATTCTTAATACCACGGCTAACAACGAAAATCGTAACCATCATAAAGATGAACTGAGAGATCAAAACCGGCCATGTACTCGAGATTGACTCTCCAAACATTTGACTAAAGTCATGGTTAAAGAAGTCTCCTGAAAAACTTTTTCCAAGGTAGAGAATGATCCATCCACCAATTACACTGTAAAAAGATAATAAAATAAATGCAGTCGCTACACCCATTCTGCCTAGCCATGGCCATGCTGAACCTGGGGCGATCTTTCGATAAGCAGAAACCGCCTCTTTTTGCGCTCCTCGGCCGATAACAAACTCAGCCATTAAAAGCGGAAAGCCGATAAGAAACGTAAACAATAAAAAGAGAAGGAAGAAGGCTCCCCCACCACTAGTACCAGCTACATAAGGAAATTTCCAAATCGCACCGAGTCCGATTGCTGACCCTGCTGCAGCTAAAATAAAAGCTAATTTCGACGTCCACTGGTCTTGCTGATTCATAATTACATACACCCTCCTGTTACTAATACTACTGAATTAGATGAAACGATTGTTTAACATACTTACTGCTTCTCTTGCTTCTTTCATCATGGTTTCAAGCAGTTCTTTCACGCTCGGTACATCTGAAATCACACCTGCGATCTGACCGCTATTGATAAAACCGTTCTCCAAGTCCCCTTTTACAGCTCCTAAAATATGATGATCTTCTGAGGTGTGTGTAACAAACTCTTCAGGTGAGACGCCATTTTTTTCAAGTTGAATCAACTTCTGAGCATAAGGTGTATCGTAAATTCTTCTGATCTTTCCGGTTGAGCGGCCAACGATTAACGTTTTTGTATCATCTGCTTCTACTAAGGAAGTTTTGTATTTCTCATGAAATGGTGCTTCCTTTGTTGCGATGAAACGAGTTCCCATCTGAACACCTTGTGCACCAAGAGCAAAGGCAGCTGCCATACCGCTTCCATCTGCTATACCTCCAGCCGCGATGACTGGAATAGTTACACTCTTGGAGACCTGAGGCAATAGAACCATAGTCGTCGTCTCATAAGGTGAGTTTAGTCCCGCAGCTTCATAGCCTTCGGCTACTAGCAGATCTGCTCCTGCTGCTTCTGCTTTTTTGGCATGATAGACAGAAGCTACAACACAGATAACTATCAATCCATGTTCCTTTAATTTCGGTATGTAAGGTGCTGGATTACCTGCAGATAAGGAAACAACTTCCACTTTATGTTTGATCAGAAGTCTAAGAATTTCTTTTACATTTGATGCAACGGTTAAAGGTACATTAACAGCAAATGGCCTGTCTGTCATCCCCTTTGTTGCAATTATCAAATTTTCTACCTCTTCAGGTGACATCGTACCAGCACCGATCGTGCCTAACCCACCTGCATTTGATATAGCTGAAGCTAGTTCTGCATTACTAACATTTCCCATTCCGCCTTGAAGGATCGGATACTGAATGTTTAACTTTTCACAGATGGAATTCAATTTCTCCACTTCCCATTCTAACCTTTGTTATACTGAACCTATAACCTGTTACGAGGGAGGCTCATTATGAAATACACGTTTAATGGCAAAACACCAGATGTTCATGAAAGCGCTTTTATCGCGCCTGGGGTTCACTTGATTGGCGACGTTACAGTAGAAGAAGGAGCAAGCGTCTGGTTTAACTCCGTTCTTCGAGGTGATGAAGGACCTATCTCCATCGGCAAAAAGACTAACGTTCAAGACAATTGCACCCTTCACCTATATGAAGGGTATCCCCTCATTCTAGAAGATGAGGTGTCGATCGGTCACAACGTCATCCTGCACGGATGTACGATTAAAAAAGGTGCACTCGTTGGCATGGGGTCTACCATTCTTGATGGTGTAGAAATTGGCGAACAAGCATTCATCGGTGCGAACACACTAATTCCTCCCGGCAAAAAAATACCACCGCGTGTCATGGTCATGGGTTCACCGGGTAAAATCATACGCGAACTGAACGACGATGATCTAAAGCTTATTCAGCTTACGATCAACACGTATTATGAAAAAGGGATACAGTTCCGTGACGAATTAAAAGAATAGTAGAAAAGCACTTTCGTACGATAGCTTGCGAAAGTGCTTTTTTAGTTGTATCTAACCTAAATTTTTTAAGACCGGTTCTCCTGAATAAGAGGATGATTAAGAGCATCAAACTCTGAATCTTTCTTTAAATCGTTTCCATCCGAATAGATGCTTTCAAAGAAACGACTTGCTGGCCCTGCCAGTGCACGGTAATAATCACTGAAGAGTGAAGCTGCGTGATCACCTAGCCATTCTGCATGAAGAAGCTCCTTCGGTAGACCTGGATCGATGAAAAGAAACTTACGGTATTCGTGAACAAGCTTAGTGCGCTCTACGAAGCATTCTCCGTCTGTCATCTCACCTTTTTCAATCTTATTCTTATCGATCACATACTTTTGAGAATACGTTACGATGAACTCGTTGTATTTCTCGTTAATGTCGTTTAAATCCCAACACTCAGAAACTAGCTTTTCATTCTCATTGGGCCCATTGTAAACGGCTGTAAAAGAATGAACATAGTCTTTGATGTCATATTTATCAATCATAGATTGAATCTGCTCTGAGTATGCGTGTGGTGAGATCCAAAAGCTGTTTGCCAGTAGACCAAACCCGCTCCAGACCAGTTCTTTTCGAAGCTCATCACGAATGCTTCTTTTCTCTTCAGGAATCGTATAGGTGAACATCATCCATTCGCCGTTCCACGGTTCCTGTTGCGCGTTAAAGATTCTCTTTGCCGCTTCATCCATCCGCTTTTTTCCACGCTCTGTTAAATAATAATAACTTTTATTCCCTTGTTTTCTAGCTACGATCCAGCCTTGCTTATTCATTCTGGAAATCGCTGCTCTTACGGCCTGTTCGTTGTGACCAAACTCTTCTAACAATCGAATCAAGCTGCCGATCCATATCTCACTGCCATAATGCCGGATATAGTCTCCGTACAATGTGAAAATCATGGAACGTGTGTTTAAACTATTCTGCATGTTCATACCCTCATTTGTACCTATTATTGTCTGTACAATCCTACCATAAAGAAAACTTAGCTGACATCAAGTCTTTCACGTCAATTTAGTTGCACTCATACGATCGACTTAAATCTGGAACCTCGTCGAAAAACATCATGCAAAAAAGTTATACTCTATAATAGTAGAATTACTGAGACAGAAACAAGTTACTCTCCCTTAAATACAGGTGGTCTTTTTTCTCCAAAAGCAACGAGCGCTTCCATTCGATCTTTTGTAGGAATCGTCACTTCATACGCTTTCGCCTCAATCGCAAGTCCTGTCTGCAGATCAACTTCTGTTCCATGCTTGATCGCATACTTTGCTTGCTGAACAGCTACTGGTCCATTCTTCATGATAAGACCAGCATAGTTTTCACAAACAGCCATCAATTCTTCTCTTGACGTCACTTGGTTCAAGATGCCGTAAGAAAAAGCTTCTTCAGCCATCATCTTTTTTGCTGTTAAGATTAGTTCCATCGCTTTCGCTTGTCCGATCAGTCTCGGAAGACGCTGAGTTCCGCCTGCCCCAGGGATGATTGCCCAACTAAGTTCTGTCAGACCCATTGACGCTTCTCTCACAGAAACTCGAAGATCACAAGCTAGAGCCAACTCGAAGCCGCCTCCAAAAGCATGGCCATTGATCGCACAGATCGTAGGCTGCGGCAAAGCTTCAACAGCAGAGAACACATCGCGAATCTTGCGCACATTTCTTCTTACTTCTGATTCACTTAGTGTACGGCGTTCTTTTAGATCAGCTCCTGCACTGAATGCTTTCTCCCCTGCACCTGTAAAAATTACAACACGAACATCACTGTTGTGATGAATGTCTTCTACTACTTCTTCAAGCTCTTTTAACGTTGAAAAATTAAAGCAGTTCAATACTTCCGGACGGTTTAATGTTACATAAGCAACATAATCTTTTACTTCGTATAAAATAGCACTCACTTTAGATGACCCTCCTATTCATTGATCGCTTCCACGATGGAAGCAATACCTTGACCAACACCGATACACATGGTTGCGAGACCGTAGCGCGATCCTTGCTTTTTCATTTCGTGCATAAGCGTAGTTAAAATGCGCGCACCGCTAGCTCCAAGTGGATGGCCAAACGCAATCGCACCGCCGTTCACGTTAACTTTACTGTGATCAAGTCCCAGTTCGCTCATACAGGCAAGTGATTGTGATGCAAAAGCTTCATTCAACTCGACCAAATCAAGGTCAGCTATAGAGAGACCTGCCCGCTTTAATGCTTTTTTGGAAG
This sequence comes from Fictibacillus sp. 26RED30, assembly GCF_015903845.1. NCBI lineage: Bacteria > Bacillati > Bacillota > Bacilli > Caryophanales > Fictibacillaceae > Fictibacillus > Fictibacillus sp. 26RED30. The sequence goes on from NZ_JACZDV010000003.1 coordinate 251,073, forward strand.
CTTCGATCGGACCTACACCCATTATAGCTGGTTCCAGACCTGCAACACCGGAAGAGACATATCGAGCTAAAGGCTTTAATCCTAGCTGATCTGCTTTTTCACGGCTCATCAACAGTAATGCAGAAGCTCCATCGTTGACTCCAGACGCATTTCCGGCGGTGACGCTTCCGTTTTTAAACAACGGTTTAAGCGTACCAAGCTTTTCAAGCGACGTTTCAGGACGAGGGTGTTCATCTTCTGTCACCCACGTTTCGTTTCCTTTTCGGTCTACTATTCTTACAGGAACGATCTCCTCTTTAAATCGGTTCTGTAGGGTAGCTTCTTTTGCTTTTTGTTGAGAATCATATGCGAATTGATCTTGTTCTTCTCTTGTAATTCCATATTTTTTCGCTACGTTCTCTGCTGTTTCAGGCATAGAATCTGTACCGAACTTTTCATGCAGAAGCGGATTAACGAAACGCCACCCAATTGTCGTATCAAACATTTTCATATCACCACGAGGATAGTCGACTTCAGGCTTCCCCATTACGAGTGGTGCGCGTGTCATACTCTCCGTTCCACCCGCGATGAAGATATCCCCTTCTCCTGCCAAGATTGCCCTGGCACCGTATATGACCGCATCCATACCAGATCCACATAAACGGTTGATCGTCGTTCCACCTACTTCAACAGGAAGTCCAGCGAGTAAAGCAGACATTCTTGCCACGTTACGATTATCTTCTCCTGCTCCGTTTGCGTTTCCGAATATTACTTCTTCGATCTCTCCAACAGGAAGTTTAGGGTTTCTTTCCACAAGCGCTTTGATTACCACTGCTCCTAGATCATCGGGGCGAACCGTTTTTAGTCCACCTTTATATCTTCCTATAGGCGTACGGACAGCATCAACGATGACGACCTCTTTCATTACTTTTTCACCCCGTTATCTTCCGTGGTATAGTCGTATACCCCTTTACCTGACTTTCGGCCAAGTCTTCCCGCTTTAACATACTTGACTAAAAGTGGTGCCGGACGATATTTTTCGCCTAACGTTTTATGAAGATAGTTCAAGTTATTCAGTCGTGTATCAAGACCTACTAAATCGCCGAGCTCAAACGGCCCCATTGGAAAATTCAAACCAAGTTTAATGGCTTTATCTATATCTTCTGGTGTACCAACACCTTCTTGCAGCATATAGAAAGCTTCATTCCCAATCATGGCAGAGATTCGGCTTGTAACGAATCCCGGGAACTCGTTAACGGTTACTGTTTCTTTCCCCATCTTCACAGCAGCTTCCTTAGCGAGTTCAACCGTTTCATCGCTTGTTTCATGCCCGCGAACGATCTCAACGAGTGGCATTCTATGGACTGGGTTAAAGAAGTGCATGGCGATTACTTTTTCAGGTCGTTTTGTAAATGAACCAATTTCTGTCGGACTCATCGTTGAAGTGTTTGTCGCAAGCACACAATGTTCAGGTGCTGAGCGGTCTAGTTCTTCAAAAACAGCACGCTTGATCTCTATATTTTCTGGAACAGCTTCAATCACTAGATCTGCACCGCTCACGGCTGCTGATAGATTCGTAGCATATGAAAGTCTCGCTTGCGCTTCTTCAGCTACACTTTGTGATAACTTTCCGCGAGATACTGCTTTTGAAAAAATAGAATCGATCTCTTTTTTTGCATTTTGTAGTTGTTCTTCTTTTACATCAACGAGCTGAACATCAAAACCGCCAACTGCGCTCACATAGGCGATTCCTCTTCCCATCACACCCGATCCGATGACTACAGCATTTTGTAACAATAGTCTCTCCTGCCTTTCTTTTAAACAAATGTTTAACGTTTTGTATGCAATGATGCTCTTGATAGTGGTTGATTTCCGTTCCAGGTACTCGCTTTCCGCAGGGTGTGCGGTGAGCTCATTCGCCGCTTCGCGTCATTGAACGGTCTCACCTTTCCGCTCCAATCAACTATTCAAAGAAGTAGCTTAGCAGCAAATTCTTGTATAAAAAGCGAGCACTAAGGCCCGCTTTTACATTTGTGTCTCTTTTTTAGAAGCTTGTAAAGATTGTTGCTGCATTGACAAGTTGATTGGAGTGAAAGGTGCGAGACTCCTGCGGGACGAGCGGTCAGGTGAGACACTTAAGAGTGAAACGTACGAATGTGGCTCACCGGTCGCCCCGCGGAAAGGGAGCACCTGTAACGGAAATCAACTACTTCCAAGAGCAACTGAGCTTTATTACAGATTAAAAGGATTCAATGGACGTGATCCTGTGTAGGACACGACGCTCTTTGTTTCTGAATAAAGATCAAGTGTCTCAATACATAGCTCTCGGCCGAAACCGGATTGCTTGTAGCCGCCGAACGGTGTTCCTGGGAATGCAGAGAACGGTGAGTTGATCATGATCGTTCCAGCTTGAATCATTCCGGCAACGCGTGTTGCTTTCGCATGGTCTTTTGTCCATATCGCTGCTGCTAGACCAAAGTCTGTGTTGTTTGCTAGTTTCACAGCCTCTTTTTCGTCCTTAAACGTAGACACCACGACAACCGGTCCGAAGATTTCTTCTTTAACTACTTTCATGTCTTCATTTACATCTGTGATGATCGTCGGAAGGTACCAATGACCGTTTTCATAACCGTCCACTTTTGCACGTCCACCGCCTAGAAGGATAGTTGCTCCTTCTTCTTCAGCCGATTTCACGTAACCGTCGATCACTTCAAGCTGGCGCTCTGAAATGATTGCTCCAACATGTGTACCTTGATCGAGTGGATTACCTAGTACAAGCTTCTTCGCTTTTTCAACGAACTTTTCCATGAAAGCATCATATACACTTTCCTCGATATATAGACGAGAACGTGCTTCACAAGATTGCCCTGTGTTATAAAAAATACCAAATAACGAGCCGTCAACTGCTGCATCAAGATCTGTATCGGCAAAAACTAAGTTTGGAGATTTCCCGCCAAGTTCAAGTGTTACACGTTTTAACGTTTGAGAGGCTTTAGCCATGATGTCTTTTCCTGTTCCAGTCTCACCCGTGAACGCTACTTTATCTACACCCTCGTGTTCAGCAAGGTATGAACCAACTGTAGCTCCGTCACCTGTAATGATGTTTACAACACCTTCAGGAACACCCGCTTCGTGACAGATCTCTGTCATTACGATCGCTGTGAGTGGTGTTAAGCTAGCTGGCTTTAGAATGACCGAACAACCAGTTGCGATTGCCGGTGCAATCTTCCATGCTGCCATCATCATCGGATAATTCCAAGGAATGATCTGTGCGCATACGCCTAGAGGCTCTTTTAGCGTGTAGTTCATAAATGGTCCTGGCATAGGGTTTACAGCACCGCGGTGGCTGACGATTGCACCCGCATAGAACTCAAAGTCTTCAATCGCTTGCATGACTTGACCTTGTGCAGCACTTAACGATTTTCCGCTGTTTAAAATTTCAAGCTCAACAAGTTCGTTATAACGAGAACGCATGATGCTAGCAATCTTGTTCATCGTGCGAGAACGCTTATTTACAGGAGAGCGCTTCCATTTTCCTGTTTCAAAAGCCGTTCTTGCCGCCTCAACAGCACGGTCAACATCCGCTTTCGTTGCTTTTGCTACTTTCGCTAACGGTTCACCTGTTGCTGGATTATATGTAACAAAGTATTCTCCTTCAGATCCACCAACACTTTGTCCGCCAATAACCATTTCGTATACATCACGTTTTACTGCTTTCACTTCTGTCTTTGTGCTCATGTTCTCCACTCCTTTTAATCTAGATGTCTATTTTCCTGTGAATGCTGGTTTTCTCTTTTCTATAAACGCATGAAGACCTTCTTGGTGATCCGCTGACTCTCCAGCAATTTTTTGCGCTTGAGCTTCATATTCAAGCACTTCGTTCAGATCACTTTCCCAGCTTTTATTCATATAACGTTTAATGAGCCCGATTGCTTTCGTTGGCATGTTTGCAAGTTTCTCAGCGAACGTTTCCACTTCAAGCATAAACTCTTCTTCACTCACCGTTTTCGTTACAAGTCCAAACTCTTTTGCTTGTTGAGCGGTAATCTTCTCACCTAACACAGCAAGCTCCATTGCTTTTGCATGTCCTACTAAACGAGGCAAGAAGTACAGATTTCCAGAATCAGGTACAAGACCAACATGAATGAACGCTTCTATGAAACTCGCTTTCTCACTTGCGATACGAAAGTCACAAGCTAGAGCAAGACTCATTCCTGCACCAGCTGCAACACCGTTCACGGCTGCGATGACTGGCTTTTCCATGGCAACTAATGCTTGCACCATTGGGTTATATCCTTTGCGAAGAACATCACCGTAATCAGCGCCCTCTGGTGAACCAGTTAAGTCTTGACCGGAACAGAACGCACGCCCAGCACCCGTAATCACAACCGCTCTTACATTGCTGTCTTTGTTAGCTTCCTTTATCGCTGAAACCATTTCCTTATGCATAAGTGATGTGAATGCATTGAGCTTATCTGGACGATTTAAAGTAATCCAAGCCGTTTTTCCTCTTGTTTCGTAGCTGATCGTTTCAAACATGTTCATATCCCCTCTACTTCCCTTTAAATTCGGCTGGACGCTTTTCAACGAAAGCCTTCATGCCTTCTTTTTGATCTTGAGACGAGAATAATAGATAAAAGTTTTTACGTTCGAACTGCATGCCTTCGTGTGTGGAATAATCAATGGACTTATAAACGGTCTCTTTTATTAAACGAGTAGATAAAGGTGCTCTTGAAGCTACAATCTTCGCATACTTCTTTGCCTCGTCCACGACAAGTTCTGGTGCTATAACGCGGTTGATCACGCCATATTGAAGTGCTTCATCCGCTGTCATCGGGTCACCGAGCCATAGCCATTCAAGAGCTATTTTCTGCCCCATCAGCTTTGTAAGTTTTACCGTGCCACCAGCACCTGGCATCACGCCAAGCTTGATCTCAGGAAATCCAAACTGTGCGTTTTCTGCAGCAAAAAGAATATCTGCGCACAGCGCTAGTTCAAAGCCTCCTCCAAAGCAATAGCCGTTGACTGCACCGATGATCGGCTTTTTTATCGTTGCGAGACGATCCCATTCTTTAAACTGATTTAATAGTTCAAGAGAGACCGCTGTATCTTCTTTCATCTCATCAATGTCGGCACCGGCTGCAAATGCACGCTCACTGCCTGTTAAAACAATTGCTTTTACCTCGTCATTACGGTCGAAGCTTTCAAAAGCATCTAATAGTTCCGTAACCATCGGCCTATTGATCGCGTTTAACACACGCGGCCTGTTTAATTGAATGAAGGCGATTCCATCTTCAACAGAGGTTAGAATTGTTTCGTAATTACTCATTGATTTCCTCACCGATCATAAGCGTTACGAGTTCAGCTGCAAAGCTCATCAAGTCTTTTCCTGAAGCTTTACCTTCATCAGACTTCATAGCGGCTTTCAACGCATCATGATCGTCATAGTACATCTCACAAAGAATGTGATAGTCGCTTTTCCCCATCGGTGAACCTACGATTTTTGTTACTTCCATTTTGCGAAGTCCAGGAATCTTTTTCGTGATCTCTGTATGATGTCCAAAATAGTGCTCGTCGAACTGCTCCAAGTTTTCAGGTGTTTTGTAAAGTGCGATTAGTTTTACCATGTGTGTTTCCTCCCTATTTTTAAAATCATCATTTCTCTTACCCCATGTCAGCAACAGGTTTCATCGCTTCAAACGGGTTCTTGCACGACTTGCAATATAGGATACTTCTGCAGGCTGTTGGCCCAAAGATGTTTTCCATCGTTACGTACGTTGATCCACAATACGGACAATCGATCTCCCAAGGTTCACCCATCACATGGTTCGCAGGTGGCGGTGAGATGCCAAACTCTTTTAACCTCTCACGCCCTTCGGCTGTAATGCGATCTGTTGTCCACGATGGTGTAAATACAAATTTCACTTCTGCTGAAGTAATTCCTTCTACATTTTCAATCGCTTTTTTTATATCTCGTTCGATGATGTGCAGAGCTGGGCAGCCAGAGAACGTAGGCAGAACAGAAATCCTGACCTTATCATCTGTCACGTCCACTTCGTGCACCATTCCGAGATCCAATATACTGACAGAGGCGATTTCAGGATCTTTTACATCCCCAAGCGCGTCCATCACACTATCAGTCATGCTGCTCTTTAATTCGGACACGTGGTTCATCTCCTTTCTAAATCGTCTTACCAGCCAGTTGAAGGATTTGTTGCATAAACTTCAGAAAGTGTTGCAGTTGCTTGCTTCAAGTCTTCCGTGTGCACGCCGTTTCGGCCATTGCCTCTTTCCATGCGAGGTTCACCCGGATAGGATGCACCTACTTCTTTTAAGACAGCTTCAATCTTGTTGTTCCATCTCTTTTTCATAACGTTCTCGTCATCAATAAAATTTGCTTTCACGATATCTTCATAGTACGGTCCTAGCGTAAGAACTCCGCCAAAATCTCTCCAAACCTTTTGGATCGCTTCTGTCATTCGCAGGGTTGCTTCATCTGTACTTGTCATAAGCTGCTTGAACCAAATCTCCCAGTGCATCAGATGGTAATACTGCTCTGTCATGATTTTACGGGCTGCTTCTGCCAAAGGTTCATAGGATGAGTGGCGCAGGGAATCTAGACGTATATGTTTGTGTACAGCGTAAAAGTAGTTGCGTACGACAGTGAATGCCCAGTCATAATCTGGTTCTTTTAAGTACGTTCCAGGTCCGTTCACTTCTTCTAAGATGATGGCATTTCGAAACTGATCAGGAGATCGCAAGTGAGCAATCCTGTCTGCTTCGCCTTCTCCAAGGTTCTCTAGCAGGTTATAGTACAAATTTGCGTGTCCCATCATGTCTTGTGAGATAGAAGAGAAGGCAACATCCTCTTCAATGTGCGGTGCTAGACCAAGCCACTCCGATCCGCGAAACGCAAGAAGAAAATCATCGTCTGCAAGCTGATAAAGAAGCTCGATCAACGCTTTCTTTTCTAGTGGTTTTAACGTTTCCTGTGTCATGAATTGTCTCCCCTTCCGCCAAGGATGTGCTGTTCGGTAAACTGCTCCTGGTTGTAGTCACGCCACTTCTTCTTCAGATAACCATATCCTTTTGTTTCTCTATATTGTTTATCTAGGCGTTTAAGCATTTCTCTTTCGTCCTGGTTAAGACCCCTTATGTTCTCTCTTTTCACAACCCAGATGTCAGCGACCGTTTCTCTTCTGAAGAAGTTCTCTTTTGCCATGATGAGTGCCATATCCGCGTTTGGTGCTAAAAGGCTGAAGCTATGTTGAAACGGAGATTTATCTGTTTTTTTGCTGAATACTTCATACACGTTGTAAAATTCATTTGTTGATTCGCTCACCTTTGTTTCTCTCCTTTCCGCTGTTAGATCGCCTTTTTAGCAGCGAGTGCCGCGCGAACCCACTCGTTATTTTTATATGAGCGGCGTCGAAGATCTAAACGGTTTTGTGATTGTGGCCCGTTACCAGAAACAATCTGTTTGAACGTGCTCCAGTCAGCATCCTTATAGATCCACATCTGACTGTCTTCATCAAAACGGATCGTATCATCTGGAATCGTTAGCCCAAGCGACCAAATACGAGGAATATATTTTGTGAAGAACTCTTGCCTGAGGTCCTCGTTTGTTTTTGTACGAATCTTGTACATGATGTTCTTGTCCGCGTTTGAATTTCCGGTTTCTTTTGCTGACTTTGGTCCAAAGAACATGATCAGTGATTCCCACCAGCGGTTTAACGAATCCTGCAACATTTCACGCTGTTCCGGTGTTCCTTCGGCCATCGCTAAAATGATGCTCTCACCGTGTTGCGCATGGAAAACTTCCTCCGCACAGATACGCTTTAACGCCCTGGCGTATGGCCCATAAGAAGAATCAAGCATCATACTTTGAGAGATGATTGCCGCTCCATCTACAAGCCAAGCGATGATTCCCGCATCGCCCCAAGTTGGAGCATCCATATGAAACACGTTATGAAACTTTAATTTACCGGAAAAAAGATCTTCCATGATGTCGTGGCGGTTCTTGCCAAGAGGGGCCATCAAATCTTCTGCCACACGAAGCAAGAGCTGCCCGTGTCCCATCTCATCCTGAACTTTAGCCATGATCGCGAGTTTGCGGTGAAGTGAAGGTGCTTTAGGCACCCATTCTTTCTCTGGAAGCGCTCCCATAATTTCCGAAATGCCATGCATCGATATCAAACGAATCAGCTGCAGGCGATAATCTTCCGGCATCCAGTCATCCGGTTCGATCTTCTCACCGGCGTTGATCCGATCAAGAAAATGAGTCATTTTCTCTTCTTCACTAAGCTGATTAAAACTCATACCAACTGTCATGTTGTTCCCTCCTATTATATTACGTTTAATTACCGTAATTATAAATTAACGTCATACGATTGAAAAGTAGTTAAACACCCATTTTTTTCTGTATCTGTCTGACCACACGAATCGCCTTACCTTCAGAACGTGGTATTCCTTTTGGTGGATACACTTTAATATTCATAGATACGAGGCATGTGTCTTTGATCTTTTTTGTGATCGTCTTCTTTAACAGGTGTGTCGCCTCATGATTTTCGTCACCGTTTGTTACAGCATAAAGCTGTTCCGTCATCTCAACATGAAGTTCAATATGCTCTTTTAATCCTTCTGTTAAGATATGAACTTGATAGTGAGGAACGATATCCTCTATAGAAAGAAGACAGTTCTCGATTTCAGACGGAAACACGTTAACTCCACGAACGATAATCATGTCATCGATCCGTCCTTTAACACGACTCATTCGTATGGAAGTTCTTCCGCAACTGCAAGGCATGCGGTTGATGGAAGCAATATCTCCTGTACGATATCGGATGATCGGAAAAGCTTCCTTGGTTAAACTCGTAAACACAAGTTCGCCATACTGACCGTCAGGCATAGGTTCAAGCGTATCAGGATTAATGATTTCAGCTAAAAAATGATCATCCATAATATGAAGCCCGTTTTGTGCTTCATGACATTCCATCGCTACACCAGGACCCATCACTTCGCTTAATCCATAAATGTCCATTGCTTTGATGCCAAGCTTCTCTTCAAGCGTCGCACGCATCTCTTCAGACCAGGGCTCTGCTCCAAATATTCCGTATTTTATCGAAGTCGCTTTCGGATCTTTTCCCATCTCCTCCATCTTTTCAGCAATCGTCAATATATAAGAAGGCGTTCCGCATATCACCTGTGGTTTAAAGTCTTCGATTAAAAGGATCTGGCGTTCTGTATTACCGCCTGATACAGGAACCGTAATCATACCAAGTCGCTCTGATCCGTTATGAAGTCCGAGTCCTCCTGTAAAAAGACCATATCCATAAGCATTATGAAGAACATGACCTGGCTCTCCACCTGCGATTGCGATAGAACGCGCTACCATGTTACTCCACCTGTCAATGTCTCCTTCTGTATAGCCAACCACTGTCGGTTTACCGCTCGTTCCAGAAGATGCGTGTAGTCGAACGAGGTGATCTTGCGGAACTGCAAAAAGCCCAAAAGGATAATGATCGCGAAGATCTTTTTTTACGGTAAAAGGAAGTTTTTGAAGATCTTCTAAAGTATCAATTGAAGAGGGCTGAATTCCTTTTTCGTCAAATGCATTTTTGTAAAAAGAGACATTCTCATATACATTTTGTATCGTCTGCTTTAACCGGTGAAGCTGAAGCTCTTCTTTTTCATCACGGCTCATACATTCCACTTGTGGATGGAGGATCATTCTTTCATCTCCCTTTATAATATGTAAGCGATTACAATTGAGATTAAAAAAATATGACGTTTTTGTACCGTTATCTAATTATTGTGTGATGTATTTGGTTTCAGCTTATCATTTATAATAATTTTCTGTCAAATGAAAATACAAAGCTGAAATGACTGTTTAGCCCCGACGAGCACATCATTTCCTGAATGGGATACGTTTTTTGTATCCTAATTAGGAAAGAATGTGACCTCGAGGGGCTGGTCATTGAACCTGGACTGATTTTGAGTGCTGAAACAGCCGTTTAGACACACAACTTTTGGATGAGTTGTTGAAGACTTATAAATTGTCTTTGAGGACTTATAAAAAAATTTGAAGACTTATAAATTTTTTTGAGGACTTATAAATCAAACTGAAGACTTATAAACGTTATAAACTAACAAAAACCGCCCATGAAAAGGCGGTTTTCTCCCTAATATAATAGATCAAGGAACTCCTGACGCGTTACATTTCCGAAATAGTGACTTAAATCTAGATCCTCAAGCACTTCCTCGATCGCTTCACGGTCATAACGAACACCGTTCAGCTTGTTTTCAATATCTGACACGTCACCTACACCGAAGAAATCTCCAAAGATCTTACTTTCTTGAATGATACCTTTTACGATGTGCAGTCTGATATCAACAGAGCCTGCTGCAAATCGATTCGAAAGTTCAACATTGAACTTAGGTGACTTTCCGTAGTTCCAATCCCAGTTGGCGTAGCGTTCTCTTGAGATTTTGCGAATTTCTTCCCAGTCTTTTTCCGTCAGCTCGTATTTTGGAACAGAATCCAACTCTTCAAATAAGTAAGCAAGAAGCGTCTGTTTGAATTCTTCCATCGTCATATCTTCGTCTAAGTGCTCGCGGATATTTGTTACACGACTGCGGATGGACTTGATACCTTTTGACTCGATCTTGTCCATACGTACATTTAGAGCAGAGACTACATTTTCGATCTCAGAATCAAAAAGTAATGTTCCGTGGCTAAACATACGGCCTTTCGTAGAAAACTGTGCGTTTCCGGAAATTTTCTTACCGTCTGCCAAAATATCGTTTCGTCCGCTTAATTCAGCGTTGACACCAAGTTTTTTAAGTGCTTTTACAACAGGATCGGTAAACTTCTTGAAATTATGAAACGAATTACCGTCATCTTTCGTAATGAAGCTGAAGTTTAAGTTTCCGAGATCATGATACACGGCACCGCCACCTGATAAACGACGAACCACATGAATACCTTCATCACGAACATAGTCCGCGTTGATCTCTTCAACGGTATTCTGATTCTTACCGATGATGATCGATGGTTCATTTATATAAAAAAGCAAATACGTTTCATTGATGTCTAAATGTTTTAAAGCGAACTCTTCTATAGCTAGATTCACTCTTGGGTCTGTAATATTTTCATTATCAATAAAAAGCATATTTCTCTCCTCTTTCAGTCCCTATCTTTAAGCTCCCCACGTCCAGCCGGAAGAGGCAAGCTCCACTTTATTGTTATACACCTCTTTTGCCTCTGTGACAAGCTGTGATAACTGACCAAAATGAGGAAGATGTGTGAGGAGCAGTTCACGAGCATCAGACTCATGTGCTAGCTTGCCGCAATCCTCTGATGTCATGTGGCCTGGGCCGCTTCCATCCATCCCTTTGTAAAAGTTGCATTCTGCGATTAACAAGTCCGCATATCGGCTGAACGGAACGAGTTCAGGAATGAGCGCAGTATCTGCTGTGTATACGATCGTATGCTTCCCATCTGTAATGCGCATCGCATAACAAACAGCAGCATGCTTCGTCAGCTGAAACGTAATCGTGAATGGTCCGACCTTTAACACTTCATCAGGATGATAGGGAATTCCTTTTGTGCTATTGCCGTGTGTCAGCGAACGAAAACCATCTTGATCCTTATCATGACCATAGATTGGAAGCGTCTGTATTCCTTTTTGTAAAAACGACTGAATGAGACGACTGTATTGAAGAACTCCAACATCAGCCACATGATCTGCATGGTAGTGCGATAATACAACCGCATCTAGTTTTTCAGGCTGTATATACTTTTGAAGTTGTGAGAGCACACCGCTTCCACAATCGATGAGCAAATTATATCCTCCGCTCTGAAGAAGGTATCCCGATGTGGCTTCACCTGCTCCAGGATAACCACCCCAATATCCGATGACCGTTAGTTTCATAACTCTAAGCCCTCCGCCTTTTTTATTTACTAGTCTACACAATGCACTGCTCTTCACACTAGCTTTTACGTTTAAGAGCCTCTAGTACCTTCACTAATACAGGGCTGTTTTTATGTTCTACTTTATATGCGGCATAGATGGTGTTCTCTGTGGTTAGTTCAGGAAACAATATCTTCACACGATTTTCTTGCAATGATTTTTCAATTAGATAAGTGGGAAGTATGCTCATTCCCAACCCATTTTCGATGCCCTCTAAAATCGATCTTAAATCAGGTATCACATGGCAAGGTTGAAAGTCTGGTCGTTTTTTAAAATGATCTCGCCAGTATCTTCTTATAATAGGAAGTTCCAACCCATAGCTCAGCCAGTTCTGTTTGTTCAGCCACTCCTCAATCTCAGCAGTACTTTCTAGATTTGTTTCATAGATTGGTGGTACCACAGCAACAAACACTTCATCTTCGAGTTTTTGATATTCAATTCCTTGTTGCTGCACTTTTTGAGTGGTTAGAATAAGATCCACTTCATCCTTCTCTAACTTTTCTAGTAACGTACCTGCTACTCCGAACTGAGATAAAAACCGAATATTTAAGTCTCGTATTTTAGGAAGAGTTCGAATCGTAAAATATTCTGCATGCGAACCAATACGGATTACGGGTGCTCGCTCATTTCCAGATGAGCTATGAAGCATTTCTAGTGTCGTATTTTCTAAGTTCTCTATGAGCGGAACAATCTTTGTATACAGCTCTTTTCCTTTGTCCGTAGGTATCATCTTTCGGGGAGCGCGAATAAATAGAGGTTCCCCTATTTCTGCTTCTAAAGCTGCTAGATGCTGACTCATGGCAGGCTGTGTTAAAATTCTAGCTTTTGCTGCAGCAGAAACGGAACGATGCTTGTAGATGCTGATGAAACTTCTGTACCATTCAAAATCAATCATCCATTTTCCTCCTCTCTAAAGGGGATCTATGCGTAAAAAACTGCACCGCTCCAGATGAGATACGATGCAGTGTTTCATTCTATAGCTCAATGACGTTTAAACGATATACTTCTCTATTCTGTACAAGAGTTTCTATATTTTTGCGATAAGCTTTATAGTGCTGTGAATTAATGTGACTGTTAAGCGCATCTTCATCACGCCAGTTTTCATAAAAAACAAAAGTTGAAGGATTCTCAGTAGATTCATGCAATATATAGCTGATACACCCTTCTTCTTTACGTGACGCTTGTGCAACATTAATCAATTCATCACGCAACGCTTCCTCTTTGCCTTCTCTTGCTATTAATATTGCATTAATTGTTATAGCCATGACCGTCACCTTCTCCTTATAGGATTTTACAAACAATCTTGCCTTTTACATGTCTTTCTGAAAGTTTCCCTAGAGTCTCAGGTACTTCTTCAAGTGAGATGACTTGTTCTATAAGTGGAGATATTTTCTTATCTGCTACAAGCGCCATCAACTCGTCTCCCATTTTGGCTAAGTCGCGTTCTGCCACTTCGTCTTGATTATGATGGATGGCGTTTAATGCTACCTCATGGAATGAGATCACTCTTGTGAATGGTTTTACCTTTGTATAATCAGGGGCGCCAGCAATATGTGCAATGTGTCCGTTGTATGCGATTAAGTCGAGTGATGCAGTTGCATTTTCTCTAGAGACTGTATCCAGAACTGCATCAACACCTCTACCATTTGTAAAAGCCATTACTTTTTCCTTAACATCGTCTTCCCTATAGTCGATCACAAGATCTGCTCCTAATGATCGAACGTACTCATGATTGTGTTTGGATGCCGTGGAGATAACTGTTTTTCCTGCATTTTTAGCCAGTTGAACCGCAAACCCACCTACACCGCCTGCTCCAGCATGGATCAAAATTGTATCGATTGAAGACATAGGTAATTTTCTAAACAGAGCTTGATAAGCCGTATAACCTGCTGTTGGAAGAGCGGCTGCTTCTTCAAATGATAGAGAATCTGGAATACGTGAGATGGTATGTGCAGTTGTTACTCCATATTCAGCGTATGCCCCTTTTTTGTTAAAATCTCCGTGATACACAACACGATCACCGATCTTCCAATCCGTTACACCTTCTCCAACTTCATGTATGGTACCTGCCGCATCAAGTCCTAAAATGTGAGGATACGTCCAGTTCGGATTTCCTCCAGTTGCCGTTTTATAATCGACCGGATTTAATCCAGCGGCATGAATTTTCACTACAACTTCTCCCATTCCCGCAATTGGCTTGTCTATTTCTTCTACCTTCATTTCTTTCCATTGATTGGGTTCTTTCAAAAGTAAAGCTTTCATCTTATTTTCTCCTCTCCTTATTTCCTTCTCAATTTTCACAAAAAAGAAAGCCTGCAAACCTTTTATTATAAAGGTCTGCAGGTTTATCCATAATTATGCTAACTGCTTCAAAACTTCTTTTGCCACAGAAACTGTAGATTGTGGATTTTGACCCGTAATGAGTTGTCCATCTCTTTGTACATGATCTGACCAATTTTCAGCAGCAACAAATTGTGCGCCTAGTTCACGCATGCGTGTTTCTAACAAGAAAGGCATGTATTGATCAAGAGTAGTAGCTACTTCTTCTGCATCTGTGAATGAAGTCACTTTTTTTCCAGCTACTAACGGAGTACCGTCAGAGAGTTTCACACCAACTAACCCTGCAGGACCATGACAAACCGCTGCTACTACTTTATTTTGCTCATAAAGGTCGCGAATAACCTCTTGCAGTTTTGTGTTTTCTGGAAGGTCAAACATGGTTCCATGGCCACCAGGCAAGAAGATCGCATCAAAAGCATCAAGCTCATTGATTTCTTCTAATTTTATTGTGTTCTCAAGATATTTAGCTGTGTCTTGTATCTCTTGAGGCACTTCCCCTTCTAAGCTGCGGTCATCTACAGGTGCTTTTCCACCCTTAGGGCTTGCTACTGTAATATTGTGGCCAGCATTCGCAAACTCCACATACGCTTCACCAAATTCAGAAAGCCATAATCCTGTTGAGTGTTCGTTGTTCATGTTATCAGCCGTAGTTACGACCATTAATATATGTTTAGACATTGTCTAATTCCTCCTAACAAAAAGTAAGTTGTTTCTCTAACATTACCTATTGTAGACTTCCATAACCCATAATACAAATTAGAAAATATAACCCTATCTATAAATATATTTATTAATAAAGAATGAACATCTTGAAAAGATGACATGAGAAAAACCCCCGCTTTTTAGCGAGGGCTACCTATCAAAGCTATTCTTTTACCGCACCTGAAGTTAGCCCAGACACGATTCGGCGTTGGAAAAGCAATACCATGATTACAAGCGGCACCGTTACGATAACCGTTGCGGCTGTAACTTCTCCCCAAGGAATCGTAAACTGTCCTTCAAACATCGCAATTCCGACCGGAACGGTTTTGAACTCATCATCTGTATTGATCGTTAACGCGAACAGAAACTCGTTCCACGCCGATATGAATACAAGAATCGCTGTTGTGAAAATTCCTGGTATCGCCAAAGGCAAGATTACACGCCAATATGTTTGCATCGGTGAAGCCCCGTCCATTTTTGCTGCTTCTTCAAGATCGAACGGAATCTTTCGGAAGAACGTGACGAGCAGCCAGATGGATAATGGCAATGTAAATGTTGTGTATGGAATGATCAAACCTAGATAGCTGTTCGTTAATCCAAGATTTTTTAAAACGATATAGATTGGTGAGATCGTTGCGATCTGCGGAAACATGGAAACCGATAACACTAATCCAAGAATGACTGTTTTTCCTTTAAAGTTTAATCGTGCGATCGCATAAGCCGCAAAGCTCGCTACTAGGACTGCATAGACGGTAGTGATCGACGACACGACTAAGCTGTTCCATAAATATTTTAAAAATGGATAGTTAACAAATACAGATTCATAGTTCTCACCTGTCATGTTGTTTGTAAACGGTATGAACGCACGGTCGCCAAACAGCTCAGCAACCGGTTTAATTGAGCTTGCCAGTACCCATAAAAACGGAAACATGACAAGGAAGACAAACAATGTTAAGAATACGTAAAACATTGGGCCCGCTTTTTTGTTCATTTCCTATTCACTCCTTTATCTGTTCCGTTTTTATCTATCATTTAAAAGGTCTCGTCCAAGGAACTTGATGTAGATCATAGAGATGATCGCTACACAGACAAACACGATAACCGACAGCGCCGAACCTTCACCGAAATTGGTCTGTGCAAACATTACTTTGTAAGCGAGAATCGATATCGTTTCCGTAGAGTTTGCAGGACCTCCACCTGTAAGTACATAGATTAAGTCGAACACACGGAACGCATCTAATGTACGGAACAACAAGGCAACGAGAATGCTAGACTTTAGCAGAGGCAGCGTGATCTTTAAGAACTGCTTCCACTTGCTTGCTCCGTCAATCGCTGCTGCTTCATACAGTGAACTTGGAATCGTTTGAAGCCCCGCTAATAACAAGAGTGCCATATACGGTGTTGTTTTCCATACGTCTGCGAAAATGACGGCAAACATAGCGCCTGTACTGGTTGTCAGCATATCAGTCATCTGGTCAAACAACCCGATCTCAGCAAAAGCTTTGGCTACGATTCCATTTTGGCCATCATATAGATACTTCCACATGAATGCCGATACAGCGGTTGGAATCGCCCATGGAATGAGGATGGTTGCTCTCACGAGTCCTCTACCAAAGAAAGCTTTATTGATAAGGAGTGCAATCGCGAGACCTATAACGAGTTCTGCAAATACAGAGATTACCGTAAAAACAGTCGTATTTTGAATCGCCTTCCACATGCGGCTATCTGTTAAATTTTCTTTATAATGCTTCAGTCCGATAAAGTTAGGCGTGATGACTGAATCCTTTAATGATGCTGAAAGTCCGATTACGTCTTCTGGGTTTTGCAGTTCACCCTTCAGTTCTCTAAGTCGTTCAGAAGAATCTGTGACAGCTTTCTCCAGATCGAGCGCTACCTCTTTGTCCAAATCAGAAATCGCAAGCTCTTCACTGATGGGCTCCATCACGGTAAGCTTCTCATCTATTTCGTCATACTTGCTACTCAATTCTCCATCAGCTTTTAATTCTGCATCTACTTTTTCAAGATTTGCTTTGATTGCTTCAAGCTCTGTTTTTGTTTTTCCTGTTGCTTGATCGACTTCATCTTCTAGTGAACTGATTAAGAATGGATAGTTATCTAGATAGGTTTGCAGATTCACTTTATAAGACACATACGCTTCAGATTTCACTGGATTGTTCAGTCTCAGATCAAACATGCTGTAATAGAAAGATTGAAAAACTGGCCATATGGCAATGATCAAGATCAAGATCATCGACGGGGCGATCAGCATGTAGCCTAGCGAACGATCAGAGCGCTTTTTCTTCGCCTTTTGTTTCGTTTTTAATGCAGTTTGCTTTTGGTTGTTAGGCATTAGATCAGGTTTCAAAACGTGTCAGCTCCTTACTATTCGAATGCAATCGACGGACGGGCGCTGTTACGTCCATCCATTTCACTCTTTGTGGAATCGATACCAATTATAAAAGTAAGGGGAGCCTTTCTCATGGAAAGGCGTACCCCTATCACTTTACGTTTCTTACTTTACTAGTTTTTCTGAAATTTCTTTTTGCATGTTTTTAGCTGCTTGTTCTGGAGTAATCTTTTTCGCTACAGCTTGAGAAACTTGTACTTGAATGATGTCAGAGATCTCAGGGTAGTTCGGTGCTACAGGACGAGATACAGCTGCTTCAAGTGCGTTTACAAAGCCTTCTTCTTTAAAGTATGGGTTCGCATCTAAAATTTCTTGGTCTTCATATAGAGAAAGAATCGTTGGCGCGTGTCCACCTTTGATCGCGTCGATCTTCTGTCCTTCTTTACCAGCCATAAAGCTTAAGAACTTCCAAGCTTCTTCAGGGTGCTTCGTGTTTTTGTTGATACCAGCCATCCAGCCGCCAAGTGCTGCAGCAGTTCCTGCATCCCCTGCTGGAAGTGGAGCTACTCCAACTTTACCTGCGATCTTAGATTGCTTCTCATCATTTGCTAATGCGAATTGATATGGCCAGTTACGGATCAGACCTGCTTGACCATTGATAAATGCTGTATGTGACTCTGGCTCGGCAAACGTTGTAACGTTTTGCGGAACAACATCAGAGTTTGCAACTTCTACAAGCTTAGCGATTCCTTTGATCGCTTCAGGAGAATCAACTTTCACATCACCATTTTCGTCGATGATCTGCCCACCGTATGATGCGATGAATTCAACCGCGTTACATACAAGACCTTCGTATTGCTTCGCTTGCATCAAGTAACCAAACTGTGTTCCACCTTGGCCCTTCGTTTCCTTCGCTTTCGCTAAAAGCTCGTCCCACGTCTTTGGAACAGAACCTTCGTCAACTAAGTCTGTACGGTAGAAAAGCATTCCCGCATCGATAAACTTAGGAAGAGCCCATTGTTTTCCTTTAAATTTAGATGCTGTGATCGCACCTTCGTTATAATCATCTGGGTTGATCCCGTCTTTTTCCATAAAGCGGTCTAGCGGCATCAAGAATCCTGCTTGAGCAAACTCAGCTGGCCAGATTACGTCTAGATCAATAACGTCGATCTCATCAGAGTTCGCGTTAAATGCAGTTACATAAGCGTCATGCTGCTTGCCCGTATCTGCAGGCATCTCTTTAAATTCCACATCAATGTTAGGGTATTTCTTTTCAAAAGCTTCCACCATTGCTGTTGTACCTTGTGTATCATCCTTACCACGTGCATAGACGATCGTTACTTTTTCGTCTTTATCACCGCCGGAATTGTTACTGCTGCTGCTTCCTTCTTCTTTGTCCGAACAAGCTACAAGTACAAGTGACAATGCTAGTGAAGTAGAAATCACTTTTGAGATTTTCTTAAGCTTCTTCATTGTATTTCCCCCTAATCTCCTGTTTTGTAAACGATTACATTTCACCACAAAAAGTTACGTTGAGGATCGTTTGATCAACTGAAATGGCAGAATCACTTCTTTTCGACTTAAAGGTTTCTTTGCCTGAATCGCTTCTACCATCAAATTCATAGCCTGCTTTGCAATGGTGTCAATCGGCTGTTCGACCGTCGTCAGATCCATCAATGCTGCTAGAGGCTGATTATCAAACCCTATGATAGCGAGGTCTTCAGGTACTCTCCAACCCGCGTCAAACGCTGCTTTCGCAATACCTGCTGCCACTTCATCACTACCAGTAAAAACCGCTTGTGGCTTATCATCCAGCTCACTCAATTTTTCAAATGCAGCAAAGCCGTCTTGTACACTATAAGCGTTGTAAAAGAACCACTCTTCCTTCATCATGATTCCCGCTTCATCTAGCGCTTGTAAAAATCCGATCTTTCTGTCTTTAGAAACTCTGGAGCTCTTATGGTTGCCGGTGCAATACCCGATTTTTGTATAGCCTTGATCGATCAAGTGCTTCGTTCCTAGATAGCTTCCTTCTATCTGGTTTAAGTAGACGGAAGGTACTTGAGCAGAGTCTGAGTATTCGTTGCAAACGACGATGGGGCCGAACGATAAGTATGGTTCAAACTCACTCCAATCGTTTTCAATGGATGTTAAGATCAGACCATCTACTTGCTTTGTTTTTAAAAGCTCTAAGAAATTCCGCTCTTGCTCTTTCTTATAACGGGTCTGGCACAGTATGAGCTGATAGCCTTTTTTCGCGGCTTCCTTCTCCATCACTTCAACTAGATGACTGAAAAATGGATTCGTGATACGAGGCACATAGACAGCAATCGTCTCTGTCTGCTGCCGCCTCAATCGTCTTGCTGATGAATTGGGCACATAATTCAGTTCTTGCATCGCCTGTGTTACGAGACGCTTCTTCTCTTCTGTCACATACGGATGTTCATTGATCACCCTAGAGACAGTTGTGCGGGATAATCCTGCTTTCTTCGCCACATCTTGAATGGTTGCCATCAGATTCTCCTCTTAAAACAATTGTGGAATCGAATTCATGAAATCGTTTTCATAATCAGAGTATAGTTCACCGAATATTCACAGGTCAATCCTTTTTTCAGAAAGTTTTGTAATTAAAGATTTCATCAGAGGCAGGAAATACAACGATTCAAACGAACTTATGATAAAATACATACACGATTTTGTTTTTAACGTGAAAGGAGCCGGACCATGATTACAGTAAAAAATTTAAAAAAGTCCTTTGGTGATCTTGAGGTATTGAAGGATATCAATGCAGAAATAAAAGCACAAGAAGTTGTTTGTGTGATTGGCCCTTCTGGCTCAGGCAAAAGTACATTTCTCCGCTGTATCAATAAACTTGAAGACATAACAGGTGGACAAGTGATCGTGAACGGAACGGATATCACAGATCCAAAAACGAATATTAATAAAATTAGGGAAGATGTAGGTATGGTTTTTCAGCAGTTTAACCTCTTCCCTCACAAAACCGTCTTAGAAAACGTAACACTTGCTCCTCTTAAAGTGAAAAGCGCCAATAAAGAGGAAGCTCGTGACAAAGCGTTGAAGCTGCTCGCAAAAGTGGGACTGCAAGATAAATCGAATGCCTATCCTTCCCAGCTTAGTGGTGGTCAGAAGCAGCGTGTTGCCATCGCTCGTGCACTCGCGATGGACCCAAAGATCATGCTCTTTGATGAACCAACCTCGGCACTCGATCCAGAGATGGTCGGTGAGGTTTTGGAAGTAATGAAAGACCTTGCGCGTGAAGGAATGACGATGGTCGTCGTAACGCACGAGATGGGATTTGCACGAGAAGTAGGTGACCGCGTGATCTTCATGGATGGCGGCTACATCGTTGAAGAGAATGTTCCATCTGAATTGTTCGGAAACACGCAGCATGAGCGTACGAAGTCGTTTTTGAGTAAGGTTTTATAAGATGATGCCGGTTCCTGATTTTGAGGGACCGGCTTTTTTTGCTTTTTACGGGATGTGTGATTGTCGAATGGCCTTTATTTTTAATTTTAGACTTAATTGGTCTGGTTTTCAGCTTAATTGGTTGCAGTTACGACTTAATTGGTTGCAGTTTCGACTTAATTAGTTAACTTTAAGACTTAATTGAACCTGCTGCCCCCCTCTCAAACCACCCTACATAACAAAAAATGGACCCCCGAAGGAGTCCATTTTTCTATCTTATTTGATCAATCCTTTACTTTTCAGAAATTCTTGCGCTACTTCACGCGGATCTTTTTTATCAAGGTCCACTTTCGCGTTCATTTCTGCCATATCTTCTTCTGAAATCTTCCCTTCAAGCTCATTGAGAACACCTTCAAGCTTTGGATACTTCTTCAGCGTATCTTCCCTTACAACAGGGACTGCATAATAAGGAGGGAAGAATTTCTTATCGTCTTCCAACGTCTTTAAATTGAAACGAACGATTCTTCCATCCGTTGTATATGCAGGAATCGCGTCCACCTTACCTTCTTTTACAGCAGAGTACATCAAGTTCGGATCCAAACTCTTCTTATCCTTAAAGTTTAGATTATACGTATCCACAAATGGCGTATAGCCGTCCTCACGTTCAAAGAACTCTGTTGGACCACCGAAAGTAATCTGGTTCGACTTCGACGCTAGTTCAGAAATCGATTTTACATTAACTTGTTTCGCCGTATCAGGATTTAAAGCTAGCGCATACGTGTTTTCAAAACCAAGCGGCTTCGTCCATTTCAGGTCATACTCTTTCGAATAGCCTTCTTTTACAGCATCATAAATCTCTTCAGGCTTCATACTTGGATCATATTTTTCTTTTAGAATCGTTAAGTAACCTGTACCTGTATATTCTACATAAAGATCGATGTCACCCTTTTTGATTGCTTCCGTAAGAATAGGCGTCTCGCCAATCGCTTCTTTAACGATAACAGGGTAATCTGTCTTGTCTTTTACATATTCAGAAATCACATAAGGCAGGATATATTGCTCAGTCCACTTCTTACCTGTGATCACAATCGCATCTTCTTCACCACCACCACGGAGTGCAAAGAAAAGAACGAGGGCAGCGATCGGTACCCCGATAAGGACTGGCAGTTTCCACGAACCGCGTTTCTTTGATGCTTTAGGTTCAGTAGCTAACTCAATTCGTCGCAAAATAAAGTCAAATACTATAGCAAGTAATGCAGCGGGAATCGCACCTGCTAAGACGAGCTCATTACGAGTAGTAGATAATCCACGGTAGATAAGATCACCTAATCCACCTGCTCCAATAAACGCAGCAAGTGTTGCCACCCCAATGGTTAATACGGTTGCTGTCCGCAGACCAGCCATGATGATCGGCAGCGCTAACGGCAGTTCGATCATACGTAAAATTTGAGTATTAGTCATACCCATACCTTTACCTGCTTCAACAGCTGATTTATCTACACCCGTAATTCCTGTATACGTGTTGCGTAGGATAGGCAAGAGTGCATAAACAGTAAGTGCAATGATGGCAGTTGTACTACCGATTCCGAATACAGGCAATAAGAAACCGAACAATGCCAAACTCGGTATCGTTTGAAAAATGGCTGTAACTCCAATAACAGGTTCGGCAACCTTTTTTCTTCTTGAAATAAAAATTCCTAGAGGAACGGCGATAACTGCCGCGATCAAGATTGAAACAAGAGATAAAAATAAGTGCTGCTGAAGGCCTGTAAGAATTTCTGGCCATCTGTTCACAAACGTATCTTTCATCGTGACTAAAAAGTTATTCAATGCCCGCACCTCCCTCAATAGGTTTTTGTGCGGAAATATTTAACCCTGCTAAACCGCGCATCATGGATGCACGTGTGATTAAGCCAACTAATTTTTCATTATCAAGTACAGGAATCATATGAACACCATGGGTTGCAAAGATTTCTGCAACTTCCGTGTACGTAGAGGAAACATCGACCGTAATGATCTCTTTTTCCATAAGATCTCCGATGGTCTTATCTTCTTCAGGGTAATGTTGTTCGATTTTATCAAGTATTGTGATCCCAAGAAGCTTATTTTGCTGATCTGTGATCAAGAGACTGTCTACACCATATCGCTTCATCATTTTTAATGATTCTGCAAGACCTCTCGTTACTTTTGCCGTAACTGGATTCGGTCTCATAAGATCTACGGCTTCTGGCATAGAAGATTCATCAGCAGACAATCGGTTCTCACCGATAAACCCTTTAACAAAATCGTTCGCTGGATGACGTAGAATCCGTTCTGGTGTATCGAACTGAATGATCTCACCTTTATTTAAGATCGCGATCTTGTCAGCAATCTTAATAGCTTCATCCATATCATGCGTAACGAATACGATCGTTTTCTTGATCGTATCTTGCAATTTAACAAGTTCATCTTGCAGCTGTTCACGACTGATCGGATCAAGCGCGGAGAATGGTTCGTCCATTAAAATGATAGGAGGTTCTGCAGCAAGTGCTCGAATTACACCAATACGCTGCTGCTGACCACCGCTTAGCTCAGAAGGATATCGCGTTCTGAATGTTTTAGGATCTAATCCAACTAAATCTAGCAATTCATCAACTTTGCCCTCATACTTTTCTTTTTCCCACCCTTTTAAACGTGGTACGAGTGAGATGTTGTCTTCTATCGTCATATGAGGCAATAGACCAATTTGTTGAATTACATATCCAATATTCCTTCTCAGCTCAACGGGGTTTCGGTTTGCAATATCTTCTCCATCAATGAGAATCGTTCCTTTTGATGGCTCGATCAAACGGTTTATCATTCTCATGGTTGTTGTCTTACCACAACCACTAGGCCCGATTAAAGCTACTAACTCCCCTTCATTAATTTGAAAGTCAATATTTTTCAAGGCCTCAAAACCGTCAGGGTACGTTTTCCCTACGTTTTTGAAAGTTATCAAGTTCGGTTCTCTCCTTTTTTTACATAAAATAAGCTGCATCCATTAGAATGTCCATAACTTATGTTTCCCTTGCTTGCTTGCTTGAAAACTTCTTTTCTAAAAGTTTTTTGTTAACATTGTTGCTATTGCTTCAAACCGGGTTTCCCCTTCTGCAAAACTAGAAAAAACACCTGAAGGGATGTTGTCCCCTCAGGTGTTAACTAAAATTATGCTACTGAACCTTCATCTGCGTTATTCTTTTTTCTAAACTGACTTGCAAAGTAAGCCCATGTACCGATCATACAGATCGCCATGAAACCTACCAGGATCCATAGATTAAAGCTAAAGCTTTCCATGTCTCCGCTTGAGATTACTGCTTTAAAGCCTGAAACGGAATATGTCATCGGAAGCCAAGCATTGAATCCTTGTAGTCCGTTCGGAATAAGCTCTAACGGGAATGTTCCTGCACTCGTTGTAAGCTGTAGGATTAAAATAATGATCGCGACAAAACGTCCTGGATCACCAAGCACCGTAACGAGCAACTGTACGAGTGCTAAGAAAGTAAGACTCGTAATGATACTAAGGCCAAGGAACGCTCCTAAGTTACTCACTTCAATCCCTAGACCATATATTAATACCGCGTCCGCAATCAGTGCTTGAATTACACCAACCACCGCTAAGAACGTGAACTTACCAGCAAACCAGCTGAATCCTGATCGCGGTTGTCCAGCTTTATCACGTAATGGGAATACGATTGACATCAACAATGCTCCTACGAAAAGACCTAATGATAAGAAGTAAGGAGCAAAGCCTGTTCCGTAATTCGGAACATCAGAAAAGCTATTTGTTTTAACAGAAACAGGGTTTGCAATACGTTCGAACATGTCACTGTCTGGATCAAGCTCACCTGTCTTATCCGCTGCATCACTTAATGAAGAGGATAGTTTTCCACTTCCATCAAGCAGCTTTTGTTCTCCATTATGAATTTCTTTCACATGGCCCGTAACTTCTTGCCAGCCTGTTGCAATTGTGGAAGTTCCGTCTGCTAACTTGCCACTCGCACCTAACAGCTGCTGACTACCGTTAGCCGCTTCTCCCAATTTAGATTGGAACGTTTGCGTACCTTCATTTACTTTTGCTTGACCACTCGCGAGTTGATCGACTCCGCCAACTAGTTTAAGCTGACCGTTATGAAGCTCTTCTGCTCCTTTTGCTACTGCCGTTTGTGAATCACTTAGCTTTTTAGCTCCTGCAGAAAGTTCATTCGCTCCGCCAGCGATCTTACCAGTTGCTGCAGTTAAGCTATCTAAGCCGTTATTTATTCCATTACTTGCTGCTGCAAGCTGTTTTAAGGATGCGGCCATCTGCTCATCTGACATGTTTCCTTGGTTTTGAATGAGTGCATTAATTTGTTGTTCTAGTTGTTTCGAGCCTGCTGTTGCTTTTTGTGCACCAGCGTTCCACTCATTTACTGAACCTGCGAGCGTACTTGCACCAGTGGATAGTTTAGATGCACCGCCTTGTAAGGATAAGCTTCCGTTCTTTATTTTTTCAGAACCAGCTGTCGCTTGGCTAAGTCCACCTTTTAGAGCTTGTGCTCCGTTACTTAGTTGACCTTGTCCGTCTGCTAGTTGTTTATGAGCAGCAAGCAATTTATCCATTCCACTATCGAACTCGGTCATTTTTGAATTAAAAAGTACAGCTCCATCTTTTAACTCATTAATCTGTGGTGTTTTTGCTTCCATTCCTGAAGCTAGTTCACCACTGCCAGAAGATGCTTTTTTCAATCCGTCTGTTACTTGATTGGAGCCATCAGCTGCTTTCTCCAACCCACCAGCCAACTGCTCGACTTGATCGAACATGACTTCTGCATATGTTTTTGTCAGTTCGTTAGACAAACTTTCTTTCATTTTATCTACGGCTGTTCCGCCAATTTGTGCTGCTAGAAAGTTAAAGCCAGCGTTCGGTGTATAAATGATTTCAGGCTTTTTGTTCGATTTTCCAGATAGAGCAGTTGCCTCTTCAGAAAAGTTCTCAGGAATCTCGATCATCATATAAAAATCGTTATGTTCCAAACCTTGCTTTGCTTTTTCTTCACTAACAAATTTCCACTCAAACTGTGGATTTTCTTTGAGTTTTTTTACAAACTCATCTCCTACAGTTAAGTTCTCACCGTTATATTCGTACCCTTCATCTTGGTTGACTACGGCCACTGGCAGATCTTCCATCTTGTCATACGGATCCCAGAACGCCCATAGAAACATTCCGCTGTATAACACTGGTATAAATAGAACTGCTAAGACCGGTACAGCAATTTTTTTGTTTGAAAAAACTGCTTTAAATTGAGCTCCGATACTTTTTAGCACAGTTGTTCACTCCTCCTAATACTGAATGACTAATTTAGTCATTTGGTCATTTATCGGTAAAAAAAGAGACTCTTACAGTCCGCTTTTTCGAAAATGACCGAAATAGAAATTTGGTCACAACTTAATGTAACACGTTTTTCTTGCTTCTGCAATACTATGGTTTCCTTAAACCATCCATTACAAACATCTCAAGAACTTCAAGCATCTTTTCTTTTTGAAGAGCTTCATGATCACGCTCCCAATCAAAAATAAGAGCGATATATACTTTGACCATCATAAACGCCACAATATCTGTATGGCATTCTTTAATCTCGCCTTTCTCGACTGCTTTATCCAGCTCTTTTTGAACAAAATTCAAAACTGCTTTTTCAATTCTCTGCAAAGCCTCAGTTACAGGTGAAGTGTTTAACTCTTTCACTTCTTGAGAAAGTTTAACGGCTAACTTGTGCGTTTTCCGAAGTTCAACGACTTCATAAAGGGCATTATGCAGGTTCTCGTAAAAAGGGCGATCTTCTTTTATTGCAGAAGATGCCGCTAATTTCGTCTCTGTTACTAAGTTTGTGATAATTTCCGAAAATAATTCTTCTTTGTTTGCGAAAAAAGTATAGATCGTTCCCTTTCCTACATTTGCAATCTTAGCGATTTGATCCACTGTACTAGCCTTATAACCAAACATAGAAAAAGAACGCTCTGCTGCGTCTAAAATACTTTTTCTGCGATCCATCATCCCACCTCCTCACCATTAACCATATTTCGTTTCGAACATAACTGCAAGGTTAAAAGAACTCTCGTGCCTTCATTAAGTACGCTCTCATACCGAAGTTTTCCGTCCATATCTTGAATGAGTTTATATGTTACCATCATACCCAAACCCGTACCTTTTGCTTTCGTTGTATAAAAAGGCAACCCGATCTGCTCGAGTTCCTCTTCTGTCATACCCTTACCATTGTCTTCGATCGCTATCGTAATCCGACTCTTTGTAACTTTATAGCGATACAGATGGATCGTGCCCCCTTCTTCTATCGCTTCTATCCCGTTTTTGATAATATTTATTAAACCTTGCTTAAGTTTTGGTTCATCAATGCACACATTATAAGAGCCTAATGGACTAGCGGTAACTTCGACATTATTTATCGCTCCGTATGGTGCAGTAAGCGCAATAACATCTCTTAACACTTTTTCGAGTGAAACGGTCTCAAGCTTAGGAACATCCGGCTTAACCATGGACAAATAGTCTGTGATAATCTTATTCGTTCGATCTAATTCCTCAATTAAGAGTGGCGAATGTTCCCTTAGCTTAGCATCTGTTGTCGTGCTGCCAAGAAACTGAATCATTCCACGAATGGTCGTCATCGGGTTTCTAACTTCATGCGCGATTGCTGCTGCCATCTGTCCCGCAACAGCCAGCTTGTCCAAGTAAACGGTTTCCTTCAACTGCATGTTGATCTTAACAAGCCTCTCAATTAAGAAGATACAAGAAAAGAACGCGATCAAAAAGCTCGAGAAATAGACGAGATAAAAATCGATCGTTAGAAAATCAAGATATGTATGAATGAAAAGCATATAAAATAATGTATAAACCAGCGCAATATAAATGGCTGAAATCCATCTGCGCTTATCTTCATCAAAAAATCCATGATAGATCAAGCAAACCACATAAGCTAAAAGGATTAAAACAACACCAAGCCAAGCTAA
Organism: Fictibacillus sp. 26RED30; assembly: GCF_015903845.1. Lineage (NCBI taxonomy): Bacteria > Bacillati > Bacillota > Bacilli > Caryophanales > Fictibacillaceae > Fictibacillus > Fictibacillus sp. 26RED30. Next base: position 278,856 of record NZ_JACZDV010000003.1, read on the forward strand.
CTCTCCACCAACTGCTATTCTTGCGATGGCAACAATCAACGAACAAATTGCCCCCGGAAGCCAGCCGACATACAATGTGACGATCATGATGGGAACATTTCGAAGATCAAAAAAAGAATCCTTCAGCGTTTCAATGGGAAACAACATACAAACTAGAGCACCCGCACCACTGATCAAGCCAAAAACGATTTGATTCTTATAGCTCGGAATAACACCAGGATGAAGGGGAAAGAACATGTTCAAAAGATGTGTAAACGAAAATATGATTGCAATATTTACAAATAACGGCTCAATAAATGCTTGCACAGCGCTTCCCCCTTCCTTTTTTCTCCCTACAGTATAGCAGAAACATTCTACAAGAAAATATAAAAAACGACAAACATATCCATTTGTCGTTTAATTCTTAACATATTTATTATTTTTTTGTTTAAATTGAAGTTTTCACGTCCAAAATCATTATCGGCCGAACAAAGAATCAACAGCCATTTTTGCTGAATTCACGCAATCTGGCAATCCCACACCATCATACGGAGCTCCGGCTAGCTTCACGCCAGGCAGCTCATTTTGAAACGCAGTTCTGAGCTTTTCTACATACTCTTTATGCCCGACTTCATATTGTGGCATCGAATCAATCATACGAGAAACATGGTAGAATTCCGGACGGCTATCAACACCCATGATTCTCTTCAAATCATCCAATACTTTTTCTAAAATAACTTCATCTGGTTGTTGAACGATGTCTTGATCTTCTGCACGTCCTACATAACAACGAAGGACCACTTTACCTTGTGGAGTCGTATGCGGCCACTTTCGGCTAGTCCACGTACACGCCGTTATGGATGTCTTTTCACTTTTAGCAATCACAAACCCTGTCCCATCAAGACTGAAGTTCACGTCTGCCTCATTAAAACTCATCGCAACCGTTGCTACTGAGGTTGGCTTCGTGTCGTGAAAACCAGCAGGAAACAGAGATTCACCGAAAAGTTTTTTCGTAACAGGATAAGGTGTAGTGACAATAAAATGATCACCGTTCATAACCGAGCCATCTTCCATCACCACAGAATATGTCCCGTCTACTAAACGCTCGACAGCTTTAACGTGAACACCTGTTTTAATGCTTTCTTTTGGCACTGCGTTAGACAGAGCTTCAATGAAAGAAGAGAGTCCTCCTTTGAGTGTTAAAAAAGCACCTTTTTTCTTTTTCGTGTTCAGCGTTTTCTCTTGTTTAGGCTGCGTCTTTTTCATTCCTAAGATTAAACTTCTATATTTCTTTTCCGTTTCCACAAATTGAGGAAACGTAGATTGCAGGCTAAGTCGATCGATTCTTCCAGCATAAATCCCGGATAACAAGGGTTCGATCAGTCGATCAACCACTTCATCACCAAGACGTCTTCTAAAAAAATGGCCAACCGAAACATCTTGTTGCGCATCTTTTCGTTTAGGAAGAACTAGGTCTAATCCCGCTCTTGCCTTTCCAGTGACAGAGAATAAAGGTGTCGTCGCAAACGGCATCACTTTAGTCGGGATCCCCATAACAGCTCCTTCAGGAATAGGATGAAGTTTCATATTGTGCAAAATATAAGCTTGACCTGTTTCATTAGAAACTAAATCGTCGCCTAGACCAACGTCTTTAACTAATTCTGTCATTACTGTTTTTCTAGCAAGATAGGAATCTGGCCCACGCTCTAGCACGAAACCATCTTCTTTAATCGTATCGATCTTGCCGCCAAGACGATTGCTAGCTTCGACCACTGTAAATGTTATCGGATCCCCTGTTTCTTTTGCATATTTCTGAACATAAAAGGCAGCGGCTAAACCTGTTATGCCGCCGCCCAATATAATAACGTGCTTTCGCTCGCTCATTTCTTTCACATTCTTTCTTTTGCTAGTGCGTTTTCAATGACCGTTGCCAAACAATCGATAAATTCCGGCTTTGCGTTAGGCATCTCAGGACGATAGTAATTCACGCCCAACTCATCTGTAACAACTTTACACTCATAATCGTTGTCATACAGAACTTCCAGATGATCCGCCACAAAACCTACAGGACAATAGATAAAATGTTTATAAGCATGCTCGTTATAAAGATCTCTAGTTAAATCCTGAACGTCTGGTCCGATCCACGGTTCAGGTGTATTACCAGCACTCTGCCATCCAATCGTGTAATGAGGGATATTTGCCTCTTTTGCGATCAAATCAGCTGTTTCCTGGAGCTGAGTCGGATAAGGATCTCCCATTTGTAGAATCTTTTCTGGCAGACTGTGTGCGGAGAAGATTACAACGGTTTTGTCATGTTCGTTCTCTGTAATAGAGTTAAACGTTTGTTTTATTCCGTCCGCCCAAAATTGTACATACTTCGGCTCATCATACCAGCTGTCGATCGTCGTAAAGGATGGTCCACCGATTTTTGCAGACTCTTCCACAGCACGTCCGTTGTATGATTTAACGCTGAACGTTGAATAATGAGGAGCAAGAACAAGCGTTACTGCTTCTTCAATTCCATCTTCCTTCATCTGCTGCACAGCATCTTCAATGAAAGGATCGATATGCTTCAGACCAAGGTAACTTTTAAACTCACGATCGGGATAACGCTCATTCATCTCTGCTTCAATTTTTTGCGCTTGCTCTTCTGTAATCTTAGCAAGTGGCGAGATTCCACCGATCTGTTCGTAGCGTTCTGTAAGTTCTTGCAGCTGTTCAGGAGAAGGCTTACGTCCTCGTCTTATATGTGTGTAATAGCTTTCTACTTCATCAAGATTTCTTGGCGTTCCGTACGCCATGATTAATAGACCTGTTTTCTTGTTACTCACTTTTTATCACCCTAGTTTTTTAGACGTATATTCATGAACAAAGGTGGTCAACTGCTTTAATGTTGCAATGTTTACTTCAGGGAAAATACCTTTTCCGACATTGAAGATAAAGCCTGGTTCTTCCATACCTTCATCCAAAATTTCTTTCGTACGTGCTTCAATTACTTCCCATGGCGCCAATAGAATGGAAGGATCTAAGTTTCCTTGAAGTGCCTTCGTAACACCCATCTGACGCGCTTCTCTCGGAGATAATCTCCAATCAAGTCCGATCACATCGATCGGAAGCTCGTTCCACTCCATGATTAAGTGTCTTGCACCTGTTCCGTATAGAATCAACGGAACATTTTCTTCTCTTAGTGATGAGAAGATCTTGTACATGACAGGCTGAATGTATTTTCTGTAATCAGCTGCATTTAATGCGCCGACCCATGAATCAAAAATTTGAAACGCTTGTGCGCCAGCAGCAATCTGTGCCTTTGCATAAGCGATCGTCATATCGCCTAGCTTGTCCATCAGCATGAACCAGCTTTCAGGATCAGAATACATTAACTGCTTAGTTTTATGATAATCGCGGGAAGGCCCACCTTCAACCATATAGCTCGCAAGTGTAAATGGTGCACCTGCAAATGTGATAAGCGGCACTTCTAACTGTTGTCGTAAAATTTTAATCGTATCCAGAACATACGGTACGTCTTTCTCAGGATTGATCGTTCCTAAACGCTCTACATCTTCGCGCGTTCGTACAGGTTTATCGATCACGGGTCCGATTCCTGATTTAATCTCTACATCTACTCCAATCGCTGGTACAGGAGACATAATGTCTTTATAAAGAATCGCAGCATCTACTCCATGCTGATCTACAGGGAGCTTCGTAACGCCAGCGCACATCTCTGGTCTATGTGTGATTTCAAATAGTGAATATTTCTCTTTCAATTTACGGTACTCTGGCTGGGAACGGCCCGCCTGTCTCATGTACCATACAGGAATATGTGAATTTTTCTCCTTACGACACGCTTTCAAAAACTCTTCATTCATAGTCAAAACGTACACACCTTTCTATACAAGACCAAAAGCTGCAGCACTATTGTTATCTCCTAGCTGCTGAAACTTAAAACCTTTAACGTCAATATCCATACACATTGTAAGGGAATTCATAATAAAAGTATAGAAGATAAGCTTAATTGTCATGATTTTGGCAAAATGGATGTTCTTTGGGTGTTGAAAGCCTTTACAGGCGCATGCTGCTATCCCCATAAGAGATGAGTAAATGATGGATTGAGTCTAGCAGCGCATTGATTAAGTCAAAAGAGGCCACAATTAAGTCGAAATGAGCATCCATTAAGCCTAAACACGCCACAATTAAGTCGAAAATGAAAAATATAGGCTTTCCGACACAGTTCGACTCCGACTCCCCTCCCTCTACTTCCAACTTCCAAACACTCACCAAAAAAAGAAGACGGCCACCTTGGCCACCTTCCACCGTTCATTCATCATTTTTCTTCTTTTTCTTTTTCTTCTCTTTTTCACGATCTTTACGAATCTTATCTCTTACTTCTTTTTTATCTTCCTCACCAAAACTCGGGAAAAGAGAGATCGACACCACATTTGATGGCTCTCCTTCTTGTTTAGTAAGAGGATTATATGGAACAACATAGAAGTCTGGCAGCGTGAAGAGATTCTTTCCAGAAGCACTATATTCTCCTTTACCTTTTATCGTATCTAAAAGAGTTGTTTCTCCTTCATTCACGGCATAAACCTTATATTGCAGACGCTCGTCTTTTGAAGGAGTCCAGTTCAGTTTAACCGAAGGAATCCCATAGTCTCCCATACCAAATGAAGCACGAAGGTCGTTTAACTCGATGAGCTCGATTGGCGGTGCTAAATCTTTTACTCCGTCAGGTTTTTTAAACGTGAGACCTTGTTGCGACGGCATTTCGTTAATCACTTGTTTAAATAGGAGAGTAGGTAAAGAACTGCCGCTGTTTAGAAACGATTCTTTTGTTGTTCGATCATAACCGACCCATACAGCACCGACTACTTCTGGTGTATACCCGACAAACCATGTATCTTTGTTTCCTTTTTCTACGTTTGGATAGTTTGTGGTACCCGTCTTTCCTGCGATCTCCATATTCTCTCTTCCATCAGATCCTGTTCCGTTCTTCACGACCTGCTGAAGCATACGTGTCATGTACCATGCGTTCTGCTTTTTCCAAACTTTCTTTTCTACCTGTTTTGCTTTCCCAATCAGATCTCCTTCGTTGTTATAGATCTTACTGATTACAAAAGGCTCGATCGTCTTACCCTCATGAAGGAAACTGCGATATCCTTTTACCATTTGCAATGGTGTTACCCCTTGATCGATGCCGCCGAGCGCGATTCCGAGTCCTTTGTCCTCAATCGGCATACCGAGCTGTTCGAGGTAACTTTTCGAATCAGATATTCCGTTCTTGTTCAACAGCCATACTGCCGATGAATTTACAGAGTGTGAAATGGCGTCCACCATGGAAACTTCACCATCGTATCTACCGTTATAATTCTTAGGTTCATAACCGTCATAGCTAAGTTCTTCATCACGCAGCATAGAATAGGGTTTGTATTTTTCGGATTCAAGAGCGGGACCATACACAGATAACGGCTTGAACGTTGAACCTGGCTGACGATTCACCTCTACCCGATTCAGTCCCTCTGTTACATAATTTCGTCCCCCTTGAACAGCGAGCAAACCACCTGTTTTCCCATCCATCAAAACCATAGCGCCCTCAGGTTTCTCCTGACCAGTACCTACAAAATAACGACCGTCTTGAAAGCTTTTATAAACAGAATCTTGTGCTGCCAAATTCATAGGTACAACGATTTTATAACCGCCTTGTCGCAGCTCTTCTCTTGAAAGTTGATACTTTTCTTTCGCCTCTTTTATAACCATATCAATATACGTTGTATAAGCCGGGTTTCGTTTCTCTTGCTGAAAATCAAGAGCGATCGTTTTACCTTGTGCTCTGACTGTTTCAGAAGGCGTCAAGTAATCTTGCTTCTCCATTAGCGAAAGAACAAGATCACGCCGTTCCTTTGCTTCCTTTGGATTTTTTAGTGGAGAATAATAGTTTGGTGCTTTTGGAAGACCGGCAAGCATCGCACCTTCTGCTACTGTTAAATCGCTAACATCCTTATTAAAATACGTTTTAGCAGCAAGCTGAATGCCGTATGCGCCATGACCAAAATAGATTTGATTCAAATACATCTCTAAGATTTTATCTTTCGGGTATCTTCTTTCTAGATTGATAGCAATGACAGCTTCTTTTGTTTTTCTTAGCCATGACTTCTCATGAGATAAAAAAACATTCTTTGCTAGCTGCTGAGTGATCGTACTGCCGCCTTCAACTTTTCCTCCAGCTAAAACATCTTTATAGATGGCACGCGAAATCGCTTTAACATCTATTCCATTATGTTTGTAAAAACGGCTGTCTTCTACCGCTACAAAAGCTTCTTGAACATGTTTCGGAATATCCTCAATGTCGACGATCTCTCTATTTTCATCATAGATCTTTGTTATTTTTTCTCCGTTCTCGGCAACTAGAACTGTGGCTGAATCCATAACAAGATCCTTTTCATCGATTACATAGTCTCCAGCTAGAATTATGAATAGATAGGCAAAAAAACCTATTATAAGTGAACCCACTAATATACCAAGAGCGACGAGACTTCTTTTTACCATAACCAACCCTCATTTCTTTCTAGGTCGAAAAGTACATTTTATATAATTTTCCCTTAGTTGGAAAGTATATTACAAGTAACCAACTTCTTACACTGTTTAATGTGCTGAACGGTTGGGTAAAACAAAGGTAAATCAATAAAAAAGGGCAGGGATTCCTATGAACATATACATTACTTATGGGACTTTAGACTATTTAGCGACATATCAAGAAAAATACGATGGAGCTCTCCTGCTTGAAGGTGACTCTAATTCTGCTTTAGTAATCGAAACAGATAGAGAAAACCCATTTACCGAAAAACATGAGTACGAAGTGATAAACCAAAGAGGATCCTTAAGTGGAGCTGGCTTTGTTGTTATGAATCACATCCCGGTATCAGAAGAAGGAAGATCTCTTTTTGAAGAACGATTCCAAAACCGTGCTGGGCTTGTTGAGAGTGAACCAGGCTTTAGTGGCATACGTATTCTTCGACCTCTTCACCAAGATCCTTATATCGTTATGACACTTTGGAAATCACATGCTGATTTTACAAATTGGCAACAATCCAATGCCTACGAGGAAGCACACAAAAATAGAGGCACTTCAAAAGGCTTGCCAGAAACACTCTTTACAGGAAAATCATTTGTTAAAGAATACATGGTAGCCAAATGACTATAAATCCATCAACAATAAAAAGAGCATCTGTTATATTAAATCCTTCCGCCGGACAAGGTAGGTTGCTTAATCAGTGGAACGCAGTGCTCGAACAGCTCAAAAATGGTTTCGAAGACGTTCAAGTTTATGAGACGACCGCTCCTGGGGAAGGTGCTTCCTTTGTTAAAGAGTTGCAAGGTAAGACTGATCTCATCATTGCTGCTGGCGGTGACGGCACGGTACATGAAATTGCAGATGCTGTACTGTCTTTAACAGAGAATCAGCCAGCTTTCGGAATCTTACCAGGTGGAACGTGCAATGATTTTTCTAGAGCGCTAGGCATGAATCAAAATCCTGTAAAAGCCGCGGAACAGCTTAGTGAAAAAAAGTTTCGCAACATTGACGTTGGAGAGTTTAACGGACATTTCTTTACAAATTTCTGGGGTGTTGGATTGATCACACATGTCTCCGAATCCATAGACCCCGATACAAAAGAAAAATTCGGACGTCTTTCTTATTATTTATCTGCAGCAAAATCATTTCAAACATGGGAACCCTTTGACATTTCCATCTCATCTAAGGAGTTCCAATTTGATGGACAAGCTACCATGTTTCTTGCTGTGAACGGACCCTTTACCGGTGGTATCCGTCCCTTCTTTCCGGATACTGATATACAAGACGGTAAGCTCGATTGTTTGCTGATCGAAGAGCCTTCCACTTCGTTTATTTGGGACGTCCTTTTGAACCGTTTATCCGATACTTCAAAAGAAGGACAAGGGTATCATTATTTTCAAAGCTCAGAGATAAGCATAAAAACAGCTCCCCAACAGCTTATTGACTGTGATGGAGAGCGACAACATCGTACACCTTCAGTTGTTAAATGTTTACAAAATCAACTACTCACACTTACTGGGGATGTTTCCTTTTAAAAAAAGGAAGCGTCCTTTTTTGATAGGCTCTTATCGATTCACGTCCACCTATACATAGCAGAAGCCAAACGGTTCCAGCACTAAATCCAGCTACTATGTCGGACGGATAATGAACGCCTAAGTAGACACGGCTAAAACCAATAAGAAGAATCGTTGATATAAACCCGACCGTAAGAATAATTTTAAGAGGCTTCCCTCTTCTGCTTCTTACGACCAAGTAACCAAGGAAACCATAATAAATAAGACTTCCCATGGCATGTCCGCTCGGATAACTGAAGCCTTGCTCGACAATCAAGCTATCTTCTGGTCGTATTCTTCCAAACCAATGTTTTAGTCCAAGGTTTAAAAGACCTCCGCCAGCAACTGCAATTAAATAGAAAATCGCACCCCAATAATTCTTACGTTTTACGATAAGCCAGATCAAACTTCCTACTAATAAGGTGGTTAGAATGTCTTTAGATCCGAAAAACGTAATCACTTTCATCACTTCAGTTAATCTGTCGCTTCTAATATCGGTTACAAATTGGATGATCACTTGATCAAACTCAAATACCTCATTTTCCATTAAGTCTTCTGACAACTCAAAAAACACGTTTAATGATAAAAAAGAAAGACCTAATCCGCTTATGATATATATAAGAGGAAGGATCGGAAAGGGTAGTTTATTGGCCAGTTCTCGTAACATTAAGATTCTCCTCAATATCAGTTTTTCTCTTTTTTTAACTCTTATTAAAGCTAAGTTTTCACTCTTTTATCGTTGAATAAACCACTTTAAAACATTGTCGTTTTTTTAAGGGTCTTTGTAAACGGTCATTGAGGTGAATTTATTGACGTTTTAGCAAACTTTATTGGCTTTACAAGCTATTTATAACGACTTGCTTCCATACATTACGAAAAAAATGTGAAGACTACTTCTAAATAATGGTGTAATAAAAAAAGCCGCTCAAAGATGAGCAGCTTTTACATGTATACTATTTAACAAGCTTAACTAACATATGAGCCAGCTTATGACGCTCTTCTTGCTCTCCAACTTTCCATAGTTCTTTTAAGAGGTTCTCTTCTGAGTTACGAGGCTCCTCATGGTTAGCTAAGTAATCTGCTACTTTCTCTGCAGTTTTTGCAAGTGTTTCTTCGCTCATGCCCATTTTTTCACCAATTTGCACTTTTCCATGCAAGTAGCTCTTAAACTCTTCAAAGTTTGATAAGATCTCGTCTTTTTTGCTCTCGCTCATTCGGCTTGCTGTTTCTTCAACCTTACTTGTGTCAACGTTACGCTCTTCATCAACCATGTGTCTGCTATCCATTTTTGTTACCTCCTTAGAATTTTGTATCACTTTTGTTCAATATTTGTTTCACGCATAGTAGTCTTTTACCGATTTTACCAATCCCTAAACCTCATTCTGCAGTTCCTGTTTTTTTTAGTTCATCTATCCTATAAATTTGGTTTATGGTAAAGGGAAAAGGGGAAGGATATCTCTGTAGAACAAGATTCAGGAGGTTATACAAATGGAAAAAGACTTACAAGCACTAATCGATGGACTAAATGAGGATCTTGCAAACGAGTACTCAGCAATCATTATGTACAACCATAATGCAGCTACGGTTTCTGGTTTGTACCGTCAAATCCTAAAACCTTTCTTCCAAAGTGAAATTGCTGATGAGCAAGGACATGCTCTTTATTTAGCAGAAAAGATCAAAACGCTTGGAGGTACACCAACTACTCAACCAAAACCGGTTAAACAAGTAGAGAGTGTGCGTGAAATGTTAGAAGAAGCTAGAAACGCTGAGGAAGATACGATCAGACGTTACGAGGAACGTAAAGAGCAAGCATCCAACCTAAAACTAACTGAACTTGTCGTTCAATTAGAAGATATGATTGCTGATGAGACGAAGCATAAAGAAGAAATGGACCGCCTATTAAGCGACAGCCGCTTCTAAATCCTCATATAATTATTACAAGCACCCGCCATTTAATGCGGGTGCTTGTTGTTTATGATTCTCTTCTTTTTTTCATCTGTTAACAACCGCCACCTGAAGCAATTTTTTGCCACTTGACCTAAATCATCGAGAAAATGATAATTCGCATATGCACCGACAATCGCCCCTAGACCTGGGACCATCTGTAGCATTTTTATGAGGTCGATATGATCTCGGTAATCTTGTTGTAGTTCTTGCCAATTCATTTGGTTGATCGACTCAGGAGATTCAGGAAATTCTTGAACCGTCTCTTTCCATGAGACTACTCTTTGAAATGCCTCTTCTCGCTTGTGCGGATCAGCAAAAGCAAGACGAAATACATGAAGAATAAAGATTCGTTCTTTGTAGTCCTTAACATCCAATCCATAAATACTTGCTGCTTCAAACAGAAACTTCATTTTTATACCTAGCAATAAAGGAAAATCAGCAATGCCGAGTAAAATCCCCCCAGCACCTGTTCCCGCTCCTTCTATTGCTGCTGTTCTTTTGTAAAAAGAGAGTCGATCTTCAAATTTAAAATCACGCTCTCGTAGATCTGCTGTAAACTTAATCGTTTTTTTGGTCGTATATTCAGAACCGATTAAAGTGGCTTTGATCATATGTTTCATACTTGATGTTATAACATCATGCACTTTTTGTGGAATTTTCTCATTGATCTTCGTTTGAAGAGATTTCGTTGTTTTGTTCCAAAGTGAGGGCCGTTTGCACATTTCTGTTTCCCATTTTTTTAGTTCTTCCAGTACATTTTCTTCATACGTTTTCATCATCTACCTCCTTTCATCTATAAGTTTGTATTTAGATCTTAGTTTCGCTATTTTGCCCTCACGATTTGAAACTTTACTTAATAGTATCTGCAGTCGGAATGCCTAATGGGAACTTAAACACATTTTCAGGATCGTATTTAGTTTTCACCTCAATTAAACGAGGCAAGTTAACAAAGTAACATTGTTCAAGCCAGTTCTTAATACAATTATCATGAAAATTCACATAAGCTCCATCCGCATAAGGAAGTAGAGAATTTCTTAAGCTCTCCACCCATCGCGTATTTACGCTAGCTTCATTTTCGTTCTGCCACTTCGTAATATATAACAAGCTGAATAATGCTTCTCTATGAACATAAGCCGTTTCAGTAGGTCCTGTACAAGCTGCTTTTCCAGCTAGGGCTTGCAACTGCACTTTGTTCTCAATACTAGGTGAGTTTGATAGATATTCTTTAAGCTTTTTTATCGCTCTAATCGGTAACTGCTGTTTCGCAAACGCACCTGTATTCTTAAACGGATGTGCATCAGGATCACCATGGTTAACAGCGTACTCCATCATACCCGGCATCATTCCTCCAAATATCTTAACGGCATCGATATAAGGCACCTTCTTCACTTCAACTACTTTAGGTGGATATGCGGTTAAAAGGGGCTTTAAAAGCTTTTTCAGTTCATCCGTTGAGCCAAAAAATTCACCTAAAGCACGCAGCTCACCAATGTCTTTTGTTAAGAGATCAATAATGGCAGTTAATCTATCGTCTGTGTACGGAGCAAATTTTTGCCATGAATCCACGACTTTTTCAAATCCTTTAAAGTCCCAAGTAATTTTAAAGATGGCAACATCATCGACTGGAACAACTCGAAAACGAAAGGATGTAACCACACCAAAGTTTCCACCTCCACCCCCTCTTGATGCCCAAAATAAATCAGCGTTCTTATTTTTATTGGCTATGATAATCTTTCCGTTTGCATCTACCATCTCAAGATCCAGAAGCTGATCGATCAGCATACCATAAGGACGAGTTAACATCCCCCACCCTCCACCAAGCGTTAAGCCTGAGAGTCCTACTGATGGACAAGTACCTCCTGGAATCGTGAAACCTGCTTCATACAATTTTTCGTATAGTGGAAAAAGCAATGCCCCCGCACCAAGTACGGCCGTTTTTGTTTTGCGATCCACTTTTACTTCATTCATATCGCTGATGTCTATTACTAAACCTCCATCTAATGATGAATAAGCTTCATAACTATGCCTTCCTGTACGGATCCGAAACTTAATATTCTTCTTTCTTGCCCAACGGATCGCGTTTGAAACATCTTTAGTAGTTGCACAAAAATTAATAATCAAAGGAAATAAGTTAAAACGAGTATTGAACTCTTCACGTGCCAGATCATAGTCAGGACTTCCGGGTGTGACAATCCTTCCTGTTAATCCATAAGTATTCATGAGCCCCGCTCCCTTCCATAAAACTTATATGCATAAGCTATGAAAGATGCCCAAAATTTGTTTGCAAACTTGGAAGTAGTTGATTTCCATGTCTAGGATGCTCGCTTTCCACGAGGCAAGCGGTGAGCCAGAGCCACATTCGTACGTTTCACTTTTTAAGTGTCTCACCTGTCTAGTTGCAGTGGCTAGCCCCTCGAGGTCAAAAGTTAAATGGTCCAGAAGGCATAGTGCGCCTTCAAAGTCCATTTACTTTGGCTGGTCGGGGCTGAACAAGCCACTTCCACTTTCCGGACTGCACGCCTTTTATAGGTCCCTTGCTCCTGCGTCTACAAGTTTATGCTACCGTAGTAAGCTTCCTCGTCGCATGCCTTGCGAGATGTATTTCAGGTGGTAGGCACGCACCTTCCACTCCAATCAACTGTCAAAAGAGACAAGCTTTTAGAAAAAAGCGCTTTTAAAAAAACTTCCCAGCCCGTAATGAGCTAGGAAGTCAACGTGATATGTTTTTTTGTCATACTAGGCAGTCGTACTACACTATAAAGTATTGCTGCGACAGGCATAAGAATGGCGATCAGCCAGTCCCCAGTAAGCAACACATAGAAAATACCATAGAGTACACCTTGTATGATCAGCAAGTTTTTCAGCCAATTTTGAAAAGCTTTTACTCTTGTATCTTGTTTGATCGGATAGATCATGAATATAACATTCCATCTGTACTGCGTATAAAGTGTGAACAATTGCAGTGCAAACATTTGAAAAAACAAGAACACTACGATTAATTGCCACCAACCCGCAGGAATTAAATACATGAAAAGAAAGCCGATTAAAATCAATCGCACATACAAGCCAAGGTAATCCCCTGAACGCACAAATGTCTTCATGTACAAAGCAGAAAGTGCATTTTTCTTTTTAAATGAGAAAGATGCTACGCTGTTAAACAACGGTCGCTTATGTACGGTCTGCTTGAGCGCAGGTACATCCGTAAAATAATTGACCATTCGGTACCCTTTCATTTTTAAAGCTTGTTCTTCCGCTAATAGCATTTCCCACTGATAACCATGCTGCTTTTTAAAGACACCGAAAACAAAGTTCTTTAGTACGTACATGATCGCAAAAATAGCGATCAAAAAGAGGTAAGCTTCATTAAAGAGCAGATACGCATATACAAAGTTTACAATGAACCTCATGATTTTATAGTTCGTTTGATGACTTTTGTAAGGCAACCTTCTTTCTTCCCACGATACATATATGTTAAATACTTTTGCTGCGATCAAAAAGAAGCCAAATGTGACATACATCTTCCATCCATCATGAACAAACACCTGGACGATCGGCCATAGCAGTGTAAAAATGAATAGGGTAAAAAAAGAGCCGGTTGCTGTAGCTGAAGAAATGGCTTTTGAAAAATATTGTTTCATGCCTGATTCTACAGGCAATAAAAATACGAGATCACCTTCTTTTAACAACGTACGGATCGAACTTTTGGTCAACCAGAACGAAAAAACAATCGTTAGAATAAAGACGGCAGGGAAATTCTCAGGAAGTGCTTGCAGAAGCTTAGCATAATATACACTGCCGATGACGATGAGCAAAATTAAGGAAACAATAAGTCCGCTGTTAGCCATTAAACTAAAGTATTTCAGTGTGTGCGTAACATGAGCATTGCGTCGTTTTGTCCATAATTTTTTTACATCGATCATGTTACTTTACCTCTTGCTACATAAAGGTAGATATCATCTAACGTCGCATTCTCCAACCCGCTTCTCATACGTAATTCTTCTAATGTCCCGCTTAGAACCAGCCTTCCTTCATGCATGATCAAAAAGCGGTCGCAATATCTTTCTGCCGTGGACAAGATATGAGTCGACATCAAGACGCCAGCACCGTTATTTTTAAATTTAACCATATACTCGAGAAAAGATTGAATGCCAAGCGGATCGAGCCCAACAAACGGTTCATCCACGATATAAAGCTTTGGTTCAACCAAAAGCGCACAAAGAATCATTACTTTTTGCTTCATCCCTTTGGAAAACTGACTCGGAAACCACTTGATCTTGTTATCCATGCGAAACTCTTCAAGCAATGGTCGAACTCGTGTTAAAAAAGTTTGTTCTTCTAGTCCATATGCCATTGCTGTTAGTTCTAGATGTTCCCATAATGTTAACTCTTCGTAGAGAATCGGCATCTCTGGTATGTATGTAAACTGACTTCGATAATTTTCTGGTTCTTCCCTAAACGTCTGCCCTTCGATTTTTGAAGTGCCTGACATGGGTTCCATAAGGCCGAGCACATGCTTTATAGTTGTACTTTTACCGGCTCCATTCAAACCGATCAATCCTACTATCTCATTTTCTTTCACCGTGAAATCTAAGTGATGAATAACAGGCTGATTAGCCAGATACCCCCCTGTTAAATCCGTAACTTCAAGGATTGGTTTCATACAATACCTCCTTCTGCAATCCAGCATTTTCATTATTGTTTGCCATTTTTCTTGTTTTACACCTTATGAAGCAGGCATCGGTGTAGGAGTTGGCTCTGCATAACCTTCTTTATATTTCTCATCGATCATCTTTCTGATCTTAAGAGGAGTCTTTCCATCTGCAGAAGCACTCATGCTTATCGCAGCGATTTCCAGACACGTCCCGCATTTTGTGCCATGATCATCCCATACAATTTTTCCATCTTCTTTGTTTTCGGCGACAAAGCAATCATAATTGTCTTTATGACCTGCAGAATCACCACATCCACAAAAACAAGGCATAGATTCAAGCAGTTCTTTATATTTAGGGGCTTCTGCATAAATTGCAGCAATCTCATCAGGTTGTTTATCTAAAAAGCCGGGCATTACATCTATCGAAGCTGTAAGTTCTTGAATATCACCGTTCGGCAGATGATTTTCATGTCCTTCATGCGAAGCCTGTTGTTTTCCCTGTGACTCCTCTTGGTGGTTTTTATGTTCGTCATCTGATTTATTCCCGCAGCCTGTGATAAGGAAACAAACACCAAGAGTCATTGTTAATACAAGTTGTCTTTTTTTCACGGAGAATCCTCCTTTTTGTCATTCTTTCCTTATAATAGCTCAATTCCCGTTTCCTTTACCAATTTTATATGTATAACAAGTAAGACTTCATGGACAAGATATAAGAGAAGAAGGTATCCCCCCTTCTTCAGGGAGAAAGATGCAAGGTATTAGATTTTTTCAGATATGCTAAATTTTAAGGAGATGGTTCTCTTGGACTATTTAGTGCTTGAGCAATTACAAATTCTTAATATTGAGGTGCATGGCTAAAAAATCGTATTGTTTTGTTTTCGTGTTCTCCTTTCTTCTCTAACCTCTATAAGAAGAAGGGTTCTATTTTTGAATAGGACCCTTCTTTTTTATTGCCTGTTTTCGTAAACTTCGTTGCTTTTGGCAGTGTTGATTTCCGTTCCAAGTTGCTCGCTTTCCACGTGGCGTGGCGGTGAGCCTCTGACGCTACGCGCCATTAGGAGTCTCGCACTCTGCGCTCCAATCAACTTGTCAATGAGAAAAAGAATAAACATTCAAAAGCAACTATCCTATAGAAAAGAGTCTTATGATAAGGATAAAAAGAATACCTTATTTTTTAGGTTGATTATGTGTGATATGATAAGTAAAAAAAATGAGGTGAGCCACTTGTCCCACGATTCAAACTGCATTTTTTGTAAAATTGTTGCGGGTGAAATTCCATCCTACAAAGTGTACGAAGACGAGAACGTTCTAGCCTTCTTAGATATCAGTCAGGTCACAAAAGGACATACGCTGATTATTCCTAAAGAGCACTCAACAGATATATTCGAACTGCCTGCAGAAACAGCAGCCAAACTTTATTCTGTCGTGCCTAAAATTGCCTCTGGAATTAAACAAACGTTTAATCCAATCGGCCTGAACATACTAAACAACAACGGTGAAGCAGCCGGACAGTCAGTTTTCCATTATCACATGCATTTTATCCCACGTTACGGTCAAGGTGACGGTTTTGGAGCAGTCTGGAAAACACAGGATACCCCTGCCAACGAAATGACCGAAATGGCTCAACATATTAAAGAAAACGTTAAAAGCTAACGTTACATATTAAAACTGCCTTCTTTTAATCTGGGCAGTTTTTTCATATTCTTTTTTTGTTTCGCAATATTCTAAAAGATCTTTGCTTATAAGACATCACTGAAATGTTGATTGGAGTGTAGGGTGTGAGACTCCTGCGGGACGAGCGGTCAGGTGAGACCCTTAATGGCGCAAAGCGGCAAGGGGCTCACCGGTCGCCCCGCGGAAAGCGAAGCACCTGGAACGGAAATCAACAACTTTCAAATGCTCTCAGAGTTTGCTAAAACAGCGTTATTTTATAAGGAGGAGAACGATGACACGCATCTATTTTCAAGCAGGACCAACAACATTGCCTAAAGAGGTCATGCAGCAAGCAAAGGAAGAATGGGATGACTTTCTAGGTACTGGATTAAATATCATGGAACATAGCCACAGGGGTTCAGAATATGAAGGCATACATGAGCAAGCAAAAACGCGCATGAAACGTTTACTCGATATACCCGATACACATGAAGTGTTGTTTTTACAAGGTGGAGCAAGTCTTCAATTCGCCATGATTCCGATGAATTTTATTCAAGGTGGAAAGAACGCGAAATATGTACTTACCGGGTCTTGGTCTGAAAAAGCATATAAAGAAGCTCAAAAAATTGGGTCGTGTGAAGCAGTCATTACAGGTAAGGAGTCGGCGTATCGTACCCTTCCTGAGATGAATTATGTACCAAGTGAGAATGACGCTTATCTTCATATCACATCTAACAATACGATCTATGGTACACAATGGCGAGACTTGCAATCCTTCAAACATCAAAATCTTGTTGCCGACATGTCTAGTGATATTATGAGCAGACCTATTTCAGTTGAAGACTATGGATTGATCTACGCGGGTGCACAAAAGAACCTTGGACCTTCTGGAGTCACAGCAGTCATCATCCGCAAAGACCTGCTACAAGATAACAAATCTGTTCCATCGATCTTGTCGTATTCTGTTCATGCGAAGAATAATTCTCTTTATAATACTCCCCCTGTGTACTCCATCTATTTACTAAACCTTGTACTAGGTTGGGTAGAAACGTCTGGTGGGGTCAAAGCAATGGAAAAAAGAAATCAAAATAAAGCTGGTGTCATCTACGACACGATTGATAAAAGTAATGGCTTTTACAATGGCTTTGCAACACCAGAGTCACGTTCAAACATGAATATCACATTCACTCTTGCTAATGATGAACTGGAAAAGCAGTTTATTAAAGAAAGTGAAGAAAACGGGATTTATGGATTAAAAGGACATCGGTCGGTCGGTGGTTTCAGAGCATCAATCTATAATGCAGTTCCCCAAGAATCATGTGATAGCCTTGCACAGTTCATGATACAGTTTCAGGAAAAATACGGAAAGTAGTTCACAAACCTTTTCAGTTGTACGTACATCTGGTAACATAAAGGTACTTTCGCATTAGGCCAAGAGGGCACTATTGGAAAGAAATTAGGCTAAGAGTAGCTGAGGAGAGATGAGAAAATGAATACGAATACCAAATCATTAGCTTTGACATCTGTACTTATTGCATTAGGGTATGTGTTTCACACAGTCGTACCCCCATTATTTTTTGGAATGAAACCTGATTTATTACTCGTGATGATGTTTCTTGCCATTATGCTATCACCAACAAAACAAAACGTAATTATTGCAAGTATGGCAGCTGGTGTCATTTCCGCACTAACAACAGGTATGGCAGGCGGACAGATTGCCAATATCGTAGAAAAACCCATTACAGCTTTTATATTTTTGGCTTTGTTCTTACTAGCTAAGAAAGTAAAAGTAAACGCGATTAGCGCCGTTCTTCTAACGGTAGTAGGAACGATTATTAGTGGAACATTGTTCCTCATGGTTGCAATGATCGTCGCTGGATTACCTGGTACATTACTCAGCTTTATTGGAATGATCGTTGTACCAACAAGTATTGTTAGCGGTTTGATCATGTTCTTTATCTACCCGATCGCAGAACGATTATCTAAACGATCGAATTTAACAGCTTAATAAAAAAAAGACAGTAATATAAAAAAAGCCAGCTCCTACTATGGAGTTGGCTTTACGTATTTATCCTCTTCTTCTTTTTCCTCTTCCCATGTTTGAAAAGCTGAAATCTCGGTTGATAACGTTGAAAAAATAAAAGCTAGAACGGTAGCATCATCCAATAGACCTGCTCCGATCAGAAAATCAGGAACTGCATCTATAGGACTAACAAAATACAGAAGACCTGCCACCACTAATACTAAAGATTTTTTGGAGACATCACGATAGTCGCCTCTTTTATATGACTTCACCATTCGAACTAACGCTTTTACTTGAGAGCCTAGGTTACTTAAACCTTGTTTATCTGGTTGCGAACTTTTTTTCTCAGCTTCTGTAACGAGTTCACCCGTTTGAGTAGAACTTTCAAGCACAGCATTCGCTTTTTCCTTCATTTTATTAAAGTAGTTGCCGATTGTGTTTTGTTTCAACCCATATCCCTCCATTCTTTTTCTTATGTATACCCTCTTTTAAACCTCTTCGTCAATTATGAACCTTTTTTTACTTTTCATTTATTTTATATTATCTTTCTCCAAAGTCAGTCAAATATCTTCTGTTTTAGACAAGTATGACGTTTTTTTAATATGGCTCGCATTGCATCAATATTTTATGCGATTGCCTGGCACATCAATGTTTTCAAATTTCGACTGTTCTTTTAAAGTAAGATTTCAGTTGTCCAAACATGACGAAATCTATCGGGAAATATTTTTATATTCGTCATTATTTTTCATAGGAATATAAGAGAAATTCACGAATTCATTAGATAATAAAAGAATGAGGAGGAATTATAAGATGTCTAAACAAAAATCCATGGTAGTAGGTTTCGCATTAGGAACGGTGGTTACAGCAGCAGCTACGTTACTTTCAACACCTAAAGCAGGTAAAGAAGTAAGAAAAGATCTTAAAGTAAATATGGATAAAATGAAATCTACATTCTCCAGCATCAAGCGTGATGGCATTCAGCTTAGAGCAAAGATCAGATTTGCTAATAAAGAAAAAGAAGAGGCACTACAAGAAACTGCTGCTTCGACAATTGAAGAAGCACCAGAAGAAATGGAACAAGAAATTAAATAATCTCGAAAAAATTCTCCCTTTTTGGAGAATTTTTTTTATCTTACTTACGAACATGTGAGAACACTTACTTTAACACCATATCAGCTAAAAGTTATATAACTATTTTACTAAAAAATAAGGAAAAATTGAAAAATTTTACTTTCTTATTATAGGAAATACTGGCATAATGAGGAATAGGATGTGTTTTATAAGATGGAGGGGCATTTTAAAAATGAACAAAGATCAATTATATAGTTTTCAAGAAGCCATGATCTATAGTCACAAACTTTCACAGATTAGTAAAGCTTTATGGAAAAGTGTAGAAAAAGACTGGCAAAATTGGATTAAGGACTATGGTTTAAACATCAATGAACACCATATTCTTTGGATTGCTCATCATCTTGAGGGTGCATCAATCTCTGATATTGCAAAGTTTGGCGTTATGCACGTGTCCACTGCTTTTAACTTTTCAAAAAAGCTTGAAGAACAAGGCTATCTAACATTTTCTAAAAAAGAAGATGATAAGCGAAATACATATATTTGTCTAACACCTAAAGGTGAAGAGCTTTTACTTCAAACATTAAATACGTATGATCCTTCAAAATTTGGTGTTTTTAGTGCTTCTATGCCGATTAAAGAGTTGTTTGGAAGGTTCCCAGAGTTTCCTGAATTGATGTCGATCATCCGCAATTTATATGGCGATGACTTTATGTCAATTTTCAACAAACTCGAAGAAAAGATCGAAGCATCATTAGATGATCAGCCTGCATCACCTGTGATAGCAGCTGAGGAAATTGCCTCTTCTCATTCGTAACGTACCGATAACTCGTATAGCTTCTCCATCAAAGGGATATATTTTTCTTGTTGAAGCAATGCCGTTATCGTTTCTCTTGGGGAAAGCTTTGGTGTTAACATGCCTGCAAAATGTAACAGAAGAGGCGTGTAATGCACAAAGCCTTCTTCACTCTGCATTTCATACTTTCGTTGAAGCTCATCGCAAAGAAGGAAGACCTTATTCACTTCCTGCTCGGTGAGCTTTTTTTCCATGACTAGTCTAAAAAACGGATACGCTGTAAGATCGACACTCTCAATCGTTAGCTGATTATAAAATTCTAGTCGTTCTAGTCGTTCTTCCACCGTCTCCATACAAAACCCTGCTTTCTAGTCATTGTCTGTCTATAATAATTATAATCCAACTTTCTCCATTTGGGTATGAATAATTGATGAAGAATAATAAAGCACTTCTCCCCACCAAGGATGGGAAGAAGCGCTTTATTTTAGTTTTCTGTATAAACTCCCAATTTAATAGAGTTTTTCTTTAAATCGAATTCTTCAGCTTTAATCGCATAACCTGGCTTTGTTGGCATTTCGGTCACTCTCATCAAAATGCTTTCGTCTTTCGGATATACATCTACCCATTCAGGAAACGCAACGGTCTTTTGGATAAGGGTAAACACCTCGTCACCAGGCAGTGGAAAACGCCCCACTTGCATGTCCTTCTCCTTCAATAACAAATCACCGTTTTCAAGAACTTCAGGTTCAAAGGTTACCTGGTAAGGAAGCTCTTGATCAAACGCGATAAATGATCCGTTAAGCACGGCTTCATCATTTCTTAAATTTACGTATACGTTCACATCTGGTGCCCTTTTGCGCAGTTCTTTATTTAATAGATCTTCCACTTGTTCTTTTTCTGTATGTATGCTCAACAACTTTTGATTGTCCCCAATATTATTATCTAGTGAACTACGATCTAATTGACCACCAGCAGGGTCTTTAAAAAGCACAACGGCTATGGCGATCGGTATGATTAAAAATAGCAGCAGTAGTGTAAAAAAAGCCGTTTTCCACTTATTCATAATTTTCTCTCCCTCTCTCATCTCTTAGAAGTTATTTTCCTATTCATATTCCACATATTTTGGTAAAGTTAAACAAGTAGTTCATGTTGGAGGTTTTCATATGGCAGGCTATATCTTCGTTTTTTTAGCACCAATCTTTTTATTTGTATTTAATTCACTTACACACAAGTTATGTGACAAAAAGAACTTGTCCTCAAAGCAGCAAGACTCGGTTTATCGTACGATTAACGTTTCTATTACCATTCTGCTCATTTCATCCTATATTTCAAACGTTCTATAAAAAATATAAAAGGGGGAACCTAAATTGCATTCCCCCTTGAGTAACCGTACCATACACATGCTGCACCTTTTGATCAAGAGTAGTAAAACACACATTAACGAAACTGCTTATAAACGTCAAGCCTGATCAGTCCCCCTTCATAAGAAAAGGTCCTGCTTAGACTGTCATTTATTTTAGCAGAAACATGCAGCTCCTACGATAATCAAAAGAATAAACAACACAACAATCAATGCGAAGCCTTTTCCATGCCCGTATCCACCGTAACCCATGAAAGCCACCTCCTTTGATATTCTGTACACTATCCTATGCATGACCCGTAATTCACGCATAGGCATTCGCCCTTTAAATTAATTTAAATTTCTATTCACCATCAATAGCAGTAACAAGCTCCAATAATGATGAGAAGGATAAAAAGAACTAAGATTAATGCTATTCCTCCCCCATGACCGTAACCGTAACCATAACCCATCATCATACCTCCCTTTTCTTTCTCCATATCATATAGTGATACGCCCTGTTTTGATTAGACGAATGACCCGGTTTTTAAAATTTTTTTGAAAAATCGTGTGGAATACCCGAAAACAAAGGTTTTATAATGTGTAAATTTTCTCATATTTCATTTATTGAATAGGAATACCCGTAACGTTTATGCTATAGTAAGAGTTGTTAAATTATTACTTCACAGTAGGAGTGTTTGAAAATGAAAAAATGGATGTTATCAGTAGGGCTCACAGCGGGACTTATTTCTTTATCCGCTTGTAATAATGCTGGTGGTGCTGATTCAGAAGCCATCGTAGAATCTAAAGCAGGAGATATTACGAAAGAAGAATTCTACAAAAAGATGAAGGAACAATACGGTGACCAAGTCCTAAACCAAATGATCGACGAAATGGTGCTTGAAGATAAATATAAAGTAACAGATAAAGAAATCGAGAAAGAAACAGAAAAGATCAAAGAAGAACTTGGCGGCGAAGATGCTTTCAAACAAGCACTTGAGCAAAACGGCTTATCTGATGAAAAGCAGCTAAAAGAGCGCATCAAGTCTATGCTTTTAAATGAAAAAGCAGCAACAGAAGGCGTTAAGATTTCTGAAGATGAAATGAAAAAAACATTTGATGAAAAATACAAAACAGAAGTTAAAGCGAGCCATATTCTTGTAGAGGATGAGAAGACGGCTAAAGAAGTTCAGAAGAAATTGAACGAAGGTGGAGACTTTGCTAAATTAGCGGAAGAATACTCTAAAGACCCTGGTTCAAAATCTAAAGGTGGAGACCTTGGCTTCTTCGGTAAAGGCGCAATGGTTCCAGAGTTTGATAAAGTTGCGTTTACACTTGAAAAAGGTAAAACAAGTGAACTTGTTAAGTCTGATTACGGTTACCACATCATTAAAGTAACAGACAAGCGTGAAAACAAATTTGAAGACAAAAAAGAACAGATCGAGCAAGAGCTTAAGCAGCAAAAAGCAAAGCCAATCACTGAGATCTTAGAGAGCTTGAAGAAAAAAGCTGATGTTAAAGTAAAAGATAAAGAATTAAAAGAGAAGATGGAAAAGAAAGCAGAACAACCACAAATGCCACAGATGCCTCAACAATAATGGCATGAAATATGAAAACCAGACCCTTTGATGGGGTCTGGTTTTTGTTTTGTACGTATGCAGAAGGCTTTCGCACCACAGTAAGCTGCAAAAATCTTCTGCATAGACAGAGGAATTCACAGATCACATAAAAAATGAGCACCATCACATAAAAAATATACATTATCATATAAAAAATATACATTATCATATAAAAATACACGTCATCACATAAAAAAAGCGGATCATCATATAAAAATATGAGATCAGAAAAAACTTGTCTATCCCAAAAAGACAATCAAAAGACCTGCTCTTAGCAGGTCTTTTCCTTACTTCCTATTCTACAGACGATTTGAATCATCATTATAATGATCTTCATCCCCTGCTGCTGCAACTAAATCCTCTGCATCATCATCTTCAGCGGAAGGCCGAGCTGATTCCTGAGCTTTTGCTCTCTCGATACGCTCCATGTATACTCTGCCTTCTTCTTCAATCACTCTTTGCTCGATTTCTTTATCTTCTTGGAACAATGTAACGATGCGATAACCGCTATAGATAATGCCGCAAAGCACGAAATACATCCACCATGGAGTCATAGTAAAGAAGTTGCCCACTCCAGCTGAATATTCTTTTAACACAAAGGCAGCTATGAGTATGGCACCGAAGAATAAAGCAGCGTATCCTTTCATCGATTAACTCCCCCTTATTAGACAAGCTTTTAATACAGTCTATGAGGGATGATAGGAAGTTATGTCATGAAAGTGCAGGTTCAGCTTTAGATTCTTTTTCTGATTTATTAGACTCCATTTTTTTGTCAAATGCACGGAACATCACGTAATAGAGTCCGGCACTCATCACCGCTAAGACAAAGAGAAGATAAAACGTATTTTCAAAACCGATCCACATCGTTAATGGAATAGAGATCGGTGCGATCGTACGTCCGATTGTAAAACGCAGACCCGCTGCTGCAAAGTACTGCCCTCTCATGTTTTCTGGCGCAAGCTTTGAAATAAAGCTTTCTTGGATTCCAACTACCATCAGCTCAGCTGTTGTAAAAATGACCATGGCACCAAAAAGAATCCACATCATCGTCGTACTGCCGAACACAAGCATCGACACACCGTATAAAAGTGCAGAAAGGATAAAGACTCTGCCTTCTTTAAATCGGTTCATCCATTTAGCCATCCAAACCGTACATAACGCAACCATCAATCCGTTAAGGGAGATCAAATAACCAAACACTTTTTCACCGGTTAATGAAATGTCCCAATTTCCAATTGCAAAGAGCGATTGTTCTGGTACTTTTTCCGTTGTGTAAACAGCTAAAAGCAGGTCCATCTGCATGAAGGTTTGAGCTACAAGAATACCCGCTAAGATAAATAGCAAGAATAGCTTATCACTCGCGATCACTCGATAGTCTTTCAACTGTTCACCGATCGCCTGGAACCAATTTTTATCAGTCCCAACTTGTTCTAATACTTCTTTTTTTACAGGAACTGTTTCACGAATGTATTTCGCTAGCACGATCGCTAACACAACACTCACGAGTAAACAGGCAAGCAATAATTCAAAGCGGTAAGAGAAAAAGAAGATACTCCCCAATACAGGACCAAAGACTACCGATATGTTAATCGATGTATAAAATACGGCAAACACTTCACTTCTATGCTTCTCTTCTACAACGTCTGCGATCATCGCGTGACTAGCTGGCCAATATAGAGAACCAAATAGCCCTAACGCTGAAAACGCAATAAACGTTAAGATCGGTGAATCCATCCACGGCGAGTTAGCAAGACAGAAAAAGATAAACGTTGCTGCCTGACCCCAAGCCGAGATCACCATCATCTTCTTTCGTCCATATTTATCCGCACAATAGCCACCTACAAGATTTGTGATCACACCTACAACTTGTGATAGGACTAATAAAATTCCAGCTGTTGTTTTTCCCATTTCATCCGAAAAATAGATCGCCATAAACGGGAAGAACATCCAAAACAATAGATTTACAAAAAATTCTCCTATTAAACGAACCTTCAGATTCGCATCCCAATCTTTCCATCTCATGCTGTTCACTTCTTTCTTTTTGTAATTTCCGACACTGTTGATTTATCTAATCCGACTTTTGAGCAGTCAATTTCATAAGAAAGCAGTGAATACAGCAATTTTTTTCAATGAGAGCATAGAAAAAAGCCTATGAGTATACACCGTTACATGTGCATACCATAAGCTTTTCGTTAAAAAGGCTCTTGAATGGCACATGGAAAGATTGCTCAAAAGTAAGTAGATTGCATAGCA
Source organism: Fictibacillus sp. 26RED30 (assembly GCF_015903845.1). Classification (NCBI taxonomy): domain Bacteria; kingdom Bacillati; phylum Bacillota; class Bacilli; order Caryophanales; family Fictibacillaceae; genus Fictibacillus; species Fictibacillus sp. 26RED30. Next base: position 304,305 of record NZ_JACZDV010000003.1, read on the forward strand.
AAATAAGCCTTCCCAAATGGGACTAGACGTTATTTAGCTTGCTTTCTTACCTTACCTTGAACAATGCTAACCATGAGTCATTGCCTCCTAAAATTTCGTTTCGTAACTTCCAATTCCAAATTTACCATAACTCCCATTTTTACACAATGGGTTAATTTTATTAATCTTGGTGCTTCGTTGTCCTTGTCAGTTGTTGATTTCCGTTTCAGGTTGCTCGCTTTCCGCGGGGCGTGCGGTGAGCCACATTCTTACGTTTCACTTTTAAGTGTCTCACCTGCCCGCCTGTCCCGCAGGAGTCTCACACCTTCCACTACAATCAACTTATCAAAGAAGACAATAAAAACGATTAATAGCAAAAAACTCTACAATACTGCCTTTATAATAGGGCCTTAATTTTTAGCAAATTCCCCTTGGAATAAAGGCTTATATAACGAACGATTTTCCAGAGCGAACTGCTTATCTGTAAATTCTCCAGGTTGCACCTTTTCGAGTGCGCGGTCCATCATGTTCATTCTAGCATCAAAATTATCGATCATATGAAGGATTTCTGCTTCACGAATCAACGGCGCTTTAGGGCTTCCCCACTCCGGTTTACTGTGGTGACTTAAAACCAGATGCTGAAGGACCGTTACTTCTTCTCCTTCAATCTCTAACTCATCTGCCGCCTTACCGATCTCGTTCACCATGATTGTAATATGACCGAGAAGCTTGCCTTCAAGTGTATAAGACGCAGCAACTGGACCTGACAACTCGATGACTTTTCCAAGATCGTGCAGAATGATTCCTGAATAGAGAAGGTCTGTATCTAGAGAAGGATAGAGCTTGCTGAACGCTTTTGCCATATCCAACATGGATACAACATGAAACGCAAGACCTGATACAAACTCATGGTGGTTCTTAACCGCTGCCGGATATTCCAGAAACTCAGCTTGATGTTTCTTTAACAAATGCCTTGTGATTCTTTGAATATTTGGATTCTTCATCTCAAATATGTATTTGGTGATTGTCTCTACCATCACGTCTTGGGATAATGGAGCTGTTTCTAGGAAATCACTTACCTTAACACCATCAAGTTCCGTTGCAGGGCGAATGGCTTTAAGCTTCAACTGCATTTTTCCTCTGTAGTTCCCCATCTCACCAGCTAGTTTTACGATAGCTTGAGCTGCATAGAGCTCTTCATCTTCTGGTGAACTATCCCATAGTTTTGCCTCCACATCACCTGTTTGATCTTGAAGGATCAACGTTAAGAATGGTTTACCATTACTTGCCGTTCCTTTAACAGATGATTTGATAAGAAAGAAACCATCTACTATCTCTCCTACCTTATAAAACGCAAGTCCTTTTTTCATCTTTCACCCCGCCTTTCTTTGCTTTAGTATAGCATATCCGTCTATTTAACTACTTGTCATAACACTAAGTTGGTAAAATTTACGACTAGTGAATGACTCTCTTCTAACCCTTTCTTTTTGGGTTAGTTATAGGAATCTTAATCTGAAATGCTACTCCTTCTGCTCTATTCTCGGCGACCACTTTTCCTCCATGCAGTTCCGCAATCCGTTTTACAATAGCAAGGCCAAGTCCAAACTGACCTTTATTTCCTTTTCTGAACGGCTGGAAGATTTCTTCTCCTGTTACACCCGTGAGACTCTCTCCATCATTAAATACTTCAATCACAAAGTCAGATCCGTTATTAAAAGCTGAGAGTCGAATCGTCTCGTGTGCATAACGTAATGCGTTCTGAACTAAATTATCCAGCAGTATACCCCATTGCTCTTTATCACCATTCAGATTGTAATGGTTACCTGTTATCTCAAAATCTATGTCTTCACGCTGATACCTAAATCGTTCAACAATATCCTCTGCCAGATCACCAAAGTTAAAATTCTCTTTTGTAAAAACATCGAGTTTCATAGCGTCGAGCTTTGTATAATACAGCATATTTTGAACACGCTTTTCCATTCTTTCCGTCTCTTTTAAGATCACGTCCATCATATCTTCTGTTGTATCCTTTGGCATGATGCCATCTTTTACAGATTGAGCGTAACTCTTGATCGTCATGATAGGTGTCTTTAATTCATGAGACGCATGCTGAATAAACGTTTTTTGTGCATGATCATGTCTTAACAAGTTTTGACGCATCTCTTCAAACTGTTTGGAAAGAATATAAAATTCATCATCACCCTTCCAATGAAACGGCTCCTGCCAGTTGCGTTTGGCGATCTGTTCGAACCGCTTTCCTAAGATGGTGAGAGGTGAACGCAAATACCGTGCTAACCAAATCGCAGGGATGATAGAGAATATACCTGTAAACAACAAAATCAAAACAAGCCTTAGCCATAATCGGTTAACCATTTGATCGCGATACGTATCCCACATATAGGAGATTAAATACACCTTTTCGCCTTTTACGTTGGTCTTTGTTGTAATCGCATAAAATAAGGTCGCATCTTCATACGTTAGCTCGTAACGTCCTTTATTCTTCTTTTGTTTGTATGCTTTTTCAGCCATCTCATAAAGAACTTCTTCAGGTACAGGATCACCTTGTGAGTTGGCGTACTTGTCAACAATCACTACATGTCCAACATCACGAGCAGCATTCCTTCTTTCAATAAAATCAGTTGGAGATTCCCCTTCTCTAGGAAGCTGATTGTTGGGATCCCATACATTCTGCTGCTCGTTCTCTATGATTCGATACGTTTCTTCAGTCAGCGTGTCTTTAATGGATAGCGGATAGATGATCGCGGTTAAGAGACCAATCGTAAAAATCAGCAGCCCGAATGAAAGCCATATACGCTGAGTTAGGTTTAAACGTATCATGATGGTATAATCCTATAACCAGCTCCGTAAACGGTCTCTAAGTTCAATCGAGGCATCTTCTTACGCACACGTCTGATCACATCATCCACAGCGCGTTCAGATCCGAAATAATCGTCTCCCCAAACATATTCTAAGATCTCTTCTCGCTTACGAGATTTCCCTTTGTTCTCGATTAAATAAAGAAGAACGTCGATCTCTTTTCCTGTAAGATTAATCATCTCTCCATCACGTGTGATCTTTCTTGAGATCGGATCAATCATATACCCCGTAATCTCAATGGTTTGAGGCAGGCGGTTACCAGTTTCATATATTCTCGTTAACAGTTTTCTAACTCGAATAACGAGCTCTCTTGGCATGAAAGGCTTTGCTAAATAATCATCACTGCCCAGCTCAAGTCCAACGATTCGATCCAAGTCTTGGTCTCGAGCAGAAACAAAAATAACAGGGATGTCTGAAGTCTTTTTGATCTCTTTAATAATTTCATAGCCATCCATACCAGGCAGCATAATATCTAATATCCATAGATGAGGCTTCTTCTCTTCAGCATTCTTCAAAGCATCTTCACCATTGTGAAAAACCGAAACGCTCCAACCTTCTTTTTCCATATAGGCCTTCAGCACTTGAGCAAGATCTTGTTCATCTTCGACTAAGTAAATGGAATACTCATTTGACATGAGCCATTCCCCTCCTTTGGTTACATTTCAGCGATAACGGATTGGTGTGGCCAATGTATGACAGGGACTGATGGAACGGTAGAAGCGATATGTTTATGACAGGTAAAGAACAGTACCTGCCGATCAAACGCAGCTTCTTGTATCAATTGTAATGTTCGTTTTGTCCTTAAGCCATCAAAGTTAACCGCAATATCGTCCATTAAAATCGGAAAGTCTTTCGGTCCTGCATGGTAAGCTACTGCTAATCGGATAGCTAAATACACTTGTTCTGCAGTCCCCCGGCTTAACTCATGCGGGTAAAAACCTATTCCTTCCCCGTTTACAACCATTAGTTCATTTTTGTCTGTGAACGTAATAGATTGATATTCACTTTCTGTTATTTTACTAAAATAAACACTCGAAGTCTCTAAAACCGCTGGTAGCTTTGTTTTTTGATATTCTTCTTTTACTTTTAAAAGAGCATGCTGTGCAAGGCGCACGCTTGCCCATTTCTTAACGAGCGTGTTCCATTCATCTTTAAGCATCTCAAAACGATGCATATTCTCTGAGTAACTGCCATCTTCAAGCAGTTTCGCTAATTCCCAGTCCAGTTTCCCTTTTGCTTCAACCTTCTCGGCATATTGTTTTTGTATTTCTTCCTCTTTTCCTTCCAGAAATGATATATGATGAAGCGTTTTTTCAAAGTGAACCGTTACTTTCTCCGCCATCACAACGACTTCTTCTTCTGAAAACCCTAACGATATCAATTGATTAAATAGCGATTCACGTTCTTCTTTTAGCTTGCTGAACCGTTCCTTGTTTTTACCTTTTACATAAAAGTCTGCTTCCTTGCTAACTTTGGCATCATTCCACAAAGTATGGATCTGATCATCTAAAAAGGTGATTTTTTTCTCAAACTCTTCCCTTCGCTCGATGAGTTCCCTTCTATTTTGCTGTAGGTGCACTGCTCGCGATTGATTTTTAAGTTGCTTCTCCAATTCGGCATAACAAGAGTTGATCCAGTATTTCGTATCTTCTTGGGGTTCTTCTCCCAATACAAGTGATAGTGAACTGGCTTTCTTCTCATAATTATTTTGTTTTAGCGTTATATCTTTTACTTTAATTTCTGCTTCATTTCGCTGTCTTAACAAATCCTTAAGCTGAAGAACTCGCTTCATATAACCTGATACGAAAAGCCGGTCCAACTGCCCTTTGTACCCGTTATCTGACGCCCATCGTTGCGCACGATCAAGGACAGTTGCTTCTTCCACTTCTAAATAATCCAGCCGTTTAGCAAGCTGTACATAGATGTTGTTTTCGTTAGAAAGCTGTAGAGAGAGCTGCATCCATTGTTTACGATTGACCTCATCTTCTAACAATCGATGATGTACGTGTTTTGGCATTTCTTCACCTGACCGGTTCTTCCTCAAATACATGAAGCTTAAAACCAGAGACGTAATCAATAGAAGAACTCCCCCAAACATGACTGGTGGATGATTTGAAATCCAACCAGACCAAAGAAGTAATACGGAAGAAAATATGGGCAATAGTATTGTATAGGAAGGAATATTTCTTGTTTGCTTATGATTTGAATGCTGATACTTTGCATATTCTTCTTCAGATAGTAGGTTCGCTTTTTGTTGTGCTTCTTCCGCTTCTAAACGCTCGAGATTCATTCTAGAGTCCTCGAGCTCGTCTTCTAACCTACTTTGTTTATCTTTAACCTGCTCATGCTGCTTGATCAAATCTTCTAGAAGATGAAGAGAAGATAAAGACAGTGAAAGTTTCTTAAGCTCTTCTTCAGACCACGTTTCTCCGATCTCATCAACGAGCTCTCTTTCTTCATTTTTTAAAGCCTGTATGTGACGTTGAAGCTCATGTAGCTGGTTGAAGAGATGTTCATATTCAGGAAGGTGATTAAACAAACGTTTAATCTCTGTTTCGTATTTTATTATTACTTCATTACTTATCACTGATTTCAGCTCGGTTTCAACATCTTGAATACGGCTATCTGTGTACGTTAAGTCACTTTTTAAGCCTGAATACTCTTTTCGCCATTCGTCATATTGTTGAAGTCCGTTTTCTGGAAAATAAAATTGGTCAGAATCCAGAGAGCTTATCTCTACATCAAGCTGTCTATATTTTTGCAGTACAGGCTTTAATTCGAGTAGCCTCTTGTTTGAGAGAAGTTGTGTTTGGATCTCCGTAAACTCTTGTTTAATTCTCTCAAGATCCTTCTGTTGAGCTTCTTTTTCGTTCGTTAACGCCTGATAACTCTCGTTTTTTTCTTTTAAGAGTTGAAGTGATTTTGCTGATGAAGAAAGCTGTTCTAACTTTTCATTAATGATTGGTTTTTTGCCTGCTTTTTTAAATAAAAGAGCTTGTTTCTTCTCAAATGTCTGTTCGATGTCTAATAGATCACGGTCACCTGAGATAGCTGTGCTTAATAAAAAATTACCGAGTTCTTCAGATGATAACTTGTCTAATTTTTGTAAGCCATCAAGACCAAAGCAAAATGCACCCGTATACAACGATTGTTCCATTCCATCTACCAACTGAATCAGAAATGCCTCTTCTTTCTGCTGCCCCGTTTCATTAAAAAGTATCACATCACCGATTACAGTAGATCGCGCTATTCTCTCAATCGTCCAAGTGCCGTGTATATGATGGTGAATGGTGATCTTACCACCCATTCTGTTTCCGTCTTTAGGTTCATAACGGCGTTGATTTTGACTTTTTGTAGGAAAACCGTAGAACATACATTTAATAAAGTCCATCAGTGTCGTTTTTCCTGCTTCGTTTTCTCCGTAAAGAATCTGCAGCCCCTTATTTTCGAAGGCAATTCTACAATCCTTTAAACCACCGAAGTGATAGATATGAAGGGAAACGAGTTTCATATTTTCACCTACCTGCTTTTATGAAGTTCTGATAATAATAATTGTTCAGCTTGTTGTTTGATCTCTTCATAATCTTGTTCATTCAGCTCTATGTATTTTCTGGCTGTTCGGTGTGTAGACAATTCATAAATCGCTTGTTGCAGTTCTGAATCATCTTCTAGAACACACTGTAAATCTTGAAAAAAGGCAGATTGTTTCATGGATTGTTCCTCTTGAAGAGAAGGGGTCGTTACATTCTTAATCGAAACAACATGCACAAACGAAGAATCATAATCTTCCTCACGCAAGATTTCTTCTAAATCTTCAATGAACGTTCCATCCAAAAGCTCATGATAAAGCTGAGTTTGACCCGTCAACTTTAAGACAAGAAGGACACCTTTATTACCTTGTTGATGCGTGTTGATCTGTTTTTCACACAAAAGGATCACTTCTTGCAGACTATGAACCTCAGTTAAATTAATGCTGCTTTCTTGCCAACTGATTTCGGACGTGGAGTAGAACCGACTTTCGACTTCATTATGGTTTAAAGTAACGATGTAGCCACCTTTTTCACCTAGTTCTCCACTATGTCTGCCTTGTATATTCCCTGAATAACGAACGGGTGGATCTATGTTTAAATCTATTCTTTTATGAATGTGTCCGAGCGCCCAATAATCGTAGCCTTTTTTTAGAAGCTCTGTTAACAAAAAAGGCGCGTATCTGCTGTGTCCGCTATAACCATCAGCCTGTCCATGCAAAATGCCAATATGATACAAATCATCTCTTTTGTCAGGATAATGTAACGTTCGATCATCTGTCACCGCTGCAGTTTCATAGCTAAATCCGTGCAAAGCCGCTACCTGTCTTCCCTTTTTTTCAAAGTAAATAGTCTGAACATGGTTCCCACCAAAAAAGTGTACATTGCTCGGCCACTCAAGATCTACCCATTGTCCATCTAATGGATCATGATTGCCATGAACAACATATACGTTTATGTCATAACTCTTCAGTTTCATAAAACAGTTTTTCAAATATGATTGAGCCTTTAAGCTTCGGTTTCCGCTGTCATAAAGATCTCCTGCAATCACTACAAAATCTACTTCTTCTGAAATCGCAAGATCGATCAGACGTTTAAACGATACGAACGTGCTATCAGAAAGCCGCTGAAAAAGCCCATTAGGCAACGAGGAAAGTCCTTTGAACGGACTATCTAGATGGAGATCTGCACAATGTAAAAACTTTATCATTTCACTCATCCTCTTTTTCTACCATTCTTCCCTTCATTTTAACATATATACGAAAGCACGTTCGCTTGTGAATGTGTAAAAAAAGAGAGCTCAATGGCTCTCTTTTCAAAGTATTAAACGTCGGTTGTATTTTTCTTCTCCTGCTTGGATAAAAGGAGGGCTTGCTTAAACAATTTCAAGGAAGGTGCGTTTCCATACATCAAAACCCCTCCACGATATACACGAGCACCAATTATGGCAAACAAGAAGATGGCTCCGACTAAGACGCTGATTCCAAGTGCTACTTCCCAAACCGGTAATGAAAGCATCCCTACACGAAGCAGCATGAGCATCGGTGTGAACAGCGGGAAGTATGATGCCGCTGCAACAAAGCCAGACTCTGGATTTTCTCTGCCGAACATGGCGATCATAAATGCTGCCACGATTACGATTACTACTGGTGTCATCAGATTATTTACTTCTTCAACTCTGCTGATCAATGATCCCAGCATCGCAAACAGAGTAGCGTATAAGAAGAATCCTAAAATGAAAAACACAAGAGCATAGATGATTAGTGACGCTGGAATTTCGTTCAACTTTAGTTCATTGATGATACTCTCACTTCCACTAAGCTGTCCGTTTAATTTAACAGCTAGAAACCCTCCAGCAACAAACAACGCAAGCTGAGTTAAAGCGACGAGTACGATCCCAAAGATCTTCCCAAACATCTGTGTCACAGGCGATACAGAAGAAATCAGTATTTCCATAACACGTGAAGATTTTTCTGTTGCCACTTCTACGGCGATCATACTTCCATACATCATGACGGCCATATACATGAAAAATAGGACCACATACACTAGGATGTATACTTGAGCTGCCTCTTCCTCACTTTTCGCTGAATCTGACAATGACTCCTTAGCAAAAGTAACCGGAGAATAAATAGCAGCGAGCTGTTCTTGGTTCAATCCAATGGACTCGGCGGCAGATTTGTTCTTAATCTGCTGCAGGGCCAACTCTACATCTGCAATCAAGCTCTGTTGGGTTACATCTTCCGCTTTATAAGTTCCTGTGATGATACCTGAAGCATCACGATCCAGAATTAAAAGCCCTTCGATTTTACCATCAAGTACTGCTTTTTCTGCTTCACTTTCCGATTTCGTAAACGCTTCAGGTTTCAAATCATCATTTGTTTGCTTAAGTTGTGCTTGAAGAGCTGGAAGTGTCTCTCCTGTTCGGTCAATAACTCCAATTTTAGAAGCCTCATCTTCACCGAACATTTTTGTGATCTCGTTCATATTCGTTATGACAAATAATAATCCGATTGTAATCAATGTAGTGATCAGGAATGGTTTTGATTTAATTTTAGATCGGTATGTATGCATCATTACAGTCATAAATTTACTCATGAACAACACCTACTTTCTCGATGAAAATATCATTTAATGAAGGTTCTTCAAGTTCAAACTTTCTTACAAATCCTTTTGACTGAATAGCTCGGAACAAATCTTGAGCCACTTCTTCTCGTTCAACTTGAAGAATGATCCCATCTCCCGTTGGACGATGTTTAAGAACTCCTGATGTGTCTTTAAGATAAGTTAGATCAAAATCTGCTTTAACAGATACGTTCTTTTTCCCAAAAGATCGTTTGATCTCTTTTAGATTTCCTTGAACTACTGACTTTCCTCTATGCATGATGCACAGATGCTGACATAGTTCTTCTACGTGCTCCATCCTATGAGATGAGAAGACAATCGTCGTTCCTTCTTTTTTCAGCTCATGAACAGCACTCTTCAAAAGTTCAACATTTACGGGATCTAATCCGCTAAACGGTTCATCTAAGATCAAAAGTTCTGGACGATGAAGGACAGCCGCAATGAACTGTATTTTTTGCTGATTTCCTTTAGACAATGCTTCTACCTTCTTGTTTAAATACTCCTCAGCACCAAAACGCTTCAACCACTTATTCGTTTGTTCTTGAATTTGTGAACGAGTCATACCGCGCAACTGCCCTAGATAGATCAACTGCTCTCTTACGGTCAGTTTTGGATATAATCCTCTTTCTTCGGGTAGATACCCAATAAGGTCACTCGTCTCATAAGAGATCTCTTTGTCGTTCCACGTAATTCTTCCTTGTGATGGTGTTAACAACCCTAAGATCATTCGAAATGTCGTCGTTTTCCCTGCACCGTTTGCACCTAACAATCCAAAGATCTCACCTTTAGGAATCTGTAAGTTAATTCCGTCAACGGCTGTAAAACTACCAAACTGTTTTCTTACCTCGTTAATGCTCAACATGACTATATCCCTCCCGCTGTAAAATATACCATATATTCCTAGTACGTAGTGTAATACCTTAAGTTTCATACAAATTCTTAAGTTTATGGCAGGAAAAATTCGTCGAATGTTGAAATCAAATTTAGATACGAAAGGAGTTCGATCATCATGAATACATACGCACTAACTGCATACGAAAGTAACGGGGAAAAAATATTGGATGAAACGATTTCCGCTCCGAACGACTCTGTAGCAAAAGAGCAAGGAGAAGCCCGTTTGGCTGAACTGAACATGCAAGAAAAAGCGCATCGTCTGACTTCACCAAAGGGACAATTGCTTCTTTTCCATCGCTAATGAAACTCATGGAAACGAGGGAGAAAACAGTGAGTGAAGTAATTCTACGTGAAGCTCGATACGATGACAGTTACGAACTTTCTTATTTAATGGGTGAACTCGGTTATCCAACAAAGCCCGAGGAAATGACAGAGAGATTAGAGACACTGCTTCCTAATTCTGCTTATGCTTGTTTTGTGGCTTGTGTAAACGACCAAGTAATTGGGATGATCGGCCTTACAAAAGGAATTTATTTTGAAAAAAACGGCTGCTATGCTCGTATTTCTGCTCTCGTAGTAAGTGAAGAGTTCAGAGGAAATGGCATCGGCAAGGAGCTCGTTCGTTATGGAGAAGAATGGGCTAAAGAACAAGGCTGCACAGCAATATTACTTAATAGCGGCAAGCATCGAACAGACACGCATGAGTTCTATCGAAGTTTAGATTATGACGACACAGGACTTCGATTTATTAAGGTGATGCTTTAATAATCAGCTGGGCGACGAAGAGATTCGTCGCTTATCAATGTTAAATTGTTCATTCAGAAGCAAGAAGGTCGAGGGAGTGAAGTTTTTAAGGAGCGGAGTGTAGTTCTCCTACATGAGCACCGAAAAAACAAAACTGACGAAGAGATTCGCCGCTTATCAATGTTAAATTGTTCATTCAGAAGCAAGAAGGTCGAGGAAGTGAAGTTTTTGAGGAGCGGAGTGTAGTTCTCCTACATGAGCACCGAAAAAACAAAACTGACGATGAGATTCGCCGCTTATCAATGAACAAAGAAAAAACCGGATGCTGGATCTAGCACCCGGTTTTCCCTATTTATCCGCTCAATTCTTTGACCCCGTTATATCTTGTTGTCTATTTTAGGTTAACCCACACACTCTTAACTTCTGTGTAGTTATTTAATGCATAAGATCCCATTTCACGTCCGATACCGGATTGCTTGTATCCGCCGAATGGTGAAGCAGCATCAAATGCATTATAGCAGTTCACCCATACCGTACCAGCACGAAGCTTGTTCGACACATAATGAGCTGTTTTTAAATTCTCTGTCCATAGTCCTGCAGCAAGACCATATTCTGAGTCGTTTGCACGAGCGATTACATCATCCAAGTCATCAAACGGCATTGCAGCCACAACTGGACCGAAGATCTCTTCTTTTGCAATCGTCATCTTATCATCAACATCGGCGAAGATTGTCGGCTCGACAAAGTACCCTCTGTCAAACGGAGTTGTTCCTCCTGTTAACAATTCTGCACCTTCATCTTGTCCTTTTTGGATGTAACCAAGAACACGGTTATGCTGTTCTTGAGATACGAGCGGCCCCATCGTTGTATCTGGATCTAACCCAGGACCTTGCTTGATCTTCTTCGCATGAGACACAAGGTCTGCTACGACATTATCAAATGATTTCTTTTGAATATATAAACGTGATCCCGCACAGCAAACTTGTCCTTGGTTGAACATGATTCCGCTTAATGCACCAGGAACTGCACGGCTCATGTCAGCATCAGGCAAGATGATGTTTGGTGATTTACCACCAAGCTCTAGCGTTACTCGCTTCAAAGAGTTAGACGCGTTACGCATGATCAGTTTTCCAACTTCAGTGGAACCTGTAAATGCAATCTTGTCCACGTTCGGATGATCAACCAGCGCCGCACCTGTTTCACCAGCACCTGTTACAACGTTTAGCACACCTTCAGGGAACCCTGCTTCATGAGCTAATTTTGCCAAGTAAAGTGCAGATAGAGGTGTTTGCTCTGCCGGCTTCAGTACGACCGTACATCCCGTCGCAAGTGCAGCACCAAGCTTCCAAGCTGCCATCAATAGTGGGAAGTTCCAAGGAATGATCTGTCCGACTACACCTAGCGCTTCATGACGCGTATAGTTGAAGAAGCTTCCTGCTACAGGAATCGTCTGTCCCACGATTTTTGTTGACCAACCAGCATAATAGCGGAAATGCTCAATCGCAAGCGGAACATCTGCATTCATCGTTTCGCGAATCGGCTTTCCGTTATCCAATGTATCAAGCTGTGCTAATTCTTCTTTATTCTCTTCCATCAATTCTGCTAATTTGTAAATTAAGTAACTTCGCTTTGAAGCAGGCATCTTTGACCAATAACCTGTTTCAAAAGCTGCTCTTGCCGCCTTTACCGCCTTGTCGATATCTTCAGTCCCACCTTCAGATACAACGGCTAAAACTTCTCCAGTTGAAGGGTTTAATGTTTCAAATGTTTTTCCGCTAGCTGAGCTGACCCATTCCCCATTGATAAAATGTTTTTTCGTTCCGTTAAGAAACTCGGCCACCTTTGGTTTTAATTGAAGGTCTAAAGTTTTTTCCATTTGAATCCTCCCTTTACATTGTGGTTCTTACATAAATATTATTCGTCACGATTCATGTAAACCCTTTCATTTTCTACATTTGTAATAAAACTGAAACGTTTTTTACGAAATTCGACGGGAGTTGTCGAAGTGAGGCGAAGGTTATGAAATAAGCTGTCAAGAGAAGTGAGAGTGAACACATCCCTTGCATACCAAGCCTTACACCTTCGTTCTTGCCCCAACTAAAAAAGACTCCTCTCAGACAAAATGTCTAAAAAGAGCCCTCTTAATCTCAACTGACTATCGTTTCAACGTCTGGAAGCGCATCTGCTTGCGGAACACTTCTTTAATCATGTACGGTACGCCTAGCTGGTCGTTTGTACGCGTGATCCACTTCGCTTTTCTCTTCACTTCATCAGGTGCGTTTGCCATCGCCACACCTAGCCCTGCAAACTCGATCATATCTAAATCGTTATAAGAATCCCCGATCGCTACCATCTCATTTGGTGCGATGCCAAGTTTCTCACCAAGGAACCTTAACGCATTTCCTTTTGTTACTTTTTTAGCTGTGATCTCTAACTGACATTTGGCTGAAGAAGAATATTCAAAGTCTGGCATATGTTCATTTAGATACTTCATAGCAGACTCGCATTCTTTTTCATCAAAAAACTGTACATCCATCTTTGGCGGTGCCACTTCTTGCGCGAGAACATAATCTCCTAAATTCTCTGTGAAAGAAACAGGATAGAACAACGGATCCCCCGTACTTAATGTTAACTTGGCGACTAGCTGACTTTTTTGCTTAAGCTGATTTCCGACGGAGAAGCGCTCATGGACTACCCGCATGTGGCATTCGTAATTTCCAAGCACTTCTACTATTCTGTAAGTATCCTCGACCGATAACCTTTTTTCTTGAAGAGGTTCATCAAGAGATGAAGCAATGAATCCACCATTATGACTGATCAGATAACTGTCGATCCTTAAAGCTTTGGCGATTTTTTGTGTAGATGGAAAACTCCTGCCCGAAGCGAGTGTGACATAGACCCCTTTTTGCTGCACATAATCAATGGCTTCTTTCGTTTCTTTATCGATACGGAAATTGCTTCGCAGTAGGGTTCCGTCGATGTCAATCGCTAGTAAACGGTATACCATGATGCGCTCCCCCCATTTCGCGAAAATATAGTATAAGAACTCGTGTTAAGTTTATGACCTTGAAACATGCTTTAGAACGCGGACAAACCTAAGAAATACAATGCAAAAAGAAAACCCCCTGCTACAAAAGTAACAGAGGGTTAAATCAGTTCATTATTATTGCTGTTGTCCGTCTTCTTCAACCATTGGTCCGTAAAGTTCTTCCAGTGGCTTTGTGATCACTTTATTTAGATCATTGATGATCATGCTCATGCGTTGCTCTGCTGCCATAAGCTTTGAGATTGTTTCGTTCTGCTGTACATCAGCAAAAAGCTTTTGAGCTTCTTCAATCTCTTCAGGAGTCACTTCCTGGCCGTTCATTTGTTTTTGTTGAAGATTTACTTGAATATCACGGAATTTACCGAAAAGTTCTTTCGTTTCCGGATTGTTATTTACTTCATCATAGCTTTGTTTTAAAGCTGTAAAGTCCTCACTATTGCGTAGTGCTTTTTCTAAGTCGTAAGCAACATCGTATACGTTTGACATTGGTAAAATACCTCCTATTGATTAACTACGGTACCCACTATAACAGACTCTACAAAAATAGTACAAGGATACCTTGAAAAACACCGATAACTCCGCCTAACAAAGCTCCTAGCCATGTGATCATCTTAAGTTCGCTTTTTGCGATCGAAATGATGATTTCCTCTAGACGCTCTAGAGAAAAGGTCTCAACTTGTTCTTCCACGATTTTCGCAAGATGCATCTTCTCAAGCAGCATTTCTAATCGTGCTACAAATAGATCAAGTCCCGCAGCGACTGCTTTTGGAGTTAGATCATCTACAATCCACTCTTCAACAGAACTAGCTAACGAAGAAACAGGTGTATTTAGATACTCTTCGATTGGAAGTCTAGCCGTGATTTCTTTTGCTAAACCTGTGGTCATTTCAGGCATGTTCAGCAATCCAAGGGCTTCATCCATTCTTTTTTCCATGAAGCTGCGATATTCTTCCTGAAGCAGATTCAACACCGTATCACGTGTATTTTCATGTTTCATGAACTTGATCAGTTCCGGCTGTACTTTTTCGGCGATGCTCACATTGCCAAAGAACATAGACACCATATTTACGAGCATTCCTTTATCCATTAGAAATGCATCGATACCACTTGCCAGGGATTTTCGGCCTTCTTCGCTCTCTAAATAAAGAACGCCTTTGTTTAAGAGCCAATCAACGACTTCTGGCAGCTTTTCTTCTCCTCTAGCAACAAACTTTTCTGGTAAAATATCTTTCATTTCCTTGCCGTTTGATTCCTGCAGCATTTTTTTCATACGCGAGCTCAGCCATGCTTCGGTTGTCGTTTGGATTCTGTTCTGAACATCGTCTACTCCGAAATCCTTTTTAAGCAGTTCACTGATCGTCATGTCACTCTTTAAAAAGCGTTTTACTTCAACCTGAACGAGCTCCGTCATTTCTTTGCGAAAATCGGCATCGTTAATTTTTGCCTGCACACCTTCTGCGGTCAGGAGGTGATTGGTTACAGTCTCACCAAGCTGAACAGCGAGCTGTTTTCTTCGCTTCGGTATAAGTCCCGGTGTAAACGGAACTCTATACTTACCAATGTATAATGTATTAAACGGTCGAAATAACATTCGGATTGCAATGGAGTTTGTTAATCCTCCAATAAACGCACCGACGATCGCCATGATTGAAATTGAAATCCATACGTTCATATTTTAATCTCCATTACTCTAGATTCTATTTTCCTAGTATACGTCATTTTGAATTGTGCTAGCAATTTGGACTACACACTTGGAAGGATGTCTACATAATAAAAGCGGTCTTCTTTACTGATCATATCCTTTACGATGCGAGTCTCACCTAACGTATACGTAATAGGATAGGAAAAGTTCGGTCCATCAAAAACAAATGTGTGAAATTCTCCGTTCTCGCCACAAATGTCATGTTTCTTTGGATAGTCCTCTTTAAACTGCTCGTCTATGACCCGGCCAGTAAAAGAGGCATCTATTTTTAAAGTATCCGAGCAGCATACCACAGTCTTAAACCCCTTACGTAAGAACTCATCTATAATATGCTCTGTACTCTCGCCCCATATTGGAAATACAGGTGTAATCCCTGTACCGTTTAACATTTTTTCACGGTACTTTTTTACATCTTCTAAAAAAATATCGCCAAACATGATGTACTGTATACCATCAGCTTTAATATCATCAACGGCTTTTTTCATTCTTTGCTGGTACATATCATTCGGACAATCTTTAGGTATCCAAACAACTCGAAGCGGTAAACCAAGTGATTGTGCCTGCATTTCTAGGAGTTCATTGCGAACACCATGCATGGTTGTCCGCTCATAGTCTTCTGTCAACGTTGTTAGTAAAGAATCGATCTCCCATTCCTCAGACTGCTGCAATCGATACAAAGCTAAAACTGAATCTTTTCCTCCGCTAAATGAAACTACAATTTTTCTTTTCATATAGAACCCTCCATAGTTAACTATTTAGGAGGCAATACGAACTCATAGCCTTCTAGTTTTAATTCAGAAATCAATTCGTCTAGTATTCTCACGGTTTGCTTTAATTCATGCAACAAGATAACAGAGCCATCCTCTGCATGATTCAAGATGTTATGAACAATGTGTATGGGATCATGTTTGTGTTCCCAGTCAAGACCTGCGACTTCCCATAAGAAAGGAACTTTGCAGAGCTCTTTAAGAACATACAATGTATCTTCGTTGAACTGTCCGTAAGGCGGACGAAAGTATTTAACTTCTTGACCTGTAAGAACCTCTAGATGCTTCAAATTCGTAGAAATATCATGCATCTGATCACGATAAGAAAGTCTCGTTAAAACACGATGGCGCAATGAATGCCCACCGATCATATGGCCGTCCTCTATCACACGTTTCCACGGACGATTTTTATGCAGCAACTTCGACTGCCAAAAGAACAACGCTTTAACATTATATTTTTTGAGAATATCCAGCAGTTCAACTAAAACAGAAGATGGCCCATCATCAAAAGTTAGAATTAGAGATTTCGAACCTTTTGTTTTATACTGCTTGTCCCAATTTTTTATATTTGTCCATATATCGTTATTTTCCCAGTCGTACACGACCGTTGAAGAAGTTACTCAAGGACACGTTTTCATGGTGTCTCCTCCTCTTGGAAATCTGTTAGTTTAGTTAACCACTTAACATTGCTATAATAATAGCAAGCTTTTCGTTGAAAGGATATGAAAATGGATGCTTGATAAGCTAAAGAAGCACTATAAGAATTTATTCACAACAGACCTCTCACAGCAGACAGGCTTTTACTGGTTCCTTACTGATGATAGCGAGCCGTTTGGGATTTCTAAATCTGCCGTTTCTGAATCCGAACTTACATTACTTCAATCGATGTTTAACATATATGAAAATGATAATCAGGCAAATATTTTTTCTTCACAGCAGTTAAAATGGAAATCGCTCCTTTTTGATGACGAACTAACAACTGAAGAAGGTTTCTACCGATTTGTCCATTTTTTTAGCAAACAGCCTATTACCGATTATGTTTCTTTTTCTGAAGCGGTAAACGGACTTTTTCCTGAAGATGCAGTTCTCCTTCTGAACAGGGATCTTAAGAGTGGCATTATTATTGAAACATCGAAACAGGAATTTAGTGAAACACCTTATGAAGCGTTAAAAGATATGCTTTCAACAGACTTTTATATGGATATTTCTATTTATATAGGGTGCTATAACAGTCAACTGAATCGCGCAAAAGAAACCTATGACAGAGAACAGCAACAATTTTTAAATGTGAGGAATCTTTTGATGCCGAAATCCGTATATACAGTAGCTGATATCGTGCCGTATATCCTTCTTCAGTCTGCTAGTCCTATGGCCGATCAAACATTAACTGCATTAGTAGAAGAATGGCGGGAAGAAGACGAAGAAACTTTAAAAAGCATCAAAGTATTTGTTGAATGCAACCTCAACGTTTCGTTAGCGGCGAAACAATTATATATTCACCGAAACAGCCTTCAATATCGTGTGGAAAAGTTTTACGACAAAACAGGCATTGATGTGAAACAACTGAAAAACGCACTCACCGTGTACTTAGCGATTCTTCTTATCGAACAAAAAGAGAGAAATATGTAACAGCTGCTTCCATTTTCGGAAGCAGCTTTTTTATACCTACAAACGTAGATTCATCACCTATGGAAAACAAGCAGGGTTAAGAAAATGACTATTTACAAATAAAGGAATAAATCACCTTATGTCGAATTATTTCTAAAAAATAGAGATAACGCGAGTAACAGGGGGATTCAATTCTTATGAAGTATTTTAAACAACCTTCTTTTTTAATCGGATTAACGATTCTAGTCTTACTTCTTAGTGGGAGTTTTGCCTATTCACTTTTGAAGGAAGAAAGTACTCCGTCAAATATTCTTTATGATGAAAAAGGAAAAATGATTGACCGAGCACCTTTTGAAAGAAGTGCGGAATACCCACTGGGTTCAGATCAATTCGGAAACAATTACGTTTACGTCCTGCTTGAAGGAGCAAAATACACGCTCGGTTTTGTAGTGTTGATCACGATAAGCAGAATGATTTTATCGATCTTAGTATCATTTATTCTTCTCGTGGTTCCTAGCTTTATAAAGAAACTAATCAATAGAATTTCAGAAATTTTTTATTTTGCACCTCTGTCCATTTTTGCTTACCTGCTCATCGCACCAGCTTTAATTGCTTTCAGCTGGAGCTATTCTGACTTTACACAATTTATGATCACTACTTGTGTACTCGTCGTGTTGACTGTGCCCGTCTTATCCGTACAAATTGCGAATGAGATCTCTATCTTATCAAAGGAAGAATTCATTCAGCACGCACCTCTTTTAGGAGGTGGAAGGATTCACGTGTTCATGAAGCATATCCTACCTTGTCTATCACCTAAGCTTTTGCTCTTAACCGTTCAGCAAGCCGGCCAAACCTTAGCTATACTCGCCCATCTTGCTTTTTTAAAAATCTTCGTTGGTGGATTCTCAAAGATTACGTACACACTTCCTGGTGTATCAGGCACACCGGTAACGTATGAAAGAACGTTCTCAGATTCTCATGAATGGGGTGGTTTGATCGTTCAGAACTGGGACTTTTATTATGGAGCTCCAATACTCGTAATCGCTCCCGTATGTTGTTTTGTTCTATGTTCCATCGCTATAAATTTAATGGTCTCCGGCATGACTAAAAGTGAGAATCATTCATCCACAGTGCAGAAGAAAAAGATAACGACCTCTGAAGAAACCCTTCCACCAGCTTCATTTCTGCCAGTGAAGAAAGGGAGGCTGAACGCATGATCAAAACGGCTGGAAAGCTACTTTCATTCTTTTTGTTATCTATTTTAGGGATTCTCCTTTTCACTTCACTGCCTGTCCTTATTTATGACTATTCGGTGCTAATGAATAACACTAGATTAATTGATACTGGGCAACTCGATAACAATTCTTTTTTAACAAATAGCATACAGTTTGAACTACACGCGTATTTGCAACAATTAAAATTTACAGTTCAGCAGATCATGGACCTTACACAAACCACCTATTACTCTAACGGGAGTGACTATCAGCTCTTGCCTGCCTTTTTAGAGGTGTATCCCCAATCTTTATCGTTTTTTATGGGAGGGCTTTTAGCCAGTCTCTTAGTTGGGATCAGTTTTGCTGTTATATATATGATCTTTCCATACCACATCAGGTTAATCATCAAAAAAGTAATACTTGCGATTGAAACGTTGCCGGATGTCTTTATCATCATCTTAGTACAGCTGACAGTGATCTGGTTTTATAAAACGACCGGGTTACTTATGTTTAACATTGTAAATGTATACAAAACAGAGGCATACTTTTTGCCGATATTCACGATTTCCATACTTCCTACTCTATATGTAACGAAATACTTAATCTTAAGCATG
Source organism: Fictibacillus sp. 26RED30 (assembly GCF_015903845.1). Lineage (NCBI taxonomy): Bacteria > Bacillati > Bacillota > Bacilli > Caryophanales > Fictibacillaceae > Fictibacillus > Fictibacillus sp. 26RED30. Next base: position 323,902 of record NZ_JACZDV010000003.1, read on the forward strand.
GAAGACGAAGCAAATAAGAGTTATATCGAATTCGCAAGAGGAAAGGGATTAAAAAGCATATATCTTATCATTGTTTATATGTTGAAAAATACAGCTTCCTCTCTTTTTGGACAAACGAAGACCATCTTTTGGATCCTTTTATCAAACCTATTGATCCTTGAGATTATTTTTAACATCTACGGCATCATGCGTTTTATAGCTGAATATGGTGTAGAAAACCCTCACCTTGCAGCCATATCCATGATCGCTATCTTTCTTCCTTTTTTTATTATTTTTGCAACAGGCAGCCTGCTCATTCGAAAATTAGACCCACGTTAATCTCAAACAGCCTTTTTGTGCACATTGCATAAAGAGGTTGTTTTATTTTAGGCAAGTCGTCCATTTACGATATAGGACATGAAAGCGTAAACTTAAAACATTAAGAAAACGTTTACATCGGAAGGGGATTCATTAAAATGGCAGAAATTAAGTTAAATAACATCGTTAAACGATATGATAACAAAGTAACAGCTGTACATGATTTCAACCTTGATATCTCGGATAAAGAATTCATCGTATTCGTAGGACCATCTGGTTGCGGTAAATCAACAACTCTTCGTATGATCGCTGGTTTAGAAGAAATTTCTGAAGGTGATCTGATCATCGATGAGCGCGTTGTAAACGACGTAGCTCCAAAAGATCGTGACATCGCGATGGTTTTCCAAAACTATGCCCTGTATCCTCACATGAACGTTTATGACAACATGGCATTCGGACTTAAACTAAGAAAGTTCAGTAAAGAAGAAATTGAAAAGCGTGTTAAAGAAGCAGCACGTATTCTCGGCCTTGAGCAATACTTGGATCGTAAACCAAAAGCACTTTCAGGTGGGCAACGTCAACGTGTTGCACTAGGGCGTGCAATCGTTCGTGATGCAAAAGTATTCTTAATGGATGAGCCTTTATCAAACCTTGATGCGAAACTTCGTGTTCAGATGCGTGCCGAGATTACAAAGCTTCACCAACGCCTGCAAACGACTACGATCTATGTAACGCATGACCAAACAGAAGCGATGACAATGGCTACACGTATCGTTGTTATGAAAGACGGACGTATCCAGCAAGTTGGATCTCCGAAAGAAGTATACGATACGCCTGAGAACATCTTCGTTGGCGGATTTATCGGTAGCCCTGCTATGAACTTCTTGAACGGTACCCTTGAAGACGGATTCTTCAAAGTGGGTGACACGAAGATTGCTGTTCCTGGTGGAAAAATGAAGATTCTTCAAGAAAAAGGCTACAACAACAAAGATGTTGTTCTAGGTATTCGTCCTGAAGATATTCATGACGAGCCTGTATTCCTAGAGTCTTCTTCAAACACGAAAATTGAAGCGAAGATCGACGTTGCTGAACTTATGGGTGCTGAAACATTCTTATACTCTACAGTTAGCGGTCAAGATTTTATCGCACGTGTAGATTCTCGTACAGACATTCGCAACGGTCAGAACATCTCCTTAGCGTTTGATATGAACAAATCACATTTCTTTGATAAAGAAACAGAACTACGTATTCGTTAATTCATATGTTTGCAAAAAGCTCTGCTTGATTAAGCAGAGCTTTTTGTTGTCCATTTTTTTGACTACCTAGCATCAAAATATGGATTCATGTGATGCAACTACACTTTTATATGATAGCACTTAATTTTTATATGATCGTACACTAAAATTATGTGATCATGCCCCCTTTTTATGTGATATTGTGTACTCACAAAAAAATCCGCTGTTATTTTTTTCTTTATCGGGGAAAATGTTAAATGATTGACGAAATCGTCGTTCGTTTATACAATAAATTCTATAAAAATTGTCGGGATTACCCTGACGAGGAGGACTTCAATTGAAAAACACATTTAAATTCCTGTCAGCTCTCGCCCTTTCTGTCATTCTTTTGTCAGCATGCGGAAATTCAGACGAGTCAAAATCAGGTTCAGGTTCAGATAAAAAAGTACTTACCATTGGTACGGAAGCTACATATCCACCTTTCTCATACCGTGATAAAAAGACAAATGAAATCACAGGCTATGACGTAGAAGTAGCTAAAGAAGTAGCTAAACGCCTTGAGATGGAGCCAAAGTTTGTAGCAACAGAATGGAAGAACATGTTTACTTCGCTAGACTCCAAACGATTTGATCTTGTAGCGAACCAAGTAACGATTACAGATGAAAGAAAAGCTAAATATGATTTCTCTACTCCTTATACCGTTTCTGGCGGACAAGTTATCGTCAACAAAGACAACAAAGACATTAAAGGGATTGAAGATCTAAAAGGCAAAGTAGTAGGTACGACTCAAGGAAGTAACTATGCTGCTGAAGCTGAAAAAGCTGGCGCAAAAACAAAGTTCTATAAAGGTGCTGCTCAAGTATTAACAGATCTTGATGTTAATCGCGTAGATGCTGCGATGAATGATCAGCTTTTTATCCTGACAGAATTAAAGAAAACAGATTATAACGTTAAAGCTGTTGGTGAGCCTTTTAACGAAAACGAAATGGCATTTGCATTCCGAAAAGATGACAAAGATTTAATTAAAGACGTAAACAAAGCGCTTGAAGAAATGAAGAATGACGGTACACTGAAAAAGCTCTCCGAAAAATATTTTGGAGAAAACGTAAGTGAATAACTTATCTGAAATTCTGATCAACTCCCTCCCCTATTTACTGGAGGGAGCTGTTTTTACTATCGTCATAAGTCTTGTTTCGATTTTCGGAGCGCTCATATTCGGATTAGTCGTTGCTTTATGCAGGATGTCATCGAATAAATTCTTGTCAGGGATTGCTAAGGGGTATATTTCTTTCTTCAGAGGAACGCCATTATTAATTCAATTATTAATTCTTTATAACGGTTTCACGTTTATTTATGTACCTGAAGGATGGCAGGCAGCGCTTGCTGGACTCATACTTCATTTTAGTGCCTATATTGCAGAATCCTATCGTGGGGCTATTCAGTCGATCGAAAAAGGGCAATGGGAAGCCGCTTTTTCACTTGGAATGAACAAATATCTTACGTATAAAGAAGTCATTCTCCCACAAGCATGGAGAATTTCTATTCCATCCGTTTGGAATTCATTGATTGATATTGTTAAGGCCTCTTCGTTAGCCTCTGTAATTACTGTACCAGAGCTAACTTTGATGGCAGATCAGATCAGTGCGTCACAACTAATCGTACTGCCTGTTCTACTTGAAGCAGCAGTCATCTATTGGATTTTAACTTCCCTTCTGGACGGCCTTCGAGTATTACTTGAAAGAAGAATTAAAATTAGCCAATAATCCTTCATGTCTTTATAAGATATGAAGGTTTTTTCTATTCCCACTCACCAATAAAAAAAAGAACTTCTTGATGACAAGCATCACAGTAAAACACGTGTGGGCATTGGCTCTCTTTGAAATTATTCGGATAACCATCTTCAAGCTTCAGTTCATCTACATCCATATAGGGACTGTAATCATCGAAATAGTCACTCACTCTTCCCTGATCTTGAACCGCTCTTCCGCATTCTGGACAGCGAACGTTTATGGTGTGAAAGTTATTGCATATTGGACACATCGCCATCACTATCAACTCCTGTATGATTTAAAAAGGGAGTGGATTCCTCCACCCCCCTTTGTATCAACTACGAGCTAAGTTAGCGATTACCGCCACTTAACTGTTGCTGACCCATTGCGACTAAACGTTTTGTCATTTCCCCACCAACCGAGCCATTCGCACGAGCAGTTGTATCTGGGCCAAGTGTAACACCGAACTCAGATGCGATCTCATATTTCATTTGATCAATTGCTTGCTGTGCTCCTGGGACAACCAATTTGTTTCTTCTTGCCATGTGTTTCACCCCCTTGCACTTATTGTGTATCTCACAGAGTTCTATATTCGCTCTAGTCATTGGCAATTTATAGCGTTGTTCCCACTACAAATCGGTAAGATATTCAAAAAGGTTGTCTAGTTGGTTTATACTGAATTATAGTAAGATGAAATCATGTGATGATTATGAAAAAGTTGGTGAAATAATATGTCAAATGAATATGCAGTAGAGATGTTCCGAAAAACAATTCCTTTGTTTCAAGCATTAGGTGATCCTGTCAGACAAGACCTTGTACTGCTTTTAGCGGAAACAGATAAAATGAATGTAACGGATATTGCCAGTCAATCTCCTATGTCACGGCCAACCGTCTCCCATCACTTAAAAATATTACGAGAAGCTGGAATTGTGGGGACTGAGAAAAAAGGGAAAGAGATTTTTTATTTCTTAACGCTTGATCAGACCGTAGTTCAGCTCAAACAGCTCATTCACATTATTGAAGAGGAATGTATTCTGTGATTTTTTGTATTCGCATGCGATGTAGCTATTGTAAGTAGTTGATTTCCGTTCCAGGTGCTCGCTTTCCATGGGGCGAACGGTGTTCGATGAAGTATGTGTGCTCCTGCGTCTACAAGAAAAGCCTATCGAAGGGAGCTTCCTCGTCGCATGCCTTACGAGAAGAATTTGCAGAGTGGCTGGCACGCTACGCGCCATTAGGAGTCTCCACCTGCCCGCTCGTCCCATAGGAGTCTCGCACCTTACACTCCAATCAACTTGCATAGAAGTGAGAAAAAACATTAAAAATAACTAAACTTTAGAAAACAGCCTAATGTGAAAGGCTAATAAAAAAGCGATTCAGCATGGTTGTTATTGCTGAATCGCTTTTTGTTTTGAATAAACTGTAAAGAAAAGATGGAAAGCGAGCAACTGTAACGTAAATCAACTACTTCAAAAACAACTCTGCAAAGCTAAAACAGCTCTTATTTTTTCCGAAGTTGTTTAATGCCTGAACGTATAAGTTCCGCTCTCCCTTTACTGTTCGAAAAATAGGCTTTGATCAATGTTCTTATTTTTGAGTACTTCTTTTCATATGGGTACCAATTTATCTCTCGTTTTTTGATTCCCGTATCTTTCATCACTGACATCTGACGGGTAAAAGTAAACAAGCCTTCGTCTCCATGATACCTGCCTACCCCGCTGCTTTTTACTCCACCAAATGGAAGATGCGGATTTGCTACTGAAACGAGTACATCATTAATCACCGCACTGCCTGTTACAAGCTTTGATGTCACACGGTTCGCCTTTTTAGCATCCTTTGTCCATACACTTGCGTTCAAACCAAACTCAGTGCTGTTCGCTTTTTCGATCGCTTCCTCCTCTGTTGAGAAGGATATCACAGGCAGTACTGGTCCAAACGTTTCTTCTTTAACGATTTTCATATCTTCCGTAACATTCGTTAAGATCATTGGTTCCAAATACGTGCTTTCTCCCCACTGATCTGGGTCTTTGCCAGTAAGCAGAAGAGCTCCTTTCTCTAATGCATCCTTCACATGATTTTTTATGATCTCTTTTTGATGAGGAAAAGTTAAAGAGCCAATATCTTCACCAAGCTTCAGTTTCTTCGTTTCTTCTACAAGCCGGTCGATAAATTCTCCATGAATGGCATGCTGCACATACACTCTTTCGATCGACATACATACTTGTCCTGCATTCGTAAATGCTCCCCAAACTGCACCGTTCACTGCTCTTATCATGTGAGCATCTTCAAATACAATCATTGGATCTTTTCCGCCAAGCTCAAGGGTATAAGGAATAAATCTCTTGCTTGCTTCAATACCAATATTCCGTCCTGTCTCAACAGATCCTGTGAAGAAAATGCCATCTGGCGTTCCAGAAACCAAAGCTTGGCCCAATTCTTTTCCGCCATGCGCAACTTGAAGAACATTTTTCGGCAGATTCACTTCTCTCGCAATTTTTTCAATCAACAACCCGATTGTAGGTGTGACCTCAGAAGGTTTTACAATAACAGAATTCCCTGCGATCAGTGCCGAGATTACAGGTGTCATCGATAGTTGAAAAGGATAGTTCCATGGTGAGATGACTAGTACTGTTCCAAGAGGAAAATAATCTACATATGAAGATTTACCTAAAAAAAGAATCGGTGTGGAAACCTTATTCCTCTTTAAAATTTTTGGTGCGCGCTTTTCATAATGCGCGATGATATCAATTACTGGCATAAGATCTGCTGTTAAAGCTTCTGTCTTCACTTTTCCAGTCGCAGCACAAATTTCATCTACGATCTCATCCATGTTATCTAATAGATGCTGCTTTATCTTTTTTATAAACGTTAATCGAGTTTCTAACGAACGGGTGGACCAATATTGGAAAGCAGCAGAAGCTTTCTCATACATTTCAGGAATGTGATTTTCTCCCGTTTCTAACCACTGATCAATGGTTTCGCCTGTTGCAGGATGTTTTGCAATCATTACATTTTTCATTCAAGCGCACCTCCTTTGTCAAAATTTTCATATTTCTTTCATCATACCTTTTTTGATGAGTTCATGTTTATTTATTTTAAAAGATATGTTATCATGTTGATATTCTTAAACATATAAACACGATATAAGAAAGGATGTTTCTTATGATAAATAATAAAATTGCACTCATTACAGGAGCCTCAAGCGGAATTGGTCTTGAATTTGCCGATCTCTTTGCGAAGGACGGTTATCATTTAGTGCTTACAGCTAGAAATGAGTCAAAGCTTTATGAGATTGCTGAACAGATGTCTAAAAAATACGGTGTTTCAGTAACGGTAATTGCAAAAGATTTAAGCCAAACAGACGCTGCAGAAGAACTGACAGCAGAGATCATTGCAAAAGGTATTGAGGTTGATGTTCTCATCAACAATGCAGGATTCGCTGCTTACGGACCATTTAACGAGACATCATGGAAAGATGAAAAAGATATGATACAAGTAAACATAACGGCTCTTACAACACTGACAAAACAGCTTCTTCCCGGAATGATTAAACGTAATCAAGGTAAAATCTTAAACGTTGCCTCAACTGCAGCTTTTCAGCCTGGTCCATTAATGGCTGTCTATTACGCAACAAAGGCTTATGTACTTTCCTTCTCAGAAGCCATCAACTATGAATTACGTCATACCGATGTTAGCGTTACAGCTCTTTGTCCTGGTGCTACAGCTACAAACTTTGAAAAACGTGCAAGCCTTGAATCATCTCGCTTGTTTCAATCTGGTGCGATGAATGCGAGCGACGTTGCGCGGTCAGGCTACAAAGCATTGATGTCTAAAGATTCATTGTCGATTCCAGGATTTAAAAACAAGGCATTAGCTACCATCGTACGATTCTTACCTCGCAAAACGATTTTAAAAATTGTCCATTATGTACAAGACAAAAAATAAATGTAATAATCTTGTGAACAGCAGGGATTGCTGTTCTCTTTTTGTTTACGGTTATCTAAACATAAGAATTCGTATGCTCTTTTCAATTTATTGCTTGATAACATCATTTTCGTTGTGTAATATTACACTAAAAGAGAATATTGGTGTTTCGTCCTGTTTTAAAAGGACTCTACATATACATGAATTGAGGTGGTATAACATGAACAAACAATGGATAAGAAAAGAAGGTCAAAAATGGATCGCTGACAACATCATCACTGAAGATCAGTTGGATTTAATCACTGCAAGATACCCTGATTCCGAAGACAAGCGAAAAGTTACTGGTATATTACCCATTTTAGCCAGTATATTAATCGGCATCGGAATCTTATCTTTCATCGCTTCAAATTGGGGAGAAATCTCACCAATTGCCAGACTAACCTTACTTATCGTGTTTATGCTCGGTTTTTATCTTTCTGGTGAACGGTATTTAATAGCTGGCCATCATTCATTAGGTACTTCTCTTAATCTTCTTGGGATCATTACATTTGGAGCAAGCATCATTCTTTTAGGTCAGACTTTTCACTTGAATGCTGTCGATGCTCGATTATTCGTTTTTTGGAGCCTGCCTGTTGTTTTTTATTTATTCAGGGATCGTAACAAGCTCTATTTCTTCCTTCTTGGACTATTAACAGTCGGAGGACAACTTTACAGTATAAATGAGTTCCAAAGCTTTAGTTATCTTTTATTTATTCTTTTTACATTAGCTGTTGGAGGCTTTGTTTTCTTATATCCAACCATTCAAAAGTCTTGGATACTTACGATTGGATTCAGTATTCAAGTCCTGATGTTTATTATGGTTAAAGATATTAATCTACTCTGGTTTTTCTTGTTTGGATTCGCCTTATTCACAAGCGGGCTATGGGTTGATAAGGACGTATTTAAACAACCGTTTAATCGCCTAGGAACACTCATTGGCTTTGGTTTTGCTTACGGATTATATTTCTTGCTTACAAATGAATTTTCTTCTGATTTCGAGCTGCCCCATTCTTATGTGTACATTCCTGTATTGATCATCATATTCGCTTTATCAATCATTGGAAAACGTCAGGAGAATTTATATTTGCATGCTTGGGAACTATTGATTTTCCTACCGTTCTTTTACTTGGTCAAAGTGACGGATCCATTAATAGTTGGCATCCTTTATTTGATCATCATGTTCGTATTTTCAGGATTCAAGCTTGCTGAAGGCTATCGTAACGAAAATCGTTCGCAAATCAATTTTGGAATCGTACTATTTTTACTCGTTTGCTTAATGGGATACTTCAACCTGGCGTGGTCCTTTATGCCAAAGTCGATATTCTTCTTATTTGGCGGAGTTCTTTTGTTCATACTAAATGCGTTTCTTCAACGTAAGAAAAAGCAGATCTTAAAGAACGGAGGTCCGCATCATGATTAAAAAAAGAGGATGGATGATCGCTGCCCTTCTGCAAGTTTTATTTTTAATCTTTATCGCAGGAAGCTATTACAGCATCGATTATTTTGGAAAAGAGATCAAGATTAAGACTGTTCCCGTCGATCCCAGAGATCTTTTGTATGGTGACTATGTGACACTTCGTTATGATATCAGTACAGCTCCCCTCAAAAGCTATAGGGGAGATGCAGCAAAACTCGATCGGGGTGAGCAAAAAGCTTATGTAGTTCTACAGCCAAACAAAGATGGTTATTATGTGGTTAAGAATGTTTATTCAGAAAAGCCAGATGTAACGGGTGATCAGGTGGTGTTAACTGCAAAAGCTGAAAAAGTCTGGGGTGCTGGTTCAATTGATAATATTCAGCTTACCTACGGATTCGAACGCTATTATTTGCAGGAGAACACGGGAAAAGAACTTGAACAACAAGCAAAAGACATGGATGTAATTATAAGTGTTGCACCTTGGGGAGCTCATAAGATCGTTGAGCTGAAACCTTAAATGCTGAATGACTCATAAAAAGCTGAAAAAGCTTTTTATGAGTTTTTTTCGTTTAATGCTGGAAGGTGTTTGTCGAATATCGGATAAATAATTTTATCTACGGAATTATCTAGGATTACCTCGTATAAAAATCGGTTTACCTCGTAATTAAAAGAGATTACCTCGTAATGAGTGCCACTGTCCTCCTCTTATGGACATTTCATTCCACAATGTCCTGCAGATACACACTACAGCATTCCTACTACAGCGTTTGTCAGCTAACAATTCTCTTTCATAATTTTTTATATCTTATTACTCATTATTCTTCGGTTTAAGTTTGTGGATTACGGGAAAATTGAATAATGAGGTGAAAACAATGTCAGATACTAAAATTATCGAACTAAAAGATGTACTAAATGGGTGGGCTGGTAACCAGATTTCTATACGTAAAGAAGAAGCAGGAGATCTAGATCAAATCAGAATCTCACTAGATAAAGTAACCTTTGAACAAAGAGACGCACATGACGACTATTTAGGTGACCACATATTGTTTTTACACGGTACAGCTTATGCAGCTGAGGAAGGTTCACAAGTAGAGCTGCCTACCATTACGTACGAAATACCGATCGATGGAATTAATGACATTCGAACCGACGATAACATCGTTTCATTCGAAACCAATAGAGGACAATATGTTATCAATAAATAAAGAAGGGATCCCTCGGGATCTCTTCTTTATTCTTGTTGCATACTTTTTGTAACGTCTGTTAACGAATCTGCTGAAACCGCGATCTGACCAACAGCATGACTAAGTTCTTCTATAACTTCAGCCATCACTTCTACTTCTTTTTCTAGCTTTCCGCTTCGATCTGTACTCTCACCCATCTTGGAGAGAATCGCTACAAAGAAATCTGATATTTCAGTAGCTTCACTTACACTATCGTTTATATATTGGTGAATACTTTCAACGGATGTAGTTACAGCTTCTATGCGTTTATGTGTATTTTTCACAAGTTCTGAAACACCTGAAACAGAAGTCTTTGTTTGGTCTGCTAACTTTCTAACTTCATGAGCGACGACAGAGAATCCTTTTCCAGCTTCCCCCGCTCTAGCTGCTTCTATCGCTGCGTTAAGGGATAGAAGGTTCGTCTGTTCCGCAATCGCTGTTACGATATCGACAACATCGTTAATTTTTACTGTTGCTTGCTCCAAATTGATCAATTCAGCTGTAATCTGCTCTGATTGGTCTTTTACTTTCAGAATCATTTGCTGATGATCGTCTAATTTATTCTTACCTGCTAACGAATTATTGGATACCTCTACAGCTGATTCTGCTGTGTTCTTTGCAAAAACAACCACTTCATCCGCTTTTGATGTTAACTCTTCTAGGGCTGCACTCGTCTCTTCTGAGATACTCGCTAGTTCTTCTACAGAATCCCCAACTGAAACCGCAATCTGCCTTTTTTGCTCTTCATGATGTTCTCTTTGTTTTACTTGCTCTAGTTCAAATGCTTCTAAGACAATCTGTTGCTCAAAATTCAAAATCTTCGTTACTGCTTTAACGGCAAGCTGATACTCATTTTTATCTTGAATATGTATGTCCAAAATAGACAAAAAGGAAAGCAGCATGTCCTGAAAAGAACAGATATACCATTTCGGCTGCAAACCGATTTTAAAATGGATGCGAGCAATCACTTTTCTTTGCTCTATGTATGCTGTATCAATAACCCCATTAAACATTTCTTGTATATGTTTGATCAACGTCACTTGAAGCTTATTAACTGAACTGTGTTTTTGAATAATTTCCATCAAGCCAGGAACATGTTCAATGTTTTTATAAAATTGGTTCACGATCTCTTCTATATTCTCAGAGAGCAACGGTTTGATCGAGCGAATAATCCTTAAATCTTCAACTGTTAATGAAATCATATTCAATTGCTTTTGCCACTCACTGTTAGGAGATACTAAAATCTTCACGTCTTCTTTAAAATTCTCAGCTGGATCATGCACTTCTGCTGTACTTTTCTTTTTTGTTAAGATACTTAAAATAGATGCCATTTCGATTTCCTTCTTTCTTGATCATCAGTTACATTTCATCCATTATGATGCAATTACATGCGACTATACGCTCATTTTATTGATTCATATGTTTTATCGACTTCTTTACGGGAATCTTTTACTAAACAAAAATATTTTAAAAAAATGAAAAGAGGAGTGATTCACATGTGGAAAAAGAAATGGGCAGCCGGAACATTGGCAGCAATGTTAACGTTAGGTGGATTAACTGCTTGTGGTGACGGCGTTGACCAAGACAACGGTGTAGACGACGGCGAACAAAACGATGAGATGGATGAAAAAAATAAAGAAGAAGGATGATAAGTAGCCTTCTTAAAAATATCAAAAAAAAAGGAGCCCATTAGGCTCCTTTTAGCGTTTAACTTACTGCTCTTGTTTCCGTTTTTCCTTGTTGAAGCTGGTACATCTGGAAGTATCGTCCCTTTTCTTTCATCAGGTCTTCATGACTGCCACGTTCTACGATCACACCACGGTCGAGAACGAGAATTTGATCCGCACTCTTAATCGTAGAAAGTCTATGAGCAATAATGAAAGTAGTCCTTCCTCTCTTCAGGACATCTAGTGCCTCTTGAATCACAGCTTCTGTTTCTGTATCAATACTTGCCGTTGCTTCATCAAGTATTAAGATAGCTGGATTGTAAGCTAGCGCTCTTGCAAAAGAAATTAATTGTCTCTGACCGGATGAAAGGGTACTTCCTTTTTCAATAACCGGCTCATCTAATCCTTTAGGCAAGTTGTTGATAAATGGCATTGCGCCTACATCGGTGAGTGCCTTTTCAACTTGTTCCCGCGTGATCTCAGGATTATCCAAGCTCACGTTGGATGCAATCGTTCCTGTGAACAAGAAAGGATCTTGCAAGACGATACCCATATGCTGTCGAAGCTCCTGTTTAGATAGCTTCATAATGTCTTGGCCATCGATCAAGATTTTTCCCTGTTTGATGTCATAGAATCGGAATAATAGATTCATGATAGAGCTTTTACCAGAACCAGTGTGACCGACAAGTGCCACCGTCTCACCTTGGTTTGCTTCGAAAGCTATATTTTTAAGGACTGGTTCCCCTTCTACATAACTGAACGTAACATCTTGAAACTCAACATTTCCTTTGTAACGTTCAATCTCTGTCTCCGTCACTTTCTGTCCTGGCTCATCCATCAGAACGAATACTCGCTCTGCAGATACTAGTGCCTGCTCAAGCTGCGCAAGCTGATTAACCATACCTGTTACCGGATGGAACATACGGTTTAAATAATCAACAAAGGCGTATAGCACACCGATCGAAATAACAGAACCTACACCGAGTGCCTGACCTGCAAAATGCCAGATGAATGCCATAAACGCAAGGTTCTTTAATAACAACACAAGGTTATGTCCCGTCATCGCGTTAAGACTTAACAGCTTGTTTTGAAAGGTGAAGTATTCTTTATTCATCTTTTCAAATTCTTCAGAAGTCTCTTTTTGACGCTTAAATGCTTGAATGATTGTCATACCGTTGATCGATTCGTTTATCATTCCGTTAATATCACTAAGCGTAGAACGAATTCTATGATTGTATTTAGACGCGAATTTTCTGTAAACGATGATCCAAACGACGAGGATCGGTACAAGAATCAAACAGATCGTTGCAAGCTTAGGATCAAGCAAGAACAACGCGATGAAAATTCCCGTCAGATAGATGATTCCTGTAAAAAAGTTAGCTAGTACGTTAATGAATAATTCCTTGATCGCTTCCGTATCATTCGTAATACGAGAAACGATTTTCCCAGCAGGCTGATTATCAAAATATGTGATCGCTACACGCTGAACATGGGCAAACACATCTTGACGAATCTTCTTGATAACCAGATTGGATGAGCGCTGCAGCATATAGCGTTGACCATATTGAAAGAATGCTGCAAAAACGAGAAGGCTTAAGTAGATCATGGTTAGTTTCATGATCCCCGCGATTTCAGGCTTATAAAAAGCAAATGTTTCACTTGTACTTAATTTATCTGCCTGATAGGTTTCTGATTTTCCTTTAAAAGAAATCGTCACCTCACTGTTATTCACTTTTCGTTCACCATCAAAAGATATTTTATTAGGTACAACAAAATAGTCTCGTTTCACTTGTATAACTCGTATTTCTTTTCCTTTATCTTCTCCTGGATCAAAATGATCACTTCGTTTATACCAGTTTCCATCGTATTTCACTGCTGCTTTTTCTTCATTATCTACTTGATGCCACGGCCTTTCGATCCCAAGAATATGGTCATCGATCATCGTCTTTGCGATAAACGGTCCGGTCAGCTCCGCCCCAATGGCAACGGTCAGCATCAGAAGCCCGAGAATAAAGTTCTTTTTATAGTGAAGTGCGTATTGAAACAGGCGTTTTCCAACGTTCATAGCTACACCGCCTTATTATCATTTAAGTTTTGTTCGATCTGCTGACGTTCGTGCTGTTCTTTATACCAGCCATCTCTAGCTATTAAATCCTCATGTCTGCCTTCATCAACGATCGCTCCGTCATCAATAACGATGATCCAGTCTGCGTGTTCAACTGCAGACAGTCGGTGTGTTGTTATAAAAGTTGTTTTCCCAGCGCGTTCTTTACGGATGTTACCGATGATTGCAGTCTCCGTCTTCGCATCAACAGCAGAAAGCGCATCATCTAATATCAAAATTTCTGGATCCACACATAATGCTCGTGCAATAGACACACGCTGCTTCTGTCCTCCTGATAACGCCACACCTTTTTCACCGACGAGCGTGTTCAATCCTTCAGGAAGGTGCTGAACATCTTTTCTAAAGGACGCCATCTCCATAACATGATTCAATTTATCAACACCTGCCGTGCTATTCCCAAACAGGATATTTTCCTCCACCGTTTTGGAGAAAAGAATAGCATCCTGCGGTACGTATCCGATCCATCCTTGGAGATCTTCTAAAGCGATATCTTCAATACCCACACCAGAGAACGAAATACTCCCTTTTCCAGCTGGATACTCTCTTAAAAGCTGTTTAAGAAGTGTCGTTTTTCCACTTCCTGTTCGGCCAACGATCCCAAGCGTTGCTCCCTTTTCCACCTTAACGTTGATGTTTTTTAAGTTATCTGTTTCAGAAGAAGGATAACGGAATGTCACATCTTCAAATGCTATTGTTCCTGGATCTTTTAATGGGACAAGGTCTTCTGCGTTTTTTACATCAGGTTCATAGCTAAGCGTTTCATTAACACGATCAAGTGATGCACTTCCACGTTCCATGATATTAATGAGCTCACCGATCGCGATCATCGGCCAGATCAGCATGCCTAAGTACACGTTGAACGTAACAAGCTCACCAAGTGTGATCGTCTTATGAAAGACCATGTATGCTCCATATCCTAAACCGATCAAATAACTCATTCCTACCAATACTTTTATCGTAGGCTCGAACAAGGCGTCAATTCTTGATACAGCCAAGTTCTTTTCAAATACATCTTCTGTTACTTTATTAAAGCGTGCTACATCTTCTTCTTCCTGAACATAAGCACGAATAACACGTACTCCTTGGATGCTTTCAAGAACTGAATCGTTCATTTCTCCGAAGGCATCTTGGGCAACGGTAAAACGCTGATGTACTTTTTTTCCGTATTTTTTAATAATAAACGCGATGATCGGCAGTGGAATAAGCGCTGCAAACGTCAATTTCCAACTGATCATGAATCCCATCACGAACAGGATCGTTAACATGAACAAACTCGAATCTACAAGTGTTAAAATTCCGAATCCTGCAGTCATAGAGATTGCTTTTAAATCGTTTGTAGCACGTGCCATCAGATCTCCTGTTCGATTTTTCTCAAAAAACGTAGGAGTCATCTTTAATAAGTGACGCATAAAACTTGATCGCATCGAACGCTCGATAATAAAAGCGCCTCCAAAAAGCTGATACATCCAGATGTACATCGTAATGTACATCGAAATTAGGACAGCTACAAAGATTCCAAGAGTCCGCATCATGTCTTCTTTTGTGATCGTGCCCATATGAATGGAGTCAATAATATTACCGATGAGTTTCGGTGGGATGATCTCAATGATCCCAACACCAGTCAGCAGCACTACCGCAACCGTGTAACGTATCCAATGTTTCTTAAAAAACCAAGCTAATTTTCCTAAAACTGAAAACATAATGTCTCTCCTCTCGATCTACCATCCTCTTAAACAGTTGTTTAACGAAGCTACCCAAAAAGTGTATGATCCTTGCGTTCTAGCCACACATTAAATGATTTTCTTTTCATTTTTTCTCCTCCTATTGTTTCGTAAATCTATTGCAAAAAGAAGATTGACTCTTCTGTGCAAACGAAAATAAAAAAGCATACCATTCGAACTCGGTATGCTTAAAATCACAAAAAAACACACGTCACGACTGGGGTGACCTGCGTACAAACATGTATGTAGAAAAGGCAGATATATAGATTGATAATCCTAATACATCTCTTCCGGCAGGCCATGGTATGAAATTGTAGAGTCATCGTTGATTACAACAGTGACCGCAATTTGAGTAACAATCATTTCTTTCACCATGACACAACCATCCTTTCCATAATTTTGTAGTTTGTAACTTTGGTAATCTTAACACTATTCTAATAACTATGTCAATTGCTTTTAGATATGCTTAAAATTATTTAAAACGCTGTTAATTTTTGCTTTAGAAGAGTGCTTGAAGTGAGGTTGCCGCTTCAATCTACAGCGTTTTCGTATGTACCTATCATTATTTACTTTCAAACCAGAAGTTTTCACTTTCAATCCACGAGTTTTTGCTCTCAATCCACGAGTTTTCACACTTAATCCACGAGTTCATGCTCTCAATCCAAAAGTTATCCACGAGTCGACACCCCTCGACAAACTCGTACACCATCTGTTTCTAAAACAAACAAAAACCCGTCACTAAAAAAGTGACGGGCTATCACACACATGCATTCTATCCTAACTGACGCGTTAAGTTGGCCATTTCAATAGCTGACACAGCAGCTTCCCAACCTTTGTTTCCTGCTTTCGTCCCTGCACGCTCGATCGCTTGTTCAATTGAATCCACTGTCAAGACGCCAAAGATTACAGGAACACCGCTCGTCATGGATGCTTGAGCGACTCCTTTCGCTGCCTCATTACATACGTAATCAAAGTGAGGCGTCGATCCGCGGATTACTGCTCCTAAAGTGATCACTGCATCATAGTTACCGCTATCTGCCATCTTTTTAGCGATCAGCGGTATCTCAAACGCTCCAGGAACCCAAGCGATGTCTACATCATCTTCAGAAATACCGTGTCTCTTGAATGCATCTTGTGCACCTGAAACTAATTTATCTGAAATAAAGTCATTAAAACGTCCTGCTACGATACCTACTTTTAATCCTGTACCAACTAAATGTCCTTCAAATAATTTTGCCATGACTATTCCTCCTGATTTAAAAATGAAGCATATGCCCCAATTTGCTCTTTTTTGTTTTTAGATAATCTTCGTTGTTCTTGTTATGAGGCATCTGAAGCGCCACACGATCGGTCACTTCTAAGTCATAACCTTTTAATCCAGCAATCTTTCTTGGATTGTTCGTCAGCAGTTTCATCTTACTGATACCAAGGTCCTTTAAAATTTGAGCTCCTATGCCATAATCACGCAGATCTGGCGCGAACCCAAGCTGCTCATTTGCCTCAACCGTATCAAGACCCTCTTCTTGAAGTTTATAAGCTTTCATCTTATTGATTAGTCCGATGCCGCGTCCTTCTTGTCTCATGTACAGCAAAACGCCACGGCCTTCTTTTTCTATCTGTGAAAGAGCTGCGTGAAGCTGTGAACCACAATCACAACGAGCTGAACCAAATACATCACCTGTTAAGCACTCAGAATGAACGCGGACTAAAACTGGTTCTCCGGTTGCAACCTCACCTTTAACGAGTGCAACATGTTCTTTCTCATCTAATACATTCGAAAAACCGATCGCTTTAAAATCACCAAACTCTGTAGGCAGATTAATCTCTACTTCACGCTTTACCATCTGCTCAGTTTTGTTTCGGTACGTAATGAGGTCTTTAATCGTGATCAGCTTCATATTATGTTGTTTCGCAAGCTCGACTAGTTCAGGAACACGAGCCATCGTTCCGTCTTCTTTCATGATTTCACAGATAACACCAGCCGATTTGCTGCCTGCCATTTGTGCAAGATCGATGGCTGCTTCCGTATGGCCTGCTCTTCGCAACACACCACCGTTTTTTCCGATCAACGGAAAAATATGACCAGGTCGTTTGAAATCAGAAGGCAGGGAATCTGCATTCACAAGCTCACGTACTGTAGACGCTCTCTCTTGAGCCGAAATACCTGTTGTAGTTGAAATATGATCGACGCTTATCGTAAAAGCCGTGCCATGCGAATCTGTGTTGGCAACTACCATCGGTGAAAGATCAAGCTTTAACGCAATTTCTTCTGAGATCGGTGTACACACTAAACCTCTGCCATGTGTCACCATAAAATTAATGGTTTCAGGAGTTATACCTTCTGCGAGTGCTACAAAGTCACCCTCGTTTTCACGATCTTCGTCATCTACTACGATCACAATTTTTCCTTCTTTAAGATCTGCCACTGCTTCTTCTATGGAGTGAAACATGAACTCTCCTCCTAAAATCCGTGCTCTTGTAAGAAATCAAGAGACAGCTTCGACTTTTGTGTAGTTTCTTCTTTCGGCGACAACATATTGTGTACATACTTTGCGAGCATGTCGCATTCGATATTCACGATGTCACCCGTTCCTTTCGACCCTAAGATCGTGTGTTCTGCTGTATGAGGAATCAATGAAACAGTAATTGTACTTTCGGTCACTTCAAATATAGTGAGACTCGTCCCATCTACACATACAGAGCCTTTCAACATAAAATAACGCATCAGATGGTCAGGTAACACAATCGTATAATAGATGGCATTTCTCTCTGGACGCTTTTCAATGATTGTTCCTGTCCCATCCACATGCCCGGAAACAAAATGTCCACCGAACCGGCCACCAGCAGCCATCGCTCGTTCAAGATTGACCAAATCACGGTTGTTTAATAATCTCAATGTGGATGAACGAAACGTCTCTGGCATAACATCTACCGTGAACTCTCTTTTACTAAAAGAAGTTACGGTTAGACAAACACCGTTAACTGCGATACTGTCTCCAAGGTTTACATCTTTTAATACTTCTTGGGCTGTAACAGTAAGAACAATCGTTTCGTTGCCTTTAGAAATTGATTTTATCGTACCTTTTTCTTCAATAATGCCTGTAAACAAAAAGCTTTCCCTCCCCTCGTATGACGTAAGTATCATCGTAAATATGCATAAGCAGGAGTCCTTTTTCTCTTAATACAAATAACCCCGGAAACAGATTACTTCCGGGGTTTTAAATGTTAAGAATATAACGAAATAAACCTTTAAATATACCTATTTCAAACACAGGTATTCTAAAAGTGTTCACGTTCCTTCTCCCATCCAGACTATACTGTCGGCTTCGGAATTGCACCGAATCCACCGTTTCTGCTACATGCAAAACCGGGTCACGGACTGAGAGGCTGAAGCCTCATCACCGCCGGTTGGGAATTTCACCCGACCCCGAAGGACTTATTTACTTATGTTCATTATAAGTAAACAGCAGCGTGAATTCAAACGTGATCACTTTTACTGGCCAATAATTAATTTTTCTTTCGGGTAATGAATGTGCTCTGTAACCACTTTTCCTCGGATAATGAACAAGAATGAAAGTACGCCAATTCTTCCAATAAACATCAGAAGCATTAAGATCACTTTACCTGTTGAGCTCAACTGACCTGTAATTCCAGTGGAAAGCCCTGTAGTTCCGAAAGCTGAACATACCTCAAAGAATAAGTACTCGATCGGCATAGGGTCAGTAATCGCTAAGATAATAGTGGATGTCGTACAGAGCACCATCGCAACGATAATAACAATAAACGACTTGTGTATATCTTCAGGGTATATCTCACGCTTAAAGATTTTTATCGTGTTTCTACCCTTTGCGTAAAAGAGGATTGCTAATAATGCTACAGCAAAAGTCGTCGTCCGAATCCCCCCTCCTACTGAGCTTGGAGAAGCACCAATAAACATCATGACTCCTAAGAAGAGAAGGGTTGGTACCGTGAATTCAGAGACGTCCATCGTGGATAGGCCTCCACTTCGCGTGGTAACAGACTGAAACAACGAATAAAAGATTGTTTCATGCCAAGACTTACCTTCGAAGAATGCATTCATCTCTAGTACATAAATCCCTATGGCTCCTGTAATAACTAATAACGCAAATGTAGTTGTTGTAACTTTCGTAAAAAGAGTGAACGTATAACGCTCTAAATACTTACGCTCTTTAATAAAGTTATTGATCTCTACTAATACAGGAAATCCAATAGCACCGGATGTAATCAAAAACATCGTAACGATCTGAACGAGATAATCATGTCGAAACGGGATCAATGAACTTCCCGTTATATCAAAACCTGCATTCGTCGTTGCTGTAACTGCTGCGAAGAATGCGTGATAGAGCACTTCTATTTCTGTATCATAATAAGGCTGAAACAAGATAAAGAACAATACTGTTCCTACGATTTCAATTCCAATAATGAGTGTTAGTATTTGCTTCATCAACTGAACAAGCCCAGCGAGTGTAGATTGATTCTGGTCTGTCATAATCAATTGACGCTCTCTCATCCCAATACGTTTACCGATTAAAAGCCAAATGGCTGTACCGAGCGTCATAACGCCGATCCCACCAATCTGCACGATGATGGCAAGAAGGACGACTCCAACTTGATTAAACGTTTCTGAGATATTAACAGAAGTTAGACCTGTTACACTAACTGCACTCACGGCGGTAAACAGGGCATCGATAAATTTCAACTCTACTCCTTCGTTATGACCGACCGGCAAGCTTAAAAGAATGGTCGCTACTAAAACGGACAATAAATAAAAGATGACGATTAGCTGAACGGAAGTAAGAAATGATTTTTTTTGTTGTGAAGTTGCTGTATTTTTAAACATATATTTTCACCTGTCGAAAGGATTTTTCTGTAACCTTCTGAAATCTTAACAATAGCATTTCCATTTAACAAGGTGAAATTGAACATTTGCTAAAAAAAGACTGTTAATCTTCTAAGTTACATTCTTCATCAGCCATTCTCTTTTCAATAAGCCTCATTAATTCAGTGGGGTTATCTACTTTAATAACTACCCTTGTCACGTTCTTCTTAAATCCATATATGATATTTGACCTTATAGGTTTTTTCAACAGCAACTCAATATTCGGTTTTTCCGGAATAAAATCACTTACTCGGGCTTCAAACGTATACTTCATTTCTGCTGCACTCAACTCATCTGGTCCTTCATACGTTTTCCATTCTTGGATGTATTTAAACGGCAGATCAAGGCTTTTAATAAATCCTATATTCAATTTCAACGATTGATTCGTAACGATTAAAGGGACTTTTTTTACAGCTTGCATCTGACCGATGAGAAAAAGAATAGAGTAGATGTTTATAAATAATAAAATCAAAGAGACTGTATGGTTCCATTGACTGAAGAAATAATGAAGACCGACCGATTCGATGATAAGCGCGTGGATCAACATGAGCTGGAGAGCTACATAACTTGTATTCTTATGGAGAGTAAATGTTTGTCCATTCATCATAGGTGCTTTTCGCCAGGAAAAGAAAGCATAATAGAACATCGTAACTTCACTGACGAGAGAATCGATCAAGCGACTTTGTGCAAAATGAAGATTTACAGCGTGTTTGATTTTCAATAAAAACGGTAGATCAACAGCTAAGTCACGGTACGACTTCTTTACTTTAGGTAACTTTCTGCACACGATAAATAGTAAATAAAACTCAATAGAGATAAAACCCGCTTCTAAAAGAAGTAGAGCTTTCGGAATAAATGATACAGATTTTAACAGATCATCTGGAATGATAAATGAAGCGAAAGCATAACTCACTAATGCGACAAGCAGTGTCAGCTTCCATGAGTATCTTTTACGAATAATAAAGTAATAGGTAAGTAGAGGAATAACGAGAAGAAAATCAAACATAGAGCCAATGAGCACAGAAGTAGGTACGGGTTGGAAATAAGTTGTCTGATAAAGAATTACATTGCTGCCAATGACCAATAAGCTAAGAAATAGATAAGTTATCCACCTGATCGGCCTGTTGATGGTTTCAATCATAAAATCCCTCCTCACTTCCATTATACAATATATACCATTAATTTCTTCCTTTGCATGATTTTGTCACAAAAGGTACAAAAAAAGGACCCTACGCCCCAAACGGTGGATGGCCCTCTTTCGTGTGATTTAGCTTTTCTTTAACCGGAATAAAAACAAGCAGACATAAACATACAGCAACTAGTTCTAGTGAAAGGATATACCATGGATACGGTCCTAAGTAATCTAGAAGTGAAGCATTCGTTGGTTTTTCTAGCAAGAACATATAGTTTGCATCAATAGTCACATCTACAACATACACACCTATAGCATAAATGTTCAGCCATAGAAATGACTGAAAAAGAAGATGCCAGCTAATGGTATAAGACCTTACAATCGCATAGTATAGAGCTGTCCAAACAATAAAAGCATGAGCCATAAAATATTGGATGAATCGAAAATGCCAAGGCTCTTGAAATAACTCTGGTGTAAGTAATCCTTGTATGGCACCTGTTAAACCAAAAAGGTAGACAAAAGCAAAAAGTCTCCGATTATCCGTTAAGAGTAACAACACGGACAACAGAATATTGAAACTACATAGCTGCAAAGGAAGGAAAATATGAAGGTCCCATAAGTCATTATGAACGGCCCATATGTGATATGAACTCTCTGAGACCACAAGCCCTGTGATCAAGATTCTCTTCCATAATTGCATCTTCCTCATACGTATCCGATAGCGGTACATACCAATACTCACAAAAAGGATTAACATTAATAAAAGCACATGCTCCCATTGGAACATCCTAAAACCCGAAGATCCTGCACTAAACCAATTATCCATTGAACCCCTCCACCTTCTACCTACTATTATTCAAAAATCTTCGTTCACTTTCCTTTGTAAACTTTTAAATTTATTGCACAGCGTAACAGTGTTATGTTACATTACTGATGAGGAGGTTAATCATGGAAAATCTAATCTCAAAGAAAGATCTATTAGAAGAAGCAAATATCTCTTACGGCCAGCTATACAGATGGAAAAGAAAGAACTTGATTCCTGAAAACTGGTTCATTCGAAAATCTACCTTTACAGGCCAAGAAACATTCTTTCCTAAAGATGATATATTGCTGCGTATTGAAAAAATTAAAACTTTAAAAGATGATTTATCACTCGATGAACTTGCTGATATGTTCTCTCCTTCCTCGACACTCACATCATTATCAGCAGAAGAGCTCACCAAACGTAACATTGTTTCTCATACAGCAGTAGAGATGTATAACAACTTTCATGGTCCTACTCATTCGTTTTCATTTAATCAGTTATTAACTTTATATGTATTGAATTCATTGCTGCAAACGGGCGATGTAAATCGAACAGAAGGCGTAGACCTGTTGAAGCTTTTTGATGAACATTCACAGAGCACAAAGAACAGCGAAAGTGAATTAATCTTTATTAGAAAAATGGGCGTTTCATTTTTTATCCTCACACCAGAACCGGCCAACCTTCTATTAGAGCCTCAAGCAAAGAAAATTGCTCACTATAAACTAAGTCAGTGCATGGAAGAACTAAAACTTAAGCTTTCTTAATAATTTGAAGGAGGAATAGCAATGGAACGAACTCAGTTAAAGAATATTAGTATTTCCGGATCAGGAACTTCTTCTGGTGGCGAGTTTAATCAAGTAAAGGTTAACGGAAGTGCACATATATATGGCGATCTCATATGTGAAGAGTTTAAATGCAACGGAAGTGCACATTTAGAGGGAAACATTACTACTGATACGGCTAAAATCAATGGATCAACCCATTTCGAAGGCGATGTAGAAGTGAAGGAAATGACGATTAACGGTAGCACAGACATCGATGGTCACCTTCTTTGCGACGAATTAAAGGTTCAAGGCTCCTCTTCTATTAAGGGGGATGTAAAAGGAAAAGAAATCATCGTTCGCGGCTCTGCCTCTGTACAAGGAAATGTATCAAGTGACGAAGTAGACGTTAAAGGACAAATTAAAATAAAGGGAGATTGTGAAGCTGAATCTTTTGAAGCCCGCGGTAATTTTAAAATAGATGGTCTCTTAAATGCAGGTACGATCGACGTAGAACTGCTACGTCATTGTGAAGCTAAAGAAATAGGCGGCGAGAACATCACAGTTAAAAAGACACGGGATGCATCTGGCTTTAAAAAGCTGATTAAATTTTTTATGAGCAACCACACGGATCAACTAACGGCAGAAGTGATCGAAGGCGACTACTTATATCTTGAACACACACACGCTGAAGTAGTACGCGGAAACACGATAGAAATCGGTCCCGGCTGTGATATAAAAAGAATTGAATATAAAACAAGTTTAGAGATTGATCAAAATGCCAAAGTGGGAACTCAGGAAAAGATTTAATCATGACTCTCTCGTTCAATATGTAAAAGCTACCTTATTTATCTGGTAGCTTTTTTATTTCGCACGTTTCTAATAATCTTCCCTCATCTGAAACGGAAATCTACGCTTTCATCCACCCTTCATGACTTCCATGGTAAATAATGTATAGATTCTTATCCTTCATCAAACATTATAGGATAAGGCAGGTGTTAGCAATCATGGATATAACCAAAGTAGAAGTTCCTATTAACAAAGATCTTCAAGCAAATGATGAATATATGCGTAATCTTTATAAAAACTGTGATGATATTAAGATCAGGCACTTTCAATTTGGTTCAGATTACAAACAAGAAGCTCTTGTTGTACATTGTGATTCTCTCGTCCAAGAAGAAAAGTCCAACCTGCTTCACCAGGTACTTAAGGATATGCCCGATTTTGAGGCTGCCCTTTCACTTGATATTTCGGTTCAACAGATAAAGGTCTTTTTTGAGAACAAGGGCGTCTCATCAAGACCGGTTATGTTACTAAAAAACTACAATGAATTAAATGCCAATGTCGTCAATGGCCATATTGTTTTAATTTTTGACAAATGGGATTTAGCTCTAAGCTTTGATGCTTCTTCTGTAGAAAAAAGAAGTGTTGCAGAACCACAGAACGAGGTAGTCGTTGTTGGCCCTCGAGAAGGTACGATCGAAAACCTGCAAAAGAACCTTGGGTTGATTCGTTCTCGATTAAAGACACCCAATCTTAAATTTATTTTTAAACAAACGGATGGCAAGTCTAATACGAAATTTGTTTATGGCTATTTAGATGGAACTGTTAAAAAGGAAATGCTTGAAGAGTTTGAATTAAGAATCAACAAAATTAAAAACGAAGAAATTCTAGAAACATCCTATATCGCTGAATTAATTGAGGAATCGTCCGTTACTCCCTTCCCTCAATATCGATTTACAGAAAGACCAGATGTTGCTTCAGCCTCGTTATTAGAAGGCAAGATCATTATTCTAATGGAAGGAACAGGAACGATCGTTATCTGTCCTGGATTGTTTAATGAATTTTTCCAATCCGCTTCAGATTATTATCAACGATCTGTTTTTTCATCCATCATCAGGTTGGTGCGATTTATTGGCTTTATTTTGAGCTTGGCTTTACCTAGTATTTATATCGCTTTGACTACTTTTCATTCTGAATTAATACCGACCGTTCTATTGATCGCTCTCTTAGATACGCGAGAAGGGATACCCTTTCCTGCAATCATAGAAGCTTTAATCATGCTGTTTTTTTTCGAACTCTTACAAGAAGCAGGGGTCCGGCTACCTAAACCTATTGGATCAACTGTAAGTATCGTTGGAGCACTAATTATCGGAGAAGCTTCCATTAACGCTGGACTGGCCTCACCGATCATGATTGTTGTTATTGGATTGACGGGAATCGCATCCTTTTCTATCCCTTATTATGATTTTGGCTTTGCTGCACGTTTGTTGCGAATACCATTAATGTTTCTAGCTGCTATTATGGGAGGCTTCGGTCTGTTCCTTGGATTTATTCTTATCTTCTTGCACCTGTCTAAATTACACGTTCTAAAGGAACCTTATCTTGGTACGTTCACTCTTAACAGTACGTCACTACTAAAAGACGGATTCTTTCGTTTGTCATTGAAAAAATTATTAAAGCACCGCAGTACTGGAAAAGGTTTATAACGCCAATATCTTATAAAGGAAGGGGTTACTATGCAAAAGCTAATTAAATACATCGTTGCCTCCTCCCTTCTTTTTTTATCTGGTTGCTGGGATCATGCCGAGCTTACCGAGTATGTTTTCGTTCAATCGCTAGCTGTCGACCAAAAGAAAGATGGAACCATTAAACTCACCACACAATTTTATAAGCCTGCTCCTAAGATCGCTTCTGCTGGTGGTGGTGGTGAATCATACTTTAATCTTGAAACGGAAGCAAAATCCGTTTTTGATGCTATAAGAGATGTGACCATTCATTTGGGAAGAAAAGCAAACTGGGGGCATGTTCGTTTTATTGTGATTAGTGAGAAAGTCGCCAAAAAATATTATCTTGGTTCTGTTTTAGATTTCTTTTACCGTGATCATGAACCGAGACTCTTAACAGGTGTTGCAGTAACTGAAGGAGTTGCGGCAGACTATTTAAAAGAAAAACCTCATGTTGAAAATACGGTGAGTGAACAATTAAACGAAGTCACTAAAACTGGGAGCAAATTTAGTGCGAAAACCTATCCCGCTAATTTATTTACAATTGGAAAACAGCTACATAGCGAGGTGGATACGGTGTATGTTCCCTATCTAAGAAAGGAAAAAGAAAAAGAGAACAGTATCTTTGTAGATGGGCTTTCTATCTTTCTAGGTGGGAAGCTGAAGACGACTATTACAAACAAAGAAACAAAATCGCTCATGCTCGCTCTTAATAATTTTCAGTATGGAATCATTGGTATTCCATGTAAAGGTAGTAAGCTGCAGGAGTCATTTGAAATCACAGAATCACATACAAACACATCTTTTGCGATCAAAAATGATGTTATACATTACTCACTTAGACCAAAGCTTCAAGCTAGCATAGGTGAATTAGAATGTACAAACATTGAAACAAAACAACAACTAGAAGTTCTTCATACAAAGTTAGAAAAACAAGTGAACAGTAACTTAATGACATTATTAAAGCACTCACAAAAAAAGAATATAGATATTATCGGATTAGGAAACCATATCTATCGCAGTAATCCGAAAGAATGGAAAAGAATAAAAAAAGAAAAGATACCTTATTACAAAGACGCCGTATTTCATGTTAAATCCGAAGTTAACATCCTAAACACAGGAACTGATATAAGCAAACCTTTTCATAAAAAATAATAGGATGATGAGGAATTCACTATGATTGAAAAACTCATTTTAGGAAGCTTAGTCGTATTATTATACTTCGACTATCAAACGTTGAAACAAGATAAAAAGTCAAAAAAAATCTATTTAATGATGTCTATTCCGGCAGGGTACATGCTCTACTCTTATCTTTCCGGGCGGAACCTTCCTAACTTAGATGAAGGATTTCAGTTAATACTTGGTCCTATTGCTGAAGTTATCACTTCATGGCTGCAAGTAAAATCATAAGGAGTCACTTTATGCACACAGGAAAAATTAGTTATTGGCAGATGGCAGTGTTATTTCAAGTGTATATGACGGGTTCAGCCCTTATCAATATCCAAGGGCCGATGCTGGCTGCTGCTCAAAACAGTGCTTGGATCGCCATGTTGCTTGCTAACTTAGTTGGTTTTGTCATCTTATATCTCGTATTAACTCTTCACAACGAATATCCTGATCAATGTTATGTGAACCAAGTTCGCCTAACACTCGGAAACGTGATGACCTATCTAATCATCATCCCTCTGTTCTTAGTCATGTTGTATATCACAGCAAACATTGTATATGGAATGGGGCAATATTTTACAACCTCGATGATGAGAGAAACGCCGCTCTTCATCTTTCATCTACTCATCTTAATCACCTCCAGTCTAACTGCAAAAGCTGGAATTGAAGTAATGGGTCGCATGTTTCACCTATTGATGTATATTCTGTTTTTCATCTTTATCATCATGTTAATCCTGCCCTACAACACGTATGAGATCACTAATCTGCTTCCTTTAGCTCCACAAGGCTTTAAGCCGATATTACATGGTGTTTATGTCGGTTTTGGATTTCCTTACATGGATGTATTATTCTTTGCTATGATTATATACTTTGTAAAGCAAAAGCCCGGGCAGTCCATTAATAAATGGCTTTATTTAGGTTTATTCATAAATGGAATCGTACTCACATTAACAATTCTCTGTTCATTAATGGGGCTAGGACCTTTAGTGTTTCTTAAGAAATTCCCTCTTCATGTTCTGGCTCAGCTGATTAGCATTGGAGAGATTGTTGAGCGTGTAGAAGCGATCTTTGGCATCGCACTAATTCTAGGAACATACATGAAGATCTCTTTATTGTTGTTTATACTTGATCAAGCTCTCTCCACTCTATTTAAAGTAAAAGCTACACATTTTATTTATATAATCTCAGTGGTTGTGCTCTTACTCTCTCTTACGATGTACAAAAACGAAATTGAACTAGGAGAATCTGGATCCTTCTTGCAGACCACTGTAACATTTTTCTTTGGGTTCTTGCCCCTTTTACTTGTAGTCATAATAGCTAAAGTGAAAAATAAAAAAACAGCTTAAAAAAAGAAGGCAACCAAAGTGGCTACCTTCTTTTTCACCCTTAAATTGTTCTTTTTTCAAGTGACGCGCTCCATGCCGTTAAGAGAACTGCACCAAACACCATTACTCCGCCGATCCAAGGTGTATGAATGATGCCGATCGAATCGACAATGAGCCCTCCAACAAATGCACCAATAGCGATACCTAAATTAAATGCGGCGATATTAATAGCTGACGCAACATTTACTGCAGAAGGTACATATCTTTCAGCAAGTTTCACAACATAAACCTGTAGACCCGGAACATTCATAAACGCTAAAAGTCCTAATAAGAAGATAGTAATCGTTCCAGCTACTTTAAAAGGTGCTGTAAATGTTAAGATCACTAAAATAACAGACTGAATAACGAACATCCAAAACAAAGCTTTAATCGGATTTTTATCTGCCGCTTTACCTCCTACCGTATTCCCGATCGCAACAGCAATACCGTAGCCTAACAAAATCCAGGTTACTGCTTTAGGAGCGTAGCCTGTTACATCTTCTAAGATCGGTGCTAAATACGTGAATGCTACAAATGTTCCACCGTAACCAAGAGCTGTGATCGCAAAAGCTAATAATAATCGACCGTTTTTAATAATCTTGAGTTGATCTTTTAAACTTGATGGTGGTGCTTCTTTCAAATTCTTCGGAACTAAGATTGCACTAGCGATGATGGCAACAACACCTAGTAGTGCAACTGCCCAAAACGTAGCTCTCCATCCGAAGGTTTGACCGATAAAGGTTCCAAGCGGAACACCTGTTACGGTTGCAACAGTAAGCCCCGTAAACATGAATGCGATCGCACTTGCACGTTTATGTTCGGGAACTAGATCCGCAGCGATTGTTGCACCTATAGAAAAGAATACACCGTGAGAAAATGCTGTGATGAATCGCGCGATCAGAAGCAGCGTAAAACTTGTTGAAACTGCTGCAACCATGTTACCTGCGATAAAAACGACCATTAACAGAAGTAACAACGACTTTCTGTTCATTTTATTCGTTAACGCTGTAAGGACCGGTGCTCCAAATGCAACACCCATCGCATATCCTGATATGAGTAAACCTGCTAATGTGATCGATATGTTTAGATCAGATGCTAATGAAGATAAAAGTCCTACAGGTACAAACTCAGTTGTACCAATACCAAATGCGGAAATGGCTAATGCTAATAATGCCGGAAAACCACCTTTTGACTTCGACCCGCTTTCCGTTTGAACGGCTGTTGAATTCATCTATAAATCCCTCCATTGATTTTAGTTGGTGAATGAACTAGTCATTCGGTTGACTTGATGTTATTATGAAATATACACAAACTAAAAGTAAGTACGCACTTTAAAGTAATGTAGGCACTTAAAAGTAACAATTACGATATAGAGGTGATTTTGGGATGAAAAAATACAATATACCTGTAGAAGCTGCACTTGAAGTGATCGGTGGAAAGTGGAAAGTCGTCATCCTCTGCCATCTTATTAAAGATAAAAGAAGAACCGGTGAGTTGAAGCGGTTAATGCCAGGAATTACACAAAAGATGCTCACACAACAGCTTAGAGAACTTGAAGATGATGGAGTTATCCTCCGAGAAGTATACAATCAGGTTCCTCCACGAGTTGAATATTCTCTTACTGACTACGGTTGGTCGTTAAAAGGAATATTAGATTCACTATGCGCTTGGGGTGAGCAGCATATTGAGAAGACTTATCCGAATAAAGAGGATGTTTTAGTTCAGACAGAAGAACTAGTATAAATTTAGAGAAATGGCAGCCATCATTGGCTGTCGTTTTTAGTTTTAATTACAAAATAATATTCTTTAATAATTTTTAATACATTGTTAAAAGGAATGAACGTTCATTTAGGGGGATTTGTGATGAATTCAAGCCGTTTAACAGTTGAGGGAATGCTGGATATTATACAGAACGGTTTACCCATGACAAGCTCTCCAAAGAGGATGATTGTCGTCGGTGCAGGAATGGCTGGACTTGTTGCAGCCACACTTTTAAAGAACGCTGGACACGAGATCATCCTTCTAGAATCTACCCACAGAGTTGGCGGACGTATTTACACAGTCAGATCACCTTTTACCCATGGTAACTATTTTGAAGCAGGTGCTATGCGTATTCCTAAGATGCATAAGCTTGTTTTGGCATACATCAAGAAATACAACCTTGCCATTAATGATTTTGTTAACAGCAATCCTCATGACCTTCTTTTGGTCAATGGCATTCGAACCACTTATGATGCTTATGAGAAAAATCCTGATATCTTAGGTTTTCCTGTCTTAGAAAATGAAAAAGGAAAAACTGCTGAAGAGCTTATCGCTTATGCTGTACAGCCGATAGCAGATTTTATTGATCGTGAACCTGATAAAAACTGGCCGATCATCATTCAAAATTTTCAATCATACTCACTTGATAATTACTTGCGCAACAACCCTTACGGAAGATCATTATCTGCTGGAGCTATTGATATGATTAAAGTGCTTCTATCACTAGAAGGTCTTCCCGAGCTCTCACTTTTAGAGATGCTTCGAGATATCTTAATCATTTTCAAAAAACCTCCTCTTAAATACTTTGAAGTTACAGGTGGTTACGACCAGCTACCTCGTGCTTTTCTTAGAGATTTACGGCACCACATCTATTTTGGTCAAAAGTTAACAAGACTAGTGCAGACAGAATCATCCGTTAAACTGTATACAGAAAGTCCGCAAACCTTACATCGTTTTTCTTTTGAAGCTGACAAGGTATTACTTACACTTCCGTTCTCGGTACTTAATTTTGTTGAATTCGAACCATATAATTCCCTCTCCTATCTTAAAAGGAAAGCTATTCGGGAGCTTCATTATGTGCCCTCGATTAAGATCGGAATTGAATTCAAACATCGATTCTGGGAAAAGAACGGTCTATCTGGAGGGAAAACCGTCACTGATCTCGCATCGCGCTTCACTCATTATCCGAGCCGTATCAGAGAAGACATCCCTTCAGGTGTGGTGATCGGAAGTTATACGTGGGAAGATGATACGTTCCCTTGGAGAAGCTCATCCAACGAAATGAAGATTAAAGAAACATTAAAATATATCGCGCAGTTTCATGGTGACTACATCTATCAGCATTTTGTTACAGGATTTAGCCACGATTGGTCCACAGATCCCAATGCAGGTGGATGCTTTACAATGTTTAAGCCATACCAGGAATTAGAATTGTTTGAAGCGATTAAAGCTCCGGAGGGAAGACTGCACTTTGCCGGCGAACATACTACACTCAAGCACGGCTGGGTTGAAGGAGCTGTGGAGTCAGGCATCAGAGCCGCGATTGAGATGAATGAGTAATTCTATTCACAGAAGAGAGTCGATATCAGGATGACATCGACTCTCTTTTAAACATGTGTTTAATTTTGGGTTAAGTATCGCTCTACAATAATATGACGATGGTGTATCTCATGACCGGCTATGATCATCATTAGAGCACGAGTGGTAACAGGATGCCCATTTGCCGTTCCTTTCCTTTCTACAGCCTTCTTGTTCAAACTTTTAATAAGTTGTATGGTAGCCAAACGTACTGCAACAAAATTTTCTAGCAAATCTCTCACCTGGATTTCATCGAAGCCGGCTTCCTGTACATAAGCATTTTCATCATATCCAGGAAGTGAGGTTGTTTCTCCTCGTGCGATGGATAGTAAACGATAACTCATGATTCTCTCCGTATCTGTAATATGGCCGATCACTTCTTTAATGCTCCACTTCCCTGTTGCATAGCGGTAGGAAAGTTGTTCATCATTTAACATGCTTACGATTCCAACTGTTTCTTGCATTTGATTCGTTAGTACTTGAACGATATCCCCTTCAGGTACTAAGCTTACATACGCCTTATAGTAATCCGCGTACTCATATCCTTCTGTTATCTTTTCCATATCCTCATCCCTTCCCCTTATGCAAATCATATAATTGTATTTTTCTACTAATGCTCCAAAAAAACAAGAAATTCAATAAAAATGAAAGAAAAAAACTTATTTATACGCTTACATTCTGTTACTTCATTTTTATTATCCATGTTATAATCAAACGCGTTGACATCGGACCCCGACTTTCATGAGAGTTGAAAGTCAAAAAACAGTTTTCATCATAAAGAAAGAGGTGTGTTTCTGTTGGATCTAAATAAAATAAAACAGGAGTGGTTTGGGAACATTCGCGGAGATGTTCTTGCCGGCCTTGTAGTCGGATTGGCTCTTATTCCAGAGGCGATCGCTTTCTCCATCATTGCAGGTGTAGACCCTATGGTAGGTTTATACGCCTCATTTTGTATTGCCGTTGTAATTGCCTTTCTAGGCGGAAGACCTGGAATGATTTCAGCCGCAACCGGAGCTATGGCTCTTGTCATGGTCACCCTTGTTGCAGAACACGGACTGCAATACCTTTTAGCAGCAACCGTGCTGACAGGTGTAATCCAAATACTGATCGGAGTATTAAAGCTCGGGAAATATATGAAGTTCATCCCTCGTTCAGTGATGGTCGGATTTGTTAATGCACTCGCCATTCTAATATTTAGTGCCCAGCTTCCTCATTTTGTTGGAGAGTCATGGGTAATGTACGCGATGGTTGCAGGAGCTTTAGCTATTATTTATCTTTTCCCGAGAGTCACAAAAGCTGTGCCTTCTCCTCTGATCGCCATTATCGTGATCACCATCATAGCTGTTATGTCAGGTTCAACGGTACGAACGGTAGGCGATATGGGTGAATTAACTCAAGCTCTTCCAATGTTTTTAATACCTGATATCCCATTAACATTTGAAACATTACAGATCATTTTTCCATACTCATTTGCTTTAGCTCTGGTTGGACTTTTAGAGTCTCTACTTACTGCTCAGATCGTAGATGATATGACAGATACGGATAGCGATAAAAATAGAGAAGCAAAAGGACAAGGAATCGCGAATATTGTTACAGGATTCTTTGGAGGGATGGCCGGCTGTGCAATGATTGGTCAATCGGTTATCAACGTTAAATCTGGTGGCAGAGGAAGACTTTCTACATTTGTTGCTGGAGCATTCTTAATGATACTAATCATCCTGCTCAACGACCTGCTATCGATGATTCCAATGGCCGCGTTAGTTGGAGTTATGATCATGGTATCCATCGGCACTTTTGATTGGTCTTCTTTAACAAAGCTTCATAAAATGCCTAGAACTGATGCTGCTGTTATGATCGTGACCGTAGTTACAGTGGTGCTTACTCATGACCTTTCAAAAGGAGTTCTAGCCGGTGTTATCTTAAGTGCACTGTTCTTTGCCGCTAAAATTTCAAAAGTTGAGATTTCCTCTAAGGTTGATAACAATAATAAATTATATTTCGTAAAAGGACAGTTATTCTTTGCATCTGTAACAGATTTTGTTTCACAGTTTGACTTTTCAGAAGATGTAGAGCTTGTTACAATCGACTTGTCGCAATCTCATGTTTGGGATGATTCTGCAGTAGGTGCTATCGATAAAGTTATCTTAAAATATCGCCAGAATGGAACAGATGTTCAAATCACTGGACTCAATGCATCTAGTCAATCACTGATAAAGAAACTTGCCACACATGATAAAACAGAGGCAAAAATGACAGCACATTAAAAAACATGTTCTTAATAAATATAAACAAAAATCTTCAAGAAGGTACACTGCATGGTGTACCTTTATGCCGTCATAAATAGTTTGAATATTTTGAATAATTATTGATGAAGGGGTATACTTTTAGGTAGAACTGCCATTAATACGTTGAAAGGACGCTGAGCACTTGATGATTAACGAAACAAAATATCGTCATAAAGCCTTTGATCAGCTCTTCCATTCCGAAGTGGAGAAAAACGATAATAATCATTTGATCTTCAATTATGGCATTGCCCTTTTAGGAGTACTCACTATCATTCTTACTAAATATTTCTAGAGAATCTTGAGTTTTCTGTTCGCTTAATCGCTCTGACTTTTAAATCAATACCAAAATTTTCAAGAAGAATAGTCTAACATACACGCTATCATGGGATTATTCCATATAATATAAGAAGAAATCTATGTCTGTCATATAGAGGTCGGCATTTTCTCTTAACCCTACTTAAACATAAGGATTGAACCATCTTCTGATGAGTTCGATGCTTTTTTTTTCCATTGAGAGCAAAAGACTATTTTCAATTGATTTATCTGGTATAAAATAAACATATTCACCTAAGTAACCGACAAAATACGTATGAACTATAAAAGGGGTATAAGTATGTTACAAAGTAAAAACTTAAAAGAAAAAGTTCTCTCTATCCTAGAAGATAAAATACAACTCATAAAAAAAGACGAAGGTGCTATCTATTTGGTAGGACCTATCAAACTTCCTGTTAACCTATATGGAGAAACCGTTGTTTTCAATTGGTACTGCTGGTTAGAAGGCTGTGAGCAGACTGAAAACTTTGAAGAAGTGATCGATAAGCTTTCCTCTGCCAACTTAGCAGAATATCAGCAGTCCAGCGTTTTGGTTTATGGTGACTTTGCATACAATGAGGAAGCTCTTATTCGTATGCACTCGATTTGCCATACTGGTGATATATTCGGCAGCAAGCGATGTGACTGCGGTTATCAGCTCAAGCAGTCGATGAAAATGATCGTAGAACATGGTACAGGTGCACTCTTTTATTTAGCAAACCATGAAGGCCGTGGTATCGGTCTATTTAGTAAAGCAATGGCTTACCTGCTTCAGGAAAATGGACAAGATACAGTTGAGGCTAATGAAAGCCTTGGATTTGTAGATGATTCTAGGAATTATGAAGATGCTATAGAAGTACTGAAAGCACTTCGTTCAAAGCCTGTTACACTTATTACAAACAACCCGAAAAAATTAGAAGCACTCCATCAGGCGGGGCTTTCTGTTACAGCACGAGCACCCATCTGGGGTGATGTATCTGAATACAACGAGAAGTATTTGCAAACCAAGATCAATCGATCTGGGCACCTAGAAGAAGGAGTATTTACGAATGAGTAGTCATGAATTCTACATGCAGCTCGCCTTAAATAATGCTAAAGCAATGAAAGGACAAACAGACCCTAATCCGTTAGTAGGGTCTGTGATCGTAAACCACAATGAAATCGTGGGAGTAGGTACACATCTTAAGGCAGGAGAACCACATGCAGAAATCCATGCCATTCGTATGGCTGGAGGTAAGGCGAAAGGTGGTACGATTTATGTTACACTAGAACCCTGCTCTCACCATGGGAGAACGGGACCATGTGCTATAGCGATTGTAGAAGCAGGAATTAAAAAAGTGATTATTGCCGCATTAGACCCTAACCCTCTTGTCTCTGGAAAAGGCGTGCAGATTTTAAAAGAAGCTGGAATTGAAGTAGAGACTGGAGTGCTTCAAGAAGAATCAGAAAGAATGAATGAAGTGTTCAACAAGTTCATCGTTCAGAAGGTTCCTTTTGTAACTTTAAAGTCAGGCATCACGCTTGATGGAAAGATTGCAAGCCATGCGAACAACAGCAAATGGATCACATCACCAGAATCGCGTGAAGATGTGCATAAAATGAGGAATGAAAATCGAGCAATACTTGTTGGTGTTAATACGGTCATTCATGATGACCCTGAACTAACGACTAGAATTCCGAATGGTCGAAATCCGCTACGAGTGATTATGGACTCAACACTTAAGATTCCGTTACAATCAAAAGTGGTGACAGACAAGCTAGCTGAAACCTGGGTATTTACAACAGAAAATCACAACAAGCAAAAAAAGAAGCAACTCGAAGCTCACGGTGTTAAAGTGTTCATTGCTGGTGAAACACGCGTTGATCCACATGAAGTATTAAAAACGTTAGGCAGTAATTTGATCTCTTCCCTTTTAATCGAAGGTGGAGGTACGATTAACGCAGCTTTTCTAGAAAACAAGCTTGTTGATAAAGCGGTTTTCTACATCGCACCTAAGCTGATCGGCGGACAGGATTCACCTTCATTTTTTGGTGGGACTGGAATTCAAAAGATGTCTGATGCCATCCAGTTGCAAGATCTTACGGTTACGCCAATTGGACCTGACTATAAATTTACAAGTTATCCTAAATACGAATAAGAGGTATATATAATGAGATTTGGTTTTGACATTGATGATACACTGATTAACCTTCGACAACATGCTTTTCATATCTACAATAGAAAATTAAAGAAAGATGTTCCGATCGATGTTTTTGAAACGATTGAAACTCTGGAGATTCACGAACCGTTTGGTCTTTCCAAAAAGGAAGGCAATCAGATGTGGATTGATTCTATGGAAGAGATTTATTTTACAGATTGTCCTGCTTATCCTGATGCCATTGAAGTGTTGCAAGAACTACATAAAGAGGGCCATGAAATCTTCTACATTACAGCGAGACCTGCCAACCATTGCGAAGAAACTAAGAAATGGGTCGAGAATGCTGGATTTCCTGTGCAAGAAGGACGCTTTTTCTGTGGAATGAAAGATGAGGAGAAAATCCATACGATCAAAGATTTGAAGCTGGACTTTTACTTTGATGATAAGCCTAATGTCTTAAATACGCTAACAGAAGAACCTGTTCAGCTTTATGTTAGACATCAGAATTACAACAAAGATTTAGACATGCCTCGTTTGACGAATTGGTCTGAATTAAAAGAGATCATTAAAAAACATAGCAGCAAAAAATAGGACGCAGTCTTTTGTTTGATGCTTCTTAAGGCAGCACGTTAAAAAACGTGCTGTTTTTTTATACGCTCGTTTTGGTGTATGGTAATAAGACTGGAGGTTAAAATGATATGCTGCTATTCTTATTGCTTTGTTTACTTACTGCAGGTTTTTTTATAGAAATCTTTCAAAAGCATATTTTAAGGGTGAAAGACCCTGATATTCAAGTATTATGGGCAGAATTAGAAAGCGAAGAATGGTTCCAAGAATTAAACGATATCCCTGAGACCAAGAAGTGGATTGAACTAGATAAACAGAACGGCCTATTGAAAGATCCCTATTATGTACGAAAAATAATTGATCAAAACGGACATCGTGAAGGTTATATACGCTACATCTTAGATAAAACGAAGTAATGGCTCAAACAAAAGGTTAATCTTTTGTTTGAGTTTTTCCGTTTGCCTAAAGTAAGCTGTGTGTTATGGATTGAGGTAATCAACAGGGCGTAACTGGTCCATTAACAACTCGCGGAATTAAGTTAAAAATTTGCGAAATTCCATCCAAAACTCACGAAAAAATGTGATTAGCTTAAGAATTGTATTTACCGATAGAATAATGCCTTCAAATTAAAACAATACTAATTCATATTCAATTAACCGGAGGAACGTATGAGAATTCAACCTGGTGTAGCTCCCATTCATATTTATGTTCTTTTAATTCTTTCATCCGGCCTCGTAAATCATGTTCTAATTATACCCGTCATCTTATCAGCTTCAGGAAGAGATGCTTGGGTAAGTATTCTTCTTTCAATTATTCCTTACATCCTATTTATTTTACTTATTGGTTCTGCTTTAAAAAAATTAGGAAATCAAGATTTTATACATTTTATAAAAGAACGACTTGGTACAGTCCCTGTTTATCTACTCAGCAGTGTATTTATCCTTTACTTTTTCTTAAATGCAACGATTACTTTCCGGGATACCATTACATGGACAAAAACAAATTATTTAATGGATAGCCCTCCGCTTGCTCTTTGTATTTTGTTAGGATTGCTCTGCTTTTTCGGGACTTATAAAGGACTTCAAGAATTAAGCATGGTAGCTTTGATTGCGTTACCGTTAGTTGTAACATTCGGCTTTTTTATTGCGATTGGAAATATTCCGCATAAAGACTATTCTATGCTACTGCCCATTGCAGAAAATGGCTGGTCTCCTGTGTTTAAAGGTGGCGTGTATGTTTTATCCGGGTTAACAGAGTTAAGTACGCTTTTATTCCTTGTCCATCACACACATAAAACGCTTAAGTGGAAACACATCATTTTTGTGAGTTTGGTTTTAGTAGGACTTATGTTAGGACCAACAATGGCAGCCATTGCAGAGTTTGGCCCTTATGAAGCTAATAAATTAAGATACCCTGCTTTTGAACAATGGAAGCTTCTAACCATTAGCAAAGTGATCACAAGGATGGACTTCCTTTCCATCTTCCAATGGATTTCTGGTGCTTTTATTAGAGTGAGTTTATTGATGTTCTTGGTTACAAAATTGATTAATGTAAAAAAACACAGGATATGGCTAGTTGCTTCCCTATATATTCTTGCGATTGCTTATACCCTTGCTCCTATATCAAACATTTCTGTTTTTAACTTTTTGTATCAATACTTCTTTCCGATACAGATGTATGTGATGCTGCCCATTATATCAATTGTCTGTCTTTATGTTCTAGTTAAGAAATGAGGAATCTGTGATGAAGAATATAAACCGTAAAGAAAATACTAAAATTCACGAACTTCTTAGCTGGTTTAGGCATTCTACAGACGTAGTGGTAAAAAACGATTTATTTGCAGAAAAAACAAATTCTTCATATACCTTAATGTTCTGTAAAGGGCTCGTTGATACCCAATTACTAGAAGAAAGCTTGCTTCCGTACTTGAATGACATCGTTGAGCAGGATGATGTTGCAATGTTTAACTCTTTAAAAAATCGGTTTGTGGTTCATGAAATCAATATTGATTCTACAAACAAAAGAAAGATTGAGCATAGCTTATTTTCAGGACAAGTACTCTTAACCGGTTCAAAGAACCATTCTCTATATGCCATTAATCTTGCAAATATGCCAAAGCGAACACCGGAAGAATCGAATACGGAGATCTCTATACGTGGTGCACGAGACGGTTTTATTGAAGATTTGGAAATCAATTTCGCGTTAATTCGAAAACGTCTAAAAACATCTTCACTCAACAGCAAGTCTTTTACGATTGGTAGAAGAAGCCAAACGGCTGTTTCCTTACTTTTTATCGAAGACATTATCGATTCCGATCTCGTGGTACGGGCCGAACAGCGTCTTTCCAAAATCGATATCGATGCACTCGTATCAAGCAGTGAACTAGAAGAAGAATTATCAGATTCCGTCTTTTCCATTTTTCCCCTGATTGATAATACAGGGCGTCCTGATTTTGCGGTCCAATCATTACTTCAAGGAAGATTTGTCATTATAGTAGACGGTTCACCTACAGTTCTCATTGGTCCCGCTTCTCTTGCGATTACGTTAAAATCTCCAGAAGACGCTCATGCCAGTTTT
The DNA here is from genome assembly GCF_015903845.1 of Fictibacillus sp. 26RED30. Taxonomy (NCBI): domain Bacteria; kingdom Bacillati; phylum Bacillota; class Bacilli; order Caryophanales; family Fictibacillaceae; genus Fictibacillus; species Fictibacillus sp. 26RED30. Next base: position 363,173 of record NZ_JACZDV010000003.1, read on the forward strand.
TACATGGTATCATTTGAACGAGTCCTTCGATTTACAGGACTTTTCACAACCATTACATTACCAGGCCTCTGGATTGCATTGACAACATTTCATCCAGATCAGCTTCCTTATCCCCTTCTTGCAACCTTAACACTCTCTCGAACAGGATTACCGTTATCGTTGCCACTTGAAATGATGATTATGGTCGTTTTGTTTGAATTGTTTAAAGAAGCAGGAGCTAGACTTCCTAGGGCTGTTGGTCAGACCGTAGCGGTACTAGGAGGATTAATCGTTGGGGATGCGGCAATCCGAGCAGGGTTAACCTCTCCTACAACACTTGTTGTTGTAGCTATAACGATGATTGCCAGTTATACGTTCGTTAACCAATCATTGAGTGGAAATCTGCTTTTCTTACGGATATATACCCTTCTCATGTGTGCTACGTTTGGACTGTTTGGATTTTTCATCGCTATGCTTAGTATATTCTTGCTAGTCAGTTCACTTCGTTCCTTTGATTATCCATATATTGAATCCTTAGCTACACCAAATGCGGCTGATACGTTTAAAACATTTTTCAAGGCTCCTTTCACTCTCATGAAAAAACGATCTTCGTACATGTATCCAAAAGACGCTACTCGCCAAGGTGATCGCAATGAGAATTAAGCCAAAGATCATGTTCCCGTTGTTTTTCTTGCTACTTACGTTAACAGGTTGCTGGGGCTCCAGGGGCATTAATGAGCAGCTCTATATTGAAGCCTTAGGTGTGGATTATAAAGATGGTAAGTATATCGTTTATACCGAATCCGCTGTCTTCTCATCAATCGCTAAACAAGAAGGCGGTGGCGCTCAGGCAGCTGACTCTCCTGTTTTAGTCGGCAGAGAAGAAGGAGATACCCTTACAATGGCTTTCAGGAAGTTAGAGAAATCTTCCCAGTTCCCACTATATTACGGACACGTGCAAGTGATTCTGTTTAGCGACAGGGTCATTAAGGAAAAGCTGAGTGAAGTCATTTCTCACATCGGTCACGACCCTTTAATTCGATTTACAGCTTGGATTTTTGGTACGTCTGAAGATATTAGCGACGTATTGAAAGCGAAATCTTTATTTAAACAAGCACCCACATATAAAGTTTTGTTTCATCCAGATACGATGTTGATAAGAAACCACTCTGTTAATGCATTATCCATGCAGGTGCTGTTACGAAATGGCAACGAACCATTTGGCTCAACCATAATCCCAAATGTAAAGTTAGTCAAAGGAAAGTGGCTTGAAGATAATGATAAGCCTGTACTACCTACTTTAAATGGTGGGTATGTGCTTAAGGATATGAAGTTTAAAGGCAAGTTAGATTATGAACAGCTTCGTGGACAAGAATGGTTAACTAAAGAAGAAAAAAAGAACAAGCTTGAAGTACCATTAGGGGATACTGTTGTACAACTGGAAGTAAATGGGTATAAAATACATCTAAAAGAGCCTGTTCGAAGAGAGCTCAAATACACAATAGAAGTTAAAGCAAAAGCAACAATTGATGAAAATTTAGATATTGTTCCTCGTAAAGAACTTGAAAAGAAAATCATCCAAAAAATGAAGAAGGATATTAAGCAGACTTATTTAAATGGACTTTCCATAGACAGTGACATTTATAATTTAACCCGTTCTACTTATCGAAAGTCACCGTCTTTAGTTAAAAAGTATGCTTTGCAGAACGACTCTTTGGATTCAGTCAAAGTGAAAGTTCAAATCGTTCATGCAGGAAGTCAGAAGTATAAAGACTAACGAAAAAACTAGCACGCATGCTAGTTTTTTTGTTTGTTACTTTCTATCGCTTGTTTTACATTCGCAAATGTTTTTATGGATGAAAAATCAATACCTTCAGAAACCGCACTAATCGCTAGCTCAGGACGCAAACCAGTCACCATTACGTTAATACCAAGTAATGCCAAAACACGGTATACATTAAAAATATGAGACGCCACTTCAGTATCAATGTCGACGATTCCTGAAAAATCCATGATCAACCGTTCAACTTGAAGTTCAGGGATTTTAGGCAGCACATGATTCATAAGATGCTCTGTTCGATCAGCGTCGATGGTGCCAATCAATGGCAAAACAGCCAGTCCATTCTCTATAGGCACGACAGGTGTAGAAAGCTCACGAAGCTCTCTCTTTGTTTTCTCTAAAATCTCCTCTGACTTTCGTTCAAAGGCAAGAACCGTTTCATTAATGCTTACGTCCAGCATATGATGAACACGCTTAATGATTAATACGACATCTTCCGTAGAAAGTCCGAAATCAATGCTTATATTTAAAATAAAATCCGCAAACACCATTCGAGTGTCAGGATAACGGATTAATATATCAGAGATTCGATGATGCTTTGCTGCTGTTTTCTCTCCATTTTCTCGACTCCACTCCAACAGTTCTTCAGGGACAGAACCTTCTTCACAATCGATAGATTCACTTAAAAAAGATAGGAATTCGGAATAAACTTTTCTGGCCTGACTAATGTCAGTATCGCTTACTTGGAAACCAAACTGCCCAATAATATCATCAACGATTTTATTAGCTAGAAGCTCTGCATTTTCTTTTAGATAATGGGCAACCGTTAATGTTGACTTCATCTTCTTCACTCCATATCAAGAAAAATAGTTTTATTATCATACCTTCTATGATTTTATCACTAAAAAACCAGTAAATGGCTAAACTATGAAAATAATAACAGAGACAAGTGTTGAAAGATTTTGAAGAATTTTTTCGCATTGATGGTTGTTCTTAGGGGTAGTTATTTTCTGTTTCAGGATGTTCGCTTTTCGCGTTGCGTGCGGTGTGCACCATGAATGATAGACATTCAAGAGATTTTACTTACTCCTAAATATACAAGGCAATACTTCATATGTGAGCTTTCTCATCGATCATTGGCGAGATACTTATCAGTTGGTATCCATGACTTCCTCTCCAATTAAATCTTCTTCTACATCGAAAAAAAATAAGGTAAATATAAAGAGTATGTAAACCTTATAGTGATTAGGTTGAAAAGAAAAGGAACTCATGTTATTTTTATTTCGAAAACCGATATAGATAATCGATATTGAGATGCGAATATAGGCGGTGATTATATGGAAGAGAAAACTTTACGAAAACTTTTTCTTGGTTTCATACAAATACACATTCTGCATCATGCGCTTGAACACCCAATTTATGGCGTATGGATGCTAGAAGAACTCAGAGAACACGGCTATAACATTAGCACAGGTACACTATATCCGATTCTTCACTCCATGGAAGCAGACGGACTTTTGACAAAGGAAAACAAGAACGTTGAAGGAAAAATTAGAAAGTACTACACCGCAACTGAAAAAGGACAGATCGTCTTATCTGAAGCAAGAGCAAAAGCTTATGAACTTTTTAAAGAAATAAAAGAGTAAGAGGTGATCATAAATGACACAAAATAAAAACCGACTACAAACACTCTTAGAAATACTTATCGTATCAACAAGACTTGGTTTCACTTCTTTTGGTGGTCCAATCGCACACCTAGGCTATTTTCATGAAGAATACGTTAGAAAACGCAAATGGATGGATGAAAAAGGCTACGCAGACCTTGTCGCTCTCTGTCAGTTTCTCCCTGGTCCCGCGAGTAGCCAAGTGGGAATCGGAATCGGGGTTATGCGAGGAGGCGTATTAGGAGGAATCGTATCATTTATCGGCTTTACTCTCCCTTCCGTTATCGCGCTTATCGTTTTCGCACTTATCTTGCAGGGATTAAATGTTTCTGATCTAAGCTGGATTCACGGATTAAAGCTCGTAGCCGTTGCAGTTGTGGCACACGCCATTTTAGGAATGGCCGAAAAGCTAACACCTGACTTAAAAAGAAAAACCATCGCATTGTTAGCACTAATTGGAACGCTATTGTGGCAGACTGCGTTCTCTCAAGTAGGTGTAATCCTGCTTGCAGGCACATTAGGTTTTTTATTATACAGGGACCAAACAGATAACGATGAAACAAAATATGAATTTCCTATCTCAAAAAAGTTTGCTGTTATCTGTTTGAGTTTGTTCTTTGCGTTACTTCTTCTGTTGCCGCTCTTAAGAGATGCGACTTCTAACAGCTGGATCGCTATCTTTGACAGCTTCTATCGTTCTGGATCACTGGTATTCGGAGGCGGCCATGTGGTTCTTCCGTTACTTGAGCGAGAGTTCGTACCATCTGGTTGGATCAGTGAAGAAGCATTTTTGGCTGGTTATGGAGCAGCACAAGCCGTACCTGGACCTCTTTTTACGTTTGCAGCCTATATTGGAGCAGTGATGAATGGATGGCAAGGTGGATTACTTGCCACTGTCGCAATCTTCTTACCTGCTTTTCTGTTAATCTTAGGTTCTCTTCCCTTCTGGAACATGCTTAGACAGAATGCTAAGATCAAAGGTGCACTAATGGGCGTTAATGCTGCAGTTGTTGGAATTTTAATCTCCGCCTTCTATCAGCCTATTTGGACAACGACGATTCTTAAACCAATTGACTTTGCATTTGCAGCCGTACTGTTCAGCATGTTGGTATATTGGAAACTGCCTCCATGGGTGGTCGTTGTAACTGGTGCAATTGGTGGTTTGTTGATGTCATTCTTATAAAATGAATTAAACGTTTGTTTAAATTTCGAAAAAGAAACTGCTTGAGTTCTTATTGAATTCAGCAGTTTTTTCTCTTTTAATTAACAATCTCTTCACAACTTCTACATAAGTGTCTTTTATGCTAGTCATATGTTCATAAAGTTCTTAGGAAGAAGAATACTAACACTAGCCCATAAAGGAGGTTTTATTAATGGTAAAAAATAAGCTATTTATTACAATGTTGCTCTCTTTCTCACTCGTTCTTTCAGCATGTGGAAAAGATGAGCCAACAAAAAAGAATGAAGAAAGTCAAGATCATGCAGATCATGGAGAGATGAACCATTCAAGTTCTGGTGAAGTTCCTGAAGGACTTAAGAGTGCAGAAAACCCGACATATGAAGTAGGAAGTAAAGCGGTTATAAAAGCAGATCATATGAAAGGTATGAACGATGCAGAAGCAACAATCGTTGGTGCATATGATACAACCGTATATACCGTAAGTTACACACCTACAACAGGTGGAAAAAAAGTAGAGGATCACAAGTGGGTAATACACGAAGAGATAAAAGATGCAGGTGATAAACCGCTAACTTCAGGAAAAGAAGTTACTCTTGAGGCAGATCATATGAAAGGTATGAAAGGCGCAAAAGCTACAATTGATTCTGCTGAACAAACGACCGTCTATATGGTCGACTATACACCTACAACAGGTGGAGAACGTATTAAGAACCACAAATGGGTAACAGAAAGCGAGCTATCTAAGGACAAATAATTTTTTTTGGGCCCTAAATTTGGATTTATGGGCCTTAGAAATATTTTATAGACCCTTAATCTGCAGTTATAGGCCCGAAATCTCCATTTATAGTCCTTCAAATAAGTTTATAGGCTTTTCGACAAATGCACACATGAATACCAAAAGAAGCCAGCTTCCAAAATCACGCCGGCTTCTTTACCTATTAAAACTCATTTTCACCTCAGTGCCCTGCTTATACTCCCCATTTACCCAAATCTGTCCTTCGTGAGCTTCAACAATTCTTTTTACAATCGTCAAACCGATCCCGCTGCCACCATGTTCTCTGTTCCTTGATTTTTCTCCTCGATAGAATCGTTCAAACACGTGTTTGCTCTCTTCTTCCGGAATGCCTATTCCCGTATCTCGTATAGTTATCAAAACTGATTCGCCATCAACATGCGTTACAACCGTAACTTCTCCTCCTCTAGGTGTATACCTTAACGCATTACTGAACAGGTTCATAAACACTTGAGACATTCGTTTGGCATCCATATTTATTTCAATATCACTATTTAATTCACTTCGAAGTAATATTCCGTTCTGTACAAACGCGCCTGATACGGCATCCACACTTTTTATAAGGATATGGTTTAATTGTTGTGGTTTCTTATTTAGTGAGAACTCAGGTGCCTCCATGGCTGTTAAATATTCAAGATCTTGTACGATTGTAATCAGTCGATCGATTTCACCTGTCAATGACTGTATACGGGCTGTAGTTGGCTCGAAAACCCCATCTTCAAAAGCCTCTAAATGACTTTTAATCGTCGCTAATGGGGTTCTGAGCTCATGAGCAATATCTGAAGTCATATTTTTACGGTAATTTTCCTGTAATTGTAGTTTAGCGGCAAGCTGATTTAGAGAGTTACCCAGGTCATTGAGCTCATCATCTCCAAGTGACTTCACTCTGACTTGAAGCTCTCCCTTAGCCATCTTTTCTGCCGCTTTTCTCATCTCTACCATAGGTCTTGATAAGTTCTTAGCCACAAAATAACTAATGATACAAACTAACAGAATAGCACCGAGCGATGTCCAAAGAACGGAACTTAACAGCGCCTTTTCAAAGTGATGCGTTAAAGGCTCTATACTATTAAATTCCGGTACATCTTTTTGGAACATTGTAAAATGAAAATGAACTTCATACATGATGATAAGACCAGCAATAATGAGAATGGATGACGCAGCCAAAATAAAAATGATAGTCAGCCTTGCATGCAGACCTTTAAACATGGCTGCCTCCAGTAAACTTATATCCTACCCCAAACACCGTAATGATATAGCGTGGGTTCTTAGGATTTGTTTCAATTTTAGATCTTAAATTCTTTACGTGTTGATCGATGGTTCTGGTATCTCCTTCATAATCGAATCCTAAAATCTTCTCCACTAATTCATCTCTTGAAAAAACACGATTTGGGTGCCTGCCAAATGTCAGCAGTAGCTTAAGCTCAATTGGTGTAAGGTTGACAAGGTTTCCGTGTTTGTATACTTCTTGTTTACGAGCATCGACTTTAAGTTCTCCTTCGTTATAGGTAATATGCTCAGCCAACAAGCCCTCATCTCCTGATCGGCGTAAAATCGTTTTAACTCGTTGAACAAGTTCGCGCGGACTAAAAGGTTTCACCATATAATCATCAGCGCCGATGGCTAATCCGTTGATGCGATCTTCCTCACTCACTTTTGCAGTCAGCATTAATATCGGTAACGTATGTGTTTGCCTAATTCTCTGACAGAGTGCTTCCCCACTCATATCTGGCAACATAAGGTCAAGAATTACGAAATCTATAGAGTAATTGATCAGATAATTAATAGCTTCCTTAGCAGTAAGAGCTTCTAGCGTATTGTGCCCTTCCTTCTTCAAATAAGAAGAAACAACTTCCAACAGCTTTGGTTCATCCTCCACGATCAAAATGGTTTTCACGATTACTCCTCCAAAACTTAGATTACTTTTATTATAACGAAGAATGTACGATAAAAAAAAAATGAACTGCCCTAGAACATTAGCAGTTCATCTTAACTCTTTAAACTAGCCTAGCTTTTCGGCTTACTCTACAGACCAACCTCATCAATCCTCTATGTGCTACAGGGAACAACGTGAAAAAAATATCCATCGTTCTTCGCATCGGCATAGGACATATGATAGGCTTATTTTTATGTATACCGTCTAATGTGATTTTTGCTAGTTTTTCTGGAGACATCATCTTTTGTTTTTGAAATTGCTTCATAATAACATCTTTATTTATCTGAATAGCCTTTGCTTTCTCAAAAATAGGTGTGTCAACAAACGTTGGACATAGTGTACTCACTTTAATGCCGAATTCTTCTGCCTCATAATGAAGGGAAGTTGTTAATCCAACTACTGCGTGTTTGGTAGTTCCGTAAGCTGCAGAAACGGGAGATGGACCTAGGCCAGCAGCTGAAGCTGTGTTAACGATATGACCAAATCCTTGTTGTTTCATTACTCGATATCCTGCGTTAGTTCCATGGATGACTCCCCAAAGGTTAACATTCATTATTGTTTTCCAGTCATCCAAGGTCGTATCATACAATTCACCGTACATCGCGATGCCGGCATTATTAAACAGATAATCTAGTCTTCCAAACTCCGTATATATTTCTTTAACAGTATTTTCTACACTTGCTGCATCCGTTACGTCTAAAAATTGAAATCTTGTATTTTTAGATCCATTATTAAGTTTCTCTTCAACCTGTATACCTAATTCTTGATTGATATCCGTGATGATGACAAACACGTTTTGTGAGACGAGCTCCTCACAAAGTGCGTAACCGATCCCCGAAGCTCCACCTGTTACAATCGCAACTCTCCGCTCATCCATCGAACCAACCACCTTTGTTGCTTATTTTTAACTATGATTACTTCAATGCATCCTTTTCAATAAATTGATGTTGATCAATGATTGCTGCATATTCATCTGCAACAATTTGAGCGCCTTTACTGTTCAAATGAATGCCATCAAGTGTCAGATGCAACCCACGTTTCTTTGACAACTGATCGATTCTTAATGGTTTTTTATAAAAAAGAACATCTTTCATAACGGTTAATACTTTTGTACTGATATAGTCGGAACTCTTTATGGAAGAGAGGTGGTTTTCAAAAACGGTGTGTAAATTAAGTGTGGAAACATTTCTATGTTTGTGAGCGATGGATGTGATGAGGGTACATAATTGTTTAATCTCATGATTCGAGACATTATTCAGGTCCTCACCAACTATTGCTGGGGTAACCGTAATTACAACTTTTGAGGAAGATAAGACACACTTTAAAACTTTTTGATAATACGCTTTAAACTCTTCATGATCTTTTGCAACAGGCTGGGCTTGAACACTTAGTAATTTTGAATAGACATCATTAACACCGATCCAAAGGAAAGCAAGATCAAAGGTTTCTAATTTCTTTTTTGTTAGGCGGCTATGCAAGCTTTTAACAGACTCCCCCGGTTTGCCTAGGTTTACAAACGTCATGTGGGGATGTTGTTTCTGTAAGAGTTTAAAAAAAGAAACACCAGGTCTTCCTTCTGTCAGACTGTCACCGATTAATCCGATTCTCATACCGTTTCCTCCTTATTTGTGGATGGATCCTAAAAAAATACTTACAGCATTCTTAAAGAGCGGTTCTAAGGTGTGAAGTTCCTGAGTATTCGTAAGCTGACAAAGGCCACCAAGCCATGTGCCGATCAACACCGTCCATTCATCAATATTGCCTTTCTTAAATTCGCCTTCTTCTATCCCTTGAACGAGAATTGCACGATAAGCACCCATTGGAATGACCGCTAATTCGTATAGTTGCTTAATGGATTCTGGACTAGATTCAGGATTGGAAGCAAGCTCTTGTCCTCCTTTTAAAAGAGGAGTTTGGTAATTATAAAGAACATGCAAAGCCATTCCATAAAGCTTATCGGATGCACAAGTAAATTCAGGTTCTTTATTCATCCACTCCAAATACCATTCCTTCATCGTTCGTTGAGCTAATAATACAAACAACTTTTCTTTATTCTCAAAATGATAATAAATGTGTCCTTTACTATATCCAGAAGCTTTTGAGATATCGGAAACTGAAGTTTGTGTGTACCCTTTTTGTGAAAAAAGTAAAAAGGCTTTTTCCATGATTTCTAGTTTTGCTGATTCACTGTTGTATCTTCTTTTGCTCAATGATTTATTTCCTTCCTTTAATTTGAACGACTGTTCTAATTTTATTATACATTTTTTAACAGATAATGAAATGCATTTTCTTACGCATTCACAAAATTGTAAATATTAACAAAAAAACACCCCAAAGGAGTGTGTTTGCCAAATATGTACTATTAAAATCTCCATCTGTAACCTTCTTTTCCATTTTACATATTACATGTATAAGGGGGGAGATCACTTTGCTTTCAAACGATCGATATCGTACAGTCTATCATGGTACTACATTATTTGCTGCTAAGCTTATCCAACAAAACGGTATCTGGTTAGAAGCACAAAGATTGAGAACTGATTTTGGCCAAGGCTTTTACGTAACTTTCAGTAGAGAACAGGCTAAATCCTGGTCTTATTTTAGAGCAAAGAACAAGCAGCTTTCACCCCATATACTAAATTTATTAAACCTCACTGAGTCAGATTATCTAAACCACCCTGACACAAAGATTCCAGCTTATTTAGCATTCTCAGTGGATTTACATGCCCTGCGAAGATTACAGGGCAGGATTTTTCCTTTGCCACACGAGGTGAAATGGCAATTAAATAAGGATGCTTGGAAAGACTTTGTAAAAACGTCCCGTAAAGGAATTAAGCATGGTTACGACTTTGTATATGGTCCTGTTTGGAGTGGACATTTTAACAGTACAGGTGAAATAAAAGCATCTCCATTTAAAGAACAACTTTCGTTTCATAACAATAGAGCTCTACATTGTTTATCGAGTCCGATGATTATCAAGCTCCCACCAAAAAAGTGGATGAACAGTTCAGAATTTAAAAATCACGATCAAGAAGCGTTTATATCAGAAATCGGTAAAAACCTTATGATAATAAGTACAATGAAAGAAAAACAAGCCTATCCCTTCATAAAAAAGTATTTGATAACTCATTCATTCTCAGATCTTCATTCCCATGAAACAGCACTTTACTGGGCATTCTCTATCTTCTATCAATCCAAAAGGATATGGATTGACGAATACGAACGCTGTCTTGATTCCATCATTCAAATCTAATCGTACTCTTTCTCAAAAATTCTTTATATCTATTCTCATCTATGAAATGGTTAGAGATAAAGAGCTTTAATCCATTTTGATTGTCATATCCCTCAAAAAAAGACACATCCTCTTTAATCGCTAAAAAAGTTTTTGGAATACGCCGATGTGTATGTTCAATAACATGCCGGGGTATAGATCGCCCCGTTTTTTTAGCTCTGATTGCTTCTCTTTCGATTGCAACATCAACAGGAACATCTACAATATATACGATTACTTCATATCTTCTTTTTTGTAAGCTGTTCACTAGGGATACATACTTACCTGTTTTCGCCATCGTTCCTTCGAGCAGAAACGACCTTTTCGTTTCTAACATGTGTTGGACTAACTTTTCTGAGATATCTACCGATTCTTTATGAACAAGTGCTGCGGCTGAGCTGGGAAATTTTTTTTTATACGATTGATATTCAGGGATCCATTTTTTTATTTCGTCCGGGTCTATTGTGATTAACTGTCTTCTCTTCTTTTTTATGTACTGTTTCATGATACTTTCACACAAAGATGTTTTACCAGAAGCACTCCCTCCTCCAACTAACACAGCGATCGGAGGTTGAAGGTTATCCATTTTTGATCGTTTAATAAGTGTTGCTATAATTTTTTGATGCAGAGCTTCTCGTTCTTTCGTATACGTATCATTGTCATCGGAAAAGGTGACTTTCGTTTCTTTAAAAGGCAGACCTCTTTCTTTTGAAGAGATAAACATTTTCAAGATCCAACTCCACATCCCTAGTTCACCTCCAAAAAAAGAATCCCCTATCAATAGGAGATTCTTCAAAACGGACATTTATGTTTAATTAAGACTAAAGTTAGCTATTTTGTCTGCGTTTTCGTATATAAAGGATGACAACAGAAACAAAGAGTAACGCCAAAACAGCATAGATGATTTTGGAGTAAACGTCCATATACCCTACAATTACTTCCCATGACGCTCCAAAATACGCACCCAAATTAACGAGAGCAATGTTCCAGATCAATGTTCCGAATGTTGTAAGAACAAGGAATAAACCGAAATTCATATTGGACATGCCCGCTGGAATGGAGATTAGACTTCTTATCAAAGGAATGAATCGGCAAAAGAATACCGTCCATGGGCCATATTTATCAAACCATGCATCTGCCTTATGAATATCCTTTTTCGTTAATCGAAGGATATGCCCCCACCTATCAATAATCTTCTCCATTCGTTCAACATCTAGTTGCAATCCTACACCATATAGAATCACCGCTCCTAGAACAGAACCCACTGTTGCTGCTAAGATGACTCCTACTATATTTAAATCTGAAGAGTTCGTCATGAACCCTCCAAAGGTTAGGATGATTTCAGATGGAATCGGAGGAAATACGTTTTCTAATGCGATTAACAGCAGAATCCCCCAGTATCCAAATTCGTTCATAATATTGATTAACCAATTCTCCATAACTAACTCCTTTGTTTCTATATCTAAATTGCTAAGAACAACTACTGCTTTTTTATAAAAAAGACGTGCAGAGCTTGCACGTCTTCTTTGATTAGTTAATAGATTCTTCGTTCTTCACATTTAATACTTCAAGTGACTTAACATGATACCCATCGATTTCTAAAATCTTGAAACGATAGTTTTCCACTGAAACCTCATCGCCCATTTTGATCTCCATCTTTTCAGAAAGAATCCATCCACCGATCGTATCAACATCTTCATCGTTAATGTTTAGACCAAAAAGATCGTTCACTTCTGAAATCAATACTTTACCGTCAAGAATTGTTCTGTTTTCATCGACCTTTTTGATATCAGGCACTTCATCCTCATCAAATTCATCTCGAATTTCGCCTACGATTTCTTCAAGAATATCTTCAACCGTAACAAGTCCTGAAGTACCACCATATTCATCGATCAAGATCGCCATATGAACACGTTCTTTCTGCATTTTTAATAATAGATCATGAATAGGCATCGTTTCAAAAACCTGAATAACAGGTCTTACATACTCTTCGAGTGAAGCATCTGGATTCTTGCCGTTAACGAAGTCTGTTAATACTTGCTTCATGTTTACCATACCGATAACACTGTCTTTATCTCCATCTATGATCGGATATCGAGTATAGTTCTCTTCTGTTACAACAGCAATGCTTTCTTTAACTGTTTCTGATTTATCGAGTGTTACCATATCAACGCGAGGTACCATTATTTCTTTAGCGGTACGGTCGTCGAATTGGAAGATATTATTTACATATTTAAACTCAGACTGGTTGATCTCACCGCTTTTATAGCTCTCAGAAAGAATGAGTCTTAACTCTTCCTCCGAGTGAGCAAGTTCATGTTCAGATGCAGGCTTCAAACCAAACCATCCTGTAAAAATGCGCGCAGATCCGTTCAATGTTTTAATAAACGGATACATGATCTTATAGAAAAACATGATTGGTTTTGCGATTCTTAACGTAACGGCTTCCGCCTTTTGAATTGCAAGTGTTTTTGGTGCAAGTTCACCAATAACTACGTGTAAGAACGTAATTAAAGCAAAGGCGATAATAAATGATAAGATACTTGAAACTGACTCAGAAAGTTCAAACTCTACAAACAGAGGGTGCAACAAGTGCTCTACCGTCGGCTCACCTAGCCACCCTAATCCTAATGCGGTAATGGTTATACCAAGCTGACAGGCTGAAAGGTACTCGTCGAGGTTTCCGACAACCTTTCTTGCAGCTACGGCTTTCGTATTTCCTTCTGAAACGAGTTGATCAAGTCTTGTCGTACGAATCTTTACTATCGCGAATTCGGTAGCTACGAAAAAAGCAGTCAACGCGATTAATATAGCTACCATAATTAAGTTAATAATCTCCAAATGTTCTCCTTCTGGTTACATCAACCACAAGGAATACACCTCCCAGGTTGTATAAATAGTTTTATTTTCTTTTAGTTCATTAATCCAAAAGATATCTCTCAACTATTATTTACCCGAAAAGTAAAAGTAATGAATGCGCTAAAGTCATGCCTTGAGGAGAGACTTTATTTAAGAGCAGCTCTCTTTGCTTATCGTTTAAGCTCTCCATGATCGGCTTGATCTCCCTAATCTCTGCCTCTAGGTGTTTCATGAGCTCAGTAATCTGGTCCACGTACTTCTCGACCTGTTCATTTTCAGTACTTTTCAATTTAACTAGTCCAATCACAGACTTGATCTCATGTAAGGGCATGTTGAGTTTCTTATAATGTTCAATCAACCCTAAGACATGAATCGTCTCTTCATCATATAATCGATAATTCGAATCCGTTCGAAGAGGCTGGAGTAAACCGATCTGGGAATAATAGTCGATGGTTCTTTTAGATACATTTGTTACCTCTGCTAGCTCACCAATGCGATACACCTTCCCAATTTCCTCACCTCTTCCTCTTGATAATTACATACAATGTACAATAGAGAAAACCATACAGTCAACTGGACAGTTTTACATGTCACGAAACGTTCAAAAAAGAATGGCTGTTTCGTAAACTTTCTTATGTGAAAGAAGTTGATTTCCGTTTCAGATACTCGCTTTCCGAGGGCAAGCGGTGAGCCACATTCGTTCGTTTCACTCTTAAGTGTCTCACCTGGCAACTTGCCCTAGCCAAGAGTTTTGCATCTTCCACTTCAATCAACTATCAAAGGAGATAAATTTTGAAAATAATTATATATTAGAAAAAAATTATAAGAAAAAGGGACATACGTTTGTTAATCTCGTGTTACTACTTTGAAGTTAAATTCTTTAAGTGCTACCTTTTTGATTTCCTTTTGCTTTAATCTTTTTGTATGAGTGGCTGGCTCGGAATTCATATTCTTTTCGAGACCTTTTACAATAAGATTCAAGGAGAGAATCGTTAAGGTAAAAGCGCCGATTGGAACAAGTGGAATCCACGGATATACAATGAATAGATCAAAATAATCACCAATTAGCCCTGACCATTCATATGTAGTGGTAATCGGAGCAGCTTTCATGATGCTATAATCAATTTTTGTTCCACCAAGATAAAGTTCGAACAATCCTAAATGAGCTAAGATCAATAAGACCTGTATCACTTGCTGAGTGAAGATGATTAACAAGCGACGATATATATGTACGATGACGTGCTTACGAAGGATGAAGAAAGAACTTGCTCCAAGCGTTCTAGCACTCTGGATAAACTCTTTTCTTAGTATAATTGAGATTTCGTTTCCGATTACTAAAGAGACTGTTGGAAGAACCAATAGAATAAGCAAAATAATTTCATACCATACTCTAATTGCAAATGAATACTGAAATCCTTCAAAAGCTTGGTTTAAAACCGGCCTTAATAGAAAATAAGCCAATAGCACAACCGGAATATATTGAAATGCATTACTTAATGCGGATAGAACCCTTTGGTATTTTTGCAGGTAAAATGCATAAATCGTTCCTAAAACAAACGAGAAAAACATTCTAAAGATCGCAATAAATAAACCCAAACCAATCGTATACTTTGCTCCTTCTATGATGACATGTAACAAGTGCCTTCCGTTCGTATCTGTTCCTAGCCAGAAACTCTGCGAAGGTTTAAAGGGAGCTGCATCTACAGGATAAGCATCTATATATATAGCCTGCGTCTGTTTAATCTCCCCATCAAAGAAAATCCCATTTATACAGCTTGCTAGTAAAATTCCAACTATAAAGCTAGATCCTAATAGGATGTAAAAATTCTTTACAATAAATGACTTCACTATAGAACCACCTCTTCGTTATTGAGTTTTTTGATACAAATTTTAAAGACAAGCAATAACAAATAAGTTGGTAGAAGTAACATAATGAGTGCTACAACAAAAAGTTCGGGTGACAAGTACATAAAAAGAAATGAAGTAAATCCATTCATATTTAGTATATATTCCAGTACTAACAGGTTTGAAAGCATCATCCATAATATCGATTTTGATTGATAAAAGATGCTCATCAATGTGTTTCGAAAAACATGGAAAGGTAGAATCGCGATGAACGGAATCCCTTTTGCTCGTGCAAAAACTACATAGTCCATTTGTATTTCTTCTTCTAAAGAAAGCATAAACATTTTGAAGAATTGAACGGTAGGTAGAATCGATAACGCTATGATAGGAATGAAATAAGATCGTTCATCAGGGAGAGAGGTAAATGACATCACAAGTATTCCGGATTTCTTAAAAAACCAAACAATGCCCATTTGTATCACGGCAACGATAAACAGATCAGGCAAAGATTCTAGAACAAATACAAGAAACGATACGAATCTTTTTACCGACTTAGAAAAAAAGTTTATAGTAACAAAACTCAGTAGTAGGCCTAGCAAAATGGAAAGAAAAAAAGCTGAAAAATAAACTGTCAGGCTATAGAGATATGGATTAAAGATTTCAGGGAATAATGGGCGTTCTGGTTTGGTAATGTAATAGGTAATTTCATGTGGATGCAGCAGACTAAGAATCAGATTCTTCGTTTCTATGAGATAAGCACTGACGTGAATCTCAGTTCCTACAATAAGAATGGGTATTGCTCCAAAAACAACAATCATACATATTGTTAGAAGCAATGGCACAACGTTCTTAATAAAATTCATTTTCATGCATACATCCTTTCTAACAAAACGTTTAATAGTGAGACGTATGTCATGTATGTTCTTATTCAAAAAAAAAACATCCCTGTAGCAGGAATGTTTTTGATTAATATATGGGATTAATTAGGTTGGTTTATACGCAACATTTGTTTTGATCTTTACTATTCTCTGTTTCACAACATACTGTTTCTTCTCTATCACTAGCTTCAACAATTTGAACGGCGCAGCAGTTAGCTTCTTTTTCATTTTTGTTTCCGAAGAAAATTTTTATGAAACTCATTTATCTCACCTCCTTTCAAGCTTTGTGAAAGATCTCAAACAAGGTAGAAAATAAAACCAGAAATTGTTGACATGGTAATTACAGATAGGACAAACATAATGACGAGTTCTTTCTTGAAAATGGACTTTAAGAGAACTACCTCTGGAAGGCTCGCACCAGCTGATGAAATCATGAGTGCCATCACAGGGCCAAGCGCCATTCCTTTTGCGATCAGAACTTGAGAGATCGGAATCATGCTCGATAGCCTGATGTATAAAGGAATCCCTACAACCGCCGCTATCGGAACGATCCACCAGTTATCGCTGCCAAACGTATTTGCAATCCAATTTGTTGGTACCAATCCATGGATAACAGCTCCAATCGCAGCTCCGAGTATAAGGTAAGGATAGACACTCTTCATCAAATCCATAGTTTCGCTTAATGCCGCCCTCAAATCAAACTTTTTGGTTTCTTCTTGATAACCTGACATCACGACGTTCTTCACTGATTTCTCAAATCCGAATGCTTCTAATGCGAAACCGATAATCACAGAGAATAGAGCTGTGATAATGGTATAGATGATTGTCACTTTCCAGCCCAATATCACACCCATGATGGTGATGATCGTCGGATCGAGTACGGGAGAAGAGAAGAGGAAAATCATCACGATGGAAAAAGGCATTTTCTTTTTTAACATGTTCACAACAACTGGTATGGTAGAGCAAGAACAAAATGGTGTTACAAACGCAAATAGTAATGCGAATCCTGCTGCTAATCCTTTATTCTTGCCGTCTAGATATTTCTCCACTTTTACATAAGGGATATAAGACTGAAGTAAATTGATGATGAATGAGATTACTACGAACAGAATTGTAAGTTCTAAGGCTAAACTTAAAAAACTTTGAAAGGTATCCATCCACATAATATTTCTTCTCCCTTTTTATCAAGCGCAGCAAACCTGATTTGAATGTGTTGTTTCCCTCTTTATAAAGGGTGATCTACTAAAAACGTTTAAGTTTATTTGTCCTGGTCTGCCAATTTCTTTCGAATACTGCTCCATTTCTTTTTTCTTCAGTTCAAACATCTTTTCCAGATAATAAATATTCATAAAAGTCATCCTCCTGGTATATCAAAAATAATTGATTTATACATCAAAAAAAATTGATGTTTTATGTAAAAATGAAGCACTACAAGCGTAGTACGACATTTAACAAGATGATGGTAAAAATACACAGCATAATTGATCTGATAAAATTCCTTTTAGTTCACTTACATTCAAAGAATAATAGTTCCAGGTACCTTGTTTTTCCTTTTTTATCAAGTCTGCTTCTAACAGAATTTTTAGATGATACGATAACTTGGATTGAGGCATGTCAATAATCGGCGTGAGATCACATACACATACACTTTCTTTAACAGCCAGGATATTGATAATTTGCAGTCGCTGCTGATCAGCGAGCGCTTTAAACTTTTGTTCATATTTCTCTAAATCTTGGTTTGATGCTGTAGTTATGGTATTTAATAAAGGAATTTCTTTTTTCATTTGTATCACCCCTAACATCAAAATTATTTGATGTAATTTTATTATATCCTTTATTTACTAATTTGCAACTTATAAATCAAAAAAAGTTGATTTTTTATACTCCAACTTTTTTACTTCTTCGTTCCAGCAAGATGACGTCACGCCACTTTCCGTTCATCTCACCAATTTTTTCTCTTGTACCCACTTCTTTAAATCCCCATTTTTTATGTAGAGCTATACTCGACTGGTTTTCAGGAAAAATCCCTGCTTGTAAAGTCCAAATGCCATTTTTCTCACTATCTTCAATGAGAATTTTCATAAGAGAGCTTCCAAGCCCCTTTCCTTGGTAATCAGGATCTACATAAACGCTTACTTCAGCAACTCCTGCATATACACACCTGCTAGACACAGCACTTAAGGCAGCCCACCCTGATACTCGATCGCTAGAACGAACAACGAAACGACAACATGATAAATGACTTTTATCCCATTCATTCCAAGAAGGAGCTTTCTGCTGAAAGGTAGCATTACCTGTAGCGATGCCTTTTAAATAAATGTTTCGTACATATGTCCAATCATCAGATTTCATATTATCTATAAAGTAAGAACTGCACATACTATCCCAGCTTCCTTTCAAACTATTTGTATTAAAAATAGCAAAAAACAAACTTGTTTGCTGAGTTTATATTTTCTTGTACAGAAAAAAAGCACACTTTTCTAAGTGTGCTTTCCTCGTTAACATTAAACACTTGTTTAACCTATAGATACTTCCGATGCACCGTCTTCCCATCATACGTAAATAACACAGGCTTTTGCTCGATCCTCGTCTCCATATGAACAGGACGACCCCATAGATAATGAAGATGTGGAAGCACTTTTTCAAGATATTTCACATCGAGCTCCATATCTTCAAAGCTATGATTAAGGTAGAGCTCTCCGTTCTTCATATAATCGGCGTCGTTCACTGTGATATAAGGAAATCCGCCATTTACTCTCATACTCACAAGTTGATCACGTACTTCTTCCCACTGCTTATCAACAACCTTATATTCCTTGCCCTGCTTTTGAAACAGGTACATGTCTTCACGCTGAGCAAGATCTTTCGTTAAATAATTTCGGATAAATGACATGTCAGACTCTAGTTCACGTACTTCGAACATCTTTTCTCGTCCAGAGCCTGGTTTCACGCCTTGTCTGATCAGCTCTTCATCAGGGTTGTTATAGCGTTCTTCGATGTCTTTAAATATCTGTAAGCCAAGATAATATGGATTTATCGATGTCTTGGACGGTTGAACGACTCCTGCGTTTAGTTTCGCGAACTCAATTGTTTCGTGAGAAGTCAAATCCATTTCTTGCAGGATCTTTGCGTGCCAATAAGATGCCCAGCCTTCGTTCATGATTTTCGTTTCCAGCTGCGGCCAGAAATAAAGCATCTCTTCTCTCATCATCGATAAAATATCACGCTGCCATTCTTCAAGCTCGCGACTATATTGCTCAATAAATAACAAAATGTCCTTTTCAGGCTGCGGTGGAAATGATTTTTTCTTTTTCAATACTGGTTTTGGACCTTTTTTGTCGTCTAGCTTCCATAGATCATCGTAAGGCGTTTCCTTCTTAGGCGTAAGATCTTCTTCGTCTTCAAATACATAATTTAATTTGTTTCGAACAAGTGAAGGATCGATGTGTTCTTGTATCGCGAGAATTGCATCTAAGAACTGTTCGACCTCTTTTTTGCCGTATAGATGTTCATATTGACCTACTCGTTCAGCTGTAGCCGTCATGCATTCAACCATGTCTCTTCTCGTATTTGAAAAGCGAACATTGTTTTTGAAGAAGTCACAGTGTGCCAGAACATGCGCAATGATTAATTTATTCTGAATAAGTGAATTCGTATCAAGTAAGAATGCGTAACACGGATCTGAGTTGATAACGAGCTCATAAATTTTACTCAAACCTAAGTCATATTGAAGCTTCATTTTATGAAACTGTTTTCCGAAGCTCCAATGAGAGAAACGGGTTGGCATTCCGTACGCACCAAATGTATAAATAATATCGGCAGGACATATCTCATACCGCATCGGATAAAAATCAAGGCCAAAGTGGTCAGCAATCTCGGTAATTTCAGCTATTGCTTTTTCTAGCTCCTTATTTTGCAAGTCCCAGTTCATATTTTCCCCCTCCTGCTATTTCCTTACTTTTAACTGTATGAAACAAAACAGGCATTCATGAGAAAACAAGTGAAATATTGGACGGGTTTTAAAAACTTCTTTTATCAAAATAAGAAGGCGAACCCATTTTCACGGGTTCACCTCAGTCATCTAGCTTCATATATATCTATCGTGCACGACCACCCAGAACATGCTTTTGGAGTTTGTAAATTATTAATCCACAACGTTTCAGGTGCGTCTAAACGTTCCTTTACCATTACTTTTGCACTTTGGCCATTCGTACGAATCCAAGTTAATCCTTCTTCGGGTAATGTTTTTGGATAAACATCCGCTTCCCCTGAAGCTGGATTCGTTAATCTCTTTGCACTTCCGTCTTTAATTTTCACACTGACTAAGAAAGGTTTTGCTCTTTTTTCCTGGGGTACCCCATAACCCCACTCAATCTGACGGCTCACGATGATGTTCTTATCATTCAACCAAGTAAAATCGCCGTCCGCATACCCGGTGTATCCTAGATTTATCTCGTTCCCATTCTTAGGATTCCATACCGTTAATCGTTTATTTTCAGAAGTGAGCCTTCCGATCCCTTTTATAAAGCCGAGCTGTTTCGTATTCGGCGACCAGTAGAACCAGTTCGGCTGATCCAACATGTTACCAATGTTACGCGTTCTCGAGCCGTCTAAAGAAACAACCATTAAAGTGTTGGAGTCTGCCGACATGGATGCTGTTGGACATGCGATGAACGCAAACCATTGATCATCCATCCCCCACTTGAATTCTGTTGTACCTATCGCAAAGAACGTTTCACTCATTTTAGGCAGCGTCGTAATGTTCTGTACTTTGTTCAAATCTCCGTTCGCATTTACAGGAACGTAAAAAAGTCGAACTGGACTCCAGCCATCAGGCTCTAGATTTGCAGAAGATGAGACAACAAATCCTCTCCCGTCAGGTGCCCAGCTGTAGTTTCCTGTGCCAAGGATGACATTTTGAAAGGATGAAGCAGGTCTCGTTAGGTCGATTACATTGAGCACATCCCCGCTTTTCCATGCAAGCTTTGATTCTGTGGGAGACCATCTCGCCAAACTAACATCGCCATCGAATACTCTTCTCTTTAAACGCGTTACACGGTTATAGACCCATAGCTCTTTCCCTTTACGCGCTATGTAACTGATGTATGTTCCGTTGCTTGAGAACGTTGGATGAGTAAGCCCTGAACTTTCAACAAGCTTTCTTTCTAATTCACCTTCTTTAAGCCAAAGTCCATCACTTCTTATAAATGCCGCTCTTCTATCAGAAGCTTCCGCAAAGTTTGTATGGCTAATGAATATACTTATAAATATCAATCCGCAAATAAATAGACGTTTCACATGATCACCTCATTAGTAACATGAGCGAAATGAAGAAAATCATACTAAAAAAGAAAGCTCAGGAACTAAGAAGTTCCTGGGCTTTGTATAACCTTATTCTCCTGTTTCAGCAAAGCGTTTGATACGTGCCGCGATTTCGTCACGAACGCGTTGGAATTCACTCCACTCTTTTCCTGCTGGATCATCGAATCCCCAATGTTCACGTGTTTTGTGAGGTGGTGTTGCTGGACATACATCGTTTGCATGACCGCATAACGTTACGACTAAGTCTGCTTTTTCTAGAATGTCTTTGTCGATTACATCTGATGTCTGGTTCGTGATGTCAATATCCACTTCTTTCATCGCTTTAATCGCGTTTGGATTCACACCATGTGCTTCGATGCCAGCTGAGTATACGTCATATTTATCACCAAGGTAGTGGTGTCCAAATCCTTCTGCCATCTGAGAACGACAAGAATTACCTGTGCAAAGGAAATAGATGATTGGTTTAGCCATTTTGTAAAACCTCCTGTAGTAAAGAACTTCTTTCGAGACCATCATAATATAAGTATATCCTTATATCAATATTTATTTATATATTCTTTGACATTTCATATAAACATATGGTTATATACTAATGAGGTGAAGTCAATTATGGAACTTGATCAGTTAACGGAATGTTATAAAGCCATGGCAGATAAAACACGATTGAATATATTAGCATTACTCCGCCACGAAGAGTTATGTGTATGTGAGTTAGTTGATATCTTAAAGATGACACAGCCTAGTATTTCACAGCATTTAAGAAAATTAAAGCAAGCTAAACTCGTTAAAGAACGACGTAACAGCCAATGGATCTTCTACTCCATTGATGGAGAGATCTATCCATTCATTAAAGCAAATTTAGAAGCACTACCTGATATGTCAGCTAAAATTGAAGAGTTAAAAGCTTCAGGTGGAAAAGTTTGTTGCTAACTTAGAATTACATAAATAGGGGGGATTCTTATGGACAGCATGGCGTTAATGGCCTTCGCTGTATTTTTAGTTACGATTATTTTTGTTATCTGGCAGCCACGCGGTCTTTCCATCGGTTGGTCTGCGACCGTTGGAGCTATCATCGCACTTCTTCTTGGCGTGGTTTCACTCGCTGATGTGTGGACAGTTACCGGGATTGTGTGGAATGCTACATTAGCGTTTGTTGCGATCATACTCATATCAATTATTTTAGATGAGATCGGTTTCTTCGAATGGTCAGCCTTACATATGGCGCGACTTGCAGGTGGAAACGGTAAGAAAATGTTTGCCTATGTGATTCTGCTCGGAGCTGCAGTTTCAGCCTTTTTTGCAAATGATGGCGCAGCATTAATTCTGACTCCTATCGTACTTGCTCAAGTTCGGGCATTGAAATTAAAAGAAGCTATGATATTACCGTTTATTATGGCAAGTGGGTTTATTGCAGATACCACATCATTACCTCTTGTCGTCTCAAACTTAGTAAATATCGTATCTGCAGATTTCTTTAACATCGGATTCGTTGAATACGCAAGCCGCATGATCGTGCCGAATTTCTTTTCACTGTTCGCTAGTATGCTTGTTTTGTTCCTCTTTTTCAGAAAAGATATACCGAAGAACTATGATCTCTCTCAGCTCAAGCAACCGAAAGAAGCCATTCGAGATGAGAAGATGTTTAAGCTTTCATGGATCATACTAGCTGTTCTATTAATCGGGTACTTAACGAGTGAATTTATTGGTGTTCCTGTCTCATTCATTGCAGGAGCTGCAGCTCTTTTCTTTATCATCGTTGCTCGTAAAAGTCCTGCTATTCAAACAAAAAAAGTAATCAAAGATGCACCATGGACTGTTGTTGTCTTTTCAATTGGTATGTATGTAGTCGTTTATGGTCTTCGTAATGCAGGACTTACAGATATGCTCGGCAGCTGGATTCAAGTGATCGCTGATGGAGGGTTGTTCGCTGCTACAATCGGAATGGGTTTCTTAGCAGCTGTTTTATCATCCGTTATGAACAACATGCCAACTGTTATGATTGATGCACTAGCTATACAGGGAACGGATACATCAGGAGTTATTCGTGAAGCATTGATCTACGCAAATGTAATTGGTTCTGATTTAGGACCAAAAATCACACCGATTGGTTCACTTGCCACTCTTTTATGGCTGCATGTCTTATCGAAAAAAGGTGTAAAGATCACATGGGGCTATTATTTCAAAGTCGGAATCATTTTGACTGTCCCAACACTTTTCATAACGCTTACCGGCCTTTACTTATGGTTATTGCTACTATCTTAAAAAGAAGGAGAGATCATGATGATTCAACGCATGCATGTTGCAGTCAACTGTTCAGACTTAGAAAAATCTCTAGCATTCTATAAAAGCTTTTTCAACACGGAACCGACAAAAGTAAAAGAAAATTACGCGAAATTTGAGCTTGATCAACCCGCTCTTCACTTTTCATTGAACGAACGTCCCTTTTCAAAAAACGGAGTCCTTAATCATCTCGGTTTCCAAGTAAACAACACGGAAGATGTTCTAGCCATGGGAGAAAGACTTAGAGAATCAGGACTGCTGTTAATCGACGAGATGGATACAACATGCTGTTATGCCGTTCAGGATAAAGTGTGGGTATATGATCCCGACGGCAACGCTTGGGAGATTTTCTATACCAAAGAAGACTCTGAATTTGAATCTGCTGGTGATGCACGAGATTTATCTCTATGCTGTGCACCACCTCAGCAACCTCAACCCATCACGCTAGGTTTTACAAAGAAATAAAGGAAAAATCCCTCAGCATCATTTATGCGAGGGATTTTTTTATGATCAAATGGTAGATATCGCAACAATCTCTTCAATACGAATAATGATCTGATCCCAATAGTTATGGTTATCGCTCATCACACATAGCGTAATATAATCTCTTTCTACTGCTCTTAGTCTGCCTTCGTAAGAATGATTTGTTGTATCCACCACTACCTGCCTCTCCAAAAGACACTTTGCTTCTCTTCTGAAGTTCTTCAACACCAATCACCTTCCCTATTTTGCACTGCAAGCAAGGGGCTTTCTATACTATTACATGCAAAAAAGAAAAAAGAGACACGGACAAACACCCTGTGCGTATGACTATTCTTGTACAACGACGCATATTATGTAGAAATAATCTTAGACAGGGATGAATGCCATGTTTGAACGGACGATAGCGATTTTCTTAGGAAGCGTGTTGCTTGGCATAGGCATTAATGGTTTCATCGTTCCCTTTCATCTTCTCGACGGAGGAATGATCGGAATTAGTCTTCTCGTAAAGTATGTGTGGGGTTATAAAGTAGGGCTAACGATCATTATTCTGAGCATCCCCATCTATCTAATAGCTTGGAAACTCGAGCGTCGATATTTTATAAACAGCATACATGGTTTACTCGTTTCGTCATTGATCATTGATTTGTTATCTCCTTTAAGAGGAATGTTTTCTGTCTCTGTTATGGAAGGTTCTGTAATCGGAGGATTGTTCATCGGAACAGGGATCGGTTGGATGCTGCGTCATGAAACGAGTACCGGTGGAACAGACCTGATTGCCCTTTTTCTTTCGAGATGGTTTTCCATTAATGTTGGGATGGTTATCTTTTTGATCGATGCAGCAGTCATCCTCGCTGGCCTTTATGTGATGGGAGAAGGTATTCTCTTCTACTCACTCGTAACGATTCTTTCCGTTGGATTCGCAACCATGACGATGACGTTGATCCGGTCGATCAATTTCTATAGAAGCATCTAGGGGGACTGACCCCTTACAATTTATTTCCCTCTTCATTTTACTCTGCGGCACCAATACATTTGCTCAATATGATATTGTTGTTGTCATTGCTTTCACTTTGAAAGGGAAGTCAATCACACTATTTCCTATAGCTTTGATGAAAAAAAGGACCAGAAGTATCAATAAAGTACTTCTGGTCCTTCTTTCTTCTCGGCTAATTTAATTTTAACTTCAACTAAGAATATCTAACCAGATCTTGATCGATGTAGCGATAATCAGTGCTGCTAAGATAAACTGAAGAATTTTTGTATTCACTTTTTTACCAAACTGCGCCCCAAGTGGCGACGCGATCAGGCTGGCAACTACCATGATCACCGCCGGCCATAGTAAAACTTGCCCTGTCGAGATCTTACCTACAGTAGCGCCGATTGATGAAATGAACGTAATAGCAAGTGATGTAGCAATCGTCATACGCGTTGGTATCTTTAGGACGACTAACATGATCGGTACAAGGATAAATGCACCTGCTGCACCAACGATACCTGCTGCAACACCTACAACAAATGCTAGAACTGCCGCAAGCCATTTATTAAACTTAACTTGATCTAATGGAATATCATCGATCCCTTTTTTAGGGATCAACATCATGATAGCAGCTAAAGTAGCTAGAACAGCATAAACAATATTAATCTGCCCTTCTGACATCGCTTCTGAACCAAATCCCCCAATAAAACTTCCTACTAGGATGCTACTACCCATATAGATGATCAGTGTCTTGTTCAGATAACCGCCTTTACGATAAGCCCAAACGCCACCTATCGTTGCAAAGAATACTTGAACAGCACTGATACCTGATACCTCATGAGCCGAATATGCCGTGAAGCCGAGCATCGCTGGAATATAGAGCAGCATTGGATACTTGATGATGGATCCGCCGATACCTACCATTCCAGAGATAAAAGAACCTATAAAGCCAATTAGAAAGATTGTAATAATAAACCCTAATTCCATGACTTCACCTCCTTAAAACTGATGTTTCTTAAATAAATAAGTTGATCTTAGATTCATCTGCATCAGCTAGGTATGAAGCAACTCCTGCATAATCCAGTCCATCAATTAGTTCCTCTTTCGTAATACCCATTACATCCATCGACATCGTACAAGCAACCATCTTAACATCTAAGTCTTGAGCCATTTCAATTAACTCTTTTAGCGTTACGATGTTTTTCTTCTTCATCGTATACTTCATCATCTTCGCGCCTAAACCACCGTAGTTCATTTTAGAAATGCCTAGTTTTTCAGGTCCTTGAGGCATCATTTTTGCAAACATCTTATCCATGAATGTTTTCTTCACATTCACGTATTCTTCTTTTCTTAAGATGTTTAGTCCCCAGAATGTGAAGAACATCGTTACTTGTTTCCCCATTGCGGCTGCACCTGTAGCGATAATAAAACTTGCCATCGCTTTATCAAGGTCACCACTAAATACGACCATTGTTGATTTATCTTGTGTTTGTTGTTCCATCATTGGACGCTCCTTTTGAATCAGATACCTATACCTCTATAGGTATCTGGTTGCACAAATTTTTTTATTAACCTTTTTGAATATAAAACTTAAATACGCCGCCTTCTTCTGTATGCTCTAATAATTCATGACCTGAAGATTTAGACCAAGCAGAAAGGTCATTAACTGCTCCTTTATCTGTTGCTAACACTTCTAAGATGTCTCCACTTGCAAGTGTATCCATCGCTTTCTTTGTTTTCACGATTGGCATCGGGCAAGATAATCCTTTTGTGTCTAACGTTTGAGTTACGTTCATTTGTAAAACCTCCAGATAGTTTTATAATTTTTTGTTCAGTTATTCTGTGATCGCACAGCGGTTTGGACCAATTTCCATCTCGCGCTGTTCATCGTTTGTAGGGTCGATTTTACCCATGTTCGTTTGACGAATTTCTTGATATGCGTTCGGCTGCGGTGGTAAATTTTCCGTTACAGCTCTTCGAAACTCATCTTCATTTTTTATGTTCAATCCATCATTCTTTTCAAAGAGTTCACCAAGTGGTGCTGATACCGCACCTTTCTCATCTAGCTCGCTGATCTTTCCAAAATGAGCAGGCAACACAACTAGATCTTTAGAAAGATTGTTATATTTGTTATATAGCGAATCACGTAAATCACTAACCCAGTCCTCTGCTTTACCTGCAAGATCGGGACGTCCGATTGAATCAACAAAAAGAATATCTCCTGAAAGCAAAAATTGTCCGTCAACGATCATAGAAGTACTTCCAATCGTGTGACCAGGCGTATATAAAGGTTGAATCTCAATCTTCGTGTTTCCGATCGTAATATCGTTTCCTTCTTCTAATGCTGCGAATGAGAATGTTACTTCGTCAGCATCTTTTGGTGGTAACCAGTAAGTTGCACCAGTCTTTTCTGAAAGTCTGCGTCCCCCTGAAATATGGTCCGCATGAAGGTGTGTATCGATCATGTGCTTGATTTCAAGGTTGTTTTCTTTTGCAAAATCTTCATACGCTTTAATCGTACGAGCAGAGTCAATAATAGCCGCTTCTCCGTTCGATTCTACAAGGTAAGAAAGACATCCCTTACCGATACGGTTGAATTGATAGATCGAACCTCCATCTTTCAAATCTCCAAGCTTTACTGGCATTAAGTACTCACTCCAAGACTTCATACCCCCTTCGAGATAGTAAACGTCTTTAATGCCTGCTTCATCCAACATCTCTGCTACCATGATAGAAGATCCTTCTTTTGCACAAACAACGAGAACTTCTTCTTTCGGAAGATGTTCTAAAACATCTTCTACACCATCGATCAGATCAAAATAAGGACGGTTAATGGATTCGATTCCTTTCCCTTCGATTCTCCAGTCTTTATAATCCCCTTCATTACGAACATCGAGAATGAACATGCTTCCTTCAACAACACGTTTTGCCACTTCTTTAGCTGATAATGCTTTTATCATTTCAAAAATACCTCCCTAGGTATATTTACGATTAAAATTTTTTTTATTCTGTTGGCCCATTCCATTCAACCATTCCAGGTAATACGTTCTTAACACGTTGGAAACCATTCTCAGCAAGCATTTGTGCCGCCACTTCTTGATCCTGTACGACAAATAACATGAATCTCTTTATTTTTATCAAGTGTTTCTATTTTACTTTCGAGCTCTCCCAATGGAATTGATACTGCCCCAGGTATACGTTTGAACTCATACTCTGCAGGCTCTCTAACATCTAGAAGAAGCATATCTTCTTTATTTTCAGCCAAGACTTTTTCTAATTCATCGTTTTGAATCGTATGCTCGAACTTTGCTGCCTCTTTCACTTCACCGGGATTTGATTTTCTTAAATAGTGCTTAAGAACATCTCCGTCTTCTTTTGTACCTAAATATTGATTTCCTGTGTTCCTTGCCCAGCCTTGAATATCAGCCAACGAACCTTTGTCTGTTGCTTGAACTTCAATAACTTGACCTGCCTGGAGCTGATCCATCGCTTTCTTCGTGCGAACGATTGGTAGCGGACATGATAATCCTTTGCAATCTAATACGTGATCCACTTTAATACTCATTTTTGAAACCTCCACTTATTTATTTGTTATTTTACCTTTCCAAGAAAGCATTCCGCCTGACATGTTCACTACAGCAATTTGACTTAAAGCTAAGATCGTACAAGCTTTTTCGCTTCTTTTACCAGAGCGGCAAACCATGACATACTCTTTGCTTGAATCCAACTCATGGATTCGGTTAGAGATCTCCCCAAGTGGAATATGTGTTGCTGTAGGAATCATACCTTGAGCAACTTCATCGTTTTCACGAACATCAATGATATTTAATGGATTACCAATTTCTAATAATCGTTCTACTTCTCTTGCTTCAATCGTCTTAATAGACACAATTGTTATCTCCCTTCCACAATAAATACATATACCCGTATAGGTATATAAAATGATAAAAAAATATATGATTACTTTACTACACGCTTACTTATTAAGAAAATTCAACTCTTAAAATACCCATAGGGGTATAATAAGTGATAAAAGGAAATCTGTCAACAGTCTTAACAGTGACAGATATTTATCGACTTTTTACGAGAAGCTGCACAGCTTCTTTTACAATATCAGAATTCATCTCTTCTCCGTTTTCCATTTGTTCACGTAAACACTGTTCAAGGTTGGTGCCTACGATTAATCCAATCGTACGGTCAATCGCTGTACGTGATGCGGATAATTGAGTGATAACAGATTTACAATCTTGTTCTTCTTCTAGCATACGCAATACCCCACGTATTTGCCCCTCAATTCTTTTTAAACGATTTTTCATTTCTTGTGTGTATTCCATTTCAGCACCTCCTTTAAAATACCTATAGGGGTATGTTACATCCCTTTAAGATTAATGTCAACTCAATTGAATGAAATGGCTGCAAGTGTATGACTTGCAGCCTCTATTCTAGTTATTGTGCCACTTTTTGCATTCTTTCATGAACCAAATCCATCACTGATTGTTTTAAGTTCACTAATGCTTCATCAGCATTCTTGTGTGAATCTGCTGTAACACCAAAATAAAACTTTACTTTCGGTTCAGTTCCTGATGGTCTTACGCAGAACCAAGAACCATCTTCTAATTGATATTTAAGCACATTTGATTTAGGAAGATGGATGTCACTCTTTTCATCTTTCACTACATCGTATTGGACGCTCGCCTTGTAGTCTTCAGAAACCACTAATTTTTGTCCATTCACTTCAAGCGGCATTTCAGCTCTAAAGCCTGCTAATAAGTTTTCGATCTGTTCTGCTCCAGACTTACCTTTTAATGTTAGGGACTCGAGACCTTCCTTATAAAAACCGTGCTTTTTGTAAACATCGTCTAAAGCATCAAAAAGTGTTTTTCCTTGTTTCTTGTAATAAGCAGCCATTTCAGCTCCCATCAAACAAGCCTGAACTGCGTCTTTGTCACGCACAAAATCTCCGATCAAAGAACCGTAGCTTTCTTCATAACCGAAAATGAACGTATGTTTCCCGCTTTTTTCGTATTCCTTAATCTTTTCGCCGATGAACTTAAAACCTGTAAGGGTATCTTCACACGTTAGACCATAAGACTCTGCGATTACTCGACCAAGTTCTGAAGTTACGATCGTTTTGAAGATGATCCCTTTTGAACATAAACTGCCTTTCTCTTCACGTTGTGAAAGAATATATTCAATCATGAGTGCACCAGTCTGGTTACCTGTAAGGATTTCGTATTCACCTTTACTGTTCTTAGCTGCGATTCCTACTCGGTCCGCATCAGGGTCAGTTGCCATCAAAATATCTGCGTCGGTTTCTTGTCCGTACTTAATTGCCAATTCAAAGGCAGCATGTTCTTCCGGGTTTGGGGACTTCACCGTTGAAAAGTTAGCATCAGGCTGTTCTTGTTCTTTTACAACCGTAACATTCGTAAATCCTAGCTGTTGAAGTCCTTCTCTAACCGGAATATTCGCTGTTCCGTGAAGAGGAGTGAAAACGATGCTTAAGTCATGCATCTCTTTGATCACTTCACGGTTTAAACTAATCTTTATTAGTTGATCCATGTAAGCTTTGTCGATTTCTTCACCAACAACTTGGATCAACCCTTCGCTTTTGAGTTCCTCTTCAGATCTCACTGCGATAGAAAGTTCATCATCAACGGCATTTACTTTTCCAATCACTTCATCAGCTTCTTTTGGCGGAAGCTGGCCGCCATCTGGACCATATACTTTGTACCCGTTGTATTCTGGTGGGTTATGGCTTGCTGTGATAACAATTCCGGAATAAGCTTTTAAGTATCTAACCGCAAAAGATAACTCAGGTGTCGGTCTCAAGCTTTCGAACACATAAGCTTGAATACCTTGAGAGGCTAATGTTTTCGCCGCTTCCATCGCAAACTCTGGTGATTGATGACGTGAATCGTATGCAATCGCAACACCGCGTTTTTTCGCTTTCTCTCCTTGCTCTTCGATAAAATGAGCCAAGCCTAAAGAAGCTTTTCGAACCGTGTACGTGTTCATTCGATTTGTACCAGGTCCTATTTCTCCACGCATACCGCCTGTGCCAAATTCTAAATTCTTATAAAAGCAGTCTTCAAGCGCTGTCCTGTTTTCCTTGATTTCCTCTAATGCAGCCTTTAATGGTTGTTCGAGTTCTTCGTTCCCTACCCATTTCTCGTATGTTGTCTCCCAGGACATAGTACTGCCTCCTTATGTTCTATAAAATGAATGTTAATTGTTTTTTGTTAGTTTCGATATGAATCGAGTTTTTCCTGCCCTATCTATTAAATACGGCCTTTATTATACCGCTTTCAGCACAAAAAATAAAATCACTAAAAAAGTACTCTTACACAATGACAATGTTCGTGATATTTCCCGAGAAATAGAAAAAAAGCGGCAAGCTATCTATCGCTTACCGCTCTCGTCATCTTATTTACTTTTATCTTTTTGAACAACGCTATAGAGATCTAACCTTCTATCTCTAAGAAGAGTTACACTGCCTGTTTTACGTTGTCTTCTTAAAATTTCTAAATCCACATCACCTACTACAACTGTTTCAATATTCGGGTGACATTCCCCAACGATTCCGTCTCTCGGGAACGAAAAGTCAGAAGGAGTAAAGATACCAGACTGAGCATACTGGATATCCATGTTCTCCACTTGTGATAGGTTTCCAACAGTACCTGCGATTGCTGTATAGATCTCATTCTCAATCGCACGTGCTTGGGAACAATATCGAACGCGCAGATACCCTTGACGATCTTCCGTACAGAAAGGTGTGAAGATGATCTTCGCCCCTTGATCGGTAACGATACGTGAAAGTTCAGGGAACTCGATATCATAGCAGATAAGAATTGCAACTTTTCCGCAATCTGTATCAAATACTTGTACTTTATCACCAGCTGTAATTCCCCACCATTTTCGTTCGTTCGGTGTGATATGAATTTTATATTGTTTATCAATTGTTCCATCTCTTCGGAACAGATAGGCAACGTTGTAGATATCTCCGTCTTCTTCAACAAAGTGGGAGCCACCTATGATGTTCACATTGTAACGAACTGCAAGATTCGTAAACAGTTCGATATATTGCTCTGTGAATTCTGTTAGTTTACGGATGGCTAAGCTTGGACTCTTCTCCTCACAGAACGACAACAGTTGAGTAGTAAGAAGCTCTGGGAACACAGCGAAATCTGAACCTTGATCAGAGGCAACATCTGTATAATATTCAACCTGTGTCGCAAAATCTTCGAAAGAACTTATGGTTTTCATCATATACTGAATCGTCGTGATTCGAACAGGCTCACTCGTTTTAAAATACTTTTTCGTTTTGTTAGGAATGTAATCAACATTGTTCCATTCCATTAAGGTCGCATATGCGTTTGATTGTTTATCATCGGGCAGGTAGCTCTTGTTTAAACGCATTACAGTGAAACCGTTCATCAATTGAAAGGTTAAGACAGGATCGTAAATATTGTGCTGAATAACTTCTCTCACATATTCTCGAGGCGTCATTTCCTTTGAATGCTTATGGTAGTTTGGAATTCTACCACCTAGAATAATACTTTTTAAATTCTTTTGCTCAGCTAGTTCTTTACGTGCTTCGTATAAACGAGCACCGATTTTCATTCGTCGGTATTCTGGGTGGACCATCACTTCGATACCATATAAGTTAAAACCTTCTGGATCATGGTTCGTAATGTAGCCTTTATCTGTGATCTCATCCCACGTATGCTTATCATCATACTCATCAAAGTTAACCATTAAGCTTGAACAGCTTCCAACAATCTTTCCTTCATACGTTACACAAAATTGGCCTTCCGGGAAGATGCGAAGATGGCTTTCTAACTGCTCTCGTTCCCAAGGTTCCATGTTTCCTGGAAAACAGATTTGTTGAAGTTCTAAGATCTCTTCAATATCTTCAAACTCAATATTACGTAGTTCTATTTTTTTCTCGAATTTCGAAACATCGATCTCACTCATGTTATCCACTCCTCTAACTTGCTTGCATAACTTACTTCCAATTCTTCATCCGTTCCTCGAGACTGCCTGTGAAAAATTCGATTTCATTACCATCCGGGTCGTTAAAGCTAATTGTGTCCCCTCCGCCTCTTGCTATCGGGCCCCTCGTGATTTCAATGTTTTGTTCACGCAGCAAGAGAACCGCTTTAGGAAAATGTTCTTTAGAAACAGTAAATGCAAAATGATCGACACCTATTTGATTTCTATCCATAGGTTTTGCATCTTTTATTTCTAACAAACACAGCCACACTCCCCCGCCATCTAAGTATATATCTGTATTCCCTTTATGAACGATTTTAGCACCTAGTACATTCATATAAAATGTTACGGATTTCTCTAAGTTAGAAACTCTGATGGTGATGTGATTTATGCCGTTAACTTTAAACATATTCTTTATTTATTCTCTGCCTGTTTAATAAGTGAAGCAAGGCTCAACTCTGCTAAGGATTCCATCTGATGATCAACATCGTTAAAAGTCATATGTTTTGTAACGGGGTTGGGGATCGCTACACAATATAGTCCTGCTTTTTTAGCTGCCATTGATCCATTTATAGAGTCTTCAAACGCGATGGCTTCGTGAGGTTTTATATCTAAGGCTTTAACCGCTTCAAGATAAAGAGCAGGATCAGGTTTAACTCTTTCAACATCATCTGCTGTTTTAATCACTTCGAAATGATGCTTCAATCCGATTCTCCCTAAATGCTCTTCTACCCATGTTCGCGAAGAACTTGATGCAAGACCGATTTTTAAGCCGAGTTCTTTTGCAGCTTCGAGATAATCAAGAATACCTGGAAGTTCCCGTTGTTCGGAAATCAAAGCAAGAGCACGTTCCGTCTTTTTTGCTCTTAGCACATCATGATCAAGTTTTTGATCAATTTGTCTCTCTAAATATTCGTAAGGATTAAAATCAGAATGGGTACCGATGCATTCTCCCCAAACTTCGAGCGGTAGATCGCTTCCATGTTCCTGATACAACTCTTGAAACGCGTTATAATGTTGCGTTTCTGTATCTAGAATCGTTCCATCAAAATCAAATATCAATGCCTTGATCACGGTTAACCAATCCCATCTTAAGCGTTTTATACTATTTTCTTAAATAATTATAAAAGACGCAAGAAAACCGATTTTTAATGAAGGACATTCGTTCTAAACATAATCTTCTTCCCATTGCTTGTGGCGATGATCGCCCCTAGCTGATCTGTCCGATAGACTGTCATCTTTCTATTGTCTAAACGATACAATACCTCTTTTGATGGAAACTGATAAGGGTTATTCCTTCCGACCGAAATCACTGCCGTTTTTGCTTTTACTTTTTTCAAAAATTCCATCGTTGTACCCGTATTAGCTCCATGGTGACCCAATTTAATTACATCTGCTTTAACACCACCACGTTTTAAAATCTCTTTTTCTTCTTCAGCACCTGCATCTGCCATGAGAAGAAAATTCTTTTTGCCATGTTTGATCTTGATCACCGCTGAGTAGTCGTTGATGTGCTTATAATACGAACCCTTTGGAGCCAGCATCTCTACTTTTACAGAGAAGCCCATCTTAAAATTCACACCTGCTTTTGCGCGATCTACGGGGATTTGTTTTTCATTGATCACGCGAAATAGGTCATGATAATATTTTGTGTCGTACGGTAGGTTCGGCATGTAAAGTACACTCACTGGAAACGCCCGTATCACATCATCCAACGAACCAATATGGTCATGATGCGGATGAGTAGCTACAACGATATCTAAATGCGTAACGCCTTCTCTTTCTAAATAAGAGATGATCTTCTCTCCGTCATGTTCATCTCCACCATCGATTAGCATCGTTTGACCGTTTGGCGCTTTAATAAGGATACAATCAGCTTGCCCAACGTCTAAAAAGTGAATCGTCAATGGATCAAACCAGTCAGCTCGAGCTTTATGAGGAACAATAGTTAACATGAGCATCAAGCTCAAACAGAAAACGGCAAACTTGTTAATGGTTTTCAATTCTCACACCCCTTTACATCCATTTTTTCGTCCATAATGCGTAACCTTAGTTATATGTAATTATGTTGAATTCAACAACAAAACCCGCCATCCAATACATGGATGCGGGCGTTTTGGTTTTTTATGAATAGTCGTTCTCTAAAAGCTCATTCCTAATTGAATATTGTCTGGAATTATATCTATAATGTTCTCTTCTAAAAGAATGCTGCTATCGAATTTTTTACTTCATCGACAAGTTGATCGGAGTGTAAGATGCGAGACTCCTGCGGGACAAGCGGTCAGGTGAGACCCTTAAAGGCACAAAGTGGCAAGGGGCTCACCGCCTGCCCAGCGGAAAGCGAGCATCTGAAACGGAGATCAACCACTTTCAAGTACATCAATGAATACAACTGGCCTTATGCGTTCACTTCATTCTTCTTAAAAAAGCTCTTCATAGCATGATACACATCAGCTTTTTCTTTTAGAATATAATGACTAAACTTCGGATTATCCATATTCTTATACACACTCATCAACGTCGAATGCCGGTTATACGCGTTCACTTCACCATATCCAAACATGTTAGAGTGCTCCATAATTTGTTGAACGAGTTTCACACATCTTGCATTATCACTCGTAAGGTTATCTCCATCAGAAAAATGGAACGGATAAATGTTATAACGATTCGATGAATATTTCGTCTCGATCAACTCAAGCGCCTTGCGGTAAGCAGACGAACAGATCGTTCCTCCACTTTCACCTTTGTTAAAGAAGTCTTCCTCTGACACGACTTTTGCCTCCGTGTGATGCGCGATAAATTCAATCTCTACTTTCTCATACTTCGATCGCAAAAAGCGTGTCATCCAAAAGAAGAAACTTCTCGCCATATACTTTTCCCAGATTCCCATCGAACCTGAAGTATCCATCATAGCGAGGACGACGGCTTTTGATTCAGGTTTGACGACTTCGTTCCATGTTTTAAAGCGAAGGTCATCATTATGGATAGGAGCAACACTCGGCTTTCCAATCAAAGCATTTCGTTTGAACGCAGTTAGAATCGTTCTCTTTTTATCCACGTTCCCCATGAGCCCTTTTTTGCGAACATCATTAAATTCGATTTTTTCCATTACGATCTGATCTTGTTCTTTTTGTTTGAGGTTAGGCAATTCTAGTTCTTTAAACAGCATTTCTTCCAGCTCTAAGATAGATACTTCTGCTTCTGCATAGTCGACACCTGGTTTGTCGCCTGCAGGTCCCTTGCCTTTTCCGGCCCCGCTCTGTCCGGCACGTCCATCTCTGGCTACTACATCCCCCACCTGACTATCTCCATCACCTTGGCCTACGTGCTTGTTTTTGTCGTAGTTGTATCGGATTTTGTATTCATCCATAGAACGGATTGGAATCTTAATCACATCACGCCCGTTGGATAGAATGATATTCTCTTCACTTATCAAATCCGGCAAGTTGTTTTTAATGGCTTCCTGCACTTTTTCCATATGCCTTTGATGATCTTGATATCCTTTTCGGTGGAGGGACCAGTTTTCCTGAGACACAACAAAATTGTTCTTTTCCGGCTCGCTCATCGTTTTCCCCCTCCAAAGCAGCAAGAGTCAATGCTGCTTGTTCTTGATCAACCCGGGGCATAACTTGCTTGTAACAATCCGCTATTATCAGAAAAAAAGGGTTGGTTACACTATCATATGCACGTACTTCTTAGAATTGCTAAACTTTCATGATAAAAAAGCCCTCTTTTCTAAAAAAGAAAAGAAGACTTTGTTTTGATAATTTATTTATTGTATTCTTTCTTGTCGTGTTGCTGTGGGTCGGGCGTTTTCCCGCTTTTGCGGACTTCCTCATTTGTAGAAACGTGCTCCATCACTTTTCCGTGTTCTTTCATTTCCTCAAAGTTAGATGCCATTGAACTGTTTTTTCGTTTAGGTTCATTATTTTGTTTTGTCATAGGGATTCACCTCTTACTGAATTTTTCCCCATTTATTCCTTTTTAAAACCATTAAAAACTTTCAGCTCATCCATCGGCCAATAACGAATATTAGCTTCACCGACGATATCAGACATCTCAACAAAACCAATATGACGGCTGTCGATACTGTGAAGCCTGTTATCACCAAGTACAAAGATTTTTCCTTTCGGAACCGTATCGAGCCCTGTAATCTCTTCTAATGTAAAGTTGCCTGTGAGTGTCCGGTTACCGGCAAATCGTTTAAATTCTTTTAAATAAGGTTCTGCAACAGGTTTGTTATTGATATATAACTTGTCGTCTCGGTAAGCAATATGATCACCAGGAAGACCAATCACTCGCTTAATATAGTCCTCTTCAGGATTAGCCTTAAAGACGATCAGATCAAATCGTTCTGGCTGGCTTATTTCATACCCTATCTTATTTACGATCAGCCGGTTTCCATTTTGGATGGTCGGCATCATAGACTCACCGTAAACCACATATTGCTCAATCAAAAACTTTTTTATAATAATAGCTAGAATAAGTGCAACACCAATTGCTTTTATCCAATCCATTAATCCGTTTCTTTCTTTTTTAGTCGAGCTCATCGGGCTCACTTCCTTTAGTTAGCTTATTAGTATCAATTTACCATTTTTAAGTAAGTAAATACAAGTTCAATTATTTTTAACATAAATACGATTGTAAACTCTACTCTGTAATTTGTTTAGTTTCCCCTAAATTTCTGTAAAAAAACACACCCTGACAGCCTTAATCGTGTCCTGGGTGTGTTTCGATATTTTATCGGTTCAATAAACTTCCTACGTATCTTAGTAGTTCGTTGGCACTAGTTGTATTATAGCCGTGTTCATCCACTAGACGTGCGATGACCTCATTAATCTTTTTCAGTTGTGACTCATCAGGGGTTTTGGATGATGTAGTGATTTTTACAACATCTTTAAGATCCGCGAATAATTTCTTTTGAATCGCTTCTCTTAACCGCTCATGAGAATTATAGTCAAATTTCTTTCCTTTTCTTGCATAAGCAGAGATTCTAATTAGAATTTCTTCACGGAATGCTTTTTTCGCATTCTCAGAGATTCCGATCTGCTCTTCGATCGATCTCATTAATTTCTCATCAGGACTCATCTCTTCACCAGTAAGCGGATCGCGTAATTTATTTTTATTGCAATACGCCTCCACATTATCCAGATAATTGTCCATAAGCGTTTTCGCAGACTCTTCGTACGAGTAAACGAACGCTTTTTGAACTTCTTTTTTCGCAATATCATCGTACTCTTTGCGAGCTGCCGAGATAAAGTTAATAAACCTCTCTTTATCTTCCTTTGATATGGATGCATGATGATCAAGCCCGTCTTTTAATGAACGCAGAACATCTAAAGCGTTGATAGAAGGTGTTTCTTTGCGAATGATCGCCGATGATATTCGGTTGATAACATAACGCGGATCGATACCAGACATACCTTCATCAGCAAACTCTTTCTTCAGTTCCTCAAGGTCAACATGGTTGAATCCTTCTACGATCTCACCGTCATACAACCGCATTTTCTTTAAAAGATCCATTCCTTGTTTCTTCGAATCCTTCAATCTTGTTAGCACAGAGAATGTTGCGGCCACTCTTAATGCGTGCGGCGCAATATGAACATGAGACATATCACTCTCTGAGATCATCTTGGCGTAAATCTTTTCTTCCTCTGAAACTTTTAAATTATACGGAACGCCCATTACGATAATCCTTGAGTGCAGGGCTTCGTTTTTCTTATTCGCGATAAACGACCTGTATTCTGATTCGTTCGTATGCGCGACAATTAATTCATCTGCTGAGATAAGTGCAAATCTCCCTGCTTTAAAGTTTCCTTCTTGCGTAAGAGAGAGGAGATGCCATAAGAATTTTTCATCACACTTCAGCATTTCCTGAAACTCCATCATTCCTCGGTTAGCTTTGTTCAGTTCTCCATCAAAGCGATACGCACGTGGATCTGATTCTGATCCATACTCTGCAATCGTGGAGAAATCGATACTTCCCGTTAAGTCAGCGATATCTTGTGACTTTGGATCGGAGGGACTGAACGTACCGATCCCTGTTCGCTTATCTTCTGAGAAGAAGACTCGCTCTACCATAACATCTTCAATGCGATTGTCATATTCGTGTTCTAGCCTCATCGTGTTAAGAGGAGATAAACTTCCTTCTACTCGAATACCATAATCATTATAAAACTCTTTTCTTAAGTGCTGTGGAATAAGATGCAGTGGATCTTCGTGCATCGGACAACCTTTGATCGCATAAACTGCTCCCGCAGGTGTTTTTGTGTATGACTCTAATCCTCTTTTAAGCATTGTAACTAAAGTGGATTTACCACCGGATACTGGTCCCATCAACAGTAAGATACGTTTGCGAACATCAAGACGTTTAGCAGCAGGATGAAAATACTCTTCAACAAGTCGTTCGATTGATTCTTCTAATCCAAAAATCTGATCGCTGAAAAAATGATACACCTTTTGACCATTTTTTTCTGAAATGCCAGCATCTTTGATCATGTTGTATACTCTTGAATGCGCAGACTGGGCAACAAATGGCCGATCTCGTAAAATATCAAGGTATTCAGCGAAGGTACCTTCCCAGGCTAAACGCTGTTCTTCTTCACGATGCAGTTGGATTCTTGATAAAATATCCATGAGTACCTCCTTGATTGTATTGGCTCCATCAAGTGTTAATCTACTCTATGCGGGGATGTCCGTAATCATTCTGTTTGTATAGCGATTTTTATTTAAAAAAGTTGGAATCCCCATTTGCATAGTCATGGTAAAATATGTTTATCCTTATGTTTTGAAACGGAGAAAGCCTTATGAATCAAAAGCTTGGCCTTGTTACAGTGCTACTATTGCTCAGTATCGTGTTCTTTTCATTTATGGGTTTAAGAAATGAACACGAAAACTATATTCCTTTTCAAAAAGCGATTTCTTCACTTGCTCAAGTGGAGAATATGAAATTAGCTGAAAACAGTCGCCTCCTCGATCGAAACGGTGATTTTCTTTATGAGTTCAAGAGTAATGAGAGCCGCATTTATCTTGATTACAACAAAATTCCTGCACCTGTGCGACAAGCTTTCATCGCAACGGAAGACCAGGGTTTTATACAACATCATGGAATCGATGGAAAAGCGATAGCCCGAGCTTTTATTACGAATTCTACAGCAGGGTCTGTTCAGCAGGGCGGCAGTACGATCACACAGCAGCTCTCACGCAATCTATTCCTAACACACGAACGTACATATGACCGAAAATTAAAAGAGCTATTAATCTCCTACAAAATCGAACAACAATTATCGAAAGAGAGAATCTTAGAGCTTTATATCAACTCGATCTATTTTCAAAATGGCGTATATGGCATCGAAAAGGCTAGTCGATATTATTTCAGTAAGCCAGTGGATTCACTTTCCGTAGCGGAAACAGCACTGCTTGCAGCCATTCCAAACAATCCAAAGTTGTATAATCCTTTAACAAACTTTGAGAACACATTGAAACGGCAAAAGTGGATTTTATTGAAGATGAAGGAGCAAGGATACATAACAGAAGCCACTTATGAAGCATCACTTAAACAACACATTAAATTAAACGTTTCACAGCCTGCCGTTCCCTATCCTGAAATTATAGGGTACGTAAAAGAAGAACTTCTAAGTTTATTAGCGGCCGCTCCTGCTAATAAAGGACTGACAGCAGATGAGCTTCTGGTAAAACGAGATCAGCTATTAACAAGCGGTGTTATCGTTGAGACTGCATTAGATCCTAAGCTGCAAAAAGTAGCAGTGCGTGCTGTGAATAGCAGGCTGCCCTATAACGACGTAGAAGGATCTGTCGTAATTATCGATCATGTTTCAAAACAGATCGTCTCTATAGTTGGCGGAAAGAATGTTGCGTTGGAAGAATTTAACCGAGCTCATCAAGCGAAAAGACAGCCGGGTTCTTCAATAAAGCCGCTTCTCGTCTACGCCCCCTATGTTGAAGTATTCGGTGCAAAATCACACTCGCTCATTTCTGCTGCAAGAATTTGTGAAGGCAACTATTGTCCTAACAACTATGGAGGGGCTTCTTACGGTACAGTCCCCTTAAAAAAAGCGATGGCGAGTTCGATCAACACAGCGGCTGTCCGAGCGCTAAGGAAAACAGGAGTGAATAAGGCGTTTTCTTATTTGCAACCATTTAACTTTTCGTCTTTAACGAGAGAAGATTATCAGCTCGCAAGTGCACTTGGCGGATTTTCAAAAGGCTTTTCCCCGCTAGAACTTACAAGTGCGTATACTGCTTTTAGTTCTGATGGGACTTATGTAAAACCTAGGTTGATCACTTCTGTAAAAGATAAGAACGGAAAGGTGTTATATGCTTGGAAAGAGCAACCTGTTTCTGTTTGGAGTGAAAAAACAAATAACGTGATGCGTGAGATGCTCCAAGCCGTAACGATTTCAGGAACTGCAAGAGATGCTCGATTTAAGGGTTCAACGTATATAGGCGGAAAGACAGGAACAACAAATAACGTGCACGATCTTTGGTTTATCGGGCTGACAGATCGTTATACAGCAGGCGTTTGGGTTGGACGAGATACACCAAGCAGTCTTCGGTCTATTGAGAGTGCGTCTCCCGGAGTCATGATTTGGCGAGATATTATGATAAAAGCACATCAAAATTGAGATGAAGCATGCATTATAAATAAAAAAGAGTTGGAGGAGTAGTAATGTGGGTAATATTTGGGCTTATTGCAATAGTTGTAACTTTTATAAATCTTTATATGTATGCATCAGGTAAAGATTATAAGCTCGCTATGGCGTTAGGATTATCATTTACAGCATTAACACTTTGTGCAGATTACAGTTATGTATCTCGATGGGTAAAAGCGGAAGATTGGGCGGCTTTATCGGATGTAGTACCTGGTATGGCAAGGGCATTATGGCTTTTGACAATTGTTTCTATCTTACTAAATATGGCACCAATATTTTTAGAACGAAGACGTAAGAAATAAAGGTGTATTATCACAACAAACTGGAAGCGATTGTTGAGTAATGAAACAAAGTAAAAAAGGCTTAAGAGAGAAAACTCTCTAAGCCTTTTTTGGTGCAGAAAATGTCGTGATTTTCATTGTGATTGCACACCTCATAAGTATAACCGCTACTACATTAGTGGCAGGGTTTTAGCTAGCACTTGTATACTGATAAAATGGTATTTAAAAGTAATCTAGCGTAATTCGGCGAGATATCTTATTTATCCCGCTAGTTTTTGAGATATTTCCGCGAGTCTACAATTTCCGAACTAGATAACCATTCAGGTAATTGCTGCCACGAACGCATTATACAAACGCATAACCGTATAAACAACAAGTAGCCCGAAACCTGTCCAAAAGAATAAGTGCAGAAATACCATTCCCATGATACCTATCGTTGATAAACTTGAACTGATCCGCAATAAGAATTGAAAAAAATACAAAAGAGATGAAACAATAAAAACGACACCTATCAGCAGCACGGATTGGTTCAGCGCGATCGCAAGCATACCACCAACAAAAAAGTACCAGCTTCCGCCTTTTCCTTGCTGAAGCAGTGTCCCTTCCGTATCTTTTGAAAAAAAGAACAGACTGAGGTGCGTTAACGTGTCAGACAGCAGCTTAAGAGCAGCAAATATCATAAAGAACAACAGAAACAAACAAAAGCCGATCGATAGGTGAATCACATGATCTTCAAATAATTCTTGCATCCCCTGGTACACACCAAAGTATGTAAGCTTATCGATAAAAAGTCTTTCAAAATAAATGGCAAACCCCGAGCTGAACAGAATAATAGAAAACAAGGGAAGATACCCTGTCATATATACATTTTTCTTCATCTATGCTTGCACGAATCCCCTCAAATTGTTAAATTTCAGCAGAAATACATTCCCATGAAAACCGTTTTCATTTATAATAAGAAAAGATACTGGAAAGAATAATATTACTTTCAAAGGAGGAGTTCAAATGGATTTTATCCTCATCCTACTCGTGATGCTCGCCTTCCTGACTGCCATCTTTACAGCAGGCTATAACGATCGTCCTGGAAAAAACTAATCCATATACATATGGAAGTAAAAACGTCCCTTTTTCATCAGGACGTTTTTTTATTTTTGCTTATTCTATTTCAACTCTCCAAAACTTTGTTGACGCAATGCTTCATAGATTAAGATCGCAGCCGTATTCGATAGGTTCAATGAACGAATGTGTTCATTCATCGGGATACGCAGACACCTCTCCATGTTCGCATCAATCACTTCACGCGGAAGTCCCTTCGTTTCTTTTCCAAAAACAAAGAAAACATCCTTCTCTGAATCAGAGTAATCGAAATTTGAGTACGTCTGTTCACCGAATTTGGTGATATAGTAAAACTCCCCGTCTGGGTATTCATTATAAAAAGCATCCAATGAATCATGATGAGACAATTTTACATGCTCCCAATAATCAAGGCCAGCACGCTTTAAGTATTTGTCTTCTAAAGAAAATCCAAGTGGATGAATAAGATGCAGATGTGCACCAGTTCCTGCACATGTACGTGCGATGTTTCCTGTGTTTGCAGGAATTAACGGTTCGAATAAAACAACATGTATAGCCAAAAAGCTCACCTCAAAAACAATATTCCAACAAGTACTTATTATAGCACTTTTTTTGGAATATCACTCTCTGAAGGCAAGCTTCTTCTTAAAGAATATGAAAAAATTTATATTGAATGCGCTTCGTGTACGCCGTTGAATCTTCATAACCCCAATATCTCATTCTGCTGTTTGTTGTATGAGCATTTACGAGTGGTTCTCCAGAAGGATCCTTTGCGACCACAATCGTCGTATGTTGATAATGGCCATCTCCATCAAAGTCATAACAGATTACGTCTCCCGGCAAAAGAAGATGCGCCGCTGATTTCTCTTGCGCTTGAAGACTAGATTTTGAGCCGCTCAAATACCATCTCATCGCATTGGCTACTGACCAGCTATAGCT
Source organism: Fictibacillus sp. 26RED30 (assembly GCF_015903845.1). NCBI lineage: Bacteria > Bacillati > Bacillota > Bacilli > Caryophanales > Fictibacillaceae > Fictibacillus > Fictibacillus sp. 26RED30. Next base: position 407,377 of record NZ_JACZDV010000003.1, read on the forward strand.
CCAAGAGTTGTTTCGCATCCACCAGCCCTTCGATTTAATAGATTGAGAAGTCATCGGTATGCCACCTGCATGAAGACTTTGAGAAATATAGTTCGTGCAATCATTCTCAAAAGATTTATAAGCCGGATTAAACGTATTCCACCATCTCTCTGCATAACGTACAGCAGCAAGTCTATCATAACCGCCCTTCGTTGGTGCGATCGATTCGTTCTCCCGCTCGATCTTTGGAAGTTCTCTGTAGTTTCCTTCCACATTGACAGGTTCATCGCTTTTCATATCACCATCTTGAAAAGTAGCACGTCGCTCTTGAGAGATCTCTTCCACATAGAAATCAAACCCGTGTTTGATTAAGAAACTATAATGCACCAAATAATCTACCTGAACCTTATCTTCGGACTCCGTCGTTCGTAAGACACTTCCATTCGTTTGATTGTTTACAATAAACGCATTTCTATCGGTATACATTTGTTTTTTTCGAATGAAGCTCTCTTGTTCTTCTCGTAAAAAGTAACCTCGTCCGTCTGCATCTGCATGTATCATCCATTGAGATTGGTTTTGGATATAAGCTTTAAGTGTTTCCATCCACATCAGACATCCCTCCTGCTTCTACTAACATATGAGTGGGATATCAAAAAAAAGAACCCTTTAAGGGCTCTCTAGGATGTCTTCTTGCAGCTATTCTGTTCGATCGATAACAATATTTCTTTTTTATCTAATCCCCCACCATAGCCTACAAGTGCTCCATTACTTCCAATCACTCGGTGGCATGGAATAAAAACAGGTACGGGATTTTGGTTGTTCGCGCTGCCTACAGCTCGAACAGCCTTAGGTGCACCAATGCCTTGAGCCACTTCCTTATACGAACAAGTTACACCATAAGGAATACTCGTAAGCTGGTTCCATACCTTTTTTTGAAAAGCGGTACCAAATAAATCATAGTTCACGCTAAACTCATGCAGGTTGCCTGCAAAGTAAGCGTGCAGTTGTTGAACGGCATCATCCAATCGTTCTGGAGAGTGTATAAGTTCTCCCTTAATAAAATGTTTCGCCATCCATGAACGTAAAGTTGGAAGGTTATCCTCCATTGAACCAAAATCGAGACGGCAGATTCCGTTCTCTGTTGCAATGATTGTTAACGGTCCGATTACGCTTTCCATTTCTTCGTAATAGAGTAACGTTTTAATCTGACACATAATTATCCCTTCTTTTCATTACTTGACCTTACTATATCGGACACTTCAAACATATGCGATTACTAAATTTCTTGATTTCGGACCATTTTCAGTCCCTTTTCAATCTCTAACGTGACCAAATCGTCTTTTTCACGCTCTTTTGCAGATAATAGTTCCAATTCCGCATCTTTCCCGCTAATCTTACCAATGGCCCATGCTGCAGTTCCTCTTATTACTGGTCGAGGATCAGTATGGAGCAACGTAACTAAATCTGAAATTGCACTTTCATCTTTAAAATGAGCTAAAGCGATAATCGCATTTCGCTGAATAGGCTTTTTCCCTCTCCAGCTACCCGAAACATGGACGAATTTTTCTTTGAACTCTCTATTGCTCATCGACAACAATGGCTTTAAAAGAGGTTTTGCAATCTCTGGGTCAGGTTCCATTTCCACATGATGATGAAAATCTTTTCCCTTATTTTCAGGGCAAACTGTCTGACACGTATCGCATCCATATAAACGGTTACCGAGCTTATCTCTATACTGATCAGGCAGGAATCCTTTCGTTTGCGTCAAAAAGGCGATACATTTGGACGAATCAAGCTGTCCTCCCTGTACAAGAGCATTAGTCGGACATGCATCGACACATTTGTTACACGAACCGCACTGATCTTCCATTGGAGTGTCTGCAGGAAACGAGATGTTTGTAATCATTTCTCCGAGATACATATAAGATCCAAACTCCGGAGACATGATCGCACAGTTTTTGGCACTCCATCCGATCCCCGCCCTTTCAGCTACAGCACGATCAGACAGTTCTCCTGTATCTACCATCGATTTCACAGTGGCACCTGGAATTTTTTCTATAATAAAAGCTTCTAGTAATGAGAGCTTTTCTCTTAATATATGGTGGTAATCTTTACCCCATGATGCTCTGCAAAAAATTCCTCTCCGCTCTCCTCGAACACTTCTGGGAGCATCTTTCATCTTGGAGGGATATGCAAGAGCGATCGAAATAATACTGGAAGCTCCCGACAAAAGCCGATCAGGCTCTGTTCTTTTTTCAATATCACTTTCTTCGAATCCTGATTGATAGTTAAGGTCTTGCTGTAATCGGAGACGTTCTTTGAGCTCAGCAAATACATCAGCATGTGCAAAACCAATTTTGTCGATTCCGATTTCTTTACTATATGCAACGATCTCTTCCTTCAACTGGGCACTTGTCACGCATATCCCTCCTTTACATTTATTTTCCACAATTATGATAAACTACAATTACATAAATAAGAAACGGGGTTACATGATGATCACAATTAATCCTAAACTAAACGAACTTGTCCCGAATTTTAAAATAGGCACAATTACATACCATAATATCGCGATTAGCGAATCACCGCAAATGATTAAAGGCAGGTTCCAGCTATTTACAGAATCCTTGCGACTTGAAGAAAGAAATGCTGCCGATTACCCTGGTGTCACAGAATATCGAAAAGTGTTCAAGTCATTAGCAATTGATCCTTCCCGATATCGTCCCGCTTCAGAAGCATTGTTGCGACGGGTGTTAAGCGGCAAGGACCTACCCCCGATCAACTCTGGCGTCGATGTAAACAACTTCTTCTCTATTCGATTTGGGATACCGATCGGTCTTTATAACCTAGATAAGATTCAAGGTGACGTGCAGATTGATCTTGGTGACGCTGAAGATACCTATGAAGGATTAAACGGACGTGAGATGAATATGGAAGGCAAGTTACTGTCTAAAGACGAGGTTGGTGCCTTTGGCAGCCCAATCGTTGATTCTAAGCGCACGATGGTGGATGAGAGTGTTAAGAATGCGCTGCATATCGTGTACCTGCAGCCATCTATGGATAAGAGTGAAGCTCATGAACTCTTGGAATCTATGGCCAAGATGTTCACTCAAGTGAATGGTGGGAGTGCTGAGATTCAGGTGATTTAAACAGTTGTTTAAATACGAAAAGCTCATTTGGCTACAAGTTATTATTAAATACAGCTGATGTCGAATGATGTAGACTCGTCGATATAGCATGCAAACTCGTCAATATAATGGGGAAATTGGTGAATATATCGTGTAAAAGTTTCAATAAAATAGGCAAACTCGTCAATATATAATAATTGCGCTTTATAAAACAAAAAAATGCAGGGCTTCATTGGATCAACGAAGCCCTGCATTAAAACCTACAACTAACTTGTTCTATATATAAGCAGCAAGTAGGACATTTATGACAAGTTCTTTTAAACTTCCTTTAAAAAATTCACCTGCCTAACTTCTTTATTACTCTACTAACGTATATCTCACAGACAATGTTGCTTCAATCTCGTCCCCTTCATCCAATTCAAACACATATTCTGGAAGAAATAAATCATCTCCTCTGCCTAAGATGATATTGACTTTACTTCCTCCGTTCACAAAGTAATTTCCAAATCCATTAACGGGCTCTACTTTATATCTCCCTGGAGCTATGTCTTTACCCACTATAAAAACGCCGGCTACTAATGTTCGTGGCTCCTTCTTCTTAATTAGAATGCCTTTATTTAATGTATCAAGTTCATTTTGTTTATTTGCGATCTCCCCGCTAAGTTTTTTCAATTCATCTTTCTTTGCATTTACTTGAGTACCTAACTCATCCACTTCTTTTTGAATCGCTTCTTTTTGGCCTACCATCTCAGTAACTTCATCAAACCGTATTTGAAGCCCATCCAATTCAGCTTGTTTACTGCTTTCCTCTTCTTCCATCGCTTCAACGTTTTCTTCTATACTTTCTAACTCTTTCTTCCATTCTTTGATCTCACCATCAATTTCACCTGCTACAACTTTTTTATCTTTGAGAAGAACAGAAGCTTTGTTGTAACCTATTGCGTGCGCTGAAAAAGCGGTAATTGCTACTAAAACCAGCGCCAGTAAGCTAAGGTAGACCCACTTCTTCTTAAACATCGATAATTCCCACTTCATAAAATCTCCCCCTTTTGATGAGATATGTATGGCTTTGGAACTATTTTATTTTCTTGAAAAAACAATATGCTTTTTCATAAAAATAAAAACCCCTTAAAAAAGGGGAATATTATCCTATCTATAAATATCGAAATAATACAAGTATAGAAAATACAAAAAGGATGATCATGACCACTAACAAGCGAAAAGATTCAAAAAGCCTAATCATCAGCCCATTAATCATATGCATGTAGTGAAAAATATCAGCCGTAATAAAGAGGATTGAAACGAAGGAGACGGTAATTAAAATCAGGCAGACTGTGGCACGCCGGTCTCTATACATCAGAGAAATAACCTCCTTTACACCTACATATTCAGTGTACAAGAAGAAGATTCAAAAAAAGTTCCCGGCAAAGTGTGCCAGGAACTTTTTATAACACTATGAAATGTTTATCAGCCAGCTAAATCTAGATTTTTCGGTTGGCTTTTTGTTTTTGAAAACATATAGACTGCGATCGACAATAAACTAAAACTTAATAGATAGATGAACAACACACCCACATTTGAAAAAGCAGAACTTGTGCTATCTAACGAGATCAATGCTTTAAACCCTGCTATTGAATACGTGAACGGCAAGAATTCACTTAATGCACGCAGGTTCTCTGGCAGCATATCGATCGGCAAGTTAGCACCCGTCGTTGAAAGCTGTAAGATCACTAAAGCGAACGCAATAAAACGTCCGATGTTTCCTAACGACGCAAACAATAAGACAATTCCTGTAAATACTAAACTTACAAAAACCGCAAAAGTTATAAAGCCCAGTGGGTTTCCAGTCTTCACATTTAAGACAAGTAAAACGACTGTTGAAAGAAGTAATGCCTGTACAACAGCAAGTGCACCTAGGTTCATGAATTTAGCACCGAACCAAGAGAATGCTGAAATTCCTTCAGGCTTCTTAAAGTTGATGAACATAGACATGATTAAGATGCCCACAAACAACGCTAATGAAAGAACATAAGGAGCTGTTGAATCACGATAGAGTGGATATTTATTAACCGTTTCACTCTTCAATTCAACAGGAGAAGAAAACATGCTCAAATTCTTATCATCTGCCGCTTTAATCGCTCCTGTTTTTTCGGCACCATCCTTAAGGCCAGATGATAGCTCGTTACTACCATCATTTAATTTCCCTGCACCATCATTTAATTTTGTAACACCTTCCGTTAAGTCGCCCCAGCCTTTTTCAACTGTTGCATTTCCGTCACTAACTTGTGACATACCAGCGTTAATCTTTGTTGCACCGGATGTCAGATCACGCCACCCTTTTTCTACAGAAGAGTTACCAGCTGATACTTGAGTTGCACCATCATTAAGCTGTGATGCTCCATTCGTAAGAGATGTCCAACCTGTGTTGACCGATTGGTTTCCTGCTGCAATCTGCGAAGTTCCTGCGTGCAGCTCTCCTACCTTACCTACCATCGTGTTCCAGCCACTCTCGATAGACGCTGTCCCTTGTTGAAGCAGAGGCACCTTTTGACTTAATGTCGCAACCCCGTTATCCACTGACGTTTGGCCGGCAACTAGCTGGTTTACCCCATCAGCCACAGACTTTGGATTAGGTTCAGCATTTGTCGTGAAGGCTCCTGCTATTTTTGCAGCTCCTTGACCTAGTGCCTGGAGCTTTTGTGCTTTTGCAGGATCAGTTGCAGCAGCCGTAATAGCTTGGCTCTTACCATAGATCGTCATGAAAGCTGAATCATTTGCAAGTTCAGGGTGTTGCTCTAAGTATGCCTTTAGATCACTTGATAATCCTTGCAGCCCTGCACCTAGCTTTGCAGATTCATCTGCCACTTGAGCAACACCTTGCGAGATCTGTTGTGTTCCAGGAGCGATTTCATTCTTGATCGCTGTTTGAACACCTTTTAGCCCTGTTAAGATTCCCGTGGTTCCTGCTTTTAGTTGCGGTATGCTGTCTCCAAGTTGTCTCGCACCTGCCGCTAAGTCTTTAACTCCTGATTGTTTATCTTTTAAATTTTGTAATAAAAGTCCTGTTCCTTCATTCGCTGCAGCTGAGCCTGCCGCGAGCTTCGAAATATCACCTGATTTAGATTGAAGGGACGAAAGCAGTTCTTTCGTACCAGCACTTAGTTGCGATGAACCGTTAGCTAGTTTACTAATATCCGGCTGTTTCGCTGAAAGAGAGCTTGCCATTTGTCCGACACCATTTTGAAGTTCTTTTGCTCCACTTGCTAGCTTTGAAATGTCAGCAGCTTTATTTGTAAGCGATTGCAAAAGTGTGTTTGTTCCATCACGAAGATCTGTCATCCCTGTATTTAATTTTGCAGATCCATCTGCAGCTGATTGAAATCCTTCAGATACATCACCGAGGCTGGCAAACATATTGTTAGCATACTTCTCTGTAATCTTATCCCCTAGTTTTTCTCTTAGCTTTTCGGTCGCACTTCTTGTCACTTGAGCTGCCATGAAGTTTAATCCTTCGTTTTGAATATACGTAAGTTGAAGCTTCTCTGGATTATCGCTTAAAACGGTTGTTACTCTTTGTGAGAAATCCTCAGGAATCTCGATAACCATATAATATTCCAGACTATCAAGGCCTTCTTTAGCCTCCTCAGCACTTACAAATTCCCACCCGAGATCTTTTCCTTTCTTTAAGTCTGCTACTAGATCCTTCCCTACATTGATCGGTTCATCGTCCGATAATGCACCCTTGTCCTTGTTGACTACCGCAACAGGCAAGTTCGACAAGTTGTCATACGGTCCCCATTTTGGTGATAGAAGTATACCACCATAGACGACCGGTACAAGCAACGCGGCAATGACTGAGATCAGCAGACCCTTTTTACCTGCCAACTTCGCCATTTCTGCCATAAACAAACGAAAAGCGTTCATCCCTTTACCCCCGTTCTCCCCAAAAATAAATACATTCTGTAAAAATGAACAGGTATTCACTTCTACTAGAATGTATTATTCGAAAGAGACAAGAATAAATCCTTCTTATTTATCAGAAAATTGTAAAATATTAAATAATAATAAGGTAGTAAGTCCTGTTATAATGTAAGATTAGATAAATAAATGTATATTAAGTGTGAATCAACGGCTCTAATAGTCCCATATCTAAACAGGTGCTGATTGATAATTTCTTTTCTTTGGATTGAAAGGTTAACGTCACGAATTCTTCACTGAGCTCAGTTATTTCTCCAGGTCCAAATACACGGTGAGTAATGGTGAGACCAACTTGTAATTCTTCCTTCTTTTTAATACTATTCGGATTGTAAGGAACGCCATTTATCTTTTTCACTTGCTTTTTTATGGGTTCAGATTTCATCAATCTTGTCGGATCTAATATGTTTTTTACATCCGTAACAAACACAGACTCTTCAACTTTTTTCCCATCTCGATATGGATACGTAACTAAGGTTAATTGTTTCTTGGCACGAGTCATCCCTACGTAAAATAACCGAGCTGCTTCTTCTAACAATAGATGGTCCGTGCAATCTTCTTTAGATGGTATGATCCCATCCACTACATCAATCATATACACTTTCTCAAATTCGAGCCCTTTAGCACTATGAAAGGTGGAAAGTGTTATAGCGTCATGCCCCTTTTTCCTTTTTGCAGTCTTCAAAACGACTTCAAGATGCTTCAGTCGTTTAGCAAATTCCTCTAGGCTTTTAAGATCTGTTGCAATTTCTTCTAGTGTGTTTAAGATGCCCACTAAATAATCCATTCGAAAGCCAAGGCTCTTACTGATCTTTTCAATTGCCTTGTCGTAACCTAATCTATCTCTGATCACTCGTATAGCTCCAAGAGGCTTTATATTTTTCATTTCTTTAAACGTTTCTTTACTTGTCTTCAGAAGTTTAACTTGATAATCCTGCAATTTCACATGATTTAGCAGATTATCAAATACAGAATCGTTATTGTTCAATTGCTTTAAAGCTAGCATCTGTTGCTTGGTTATATAACCATTAAACTTCAAATGAATTTTTTCTAAAATGTCTGGCCGCTTATCGGTAAAGGCCATACGCATAAAATTCAATATATCTTGAACCACCCAATGTGAAAAGAAACGATTATCGGCATCTTTCATATAAAAAGGAATTCCTGCACGATCAAAATCATTCATCAAACCAATGGATGACGAATTATTTCGATATAAGATGGCGATTTCTTTTATATGAACATCGTCATTAAGTTCCTGGACCAAGTATTTTGATTGTTCCTTAAAATTCACGAGATGTTTCACTTCAATCGGTTGCTGCGAAGGATTTTGAGTGAACATATTTTTTTCATATCTATTTTTATTTCTTTTAATGAACGAATTAGCAACGTTAACAATTTCCTCAGATGAGCGATAGTTCTGCTCCATAAACAAAATAGATGCATCACTGTACTTTTCCTTAAATTTAAGTAAATAGGAAGGCTCAGCACCTCTCCAGCTATAGATGGATTGGTCATCATCGGCCACAACACATAAATTTCTATGAGTAGAAACCATTTTTTCTATAATGGAATGCTGCACAAGCGACGTATCCTGACTTTCATCCGTTAAGAAATAGTCGTATCGGTTTTGATAGTGACTTAGCAACTTCTTATCCTTTTCTAATATGTCGTTACTCATCGTGAGCATATCATCAAAGTCTAACAATACATGATGCGGATCAGAACGCTTGAGTTCTTCATATTGTTTAAATATCTCTTCAGCCTGCGAAACATCACAAGAAACCTCTGACCACCGTTCGATAGGTATCACCTTATTTTTAATGTAACTGATATAGGTAGTCAGCTCATCCATTTGATCCTCGGTTATGTTCTCCCCTACAACAGACTTAAATAAATGCCTCAGCATAAGTTTTTTGTTGTATTGAAAGTTTCCTGCAGATCCTGCTTTTTCATCTGAATCGTGATCACCCTCTATAATTGTAAAAGGGATACCCAACTTTCTATAATGATTCCTGACTACCTCAAAAGCAAAGCTATGAGTGGTCGAAAAGTCCACAGAAGGGAGATCAGGATAAAATTTTCCGAAACGCTCTTTCATATCATTGGCTGACGCCTTACTGAACGTAACAGCCTTTATACGAGAAGGATGTATTCCTTTTTCCATAATTAAATAACCGATTCTCATAATGACTGTGGTTGTTTTTCCAGAACCAGGTGAAGCAAGTAATAGAAGGGGTCCTTCTGTCTTCATAACAGCATTCTTTTGAACATCATTTAAAATAATGCCTAGATCATTTTTCATTTTATCGAAGAAATCTCTCATTGATCAGTACCCTTTCGTAACTTGAATATATTCATCGTTAATTGAAGTATAAAGTTTAAAAGCAAATAAAAAAACTCCCCACAAAGGTGAGAAGTCTTAAGTTTAAATGTTAAGTTAAGTAAAATGGTACCGGTGGTCGGGGTCGAACCGACACTCCAGAAGGAACACGATTTTGAGTCGTGCGCGTCTGCCAATTCCGCCACACCGGCATTTGAATCTTTTGAATTGGAATATATGGAGGCGGCACCCGGATTCGAACCGGGGGATAAGGGTTTTGCAGACCCGTGCCTTACCACTTGGCTATGCCGCCAGAAAACAAAAATGGAGCGGAAGACGGGATTCGAACCCGCGACCCCAACCTTGGCAAGGTTGTATTCTACCACTGAACTACTTCCGCAAACATTTAATTAACTTATAATATGTTGTTAAAATCATCTTATGTTATAAAAATAAAAATGGCTGGGCTAGCTGGATTCGAACCAACGCATGTCGCAGTCAAAGTGCGATGCCTTACCGCTTGGCTATAGCCCAAAATTTAAATGGGGCGGACGAGGGGAATCGAACCCCCGAATGTCGGAACCACAATCCGATGCGTTAACCACTTCGCCACGACCGCCACAGTATTAAAATTGGCAGGGGCAGTAGGAATCGAACCCACACCAAAGGTTTTGGAGACCTTCGTTCTACCTTTAAACTATGCCCCTATATAAGGAATAAAAGATGGTGGAGGGGGACGGATTCGAACCGCCGAACCCGGAGGGAGCGGATTTACAGTCCGCCGCGTTTAGCCACTTCGCTACCCCTCCACGAATGAAGACAGGTTTTATTATAAAACATAATCACCCTGTTTTTCAATAAGTTTTTTGTTCCAATTCAGGAAGAAAAAACTGGTGCCGGCTAGAGGACTTGAACCCCCAACCTACTGATTACAAGTCAGTTGCTCTACCAATTGAGCTAAACCGGCAAAAAAAATGGTGGCTCGAGACGGAATCGAACCGCCGACACGAGGATTTTCAGTCCTCTGCTCTACCGACTGAGCTATCGAGCCAAGAAAAAAATCTTGGTGTTGTAAAGCCACCGTTTAAATAAAAATGGCGGACCCGACCGGGGTCGAACCGGCGATCTCCTGCGTGACAGGCAGGCATGTTAACCACTACACCACGAGTCCATTTATGAAATAAAATTGGTTGCACCCTAAGGGCACTACAGATATTTCATGGTCAAGAAGTAATCTCGACGTTGTCCATGAAAAAAAATTGGTTGCGGGGACAGGATTTGAACCTGCGACCTTCGGGTTATGAGCCCGACGAGCTACCAGACTGCTCCACCCCGCGATGATATAAATATGATATAAAAGTTTATGGTGGAGGATGACGGGTTCGAACCGCCGACCCCCTGCTTGTAAGGCAGGTGCTCTCCCAGCTGAGCTAATCCTCCATATTTAAAATCGTTATGTATAAGTGGTGACCCGTACGGGATTCGAACCCGTGTTACCGCCGTGAAAGGGCGGTGTCTTAACCGCTTGACCAACGGGCCAGATTTTTGAGCTAGAGAGTATGTATCTGGCGGAGAGCAAGGGATTCGAACCCTTGATACGGGGTTGACCGTATACACGATTTCCAATCGTGCTCCTTCGACCTCTCGGACAGCTCTCCAATATGGCTCCACAGGTAGGACTCGAACCTACGACCGATCGGTTAACAGCCGATAGCTCTACCACTGAGCTACTGTGGAATATGTATTGGCTCAGCGACGTCCTACTCTAACAGGGGGAAACCCCCAACTACCATCGGCGCTAAAGAGCTTAACTTCCGTGTTCGGTATGGGAACGGGTGTGACCTCTTTGCCATCATCACTGAACCAAATTATATTGAGAG
>NZ_JACZDV010000004.1:0-192249 GCF_015903845.1 Fictibacillus sp. 26RED30
TTCATATGGCGCTCGTATTTTTCATATGGCGCTCGTATTTTTCATATGGCGCTCGTATTTCATACTCGCGCCCCTACCACTCCATTCTTTGCTTCCTTAAGTACCTCAAAAAAGCCTCTTGCTAAAGAAATAATCCCTAGCAAGAGGCTTTCAAATGTTTAATTATTATTCATGACTCCCATGTTCACCCGAATCATGCTCACTACCTCCACCATGATTCTCATGGTTTTCAGTCTTCGGTGCGTGCTGGTGTTTATCATGCTTCGCGTGACCTGCTGTCATTACCCAAACAGAACCGATTACGATAACAATCGCAACAAATGCTGCAAAGAGGATGTTACCGATCTGTACACGGCTCGTCAGGTTACTCTTCGTCGAGTTCTCTGTTACGTGCATGAACATCAAGAGCTGAAGAGCAGCTTGTAGAAACGCAAAACCGAAAATGATAATTAAGATCCAAGTCATCGAAAGATCTGTTTCAAGTGCAATCCATAGTGCGAATAATGTTAGCACGATGGATAACACAAAACCGATTAAATGTTTCCACGGAAAACCGTGGTGTTCATTAGCTGCAGTTTTACTAGCCATTATGCATCACCATCCCCATCAGATAAACGGCTGTGAAGATAAAGATCCACACTACGTCTAAGAAGTGCCAGTAAAGACTGGTGATGAAAACTTTTGCAGATGTAGCTGGCGTTAAACCGCGCTTCGCTACTTGAATCAAGACCATCGTTACCCAGAAGATACCGAACGTTACGTGGGCACCGTGAGTACCGACAAGAACGAAGAATCCTGACCATGCTGCACTTGTACCGATGTTAGCACCTTCATGAATGAAGTGTAAGAACTCTTCAATCTCAAAGTAAAGGAATCCAAGACCAAGACCTAAAGTGATGGCCATCCAAGTGATTAAACCTTTTACATTTTGACGACGCATCTCATGAACCGCAAGTCCACAAGTGAAACTACTTGTTAAGAGCAAGAAAGTTTGGATTAACAAACTCTTCACTTCAAAAAGTTCACCTGGTGATGGACCATCAGCGATACGATGTTCTAAAACCATATAAGTTGCAAATAATGTTGCGAACAACGCAATTTCTGCCCCGAGGAAAATCCAGAAACCGAGAATATTTAAACGCCCAGTCTCCGAACGATACTCTAAAGGCGTGTTGGGGTCGTGTGTTTCTGCATGTGCCATTTTTTCACGCCTCCTTATTTAGATATCTTTTCTGTTTCGATAACTTCTTCAACACTTACATAATAACCATCATTATACTCAAACGAACGATAGATCAATGTTGCAAATACACCAATCATTCCGGCGATCGCCATCCACATCCAGTCGAATACCATTCCGAAGCCGGCAACAAAGAAGAAGGATGCCATGATGAATGGAACACCAGAGTTACTTGGCATATGAATCGGTTTAATATCTTCAGCTTTTAACTTCTCAACTTTTCCAGCTTGCTTCTGTCTCCAGAAGTGATCAAGACCTGTTACTTCAGGAATTTTAGCAAAGTTATAGAATGGAGGCATTGCTGTTGGAGTAGACCATTCTAAAGTACGGCCATCCCAAGCATCTCCAGTTGTTTCACGCTTCGCGTAACGGAAGCTGTAGTACATATTGTAAACAAGGATTAAGAACGCGATCCCCATCATGAATCCACCGATCGTAGATACCATGTTCAATGGACCCCAGCCAGACTCTTCGCTGTACGTGTAAACACGACGAGGCATACCGTCTAGACCAAGGAAGTATTGCGGGAAGAAACATACGTTAAATCCGATTGTAAATACCCAGAATACCCATTTACCGATACGTTCGTTCAGCTTGTAACCAAACATCTTCGGATACCAGTAGATTAAACCAGCGAAACAAGCAAATACTGTACCTGCGATCAACACATAGTGGAAGTGAGATACTAGGAAGTATGTGTTGTGGTACTGATAGTCAGCTGCTGCCATGGCTAGCATGACACCTGTAACCCCACCGATTACGAAGTTCACGATAAATCCGAGTGACCAAAGCATCGGCGTAGTAAATTGAATCTTACCTCTGTACATCGTAAACAACCAGTTAAAGATCTTAACCCCGGTCGGTATACCGATCGCCATCGTTGTGATGGAGAATACAGAGTTAACAAGTGCTCCTGAACCCATCGTAAAGAAGTGATGGACCCAAACCAAGAAACTGTATCCTGCGATTAAAAGCATAGACCAGATCATGGCTTTGTAACCAAATAGCGTTTTTCTAGAGAACGTAGAGATGATCTCTGAGAACATACCAAACGCCGGTAGAATTACGATATATACCTCTGGGTGGCCCCATAGCCAGAAAAGGTTCGCCCAAAGCATATCCATTCCCGCTCCTTGCAGAGTGAAGAAATGGCTGCCGAATAAACGGTCAAATGTCATAAGTGCTAGTGCTACAGTAAGGATTGGGAAAGCGAAAATAATAATTACCATTGTTACAAGTGATGACCAAGTGAACATCGGCATACGGAACAATGTCATTCCCGGTGCACGCATCTTAAGGATCGTAACTAAGAAGTTAATCCCCGTTAAGAGCGTACCAATACCTGCGATCTGCAGACCGAGCAGATAGTAGTTCTGTCCAGGTCCTGGACTGAGCTCGTTACTGGCAAGCGGCATGTAACTGGTCCAACCTGCTGATGGAGATCCACCAATAACGAATGAGATGTTGAACAACATCGCACCGATAAAGAACGTCCAGAAACTAACTGCGTTTAAATAAGGATAAGCTACGTCACGTGCTCCAATTTGCAATGGAACAACGACGTTAATCAAACCAATCAAGAACGGCATCGCCATGAAGATGATCATGATCGTACCGTGTGTTGTAAAGATTTCGTTATAGTGCTGTGAGTCGAGGAACTTAGCCTCTGGAACTGCAAGCTGTGTACGCATTAAGAGGGCATCTACCCCACCGCGGAACAGCATTAATACAGCGGAAACGATATACATGATACCAAGTTTTTTATGGTCAACTGTTGTAAGCCATTCGTCCCACAACCATTTCCACTTTTTATATTTAGTAAGATAGAACAGGATACCCACCATCGTTAATACGATGGATACGTCAGCACCATATATCATCGGGTCGCCTGTTACGAAAAATTCATCCCATTTCATATTGAAATGCCTCCTCTGTTAATGGGCATGAGAATCCCCATGAGACTCTGATTCTGATTCTTCTAGCTTCTTCATCTCTTCTTCACGCTTTTTCTTTTCTTCCTTCGCTGCTCTTGAGTGAGGAATCTTCTCTTCATAACCTAAACGTTCGCGAGCATCTAGCGCGTATTCAGCATTTGTAGCATGGTCTACCCAATCTAAGTGAGTAGAAGAGAAAGTCATTTCTTTCACGTGACCAGGAAGCATCAGCTTGTCATACTGCCCCTTCGAAAGTTCAGGAGCATCAGCCTTCGTTTCACTCGCCCATTTTTCAAACTCTGCATCAGACATAGCCATCACATCAAACGTATGATTAGTGAATCCTTCTCCTGTAAAGTTGGAGTTACGTCCTTCATACGTCCCTTGCTCATCAGCTTGCAGATAAAGCTCTGTCTCCATGCCAGCCATCGCATATTTCTGACCACCTAATTGAGGTACCCAGAATGATGCCATTGAATCGGCAGAAGTCAGCTTGAACAAAACAGGTCGATCTTCAGGAATATGAAGATAGTTAACTGTTTCAATATCTTGCTCTGGATAAGAGAATACCCATTTCCAGTTTACAGATGTTGCATGAATCACCAACGGCTTTTGATCTTTCGATTCTTCGGGAGGTCCTTCAAGAGAATAGATACTCTTTACCGTTGGAATCGCTAATGCAATAACGATGATGATAGGAATGATCCACCAAATCGTTTCAAGAAGATGACTTCCTTCATTATCTGGATCATAGCCTTTATGGTTTTTGCGATCACGATATTTATAAACAATAAAAGCAGTAAGTGCGTAAACAACTATTAGGATAAATAACATAAACCAGATGGAATACATGATCAGATCCCTCTGTTCTGCTCCTACAGGTCCTTTTGGATCTAAAACAATCATATCGCTGCAGCCGCTAAGCATAAATACGGCCATCAATAACCCGAATGTAAAAAACGGCTTCAACCGTCGCATCACCAGGTCCACCTTCCTTTCTCTATTTACAAGCATTTACTTTTGCCTAATAAAAAACGAACCAAGAGTGATTATAGAGCATTGTGAATTAAATCACAATGTAAAACATAGGCAAAAATTTAAATGACAAAAACCTTTGCTTTCATAGTACCAGAATCCTAATAAAAGTGACTCTATCCACAACAAATGTCACGATTACTTCAAATAAAGCTCACAACTTTATCACAGTTTTGACATAGAATGTTCACGATTTTGGAAGAGACTTCTTTCATTGGTAAAGACTCATGAGCTTTTTAAAAGTTCAGTTTTTACTTTTTACCCTAAACCCAGCCAACATACACCTGCCTATGTAAATTTTTCAAATAAAAAACGACCTTGCCGATATAGACAAGATCGCTCATTTTTTATATCTTATGCACTTACTTCAACTTGATTTTCGGTGTCATTGTAAACATTTGTATCAAGCTGATTTTGCACCTTACTTGTTAATAATCCTGATGTCATCGAACCACTTACGTTAACAGCGGTACGACCCATGTCGATTAATGGCTCAACTGAGATCAATAGACCTGCTAAAGCGATAGGAAGATCCATTGCGGAAAGTACAAGTATGGCCGCGAACGTTGCTCCACCACCAACACCTGCTACACCGAACGAACTTAGTGCTACGACTACTACAAGCGTCAACAAGAACGATGGAGACAACGGATCGATTCCAACTGTCGGAGCGATCATAACGGCTAGCATCGCTGGATAAATTCCAGCACATCCGTTTTGTCCGATCGAAAGACCGAATGAACCTGAGAAGTTTGCGATTCCGTCAGGCACACCCATGCTCTTTTGCGTACGAATATTTAACGGAAGTGCTCCTGCACTCGTACGAGAAGTGAAAGCAAAGGATAGTACCGGGAAAGATTTTTTCATATAAGTAATCGGGTTTAATCCTGCAAATGTTAAAAGCAATAAGTGAATGCCGAACATGATCAACAAAGCTACATATGAAGCAATAACGAACTTACCTAGTTTTGCGATTGCATCCATATCACTCAGTGCAACTGTTTTTGTCATGAGCGCGAGGACCCCATACGGAGTTAGACGCAGAATCAACGTTACTACTCTCATGATAACCGCATAAAACGCATCAACAATCTTAGCAAAAAGCTCTGCATGCTCCTCTTGCTTACGTTTGACTCCAAGATAAGCAACGCCCAGGAATGCAGCAAAGATAACTACAGCGATTGTCGAAGTCGGACGAGCTCCTGTGAAATCTAAGAATGGGTTAGCAGGTAATAATGAAAGAACCTGTTGTGGAAGCGTCAGATCTTTTACCTCTGCAAACGTACCTTCCATCTGCTCACCACGAGCCGTTTCTGCATCTCCTTGCTCGATCTGCACAGCTTCAAGATCAAAAACCGTTGAAGTTGCAATTCCGACAACTGCGGCAATTGCAGTCGTACCTATCAAGATTCCTATGATCAATCCACTAAGTTTTCCGATGTTTCCTTTTAAGTTCAGACGCGTAAACGCTGAAAGGATTGAAATAAATACAAGTGGTACAACGATCATTTTTAAGAACGTTACATAACCGCCACCGACTAGATTGAACCAGTCAGTCGATTTAGCAGCAACCTCAGAGTCTGCTCCATATCCGTACTGAAGTCCGAGTCCGAACAAAATTCCTAGACCGAGCCCCGTAAAAACACGCTTAGAGAAAGAAACGTGCTTTTTTTGCATGTAATACAAAACACCCAATAGTATAAGCATAATTGCAATATTCAATAAAACTAAACCAGTAGTCACCTACAAGCCCCCCTTTAGTTAACTAAATTAAATTAATACAATTAAACCCATCTGTCAAGTAGGGATTACGAGCAGGATATTTTTAGCAGCCACCTCCTCAAACAAAAAATGACAAGCTTTAAGAAAAAGTAGCGAGTCATTAGTGTGTTTATGCTTTAGTCACAGGTGAAATATTTAGTTGTGATTCAGATATATTCAACTTAAAACTAAGATATGCTTGTTTTTGTAACAAATTCTTAATACTTGGTACTAGATATAATATTTTCACGTATTTTATTCCATTCATAATCACACCTCTTCATGGGCAAAATATTCTCTAAAGAGATGAGGAGTGAAATATATGGCACGCGGAAAATCGTTCGAACATAAAAAACAAGGTCATCCAGGAAAGTTTCCTGATAACACCCTTCAAAATCGCCTGGTTGAGAAGTCTGATGAAACGGATTCAGTGAACCTTGCAACAAAAGAAGCATTCAAGAACCGAACTGGTGAACAAGAATAGATCGCATCATGGCACACTTGGAAAATCTTCCATGGGTGCTTTTTCTTTTTTAAGATTACGTATGCACCTATTGAGTTCCTTCCCCATTCAATACTATAATCAAGAGGGTACAAATTACTGACAGAAAAGGTGTTATATAGATGAGTATTTTAACGGTGCAAGGCTTAAGCCACGGTTTCGGCGATCGTGCCATATTTAATGATGTTTCCTTCCGCCTGCTTAAAGGTGAGCACATCGGTTTGATCGGTGCAAACGGTGAAGGTAAATCAACATTTATGAATATTATTACAGGCAAACTAAAGCCTGATGAAGGTAAAGTAGAATGGGCAAAAAAGGTACGTGTAGGCTATCTTGATCAGCACACGGTCCTTCAAAAAGGCATGTCTATCCGCGATGTCTTGAAAAGTGCATTCCAATACTTGCTCGACATGGAAAACGAAATGAACAGCATGTACGAAAAAATGGGTGAAGCAACACCTGAAGAGCTTGAAAAGATGCTTGAAGATGTTGGTGTCATTCAAGATACATTAACAAACAACGACTTTTACGTGATCGATGCTAAAGTTGAAGAAATCGCGCGCGGACTTGGACTTGATGATATCGGTCTAGACCGTGACGTACATGATTTAAGTGGTGGACAGCGTACGAAAGTTTTGCTTGCAAAGCTTTTATTAGAAAAGCCAGAGATTCTATTGCTAGATGAGCCAACAAACTATCTGGATGAACAGCACATCGAGTGGCTGAAGCGTTATTTGCAGGAGTACGAAAATGCGTTCATCTTAATCTCGCATGATATTCCTTTTTTAAACAGCGTTATCAACTTGATCTATCACATGGAAAATCAGGAATTAAACCGTTATGTAGGAGATTACGATCACTTCAAATCCGTTCATGAGATGAAAAAATCCCAGTTGGAAGCAGCATTTAAGCGTCAACAGCAAGAGATTGCCGGATTGAAGGATTTTGTTGCACGTAATAAAGCACGTGTTTCCACTCGAAACATGGCAATGTCTCGACAGAAGAAACTCGATAAAATGGATGTTATTGAACTAGCCAAAGAAAAGCCAAAGCCAGAGTTCAACTTTAAAGAAGCTCGCACGCCAAGCAAACTGATCTTTGAAACGAAAGATCTTGTTATCGGTTATGACGAGCCACTTTCTAAACCGCTGAACCTGCGTATGGAACGCGGCCAAAAAATTGCTCTAGTCGGTGCTAACGGTATCGGTAAAACGACATTGCTAAAAAGCATCCTTGGTGAGATCACGCCTGTTGCGGGTTCCGTTGAGCGCGGTGAAAACCTAGAGATCGGTTATTTCGAGCAAGAAGTGAAGTCAGCGAACTATAATACATGTATCGATGAAATCTGGAGTGAATTTCCTGGTTTCTCACATCATGAGGTTCGTGCTGCTCTCGCGAAGTGTGGTCTAACGACTAAACACATCGAGAGTAAAGTTGAAGTACTAAGTGGTGGAGAAAAGGCGAAGGTTCGTCTATGTAAGCTAATCAACCACGAAAACAATGTTCTCGTTCTCGATGAGCCGACAAATCATCTAGACGTAGAGGCGAAAGATGAATTGATGCGTGCACTGAGAGCTTTCAAAGGCAGTGTGCTGTTAATCTCCCATGAACCTGAATTTTATAAAGAAGTAGCAAATGACGTCTGGAACTGTGAAAGCTGGACGACGAAAGTGTTTTAATTCTGAGACCCTCACATTGGTGGGGGTTTTTATTATGTAGATTATTTGGGCAGAGGGATGGTATAGGTTGCTGCTTTTCTTGAGCCATTTGGTTTTAAATCCATTGCACGGAGAATTTTATACATGCTAGTAGAGGAATTAAGATGCAAGAAGTTTCGTAATTCTTCATTTTTAACTTGAGGATTTATCAAGAGTGCGTAATCATAAATTGCTTTTATATGCGCATCAGCATTCTTGTTGGAACATGCTAAACAAAGCCAGTGTCTCATTTCTCTTTTCATAGGTAAGTTATCACAATTAGGGCAAACAACTCCTGTAGCTATGTCCTCTTTTTTTATCTCATATTGTTTTAAAACATCTATATTTATCTGTTTATGATTCTTTATCAAAAGTTTACTCAATTTTTTTATATCTTTTTGAGATAAATAATGTTGTGTATTATTTTCCGTTAAACCCTGAACCGTCCGAATCAAGTCTTTGCCTCTAACAATTTTATTATGAATTTTCTTATATGAAGGAGAAATTTTTATAACTGAGTGAATGTTTGTTATTACAACCAAATAAAAGATAGGGATATCAGCAAACTTATGAGAGGAAAGCCACTCCTTAAAACATGAAGCTTGAAATTCAACTTGTATAATCGGATCAGGAAAAGCTTCTTCAATTCCGTTTCTGGTGCGAATTACTTGGTTGAATTGATGGTCAAAATACAGGTTTCCTATTAAGTTCTTCACTTCAATTATTAAACAATAGTGTGGAGTTATGATGAGAGAATCAAGCTGGAAGTATAGTTTTTGCGTTTTATCTCTGGGGAGCCTTAAATCGTGGAAGATATAGTAGTTTTCTTGAGGTAAATCAGTTAAATGATAATCAAGAGACTTCTCTCCATTAAACCCAGCATTAAATTTCGCCCTATCACTTAGAATATCTGGTTTTTTGGGGAGATTAAGAGGCATTCTTTCTAATAATGAATCTAGTTTGAAAAGTATTAATGGTTTTGTTCTTTCTTTTACTATCAAATCATCACCTCACACTTAATTTCCTTATAAAAATTCAACGATTGCCACTAATTTTCCTCTCATGAAAAGGAGAATTTTTTTATAAGTCCTCATAAAGATTTATAAGTCTTCAAAAAAATTTATAAGTCCTCAAAGGATTTTATAAGTCTTCAAAAATTTTTATAAGTCTTCACCCCAATTCTCCGCTTTTACAGCGTAAAAAAACACCTCCTGCTAACAGCAAGAGGTGCCCACCTAATCAACTATCCAACTCTTCCACTAACAGAGAAAGCTCTTCCCATCGCTCCATTGCGGCTTCAAGCTCGCTCTCCACTTTTTTCTGCTCAGCCATAAGCTCGCTGATCTTGCCAAAATCGCTTCCTGCAGCAACAATTTCTGCTTCATAATGCCCTTTTTTCTCTTCTAAGTTCATGATTCGTTCTTCAATCGTATCCCAATCTTGTTGATCTTTGTACGACAGCTTTTTCTTCTTTTCTTTACGATGCTGTCCAACTGTTTCCGTCGGTTTTTCAGAGGCTTCTTTCTTCACCGCAGCAGCCATTTCATCACGCTCTTTTTTCTCATCCATGTAGTCCGTATAGCTGCCTTGAAACCTTACAACCTCTGCGTTCCCTTCGAATGCGAGAAGATGATCGACAACCCGGTCTAAAAAGTAGCGGTCATGGGAAACCGTCAACACTACACCAGGAAAATTTTCTAAATACTCTTCTAGAATCCCTAACGTTTGAATGTCGAGATCGTTTGTGGGCTCATCCAAAAACAGAACGTTCGGCTCTTCCATTAACACTTTGAGCATGTATAAGCGGCGTTTCTCTCCACCTGATAACTTCCGAATATACGTATATTGCATATAGCGTGGAAACAGGAAACGTTCGAGCATCTGTTCAGCTGTAATCGACTGGCCATCTACTGTCGTGATGACCTGTGCCGTTTCTTTGATATAATCGACAACCCGCAAGTTTCCGTCGAGCTCTTCGTGATCTTGTGTGTAGTAGCCAATCTTAACCGTTTCCCCTACTTCAACAGAACCAAAATCAGGAGTCATTCTACCTGCTAACATATTTAACAAAGTAGTTTTCCCGCTTCCGTTTGGCCCGATGATTCCAAGTCGTTCACCCGGAACGATCAGATAGTCGAGGTTTTTAACTAGCTCTTTTCCATCTAAACTTTTACTCAACCCTTCAACTTCAATCACTTTTTTACCAAGTCGTTGAGACCCGATCGCAAACTCAACAGAGACCTTAACTGCTGGACCAGTTTCTTCCTGCAAACTCTCTACACGTTGAATTCTAGCTTTTTGTTTCGTCGTTCGTGCTTTTGCACCACGTCGTAACCAGGCTAACTCGCGGCGTAAAGTATTTTGCCGCTTATCTTCGTTCTGCAGAGCGATTTCTTCTCGTTCAGCCTTTTTCTCCAAGTATGTTTCGTAATTTCCCTCATATACATATAGCTTCCCATTATCGAGCTCGAAGATATTGTTAGTTACGCGGTTTAAAAAATACCGGTCATGGGTAACCATCAGTAAGGCGCCTTTATAGTTTCCTAAGAACGTTTCTAGCCATTCAACTGTTTCATTATCAAGATGATTTGTTGGCTCGTCCAAAATGAGCAAATCAGCAGGTTGAATGAGTGCTTTTGCAATCGCTACTCGCTTCTTTTGTCCACCGCTTAAATGCTTCAATTGACGAGAAAAATCACGAAGACCAAGCTTAGTAAGCACTGTTTTCGCGATGGTGTTTGCTTCCCATGCCTCATTTTCATCCATCTTTTGCTGACTGCTCATTAAACGCTTTAACTTCTTTTCGTTGGACGGATCCGATTCCAGATCGAGTAAGGCTTTCTCATATTCACGCATCGTCTTCATGATGAGAGAATCTCCATAATAAATCTGGTCTAAAACGGTTAATTCTTCATCAAGTTCTGGCTCTTGGGCCACATATTCGATCTGAAATGAATTCGCATGTGACAGCGTGCCTCGCTCAGCTGGTTCGAATCCTGCTATTGCTTTCAATAATGAAGACTTACCGGTTCCGTTCGGGCCGATGAGGCCAATTCGTTGCTTGTCGCTGATTGAAAAAGTGATATTGTCAAACAGCGTTTTTTCACCATATGTTTTATATAAATTTTCAACTAATAAAATACTCAAAACCATATCATTCCTTAGGCTAATGTCTTTGTTTTCTATTGTATCTTAACCGTGTCAGAATAGCATCTCTCGGTTATGATTTGCATTCTTTTCGGAATTTTTGTTATAGTGATAAACATGTTCTGAAAAGAAGTGGGCACGTTTTTTGCTCAAAACGGATGCCACCTATTTTCAATTCACACATCGGCTTTGCTTTTTTCTTGTAGTTGATGCTGGGTTCATTTAATCCAGCAAGTTTTTTAAATGCGTTTTTCGACCGCGCTTTTGACTTCAAGTTTTTTTCTGCTATTCCCCGCAAGCTCTTTTTGCAAATAAAAAGCTCTAAGAAACAACCTGCCAACTTTTTCATAAACAAGTCATCCGTTGAGCAAACTAACATGACCCATTTCATGAAAAAAGAAAAGGAGAGAAATTTTTACATGCAAACAGGAGTTATTATTTCTTTAGTTATTTACATGGCCGGTATGCTTTATATCGGGTACTGGGCTTACAAAAAAACATCTGATTTAAATGACTACATGTTAGGTGGACGAGGACTAGGTCCTGCTGTTACTGCACTTTCAGCTGGCGCATCTGATATGAGTGGTTGGATGATGATGGGTATTCCGGGTGCGATGTTCACTGACGGAATAAGCAGTATTTGGATCGCTGTTGGACTCACGATTGGTGCATATTTAAACTATCTTCTAGTAGCACCTCGCCTTCGTACGTATACAGAAGTTGCGGATGATTCCATTACAATTCCTGATTATCTTGAGAATCGCTTTAATGATACACAGAAAATTCTACGTATCGTTTCAGGGCTCGTTATCATTATCTTCTTCACACTTTATGCATCTGCTGGACTTGTTTCTGGTGGTAAGCTGTTTGAAAGTGCATTCGGTACAACTTATCTAACTGGTATGTTGATTACGGTTGGGGTAGTTGTAGCTTATACACTATTTGGTGGATTCCTTGCAGTAAGTTGGACGGATTTCGTTCAAGGCTGTATCATGTTCATCGCATTAATCTTAGTGCCAATCGTTGCATTTACAGACATTGGTGACTCACAAACAGTAATTGACACAATTCGCGGTGTTGATCCATCCCTTCTTCAAGTATCAAAAGGATTGACCACTCTTGGATTAATCTCTTTACTAGCTTGGGGATTAGGTTACTTCGGTCAACCACATATTATCGTTCGTTTTATGGCTATCACATCTGTTAAAGACATTAAAACAGCAAGAAGAATCGGTATGAGCTGGATGATCATCTCTCTTATCGGTGCTTCTCTTACAGGATTGATTGGTGTAGCTTGGTTTGCTAGAGAAGGAAGAGAACTTGCTGATCCTGAAACAGTATTTATCGAATTTGCGAATCTGTTATTCCATCCGCTGATTACTGGTTTCTTATTAGCTGCCATACTAGCTGCAATCATGAGTACCATCTCATCTCAGCTGTTAGTAACTTCGTCTTCTGTGACCGAAGACTTTTATAAGCAATTCTTAAAGAAGAATGCTACTCAGAAAGAACTTGTTATGATCGGACGTATTGCGGTACTAATTGTAGCTGTAATTGCAGTATTGTTGTCCTTGAACCCTAGTGATACTATTCTTAGCCTTGTAGGCTATGCATGGGCAGGATTTGGTTCAGCATTTGGACCACTCGTCCTATTAAGCCTGTTCTGGAAGAAGATGACTAAATGGGGAGCTCTAGCAGGTATCATCGTTGGTGCTGTAACAGTTCTTACTTGGGTTCAGTTCCCTGATCTAAAAGAACAAGTGTATGAAATGATTCCTGGATTCTTCTTAAGCTTAATCGCCATTATTATTGTAAGCTTATTAACGAAAAATCCATCTAAAAAGGTTCAAAACCAATTTGATGACATGGAAGAAACACTTGATGAATTAAAATAAATACAAACAAAAGCGTTCCTGACTACTCAGGAGCGCTTTTTTAAATTTTCTTTATGAGTCGATCTGAATGTGCAAGTTCTTCTATATGACCAGCACCTATACCAAACATAGCCGCACGCATCTCAAATTCGATTCGTTCCATCTGTATGAGCAACGCTTCAACATCATTTTCTACAGCTGATGGCAGTAGCAGCCTTCCAAAACCAGCAAGATTAGCACCTAGAGCAATCGTTTTTGCAGCATCAACACCGTTTTTTAGTCCTCCACTTGCGATCAAGGGAATATCAAAATTGTTCTTTCTCACAGCAAGAATACTTTCAGCAGTCGGCAGTCCCCAATCTAGAAAAGCTTCAGCAGCTTCTTTTCGAATGCTGTCGTTTGAACGATAACTTTCTACTTGTATCCATGACGTTCCACCTGCTCCAGCTACATCAATGAACTGAATACCAGCGGATGTAAGGCGATCTGCCGTTTTATCGTCGATTCCCATTCCAACTTCTTTTACACCGACCGGCACATGAAGAGAATTTGCGATTTCTTCAATCTTAGAAAGCAATTTCGAGAAATTCGTATCTCCTTCTGGCTGAAACACTTCCTGTAACGTGTTTAAGTGCAGTACAAGCATATCTGCTTCAGCCATCTCTACCGCTTTTTTACATTGAACTGCCCCAAAGTCATAATTCAGCTGAACCGCTCCGATGTTCGCGATAATCGGAATATTAGGAGCATACTTCCGAATTTGAAACGTATAAGCAAGATCCTCGTTCTCTACCGCAGCTCTCATTGATCCGAGGCCGATCGCCCATCCCTTTTCTTCGGCAGCCATTGCTAAATGTTGATTGATTTGATAGGCGGTATCTGTTCCACCAGTCATGGAAGAAATCAAAAAAGGCGTCCGCATCGTTTTATTTAAAAATGTAGTTGAAAGCATAATTTCATCAAATGATAATTCAGGCAGCGCGTTAGGTACGAACCGATAGCTTTCAAGTCCTGTCGTGATGTTCTTACCTTCCACATCTTCATTCAAACTAATTCTAATATGTTCAGTTTTCCGCTTTTCCGTAAGGTCCTTCGAAATATCCAACAACTTTCCTCCTCTTTCGTTCAAGCGTCTTGTTCTTAAGGTTCAGGATTCGAATCAGCCTAAACCTGTTATATCTCTGGATAAATATAAAAGGAAGATTGAACAGAACGGCATACAGAATCATGATGTTGCCGATCCAAACAGGGTTCCATAAGAAAAACAGCAAAGCTGGTGGCATGGAAAGCCAATGCGTAAGTTCTGCACGACGTGTTTCTGCTAAAAAACGGGCTAGATACTCTAGGGAATCCCCCTCCAGTGTTTTCTTCGCGAAACCTCCCCGATAAAAATCTCCACCATCAGGCAGTATCGTTTTCCATTTGCGTATTCCTATTTTTTCATACCATCCTCCACTGTTTTCCCAGCCAAAAGCCGTATCCCATCTACTCTCTTTCGTGAAGGAAGAAAAAGGAATTCGATGAATGATATAAGCTACAAGTAAATGAAAGATGAGCCAGGCAAGAATATTGATCGTTACCGTCCAAAACGGAGAAAGTTCAATCAGCATTTACGCATCTCCTTTTTCAGAAACCGAGATTTCTCTACCTTTCCACTTTACTTCTTTTTTGATCATACTCAAAATAAAAGACCAGATGTACACTAAAGAAAAAAACAAGAAGTGAAACGGGTGTGATAGAGCTGAAAGTATTGAATTCGTTCCTATTTTCTTCATTAAGGTCTTAATCTGAATCGCAAAAAGCAGATAGAAGATTCCCCACATCAAAACTTCGTTGATTTCTTGAACCAACAAGAAAGGAAGCTGAATGGCTAGACTTATTCCGCCTGTTATCCATGCTACTGTCAGCACTAAGGGCAGGAGAGGCGTTTTGGCTGAACCAAGTGCAAAACTTTTACACCATCCGAAAAATAATGCTGTTAGACCTTCTGAATACATTCTGAAATAAACCGCCTTGTATCCTGAGAAACAAATAACGTTTACATCTTGATTCATAGCCACTCTTCCCATTTCCATATGTTCAAGAACTTGGTGCTTAATCCCTTCATGGCCACCGATCTCTGTGTAGGTTTTTCTATCGATCATTAAGCACGGACCAAACGCACCAGCAGGTTTTTTACGAAATAGTGTAAAACATTGCATGGCCGCCATTACGATAATGTTAAATAGAGAAGATAATTTTTCTCGTGCACTCTTCATCTGATGAAAAGGCTGGACACTGATCAATCCCCTGTTTCTTTCCCATTCACCACATAAGCGTTCAATTCCGTCTCTCTCAATTTCTAAATCTGCATCTAAAAATAACAATAGAGAACCTGTTGCATGTTTTGCTCCATTCCAGCATGCCCATGGTTTTCCAAGCCAACCGATCGGAAGCCGCTCTGGTTTCACAACAGTAACACCGAATTCCCGAGCGACTTCTTCTGTTCGATCATCAGAATCATCGTTAACAACAATTACTTCATGAAGTTTCATACTTTGGTTACTCAACGTCGGCAATAAATTTTTTAAGTTTGCTTCCTCATTCCTTGCGGGAATAATAACTGAAACAGAGTGTGGTTCATGAGGAGTTTTATCACTTAGAGTACGTATATTCCATAGCATGAACCATCCACAAAGCCACATGATAGATAGATACAAAATGGTAGAAAGCATGTCGACTGTCTCCTTTAGAAAATAAGTTGTAGTTACAGCTTGGGCTTTGTATTCTTTTTTCAAACAATTCTTAAAAAAAGAGGAGTTTTTATATTCAGTCAAGAACTGAAAATAAAGAATGACTTTCTGAATATGTTGAAAAAGCGTTCAATAATTTTACAATGGTTGTACATAAACTATACAATACAGAGGAACAGTCGTACAGCAACAGCTAAGAAACAATCTTAACCTTTCATTCCCAATACCGAGGAGGATTTTGATGAAGAAAAAAGTGTTAGTTGTAGGCGGCGGACTTGGAGGACTATCAGCAGCTCTTCGATTAGCAGCTGATGGACACGAAGTAACTGTACTCGAAAAGAATGAACGTATCGGCGGCAAATTGAATCAGCGTTCCGGAAAAGGCTATACCTTTGATACAGGGCCTTCCATCTTAACCATGCCATGGGTGCTTGAACAGCTATTTGAATCTGCTGGAAAGAACATCCACGATTACATAAACATCCAGCGTATCGAGCCACAGTGGAGAACGTTCTTTGAAGATGGCACGGTAATTGATGTGACGAGCGACCTGCCAGAGATGCTGAAAGAAATCAGTAAAGTAAATCCGCAAGATGCTGCTTCATTCTTTAAATATCTGGATTATTGCAGCCAAATGTACGAACTTAGCATGAAGAGTTTTTATAAGAAAAGTTTAACTGGATTAAACGATCTGCGCACTCTTCACAGCTTTAAAGAGCTTCTTGCGATGGATCCTGTAAAATCAATGGACCAAGCAACGAAAAAGTTCATTAAAGACAAACACCTTCAACAACTATTTAATTTCTTCATCATGTATATCGGTTCCTCCCCTTATCAGGCACCAGCTGTTCTTTCTCAGTTGATACACGTTCAGCTCGGCCTTGGTATTTATTATGTGGAAGGCGGAATGTACAAAATTGCTGAATCGATCTTAAGTGTTTTAAACGAATATAACGTTGATGTTCGAACGAATCAAAAAGTAGTAGGTATCTTAACAGAAGGCACTACGGCTAAAGGAGTAAAGCTTGAGAACGGCGAAGAGATGTATGCAGATATCGTTGTTTCTAACTTAGAAGCGATACCAGCATACAAGACACTTCTCTCAAATCATCCGCAAGCTAAAAAAGCAGCAGAAGATCTAAGTAAATACGAACCTACTGTTTCAGGCCTTGTCTTATTGCTTGGAGTTGATAAGAAGTACGATGAGTTTGCGCATCACAATTTCTTCTTCTCTCAAAGTGGGGAAAGGGAATTCGATCAAATCTTTAACACTGGTATTCTTGCAGACGACCCAACCGTTTATGTGGGGATTTCATCAAAAACCGATCCAACTCAAGCACCTGAAGGTAAAGATAACTGGTTCGTCCTAACGCATGTACCACCTCTTAAAGAAGGCGAAACGTGGGAAAGCAACCTTGAAAGCTATCGTGAGCTTGTCTTGAACAAACTTGAGCGCATGGGAGCTAAAGACCTACGCCAGCACGTGGAGTGGGAATACACGTTTACACCTGACACATTAAAAGAACTGTACGGACCGAACGGAGGATCTATCTACGGCATTCGAACAGACCGTAAGATGAACGGCGGATTTAAGATTCCGAGCAGAAGCAATCAATTTACAAATCTATATTTCGTAGGCGGCTCTACACACCCTGGCGGAGGCGTTCCAATGGTAACACTATCTGGACAGCTGACAGCTGATTTAATAGGGGAAGATTTAAAAAATGTTTCAAAGGAGATCGGGTAATATTGCAAACCGCACAGCAGCATGGCACCATCGATAAAGTACTTTTTCGGTTCTTTATCTTTTGGTACAGCGTAGGATTAATACTTCTTGTTTTTGATATTCTTCCTCCTTCTCTGGAGTGGGCAAACAGCGTGTTTCTAATCGCATGCGGTGTTCTTGGAGGATTTTACTTTTATCGAACTTACGGTAACTTTGGCGCTGTTTTTACATTATTTGTTCTGTTTGGAAGTATCGTAGCAGAGAGTATTGGCGTCAAGACCGGCCTGATTTTCGGTCACTATAATTATAGCGATCAGCTCGGTTTACAATGGTTGGGTGTTCCTGTTGCCATCGGATTCGCGTGGGTGATGATTATCGCTGTCTCACACGCGATCGCTGGTGGAATCGTTAATCCATATAAAGGTCAAACAGCGATAAAACTTCCACTCTATGTCGTTACAGGTGGTCTGATCGCTGTTGTCATGGATGGGATTATCGATCCTGTCGCTTACCTTGTTAAAGGTTACTGGTTCTGGGATGGCTCAGGGATGTATTACGGAATACCGTTGCAAAATTTTGTTGGTTGGTTTCTTTTGGCTAGCTTCTTTCATATCGCTTTAGTTTCAGGATTGCATATAACGAAAAAAACGGATACGACAACGCACCCCTATTGGCATTCTCGCACAATTGCTGTGTTTTTGATGGTCACGAGCATGTTTGTGGTACTAGGATTAACATCAGAGCTGTATCTAGCTTCAATTGGTGTGACTCTCGCTAGTATCGTCTTGTTGAGTTTATATCGCATTAACAATAAACCACTTTCTCTAAATCGCAGTATAGCTTACAGCTCGGGGAAAAGGTGATAAAGATGGTTCTCTTATTTATTGCAGCTGCCATTCTCTTTTTAGCGGCAACCCTATTAAATAGTCTCTTTTTACCCTCTCTAAAAAAGCCCTCTTTACGGGCTTCTCATTCAGAGAGGGTTGCTGTTTTTGTACCGATGCGTAATGAAGAGAATAACGTAGCTGGTCTTGTTAGCACTTTAAAAGGACTGACTCATCGTCCTATATCTTTTACCATATTGGATGATCATTCAGATGATGAAACCTATAACTTGCTGTTGGAGCACATTGATAACGACAGCCGTTTTACCGTTCTACAAGGAAAGAAACTTCCTGCCGGTTGGGCTGGTAAAGTTCATGCCTGTCACCAGCTTAGTCAAAGTGCCACAGGTGATTACCTTTTGTTTATCGATGCGGATGTTCGCCTCCATCCTCATACGATCGAGACTTCACTAACACTATTAAAAAAGCGGAAAGCTAGTCTATTGTCTGGATTTCCAAAGTTTCCTGTAACTTTGTTTTTTGAGAAGCTGATTGTTCCTCTACAGCATTTTGTTATCCTTTTTCATCTTCCGCTTCTTTTTGCGAACTTTACAAAATGGCCACCCGCAACAGCTGCACATGGTGCGTTCATGTTGTTTAAGAGTAAGGATTACCACGCGATTGGTGGTCATGCTAGCATAAAAAACTCTTTAGTTGATGATGTGGATTTGGCTAAAGCTATGAAGCGAGGGCGTCATGAAGTTGTACTCGCGAACGTAACGAAATATGTATCGTGTTTCATGTATCACAGTAATAAAGAAGTGTGGAACGGCTTTACAAAGAACCTGTTTCCTGGATTAGGTCGTTCCATCTTTCTTGTAATTTTTTTATCTGTTTTTTACACCGTATTTTACATAGCACCTTTGTTTTTCTTCATATACGGCATACTCACTGAGCAATTTTTATGGCTGCTGCCTTACTTGATCACGGTCATCCAAAAAGCTTATGTCGACCTCTTCACGGGACAAAAAGCTTACCTTGCCTTCACCATGCCGTTATCTGCATTAGGGTTGGTCGTGCTTGTGAATGCCTCTATGTGGAAAGCTCTGAAAAAGCAAGGCTACGAATGGAAAGGACGTTCCTATCAATGAGAAAAATCGCAATTGTCGGCGGCGGCCTTGGCGGATTATCTGCAAGTATCTCTCTTGCCAGTAATGGTTGTGAAGTACACATATATGAAAAAAACGAGCATTTTGGCGGGAAGCTGATGCCTGTTTCTTTAGGTTCTCACACGTTTGATTTCGGACCGAACACCATCACGATGCCTCAAATATTTGACGAAGTGTTTCTGGATGCTGATGAGGATCCTAGAAACTATTTTGAATGGATCAAATTAGATACGCATACTCGAAATATTAGCAGCCACGGGGAAATTTTTGAGATGTCGACCGATGTGGATCATGTGATGAATCAATTAAAAGAACTTGATCCCTATGCGGCACAACGATATTCAGATTACCTTGCAGAAGTGACTCGTTTATATCATCTAGCAGAGAAAGAATTTTTCCCTAGGACCTTTACGAGTATGAAAGACTATCTTTCTCCCTCACTGTTCAATGCTTTTACAAAAGTGCGGCCACTGCAATCTATGGACAGCTTTCATCGTAAATATTTTAATCATCCGCTATTGCTGCAAACCTTTAACCGCTATGCCACTTACATAGGTTCATCCCCCTTTCAAGCACCTGCTACATTCTCTTTGATCGCTTATCTAGAGATGATTCAAGGGGTTTACTACGTAAAAGGTGGCAACGTAAAAATCGCAGAAAGTATGGTGCGCCTAGCAGAAAAGCTTGGGGTTCATTTACATGCAGGGGTAGAAGTTACAAAAATAAGCGTTATGGATGCTGAAGCAAAATCACTGATCCTTTCAAACGGAGAAGAAGTTACGTTCGATGCTGTCGTAATGAACGGAGATCTGCTCGAAGCGTATCCTAAACTCGTAGAAGAACGCTACAGACCTTCTATGAAGAATAAAAAAGTGGAAAGTTATTCTCCTTCGATTTCTGCGTTTGTTCTTTTAGTAGGACTAAACAAACGTTTAGATAATCTGTTGCATCATCAAGTGTATTTCTCGAGCGATTACAAACGAGAATTCGACACGTTATTCAACGGAGAATATTCCGATGACCCAACCATCTATATTTCAAATTCATCTGTAACGGATCCAACCGTTTCTCCTGATGGCGATAACCTGTTTATATTAGTTAACGCACCGCCTATAAAAGCTG
The DNA here is from genome assembly GCF_015903845.1 of Fictibacillus sp. 26RED30. Classification (NCBI taxonomy): domain Bacteria; kingdom Bacillati; phylum Bacillota; class Bacilli; order Caryophanales; family Fictibacillaceae; genus Fictibacillus; species Fictibacillus sp. 26RED30. Next base: position 20,764 of record NZ_JACZDV010000004.1, read on the forward strand.
CTGCTTCTAAAAGTCTTGATACGTACGAGCGATACAGAGATTTAGTATATGACCGTCTAGAGTCGTTCGGTCTACAGTTCAGGCCGCATATCATGCATGAGAAGATGATAACCCCTCACGACATACAAGCTAAATTTGGAGCTTTTAAAGGGGCATTATATGGTATTTCAGCGAATGAACGTAAGAACACGTTCTTACGCCCTTCTAACCGCTCTAAAGACATCAGCAATTTGTATTTCGCTGGAGGTACAACCCATCCTGGTGGCGGCTCCCCAATGGTCATCATGAGCGGGCGCAACGTCGCCCGCGAACTGCTGAAGGGACTAAAGGGGTCTGTCCCCAAACAATTATCATAAATCAATAAAAACGAGCAAACACCCTAGGCGTTTGCTCGTTTTTAAATTCATCTTTCATATTACTTCCATTTTGTGGTACACTTATTTTTAAAAATATTGGGGGATATCATATGGAAGTCCGACTCTTAAAACCTGATGACGCAAAAGCATATTGGGAGCTTCGACTAGAGGCATTGAAATCAAACCCCGAAGCGTTCGCTTCGAGTTATGAAGAAGCAATCCAAAGAAAAGAGCCTATCAAAGAAGTAGCAAGCAGATTACAAGAAGAAGGCAGTTATACGTTCGGTATGTTTAATGAAGGGAACCTGATCGGCAACGTTACTTTAGTACAAGAAAAAGTGTTAAAGATGCAGCACCGCGGCAACATTTATGCCATGTATGTGAGCGCTGAGAACAGAAAAGCTGGCGTTGGCCGCTCCCTCATGAACGCAGTTATCGGACACGCAAAAACCATACCAGTGCTTGAGAAACTGAACTTAACGGTAGAAGCAAAAAATGAAAAAGCAAAAAACCTTTATACATCACTTGGTTTCAAATCATACGGATATGAAGAAAAAGCACTTAAAGTAGATGGTCAGTTTCACGACGAAGAACACATGGTGTTGTTTTTATAGTGATTTTATAAGTTTTAAGAGTATGTTTAAGAATTAATCTGTCTTCGTCACTTTGATTCATGAAATGTGTACTGTTTTGCACTCGCATATCCTTTGAAGTTATACCATTAGGGGTATACCACTTTTTAATTCAGTAAATTTCAGCTATAATTCATGAAATTACTGAATGAATACGGGGAGATTTCGGCCAGAATACGGCGAGTTTTGCACATATATCAGCGAGTCGACATTATTCGACTCCTACACATAGCTCTATACCCCTTTGCTGAGAAACCTGAAGTAACTGAAACAGAAGCTAAGATCAAAATAAAATTTAAAAAGAGCTGACAACAGGCAACGACCTGTTTATCAGCTCTTTTACAAGTATAAGGTTATTTCACAGCAATCTGCTTCAACAGATCCCCTTTTTCAGCACTTGATACAAACACTCTTCCGCTAAACACTTTATAATTCTGCTTACGAACCTTGTTTAGAATCTCGCGATAATAGATCGCTGCTAGCTGCACAGGCATTCTTGATTCGATCGGATAGTGTTCTAGTGTTTCATTAAATTTTGCATAAAAGACTTCCGCACGAATCGCTATACTCTCCCATGCCGCAATAAAGCGATCATCAACGATTTCCTTTTTCAGATCTTCTTCTGTATAGCTGTGTTCAGCCATCACTTTCGCTGGAACATAAACTCTGTCACGATCTAAGTCTTCTGCGATATCCCGCAGTACATTCGTAAACTGCATACCGATGCCTAGTGAGATCGCTCCTTCGCGAAGCAGATCTTTTTGTTCAGGGGCTAATATCGGCAGCAACATCAGGCCAACTGTACTAGCAACATGATACGAGTAGTACTCTAGCTCTTCCACCGTATCATAATGGGTCTTATATAGATCCATTTCCTGACCTTTAATCATATCTAAAAAGGCTTGATGATCCATCTCAAAGTTTTGAAAAACATCCTGCAGTGCGATCCACATTGGCTCGGCTGCAGGAATCACGCCGTTAAGAAACTGATTGAACTCTGCCTTAAATACTGCTAGCTCTTCCTTTGGGCTATCTCCCTCATCTACAATGTCATCTACCGTTCTGCAAAATGAGTACACGGCCCAAACGGCACGTCGCTTGTCTTCCGGTAAAAATGAAAATGCTTTATAAAAGGTTTTAGAATGAACTTTAATGATACTTTCACAATAAGAATAAGATTCCTGAACCGTTACCAACTGTTTCACGCCCTTTCAAGATATTTGGCTAGATGTTTTGCACTCTGCATAACGATGGGCACTCCTCCACCTGGATGGATAGATGCACCGACCGCGTACAGATTTTCGTATGGAAGAGGTTTGATCTGAGGCCGGAAGACGCCAGATTGTTTAAGAGTCGGCGCGATACCAAAACTGCCACCTTGGTACAACCCATCAGTGAGTGCATCATTAGGTGTGCGGATTTCGCTCCAAACGATAGACTGCTTCAGACCTGGATATCCTCTTTTTTCCAAAGAATCAATAATAAAATCAGCATATGCTTGTTTTTCAGACTCCCAATCCACTGTGTCTCCTGATGGAACTGGAACGAGTACGTACAAAACACTTTTCCCTTCTGGTGCGAGTGTCTGATCTATTTTTGAAGGATAGAACGTATAAATAGCTGGATCCTGAGGCAACTTCTTTTGTAAAAACACTTCTCGCATATGTTCATCGAAGTGATCAGTCATAAAGAACTGATGAACATCCGCCTCATCAAATATTCTGTCTAGACCAAGATATAAAAGGAAACAGCCAGAAGAAGATTCGTAGTTTTTCTTGACCGGCTTTGGTCCTGGAATGAGATGGTGAATACCAGGAAAGTCACCATTATAAATGACCATGTCATGCAGGTGAGTGCCTTCTTCTGTCACCACCCCGTTACAGAAATTGCCTTGTAACGATAATGCTTCTACTGGGGTACTCAATCGAATCTCTACCCCTTGCTCGACTAACTTTCTTTGCAGCAAGTCTACAACACTTCCATACCCGCCTTTTACATACCAGATCCCGTGAGCATGTTCACTAAATGGCACTAGCGAATACATGGCTGGGGAGTTTTCGGGTGATCCTCCGATATATAAGGTTTGAAACGAAAAAGCTTCCTGCATTCTAGGATGGCTGAAATATGCTTCTGCTAATCTTTTTACAGATTGATAAGCTTTTAGTTTTGTAAGTGTGTGCAGGTTTTTCGGTGTCCAGAAATCCCTTCGGTTTACGAAAGAACGATCTAAGAATGCTGTCTTTCCCTGGTGAAAACGCTCGTACATATCCGTAACGTACCGTAAGAATCCTTGCTCTTCACCTGGAAACATTCTCGTGATCTCGTTCAACTGTCCAGGCAGGTCACTCGTTTTATAAAAATGAGATCCGTCTGGATAATTCAGCTTATACATTGGACTGCATAAGATCAGCTCTAGTTCATCGCGCTCAATGCCAACCTCACTTAAAATTTCATAGATCATTTCAGGAAGCAGCACGATTGTAGGTCCGCTATCAATTTTGTATCCTTCTTTTTCAAAAAAGTTCAACCTGCCGCCAAGTCTGGAACTTTTCTCGTAGATTGTAACCTCTTTACCTTGTTTTCTTAAGTAGAGTGCTGTAATTAAGCCACCTATACCTCCGCCAACAATTCCAGCATTCATACGGATCGAACCTCCATCGAGCTATGTTTCTCTGCCATCATCGTAGTTGTGATACGGGCAGATTCCATAATCGTAGGAAGACCGCTGCCCGGATGGGTACCTCCGCCTACGAGCCACAACCCTTCGATCTCTTTTTGCTTATTATGTGGTCTAAAGTACATCATCTGGGTTAATTGATGCCCAAGGTTAAATGTTGCACCTTTGTATACAGAGAGTTCGTTTTCCCAATCAAGCGGTGTAAACATATATTCTGTTTCAATATGCTGTTCCAAGTCTTTAAAATCCGTCCGTTCTTGAAGCTGCTCTAGAACAAGCTTTTTAAAAGCATGCTTATGATGTTCCCAATCGATCAAACTAAAATTGTTAGGAACAGGAGCTAAGATGTAAAGAGCAGACTTTCCTTCAGGTGCAAGAGTCGGATCAGTTACAGAAGGATTATGAATATAGATAGAAGGGTCTTGAGACAAAATCTTCTTCTTCGTAATCTCTTCAACATTCTTACGATAATCTTCAGAAAAAACGATCGTATGATGCGGAAGGTCGTATTTCTTATCCACACCCACGTATAGCATAAAAGCAGAACAAGAATAGCTCTTCTTCAGCAATTTATCGCTCGTATACTTTTTAGTAGATCCTTTAGGCATCAACTTTTCCATCGCATGAGCGAAGTCCGCATTAATCACTACTTCATCCGCAAATACCTGTTCGCCTGAATCCAGTTGAAGGCCCTTCACTTTTCCTTTTTCGATAATAAGTTCCTTTACTCCTGATGAGGTTGCTACTTCACCACCATATTCTTTAATCACTTTAACCATTGCTTCTGTAATTTTGTTAACACCACCTACAGGATGGTACACCCCGTAAGCATGTTCCATATAAGAAAGAATCGTAAACGCACCAGGACATTCCCAAGGAGACATTCCTAAGTATTTTGCTTGGAACGTAAACGCGAGTCGCAGCCTTTCATCAGAAAAATACGTTGAGAGTTGATCGTGCAATGAATCGGTTATCGTTAACTTTGGCAGTGCTTTAATAAACTTAAACTGCAAATAATCCAACAGAGAGTCATGCTTATTTTGTAGAATGGGCATGAGCGCTTCAAATTTTTCTTTTTCTTTCTTCATAAAACGTCTATAGCCTTCGCCGTTTCCAGGAAAGACTGTCTCAATATTCTTATACATCTCGGATTGGTCTGTTGTTGAATCAATCGTTGCATCTTTAAATTTCAGTTGATACATTGGTTCAAGTTTTTTTAACTCGATATAATCTTCTAAGCGTCGATCCGCAAGCTGAAACATTTCTTCCAAGATGTGAGGCATATTTAAAAAGGTCGGACCCCGATCAAACGTATAACCATCTTGATGAAAAGCAGAAGTACGCCCGCCGATAAACGGTTGTTTTTCGTATACTGTCACTTGATATCCCTTACTGGCTAATAGCATGCCCGCTGTTAGACCACCAGGACCCGCACCAATTACAGCTACAGATTTCATACATACATACCTACCTTCTACTTTTACAAACTTTATACAAAATATTATACAAAAATTATACGATGCGTGTTCTATGATTGGCAAATTTAAAAGATATAAAAAAGCACACTCAAAAAAGTTTCGTTGATGTGTGCTTCTTCACATATGATGTGTATGTAACTTCGACGTAAGAAATAGAAAACCTTCCCAAAAGTTTAAATAAAATAAACTTTAAACATAAAACATAAAATATGACAAATTACCAAAAAAGCCTGTAGGTTCTACAGGCTTTCTGAACATCATTCTTTTGAATGTTTTTCTTTGTGATTAAGATAGTCTTCTTCTTCATTTTTTGGTTTTTTCTTTCTAGCTTGGCGCACAATTAATATAACAATAATGACAACTAACAATAAGCTGACATTTAAGAAGCCTCCAAAAAACTTAAAGAGTTCAGACATAAAGTTATCCATGCTGCTTCACCTCTTCTCAGCATTTTCCCCCTTTTTACGGTTTTTAAACCGTTTCTCTACTAAGAAGGTGAGTGAGAGGCAGTGTAACACTAACTTTCGTCCCTTTTCCCAACTTACTCGTATAATCTACTCTTCCACCCATTGATTCAATGATTCGCGTAGATACCATCGTTCCTAAACCGGTTCCTTGCTCTTTCGTGGAAAAGAAAAGTGAACCCACCCGTGCAAGCTGTTCTTTCGTCATTCCTTTACCTGTATCCCTCACAATAATCTTTACGCTGTCATCCTCTTCTATTAATTTTATAGTCACGCGTCCTTCTTTCGGTGTTGCCTCTACAGCATTTTTCAAAATATTTATAAGTGCTTGTTTTAACTGATTGCGGTCCGTAGTTATGACAGCGTCTGATTCAATAGTGTGTGTGAGCGAAATTCCTTCCTTTAACGCATAAGGGTTTAATAGAATGCTTAATTCCATTACTAATAAGGGAAGAGGGAATGTCTCAATCTTTTTAAATTCAGGTTTTGCAAAATTCAAGTAATCGCTAATAATATTTTCAGCTCTTCCTAGTTCACTAAGGATGAGTGGATAGTAATGCTTATGTCTCTCGTCTTCCCCTTCCATCAACTGAAGAAACCCTTTTACAACAGTTAGCGGATTACGAACTTCATGTGCGATGGATGCTGCGAGCTCTCCAAGCGTATGCTGCTTCTCAGAACGACGTATCTCATCTTTCATCAAGTTTCTTTCAATGACAGATTCATTAAGAACAGCTGCGAAAACCACTGCTAAGATCTGAATGGTGCCAAACACACCTATGTATAGTACTAATTTTTGATCAAACACTAAAAAATCCTGATTAAAAGACAAATAGATCAACAGGATGATTAACTGAACAAGCGCTGGCCATGACCCTATTATAATTGAGAGATGAACCCTCTTCTTCGGGGTGGATTTCCAGAAGTATTTATAGATGAAAAAAGGGACTGAGCAAGCAATTACTGCTACGATATACGCTAAGAACAGGGTTTCGCCACCCATAGCTGTTCTAGTCAGCATAAGAGCAGCTATCGTTATGATTCCAGAAATCGGACCACCATAAAAAATAGACAGGACGACTGGAACATACCTTAGATCCCAGTACAGTGAAGAATCATAATAGGCAAAATACATACAAAGCGATGCGGCCGAACCATATAATAAGCCTAAGAAATATGGTGACCTGCCTATTTTCCGATGTTCGAACAAAAAGCTATAGCTCAATACGGGCGCAAGAACAATTAAAACATGTAAAAGCAGCTTCTCAACAATCATTCTATACTCCTTAGTCCGAGTGTCTTATGTTCTATCAATACGACAAAAAAAGGGCAATTCCTTCAAGAATCGCCCTTTTGTTATGACTAAAGTCTCATTCACCAAACATATTCACTTATCATGCATCTTGTTTTAATTGACTGTGATAGAGAGAATAATAGAATTTCTTGTTTTTTAGCAGCTCTCCGTGTGTCCCTTTTTCTAGGATACCACCATCGTGAAGGACTAAAATTTGATCAGCCTGTTGAATCGTGTTCAATCGATGTGCGATCACAAAGCTCGTTCTACCCTGCATAAGACGCTGCAGGGCTTCTTGTATCTTCATCTCAGTAATCGTATCAATGGAGCTAGTCGCTTCATCTAAAATCAGTAAAGACGGATCTGCCAATATCGCTCTTGCGATAGATAAAAGCTGTTTTTGTCCCTGACTAATGCCGCTGCCTTCTTGGTTCAGTATCGTTCGATAACCTTTAGGCAGCTTCTGAACGAAAGAATGAGCATTCGCTAGTTTTGCAGCATTCACTACTTCTTCATCCGTCGCATTCAACCGTCCATACCGAATATTCTCAAGGATTGTTCCCTCAAACAAAAAAGAATCTTGAAGAACAAACCCCATATGACTACGGAGCGAGTTTCTTTTCACTTTTTTAATGTCATGTCCATCGATTAAGATCTGACCACTATCGCTTTCATAAAACCTAGAAAGCAGATTTACGATGGTAGTTTTTCCTGCACCAGTCGGCCCCACCAAGGCAACCGTCTCTCCCTCTTTCACAGAAAAACTCAATCCACTCACGGTTTTTTCATCCTTTTCATAAGAGAACGAAACATCTTTAAATTCTACTTTTCCTTTTACAGAAGGCAGTTCAGCAGCCCCGTTTTCATCCTTCTCTTCTTGTGATTCATCAAGGATTTCAAAGACTCTCTCTGCTCCAGCAACCGCAGAAAGTAACGTATTAAATTGGTTGGCTAAATCATTGAGTGGTCTCGTAAATTGTCTCGAATACTCAACAAATATAACAATTACACCGATTGAAACCTTTCCCTCTAGAGCAATCATGCCACCGATTCCAGCAATTAATGCAAAGCTTCCATTGTTGAGCACGTTCATCAATTTCGGTATAAAACCGGAGAAGGTCTGCGCCCAATAACCAGACTCTCTCAACCGCTCATTCTTAGCCATAAATTCTTCCATTACTCTTTTTTCCTGTGAGAACGATTTTACGATACGCTGACCAGAAGTGATCTCTTCGATATATCCATTGATCTCACCCAGATTTCTTTGCTGCTCTTTAAACCGCGCACCTGTTCTATTTGTAATCCACTTTAGACCAAAGAACATGAGTGGAACGATAGATAAAGAGATCAGCGTTAGTATGGGACTTAAATAGATCATGACACCGACTGTTCCAACAAGGGTGAGTATGCTTGAGAATACTTGAATAAACGAACTGTTCAGCGTGGAACTGACATTTTCTATATCATTCGTTACCCGGCTCATCAGTTCACCATGTTGCCGTTTATCAAAAAAGGAAATCGATAATCGATGAAACTGGCTAAACAGATCGTTTCTCATTCTTAATACGGTATCTTGTGCGATGCCGATCATCCAATAGTTTTGCAGCCAAGTCGAAAGAGATTGACCTACAAATACAAAGATAAGACCGAATAAAAGTTTGTTTAATCCATCTATATTTTCTTTTACGATATACGAATCTATAGCCATACCGATCAAAAAAGGACCGAGTAAGCTTAAAGCCGAGCTTATGATGACCATGAGCAACACTAGACTCAGAAGGAATTTTTGATCAGAAAAATAACTTCCGATCCGTTTGATCGTACTTGCCCAATTTTTAGGTTTTACTTTTTTTCCAAATAAATGATTATGTGGATGAGGTCTGTTTGAATCCTTTGACATGCTGAAAGTCCTCCTCCCCAAACTGTGATTGAACGATTTTTACATACAATGGTGAGGTATTCATCAATTCTGTATGTGTTCCCCATGCCTCAACTGCTCCGTCGTCTAAGAGCAGAATATGATCCGCTTCCATCGCAGTACTGATTTTTTGCGTAATAATAAATGTAGTGCACGAGTATGTTTTTAGCGCTCTTAACAGCTTTGCTTCCGTTTTCAAATCCAATGCACTCGTACTATCATCCAGCATGAGTATCTTCGGTTTGCGAAGTAGTGCTCTTGCGATAGACAAACGCTGTTTCTGTCCACCAGAGAGGTTGACACCACGCTGACCCACTCGGGTATCATACTGATTCGGCAATTTTTCTACAGTCTCATGAATTTGTGCATCGACAGCCGCTGATACAACTTCATCAAAAGTGGCTCCCTCTTTTCCCCAGCCAATATTCTCTGAGATAGACCCAGTAAAAAGAACGGCTTCTTGAGGGACAACACCGATTGCTTTTCGAAGCGTTTCAATCGGATAGTTCTTTACATTTATCCCATCAACAAGTACTTCACCTTCTGTTACATCATAAAGCCTAGGTACGAGTTGAAAGAGTGAAGTCTTACCAGAACCTGTTGAACCAAGAATCGCTAACGTCTGTCCTGGATTTACAGAAAAAGTGAGATTTCGAAGAACAGGTATATCACTCTCTGGATAGTGGAAAGAAACATTCTTAAATTCGACTAATCCGTCACTTATCGCTAAAGATTGGTCTGTATCCTGAGATTCAACTAAGTCAATCTCTGTATCAAGCACTTCTCCTATTCGCTGTGCAGATGCTTTTGCACGGGAGAAAGCCACAATAATAAACGATATAATCGTCAGTACAGAGGAAATACGGAATGAGTAGTTTACGATCGCTACCACTTCTCCTACCTCAATTGACCCCATACTAACCTGTCTGCTGCCGAACCAAAGGATGAACAAAATCCCAATATTCATGACAAACAATAAGACAGGAATTGATACCTCAATTAAGCGAAGAGATGAGACTGTCTTTTCCTTCAATTCTCCGCTCGCTTGTTCAAAGCGATTTTTCTCGAAATCTCTTCGTAAAAAGGCTTTGATCAGACGCATTCCCATCAGATTTTCACGCATCACACGATTCACGCCATCTAGCTTGTCTTGAACATCCCTAAACATACTGCCCGCAGTCTGGAGAACCCATTTTAAGAAAAATAACAAGAACGGTAATAAAACAACTAGCACTAGAGCCAGTTTCCAGTTCACGATTAAAGACATGATCACGCCACCTGCTAGTAACAGAGGTGCTCTAAGCATGATCCGCAAGCTCATAAATACTGTATTCTGAAGTTGTGTCACATCATTTGTCATTCGTGTTATTAACGATGAGGCAGGGAACTTATTGAAATTCACAAAAGAAAAAGACTGCACCTTCTCAAAAACACGCCGTCTAATATCAAAACCATAGTTCTGACTAACATGTGCTGAGAAGAATGAATTCGCAATGCCGGCTGCAAATGCTACTAGAGCAAGCCCAAACATGACAGCTCCCCAATACTTAACAACGCTTAAATCACTTTTTAAGATACCGTCATCAATAATTTTCGCCATAATTAACGGCTGCAGAAGTTCAACTCCAAGTTCAGTTAACGTTAAAAAAAGTGCAACACCTATCGCGACACGGTACGCTTTTAAATACGAAAATACTTTCCACATAATTTATCCCCCGAACATTACCGATGTTTAACAAACTTAACCATCTATCATTATATTATCCTTTTTCTTAAAAATATTTAACTATTTCGACTTCTTATCCTATTTTTTTCTAAATGAAAAACCCGCCAATATGCTTAGCGAGTCTTCTCCACCTTATCTTCTTTTCCGTTCACTTCAATTTCTGCTTTCTTTGGCCATGTTTTTACATGGTCAGTTTCTAAGATCCCCATTGTAACATCACCAATGTCGGTATCTTCTAAAAGCTTATCTCTCACCCGATACTTAATATCATCAGCATCAGCCAAAGTAAATCCTTCTTTTAATTCAATATAGCTTTCTACGTGATACCTTCTACCTTCTTGTAGGATTCTTAGCTCTTTTATGTCCACGACATCTTGGTCTGAAAGAATCACATTCGCAATTCGATCTTCAACGACTTTTGGAGCAGCAACACCAATCAGCCCTCGTGTGTTTTCAATCCCTAACTTAAAAGCTACAACAACGAGCAGAATTCCAATCAATAATGTTCCGATACCATCCAATATATACGCGCCTGTTAAGTCTGCCAACACGATAGATATGAGAGCTAACAAAGCACCAGAAGTTGCGATTAAATCTTCATAAAATACTAAGCGGGTTGGTGGTGCGGCTAAACCAACATTCTTAAAAGATTCCTTTACGATCCCAAATCCTTTTGCATCACTTCTCGTCTCATGTACGATCTCCTTCATCGCCTTAATAAGGATAAAACCATCAACTAAGATCGCTAGTATCATAATTGATATATTCAATAATAGATTCGTTGAAGACTGTGGATTCTGTATGAGTTTCCAACCTTTTAATATCGTTTCATATGCCATGATCGAAACTACGATAACAGCTACCAGTACGAACAAATTCACAACACGGCCAAACCCTGCTGGAAATCGTTTAGTCGGTTCTTTTTCAGAAAGAGCACTTCCGAAAAATACAAATGCCTGGTTTAATGCATCTGCAGCCGAGTGCAGAGTTGTTGCAAACATAGCACCACTTCCACTGACTGCGGCAGCAATCCCTTTTGCAATAGCAAGTACTGTGTTTCCTAATGCGGCAATGCCAGACGACTTATTTCCTTTTTTAAGTAGTTCAATCAAAGATCTGCCTCCACTCTTGTTTTGTTTTTTTTAACAATAAAAATAGCTTGTTAATCTTATTCTTTATGATTACCTTATTGAAGCTTAGATTGCGTAGCCATACAACAGCTAATTTGAGTAGATAGCTTGAATGACTCTCCTTGGAAAGAAAGTGTAACGAAACATGGAAATAAATCAATTACTTCCAAAAGCAAAAAAGAAGAAGAAAAGACTTGTTACGCACTTTTCTAAAAAATTTTCCCTTCAGCTCATTGACTCCCTTGAAGTTTATTGGAGTGGAAGGTGCGAGACTCTCGGCTAGGACAGGCGGGCAGTCTTCAAAGTGGCAGTGGCTCGTTCAGCCCCGACAAGCAAAAGTTGAATGGACTATGAAGGCGCACTTTGCCTTATTGACCGTTAAACCTTTGACCTCGAGGGGCTAGCCGCTGTAACTAGCCAGGTGAGACACTTAAAAGTGAAACGTATAAATGTGGCTCACCACCTGCCCCGCGGAAAGCGAGCACTTGGAAAGGAAATGAACTACTTTCATAAAACATCAATGAACACGAGTACATCTTTTTAATAAGAATTCCTGTAATGCTTCTTATTTAAACCACAATAAAAAAACAGGCTGCTATAAACAGCCTGTTCATAATTGTTCACTATGATACTTTCTCTTCATTATTACCTTGAGACTCTTTATATCCGCCTTCCCAATACTCAGCATTCTTAATGCCCAGTTTGGTTGAATCAAAAACTGGATCAAGCCCAGCTTTCTTTTGCTCCTCGTAATCTTTTAATACACGAAGTGCTGGCTTAGCTAAAATCAGGATAGCGATCAAGTTCAGCCAAACCATGATACCTAGACCGAGGTCTCCTAGTGCCCAAGCTAAGTCTGCTGTTTTCACTGCTCCGTAATACGTCGTTCCTAACAATACAATTTTAAGCAAGAACATAGGAATTTTGTTGTTACGGCCTCTCATAAGGTATGCGATATTCGTTTCTGCAATATAGTAGTACGCCATAATCGTTGTGAATGCGAAGAAAAATAATGATACAGCGACAAAGCCAGAACCGAACCCAGGAAGAACAGATTCAATAGCCTCTTGAGTAAAAGCAGTCCCCGCTTCTACGTTAGGAAGGTTCTCAACAATAAACGAGTTGTCTGCTTCATTTTGAACATTGTACATTCCCGTAAAAAGAATCATGAACGCTGTTGCTGTACATACAAGCCATGTATCAATATATACAGAGAACGCTTGTACAAGTCCTTGTTTAGCAGGATGCGATACTTCAGCTGCTGCAGCTGGATGAGGCCCTGTACCTTGCCCCGCTTCGTTTGAATAGATTCCACGCTTAACGCCCCACATGATCGCAGAACCTACAATTCCACCAAATGCAGAATCAAAAGAAAACGCACTCCTGAAAATTAAAGAAAGTACTTCAGGAATCTGAGGGATATGGAAAGCAACAATGATTAATGAAACAAGCACATAGCCAATTGCCATAAAAGGAACCACATATTGCGCTACATTGGCAATCCTTTTAACACCACCAAAAATGATAGCGGCTAAAATAACAATTAAGAAAATACCCGTTACGGACGGATTGATGTTAAAAGCATTATCAAGTCCAGCAGCAATCGAGTTAGACTGGATACCCGGCATCAGTAGTGCCATAGCAGCTAAAGCTGATATGGCGAAAATAATCCCGTACCATTTCCAACCTATACCCTTTTCAATATAATACGCAGGGCCACCACGATATTCCCCGTCCTGTTTCACTTTATACACTTGAGCAAGTGCTGATTCAACAAAAGCACTAGAAGCACCGATAAATGCGATCATCCACATCCAGAAAACCGCACCAGGGCCACCAAATCCGATCGCAGTTGCTGTTCCTGCGATGTTACCCGTTCCTACTCGGCCTGATAACGCAATCGCCAAAGCTTGGAAAGAGGAGACTCCAGCTTTCGAACTTTTTCCTTCTAACATGAGTTTGATCATTTCTTTAAAGTGACGAACTTGCAAAAATCTCGTTAAAATTGAGAATAATAGCCCTACGCCTAAACAAAAATAAATCATCGGCTGACTCCACAGAATCGCCACTGCATCTCCTACAAACGTTTCAAAGCTGTTCAAAAACTTTACCCCCTTGTATTTGACTGAAAATTTTCTCTATTTGTAATTATATGATAAATCATATATGATTACAAATTGTGACTAGAAACGCCAAAATTATTTACGGTTTTTTACCTATTATGAAGTTAGTCATGGTAAGAAAACAAGATAAAATTCTTTCCAGTATGGACATTTGTATCTTTTGTCGTGTACAGTTCCTAGTTGAATCTCAAATATTCAGAAAAAAATAGTAAAATATAAGCATGATTAAATGGGCAATAAAAAAACCACCTGATCATCAGATGGTTTTACATAACTATTATTAGGGTTAGTGCGTTTTGTTTACAATCGTCTTAAGCTTTGATTTCCGAATAATCTGGTTGATGACTTCAGAGAAAACAAGACCGATCGCAATAGAACCTGAAATCATAAAGGCTTTAGCAGCTAGATTAATTGCAAGATTATAATCATTCTCCACGAAGCTTCTCATTGCATTGTATGCAATACCGCCCGGTACTAACGGAATGATGCCAGCTACGCTATATATGATAACGGGTGTCTTGTACTTTTTGGCAAAGTATTGTGAAGCGATAGCGATCGTAAACGATGCGATAACCGTTGCTAACACCATATCTACACCATTAGTTTCTAATAAAAAATAGAATATCCACCCGATCATTCCTACTAAGCCACAGTGAAACAGGGAGCGCTTCGGACCGTTAAAAATGATAACAAACGCTGCTGACGCTATAAAACTTGTAATGATCTGTTCAACAATTGTCATCGTGAACGCTCCTTCTTAAAAAAATGAAAAGATAACAGCGATTCCTGCACCTATTGCAAAAGCTGTTAAAAAAGCATCTGCGCCTTTAGCCAGGCCCGAGATAAGGTGTCCTGCCATTAAATCACGAACAGCATTCGTAATCAGCAAACCCGGTACCAAAGGCATAACGGACCCAATAATAATTTTGTCCAGCTCACCACCAATTCCTGTCGAAACAAAGAAGAGAGCTTGTAATCCAATTAAAAGGGAAGCAGAAAACTCCGAGAAAAATTTTATAGGAACTAGCTGGTGAAAATAAAGCAGGGACAAGAACCCTAGTCCACCTGTGATAAAAGCGGGCAAAAAGTCTCTCCATTCCCCTTGAAACATGATTAGAAAACAGCCTGAAGAGACAGCTGCTGCTAATACGTGAATCCACAAAGAATAAGGAGAACCTGATGCACTAATCATTTTTAGCTCTTTATATGCTTCTTCGATCGTAAATTCACCAGCGCTGATTCTACGCGATATACCATTCACTTGTGCGACCTTCTCTAGATCTGTTGTTCGTTCGACAATTCGAATCAGCTTCGTCTTTGTAGGCTCATCACCTTCTACAGAAAAAAGAATTCCTGTTGGTGTTACGTAAGGGTGCGACTGATAAGCACCAAAAGAAGAAGCGATACGCATCATCGTATCCTCCACACGGTACGTTTCAGCTCCGCTTTGCAGCATAATTTTGCCTGCTAGTAGACAAACTGCCATTATGTCGTAGGTTTCTTGTTTCTCCATTTCCATTTAGCATACTCTCCAATTAATTACTTACCTTCATTCTACCCAAAAGTAGAGCGTTAATATTTTTACAGTTTAACTGATTGTGACTAATTTCGGCAATGGAGTTGAACAAGTTTACAGATGTTACTACAATAAATTTAATAGGTTAGTCACCATACACATCAAACAAATAACTGAACTGATCCTTTTTATCCCTTTTCTTTTGGGGCAGTCCGCTTTTTTCCTGAAGTGAAACTGTAAACGAAGACAGGTACAGGACTGAGAAGCACATAAAACTTAGACTAACAATGCCAGTTAAAATCACCATACGGCATACCTCCTTTTGGATATATACAAAGGGTATGGTATGAAACGCGTTTCAGAGCAAGAAAAACTTTTTTAAAAGAAAAGGTGAAGGCATGACCAATATAAGAGATATCGCAAAGATGGCCGGTGTTTCTGTTACGACAGTCTCCCGTGTGATCAATAATCATCCGTATGTAAGTGAGGATAAAGTATCAGCCGTTAAAGCTGCTATGAAAAAGTTCAATTATCACCGTAACATTAACGCCGTTCATCTGAGCAGAGGAAAGACGCACTTGATAGGTGTAGTCGTTCCTTTCTCTAACCACCCTTATTTTGGTTTATTGATCGAGGGAATCGCGAACGCAGCATTGAACCACAACTATAAGCTTGCTCTTATTCAAACCAACTATGAAGAAGCGAAAGAAATGGAAGCTTTAAGGATGCTTGAAGATAAGCAGATTGATGCACTGATCATCTGCTCTAGGATCTGTGAGTGGGACGTCATTGAAAGTTACAGAAAGTATGGACCAATCGTCCTTTGTGAAGATTCAAGAAACGATAAGATCTCTACTACATTTATTGATCACTATAAAACATTTACAATGGCTCTAGATTATCTGTACAAAAAAGGGCATCACCATATTGGCTACACGATTGGGAGACAGACTGGAACTAACAGCAAGCAACGAGATGCTGCTTATAAAGAATTTCTAACAAGGTATTCCTTACGTTATGAACCAAATTATATTTTCACAAGCCGTTTCGATGTAGAAGATGGGGTCAGTGTGGTAGAGAATTTATTGGATATGAAAAATCGTCCGACCGCTTTACTTGTCACGAGTGATCAAGTAGCTGCAGGAATCTTAACAGCATGCAGAGAAAACGGTTTGTTTGTACCTGACGACGTCGCAATCATGAGCTTTGATAATCAACCCATCTCAAAAGTAATGCATATTACAACACTTGAAATACCTTTTGTTGAAGTCGGCAAAAAACTTTTTCAGCAAGCATTGAACGATCATGAAGTTTCGCATGAAGAGATCCAGGTACGATTGATCGAGAGGAAGACGGTTTAAATAAAAAATAAAGAAAGCTAGCTCTTAGAAGGTAAATAACCTCATAAGAACTAGCTTTTTTGTTAAGGATGACTGTTTGCTCCTGATCTGGTTTTTCTCATACCAGGTATCAGTAGTGCTAATAAAACAGCGACACCTAGAATAATTAATGCAGAATAAATCACCGAAATAGAAAATCCCGATTTATTAACATTCTGCTCTTCATCATCTACAGAGTTAGAGAGAGTATCTTCACTTCCTGCGGAGAAAAGTCCCATCGTTTTAGCTTTTGATGCAGTACTATTATCCATCTTAACAGATTGATCAAACAAACCACCTTGCAAATCTTCCAATTGGTTATCCGCCGTCTTCGTAAACGTTAAATCTTTCTGCTCTTCTGGAAGCCGCTCTTTCTTATCAGACAGTGATTCCTCTTGAAGATATTCCGTACTCTCTTTAATCTGGTTTTCTTCATATAGATTTGGCGCTAAATCTCTAATGGTTGCACCTGCAAATACTGTTTCTGGTCCAATGCATATGAGAAATAGTATCATGATCGATAAAATCTTTTTAATAAGCTTCATGCGCCTGATCCGTATTTGCTTTCTTAGATGGTTTTTTCCATAATCGAACGGCATATGGAATTAAAGACAATATAATTATCAATCCAACTAAGAAAAAGCAGCCTATTAAATAATCATTATCTGCACCGTATTGTATGGACAGATATACAGCAGACATTGGATCTTCATATTGGAAGTTAGGTGCTGCTAGAGCAAGTAAAGGACTAACAAAGAATAGGATTAAACCTACACTAGCAATCCATCCAATGAATTGGCCAACATTAAACGCTGAGCGCACTAAGGTTGATGCAGCTGTCAGCAATAATATGGTGAATACAGAAAACTGAATCGAATTTGTATTTGATAATGAATAGATCTCTAATCCAAACAAACTAATAACAAGACCTACGATCAAGTTCAGCAATCCGAAAACAGAATTTTTCACTAAAAACGGAAGTGGGCTAAAGTAGTAACTAAAATAGCCAATTAGTAAACTACTAATTAAAATGACGATAAGAATTGCCACTGGCGGTACAGCTTTAACAGCTTGTGAATCTACCTGTGGATTATCTCCCGAAACTTTTAATGGATTAGCTAAGTAATCATATACGTACCCATTACTTTGCCCATCTAAGTAAGTATTGCCGAGTACATCAAATACATCATCTCTTACCAACTTTGTAGATTCTACATTCGTTGTCCATTTTTCATTTAATACAGTTGCATCATTCTGAACACTGCTTACTTTTGTTTGTATATCACCCGTATAATTCACGACTGAATTTTGTCTTTCACCTAAATTATTCATTAAGTCATTAATCATCATTACTTCTTGATTAATGCTTTGTTGATTTGAAATTAATTGTGAACCGTCATTAGCTTGAGATGGCTCATTCATTTTTATTTCTTGTAATTTCATTAATGCTTTGTTTGCACTATCCTCTATTGAACCTATGTTATTCATAAGTTCCTGTTGTTGTTCATCTAAGCTTAGCTGATAATCCTGTTTAAAGTTAGTGAAGTTATCTCCTAATCCCTTCATTTCTTCCTGTGTTACTGGGAAATTAGTTTGAAGTTCATTCCATTTGTTTCTTTCCTCTTCATCTAAACTAAGAGTCAGCTTTATTCGTGTCTTTAGATCCTCATTATCAAGCACAGCTTTTTTAATATTGTCGCCATTCGCTTTTAATACCATCTCATATTGCGACAAAAGCGCATAATAGGAAAGTGTTCCTTCCACATTACCCATAGGAAGTGGAGAATTAAACAATTCGGACAAACCATTATTTAATAATAATATCTCACTTTCCTTCTCTTGGATTTGAATAAATAACTTTAAATTTCCTTCTCTAAGTTTTTTATTTGCATTAACAATCTTTTCAAAATTCACAAAAAGACTATTATAAAGTTCCTTTAACTTTGTATATTCTATTTTCCAGGTATCTTCATTCGCTTTTGTTTCAATTTTTATTTTCAAATCTGTAATTCTTACATTAATAGCTGATAATTCTTCTATAGCTCTAGTAACTTCTGGTTGTGGATCTGGAATTGTAACTAACAAGTCTTTTATTTGAGTTACTTGTTGGTTGATGGCAAGTAACTCATTTAACTCTTCATCAAAACTTGCTTTATTTGGATTTTCTGGATCAACTGGGTTACTAATATCACCTGGATCTCCGTCTTGAGTATTTCCTAGTTGAGCACGTGCAACTTTTATTTTTTCTTCTAACTGAATTAGATCTGTTTGCCTTTGTTGACTTACATATGCGTCTATAATATCACTATGAATTACATCCATATCTGATATTTGTCTTTCAACTTGCTCGATTCTTTCTTTATTTAGATCATTAATAGATTGATTGTTACCTTCTAGCAATCTATTTATTCCTGACATATTACTAATAAACTTCTCACCTTGATCATTAAAAATGCGTTGAGACTCACTGTGTCTAGCAATAAAATTTTCTTTTCCAGCATCAATTAAAGCCAAATTTTGTTGTTGAGCTTCTCCCAGTAAAGCCTGCTGATCAGCTTGATAATCTTTATATTTTTCAACATATTGCACAAATGATGCAAGTGTTTGTTCAAATTGATTTAAGTTATTTGCTCGTTGTGGTGATGTTTCGTCCGCTTGCTTCATACTTGATTGAAGCTGAACCAGCATATCTTTCTGCCTCTCCAGTTCGCCGGCAAGTTCACCTGAACTAGGCTTATAAAAACTAATCATCGTCGTTTGGAACTCAATCTCTTTCTCAAGTATACGGTCAAACTCTGTTCTGACCTTTTTCATGTCCTGAGAAACATAATTCCAATAAAGTGAAGTCATCTGTTTATTTAAGCGATTACCTGCATAATCCAATTCACGTAATATTTTTTCTTTATTCACAGCCGTTAACTGCGATTGAACCGTATATTGAAAATCTGCTTTAGTCGGCTGCTTTTCATCATATGTCATAACATTAGATGTAAAGTTTGAAGGAATATAAACTACAGCATCGTACTTCTTGTTTTTAAGACCGCTATCTGCTGCACTTCTGCTGATAACTGTATACTTATAGTCGGATCCATCTTTTAGAATAGCTGGAACTTCCCTGCCTAACTGTAATTGATTCTCCTCTTCTTCTGAACCGAGATCTTCATTTACAATTGCTATGGAACGGGTACCGTTAGCTTTTACTTCCATAGGATTCTCTCCCAAAAAGTTCATAAACAGTTGGGGGAATACTAGAATAATAGCCACAGCCAAAAGCATCTTTATCCTATATTTCCATGAGTTCATCATGTGTATATCTTCCTTTCGATGACACTTAGAGGAATTTGAATTTTTGTTTCTTTTCCATTTTCTACGTAATAACCGTACCCTGCATGAACATCTTCTTCTTTCCTGTTATACGGTAAGGTAAACAGGCTTTGTTCTGATTTTTTCATCAAAACGAGTGCTTGACGTATTTGTTTGATCTCATTCGTAAACAAGTCAAAGCCTTTTGTGATTTCGTTGTTATTTCCTGAGACAATAACATTGAACCCAAGATGACTATAATTCTTCATGTACTTAGATAACCGATCTTGAAGCAGACTGTCAGTAGATTGAAGGAATCTTGAATATCCATCAACAACAAAGTATAAAGGTGCGAAAGATTGATTCAATGTTGTACCATTGGATAAAGCTTCTACATATTCCCTCTCTCTTTGCTTAAGTACTTCTTCTATTTGATCTAGCCACGCAGAAATATTTTCTTTCGTTTCGAGATACACGACTTTTTCCTCTCCAACATAATTCGAAAGTCCACGATCCACTGAATCGAACATACCTATCGTTTCTGTATCTTGAAGCAAAATGGTATTTAGCATAACCCTTAACGCATTTGTTTTTCCTTTTTGCGTTTGTCCAACAATTAAACAATGCTTATTCTTAAGGAAGTTCATGTAGACTGGCTGCACAAATTCCTCATCAAGCCCAATCGGTATGATACCTGGTCTTTGTTTTCCTTCGGTATATTGCGTGAAGTTCACCATCGTAAGTTCAGATGGCAGCATTGGAATTGGTTCTGGACTCGCACTATCTTTGTACTTTTCAACAATTCCCATAATATCTTGTTTCATATTTTCTAATAGTTCATAATCGTCATCGCCACGAGTAGGCAGATAAACTTGTGAGAAATATGCTTCTTCTCGCTTGATAATCGCTCTTCCTGGGATAGGTTCTAATGAAAAAGGCACCTTACCGAGAACAGTATACGATTCTGAATGATCCATTAAATAATGAACAATTTTTGTTTTTAAGTTGTTCATGAGAGACTGTCTAATTGAATTGATTCTTGTAGCAGTAAAGATCATATAGATTCCTAGTGCTTGTCCATCACGTGCAAACTGAGTCATCTGCATTTCTAAGTCTGGCATCTCTTCTTTAACTAAATCAAAGTTATCAATCGTTAAAAAAATTACCGGCAATTTTTCCTGGTGAAGTTTGTTATACATTTTAATGCTGCTTACTTCACTCTTTTGGAATTGCTGCTTACGTTCTGCTATTTCATCTTTTAAAAATCTCATGAACTTTTCTATCTTTCTTTCTTCGTCCATCAGGAAGTAATCTGCTGTATGAGGAAGCTGTTTTAAAGGAAGAAGAGCCCCATTTCCAAAGTCAAAAAGATAATAGTGTAACTCTTCAGGACTTAACTTTGTTGCCATAGACATCAAAATTGTCATGACAGAATGCGACTTACCGTACCCAGAAGAACCAAAAATCCCAATGTTTCCATCATCCATTAATTTGTATACATAAGGAGTTTGTGACTGTTTCTCAGGCTCGTCAACTAAACCTAAATAAATATCTGAGTCTTTTTCCTCAAACTCTATTTTATGTATTAAACGATTGTTTAATGGAGGTAGCCAAGGACTGTTGAGCTTTTTAATCCCCATTTCTTTCTGCAGCTCTTCAATTCGGTCAACAATGACATCTATTTCTGCTTCTGCATCCTTTTTCTTTTTAGAATCTGATGATAGTCCAGATAAAGGTACCAGACCTAAATCTGTTACAAGCGCGACTTCATCTTCACTTACAACGTTCTCTTCCAAGTATGGTGCGCCACTCCAAGCCGATTGGAATAATTCGTATACTTCATTATTACCGACCTGAAGGTACCCTCTGCCCGTTACTGTTATGGATGAAGCATCAGCATTTTTTAAAATTTCTCTACTGTCTGCGGCATCTTGAACCTTTAAAGCTATTTTAAATCTGGCGTTACTCCAAATCTGATCATCAATGACTCCGCCTGGTTTTTGTGTGGCAAGTATGAGATGCACACCTAAACTTCTTCCGATCCTCGCCGCACTAACTAATTCCTTAATGAATTCTGGTTCTTCACTTTTCAACTCAGCAAATTCATCAGAAATCAAAAACAAATGCGGCATAGGCTCGTTGGTTTCACCACGTTTATACAGATTTGTATATTCATTAATGTGGTTAACTTCGTATTTATCAAATAATCTCTGTCGTCTTTTTAACTCACTTTTGATTGAAGCAAGTGCCCTTGCAGTAAAGTTACGACTTCCCTCAATATTAGTAATCGTACCTAACAGATGGGGCATATTCTTAAAAGGTTGGGCCATTCCTCCACCTTTATAATCAATTAATAAAAAGGCAACTTCATGAGGATGGAAATTTACAGCTAAAGATAAAATGTAAGTTTGTAAGAATTCACTTTTACCAGACCCCGTCGTTCCTGCTAAAAGACCATGTGGACCATGTGCTTTTTCGTGCAAATTAAGTTCAACAAGATCTTCTTTACCTTTTAACCCTATTGGGACTGCAAGTGATTTAGAAGATTCTCTCGTTGTCCAATTGTGCTGAATCGGCAGATCAACAACTTCTTTTGCGCCAAATAGCTCGAGGAATGAAACACTATTTGGTATTGAATTCGTCATTCCAACAAGGTGATTCAAGGTCCTTAAGGTTCTTGCATATCTTTCATTTCCGTTTTGCTTATGTGCATCGAGTTTGAAGGGTATTTGTACAGCTTTTTTATCCTCGATTAATATGTCGCCTTCTGATTCATTAATATAGCGGACAAGAGTGTGAATATTATCAGTTAAACTTTCTTTTGTTTCTGCTGCAAATACTACCGAAATGCCTAAATGAGAGTATTCTCCTTCTAAATATTCAAGCAAAACATGTTCTGAAAGCAACTGTTGATCGAGTATGATAAAAACCAAGTGAGGGGAAAACCTCATTTTTTCTTTTTGACTACCAGTATCTAAATCACGTTCTCGAATCAACTCGTAAACAGAAGATAGTAACTGATCTCTCGTCTGCTCATTATAGATCAGACCTTTTGCATGAGAGTTAGGCAGCTGAAAATGCGGTAACCATTTTACCCATTCCCATTGGCTGTAATCTTTTTCATTAAAAATAAAAATTAACCTTACGTCATGATAGCTATGGAAAAATGCCAATTGGCCAATGAGTTGATGAAGTTCATTCTTCATCACCGATTCTTTCCCAATAAGACCCATTGCTCCATTTGATAAATTAACTGTTATCGGAACATTTTTAACTTCTTGGTATACTTTTTCCATCTTTTGTGATTGTTCTAGCAGATCATCAATTTCTCTATTCGCCATATCTCCACTGTTTAAAGATAATGTATAGCTTGAAGGAACGTTCCCTAACCCTATTCTTATTTGAAGAAGATCATGGCTTTCAAGTGTTCTTTCCCAGATTCGATCAGATATTTCTTCTGTGTAATATTTCATTTGTTCAAACGGTGGATAATGATACTGAAGCACGTTCCTCTGCTTTTCCGCTAACTCTTCAAGTTCTTTTCTCTTGTTATCGAGATACAAGTTGTAAACTTTCTGGCGTTTAATTTTTCTTTTCTTGAAGTTTCCACGTTCTTTAAAATACTGAACCGAAGAAGTAACAAGTGTAGTAGCAAACATCACCATTGAAACGATAATAAAAATCCCTCTAGGTTGTATGATTGCAACAATACCCATAACAAGCATCATTAATAGAGGAGGCATGATAATTAACCAAAGACCTCTATTGGGGTTTTCACCCTCTTGTGATGGAAATGACAGCGTTACTTTATCTTTGGGTAGATCAAAAACCATTCGTGGTGTTCTTCGATAATTAGGATATTTCTTGCTCATTTCTGAAACGGGCTTCTTTGCTGCTGGGAGTTTGGTTATGAAGTCTTTTCTACTAATAACCTGAATCAAGTCTGTATCCAATAACTTAATCGACATAAATGGCCAAAATAGAAGATCCCCTACCTCAAATTTAGTAGGACCAGCTATCTTATGACCGTTCAGATAAAGCTCTCCTTTATTCGGTGAGATCATCCATCTCTCTCTAGCTTTTATTAGAACGAATGAAACTTCTTCAGAACCAAAGCTCTCTATAGATTGATAAGTGAGATCAGCCTCCGAGCCTGTTGCAGAAAACGTGTACTCTTTTTCAAAGCCAATATAATAAGACTGTTGAACCTCACTATCATTTGTAAGATAGATTCGTAATGTTTGATCTCCATCTGATACCTGAAATAGGTTATCTACCATTACATGACCGATGACTTTATCATCTTGGTAAACCTCTATCTTTTCCTTATCTCGACTGATCGTCAAAATACCTTTGCTAAATGGAAAGTTTCTAACCGTAACGGAATCTGAAATGTTCGGACCTATCGTTATAGATTTAAGAGACTCGTTATCCAGGTTGATTTGCTGATAGTTCTTATTAAAAATCACCCATAGTGTGCTCATACTTCACCCCCTTTAATTCGCATTGGCCGGTTTCGGTGGTGATGCTGGCTTTTGCTTTTCAGCAGCTGCTGCTTCTTCCTTAGCCTTTTGCTCCATTGCTTCTTGTTCTTTTTGCTTTTCTTCTTCAGCTTTTCTCTCTTCTTCTTTAAGTCGCTCTTCTTCTTCTTTAATTGCTTCTTGCTCTTCGAGATACTCATCTATTTCTGCTTGTACTTCTTTAATTTTTTGCTGTTTTTCCTCACTGCTTAATTTATCATCAGACTTTAATTCTTCACGATATTTAATAAGTGCGAACATAATAAGATCCTTGTCTTCTAACGAACGTGCAATATCGAGGGCTTCCTTCGCATTACCTCTTCCGATATGTATCCAATATTGAAAATAGAGAGGTTCTGATTGTAGGGAAACGGTGTTTTGAATATTTTCCTTTTGTTCTTCAGTAAGTGATTCATTGATTATGTAAGATGATGCTAACTGGTATTGAACCACATTTGGCATATCCTCGACATCATAATCGGACATCACTTCAACGACTTCACTGTATTCCTTACCTAGAAAATGTTCGTTGCTGCTAACAAATGCTTCTTGTCTAGGCTGTAAAAAAAACAGGGAATAAATCGTATATATAATGGCTGGGATGAAACATATCAATAATCCCAAGGAAGCATATTGTGTAATCTTCCATTTCTTTTGTGGAATATTTAGCATCAATTTATCTTTTTCATCTATGTCATTTAATTTTTTTTGTATGAAAAGTAACAGTCCATTCAAATCGTCAACTTCTAATACCTCTTTAGCAGTGGTTGATAATTCAATGGTTTCATGAAGCTTTAAGTAATCATGAAAGGAATGTTTACCGTCCACTAAGAAAACAATCGTAGCTTTAAGCTCTTTCCAAACTCTTTCATGCTCTGCTTCGTAAGGAGGAATACTTTCTTTCACTCCATAATGTAGGAAAGCTGGTGATAGACTTTGATCAAATACTATATTTTCAGGACATACCACCAAATGTAAACGATTCAATGTATGTTCTTTTACTTTTTTTGTGAGTTGAAACGCAAACATCCATTTACTTCTATCATTTTGGTTTGTTAATTCAGGAAAATACCGGTAATTAGAATGGGGGAGGATGGTAATCTTAAGCTCGTTTTCATCAACGATAATGGATCGTTGGATATCTGTATCCAATTCCTTTAATAGTTCTACTTCAATAACGTCATCTAGCTTAATTTTTTCTTTTTGGAATGCAAAAGTAATAGAATCCACATCTCTACTAATCTGGGATTCTAAGATTTGTTCCAAATATGTTTTGTTTTTTTCGGTCATTGCTTAGACCCCCTCAAAGAATTTCAAAACGATCACCTGTCAATATTCCACTCTCTATTAGTTTTTGGTTTCCCGAGAGTATAATATTTTTATTTGGCACACGTACCCAGTAACCGTCTCTAGGCGGAGAGTCAATTTCTTTTGTTTGCCAAACGATATCTATCACTTTTTTTACAGTATGGAAGTTTGAAAGTCGAAGATCAAACGATTCCCCTGTATAATTTTTCAAATCAACAGTAACTTCAATGTACATAATCATCACCTCAAAAAATGAAGAGCGCCTTTAACAAAGAAGGCGCCCCCATGAAACAATAAAACCCAAAATAAAAGCTTACCCTCTAATTTGGCTTGCGATTTGGTTATCAGCGTCTTCTAGAGCTTTAGATGTATTGTTAAGTTGAGCAGAGATATCTTCAAGCAACTGTTGCATTTGAAGGAAAGATGGCTTTAATGCCTCATATTGTTGGCTGAAAGCTCTACTTGCTTCCCCTTCCCACATACCTTCTAATTGGCTAATCATTGCATTTAGACGTGAAACTTGTTCCCCGACTTGGCTACTTTCATTGGAGTAACGACCTGACATATCTACTAGTTCTGCTGGTGTAACGCGAATAATTCCTGACATTTTCTTCTCTCCCTTATCTTTTAAAATTTATAAACAACGATCTTTAAGATCGGTTGCTTCTAAGTGGAAATGGATAAATACACCTATATTTGCCCTATTATGGAAATAACGAAACCATAAATTTGTAAATTTTTGATACTATTTACTTATCACTACCAAAACCCTTGATATGAGTGATGTTAGAGCAACGGAATATTTTCTACCCAAACCAATTACTACCATATTTTTACACGATATTTCAATAACTATCTTATCTTTTATCGAATTTTGAATCCTTATAACCATGATTAAAGTCCCGAAGTATTTTATCGCGTGTATTTTCCCCTCTCTTTTATACTACAAAATTACCTTTAATTTAAAACGTTGAATTGTATTCTCAAATAATATTAGATGAGATTAATTCCCCATATTTTAATAGAATTGTAAATAAAAAGACGCAGAGGCTTTAACCCCTGCATCCTTTTGTTTAGATTCTATAATGATCCGCTTTCCAGTTCGTAATCGCTTCTTTTATTTCCTTTGGTTTCATGTTCTCAGCTGCTGCTTTCTCAGCCAGAAGTGGAAGTTCCTCGTCTGGTGCGAATCGGAGGGCTACGATCTGCCCTGCAGTAAGTCTTCCATCCAACAACTTTCCTGTTAAAACATAATAGCGCAAGTTCTCTTCTGCACGGATTGCTCGATCTTGAGCTTTTAATGGGTACATGCGAAGTAAAGCAAACGTCACTAACAGGCTGAGAGACATCACGATTAATATTACGCCTAGTAACTTATCTTCTGCTTTAAACACATAAACAATGCTTGCGATGAGACCTCCAAGCACAAGCAATGAAAGTACATAATGATAGATGGGATGCATCCGTGCATGATTGTTATAATTTTGTGTATTCATTTCGTTCTCCTCTTTGTGCTTATTCTATTCCCACTTAAACGTAAAACTTGCTACGATAAACGCTCCGATTAACCAGCCTCCTAAAATCAGCGCTTCCATACCGAGATCTAAGAACGAAGCACCAACGTTCATCGTCTCACGAAGAGCATGGCTTAAGTGAGCGATCGGTAAAATTTGTACAAACGGCTGTAAAAACTCAGGCATGTCTCGTATCGGAAAGAATACGCCTCCTAAGAACAGCATTGGGAACGATAGAAAACCTGCAATCGGTCCAGCACTCTCTGGAGTTTTTGCAATGCCCGCAATAATGAAGCCGATTGCCATAAAGGCTAACGTCCCAAGCGTGACAAACGCGATTACGGTTAACCATGACCCTCTGACTTCAATGCCGAATGCAGCCCAAGCGACAGCTAGTACGATCATCGCTTGCAAACCGTTCAGCATAAAACGAGCAGTAATTTGCGCAGCAATAAATGTAGATGCTTTTAGTGTTGTTCCTTGCATACGCCGTAAGATTCCTCGTTCACGCCATGACGAGATCTGGCCTGCCACGCCATTCATGTTGTTGCTCATGATCATCATCGCCACGATTCCCGGTACTAGGAAGTCGATGTAACGAAGGTTCAGTGCTTCTACACCTTTTGACTCTGTTACAACAACAGGCTCGTAATTCACAGATTTTTTACTGATCGTGTCAACCGCATTATTGACAAGCTGAAGACCAACTTGGGACATCGCCATGTTCGTTTCATTATAGTAAACAGGCAGTTTGAACGGATCTGCTTTATTTCCAGCAGAAAGATTTTCACCATAGCCTTTTGGAATAGTAACTACGAGTGTTAAATCACCTTGTTTTAGCTGACTTAACACATCTTTTTCGTTTGAACTTTTTTCAAGAGATACCGCTTCGTTTTTTTCTATTTCTTTTACTAAGTTCTTAGACTGTTCACTCTTATCCTGATCAACAACAGCTGCCGTAATGGAAACCCCATTACCGTTTCCTAAGAATGAACCTAACATGACCATTAGAACGATCGGAAATGCAAGGGTCCAGAACAGTACTTGTCTGTTTCTAAGGAAGATTCGAAGCTGCGCGAGTGTTAGTAGGTAGTATGATCTCATCCTTCTCTTAACCTTCTTCCTGTCATGTGAATAAACACATCTTCAAGTGTTGCCGTTCTCGTTTGTAGATCGACAAGCTTCAGCTCTTTTTCAGAAGCGATAGCGATTAAACTCGTTAAAGTCTTCTGTAGATCATCCGTATATAGAACATGTATATCTTTCTGACTGCCCACTTGTTTCACTCCGTCAATCTCTGATAAAGCTATATCTACTTCATCGTTAAACTTAAATTCAACTGCGCTATCCGACTGAAGATTTCTCACAAGTTCACTAGGCGTATCGAGAGCTATTAGCTTTCCTTGGTCCATAATGGCGATACGATCGCATAGTACGTGCCTCATCCATGTAATGAGTCGTCAGTACAACGGTTTTGCCACGTTCCTTCAAGCGTAAAATAATGTCCCATAACGTACGGCGTGCTTGTGGATCGAGTCCAGTCGTAGGTTCGTCCAAGAAAATAATCTGCGGATCGTGCACGAGTGCAAGCGCGATCGCAAGTCTCTGCTTTTGACCACCAGACAAACCTTTTATTCTGCTATTCTTTTTCTCTGTTAAAAGCATGTCATCAATTAGTTCAGGAATCGAAATATGTTCGCGGTAAAAACTGCCGTAAAGATGAAGGATCTCATCTACAGTCAATAGCTCAAAAAGAGTAGTAGATTGGAGCTGTACACCAATTACTTCTTTTACTTTATCAAGCTCTTTTGTAATATCGAATCCACCAACGATGGCAGTTCCTTCATCCGGCTTGCGAAGACCAACCAACATCTCAAGTGTAGTCGTCTTCCCCGCTCCGTTTGGCCCCAGCAGACCAAACACCTCTCCATTATGTACAGAGAATTCACTTCCATCCACGGCAGTGAAATCTCCATATCGTTTCACAATCTTTTGCACCTTTATTATTTCATCCTGCGTTTCCATTGTTCACTCTCCAAGCATACGTTTCACTGCTTTTTTTGCTTACTGCAGCAAAACATACCTTCAAATTTTGTCCAAAGCTCTTTAAGCGTCGAAATCCATTCACATGCTTCATCCATTGAATCCGGTTTTATCGCGTAATAGCGAAAACGTCCCTCTTTTCGGTGTGTGACAAGACCTGCATTCTCTAAAACTTTCAAATGCTTTGAGATCGCAGGCAGCGACATATCAAAAGGCTGGGCTAACTCTTGCACACTCCTTTCTCCTTTTGATAGCTGCTCGATGATCGTACGCCGAGTCGGATCAGATAGAACTGAAAATACATCATTTAAATGTTCCGCGTTATATTTAACCATTTGGTTAAGTATAATGCGCAACCTATCAGACTGTCAATTTGCACCTGTCCTTTCTAACTATACGTATACTGAATTTTTACAGAGGCTGTAATCTTATTCTCGCCTGGCTGTATAGGGGTTTCCGCACTTTGTGCATACATTACGGCTTGAAACGGAACAGGTCTAGGAGGTAAGGATTGAGATACCTCTTGAACGTTGAGAGGTACCGGGCGAAGTGTAACTTGTAATGCCCTTGCCATCGAAATAGCTTTTTGTTGAGCATTTTGAATTGCTAGTGACAACGCTTGATTATAAAAGGCATCTGGGTTTGAAACTGTGAATTGAATGGACGATACAGAGTTTGCTCCGTTCGCTACCGCTTGATCGATTGCCTGCCCTGTTTGCCGAATATCTTTTACCGTGACCTGCAGCTGGTGCTCTACACGATATCCTCTAAATTGTTGCTGTCCATTTTCATAGTTATATTGAGGTTCAATGCGAAAACTAGCTGTTTGAATATCACTTTGAGGAATACCTAATGACATAAGCGTTTGAATAACAGAAGCCGTTTTATCAGCGTTATCCTTTTGAGCCACACTTAAATTTTGGTTTTCTGTGATGACTCCGATTGTAAGCAGAGCTCGATCTGGCACAGCAGAAACAGAGCCTTCACCCGATACAATTAGGCGATTCATCATTGTGAGGTCGTCTTGTTGCCTCATTCCTACATTTTGAAAACCTGGATGATTGTAATACATATACAGACTCCTTTCGCTTACTTTTTATATTTAAGCTATGAGAGTATATAGGAGAAAAGAAGAGAATATGAAGTGGGCTTTTGTGGAAGTTTTGCTAGGTAAAGATGACTTATGCTCGGTCGTGTGGTTTTATGATCGTTCACGGGACGGTTATGCTCGGTGACGGACTTTTAAGATCGTTCCCGAAGACTTATGCTCGCTTATAAATCGTTCGCGGCAATTACGCTCGTTCGCAGCTAGCACTACTATCCTTCTCCATAGAAAAAAGCTGACATCCCAGGAGAAAGCCAGCCTTTCCTTTCAAACTATATTTTAGAAATAAAATTCATGAAGTTCTGAGAAGCAAATCCTCGGACCTCTTCTTCTGAATAATGTTTTAATAGTTCATTGATTAAGTTTTGAGTCATAGATGCATCTTCTAAACCTGTAATAAGTTGCGAGATGCCGTCAAAATCAGAGCCGAGCCCAATTTGTTTTACCCCGCCAAGTCCACAAAAATGGTCGATGTGTTTAATTAAGTCACCAATACTTGCTGAACCCTCATTCTTCGTAAATGGCGGGTTATACACAACGTGCACGACTCCACCTTTACCGAACATCTCTTTTGCCATCTCATCCGTCAGGTTACGCGGGTGGTCACACAGTACGCGTGAATTAGAATGGCTGGCAAGCGGATAATCAGCTATCTCCATCACATCCCAAAATGCGCGATCACATAAATGAGACACATCCGTTAAAATTTTATTTTTATTATTAAATGCTACAATTTCTTTTCCAAACACCGTCAGACCAGCACCACGTGGTTCCTGAGCACCATCCGCTGCAAGATTTGCGTGATTCCATGTTAGACCGATCAAAAGAACACCGAGTTGATGCAGAATGCTTAACTTCGTAAGATCGTCCCCGATCGCGTCCACTCCTTCAAGCGTAAGCACTGCTCCAATTTCTCCATCCTTCAATGCTTGAAAGTCATTCCAATTCTTCAAATGCTTCATCTCTGGATTTTTACCAAGAACCTCTTTATAAAAATAATCCACTTGTTGAAGAGCAGATTGGAACTTTTGATCACTAGGAATAAAGGGCTCAATAAAAACCGCAAAGAACTGAACGTTCACTTTTCCTTTTTGCAGTCGTTTCTTATTTGTAGCAAGCTGTGGCGCATCCGCATAACTGAGCCTGCCGTCCGTTTCCCATAGTTTCAATAATGCATCGCAATGCAAGTCAATGACATTCATGTTGATCCCACCATTTCTTTGATAAATAATCTCCGTATCCCTAAAAGAATACGTTTAGTTGAAATTTATTTTTGTTATAATGTAAAGTATATCTTAGTTTACATATAAGGAAAGGCTTGATACGGGATGGAGAATAGTTCTTCTAATTTTATTAAAACAATCATCCAAAACGATCTGGAATCCGGAAAGCATAAGAAAATCGTTACTCGTTTTCCTCCAGAACCAAATGGATATCTTCATATTGGACATGCAAAATCAATCGTAATCAATTTTGGACTTGCGGACGAGTTTGGCGGAGAAACAAATCTGCGCTTTGATGATACGAACCCATTAAAAGAAGACCAAGAATACGTTGATGCGATTAAGAAAGACGTTGAGTGGCTTGGGTTTGAATGGGAGAACCTTCGCTTTGCTTCCGATTACTTTGAAGAAATGTATGCGCGCGCTGTGCTTTTAATTAAAAAAGGAAAAGCGTATGTGGATGACCTGACTGCTGATGAGATTCGTGAGTATCGCGGAACGTTGACAGAGCCAGGTAAAGAAAGTCCTTATCGCAACCGTTCTGTTGAAGAGAACTTAGATCTATTCGATCGCATGCGTAAAGGTGAGTTCGAGAACGGTCAAAAAGTACTTCGTGCGAAGATCGACATGAGTTCACCTAACATTAACTTACGTGACCCAGTCATCTATCGTGTCTCTCACGCAACTCATCACAATACAGGTGATACGTGGTGCATCTATCCGATGTATGCATTTGCTCATCCGATCGAGGATGCGATCGAAGGCGTTACACATTCGCTTTGTACAACAGAATTCGAAGACCAACGTCCTCTTTACAACTGGGTTGTGGAAGAGTGTGAGATGGAAAGCCAACCACAGCAAATCGAATTCGGCCGCTTAGGATTGACGAATACGGTAATGAGTAAACGTAAGCTTAAGCAGCTTGTTGATGAAGGTTATGTGGATGGATGGGATGATCCACGCATGCCGACAATCTCTGGACTGCGCCGTAAAGGGTACACACCTGAGTCAATCGTTGAGTTTGTAAAAGCTGCTGGGGTTTCTAAAGGTTCTGGTGTAACGGACACAGCGATGCTTGAGCACTTCATCCGTGAAGATCTTAAGGTAAAAGCACCTCGTACGATGGGTATTGTTGATCCATTAAAAGTGGTAATCACAAACTACCCTGAAGGACAGGTAGAAATGTTAGATGCTGAGATCAACCCAGAAAACCCTGAAATGGGATCACGTCAGATTCCGTTCTCGCGTGAAATTTATATCGAGCGTGAGGATTTTATGGAAGATCCTCCGAAAAAGTATTTCCGTCTCTTCCCTGGAAACGAAGTTCGCTTAAAGCATGCTTACTTCATTAAATGCGAAGATTTCATAAAAGATGAAAACGGTAATGTCGTCGAACTACATTGTACGTATGATGTGGAGACGAAATCCGGCTCAGGTTTTACAGGCCGTAAAGTAAAAGGTACACTTCACTGGGTTGAAGCGACACAAGCCGTACCTGCAGAATTCCGTATTTATGAGCCACTCATCTCTGATGAAGATATGGAAAAGGAAGAAGATAGCGAAGGCAAGACATTCTTGGATTACGTGAACAAAGATTCTCTTATCGTAAAACAAGGATTTATTGAAGCAAACATGAAGGATGCGAAACCTCAAGATAAGTTCCAGTTCTTCCGTCATGGCTACTTCAACGTTGATCCGAAGCATACAACTGATGAAAAAATTGTATTTAACGAAATTGTTTCTCTGAAAAGTTCGTTTAAATTATAGACACAAAAAGAAGGATCCGGCTGGATCCTTCTTTTTTGTTTGTACATTATCTCTTTTTGACTTTGTCTCTTTTTCGAGCTAAAAAGAATCCAACGATAAAAATAATTATGCCGAACCAAAGATAGAAAGCAATAAGCCATTCATTAAGATTACCGATAAAGGAATTAATAAAAAGTCCTAAAAAAGCCCCTGCAAACCAAAGCTTCATAGCCCAACTTGCCGCGGTATACGGCCAACTCTTACCTTCTAACTGATCTAAATAAGAATAATTAAGGCCAATTTGTTCTTCATGACCCATTTGGAGAAAAGCAGCTTCAACGTTGTATTTTTTACAATTCACAACGATATCATGCCAGCTAAGGGGCAAACAATGATCCTCTGGGTATACCTGTTTCCCATCTGCTTCACTTAGATAGACAGGCAAGACCTTAGCTCCATCGGGCAATTCAATAAATCTCAGCTGTCCTTCCACTGTTAAAAGGATATTAGCTCCTCCACGCTTTTTTAATTCTCTAATAGCATATTCTCTCATAAGAAGCTTCATATCATCTTTACGAAGAACTACCATAGATTCATGATTAGGATTGATTAGAAGTAGTTGCTGTTTATTTCGCAACGTGGTCTTCAACACAGTCAATACATCTGTTCTCTTTGTATTCAAATGAGTTTGAAATGCATGTACCGCTTCCACATCTGTAAAAACAACGAGCCCCTCTCCTTCATCTGTTTTTATACGAAGTTCAGATTCAGGAAGTAGAAGATATTTCACTTTTGAAGCTAACTGAGGAAAGGCATGCTTCGGCTCTAGAGTTCCATCTTTTAACTGGTTAAGTAATAATGCTGGTTCCATGTAAACCCCATCCTTTAAAATATCCAATTTAATCTTCAGTAATCATAAAAAGGTCTTCGATTATTATTCAGACTTGAGCTCTAGTTATAATATAATTTAGAACTTTTCATAAGGAATAATGCCGGACTATTAAAAATCTAAGTAACTCTAATAAAAAATCTTTAAACCTAATTATTATAGAGTATATTAATTTGTGTCTGGCGAGACCTGAAATCTTCCCATTGAATAATTTTTCCCCAATTAAATAAATTCTCATCTAGCAAACCTTGAGGGTATCCTAACTGTTCACACAACCACTCACCGTGTAAATCTGCATTTGGTTCAACATCCCATTCATTTAAAGCAGGGTCAAAAACAACCAAATTTACAGAAGTTATTAAACTATTAGCTGATGCTAATCTGACATAAAAATTTTTATTACCCAGCATAACAGGCTTTATAAATCTAACTGATTCACCATTAGCAAAGATTTTTATTTCTTCATTCGGAAAGTAATTTATTACCTCAGTAATTTTAGTACTAGGTGAAATTTCAAAACCGTCAATAATAATTATTCCATCATTCAAACTTCCTATCATGGCAAATATCCTCTATTTTTCCAAGCTGTATACTTACTAATTTCACTGCTAAATAAAAAGATGGCCTCTAGCAGATATCATCTGGTAGAATAAATTTCTTAGAATTCTTTAATTATATATTTCAAAGCTTAAACGGTTCCTTCTTTTCAAAAATATCTCTTGAAATTTTTTTAAGTTAAGGCTTATCTATTTCTTTCTTTTCTATTTTTTCTCATCACTAAGTATTTTAATAATAATTCACATGCATCACTTTCATTTTCAAAGGAATCTATAATATTTATTTCCCCTCTTTCCAAAGATTGATATACCTGCCACTGGTTAGTATCTTTTATTAACCCCATTTCTAATTCACGAATAGGTTTTTCTCCTAAATTATAATCATTTTCCTCAATTCCCAAAATTTCAAGTTTGGCTTTTAAATCATTTATATTCATTTCCTATTATCCTCCATTATCTTAACTCTCTTAGAAATCCAAAATCTTTTAAATACTCTACTGAAATTGGCAAGTTCCATTGTGTTCCTCCTCCTGGTGCACCGAATGCAGAAGCTATTCGTCCTCCAAAAGTCCTGAAATTTTCAATATCATATCCATATGCTTTAGCATCCATGTAAAACTCTTCTTTTAATAGCTGATCTGGCCAATTTTCAATTGTACTTTTCAACTCACTAAAGTCTTTTATTACCTCATATTGATGATATGCATAAGGATTTTCGATATATGGCAATGCTCTCTGTTCAAAGGAATAGCTTTTCCCATTATTTATTGGAGAGGTATAAGTTCCATACTCACTTCCATACCTATCAATCTTGTCTCCAACTTTTGGCCCTATTATTTGTTTAATTGCATTACCAAGTTCATCTACTTCATATCCTTCAGCAGGTGGCCATTTAACTTTCCCAGTATCACTATCAATAATTTTGACATCAGCCAAAACTTGTACGTCTGTTTTTATACCTGCATTGAGTGCTTTATAAAAAACTTGGATATTAGCTTGAACCTTATCCCTAGGTGTAAGACTAGATTTATTAATATCATTGATTAATGCCTTTACACTTGTGTCATCTAAGGTAGAAAAATCTATATTCTTTAAAATATCATCTATTTTATTACTACCTGTCCCTGTTTTCTTAGAAGACTGTTGCACCGATTCTCTTACTGTCTTCGTTTCAGAAATCACTCTTCTTACTGTATGACCGGTTGATGTTACTAGCTTCTCCACTCGAAAATTTATTGGCATTCTTGTATTTCCAACATTTGTACGAATGGTTTTAAAAAGATTCTGCGCTTTGCCTACTTGCTGCTTAGTATATTGAGTACTATACGGAAACTTATTTTGCAGCACCTTACCAATATCCATACGATCCAACGCATACCCAGCACTACCCACACCTGCAATTGCAAACGCATTAAATAAACTTTGATTTCTTTGCTCTTCTGACAACTCATTTCCGAACATATCTTTACCTGTAAAATACTCGCCGAATCCATTTGCAGATACAAGGCCATAGATACCGTATTCTGCTTTTTGAAGTCTCGTAAGACCTTGAGCTGTTTTATATGAATCGAGCATGTGATCGGCAGTATTTGCGGCTTTTACTGTTTTATAAATAGCGGATCCGCCCTTAACCGCTCTTCCAGCCCAACCGATGACCGGTATAAATCCAGCTGCCGCCATAGCACCTGCTGTAATACGTTCGGCTTCCGAAAGCTTTCTTCCTGTCACTGGGTCAACACCTGTTGATGCACGGATGGAATCATAATACCCTGTGACTTCTCCCGTAAAGGTAGAGACCGTATCCCATGCTTTTTCATACCATGGACGGTTCTCCATCTCTTCCATTTCTTTTTGTATCTCTCTTGCTTCTTTTTGTTCTTTCTTAAAGTTTATGTACTTATCGTTCTCATCTTTTACTTTAGTGATAGCTTTGTATACTTCGCTGTTATGGTAAGCTTCCGCATTAAAATATAAAGGTGAAATGGTTTCACCTTTACGTGTCGCTTCCATTAATTGAGCAAATAGTGCATAAATATATTGTTCTTGTCCTTGAGACACAGCATATTCATCGGTTAATCTTTGATCTAACTCATTAACCTTTTCAACCGTTTCTGACCGACGCTTTTCAGCTTTATCCATTTGGTCTTCAAAAGCATCCTTTGAGAACACAGAAAGAGAGACCAGATCACTGATGTCGCTAAAAATGCGTTGTAGTTCATCCTGTTGATCTGCAACTATATCTTTTGCCATTCTCCCCGCTCGTTCTACGTTCTCTTCTAAAAATGGAACCTGAACAACCGTATCCCCCGAAAGATCAGCTTCCTCTGTATCACCTGGAATTCCTTTAAAAAATAACAAATTTATATCAATCAATTGTATCCATGCATCTACTACATCAATTTGTCCCTGAAAAAAGCCTTTAATGGCTTCAGCTCCTTTACCTTGAAAGTCGCTGTCTTCTGCAATCTTAGCAAGCTCTGTTCTTAAGGATTGGAACTGCTCTCTTAGTCTTTCATATTGATGGGCTCTTTCTCCAGTTGCAGCATTTAAAGTTGAAGCTTCAAGTACATGACTTCCCATTTTCCAGATGCCCTCTTTTCTATTTATTTCTAAAGATCGCTTCATCCTGATTCTTTAGAATCTCAATATTTGCTTTTGTATCCTCGATATTTTTTGTTACCACATTCATATACTCTAGTATCATCTTATGAAGATTTTCTTCACGCTGCAGAAATTCCTTCGTAAACTGAAGTTCGTTCTTTCCAAGTGCCCCAGCTGAAGGGCTTGGAAGAGTTAGAGCGTCAAGCGCTTTCTGTGTTTCACCCAATTGTTGAGTAACATCATGAAATTGTAGCTTTATGGTCTGCATTAAAAGATCCTCCTTTTCAGATCATCAATTCGACTTCCTAGTTCCTCAAGAGCATCTTCTCCCTTGTCTAGCAATTGACTCGCCTCATTTGCTAAGCCGCCAATAACACTCAAAGATTCTCTCTCTACTTTTAATAGACCAATTACAACACCAATCTTCTGTTGGTAATCCTCATAGTCGTCGTTTACTATTTCTTGCATAATCTTATATGCTTCTTCTCTCGATTGATCAAAGGCGTTCGCTCGATTTCCCATCCACAAACTACCAAGCTCTGGTTCTAGTATCTTGCGAATTTCTTGCATACTCGTGTTCTGTTCTTGATTAATCTCACCTTTAGCTCGCTGCAGCCTAGAGATTTTTTCATCTATGGCCGCGGTGCGACTTGATAAGCTACTATAGATAGCACTTAAATCATCTGAAAATCCCACACCTATACCTCCCAAATAGTCCAGTTACTTATTCATCAGGTCAAAATCCCTATCATTATATAAAAATACCATTAATAGTTATAATTTTCCACGTAAAATATACCCTCTTTTCTCCTAAAATAAACCAGTTAAAATAGTACTTTATTCACCTTATTTTATCTCCAACAAAAAAGGAACTAAGGTTTCCCCTAATTCCTAATATTCGTTGGAGGTCTTTCCCCATACCTCAACTCCCGAATACTCAACCCAAAGTCCATCTCGAGGTGCGGGTAATCCTTAAAACCAGCCCAATCTCCACCCCACTCGAAACCTAAATCTTTGGCAATCGCAACCACTTCCATCCAATCCGACTGCCCATTCTCATTGTCATCTCGTTCAAGGTCCCAGACGACAGAATCATCATCCAGCTTAAGTGCAAAATCAATCGCTAGACCGTAGTTATGATAAGATTCGCCACCTTCTACATGAGTCACAATGGTTCCTTCTCTTGAACGGCCTTGTTCATACAGCCGATCCTGTTCTGCTGCGGATCGAAAATCATCGGTTATTACAATATTAATTCCTTTTTCGGACGCTTTTTGTATTAAAAGATCACGGTTCTCTGCCACGATCGGATGCAATTCAGTAGGCATTGGTGTGTTCCTCTTTTTCCATTCCAATGTGATCAGATAAAAGATAGATGCAAGGATCGCGAGAAACAGTATACTTTTGAATATTTTCAATGAAACAAACTCCTTTTGTCATGCAGCACTCTACCTACATTTTATATCAACGAATGGATTGCGGAAAAGCAAACACTCTTTTAGGATCGTATTTTTGATTGATTCGCTGAAGTCTCTCCACATTTCTGCCAAAATACTCTTTTTCATAGTCATTCAGTTCGCTGTATGGAAAATTAACAAATGACCCTTTCGTGATGGTCTTCAAATATCTGAACCTTTTTTCCACCCATCTTCTATTTTCTTCTGCGACGGCCGGATCTTCCCATACGGATTGAATGCCTAAGATATAACGTGCTTTTCGGTAATAAAAAGCAGACTCTGTTTTACCAACATTTCGAATCTGACCTCCCATCGCATACACGGTGAGTGCTGCAAACACGGAACCTTCCGCACGCTTTTTCACAAGATTCACGATTGCTTCCACTTCTTCTCGATCGTATTCCTTGTATACGAAGCGTCCGGTCGATTTAAACTTTTCATATGGCGGATAGGTAGACTGTACCTCCGTGACAGCTTCTAAAAATGTTAATGATTTAGCATTGATTTGGAATCCGTCTATTTTTCTATATACATCTAACAGTTTCAATGCTTCTTCCTTCGTTCCATAAAAAAATCCCCTACCAAAGATAGCAAGTCCCTCAGACACAGCGTTATACATGCTAGCATTCAAACACATTCGTTCATCTAAATTTACAAGCCACTTCTGCCATATTCGCAAGAACTTGCCTAGCTCTTTTGTTGTGGCACTGGGCTTATATAGCTCAAACAATGTCACTTGTTCAATTTTAGGTGGCAGTTTGAACGTCATAGAAACGACAACTCCAAAGTTACCTCCGCCTGCACCTTTGCATGCCCAAAACAAATCACTATTTTCTGTTTCATTCACTTTTAAAATTTCACCTCTGTAGTTGATTAACTCTAGTTCCAGTAAGCTGTCACAACCTAAACCGAATAATCGACTAGAAAAACCCCATCCTGCACCAAGTACAAAACCACTTACGCCTACAGTCGGACACGTTCCTCCTGGAAAAGGGTATCCTCTAGAACCTACCGCTTGATAGAGATCTTTGTTCTGAACCCCTCCTTGAACGGTAACAATTCCTTCCTCTTCATTAAAAGCCACACCATTTAATCGACTGATATCTATGACCAAAACACCATTACCCGTCGAATAACCTTCATAGTGATGACCTCCTGATCGGATTCGAATATCTTTACAATACTTTTGTGCCCAAAGAATGGCAGAGCTCACATCTCCATATTCAGAACAATAGACAATAACACTAGGGAATTTTTGAATGGCTCTGTTCCATTCTTGACGTGCAGCGTCATATTGCGGATCATTCGGTAAAATTATTTCCCCCGTTAAACCTTGAAAGATATCCATCCTCAACACCCTTTTAAGAAAATGAATTACATTTTAAAGTTTATGAGAAGGTGGCATGGCCCAATTCTGATATACAAAAATAATAAAGACCAGGTTCCCCTGGTCTTCATTCACTCATTTATTCGTTATTGTTGTGAACCGATTGCTTGAGCGAGGTTCGATTTAATGGAAACTTTCTCAAAGGATAAACCTAATTGAATAGCGGTCATTGCAATTTCTGGGCGGATGCCAGACAAGGTTGACTTTACTCCGATCAGACCAAGCGTTTCAATAAGAGAGAAAATCTGCTGAGCGACCATCGTATCAATAATTAGTACACCAGAGAGATCGATAAAAAGATGTGTGATCTCTTTTTCGGTACACTGCTCGAGCGTATTTTCAACAATGTACTTTGCTCTTTGTGTATCGATCACACCAATTAAAGGCAACAGGCCCATATGATTATTCAGTGCGATGACAGGCGAGCTTAGCTCGTTGATCATCTCTTGCTGCGCGATTAATTTCTCTTCGCTATACTTTTGGTTTTCTTCAACAAACCATGTCACAATTTTATTAAATGTTTCAATAATAATCTCGTTCCAAGCATCGATGATGGTTTGAGGATATTCACCTTGATGAATATTAACAAATTCTTGAACCAGATTTAAATACTGTTTTTGTACATTGAAGAATTCTTTCATGATTACTGTAACAGGTGTGTTTAAATGCTCATCATCTTGAGCAATCATAAGCACCCATCTTTCAAAGTCTTTTAGAAATTTACTTTCTTCTGTAACAAAAACCTCACAAAAATGTTCATGAAATTCATGATTTTGCTGTTTAAGCGTTTCGATCGTCTTGGGATTTGTGGAAGCGTATACCCCCGTGGCCTTTGATTTATCAATTGATTGGTACCAATCTTCCGTCAACTGCCATGTTTTTTCAATTAAAAAAGAATGCAGTGCCCTATCTCTATGCATCTCTTTTCCACTCTCCCCATCTACCCTAATTTATCATTGCTCTAATCTTCGTCTTTTGCATCCCAATCTTCTGGAATGGGTTCACTCAAGTACTCCTCAACCATTTTCTTATATTTTTCTAACTGTTCAAAATGAGTATTGAACTGTTCTTTGTTAATAAGATGCTGGTTACCGTCAAAAATGGTACGGATTTTATTCTGCTGAACTAAGCTTTCAACTGCCGCTTCAGGCATCGATAAGTATTCAGCCGTTTCTTTTATTGTAAGATACATACTCATACATCCTGTCTAACTTTTGTTTAATCTTAGCTTACAGCAAGTACGGTATGGATTCAATATACCCTAAATAATAGCTTCTAAAATCTAATTGAAGAATTTTTTATTTTGTATTAAATGTTTTCTCATTAAAATGACAAAAAGGAGTAGGAGTACATCTACAAATCCATATACCAAACCGTAACTACCAAGATGATAGAGAAAACTGCCTAACAGGGGTCCGATCGACATCCCCATGTATCTGAAAAAGTTATATGCACCAATTGCTGTAGCACGATTGGCTTGGAACTCTTGTGTAAGGAGAGCTGTCTGAACGGGTAATGACATACCTAAAAATAGACCAAAGAATGAGATTGAAATGATCAATAAGATGAGTGAGATGTTTGAGACTAGGATAAACAACAATAAAGAAATGACGTTTAAAAAGGCAGAGTATACGATCACTTTTCGTTCATTGTATTTTCTCATTTTGCCGCCAATAAAGCTGCCCACTACGATACCGAGTGATAATGGAAGAAATACTAGACCTTTTTGTTCTACAGACAATTCGTACCTTTCACTCATAATAGCAGGTAAGAACACTAGGAAGTTATACAGAGCGTAATACTGAATGAATCCTAAGCCGATTACAGTGTAACCGATACGGTTTTGCAAAATAGTAAGGAAATCTGAAAACCTAAAGTTCTGTTTTTTTGTTGTACTTGGTTTTGTTTCGTGCAAAAAGATAAAATTTCCTGCAAAGATAATAAATCCAACACACATTAACGCAACAAAAATCATATGAAAATCAAATGAAGCACTTAAAAAACCACCAACTACAGGACCTAAAACAGGGCCAAGCGAAACCATCATCTGAAATGTTCCCATAGGCTGAATCCGATCTTTCCCTTCGAACAGATCCCCAATAACAGTTACTGCTACAACAGAACCCGCAGCAATTCCGATGGCTTGCAGAGAGCGAAACACTAAAAGAAATTCAATGGATGAAGAAAAATAACAACCGATCGTAGCCGCTAAGTAAATCAGGATACCTGTTAGCATCACTTTACGCCGTCCGATTGAATCCGTAAGTGGTCCATAGACCATCTGCATCAAAGCCAGGAAAATCGTATAGATCGAGATCGAAAAATTAACCAAGAAAGATGTTGTATGAAGTTCTTTCGTCACCTCAGGAATAAGAGGTACGTAGATCGTTTGAGAAAAAGGACCGAGAAACGCAGCAAGTGCAACAAGGTAGACTAACAATCTGCGGTGCTTCACAAGTAAAAACTCCTACCATTTATAAAA
The DNA here is from genome assembly GCF_015903845.1 of Fictibacillus sp. 26RED30. Classification (NCBI taxonomy): domain Bacteria; kingdom Bacillati; phylum Bacillota; class Bacilli; order Caryophanales; family Fictibacillaceae; genus Fictibacillus; species Fictibacillus sp. 26RED30. The sequence continues at coordinate 63,592 of NZ_JACZDV010000004.1, forward strand.
TAAAAAAGTCTGCTGAAAAAATTCAGTCAGACTCCCCTTACATTAACTTTTTAAATTATACACCTTGTTAATCAGTTTTAATAAGATTTAGCTTGTAGCTGTTGAATTATTTTGATTGAGCTTTTCAAGGTCTTTTCTATATTTTTCATGGTAGATGGCTGGTTTAATATCTCTTATCATATAAGCCAGAATGCTGATAAGAGGTGAAACTAACATGAACATAATAATATGAGCCAATAATTCGAATTCAAATGTTTCAGGTATATTTAAAATTCCATAATTAACCAACACCATTGCTAATATCCACTGAAGTATAAAAACCCCCGCAAATTTAAAGTAGAATTGTTTTTTTAACTGTGGTACTCCATATAAATACAGAGTTAAGAATATGGTAAATATGAAGTAGAAAGTCACCTTGGTTGTCCATGTCAATGTTTCATCTCTATTATATTGATTGTGAAAGAGAAGTAGAAAAAGTACCATTATGAAGAACTGAGCCGAAAACATTAACTTGTTTCCAAGCTTCTTTTCTACAAATAGATTAGCTTGCATAAGCCTTTTAGTCATTGCCAATGTATAAAGATTTGGTTTTTCAGTCGTAACTAACTTTAAACCTAAGTCTTTTAAAGAATCCTTCAAAACATAAGGTCGCCTATCAACCTCATTTGATACCACATCTAAAAAATCTATTGCTGGAACCTCTGTCAATTCAAATACGGTAATTTCAATTGGTACATTATGGTTCTGTAAATGGAGAAGCCACGGATATAACTCTTCTTCACTATAATGAGAGAATTGAAATACATCTAGTTCCCCATCTTCTTTTCGATAAACAATATTCAGTGTTACATATTTATGGTACCGTATTTTCGTATTAAAAGAATTAGAATTAGTTTGATATATACTTACTGATAATGGTGAGATCAGACATTTTATTGCACTTGTGAAAAGAAATTCAGAATGATGTACCTCATTAGTCTCACTATTCGTTTCCGTCGTTACATATCCTTTTTCTGAGAGTTCCCAATTAGTCACCTTCTTTGAATGTCTAAAAGGTGCTGCTATTAAAAATATGGTAAGACCGGCTAGGACTAAAGATACTATCAACATCAAAGAACCTGCTACAATTTCGTCTTCTAATACTAATATTGCTTCTTTGGTAATTAATACTGTCAAACCGGCAAAAAATAAAACAAATACAATTATAATTATCCAGTGATACCACCTAATTTTATCTGTGTATTTTCCGTTTTTCCCGTACATAATATCCTCACAATTTTCCTGTATTATATTTTCAATACTAGTTTATCTGAACATCCACGTGAAACACAGGCCAAAATACAATTGTGCTCATTCTTTTGTTCTGCACTAAGAAAATCATCAAAATGTTCAATCTTTCCTTCAGCGACTGAAATTTCACATGTACCACATCTACCTACTCTACATGAGTACGGAATATTAATACCATTTGCTAACAAAACTTCTAGAAGGGTTTGTTTCTCTTCTACAATTAATTCACTCCCATTTTGAAGAATCACTTTGAATGTTTTCATTCCCTTATTTCGAGTTGGTAGGAATTGCTCATAGTGCACGGAAGATTCAGGATATCCTAGCTTCCCTGCGGATGTCCTAAACTGCTCAATAAACCCTTCAGGTCCACAAAGATAAACATGCGTTCCGATCGGATGGTTTTCTAAGGAGGCGGTTTGCAAACGTTGTTGTTGATCGGAAAAGTAAAAGTGGCTTTGATTAGGATAGTGTTTTTTTATGTATGTATAAAATGCACAATTATCCTCAGATTTAGAGGCGTAATGAAGTTCAAAGGTTTGTCCGTTAACTGAGAAATCCTGCATCATAGAAAGGAATGGGGTAATCCCGATGCCTGCCGCGTAAAATACGTGATGTCTCGCTTTAAAGCTAAGAGAAAAATGATTCTTGGGGTAACTGATTTGAAGTCGATCACCGACTTTCATTCCCTGATGCCAGTAGAGTGAACCACCTTTAGAATCCTCACATAATCGCACAGCAATTTCATATTTCGTACGATCGTCGGGATGACTCACTAAAGAGTATTGCCTTACAACAAGTCCTGACGGTGTTTTTAAGTAAGTAGAAACATGTGCACCTCCACTAAATCTTGGAAGTCCCTTTTCCGTTTCTTGAGATAGCGTAAACTTCTTAACCTGCTTTGTTATCTTTTCTATAGATGAAACCCGTACAAATAAATTAGGTTCAATAGACAAATAGACTCCCTCCTAACTTGTAGCTGGATAGCCTAAAAATGCATGGTGTAGTTCAGAATAGTGGTCTGACACTTCAAGCTTTAATTCACATTGAATGCAAGTTAATTCGGTAAGTTGTTCTTCTGCTCTGTTCAGTTCATGACAACGGCAACAGAAAACGCTAATCCACTTCTCGCCATAACCAATAAATTGTGACTCATCACTCGAAAAACCGATACGAGCTGCCATCGTTTGTACGATATGAAGTTCAGAATACGGTAACACTACATAAAGGAAGGTTCCCATTTTTTGCTTTCTTAGAAAATCTTCTAGTAACGGCCAAGTTTTAGTAGAAAGGTGATACCACTCATAAGCCAACTTCTCTTTTTTCACGTGTTCGAACACACTGCTTAAAACTCTTAATCCATGCTCATCTGAACAAAATATATATTTTCTTTTTCCTTCAATAAAGACCGCATCTATGCTCATAACGTCTTTACCTGTTGGAGCTGATCTTCCAAATACTCCAACACAGCTTTTTTATAAGTAGAGATTCCTTTGTATTCAACAATATGCGCGTGAAGTTTGGACAGGATTTCGTAAAATTGCTGCAGCCATTCTCTGTTTGTTGATAGTTGTTCAAGGGACAGCAAATGTGTGTGAATGGAAAAGAGAATGCTATTCGTTCTTGGCAGTCTGAATAACTTCTGCACCTCTACGCGTATATGAACAAGCTCACCTGCGTTCTCCCTCGTTACGTGTTTGCGCAACTTACCCCACTGATCAAAGGTTTCAAGAGATGTATCAAGTCGATCACCTGCCATAAGCGACCAATTCAAACGTTCCCAAGGTGTTCCGGCTTCAAGCCTCATTAGAAATTGTAGAATTCGTTGATCTAGCCCCTCTTCCTTAAACCCAGGGATAGGATGATGAATGTTTTTAAATTTCATTCCTATGTTAAAAGCGAGAGACCAGTTAGCAGGAAAACAAAGCTGTCCTGCGTCCAAATACAGATTATCGTCACGCTGTCTCATGTAAATAAGGTCTTCTTGCACATGATGACTAATAAAGAATAACGGTTCACATGAAAGAGAGTTTTCATCACCAAATATAAATTCTACTTTTTCGTCCAATATCTTATTGAAAAATATCCAACTATTATTCTCTTTCTCTACTGAAAAATGTTGTGGGTATTGTGAAACTAAGTGATCGATCACGAACTCAACGATCTCCCACTGCCCTGTAATAGAATGTGGCAGCGATTGATAACAACGCTCGGGGTGATCACTTAATAATTTCCGCTTTAATAGCATCTCTTTTTTGTAGCTCGGGGTAACTTCTATGCAAAAAGGCTGTTTCATGGGGATTGAATTGTTGGAATAACGATACGTTGAATCTTTAAACGGATAAGGAAAATGTGCAAGATCACCTGTCCATTTCATACCTTCACCCTTTACAGAATATTCTTATAATTAATTGTAAAGAAAATCTATTGTTTTGGAAAGACAAAAAAGAGAACCGACTTTTAACAAGTCAGCTCTCCTTCTTCTTGTCCGGATAATCGCACAGCTCAATAATCTGCCCTTGTGAATGTGCGGGGTTCATATAAATTAACCTTCTACCAAAAGGATTTGTCCGATACGTATCTTTTAAAAAGGTATACCCTCTAGCTTCAAAGTCATCAATCGTTTGAAGAAGATCGTCCACTTCATAAGCCAGGTGATGCACACCCTTTCCCTTCTGCCTAATGAACCGCTCGATTGGAGATGTCTTACTCGTAGGTTCAAGAAGTTCAATTACCTGATTTTCAAGCTCAATCACGGCAATGTGGGTTTCTACTCCAGGCTTCTCACTTGTATATCGTTCAGTTAGCTTTCCGCCTAGTACATTCGTATAAAATTCAATGGCTTCATCTATTCTTCTCACGGCAATTCCGGTATGGTCTAGTCTCATCACGTTCACCTCATTTAACTAGCATTATAGAGGGTAGTAGGGATTTAAGCAAAAAGATAGCCCTTTATTGAAAGGGCCACCTTCATAGATTATTTAATTCTAATTTTTTCGTTACCTTTGATCCACTCTGGATAAAAACTCAAGTCAATAGTTAGAGGATTTTGTGAGCGATCTATTGGAGGCAGCTCTATTCCTAGGCGGGTTGTGCCTTTTTCTTCTTCAGTACCCATGGACTGTGAGCTCACTTCAATTTCTTTACCTTGTGCATCAGTTATTGTGCTAAAGATCGCCGAACGGAAAGGTTTTTTTGTATGCAGATCAAAGACGAGCTGACCATCTTCTTTCCTTAGATTTCTTAACTTGTTTCCATTAGGCTGTTTTAGAATCTTCATTTTTTCTGTATCCACCACAATGACTGCATTCTCTTTATCTATGGCTTGAGCACTATTTAAGACCAGATACAATTCTTTTGGTTCTTTAAAATAGTTACTTTGCAAATAAACTTCTCGCTCAGTGTCTTTATCACCTGACCCTGTTATACCATTTGCTATATTACCCCACACCTCATTATTTTCATCAACTAATCGTAGGTCATCAAGCTGCAGGATGTATTTTTCATTTTCATCGTTCATCTTTAATTTCACAACAGCTCGTAATGGATAGATGGTTACCTTCTCAATATTGATTTTTTGACCTTCTAAGTCCATCGTTTGTTGGACTGCATATTCTTTTTTCTTCTTAAATTCATTAAGTTTTAAATTGATTGTAAAATTCATATCCTTTATTTTGAGATCTACGATATATTCTTTTGCTTCAATAGGAACTTCAAAGAAATATTCAATTTCGCCGCTAAACTTAGTCTCGCCTTTATCTGATGAATGGGCATCACCGAATGAATTATATGCCTCATCCAATGCCGTACCGTCTTTCGCTCTGATTTTCACATCATCAAACATAACCTCTTTTAATTTTTCTTTGGATTCTATTGAATAAAAAAGCACCATGCCCATCTCATCAGCAATCGTTCCATCAATGGTAACTTTCAACCCATCTTTTTCGTCTGATACGCCTTGTTTTTGATAATATTTTTTTTCAACAGCTGCCATTCTTCCTTTATCATCACGGATCATACTCACTATTTTTTCCATGCCTGGTATTTCAGAAATGTAATTAGCTAAAGCCGGTGAAATCTTAATAGAAGAAAATAATCCAATGAGTAAAAGAGCTGCCGCTATAAAACCAAAAGCACTTCTCTTCTTCTTAATTCTAGATTTTCGTTCTTCTGTTTTTGCCTTCTGAAATCCACTTAATATCGCCTGATCAATAGAATCTAGTGAAATCGGTATATTTTCATATTCTTTCTTCAAATCGTTTAGTTGTGCTTTCTCTCTTTCAAACATGTAGATTACCTCCTTTCTCATCTAGCTTTTCTCTTAATGCTCGTAACGCCTTATTCAGCCACGTTTTAACTGTACCTTCTGGACACTGCATCATGATCGCTATATCTTTAATCTTTACGTCATTAAAATATTTCAAGGTAAGGATTTCGCGTGACCTGTCGTCTAAATCTAACATCGCGTCCTTCAGCTCTAATTGTGTATGGTCCTCTGAAACACCTAACGAATTCAACATTTCGTCATTCATGAAGACTCGCTTTTTTAGTTTCAACTGATCATTACAATAGTTGATCATAATTCGAATCAGCCACGTTTTAAAATAGAACTCGTTCTTTAACTTTTTTATGTTTTTGTAAGCACGGTACGTAACTTCTTGAATTGCCTCGAGTGCTTCTTCTTCATTACGCAAAAAAGATAGAGCTGTCTTATATAAATCGACTTTATACGTTTGAATCAATTTCAAAAACGCCTCGTCGTTTCCTTTTATCGCTTCCTTCACTAGCTGTTCTGTCTCCAAATTCTAGCCTCCTGACCCTTACCTATATATTAGACCGTGGAAAGTAAAAAAAGTTTTATAAAAAATAAAAAAATCAGCCTTTTTAACAAAGACTGATTTCGTGAGTTATTTTTTTGCAAGCAAGTACATAAAGTACGGGGCACCAATGATGGTCACAATGATTCCTGCTGGTATCCCACTGGGGTCTAATACTACTCTTCCGATCGTGTCTGCTGCCAGGAGTAAGATGCCTCCGATTAATGCTGCAACGGGAAGGAAGACTTGGTGTCTCGGGCCGACTAGTGAGCGTGCTATATGAGGAGCCATCAATCCTACAAAAGCAATTCCTCCACTGACTGCAACAGAGGCTGACGCAAGTGCTACCGAGATCATGATCAAAGAAATTCGTTCTCTACTTACATTCACACCTACACCGACAGATACGTTCTCGTGCAAATTCAACGTATTTAATACATTGGATTTAAACATCGTATAAGGGATAAGCAGCAAGATCCATGGCAGCAATGATAAAACAAACGTCCAATCATCGCCCCAAATCCTGCCTGCCATCCAGTTCGCCATGAACGAATAATCTTCCATATCTAATCTCGTAGATAGTGTCAATGTTGCTCCATACAAGGCGGCTGCTAAACCTACACCGACTAAGACGAGCCGGGTCGGTTCAACACCTTCACCTTTGATGTAAGACATGATGTAGATCACAAACGCTGTTAGCATACCGCCAAATAGGGCAAATAACGGCAGTACGTATAAAAAGCTTGTGGTTTCCACTGTAAAAAACATGATATACACCACAACCATCAGACCAGCACCAGCATTTATTCCTAAAATACCAGGGTCTGAAAGCGGGTTCTTCGTGATACTTTGGAGGATGGCACCAGATACAGCGAGCCCCATCCCCGCAAGAATAGCAACGATGATACGAGGTAAGCGGAACTCAAAAAGAATAAGATTCTCTCTCGAGGTTCCTTGCCCCATCATGGTTCGAAATAATTCTGAAGGTGTTAATGAAGCAAAACCAGTTGCAACACTTATAATAAAAACGGCTATCAGCAACAAGATCGCCGCAATCGTCGTCACTCTTACTCTCTTCATCTGGTGTGCATTCATCATGATAGTTTTCTCCCTCCCTTTCTTGCAAGGTAGAGGAAGAACGGTACCCCGATCATAGCGACTACTGCACCAACTGGTGTTTCATAAGGAGCGTTTACCGTTCGGGCAAACGTATCTGCTAGCACCATGAGCACACTCCCGAATATCGCGGAACATGGAATGATCCACCGATAGTCCGTTCCAACTAAGAACCGCACGATATGCGGAACCATAAGACCTACAAATGCAATAGCACCAACGAGTGAAACGGCAGCACCCGCTAAGGTCAACACCACCGTCATGAGAACGATTTTCGTAAATAGAGTTCGTTGACCAAGGCCGCGTGCTACTTCTTCACCAAAGCTTAATATAGTTAACTGCCTTGAGAACATGACAGCTACAATGATTCCAATCAAAACAACAGGTACGATAATTTTCAGCTGTGCCCAGTTTGTGCCTGATACACCACCTGCCGTCCAAAACGCAAGGTCCTGAGAAAGCTTAAAATATAACGCAATGCCTTCTCCTAAGGAAGAAAGCAGTGCAGAAACCGCTGCACCTGCTAACGTAATCCGGATTGGAGTCAATCCACCTCGGCTCATAGAGCCAAGCCCGAATACTAGCATCGCACCTATTCCTGCACCTATAAAAGATAGAATCATCACGGTAAGATAGTTCGCTCCTGTATTAAAAGCGAACACACAAGCAAGAGCAAGGCTTGCTCCCGCGTTCAAACCAAGTAGACCAGGGTCTGCTAACGGGTTTCTAGTCATCCCTTGCATGATTGCTCCACTTACAGCAAACGCCGCACCGACGATTGCTGCACCAAGCTCTCTCGGTAATCGTAGACTCATAATGATACGGTCAGCTTCCCTAGTAGGATCATAGTTGATCACAGCGTTCCAAACTGTCAGAAACTGAATCTTAGCGGCTCCCACAGATATCGCAAGAACGATACTCAACAAAAGAAGTGCGAACCCTAGCAATAAAATCGCTGTCCCTACCGCTGGCCTAGAATACACTTTATTCTCTTTTATAAGCTTGGTTTTTGTTTTGAACATAGCGTTTGTCCCTTTTTATAAAGTGCTTATTATTTCTTTTTCGTTAACTCTTCAACGATAATATCTAATTCTTTTTCTAGTGAAATTGGGTCATTGAAATAGAATGACTCTGAATCAAACTTAATTGCGTTACCGTTCTTCACTGCCGGCAATTCTTTCCACACATCTGACTCCATGAATGAGTTATCTGGATTTCCTGCTCCTGTTCCTACAAAGATGTAATCTCCAGCGTATGTTGGGATCACTTCGGTTGAAATGGCTTTCCAGCCTGGGCCAAATACATCTTCTTCTAACTTCTTAGGAGCTTTAAGTTCTAGCGCTTGATAGATTACTTCTGTACCACGGCCCCAGTTCTTACCGTAAACATACATGTCTTTTCCGTATGCTTCCATAACCATGAACGTCTTGTCTTCACCAATTGCTGATTTTACTTTTTTACGAGCATCAGCGGCTTTCTTCTTCCACTCTTCTACCCATGATTTTGCTTCTTTTTCTTTGTTAACCATCTTTCCGATCTCTACGTGCTGTTCCATGTAGTCATACTTGTCATACGTCATTGTAACCGTTGGAGCAATCTCTTCATATTTCTTAATATTTTTGTCATCGGAATACGTAATGATTAGATCTGGATCTAATTCTAGTAGTTTTTCATATGAATCAGCAGTTACCACTTCAGCTTTGTCTAATTTGTTTCCATAAAACTTGTTTGCTTTTGGGTATTCATTTACTGCTACTGGTGTAATCCCTAAGTCTAGCAAGTTACCTGCATAAGTTGCAGCCATCATTGCAACACGTTTCGGTTCAGCCGGAACTTCAATCTCTTTTCCTTTTTCGTCTTTATAGATTCTCGTTTCTTTTTTCGACGATTCCTTCTCACCAGTGCTTGCGCCTTCTTCTGATTTATTTCCGCATGCCGCTAGTACAAACACTAAAAGTAATGTCATAAAGGCAACAAGTAATTGTTTTGATGTTCTTTTCATTTTGTTATCCCCCTATATTTGACAATAAAAATCATTCTCAATTAACTGTAAAAAAGAAAGGCGAATTTACGCCAAGTTCTCAACTAACTTTACATTCTTAATTAGATCATACGTAAGACAAACAGGTTTTCTCGTCCTCGGGTCAACACCGATCTCTGCATCAATATGAAATACATTGCGTAGGACCGTACGTGTCATTACCTCTTCAGCCGTACCCTCTTTTAAGATGGATCCGTCTTTCATCGCGACCATATGGTGAGCAAAGCGAGCCGCATGGTTTAAATCATGAATGACCATTACGATCGTTCTCTTCTCATCCCGGTTCAACTGGTATAACAACTCTAGGACTTCCAATTGATGAGACAGATCTAAGTATGTAGTCGGTTCATCCAACAAGATAATATCCGTTTCTTGAGCCAATGCCATCGCGATCCATACCCGCTGGCGTTGCCCACCTGAAAGCGCATCTACAGAACGATCTTTGAACTCAAGGACACCTGTAACGTCTAATGCCCAATCTATTACTTCAAAATCTTTTTTCGTAAGCTTTCCGAAGCCTTTTTGATAAGGAAATCTTCCGTAAGAAACAAGTTCACCGACCGTAAGTCCTTCTGGTGAATCTGGTGACTGAGGAAGAATCGCCATCTTTTGAGCAATCTTTTTCGTAGATTCTTTGCTGACGGCTTTACCATCTAGATAAACCACACCGGATTTAGGATTTAGAATGCGCGACAATGTTTTTAGAACCGTTGACTTCCCACACCCGTTAGGTCCAATGATTGTCGTGATCTTACCGTCTGGAATGGAAATGTTAAGATCTTTAACGATGTCTCGTTCACCATATGAGATTTGCAAATGCTCAGCATACAGTCTAGACACTTTATTCGACCTCCTCTATAACAGTAATTTGAAATATATTTAAAACATTGAACTTAATTGAAAATGATTATCAATCTCGTTACTCATTTTATTGGATATCGATGAGTGTGTCAACGGGAATTTTATTTTAATAAAAAAATCAGCCCTTTGTCTTTCAAGGCTGATCTCCCATTATTAAAACATTCCGAGCGCTTTTTTAGTCGCTGGACCTACTACACCATCAACTGTGAGCTTCTTAGCTTTTTGAAATTTACGAACGGCAGCATCAGTGTTGGCGCCAAATATACCGTCGATTCCTTTTGTGCTGTACCCTAGATTCGTAAGCCTTCGTTGAAGCTCCATGACTTCGGCACCACGGCTACCCTTTTTCAGATTAACGACTGAGAATACAGGCACCGTCGAACTGTTTGTTACCTTGTATCCATTCGCTGCTGCTAGTGCAGGGAATGACTTACCTGAAGTTGTAATCACTACAGGTGTATTTACTGAAATCCTAGCATATAACCACTGCACCTCGTTGTTGTACATACGGATACAGCCTGCACTTACATACTTACCTATGGAACTTGCATTATTGTTTCCATGGATAGCATACGTCGTTCCCCAAGTTCCGTTTACGTTTAAGCCTAGCCATCTGTTTCCTAAGGGATTGCGCGGATCTCCACCTGGGATATTACCTGTATAATAAGGCCGATTTGTGATCTTGTTTACAATTTTAAACTTACCTTCTGGTGTGTAAGATGGCAGTTTACCTGTAGCCACTTTGAAAACCTTCGATAATTTATTATTCTCAAAATACGCTAACTGGTTTGTCGATTTATTTATGACGATAAATGATGAAGCTGCTGCCTTTGCTGGTTGAACGAGTAAGAACATGAAACCAAACATCAGTAATGCAATCAGTATCTTTTTCGTTTTCATTCCTTCTCTCCTATTCTTTATTGAAATAACAAATCCTCATATTCTATGCGAGGGTATAGGAGATGCATTACTACTTTTGTTAAAAATTTAATCAAAAAAACATGAATAATAAGCTTGTACGATGAATAGACTGGTAGGTTATATTTATACATATGAACAGAAAGAAGATGGAATGATGCGAAATGTTATGTTAAAGAACACTCATAGAGTGGAAATTCGCGAAGCTGTAAGTGATGATGCAGTGAACATCATCGATTTTTATAATGTGGTTGGCGGTGAAAGTGATTTTTTATCCTTTGGAGCTGGTGAATTCAAACGAGAAATAGAAGATTATAGTAATTACATTGTCTCTGTCTCAAATGAATCGAACTCTATCATGCTGCTTGCGACAATCGGTTCAGAGATTATTGCGATTGCAACCATTAACTCATCGCAGAAGGAAAGAACCAAACATGTTGGAACTTTGGGGATTGTTGTTTCTAAAAACTATGCGGGGTTGGGTTTAGGCAAAGAATTGATGAATGAACTTATAGAGTGGGCAAGACAAAATGGAATCACTCGAAAGATTAGTCTCGTAACAAACGAGCATAATACGAAGGCAATCGACCTTTATAAAAAGTTCGGTTTTGACGAGGAAGGTTTGCTGAAGCAAGATAACTTTATTAATGGAACCTATCAGAACACGGTAATGATGGGGTTGATTTTATAGTAAAAGGTACCTTCATTTAGACAGGTACCTTCTTTTGTTTATTCACCTTTAATCTCAAGCAGCTTCTGCCTTAAACCGATTTCCATCGTAGCCAGCTCTTCTTCTGCAAGACGTCGCTTTACTCGTCCCTCTTCTTGAATACGGAGTGTCTCTTCCAATGTTGAAAGAAGATTCTCCTGCGTTTTCTTTAACGTTTCAATATCAATCAAACCACGTTCGTTTTCTTTTGCAGTTTCGATCGTATTGGTTTTTAGCATCTCAGCATTTTTTAGTAAAAGCTCGTTCGTCGTTTTGGAAACTTGTTTTTGAGCTTCTACCGCATTACGCTGTCTGATTAACGTTAATGCAATAGCGACTTGGTTCTTCCACAATGGAATAGCTGTCATGATGGACGACTGAATTTTTTCTACCAGCGCTTGGTTCGTGTTTTGAATAAGGCGAATTTGTGGTGCACTCTGAATCGTAATCTCACGACTTAGTTTTAAGTCATGTACACGTTTATCTAAACGATCGGCAAACTGAACCATATCATTTACTTCTTGAAACTTCATCTGATCGTTCGTCTGTTCAGCTACTCTTCTCATCTCAGGAATCGTAACCTGGTTTAGCTCATCCAGCTTAAGTTCTCCCGCCGCTATATATACGTTCAACGCTTGAAAATACTCTTTGTTGTTTTCATACAATTTTTCAAGCATGACGATATCGGACATAAGAACATTCTTGCTGCCGTCTAGCTTTACCGAAATACGATCAATCTGAGCTCCTGTTTTTTGATATTTTGATAGGACCTCCTGAACAGAGCCCGAGATCTTTCCGAACATGCGGCCGATCAATGTAGGTTTGTTGGACTTTAATTCTTCAGGATTGACATCTTGAAGCTTTCTCATCAAATCTCCAATGATCTCACCGATTTGCCCTGTGTCTTTCTTTTTCACATGATCGAGCATCGTGTTCGAAAAAGAATGAAGCTTTGCCTGTGCAGGCGCCCCGTACGTGATCATCGTCTGGTGATTCGTCGGATCAATCTGTTTCGCCAGCTGATACGCTTTTTCTTTATTTTCTTCTGGCAGAACATCGATTAATCGTACCTGCTTGTTGTCACTAGAAGGCACAGCAGATTCTTGCTGTTCGCCAAAAGGGTTCGCCAACAAATCATCCATTAGATTTGTCGGTTCATCTGAATGGTTAAGTGGTGCATTATTTTCTTTCATTTATATCTCCTGCCTTTTTTATGGATTGGGAGTCATTTTGAGATTTAATTGAGTACTTCGCTACATCGATCTCATAATGTAGGTCATCTATATCATTTGACAATACTTGGTATAAATCCTTTTCGATCTGAACGATCAGTTCGTCTAGAGTTCTTCTCGTTTCTACTAATGAATGTGTCAATTCCCTCGATTTTCTTGGCTGTGAGGATAGAAACATATATTTTTCGGTGAGCTCTACGGCTGAATCCAAATGAGAAAAATAGAACTGTTCTGCTTGATAAAAACGTCTTGGCTCTTTTTGGGTTAAACTCTGGATCTTTCTAACTACACGTACAAGATCCGCTCTTTGTTTTAAAGTTGGCAGGTCACGGACTGAAAACATTGCTTTTTGTAGTCTGTAAATTTTAGGTTTTGCTTCATCTAAATTTTTTCTGATGTATTTATACTCTCTTCTAGATAAGTGATGTTCACTTAGAAATCTCTGTTTTTGAAGAAGTCCTGTTGCTGTATATGCGGCAGCTCCTCCAGCTACTGCGATTCCTGACGACAAAAGGTAGGTCTGGTCATACCCAATAATACTTGCCAGCCATACTCCTACTGAAGCTGGGATAGCAACAAACATGCGGATAAAAAAAGCTAAAAATCCGTTCATTGTAATCGACTCCTGACATAAACTCTTTACTATTCATACGGATGTAACGGTTTCTGAGTTTCGTTTAAATAAAAAAAGTTCATCTATACTATGTTTCTATTATTACCTTATCGAAACCTTCCTAAAATCACCATGGCTTTAAGAAGTAATGTGTTCTAGGACTTGAGGCGTATATAAAAAAACCCACCCCCATAATTTTAAGGGTGAGTTTTGATTTATTATGTATTTGAATTAGTATTCGATTGGAGTTTCTCCATATGCTTCCCATAAAAGCGGAAACTTTTTTCTCAATCCCTCTTCATCATCTTCGTCCCAGTCAAATTCAATTTCTGATTGAATATATTGGTTGTTTGTTAACTTATCATATACATCTTGGTACTCTTCATACTCTTGACCTGTCTTTTCTTCATACGCTTCACACGCTACAGACAATAACTCTTCAAGTTGAGGCATTTCATCTTGCTCTTCTATTAATTTTAAATAGGGTAACAGTGACTCAGGATCATTAATAGCTGTTTCATAAGGTTCTTTTCCTAGGTATACAAGAAACGCTCTAAAATAATCAAAACAATCGTCAGAACAACCCCCCATTATGATGTATGCTGCTGCCCATAAATCTGATGTGTATGACTTTAAATAATAGGTATTGAATATGAAATCAAACATGATGATGTCTTTAACAGGTCTCTTTGACAGCTGATATATAAGCCATTCCATTTGCTCTTCAGCATCATCGCCCTTTTCTTTGCATTTATCGATCAGTTCCCAGAATAGGGTTTCTGTCATGGTGGTATCTTTTAAAACTATGCTGCTTGAATCAGCGGTTACGTAGCCTTTTTTCATCTTTGAAGAAATAAGTTTATCGATTTCTTTACGACACTTCTCTTCAGATTCAAATGTTTTTGTTTTTATCGCTCCAACTGTTCCTACTTTTCCGTATGTAACCACATAGGCATTTCCTGTTTGGTTAATTTTCCAAAACTTATTAGAAGAATCATCTTTATAAGTAAGTAACACTTCCATAAGAATAACTCCCTCTTCTCGTATGTATTTTTAATTAATGCTTATAATTTTATGTTATAACAAAACAAAGACGCTGAATATGCATACATCACATAAACAGCGCCTTTAGCTTAAAATCACTTTATTCACTTAAACGTTCTTTCCTTTCTTACTAATACACAAATGCTAGTTATTGTCCCTAACTAGACTTCAATTAATTGTTCGTTCAATCAATTGCCTTGCATTAGATCTTATTTTTCCTCTACTTCTGGTAAATTCCCACACGCCCACATGCTGCGAAAATAGTTTTCACCGGCTATTTCCATCTGCAACACGATCTTAGCATGCTTCGCTCACATACGTCATTGGAATCATCCTCTTTCGTTATGTGTATTTGCGCGTTCCCACATACCCACACATCTCGAAATCAGTTTTCACTGGCTGATCTCTAACTGGATGTGATTTGATATGCTTCGCTTCCTTATTTCATTGGAATCACGCCTTCCTTTATTTGAAGTAGTGTTTCTTTGTTAACTACATATTAACCCATTCTAAATTTTATTTAAATATTCAGAATAATCAATATTATGTGATTTAGGGTGTATTTATTCCACTTTTTTAAGCAATACTCCTTCATTCGTAAAATTTCTTTTTATTTCATCATATTTCAACAATTTAAATAATAAATGTGTTTTTTAGGCTTTCACCTATTCCAACTTCCCTACATAACATACATGTAGAAACACAACTACAAAAAAGAGGAGTGTTTTGAACCTTGACTGGAAAAATTCTGAATTATTATGCTGGCGGCAATACAGCTAGAGGTTTTCACAACTTATTTCCATCAAATCTTAATGGTCTTGATCGCCTCTTTATTTTAAAAGGCGGACCTGGTACTGGTAAGTCGACACTCATGAAAGCGGTCGGGGAAAAGTGGAACAACGAAGGCTACGATATCGAATACATCCATTGCGCTTCAGACAACGGTTCGATTGATGGTGTAATTATCAGAGAACTCGGAATCGGAATTGTCGATGGCACTTCTCCACATGTTATTGAA
The DNA here is from genome assembly GCF_015903845.1 of Fictibacillus sp. 26RED30. Classification (NCBI taxonomy): domain Bacteria; kingdom Bacillati; phylum Bacillota; class Bacilli; order Caryophanales; family Fictibacillaceae; genus Fictibacillus; species Fictibacillus sp. 26RED30. Next base: position 79,248 of record NZ_JACZDV010000004.1, read on the forward strand.
CCAAAAGCTCCAGGAGCGATTGAGGAATATGTAAATTTAGGTGAAGCGTGGGATTCTAAAAAGCTGGCCAACAAAAAGGCGGAAATTTTAAAGATTACTGATTCCATTTCTGCTGATTATCAAAAAGCATATGCAACTTTCCATGAAGCGCTCCTTATCCATGATGAATGGGAAGAAATTTATATTATGAACATGAATTATGAAAAAGCAAACGACCTTACGGATGAACTGATGCATCAATTTTTTTCTAAGAAAGTAAATAAAGCCGCGAACGTTTATCACCGTTTTCTAGGCGCAGCTACCCCTAAAGGTGCTGTCGATTTTGTGCCTAACTTAACTGAAGGTCTGGAAAAAAGATATTTTATTAAGGGAAGACCTGGGTCTGGAAAATCAACTTTATTAAAAAAGCTGGCCGCAAATGCAGAAGCTTCAGGTTATGATGTTGAGATTTATCATTGTGGGTTCGATCCCAACAGCTTGGATATGGTGATCGTGAGAGAGCTCGGCTTTGCGATTTTTGACAGTACAGCACCTCATGAGTATTTCCCTGAACGTAAAGGTGACTCCATCATAGACATGTATGAAAAGACGATCAAAAAGGGTACGGATGAAAAATTCTTTGATAATTTAAAAGAGATCAGTGGGCGTTATTCAAAAAAGATGAAAGAAGCTATCGGATATCTAGCAGACGCAAAAAGTAAGCACGATGATTTAGAAAAGATTTATATTGCCGCGATGAATTTTTCAAGAATCGACAAAATTCATAAGAAGATTGATCTAGAAATTGAAAAACTAACCGCAGCACAACAACAAAAATAATATTTGATGCAGCCACTATTTTGAGGATGGTGGCTGTTTTGTTATGATGACCATAAGACAATTTTACATATGGAGGACAGGTTTAGTGATGGAAACAGAACATACAAAAGCTGTTGAAGATTTATATTTTAACTTTTTACATGCGTGGAACGAACGGAATTCACGTGCTATGGCTGATCATTTTACCGAAGACGGTGAGATGGTTGGATATGATGGAAGTCAGGCATTCGGTCCTGAAGAGATTCATGCTCATCTCGAGCCCATATTTAGTAGCTTCCCAACACCGCCTTATTATGCAAAGGTGAAGAACATTTCGTTCTTAAGCGATGATGCTGTTATGGTTCGCGCTATTGCCGGGATGATACCCGTTGGAAAAACAGAACTGTCTCAAGAACTGAACACGCATCATACTGTAATTGCCGTTAGAGATGAAGAAAAATGGTTCATAAAACTGTTTCAAAACACACCTGCTCAATTTCACGGACGTCCTGAGCTTTTAGATCAGATGACAGAAGAGCTTCGTGCATTGCTTCCTGAATAAAAACAAAGAAACCCGCTTAAGTTACAGCGGGTTTCTTCATGTCTATTATTTTCTTAATATTTCCTTAAGCCCTTTATAAATTAATACAGCTCCAAAAACAAGAACCGTTAAAATCGCGATAATTTTTACAGCTGGACCGAATGCGGCTAAAAACGTGCCGCCTAGTGGAAGTGCAAGTAGAAAATAACCAGCTAACAAAGCCCCAATCAGTGTTAATACATTTGTATTAGACATATTGCGCCTCCTTATAACAGTTTTTCTTCTCGTTATAAGGTATGCGGTAATGTTGAGAGTGGTTAATTCCTGATAAAATCAGTTTACTGTCGACTTTTTATCATTTACTGTCCACTTTTCTATATTTACTGTCCACTTACATTTTCAATAGTTTCGTATAATCCTTCTTCGGTACGATGCCTTCTTCTCCAGCCCGGTTCAATAGAGTTGTAATAGCCTCAAAGCCCTTGGCACCAAGATCCGCAGTAAAATCATTCACATACAGATCGATGTGGGATTTCGCTACATCCTCAGAGAGTTCGCTCGCATGCTGCATCACATAATCTCTTGATGCCTCAGGATTTCGCCATGCATACTCTACTGATTCACGTATCCATGCTGTAATAGACTCTAAATCTAGTGAACGGCGCGCGATGATCGCTCCAAGGGGAATGGGCAGTCCCGTATCTTCTTCCCACCAGCTTCCCATATCCGCCAACAGATTTAACCCGTAATTTTGATACGTAAAGCGAGCTTCATGGATAACAAGACCTGCATCAATCTTGCCGTCTTTTACAGCAGGCATGATTTCATTAAACGGCATAACGATGATCTCGCCCACTCCGCCTGGTACATTTTGAGCAGCCCATAAACGGAATAGCATGTAGGCTGTAGAGCGTTCACTTGGAACAGCCACCTTTGCTCCTGATAGCATGTCAGGCGTAACATCACCTGGCTGCTTCACAAGAACTAACGGACCACATCCACGACCAAGTGCACCTCCGCATGGAAGCAGAGCATATTTATCCAAAACATAAGGAAGCGCTGCGTATGAGATCTTTAATATATCAAGTTCATCTGACTCAGCAGCTAATCCGTTTGTGATATCTATATCTGCATATGTAACATCAAGTTCTGGAGCACCAGTAACAAGCCCATGAACCAATGCATGAAAAACAAACGTATCATTGGGACAAGGTGAAAACGCAATACTCATTTTACTCATAACAAAACCTCCGCGATAACTTTACTAGCTCTCTCTAGTGTATCGAACGCTTCCTTCATACGCCAAGCAGAACGATCTCGCGGACCAATCGGATTTGATATAGAACGTATCTCAAGTACCGGCTTTCCAAATTCTTGTGCCGCAAGCGCTACACCATAGCCTTCCATCGCTTCTGCTACAGCATCAGGCTCACGATCCTGAAGATTCTTCGTTGTTTCAGAAGTTCCTGTCACAGTAGATAGCGTTAGAACGTGACCGAGTTGAACAGCTACACCTGCGAGCTTTAATGACGTTAAACAGTGCATGACCAGTTCGCTGTCTGCTTTTATGCGCGTTGAAGCACCAAAGCCAAGTTCATCCAATGTGATGAATCCATCAGGAGATTCTGCTCCAAGATCTCCTGAAATCATCTCATCTGCAATGACCAGTGTTTCAACATCTGCTTTTCCCTGAAAGCCTCCAGCAATTCCCATGTTAATGACAAGGTCATAGTCTTTTGTTAAAAGTGCTTTTGTTGTTTGGATACCCGCTGAGATCGGACCAACTCCAGCTAATACGACATCAATGGAAGATGTTTGGCTAATTCCTTTTAAGATTGCCTCTTTTTCAGCAGCTACAGAAGTCATAATTAAAATACGGCGTTCGTTATTCATCGACATGAAGATCCCCTTTCGCCGGTTAGCTTAATTTTTCAATGAACACTACTTTTAAATAGTTACCCTCTTTGAACTCTTTGTGTGTTTTAAAATCTTGTGGAAGCTTAAACTCTTCTAAAATGTTATACGTGCCGCCTGTTTGTTTAAATGCTGATGATATCATCTCTTTAAACTTTTTCATCCCAAACGTTGAGCAGTTAGAAGAAGCTACGATTACACCATTTCTTTCTGTAATCTGGATCGCTTGTGCTAATAAATCAGGATAATCTTTCCCAGCACTGAACGTATTTTTCTTAGATCGCGCAAAGCTAGGGGGGTCTAGAATAACAAGGTCAAATGATAGCTCTTTACGAACGGCATATTTAAAATAGTTGAACACATCTTCTACAATGATGTCGTGGTCTTCATAGTTCAGACCGTTCACACTGAACTGTTCTTGCGTCTTGCTTCGACTTCTATTCGCTAAATCAACGCTTGTCGTTTTCAGAGCACCACCAAGAGCAGCCGCAACTGAGAACGCACCTGTATAAGAGAACGTATTCAGAACGGTTTTCCCTTTCGCATATTGATCACGAATGGTTCTGCGCACATCACGCTGATCCAAGAACACACCGACCATTGCACCATCATTTAGATAAACGGCAAAGTGGATTCCGTTCTCTCTTACGATTAGTGGACTAGGCGCTTGTTCACCTTCTACAAAATCGTCATCATCAATATATTTTCCTTTTACAGCAAAACGCTTCTTCTCGTAGATGCCTTTTACTTTAACAAGCTCTTTAAGAGAGGCAATCACTTCATCCTTAAAAGAGTAGATGCCTTCACTATACCAAGTTAGAACGTAGTAGCCGTTATAGTGGTCGATCGTCAGTCCACCGATTCCGTCTCCCTCACCGTTAAAAACGCGGAAAGCTGTTGTTTCATAATTGTTAAATAGATCTTGGCGATGGTTGATCGCTTTTTTCAGTTTCTTCTCAAAGAATTCTTGATCGATGAGTTCTTGTGAATTTTGCGTGAGTACCCATCCACGGCCTTTGTTCTGTTTACCGTAGTATCCCTTACCCAGGAACACATTCTTTTCATCAAACAGTTCAATGATCGTTCCTTCTTCTTTTACGTTGCTTATATTTTGTACAGTATCCTCCGTAATCAATGGAAAACCTGTTTTTAACCCCTTCACATAAGAAGGTTTTACTTTTAATCGGACATTCTTCTTCATCTTGTCACCCGTTTCTTATTTTCGTTTTGCAGCAAGTAAACTTTAATCATAAAGTAACTTACTTCTTCAGGAAGTAATTCTTTGATCGGCTTTAACTTTTCTCCGCCAGCTTGTTGAATGGCATGTTCAATTTCTGAGACATGTTCATTTGGAATGAGATCCTCCATATAAACGTCCATTCCATCTTGTATGCATTGAACGAGGTGACTCTCCACTGTACTCACGGCTAGATTGCGATGTTCAGCAATCTCATCCACTGACATCTTCTCTTTATAGAGAGTGTATGTTTCAAGATGAGAATCAGGCGTTGTCTTTTTGGCAGGCTCTTTTGCAACGGTGCTCTGACCCGTACTTTCTCTTCGCTCTGGATGCTCAGCCAAATAAGAAGAAATAGCAGAGATAAACCGCTCTCCGTACTTCTCAAGCTTATTTTGACCAACACCCGTCACACTCAAAAATTCAGTTCTTGACACAGGCAGCTTCACACACATATCTTTTAACGCGGTATCTGCGAAAATAACGAACGGTGGAACGTTCTCTTGTTCAGCTATCGTCTTACGCACGATTCGAAGCTCTTCAAATAACGGATCATCTGCAGCCACTTGTTTCGTTACGACCGCTTCTTTGCGCATGATCTGTTCTTTTCCGAGCAGGATGTCTTTCCCTTTTTCTTTTATATAAAGAGTTGGGAACGTACCGTGCTCAACAGCGATGATCTCTTGTGAGATAAAAAACTCGATGAGATCTGTTATTTCTTTCGTACTTTTATCTTTCAGCATGCCGTAAGTTGGCAGCTTATTAAATCGCATCTCTAAAACCTTTTTATTCTTGGACCCGGTCAGTACTTGCGCAATCAACGTCTTACCGAACCTCTTCTGTCCCATCCTCACGATACAGGACAACACGATCTGCGCTTCTCTTGTTACATCGATGCTATCGCGATTATCCGTACAGTTGCCGCACCGGCCGCATGGTGGTATTTCTTCATCACTAAAATAACGGACGATTGATTGCTGCAAACAGCTTTCTGTGTAGCAATAGTCCACCATGAGCTGAAGCTTCTCCAGCTCTTGCGCCATACGATCCTGTTCACTAGACTGATCAATCAGAAAACGCTGTACCTGAACGTCTTGTGATGAATATAGCAGGATACATTCACTTGGAAGTCCATCACGGCCAGCACGACCGGCTTCTTGATAATAACTCTCCATGTTTTTAGGAAGCTGAAAATGGATAACATATCTGATATTCGATTTATCGATACCCATCCCAAACGCAGAAGTAGCCACCATGACTGATGACTCATCTTGAAGAAATTGTTCTTGTTGTTCCATACGCTCGTTGTCATTCATTCCTGCATGATAACGAGATACGTTGATACCATTTTTTTGGAGTGTTTCATAAAGCTGATCAACCGTTTTACGTGTTGCTGCGTATATGATTCCCGCTTCTTTCTCGTTCTTTTTGAGAAAATCTTTTAAGTAAGAAAGACGGTCTTGTCCCTTAATCACAGAAAAAGATAAGTTTTCACGTTCAAATCCTGTTAATACCGTCTTGTTCTCATCAATATCAAGTGACCAGCAGATGTCTTGGCGAACACGCGGTGTAGCTGTTGCCGTTAACGCGAGCACTACCGGACGATTCGGCAGATTCCCGATCATTCTTTGAATACGTTGGTAGCTCGGTCTGAAGTCGTGTCCCCATTGCGAGATACAGTGGGCTTCGTCTACCGCGATTAAAGGTATATCGATCTGTCTCAAATGATCCATAAAGTCATAGGATTCTAGGCGTTCTGGTGCAATATATAAAAGTTTATACTCACCGCTTTTCGCCTTTTCAATTCGTTCTCTCGCCTCTGCTGCTGTAAGTGAACTATTGATGAAGGCCGCGGAAATACCCAACTGCAATAATGTATCAACCTGATCTTTCATTAATGAAATTAAAGGAGAAATAACAATTGTTGTTCCTTCAAAAACAAGGGCAGGTATTTGATAGCAGATCGATTTTCCGCCACCAGTAGGCATAACACAGAGTGTATCGTCACCCGCTAAAACCGATTGAATCGCTTGCTCTTGTCCGTTCCGGAATGAAGAATAACCGTAATGCAAATTCAGCATTTGCTTTGCTTTTTCTATCAAAACTTAAATTAGCCTCCCTCAGGTAGAGTCATCTCTTGATTATAAAGGTACTGACTCAACATAGCAAAGACACATCTTACCGTTTTCTTCCGATAAAAATAGACAGACTACTTAATAAAGTGTGATACATTAGGAATTGGAGAAATGGAAAAGGAGTTTTTACATATGACAAATCAAGAAAACAACAATTTACCACCAAAAACATGTTCCATTGAAAGACTCGTAACGATGCCAGCTGATGTTGCTAAAGTTCTAGAAGGCAAGAAAACGGCAACTCGCAGAAACGGACGCTATGCTGACATTGGGGAAATCATGGAATTAGAAGGGCATTCGTTCGTAGTAAACAACGTATACCGACAATCTCTTGGTGAACTAACTGATCAACACGCCGAAGACGAAGGCTTTGCAACGGTTGAAGAGTATAAGAACGCGATTCTTTCATACCACCCTGGTATGCCGTGGCTTCCTCATATGCAAGTATGGGTTCACGAATTCAGTCCTGCTAAAGGCTAGATCATAACTCCATGGATGTTTTGTATCCTATTTTCTTGTATATCCATATTTTAAGCGTGATCATTTCAGTTGGACCGTTTTTTATCCTGTTCCCACTGATTAAAAAGCTGCGAACCGCTAGTGGAGATGAGATGCAAGCTCACCTCGGCACATATCGGTTTGTCGTTTGGCTCGCCAAACACGCGGGTCACGTCTTAGTATTGTCAGGTTTATTGCTCGTGTTCACAGGACCTTGGACGTGGGACACACCATGGATCCTCATGACTTTAATCATCTTGTTTTGCTCGCTGTTCTTTTTAGCTCGCGCCTTTTCACCGACGCTTCGAAAGTTTGATGATGAAACGCACGATAAAACGGCGCTAGCTCAAAAACTGCAGCGTGCCGTTTTGATATACCTCGGATTATTGATGATTATGCTTTGGTTTATGGTCGGAAAACCATATTTGTGGTTTGGATAGGTTGGCGGAAGCTGCTCCCTTGTGTTGTGAGGGTGCGGCTTTTTTCGTTGCGTCCATATGGAGTGGACAAATTTAACTTGGTAGACAAAAAATGTAGATTGGAGCCTAAAACTCGTGGATTAAACAGCTAAACTTTTGGATTAAGCATGCAAATTTCTGGATTCAGAAGCTATTTTTGTGGATTCATTATCTTGGTGTCCAGCTGGCATAGAAATGGCCGCCTATGTAAGAAGAAATTCGCCTCTCTATATAGAATAAACTGTGAGACAGCACGGTCTTAGCATGCCGGATGGTTCTGAAAGAAAAGAAAGTAAACATCAGCGAAAAGATTGGTAACAAAAAAAAACCTCCTTTGGTTGGAGGCTTTACGGTTACAATGAATCTCTTGTTGTTATTGCCAGCTCCCAACCCCTATTGATGGCTCCTACGTCTTGAGCAAATTGATCATATACATACAGTTGCCATGTTCCATTCGGATTCGTACCATTAAAAACGCTAAGTACCGTTCCATAAGGTAGTCCTGGGGCACCTGGTAATGCTGTAACTGGAGGAGTAATACTTGGTTTATAAATGCCTGGTGGAGGAATTGTATTTTCTGTCATAGAATTTACTGCTGCATCACTGAACGTATAAGTAGCATTTACAACTCCAGGACTAAAGCCTCCAACTGTAGACATTAAGATGACATTCTGTCCTTGAGGACCTACAAGTAGCACCTGCAGATCTGATAGATATGAATGTGTAAGGTTACGAAGAGTTACCGTTACATTTGTAATTGTCCCAAATAAACCTGATACATTAATAATCGATGGATACGGTGTTGCTGCTCCGCTGTCAGGAATTGTAATGACGTTAGGATTAGCAAAGCGAGTTGTGTTTACTGCAGTCCTTCCACAGATAATGGCTGTTATACATCCGCAGTCTAAAGCTAGCACTTGATTCCCACTCGTAATTCCAACAACGCAATTCCCTCTAATCCCTTGAAAAATAAAAGGAACTTGTCTACCCCCTACTACTAACACAACAACTTGTCCGTAATTCAAACATTTTACCGTGTGACAAACACATGAATGAATCATTGTTTCCCACCTCCCTCTTATACGGTTACTTCTACTATATGCAAGTCTCCAATTTTCGCTTAGGTAACACAGTATTTAATTTCACAGCTGATAAAAACGCTTTCACTATCTAATAATATTAAATATTTTAAAAATTTATATAATTCCCCTTGTCCCTATCTTTTTAAGCTGTTATGATTGTGAACATTATCTTTCTAAAAACACCACAGAAGGGACACATGCAGCATGAAGAAATTATTATTGATCGTATTGATCTCCGCTCCATTTATCGCACAACTGGTCGTTCTACCGTTCGTAAACAGGATCGATCCTATCATTTTCGGACTACCGTTTCTTCAGTTATGGTTGTTTTTGTGGATTGTGCTAACTCCTTTTTGCACATTAGGAATCTATCAACTTCAGAAATCAGAAGGGAGCCTGGACTAAATGCAGCAAGGTAATCTTACAGCACTATCTATCACGATTTTTATTATCTTAACAGTCGTTCTGATCGGCTTTCTTGCCGGAAGGGACAAAGCTACCCGAAGCTCAGTTGAAGAATGGTCTGTTGGCGGAAGACGCTTTGGCGGCTTACTCGTTTGGTTTCTAGTGGGTGCAGATCTTTACACAGCTTATACGTTCCTAGGTTTAACGAGTACCGCTTACACAGCAGGAAGTCTCGCCTTCTTCGCGATTCCCTACTCGGTTCTGGCGTATTTTATCTCTTATTTTTTCCTTCCGAAGTTATGGAAAGTGGCGAATGAGCATAAGTTAACCACTCTAGCAGACTATGCTCGCGAACGTTTTGACTCTAAGTTATTATCTTCACTCATCGCCATCGTCGGCGTACTTATGCTGATTCCGTATATCTGTTTGCAGCTGAGTGGTATTCAAGATACGCTTCAGGTTGCTGGGACAGGCTTTATCAATGTAAAAGTGGTCGTGATCACCTCTTTCTTGCTTGTTGCACTTTATACATTTTTCAGTGGGATCAAAGGACCGACTTATACAGCGATTATTAAGGATGTTTTAGTGTGGGCAATCATGTTATTCATGGTCGTGTCTCTTCCAATCATGCACTTTGGCGGCTGGAATCCTATGGTTGATAAAATCGTAACGGAAGCTCCTCACCTCTTAACGATTCCAGACTCTGGGCCAAAAGGTGTTACATGGTTCATTACAGCAGCTTTTGTATCATCACTCGCTCTTTTTATGTGGGCACATGCGGCAACAGGCGTTTTCACAGCAAAAAGTGCAGATGCCATTCGAAAAAATGCACTGTTTCTGCCGCTTTATAATATCGTTTTAATTCTTGTTGTTTTCCTTGGATTCATCGCTTTTCTTGTTTTACCAGATGGGACGGATCCTAGGTTTGCTCTTCTTGCGTTGATTCAAACGTCTTATGGTGGAATCGGTCAGGGTTTAGCGTACTCAACAATCGCACTGGCTTCACTCATTCCTTGTTCCATCATGGCGATTGGTGCATCGAACCTATTTGCAAACAACATCTATCGTGACCTCATCAATCCGAAAGTAAAAGGACCGAAACTAACGATGATCACTCGCGGCATGGTTTTCGTTGTTATCGGACTTGCGTTATTGTTCGGTCTTGTGTTTCCACAAGCGCTCGTTTCCCTACAGTTGCTTGGTGTATCAGGAATGGTGCAGATTTTCCCTGCAATCGTTATCAGCTTGTTCTGGAGAAATCAATCTAGAGAAGCTACCATTATTGGCCTGATTGTCGGACTTGTCGTTACCTTCACAGTCTACTCAACAGGTACAAGCCTTGGAATCTATGAAGGTTTCTGGGGATTGATGGCTAACTTTATAACGGTAGTTGGGTTGAACCCTTTCTTCGTTAAAAAAGCGAAGCATTCCTCAAACGCTGTAAAGAAATACTTGTTTGATCAGTCATCAAAAGAAGAACAACTTGTACGAAAAGGAGCATAACTTTTACTCCACAAAAAAAAGCTTGAGTCCAAAAATCTTCGGACTCAAGCTTTTTTAATGAACAAATCATAAAGAACTCGAAGCTTCTTTGACAAAAGAAACCAGTTGTTCGGAATCAATCGTGTCACCTTTCCGCAGCTTAATGGTTTTACGTTCTGGCGGACCACTATACAGACCTTCTGGAAGTTTTAATGAATTTGCATTAAAAATCGTAAAACTTACTGCATCTTTGGATGTCGAGATTACTGCAGCGTATTTTCCGTTTTTTAAGAAGTGAGGCTTTTTATACTGAATCCGCTCATGAACTTCAGGTATTGCTTGGTGAACAACTCCGCGTAGATTCGTAGATAACTCTACCTGCCAGGATTCTTTTAATTCGTCAATAAATTGGGTCACATCGTTATTCATCGTTTACTGTCTCCTTTATTTTTGTCCTATCGGCCTTTTGCAACATAAATATATGTTCTTCTAAGTCCTTTTTCAGACTTTCTTTACTTGGACTCGAAAGTGGTGGCTTTCGACGTAATGAATAATTTCCCTTGCTTTCTACTTTACCTCTCTGATATCGCATCCATCGTTTCCTCCTTTGGATTGTGATCAGCTTTCCTACCTTAACTACGAAACTGAACATCTATAATCGACTAGGTTTGAAAAAAACTTCGTTCAAGACTCACATTCTTTTACTCTTTCCATCAGAAGGCTTTTCTCTTTATCATTCTTAGTCATGGATGCAGCGCGTTTAAATTCTATACGTGCGTCATCAAATCTTCCCAACTTAAAAAGAAAATCTCCACGCACACTATATAGAAGGTGATATTCCCGTAAAGAAGGTTCCCTACTTAATTCATCTACAAGTTGAAGTCCTATTGAAGGACCAAATGCCATTGAGATAGCTACGGCATGATTTAGTTCCACAATAGGAGAAGGGGAAATCCTGTATAACGCCTCATAAAGCGCAGCTATTTTTACCCAATTCGTTTCTTCAACGGAATGAGCTTCTGCATGACAAGCAGAGATTTTCGCTTGAATCGCATATTGTCCGAGTGGTACACCTATCCTTTCACTCCGCTCGAGTGCCGCTAATCCACGACGAATCAGTAAACGGTCCCATTGTGCTCGATTTTGATCCATGAGTAAGATTGGTTCCCCTTTTGCATTTATCCTAGTCTTCAACCGTGAAGATTGTATTTCCATTAATGCTACTAGACCATGTACTTCTGATTCACTTTGGGCGAGCTCAGCAAGAACGCGCCCTAATCTCAATGCCTCCTGACACAATAAAGGACGAACCCAATGATCGCCTGATGTTGCCGCATACCCTTCGTTATACATCAGATAAATAACTTCAAGTACCGTTGATAGACGTTCTTTTCGATCTTCTTTTGCTGGAACTTCAAAAGGTATATTTTCAGATTTAAGTGTCCTTTTGGCACGTACAATTCGTTGCGCTACAGTAGATTCTGACAGAAGAAAAGAACGGGCGATCTCATCAGTAGTTAAACCACATAATAAACGCAATGTTAGTGCAACCCGAGCTTCTTGCGATAACACCGGATGACAGGTCATAAAGATTAAACGAAGAAGTTCATCTCCAATTTCTTCGTTTATCACCTGATCAACATCTTCTTCCGTGTACAGATCAGTTCCTCTGGCCAGCTCGGAATATTTTTGTTCACGTTTTTTTGTACGCCTTATTAAGTCAATCGCACGCCGTTTGGCCACAGTCATCAGCCATGCCCCCGGATTATCTGGTATACCGATATTTGGCCATTTTTCTAATGCGACGATTAATGCATCATGAGCAATATCTTCAGCGATACCTACATCTCGCAGCATGTGCGTTAAGCTTGCGACCAACTTCGCAGATTCTATTCTCCATATCTCTTCGATCGCTCGATTTACATCCACCACTGTCACGCTTTTTGTTGCTCCTCAGCCTTTTTTCGAAGTTCTCTTTCTTTCATTAAATGAATAGGGTTTTCCATTATTTCCTCCGCTTCAAAAACCTGTCGCAGTTCAATCTCACCATGCCCATATCCATGTGGATCCGGCATACGCAGAGCCCACTGAATTGCTTCTTCTCTTGACTTCACTTCAATGAGCGTATAGCCTGCAATTAGTTCTTTTACTTCTGTAAACGGGCCGTCAATTACTTTAGGACGACCGCCCCGTTCCGGGTAAGAAATTCGTATACCACTTGAACTGGGTTGTAAGCCGTCTGCAGCAAGAAGCACACCTGCCTTTACTAATTCCTCGTTATATTTTTGCATGGCATCTATTAATTCCTGACTCGGCATTACCCCCGCCTCTGAATCTGCAGTCGCTTTAACGATCATCATAAATCTCATGTGTAGTTGCCTCCTCATTTTTAACTCTTCATATTAATGATCTGCACGATAAATCTATAAAAAGGTTTCGGTATTTGTTAAAAAAATCCTGTAGTGATTTTCTCTAGTTTATACAGCAGAAAAAAATAAGACGAGCTCAGAAGAAATACTTTTAACATTGAGCTGTTTCGTATGTCCAAGCCCCTTCTTACTTATTAATTCAGCATTAGGAAGCACTTTTACTAAAGCATCTGCTCCGTCACGAAGCATTAAAGGACTTTCTGTACCTTTAAGTACAATTGTTGGCACTGTTACGTTATTCCAAAAATCTTCAGGCAATGACTTTCCTTCCATATATCCTTCTAATAATGTCGCATCGTACGGAAGGGTATGTGCAACCGCCATAAGCTTGGACCAAACACCAGGCATCATACGCATCATAGTTACAACGAATGAAGGAGCCCCCATGCCCTTCGTCATGAAATATTTAATCGTATCCGCACTGCGATCATCAGCAACAAGTTCACTAACCTTTTTTGAAAAATCCCTTGGTGGTACATGATCTTTGTCATTGACGATAAATGGTGGTTCGTGGAGCGCTAATTTTGCAATACTCGCTCCATGAGCAGCTGCTTGTAAAGCAAGAACAGCTCCTGATGATAACCCCCAAACGAATGCCGTTCCTCCTGCTTTTGAGATAATTGCATCCAGATCTTCATACTCTCGTACGGGTTCATACTGTTCTGCGTCACCACTATCACCACGGCCACGTCGGTCGTATGTGTAAACTGTAAAATGGTCTGATAATAATTTTGCAAGTTTAACCATGCCTGGGAACTTTCGATAACTGAATGCGCCTCCGATTAAGATGAGTGAAGGTCCATTTCCTACCTTGTCATAAACAATTTTTGTTCCATCTTTTGAAATTACAGTATTCATATGAATCTCTCCTTAGCATTTCAATTGTTTTTTAAGCTGATTTACTTATACGACGAAGAGGAGACGATAATATCGACACACTTTTTTATTCTTTTCAGTTTTTTTACAGAAAAGAATAATCGCAACGAAGTCGCTGCGATTATGATTGTTACCCCACTATACTCTTAAAAAAAATTCTATAAACTAGCGAACTTGATTCTGCTCTCGATAATGCTGCATCTTCTTATTGAATTGAAATCCTAGCACTTTAAAATAGATGGTGAATCCAAGTATGCCGCCCAGATAAAGAATGTGAAACAGAACCAGCATCATATAAAATGTTTTGCTTCCCCACTCGAACCAGTTAAATACTTGGGACATCCCTATTAAAACGAAGCCGAGAATAAAATATTGTATGATCAGTTTCCAACTATTTGTTAACTTCACTTTAGTGTCCTCAGTCCAAAATAAGTAATGCAAACCAGTAACCAGAATACTGATAAAAAAGATTTGAACGATCATCTCAAATGAGATCTCCCTTTTTCCGAGCATATAGCCGAACACAACATAAATGATGATTCCTCCCGAAAAGAATAAACTCATAATCGTTTTAAATGCTACCGTATACGCCATAATTTTTTTAAACATATCATCGCCTCCTTTAATTTAAAAACCTAACTTTTCCTTTAAAACAGGCACATACTGACGGGACACTAATAGGTTCTCTCCGTTCTCCATCTTCACTTCTAACCTGCCCCCAATTCGCGGGGAAATGGATTGTAATCGATCGAGATTCAATATACTTGCTTTTGTAGCACGAAAAAAATTCACATCACCGAACAGCTCTTCAATTTGATACAACCTTAATGACACCTCATAGACCGAGTTTTCGGTATAAGCAAATGTCTTTTTATCAACTGACTCAAAATAATAAATATCATTTGGTAAAAGAAGATAGACCTTTCCATCCTTTGTACCCAATACTTTTCTTTCAAGGGACCTCAACGAAGTTAGAACTTTTATAACTTCATCATTTAACATTTTGCATTTCACAATGATTTCCAAGCCTTCATGATCATCACTTTCATGTATTGTTAGCTTCATCTCACGCCCCCTTTATGTGTTTCACTTTATTTTCAACCAGTATATGTCATGATCTTCTCATCGTAAATCCACTTCTGACCAACCTGTCACAAACCGTTACCAAGTTGCACAGCCAGCTACATGAAAACAAAAAATTATTACCGTACAGTTTATTAGAAATGCTAATTACTCCAAATCCATAATTTTAATCATTAAAAAAACACTTGTAAGTTACACAAGTGCTATCTATGTCAATTATTCAATTCTCTTCTTACAATATCTAAGAGGACGGTGTTCTGATCCGTCTGTATATCACCTTTGTTTTCAAGGTTCTTCAAGTAGTATGGTAGTTCCAACACATCCTTCAGTCTTCCTTCTGTTAAGAATGGAACGGTAACTTTTAATCGGATGTCATCTCGCTGTACCGGTAATGTCGAAGCGAGGACATAACCCCAATCCACACCCGTCTTGTTAGAGAAATTATGAAAGGGAATTGTGAAAAGTCCACATTCTTTTAACGTCTTTTCGATGCTCCACATATATTCTGGCATCAGGTTGACGGTTGAACAAGCAATTGATACAACACCACCCGGGTTTAAGTGTTCTTTTAATTGATGATAAAACTCTAAAGAAAACAATTGGGATAGACTTGGACATCTTTCAGTTGGTTCTGGTATGTCTACAATGATCACATCCCACGTTTCTAGGCTTTCTTCTACAAAATGTCTGCCATCTTCAATCACCGTTCTCACTCTGTGATGATTTAATGAACCCTCATTGAATGTAACTAAACGATCGAAGTTCTTTCCAAGATCCATCATCTCCGCATCAACATCTACAGCGATAATTTCCTCAACGTTCTCATAGCGCAAAACCTCTCGCACACTGATTCCGCCTCCGCCACCGATGATTAAGATGCGTTTGGTCTCTTTCGCTGCGGCCATCGGAACATGTACAATCACTTCTGCATACTCATTTTCATCTTGTTTCGTGCCAAACATGATTTCACCATTGCTGTAGACCCATACTTCTCCTGAGACATCGATTAGTGCAATTCTTTGTGTCAATGTTTTGAACGTCTGAATCAGTTTGAAGTCTCTTTCGGGTCTCTGACCTTCATTTATATAGAGTTTAAGTGAGCCACTTCCCAAAAACCTCCAATATAAATAACCACCCGCTTCTATTATAAAAACTGCGGCTGCACCGATCGTTAGCCACATAAGTTCATCCACTATAAACACTCCTTATTTTTCAACGAGCTATATGCTCATTCTTATTCATGCATCGGACATGTGGTGTTTAAATCTTTGTGTATAAACAAAATTTAGGCGTGTGCATATACTAATGCGACAATCATTTTTTTGGAGGTTATCTTATGAGCTATATGAACCCACAACAACAGCAACAAGACACCGGACAACAGCAAAGTGATGGGCAGCAGCAAGCACTTCAACTATCTCTGCAACTTATCAGGGAAGCTGTTGCTGGCGAAAGAGAAGATGAATTATTTTACGATTACTTAATTTCTGAAGCACCCACAAACGAGCAAAAATTAATCATTGCATCCATTCGAGATGATGAGAAAAGACATAACAAGCTTTTCAGAATGATCTACAAAGACCTTACTGGCCAAGAAGTTCCACCAATGAACGGAGAAGAGTTTCAGAAGCCCAAAACGTATAAAGACGGCCTTGTAAAAGCGCTGTTTGGGGAACTTGCTGCCGTAGAAAAATATCGCGTTATTCGCCAAGGACTTCCTAATACGTATTATCGAGACATTCTGTTTAACATCATTACAGATGAGATAAAGCACAGCGCAAAGTACAACTATTTATTCACGTTAAACAGTACATCAAGTGCTCCTCGTTCTTTTCATCAAGAACACAGAATGCCTCAAACGGAGAGCTTAGCTGATCAATGGGTTTCGTACATTGATCCGTTAGTACAAAGAGCATTAAAAGAGACCGAAGAAGGCATTAACTTAACTCATCTCTATCAGGAATTTATTTTATCTGGTGTTCTTGTTGGTCAAGGATTCACACCTCAACAAGCTATTGAACAGGTAGAAGAGTGGGAAAAAACAGGAGAGTCTCAGCTGTTGAAAAAGAGCAAGATGATGGGAAACCAAGGAAGATAGGAGAAGAGAGGAATGGAATCTACACAAACATTTTCAAAGCCTTTTATTGGCGATCAATTTCCGGAGATGACGATTCATACAACCCTTGGGGAACTTGTCCTCCCAACAAGCTATCAAGGTCATTGGTTTGTCCTCTTTAGCCATCCGGGTGACTTTACACCCGTATGCACAACGGAGTTTGTTGCGTTTCAAAAGCTCATGCCCGAGTTTAGAAAGCTCAACACTTACTTAATCGGATTATCTGTAGAACAAGTATACTCACACTTAAAGTGGATCGAATGGATACAGCAGAATTTAAAAGTAGAGATTACTTTTCCGATCATCGCGGATAGTCTAGGGAGGATTGCTACTAGACTTGGAATGATACACCCTACGATGGGAACAAGAACGGTCAGAAGTGTTTATATCGTAGATCCGACAGGTAAAATTCGTCTTATCCTTACGTATCCCGAAAATGTTGGTCGTAATATCAATGAGATTCTAAGAGCGGTGAAGGCGTTGCAGACAGCAGATCGAAATAAAGGAGCAACACCTGCAAACTGGCCGAAAAACGAACTAGTCGGAGACCGTCTGATCGTTCCAGCACCTACAACCGTACAAGAAGCGAAAAAACGGGCAGAACAAGCACAAGCAGGAGAGATTGAATGCTACGATTGGTGGTTATGTACAAAGCCACTTCATGACAGATAAAGAGAGCAGCCTACGATTAGGCTGCTCTCTTTATGCCGACACATCCTCTATGCCGTTTTAATTTTAACGATAAAATAGTAATACTTATACATCACCACAAGAATCAAGATCACTCTTGCGATCATACTGTCTGTAAGGATAAAAGTAATCAAGATCATTGAGTCTGAAAACAGGCTGATCATGATCTTTTTCTTTTTAGTGAGCGAACGATTCCTAACAAAATCATCTAGATGTTTTTTATAGATGTCGGTTCCTTTAAACCACACTTCAAACTTTTTTGAACCTTTTACGAAGAAATAAGATGCCAATAATAAAAGAGGTGTGGTAGGAAGCAACGGCAAGACGATACCGATAACGCCTAAACCTAGGAAAAAGAACCCCAACATTACAAATATGATGTTTTTAATTTTCATTGGGATTCTCACTTCCTTTATCTATTAAACTTAAACCATACCGTTTACATTTTTATATAACAAACGCCGTTCTTTCCGTAGTGGAGCACCTTTAAAGAGTGCTTCTTCCTCTTCTGTCTCAGGAATGACACTCGGTACCGGAAACGGCTTACCGTTTTGATCGATGGCCACCATCGTTAAGATTGACGTGGTGTTCAACGTCCTGTTCCCCGTCTCTAGATTTTGACACTCCACTTTTACGTATACTTCCATAGACGTTCTTCCCGTTGAGATCACTACACCTTCTAATATGAGGATGTCTCCCACTTTAGCCGACGATAAGAAGTTTACATTATCAATGGATGCGGTGACAACCACTTTCTTGCTGTGCTTCATGGCGGCAATCGCTGCGATTTCATCAATGTACGATAAAACGGTACCACCGAATATCGTTCCCATGTGATTCGTGTCAGGGGGCAATACCAACTTTGTTTGAATCGTTCTTGAGATGTTTGCTGATAACTGCTGTTCCATACCATACCCTCTTTTCTGAAGCTTGAAAGCTCCTCTTATTTTGAGGGAGTTAGTGAACAAAGAAAAATACCCATCACGTAAGACGGGTACGTAAGAATACATAACAGAAAGAATGATCTATTAAATACCCCTCGTCCTATCTTCCCAACTCCCGAAGAAGATCAACGCTATAAAGATGGCAGGTCTCCTGACTCGTGCATCAGCCTACTCTAAGCCCTTCCCGTCAGATAGACAGTGGTTTTGCTTATTTCGTCAGCACTTACAGTTGCGGGTACAGTCCTGGCCTCACACCAGATTCCCTATTAAGTCTGCAACAGACACCATAATTATCGGATCTTATGAAATTTTGAATCTATCTTATTGTACCACTAACAATTTTTACTTTTTACAAAACCTTTTAATCTTCTTCATATGAGGTTTAAAATCTCCTGCTATTCTTATCTCAAAAGACTGGGGAGGTTTTCTAATGATACGTCCAACAGCATTAATCCTTACAGCTAACTATGGCAGCGGTCACGTTCAAGTCGCTAATGTCCTCGCTGAAGAAATGAAGAGTAAAGGATTTCAACCTGTCATATCTGATTTATTTGGTGAAGCTCACCCCATCATGTCCCAAGTTACGCAATCCATATTTATCAAAAGCTTTTCACACGGCTCTTCTTTTTATAAATGGTTTTATTATGGAACAAACAAATTGAATGCCAATACAATTACACAATTCTCTCGTTATTTAGGAAGAAAAAGATTTCTAGAATTGATCAAAGAACATCAACCCCGTTTTGTAATAACAACCTTCCCCCTTCACGCTGCGCCATTTCTTATTAAAAAATCACGGTTTAACATCCCCATCTATACCGTGATCACTGATTATTTCGCTCATCCATTTTGGATCAATCCAGCGATTGATCATTATTTTGTTGCATCTGATTCAGTCAAAAACGGACTGATTAATCATAGTGTGACTGAAAATAGAATCACAGTCAGCGGAATTCCGATCCGTACAGAATTCTATCATTCCATTGATAAAAAAGACGTGTTTGCTAAATACGGTATTACGTCTAGCAATCGTGTCGTGACGATCCTAGCTGGTGCTCAAGGTGTGCTGAAAAATGTTAAGGTTCTAGCTCAGCGTCTTTTAAACGATCCTTCTCTGCGAGTAATTGTAGTATGTGGCAAGAATAAAACGTTGTATGAGAAATTAACACCACTAGCAGAACAACATCCAGGTTCATTCCGATTATTCGCTTACGTAGACGAACTTCATGAAGTCTTAAAGATTTCACATTGCGTAGTAACCAAGCCAGGTGGCATCTCCATTACTGAAGCTGCTGCTGTAAGAGTGCCACTTATTCTATATAAACCCGTTCCTGGCCAAGAAGGAGAAAATGCTAAGTATTTTGAAGAAAAAGGTGCTGCAATTGTTGTTCATACCGCAGACGAAATTGTGGAGAATGTTCAGAGACTATTTAATAACGAAACTTTATTATGTAGCATGCAGAAAAGTTTAGAACTCATTCATAAATCTCAATCTTCCGCATTGATTGCTGATTATGCTGTTGATGATATACAACAGCTAACTCAAATTACACGTTAAGTAGCTATTGATGGATACAGCTTCTAATAAATTTTTAGAATGCTTTGTTTAATTGACCATAATCGACCTCTAGGTGCTATTTAGGCACTCTGGATTCCTTCTATACCTGGCCTGGTATCACGGCTATTATTTCGAGAGCTTTTAGAATTAATCCTAGAAATTTCTGATTTATTCCGGCGAGTTTTACCCATAAACCGGCGAGTCGACATATCACGACAAGTAAACACTAGCTCTATACCCCCTACCTCAACATCGCGAAACAAAGTTAACTCATTCAACGGACCCATGCTTTAATACGCGCACTCCAAACAAATAAACAGGCAGATTCGCTATCATCAGCGATTCTGCCCGTTCTAAATACTTCAATCTTCTTTAGCACCATCTTCCGCAATTGCCCGAAGGTCTGCATAGAAAAAATCATCATTGCATAAAGGGGAATGTTCCTTTTTATTATCATAGCTCTCAACGATTTCCTTCAATTCACCCGTATCACCTTTTGCATTGATGATCTCTACTAACTCATTCATTCCGTCTGATGTTTCTTCATCGATTCGTTTCTCATTCTTATCCTTCATGTCTATCCCTCCTATACGTTTTTAGCTTCTCCACTCAGGAAAATTTTACACAAAACAAAAAAAGTCCCTAATCTATGTCAGGGACTTCAATGGTTATTATTATCTTAGAAATAAATTAGCTTACTGAAATAGCATCTGTTTTTTTGTTGCTGTTATTGGTTCCTCTGTTTTTCACGATTTCTGCATAACGGTATGCGCTATCTTTCCAGATTCGCTCTTGAGAATCAAAATCTACGTAGATGATTCCAAATCGTTTGTCATATCCGAAGCTCCACTCAAAATTATCCATGAGAGACCATAGGTAGTACCCTTCAATATTCATGCCTTCATCGTTCAGATCAGAAACCGCTTGAAGATGCTTTTCGATATAATCCACACGGCCAGAGTCGTGGACGCGTCCGTTCTCTAGCACGTCATCAAAGGCTGCACCATTCTCGGTAATATAGATAGGAAGATCCGTATATTCCTGTCTCAATCTTCTGATCAGATCTTTAAATTCTTCTGGCGCTATGTCCCATCCCATGCCGGTCTTTTCATAATCAGAATGAGCCCCTCTATGTAAGAAGTCATTCGCTGCAGAGAACTCAACAATCCCTCGGCTATAATAGTTGATGCCAAAGAAATCACAAGACGTTGAGATGATTTCCATATCCCCTGCTTCGATAAAATCATACGAATGAACGTATTTAGAGAACAAGTTCATCATATCAACAGGGTACTGCCCTTTGAAAACAGGATCTAAGAACCAGCGATTGGAATACCCGTCAGCATTATTCGCTGCAAGCTGATCGTTCGCAGAATCTGTTTTTGCATAGATCGGTGAAAGGTTTAACGTAATACCGATCGGCGTTTTGGATTGAAGCTCGTTCTTTAAATATTGTACAGCTTTTCCGTGAGAAAGAAGCATGTGGTGTACCGCTTTAACAGCTTCGTCCATGTTCGTATGTCCTGGAGCATGAAATCCTTGATGATAACCTAAGAAACCAGCACACCACGGCTCGTTATGCGTAATCCAAGAATCCACCTCTGCATCAAGCTCTTGGAAGCAAACTTTTGCTAACTCCATAAACCAATCGACTGACTCACGGTTTACCCAACCGCCTTCTTCATGAGCCCATAGTGGAAGATCCCAGTGATAAAGCGTGATCGCAGGTTTGATTCCTTCTTCACGTAAACGCTGTGTTAATTTTTTGTAGAAGTCCATTCCCTCTGCATTCAAAACACCCTTTTCAGGAAAAATACGAGGCCAGGAAACTGAGAAGCGATACGTTTCTACGCCAAGCTTCTTAATCTGCTGAATATCTTCTTCAAACCGGTAGTAATGATCACACGCTATGCTTCCATTATGCTGTTGATATACTTTTCCAGGCGTATCACAGAACGTATCCCAGATTGAAAGTGTTCTGCCGCCTTCAAGACGAGCTCCCTCAATTTGATAAGAAGATGTTGCTGTACCAAACACGAATGACTTATTAAAATGCATAACTGTTTCTCTCCTCTATTCTTTGATAGAACCTGCTGAAATGCTGTTAACGATATATTTTGATAAAAATAGGAAAGCTACCATGATCGGCACCACGGAGATCGCGATACCTAAATACATAGACCCCAAGTTTTGAGCCACTTGTGAACCTTTTAAGAAGCCCATCAACACAGGAAGCGTGAACTTTTCAGGTGAGAATAATACAACTAACGGCATGATGTAGTTGTTCCACGACCCGATAAACGTGAAGATAGACATCGTCGCGATCGCTGGCATCATGATTGGAATTGCGATCGTATGAAAGATTTTAAATTCACTTGCTCCATCAATTCGTGCCGCCTCAATCAAACTTGGATGCAGCGTTGTTAAAATGTACTGGCGCAGGAAGAACACCACGAAAGGACTCGCTGCTGCGGGAATGATTAATGGAATATACGTATCCAATATCCCTAAGTTCTTACATAGCTCATAAAAGCCGATCAACCCTAACTGGCCTGGGACCATCATCATCACTAACATGAAAACGAACATCGCATTCTTGCCTTTAAACACGTAGAACGCGAATCCATAAGCTGTTAATGCTGAGAAGTAACCGGATAACAACGTTACAAGTACGGAGATGATTAAGCTGTTCTTAAAACCCGCCCAAATATTGATATAGCTCATCATCGTTTGATAGTTTTCAACGATTGCACTACCTGGAAGCAAGGTGAAGCCTGAAAGAATTGCTTCATTTGAGCGTGTGGCGTTAACAAGCATCATTAAGAACGGAATGAAACACACGATTGCCATAACGATCAATACGGTATAGATCAGAATTTTTGGTATGCTGACTTTCCGCTTCGGTTTTGTTTCTATTACACTTTTCTTTTCAACAGAATTTGAAAGGCTATTATCTACCGCTGTTTTTCCTATCATGCTTTACACCTGCCTTGGTTGTTTACGTTCTTTCCCATACATCCCTTTGAAAATAAAAGCAGAGAAGATGAGCGTTATAACAAATAGCCCGTATGCGACTGCTGCAGCATATCCGTAATTGTTATACTTGAAGGCTTGATTGTATAAATAGAGCACCATCGTATTCAATGAGCCATCTGGTGAACCTATTCCATCTGTTAAAAGCATCGGTAGATCAAACAATTGAAGACCTCCAATGAGCGAGGTAATCATGATATAAAGCAGGATAGGCTTTAAGAGCGGAATCGTAATCTTAGAAAACGTCTGCCAGCGATTTGCACCATCGATCAATGCTGCTTCGTAGTAGTCTTTCGATATACCTGATACGCCTGCCATCACAACGATAAAAGAGTGCCCAAACCACATCCACGTTAAAATCAATGAGATCGATAACTGTGCACTCGTTGGTTCGTTCAGCCAGTTGATCGGATCTGAGATGATTCCTACCTTCATCAACATCATGTTTAATGAACCGTGCTGCCAATCTAGTAAAATCCCGAACAGAAGAGCTACCGAACTGATCGTAATTAAATTTGGTAGATAAAAGATCGCTCGAAAAAATGCGATACCTTTTAATTTCACTCTCATATCTGAAAAGATCATAGCCAGGATAAGAGCAAGTCCCATTTGAAGTGCGAAATTCACACCCCATATTTTCCATGTGTTAAAAAAAGCTTCAACAAAATATGTGTCTGTAAGGAGTCGTTTATAGTTTGCTAAACCTACTAACTGCGCTTCACCACTGCCTGTATAATTGGTAAAACTATAATAAAAGGTTAGGGCGACGGGATATATACTGAACACTAAGAAGACGAGCCAAAACGGAGCAATAAAAAAATAGCCATAACGGTTTAAATTTTTCATCTCTCCTCCCCCTTTCAATAGATAGGCCAGTGGCGAGAAAAAGTTTCCCGCCACCGTCCATAAAACTTATTTTTTCGGTACTTTGATGTCTGGATAAGCATTTTGTGCTTTTTGATAAAATTCTTTAATCGCTTCTTTTTTAGATTTCTTACCTGTTACATATTGCTGAACGGCATTTCCGTAAAGCGTATCTAGCTGCTGATCGTACTTCGTCACGATTCCAGGTGTGATCTTAGTAGATTGATCCAGGAAGAATTGATAGTTGTTCTGTCCACCTAAGAATTTGTCGCTAAAGTCATCTTTAATTGTCTCTGTTACAGGTAGATAAGAAAGGACATCACCTGTTTCTTTACTCCAAGATGTTAAGAACTCATCGTCTTGTGTCATCATCTTCACAAATTTATAAGCAAGTTCTTTATTATCCGATTTGTTGTATACACCAAGCCATGTTCCACCCCAGAAATAAGGACTCGGACCACTCGTTACCGCCCAGTCACCAACAGATTCCTTAACATTGGTTTTCAGGACGCTATGTAATCCCCATGTAGGAAGAACATATGAAAACACTTGCGTTTCTTTTTCCTTGCCACCCTCTTTTACCTTGATCGGCTTATCCATGCCTTCGAACCAAGATGGTGACCATTCAGGTGCTAGAGCAGTGTATTGATTATCACGAAGCTTTTTCGAGTAATCCATGTACTCCATTTTTTCTTCCGTTAGCTGAAGCTCATTCTTGTCGTTTACCCAAGGCTGTGGATTGTCACCTTGTGTGAACCAGCGGATCGCACCTTCATCTGGGAACATGCTATAGCCTTTTGACTTCATCTTTTCTGCTACTTCAAACACCTTATCCATAGAGCTCATCATTTCACCAACTTGAGTTGGATCGTCTGTTCCTAATACTTCCTTTGCAATGCTTCGCTTATAATAGATGCCTCCTGGCGTTGTTTGCCAAGAGAGAGCGCGTACATCGCCATCTTTATCTTTACCAAGGTCAAATACGTAAGGTACATACTTATCAGAAAGCTTATCTGCGTTATAAGGCTTTTCAGATAAGTTCTCCCAATAGCCTGCATCTACCCATTGTTTTAAGAATGCGATCTCGCCCGTGAAAACGTCAGGAGCTCCAACACCACTCTCAAGTACAGGCTTTAACTTTGTCGGGTAGTCAGCGATCGGAACAATCGTTAACTCCACTTTTACGCCATTCTTTTCCTCAAATGTTTTGATCGGTTTCTTTAATTCATCTGTAAACGACCAGATTCTTAGATCAACATCTTTCTTGCCATTACCAGATGTTTTCGAATCGCTTGAACAACCTGCAAATAATCCCACCAACAAAATTGATACCAAAAAGATACTTAACTTCCTTTTCATGTATAAACCCCTTCCTTCTTTAAAATTTATAGAGCGAAAGCGGTTTCGTTTTGTTTCAAAATAAATATTCGAAACCGCTTTCGAATTATCCTAAAAAAATTTTTATTTTTTTTGTGAGCATGATTCTCGAATGATTAGTTCGACTGGAATACGTTTGGATGTGATCAGTTTTTTCTTTTGGATAATTTGTTTCATCAACAACTTTGCTGCTTGGTATCCAATCATATCCGTATCTTGCTTAATCGTCGTTAACTTCGGTGTAATGTATGCTGCCATTTCAATATCATCATAACCGATGATTGAAATATCTTCGGGTACAGATAAGCCCTTCTCTTTTATGGCCTCAATTGCACCGATAGCCATATGATCTCCTGCAACAAATACCGCTGTAGGTACATCATCTAACATCAACAGCTTTTCCATGGCCGCTTTGCCTTCACCGATTGAGAACAATCCACCATTGATAAGATAGCCATCATGAATCGGCAGGTTCAACTCATTCATCGCTTTTTTAAATCCTTTGATTCTTTCTGCACCTGCATCCGTTAAAGCATCGCCAGCGATATGAGCGATCTTTGTATGACCAAGTGAATGCAAGTAATTTACTGCGAGCTTTCCACCTTCAATATTATCCGAGAACACAAGACTGCAGTTCTGTTTGTTCATATCTATAACAACGATAGGAATCGTGCTGTTTATCATCTCTTGTACTTGCGGATCTTGTGGATCAGAACAGATCACTACAATGCCATCTACGGCACGGTAAGAAAAGTGTTCCAAATAGCTGATATCCCGATTACGCAGATTTCTTGAAGCGAAGATCAGATCATATCCCTCTCGTTCTGCATTCTTTCTAAAACTTTCTATTATGGCACTAAAGAAAGGATGTTTCATTCCTACTTCATTCGATTCAGAAAACATCACACCAATCGTCCAAGACTTTTTTGTAGAAAGCGATTGGGCATGTGCATTAGGCAGATATCCCATTTCTTCGACTGCTTGTAGAATCTTCTGCTTCGTTTTTTCACTCACATCAGAATAGTTATTGAGTGCCTTTGAGACGGTTGTCGTTGAGAAACCCGTCTTTTTTGCAATATCATAGATTGTAGCCATTGTTATCTCCTCTTTACCGAAAGCGCTTTCGTTAATGAAAATTATAACTGACAGTAAAATAACTTTCAATATAAATTTTCTAACTTTTTCGAACAAAAAAAGACAGGGGACTTTTTATCCAACCTATCTTGCATGACTTTATTTAATCTCTAGCTAGAAACAGAGAGGAAATTTCAACTGCTTTCTCGTACTGCTTCGTATCGGCATAATAGTGGTATAGCTGCTTTCCAAACTTATCGATCCTGCTAAATTGATTATGAGCTTGAAAAAATGGCATTGCTATATTTTCTAAGTAACTGAAATAAGCATCCATCTCGCTTCTTAAGATATACAGGTGAAGTTGAAACAAATGCAAATATAACTGGTGCTTTAACATTTTGGCTGCTGTTAATCCTTCTTCTGCACTTTTTAAATTCTGCCTTTGAGACTGAAGTTTTCCATCGATACTATTGTCCAAAAAATTATACAATCGATTTAAATAGATCGCTGTTTTTTTATCAGCCATCTTTAACGCTTTTCGATAATAGATGTGCGCATTCTCATAATCTTTTCTTTTGAAAAATTCAAGCCCTAGATTATGCAGAAGCATTCCAATAATACCAATTTCGTTTAGCGTTTCACTATCCTGAATCAACTGAAGGTAACGGTTAACTTTTTGTTCAAATTCATGCTGAGTGGCGCATTCTATTTGAAGCAGCATGACTGATTCTGCTTGGATGGCTCTTGAGAAGTTGTTGTTTCTCTTAAAAAAGTCCACTGCTTTTTTGGCATTGATATATGCCATTGTTTTGGATTCAACCCATTGATAAGCCATCGCTAAATGATAACAGTATTCTTCATTTCCATAGGCAATCTTATCAATCGTACTCAAGAGCTCGATCGCTTTCTTGCGATTCTCAACATAAAAATTGTTGTACTTCTCCAAATAATAGATTCCTTTTACATGCTTATACATGTTGTATTCAAAAGGAGTCAGATGCTCAGTTTTTATTCGGTTTAAAATCTCTGCTGTTTTTTGTGGCTCTTTTTTCAAAAGGTAGTAACGAGCAAGCACTAGCTGATAAAGTACTGCATGTTTTGAGGATTTAACAATCGGAAATTGATCTAATTCACTTTTTGTCTTCTCTACTTCTTTCATTCTTTGCATGATAATAGAGTTGTGCCATTGATGTAGTTTCTTCTCCATATCTTGAAAGAACTGCATTTCCTTCTGTATGTCGATATCTAGCCGTTTGGAGAATAACGCAATAATCTCTGTTGAGTACTTCGTCTGCCCCCGCTCAATTTTACTAACATGTGTTGTCGTACAAATATCTTTGCCCAATTGCTCTTGAGAAAGTCCTCTTCTTTTACGATAAAATTTGATAATTTCTCCCTCAATCATATGTGTCTCTCCTCATGAACAAATGTTTAATGATAAAAGTTTCTTTCAAAATCGGTTTTTTCCTTCAAAAGTCATGTTTTTAAGTCTTTGTGCTCACTATTTTCCCATAAAAAATCCACGAAAGAATACTCTCTCGTGGATCGTATAGACTTATTGAGCCGGTACACCAATCGCATCGTATGCTGCAATTACAGCTTTTGTTTCGGCAGATGGAGCTCCATTACGGTCTGGATAAAGATCTCGAGCGGATTGAATCGCTGCAGCACGCATCTCTTTGAATCCTGATGACGGTACAAGATAGTTCGTTAACGCACGGTAAAAGATTTTCTCTGTTTTCGAACGTGTGATACCCGTGACTTTAACTCCGTGATGCTCTCCTCCTTCAGAGATGAGATAAGCTGCTTTATTGTTGATGGAGCTGTTAATATGAACCCCACCCTTATCCAGCTCACCTAAGTAACGGTCTTCATAGTGATCAGGATATGAATTATCCTTCAATCCATAAGCTGAAGATAGCTTTCTGGACTTTGGATTACTCATGGAACGAAGTCCGCCATCACCAGGTACGTTTGGTGTGTAAATGTCTTCACCCATCTCCCATTCAGATGGACTTGTTAATCCGTGTGAATGCATCTCAGACAACGCACCGAAGATATCAGCTAGTGATTCATTAATCGCACCTGATTCTCCTTGATAGGTTAGGTTTGCTGTTTTCGAGATTACACCATGTGTCATCTCATGACCTGCAACATCCATCGCACCTGCTAATGAACTGAACAGAATACCGTCACCATCTCCATATAGCATCTGCTTTCCGTTCCATGCTGCATTGTTCCATTTAGACCCAATGTGGACCGTGCTTATGATCGGCATTCCGTTTCCATCGATACTGTTACGTTTGTGAATATTTTGGTAATACGTATTTACTTTGATAGAGTTCGTATGAGCTGAAACCGCTGCTGGATTCGCAAAGAACGACGTACCTGTCTCTACTTCGAAACCTGAGAACCCCAAAAGTCCGGATAGTAGGATGAAAGGTGTTTCACCCATGCGGTTCGCTTTGTACGTATGAACTGGGACGATGTTCGGATTCGTCGTTGTTCCTCCTCCTATTGCCGCACCATGAAGATAGCTTTTCCCGGATGTACTATCTTTTACAGCGATAAAGTTTTGAACTTTACCGAATAAATCTAGTCCTCTTCCTGTTATCGGTGTTACTGCTGGAGCATCTGCTTCATGTACCGCGTTAAACTGATCAACGATCTCACCCGTTGTTGCATCTATAAAATAATGATAAAACCCAGGTGCAGGAACAGAAGTCGAAACTTTAACTAAATACGTTAAGTAGTTTCTGCCTTCATGCGGATAGATTGTTAATTCTGTTTCTACTCCGTCATACTGCTTAACTTCTCCAATCTCAGCAACTACTTGCTCTTTCGCTGTTATTTCTGCGTCTTCCTTCGATATGGATGGATCTGTAGAAATGATGGATCGACCTAGTTTCTGAGTCACCTTCCCAAATGATGCATACACATTGTTGTTTGCATCCAGCGCAACGGTTTGTCCACTGCCGTAGATCGGGATTCCGTTGTATTGCTCAATAGTCCGCACGTGGTATGTATTTGTGCTACTATCTGCAAACTCTTTTACGATCTTAAACTGCTCTCCTATTGTAGATGCTGATTTCGCACCAACCTCGGAAACGACCTGTGATTGAAGATACGCTTTAACGATTTCAGCTTTACTCAACCCTTCAGGAGCTTGGAATAAAACAGTTGTAGGATTCGCGTGTGCATTAGATCCAGGTAATGAAAATCCTCCAAGTGTAACGGACAATGCTAGAACTGCTGGGATTACCACTTTTTTGTTCAATCGTTTTTGTCTTTTCTTTTTCAACCCATTCACCTCTTCATCAAATTGTGCTTCCGGAATAATTCCAATTATTAAGAACATTACAAAAGTGGTCAATTGGGTTAATTTATCCTTAGTTTTTCAAGGGTTAATGGTTTTTGAGGACTTCATTCGACAAAAAATGTCCATATTTCTTGAATAATTAACCCAATAACAATCTCAAACACATTCTGTAATAATAGGGTCAAATCACTAGACGAGGAGGGCTGATATGAAAGGCAAGCTTCATAAAGGAACTGTTCTATTGGGGTTGTGCTCTCTATCTTTTTATTGTGGTGCTCAAATTACCGGTCAAACTGAAGCTGCCTTTTCAAGCCGAGCTCAAATAAAACCGGTTGAACTTTCAGCTGCAATTGTCTTTCCAGACACAGTGGGAGATCTTAATGAAAAAGCTATGATCATTTATTTGGACATACTTTCTCTATACAATACCGTTCCGAACGCCGCTGAGGATGCAAGTTTACAGGAGCTAAAAAAAACGATCGAGAAGATTACAAGAATAGAACAAGCACTTCACTTACTTCTCAATGATTTTCAAGACATACATAATGAGCTCTTGAACTATGAGAAACAGGTAAGGAATCTGGATTCAAAGACATACCAGTTTGTCTATGAAGGGTGTAATGAGGCAAACGAATTGAGCAAAAAAATAAAAGAAACAGTGAACTTACAATCTATTAAACAATTACACCATTCTATTGAAGTTCGTATAAACAAGTTAGAAGATGCTGAGAAGAAGATTGAAGGTCCCATTAAATCAGCAAAGATGAAGAATGCTACTGATCATATAGAACAAAACGAATTTGCTGATGATTCTATTCAAAGTGAAGGAGAAACAAAACTTGACGAAAAGACTGTTGAAATTCACGACTAAACTAGCAAGTACCTCTTTTATTGTATTGCTCTGCTTGCTTGCTTTTATCATCCTATCGTCCCGTGTTTCAGGATCAGAACCTTCCGTTTTTGGCTATCAGATTAAAGCGGTATTATCTGGATCGATGGAGCCTATCTTTCAAACAGGGTCTATCATCTCTATTAAACAGACAGACGATAACACTACCTTTAAAAAAGGCGACATTATCACTTTTCAAATGGAAGATAAGCTGATTACTCATAGAATTATTGATGTTGAAAATAAAAACGGACAAATTTCCTATCACACAAAGGGCGATAACAATGACGGACCTGATATGTGGTCAGTTCCTTCAAATGATGTGGTTGGAAGCTACACAGGATTTACGATTCCTTATGCCGGATATGCATTAAATGTAACTCAATCTAAGGAAGCATCTGCACTTTTGTTATTTATTCCAGGGTTCTTATTATTTAGTTCAGCTGTCTTTTCTATAGTGAAAGCAGCTAGAAAACTAGATGTCGAAAAAGCATAAACTTGGGTTAGATCTCTATGTATTTAAATCATACATACGAGTTTAATAAATTTATATTACATATCTATGGAGGTTGAGAAGAATGGGGTTTACGAAGACAATTAGCAAAGGCGTTATGACAGCTGCACTAGGTTTATCTTTAATGGGAGGAGGAACGTTCGCTTACTTTAGTGACACGTTTGAAACGAAGAACACTTTCGCTGCAGGTACGTTAGATCTTTCCATCAATCCAAACGCTGTGGTTAACATTGACAACATCAAACCAGGCGATGAAGTGTACCGTGAATTTACGTTTGAGAATAAGGGTTCTCTAGACATCTATCAAGTACTACTAGATACGAAATATACAGTTGAAGATGCAAAATCAGATAATACAGATGATCTAGCAAACCACATTAAGATTACAATCATGTACAACACGAGCAGTGCAACTGTTCCTGTTGTTGAGACAACATTGGCTCAACTTAAAGAACAACAACCTGATCTAACAGCAATTGATGAATTCGTTGGTACTGTTCAGCGTCCTGATGGTATTCCTCCAGGTGAGAAAGAAAAAATGTTCGTATTGTTCCAGTTCGTAGATAATGGCGAAGATCAAAACCAGTTCCAAGGAGACAAGCTTAAAGTGGATTGGACGTTCAACGCGAAACAAGCCCCAGGTGCTTATAACGACGATACAGATCCAGAGAATAACTAAGTTTCAGAACAAGCTAGAACTGCTAACCTTAGCAGTTCTTTGCTGTTCTATCCTAAGTTACAACGTTATTATTTATACTAAAGTTCTTGTCTTCAACTTTTTATTCAGCAGTGTGAACATCTTTTTTAAATCATTATTAGGTACTTCTAGATAATTGTCACCTAGACTTACCTCAAAGAAACAACGATTCTCACCATTCTCGCGAAGATGTCCAGTTAATCCAACTCCACTCTCACTATAAGTGTCTGCCAAAATGCGTTCCATTTCATGTTTTGGTGCCTGAATATGAACATGAAACATATTTGAAACAGGCGTTATCGGAAGTGTGCGTATACCTTCACACGCGTTATAGAGTGCTGCTAATTCCTTTGCACCCTCATAATATTCTTCCATTTTTTTAACTCGTTGATCGAAATAGAAATCCGCGCTTATGATATATGGATAAAGACTGATCAAATCACCGCCATGACGTCTTTTCCAAACCTTTGATTTCTCAGTAAAGTCTTTTGGCCCTGCTAAGACTGCACCTGCGACTCCACCAATTCCCTTGTAGAAAGAAACATAAACACTATCAAAAAGAGCACAAACTTCAGCGGCCGTCTTTTTATAAAAGGGCAGAATTTCAAACAGTCTTGCTCCATCCAGATGAAGTTTAATTCCTTTTTCTCTGCAGTAATCAGAAGTAGCTTGTAACTCTTCAAAACTCGGCAGCTGGCCACCGATCTCTCGCTGAGGAAGTTCCAATAATAAACAAGAAACGTCTTCCTTCATGTTGACTACATCATCCAGTTTAATAATTTTATTAGGGTCACTAAGCAGCACAGGTTCAATGTGGTGAAGTTCTTTCAAACCATCTTCTTCGTGAATTTCCAAGTGGCATAGTGGATGATACGCAACTTTTTGGATACCCTTTTCATCACACCAAATGCGCATCGCAATCTGTTGAGCCATCGTCCCACTCGGGAAAAACACAGCAGATTCTTTTCCTAAATAATCAGCCATCTTTTCTTGAAAGCTATCAATGATGTGACCGCTGCCATACATATCACTTTCTTCCTGCCCTGTTTGATTTGAAATAGAATCTAACAGGACAGACACATCTCTTTTTCCATGTCCGGTTACTTGGTATTTTGCATTTTTGTAGGCAGCAATTAAAGTGTTTTTGTTTTCCAACGTAACAAGCTCCCCTCTATTCGTTTATCCAGCTAATATCACCATTTATCTCAATATTGTTAGGTACTTTTAATAGAATAAAATCACGGCCGATCACAGAGCTGCGATTTTCTTGAGTAAAGTGTCCCCCCTTAGAGAACTGACTGTATGCAAAGCCTGGTGAAAATCTCGAGAAGCTAACTGTCACTAAAGCTGGGTTATTTACGGTTAGCTGTTGTCCGTTTAACAAAAGCTCTGGCGAATGCACTTTGTCTGTAAAATCTACCCCATCGATATAAGATTTCCCTACATGATACGTAGCCTCAATCTCACCATCATTTTCGCTTTTTCGCTCAGCAAAAACACTCATGATGCCTGTTTCCCCCTCTGTTAAAACAATGTCTAACGACTTTTCATTAAAAGGAAAAGACCATTTTTTCTTTTCAGAAAAAACTTTATCTAGATCGACTACGTTTCCTGAATACAAATTGTCTATCGCTTTGGTTTGAGCGTCTTCTATTCTGCTCATTTCAGCTGCCGTAGCTATTTTTTCATCATTCTTATGGTTTGGAAGGATGCTTAGTGAAATAACTGTAGCAATCGCTAGAATCATTGTATATCCGCCAAGGATCCAGCGGATTTTTCTTGTTCCTAAGCTTAATTTAGTGTTTGATCTCATGACTCCAATTCCAAAAGCGACGATAATAAACACTATCAAAATTGGCAAGAAAGACATAATAATCATTTTCTTACCTCCATTCTGTTAGAGATTCCTAAGCTAGTCAGCAGTAAAAACGACGAAACGATAACTATTTTACAAATAAACAGAATAAATGATGTTTCTTCTCCAAAAAACATGGTTACATTTACAATAACCCTAGAATCGCCACCTATTCCATCCAATATTAAGCCGCCAAACAAGATAGTAGGAATAATTAACAAGAAACCTTTATGCAGCTGAATTAAAATTCCAACAAGATATCCTGCGCTAGCAAATAGAAAAATATAAAGAATGGAAGTAATCATTCCCATGACGAATTCAGTAACCGTTAATGAATCAACGATGATTGAATAATTATCTTTGAAGTAAAAAGCTAAGATCTGAAACAGATGAGTAGAAAGATAAACCGTTATACCTGCAAAAATACTAGCAGATAAGAGAAATAGAATGTTAGAAACCACGCTGATGGCACGATTGGTTACAAAAGAAAAATCGTCATACCGATACGCTCTCGTTGTAATTATGATCGCTGTTATGAACGCCCAAATCATCATAAAAATGAGGATGATGTCACTTGTGTAATAGTAAAAATCATATTGTATTGAATTAGATGAGCCACTTCCCGAACCGGTACCATTAAAAGAAAAAAGAATCGCCAGCATCTGGATCACGATTAACGACGTAAACACACCGAAATATGATTTCAGCTTATAGCGATATTGTTTCTTTACGATGTCCCAAGCCTTAACCTCTGCTAAATACATGATCAATCCCACCTTTTGTTTTACTTGTTAAATAACTGCAAATATCTTCTGCAGAAACTGGCGTGACTTCTAATCCTAACTGTCTAGCATCCTCTAACTCTTTTATCGAACGATCGTTCCTTATGACCGCGTATGACATATTTGCGCCGATCTCTTGCACGGAAATGGGTTCCATCTTCTCTGTCCACTTCTCTACGTTAACTGTCTTTCCTCTCACGCCAATCGCGTACTCCTTTAACTGATCGATGGATAAGTGAAGACACTTTTCACCAGACTTAATGAGTAGAACCTCTTCTAACAAATCTTCTACTTCATCTAATAGATGGCTAGAAAGAATGATTGTTCTTGGATAGGCGATGTATTCTTTTAATAATGCTCGGTAAAAGTCCTTACGTGTCGCAGAATCCATTCCGCTTGTCGGCTCATCCATGATCGTCAGTGGGCAGCGTGCAGCTAAACCAACGATCATATTAAACGTACTCTTCATCCCCTTTGAGAGATTTCCATGATATTGATTAGGATTAAAAGAAAAATAATCAAATAATTTCATCGCTAAGTCGTGGTTCCAATTTGGGTAAAAACTCCCCGCTGTTTCAAGCAGTTCTTTTAATGTTAACCCTTGTGAGAAACTCATCTCGTTATCGATGAAGATTGTATTTGCCGCAACCTTTAAATTATTGAACGGATTTTCAGAGAAAACCTGTATGTCACCCGCAGAATGATGAAGATAACCAGCAATTATTTTTAATAATGTTGTTTTTCCTGCTCCGTTCCTTCCAATTAAACCGGTAATTTTATTTTCCGCTATCTGAAAGGTCATATTTTGGATTGCTTTCGATCGACCATATTGTTTAGTCAGTTCATGACAAACGACAACATTCATGATTGCTCCTCCTTTATTCTTTGGTGCATATCCCTGATCATCGTTACTAGTTCATCTTCTTCGACTTGCAGCTGAATGGCTTCTTGCGCTAACTCGGTTACAAGTGAATGCAGCTTAGAACTTTTTCTTTTACCGAGGATAATTTTTCTTGCATCCGCCGCAACAAACATTCCTAGTCCCCTTTTCTTATAAAGAACGTTATCGTCCGCCAATAAGTTTATGCCTTTACCAGCAGTAGCTGGATTCACATTAAACATCTCAGCCAGTTGATATTGCGAATATATTTTTTCATCTGCTGAAATCGATTCGTTCAAGATCTCGTTCTCGAGCCATTCTGAAATCTGAACATAAATCGGCTTCATACTATCAGCATTTAGCAGCAAATGTACCTCACCTCCAACTTACCACTATAGTGCATTACATATGTAATGTACTATACATTTCCAATATATGCAATATGTTGTTTATGATGACATAAAAAAGACACTCTCCTGTATAAGGAAACTGTCTCTGAGTTAATGTTATTTATTTCTTCGCTGTATGATCTCTTCACTCATCATGGAGTATAAATTTTCTATCCCATCATGAGTAGCATCAAAACTAAACGCGTCTTTTTCTTTAATACCGAGATTTTGCGCATCAGCTATAACATCAATATTTGCACCCATAAAAATAAATTCCCAATTGTATCTCTCTTGCTGATGTTCAATAAGCTTCTTTACCTTTTCGTGTGTAAATTCAGAGCTCGCGTTCTCCATTCCATCTGTCGTAATAACAAAAATCACTTTACCTGGTCTATCGTGTTCTTCAGTGCGTGATAGCCTGTAACCCACATCCAATATGGTTTTGCCTACAGCATCCAAAAGCGCTGTAGTTCCGCGGACATAATAGTCCTTCCTCGTTAACTGGACTTGTTCTGCAGGTACACCGCTCCATAGAATTTCATACTGATCATCAAATAAAACGGTCGTAAGAAGTGTTTTTCCCTTCCGCTCAACTTGCCTTTTTACGAACGAGTTAAACCCTCCAATAGTGTCCTTCTCCAGCCCTGACATCGAACCACTTCGATCAAGCAAAAATACGATTTCTGTTACGTTTTTGTTCACCTTTAACCATCTCCCAACATTTGTCATGCTATAATTATAGCTAGAAAGATCCAGTAAATGGTCGCCTGTGAAGCGACATTTTAGGAGGTGGTCGGATATGCTTGATCAAAAACTTTTATTAGAATTAGAAACCTACCTGATTGATTATTTCATAATGGAATTAGAAGGTTGTCAGTCTTCTAAAATGATGGAGGAATGTTTAGAAGAAAACAGTCTCCGTTTTGAGTTAGATGCGTTTATTCATCAAAACAAAAAGCCAACGTTACAGGAAAAACTTTTTCAACTGATTGATGAAAAAGGTGTGACCGACGCAGATGTTTATAAGAAGGCCGGTTTAGATCGAAAGCACTTTTCTAAGATTCGCTCTAAATCAGATTACCGACCAAAGAAAAATACGATTCTTGCGCTGGCTCTTGGTTTGGAATTGGACAAAGATGACACAGAAGAGCTTCTGGAAAGTGCAGGATACTCACTATCTTTCAGCGATACAAACGACTTAATCTTTAAGTTTTTTATTAATAAAAAAATCTATGATATAGATGCTGTCAATGAGTACCTGGTGTATTTCAGCTTAAAGCCAATTGGAAGTACCATATAAAAAGACAACTCACTTAAGTGGAAGTTGTCTTTTTTCATAGCCATTATTCAATTGCACCAGATACATCATAGTTAGATATATCTAGTTCTGTAGATTTTCCTAACGCAAGCTTCGCAAGTTCAGCTCCTAAGTAAGGTCCACTTGTAAGCCCTGATGCACCAAGGCCGTTCGCGACCAAAATGTTATTAAAATTAGGAAGCGGTCCGATTACTGGTAAAAAACCTGGCGTGAACGGTCGGAAGCCCACTCTTGTTTCAAGAAGTGATCCTTCTGACAGGCCAGGTGCGACAGGTAAGGCTTTTGAGAGTATGTCATGAATACCGCCTGCCGTTACCCGGTTATCAAAACCTACCTCATCTTCGTGTGTAGCTCCTACGACTACTCGATCATCAAAAGTGAGAATGTACTGATTTGTCGGCGGCATCACCACTGGCCAATCGTCTGTATCTGTTTTTTGCAACTCCAAGTGGATGATCTGTGCTTTTTGTGGAGTTACTTTAAAGTTGATTCCAAGTGGCTTTAAAATTTCATTCGACCATGCTCCTGCTGTTATGATGATTTGATCAGCGAAGATTTTTTGTCCATTAAGAGAAACACCCGAAACTACTTTTCCTTCATAAAGTAGAGCAGCATGACCATGAAGAAGCTTCGCACCGTTTTTCTTAGCTCCATTCAACAGAGCGTCACGCATCGCTCTTCCGTTTACACGAGCACCGCCACTTACAAAGACCGAACCGAATTCGTCGGATAAGGGTGGAAAGCGTTTCTTCGTTTCTTCAGGAGAAAGAATCGTGATCTCACCAATTTCCGGAGCATCTTCTCTACGTTTCAAAGCCCGTTCTGCCATTTTCTCAAGTTTTTCAGGATCTGCATGTAAGCTGAGTGTACCTACACGTTTGTAACCCGTATCGGTTTCACCGTCTTCTTCAAGCATCTTGATGAGTTCAGGATAATACCGAGCTCCGCCCTTTGCTAACTGATACCAAGCTTTGTTACGGCGCTGAGATAGCCACGGACACACAATGCCTGCTGCTGCATCTGTCGCTTGTCCCCTATCTTTTCTATCGATTATTAGAACCTCTGCATCAGATTTACTAAGATGATAAGCGGTAGACGCTCCCAAAATTCCGGATCCGATAACAATTATTTTTTTCATATTCCAACATCCCTACTATCCCGTTATATATGTATCTAACTATAGTATTTTCTTAAACAAAACTCAAAAAACCCTGACTTTTCATCAGGGTCTCCTCAGATGTTGATTACTTTATATTTTCATTTCCCAACGTTCTTTCTCCGTTTTCTTTAACTGTTCTTCTACTTCCTGTGGGTGAACAGTTCGGAAATGGTGTTGCTCAGCCGGGATGATCTCAATCATTTTCTTCATCATGTCCTCTGGATCATATTGATTCTTCAGCTTCTCTTCTTGCTTCTTCATATCTTCTCTTCTTGTAAAATTCTTTTCGGGGTCATACCATTTGTATTTTTCTTCTGCACTTCGATCATTGAAGCCTGTTGCATAAGCACCTGGATTGATGGTTGCCACTTTTACACCGAACTCTTGAAGCTCAGCCTGCATCGTTTGAGCAATTCCTTCAATCGCATGCTTTGTTGCCGTATACGGGCCAACATATGGTGTCGCTGATATACCTGCCATAGAACTTAAAAAGATAATTTTCCCGCTACGCTTCTCGACAAATTTTTTCGCTGCTAGCTGAACGGATTCCAGCGTAGCAAATACGTTAACTTCAAATAGTGCACGAACGCGGTCCATCGGAACTTCGGCTAATGGGCCTCCCTCATTGATCGCTGCATTTGCTACAAATATATCAAAGTCATATTTCTCTATTTGTTTTAAATCTCGTTCATTTGTAATATCAAGTTTGAACACCTCAATATCAAGACCTAGATCCTTAGATTCTTCTAAAAGGGCTGTTTTTTGTGATGTCGTTTCAGTTGTGGCGATGATTGCGTGCCCTTTTTTAGCGAGTCCGATTGCGGCACCTTTTCCTAATCCACTTCCTGCACCTGTTATAAATATAGTTTTACTCATTCAATCTGCCTCCCAGTCTTATGTCTACTCTATCTCTTCCCACACCTGTTGAAAGTAAACTTTGTTGTGTTCACAAACAAACAAAAAAAGCAGGATCAGCTCCTGCTTTTTTATCAATTATTAAACTCCCGGAAACCATCCTGGTGCGTTCAAGACTGCGTTCCACAACGGATCTGGTACTACAAGTTCATCTTGCTTTGATTTATCAAGTTTCGTTACGATTTCAGACTCTTTGCCTTGTTCGATCTTTTGTACCCAGTCTGGATCAATGATCAGTTCACGCCCTAAAGCAATGAATGGCACTCCTGTTTCTAAAGCTTTGATCGCATCATCTGCTGTATAGATTGATCCTACTCCCATAACAGGTACACGATCGCCTACTCTTTCGTTAATAATCTCAATGCGTGAACGTGTATCTTCAACTCCTCGTCTAGGTTCAGACCAGAAATCCATTACCGAAACGTGAAGATAATCTAATTTCTTTGCACTAAGAGCATCAACAAGCGCTAACGTATCAGCCATCGTAATTCCTGGTGTTTCAGGTTCTTCTGGTGAGAAGCGGTAGCCTACGATGAATGAGTCATCTGCATATTCAGCGACTACTTTTTTCACTGAATCTACAACCGCTAAAGGAAACGCCATACGTTTCTCTAACGAGCCGCCCCATTGGTCTTCACGGCGATTAGCGTGTGGCGAAAAGAACTGCTGAATCAGATAGCCGTTCGCACCGTGGATCTCAACACCGTCATAACCCGCTTCAATCGCTCGTCGAGTGGTTTCACCAAAATCACGAATGATAGAAGATACTTCTTCTGAAGTCAGTTCGCGTGGCACAGGTTTTCCTTCAGCTGAAGGAATATTGCTCGCACTTACAACATCTCCGTTCGGAACAAGCTCAGGCGGTACTTCACGACCACCATGAAAGATTTGTAGAATCGCTTTTGATCCTTTTGCTTTTATGGAAGAAGCTAAACGACGAAGACTCGGAATCATTTCATCCGTATCTCCAGCGAACTCTCCCGGAAATCCTTTACCGTTAGCCGTAACATTCGTACAAGCTGTAATCACCATTCCAACACCTTCAGAACGGCGCTCGTAGTAGCGAATTTCTTCATCTGTTACAGTTCCGTCTTCATTTGAAGAAAAGTTTGTCATCGGTGCCATGACAACACGGTTCTTAAGTTCAACTCCATTTTTAAAACGATAAGATTCAAACAATGGTGCATATTTTTTATTCATCATGTTTGTCTTCCACCTCTTTATTAGCTTTTTTCTTTTTTTCTACACGATTAATCTATTATTACTTTTTCCTTCTCCTTGCAAGTTGATTGAAGTGAAAGGTGCGAGACTCCTGCGGGACGAGTGGGCAGGTGAGACACTCAATGGCGCGTAGCGCAGAGGGGCTCACCGTCCGCCCCGCGGAAAGCGAGCAGCCTGAAACGGAAATCAACCACTTACAATAACATTCTAAGGAATTACTTCAGTGATAACTTTCTTTTTTAAAGTAACTATTATAATAATACCCTCAGTTCCCAAATGCAAAAAATACGCTTGTGGTTTTAAGAATAATTTAAAAAGGGAACAGTATAATTCTAAGAAATATAGACAATTGCTTACACGATTCCCACTACAACCCAGGAGGTAAATCATGAAAAAATCCAGTATAGTCGTCTTTGTCATTATCTTTGCCCTGTTCTATGTTTCCAGTTTTCTATTTCCGGTCGATCGCGAGTGGTATGATGCATTGAACAAGCCATCATGGACTCCGTCAGGACAGACAATCGGTATTATATGGGCCGTTTTGTTCTTTTTAATCGCTCTATCCGCAACTCTTATCTACAATCAATATGGTTTTAAACCCATTGGCTTTTGGATTCTATTTGCGATCAACTATGTATTCAATCAAGCTTTCGGTTATTTTCAGTTTACACAAAAAGATTTATTCGCAGCGAGCATCGACGCACTATTGATTGCGGTGACGACTTTACTTTTAGTCATATATGCCGGTCGATTAAGGAAAGTTTCAGGATGGCTCCTCCTCCCTTATCTTCTCTGGAGTTCGTTTGCTACCTACTTATCATGGACCATCTATAGCATGAACGCATAAGCAAATAGAGATCTAGCCTTTTAAAAAGAAAAGGCTAGATCTCTTTATTACGTTCCAGAAATCGCTACGTATTGATTCTGAAGAACAAATTGATTATTCTCCCATCCAAGCGTGTTCACCACATACCCTAGAGCGTCTGCGTTATATAACCCTGCGATCTTTTGATAAGCCGAAAGTTCGTAAATTCCATTGGAATCAAAATCGATCGGATATAGACCACTTAATGGATTCACAAAGCCGGTAATTGGCTTCTTCAACTTTCCGTTCACATCATATATTTCATTTAAATACTCTTTGTCTCGTTTTGATAGATCAATGATATACGTTTTCTTATTACGTTTACTAACAACTCGAACTTTGTAGTTATTCTCATAGATCACATCATATTCATAAGCAGCATTGTAAGCGTTGAAATTAAACATCTCTTGCGGTGTGTTCCCTACAAACGAATACACATAATGATACATGAATCCTCCGCTGCCACCAGAATTGATGCTGACCAACACGTCTGAAACACCGTTACCTGTAAAATCTCCTAAAAACAAAGTGGGGTTGTATCCAGCATTGTCAGAAAGAGATACTCTTGTCTGAGCACCTGTTCTTCCGTTTTTTACAAAAAGCGTAATGTTCTCAATGAATGGGCTGTCCTGACTCTTCGTACCTGTTAGATATACATCGTCTGGTACACGATCTCCAGTCACATCTCCCTTAGCGAACGCAACAACACTCGGAGTTACTCTATAATTGTAATGGTTATACATAACATGCTCCTTAGATATCGTTTAC
Source organism: Fictibacillus sp. 26RED30 (assembly GCF_015903845.1). NCBI lineage: Bacteria > Bacillati > Bacillota > Bacilli > Caryophanales > Fictibacillaceae > Fictibacillus > Fictibacillus sp. 26RED30. The sequence continues at coordinate 121,413 of NZ_JACZDV010000004.1, forward strand.
TAACATGTTATGGGCACCTGGCGAGAATGACACAATCTTTATTCAACAAAAAAGCCCCGCGCCATATGAAAATCACGGAGACTGATTTATTGCTGATTCTCATAAACATCACTTTTAGAATGGAATCCATCACGAAAAATCGTTACTTCAAGATTCCCCTTATCAACCGCAATCGGTGATAATAAAACAGAAGGAACCTCCATTTTACCGTTGTTTATCTTTCGTTCTACTTTTATCGTTTCTCCTTTTGCCATCTTCACTGCCAATTCTGCAGCTTTCTCTGATAAAGCCTGAATCGGTTTATATACCGTCATCACTTGAGTTCCACGCACGATCCGCCGCACGCCAGCAAGTTCGGCATCTTGTCCAGCTACCGGAATCTTCCCTGCGAGCCCTTGTGCTCCAAGCGCTTGTATGACACCACCCGCAGTAGCATCGTTTGCTGCAATTACCGCATGAATCTCATTGTTGTTAGCTTTCAAAGCTGACTCCATATTTTTAAAAGCATTAGCAGGCGTCCAGTCTTTGGACCATTGATCGTACACGACCGTGATAACCCCTTTATCAATCAAAGGCTGCAGAACTCGGAAAACCCCTTTTTTAAACAGATGAGCATTGTTATCCGTTTCAGCTCCTCCTATATACACGTACTTTCCATTCGGAACGAGCTTTGTTATCGCTCGAGCTTGAAGCTCGCCTACCTTTTCGTTGTCAAAAGATACGTACATATCAAGGTCTGCATTTTTGACTAGGCGGTCGTATGCCATCACCTTAATCCCTGCTGAATGTGCTTTTTTTACGATCGCCGCCATAGCTTCAGCGTTATGAGGAACAACGACAAGAAGGTCAACCTCATTTTGGATGAGTGTTTCAGCCTGTGCAATCTGCAAAGAATCATCACCGTTGGCTGCAAGAATCTCTACTTCAGCCCCAAGATTCTCTACGGCTTTTTTAAAGAGTTCTTTGTCTTTGAGCCACCGTTCTTCCAATAACGTATCCATGGAAAAACCGATTCTAATCTTTTCCTCTTCCGTTGTCTCGCTGCCCACTTTTTCATTTTTAGAAGAAATCGCTTTTCCAAGTGTCTCATTACTCGTACTGTCTTTGTCGCATCCGGAAGCACATATCATGGCTATGAATAACAGGACGAGGCATACACAATTTATAATGTTTCTCATGAATGATACTCCTTTACGTACCTTCATCCTTTTTTTCCAAGAACAGTTCTACGATATTCTGTAGGTGAAAGCGTAACCATTTTTTTGAACACTTTGCTGAAATAGTTAGGTTCGTGATATCCAACCTCAAACGTGATTTCTTTTAAGCTTTTTTCTGGATCTGCCATCAGTTTCTTCGCCTTTTCAATCCTGCATTCTGTCAGAAAATCAATATAGTTGATTCCTAGTTTTTCTTTAAACATCTTACTGATATAGATAGGACTCATCCCCACTTTTCTTCCTAACGTCTCAAGAGAGATGTCTTCATGCGAATGCTTTACGATATATTGTTTAATCTGATGAATCGTATCCGCCTCAAGCTGTTCATAATGCTCTTCGTATGAAGTCCGCATCTGTTTTAATAAATGTTCTGATTCAAAACGAAGCTGACGGTAATCTTGAGATTGATAGGAAAAGAAAGGCGTTTCTGTCTCCACTCCCATCTCGCTCATCACTCTTGCTGTGACCCAGAGCAATTCGAGAACACGCTGCTGCGTTTGGAGCAAATCCACCGCCTCATTTTCGCACCGTTTGATGAGATCCATTACATTCTTATGAACTTCATTCCACTTTCCTAACCTAATCTCATCCAAGAACTGTTTTTCACGCTGCTTGGATTGAGGTCTGTCCTCTGTACTCCCAAGCACTGGAACATCATGATAAAAGCGATATTTAACAGGCAAGGAGGAATCCATCGTAGCAATAAGAGATTCTTGATAGGACTGCCGAACTTGATCTAAAGAATGACACACATTTCCGATTCCGATAAACCATCCATCATCTGAATTTACTTTTTGCAGTGAGAGAATATCTTTTGCAAGAGAAATGGCTTGAGAACGGAACGAACAGTCTGGTTTACGAAAAACGATAATAGGAAGCTGGTGGCCATACAATGCTCCAACCCACCCACTCGCCGATTTCCTAACCTTTTCTTTGATCAACGAATAAAGGTTTTCTCCCCCTTGTGGAAGTAGAATACTCATCACAAATGATTCATGAGTGGAAGAAATGTCGAGCATATCAACAAGCATATCCAGATGGACGTCATGTACATGATCAAACAACAGCTGTGTGACAACATCTGTTTCCACGAGCGGTAACGTACTTTCCAAAACCTTGAGAGATCTGCGTTCTTCTGCAATTTCCATTAAGACTTTCCCGACCGTTTCCTCAATCTCGCTCACTCTGCTTGGCTTCAATAAATAATCCTTCACCCCTAGTTTGATCGCCTGACGAGCATAATCAAACATATCAAAAGCTGTAATCATCACAAATTTAATAAAAGGATCCGTGGATGTAATCTGCTGAATCGCTTCTAGTCCGTTCATTCCTGGCATCTGAATGTCCATCATCACTAAGTCAGGCTTTAATTCCGCCGCAACTTGTACAGCGACCTTCCCATTTTTCGCTTCATGAATCTCGAGATTAGGAAATGCCTTCTGCAGAATCACTTGTAGCCCTTCTCGTTCAATCTGCTCGTCATCAACGATCAAGAGTTTGAGCATGCTGTTCAATCCCCCTCGTCTTAGGAATTCTTATTAACACCTTCGTTCCTGCACCCATCTCACTTTGAATATCCATCAAGTTTTCCATACCATAAAAAAGTCGGAGCCGTTTCACAACATTCGTAAACCCTATACCTGTTGAAGCACGATTCGTCTCGATCAGCTCACCGTTTAAGATCTGTCTCCTAATATTCTCAGGAATACCAGGGCCATCGTCCTCCACTTCAATCATCACCATGTTATCGTCATCTATGATTCGAAGCCAGATCTGTCCGCCATCTTCTCTTGGTTCAACTGCATAGATCACGGCGTTCTCAATTATGGGTTGCAGAGTCAAGCCAGGAAGTTGAACCTCTAAACAAGACTGATCAATATCGAGGTGCAACGTCAGCCGGTCAGTAAACCTTGCTTTTTGAATGTTCATATATTGCTGAATTACCATCACTTCATCTTGAAGCGTAACGGATTTATCTAACCACTTTAAGTTGTATCTTAAAAGACCAGCCACACTTACAAGTAAATCACTCGTTTCTTCTGATCCTTCCAAGTAGGCCTTTTTTGAGAGCGTATTCAGCGTATTAAATAAAAAGTGCGGATTAATCTGGCTTTGTAGATTCTTAAGCTGACTCTCTTGCAACAGAAGCTTGTTTTGCTGCAATTCATGCTCAAGCTGCGCCTTCTGCTGTATTTCCTGAAACAGATTATTAATATTGATGCGCATTCGGTTAAAGGTTTGAGCAAGAAATGAGATCTCATCATTCGATTCAACTTTGATCTCTTTATCAAACTTTCCCGCAGACAGCTCGTTCGCTGCACGTGTTAACTGCTGCACAGGTCTTGTGATACTTAAACTAAACCAATACGTAATTACGAGCAACACAAGTGTGATGAGAAGCATCAGCCAGATTCCTAATTTCTTAAACTCTGCAGACTGATCGATGATACCTCTATAAAATACGTCGTAAGTCCTTAGCTCTGTATCGATCAAGGTAAGGGTCATTTCTGAAATATATTTTGAGAGACGCGTCGCTTCGGTGAATTCTTTGTTTGAGGTCTCGGTGTCAGATTCTTCGTAGAACATAAGAGAGCGGTCTGTTGTTTCGATCAAACTATCAATAAGATTCATATAATTCATGAGTGCAAATTCATTTTCAGAGTTTCTTAGCTTTCCGATTTCCCCTTTTGCCTCGTTAAGTTTTACTTTGCTTTGATTGAGTTTATCTACATTTTCTTCAGAGGGATCCAGCAAGAAATTATTGAGATCTGTCACCACTTGTTGACTGCTGCTTGTAACTTCATTCATGCTCAAGTATCGCTGCAGAATGTCATTGTATTGATTTTGCGTTTGTTGATTATAGTAGGTAAGCGCTATCCAAATAATAGCCATGATGATCAGAACGACTGATGCGAGCATCCATATTTTTTTCTGTATTCTGTTCATCTCTCATCCATCGCCTTTATCATTCGAATTTCACTAGAATAACCATCCGCATCAAGAGGAACGGTTTCGTTCTTCAGCCACTGCATCAAAACATCTACACTTTTTCTTCCCATCATCTCCGGTGACTGCTCAATCACACCATCCAACTTCTTTTGTTTAAGTAATGTGATCGATTCAGATCCATCATCAAAAGAATAAATAAAATAGGGTTCTACTTGTCCGCGTCTACCAATCTCCTGAATCATGGCCCCAGCCGTATTAGCGTTCACGGCAATAAAGCCGTCCGCCTCGGGATACTGATTCAAAAGGTCTCTTGTTTTTGCAATAACTTGCTCTCTCGTCTCAGGTGTTTCTGCATAAACCGTCTTTACGTTAGGAAAGCTTTGAAGCACTTCTTTAATGCCTGAAAGCCGCTCTTCCTGATAATACTCCTTTTGGCTATCGCTTAATAAAATCACTTGCCCTTCTTGCCCCATGTCAGACAACATGAGTTTAGCGATCATCATTCCAGCTAAGTGCTGATTAGAACCTACGTATGTTTTTCGGAGGCTTTCTGCTTTAGGTACGTCATTACCTACCGTAATAATAGGAATGCCATAAAACGCCGCTTTAACCTTCGTCAATTCTTTAAAACGATCTGTATCAAGTCCCTGTACAATAATGCCGTCTACTTTTGACTGAATAGCAATCTCAAGCTTCTTCAAAAAATCATCCTGGTTCTTGCCGTAGCTTCCCCATACTTCAAGACTTGCTCCACTTTTTTGAGCTTGTTGTTCCGCACCTTTTCCAACCTTATCCCAGAAAGGCGTATCTAACTCTTGAGTAATAAGAACAATACGAAAACGATCTTCTTTATGAGAAGAAGCTACAGGTAGTTTCCAATCAGATTGAAACGCTTTTTGTGCCGTTATAAACGTTAAATAACTGAGGAAGATACATATGAAACTTAGAACGATTATCCCAGCTTTGCGCAAGTGAAGTATCCCCTTTTTTTCCGATAATTTACTAATCTTATTTTATCATAAGATACTTGATGCAAACGCTTACCTGTTTTCCAATTATAGGTAAATGCTAAACGTATAAGAGTTAAAAAAGTGAAGACATCTTTTATCACGATGTCTCCACTTTTAACGAACTACGAGTTTAAGTTTTATCCTCTCTTTTTACGTGTCATCACATCAAACAATACTGCTGCAACTAACACGCCACCTCTAATCATGTACTGCATGGAAACCCCAACCCCAAGAAGGTTCATCCCGCTTGATAAGGAAGCCATAACAATGGCACCGATGATGGCACCCGTTACTTTTCCGACACCACCGGCTGACGATACACCACCCACGTATGCTGCTGCAATCGCATCAAGCTCAAAAAGCGTTCCTGCTGTTGTTGTAGCCGATTGAAGACGCGAAGTAAAAAGAATACCAGAAAGTGCAGCAAGCATTCCCATAGAACCAAACACCATGTACGTAATTTTATTTACATTGATTCCGCTGAGATGTGCAGCTTCTGGGTTACTTCCTACTGCGTAAATGTGACGGCCAAGCACCGTTTTCGTCGTTAAGAAATGATACGCTACAACGACAAGAAGCATAATAACAACGGTCCAAGAAAAGCCGTTATAACCTGCTAGGATCCAAGTTACATAGGCGATAATCGCTGAAACAAAAATGAGTTTAAACGTAAATATCCCTTTAGATACAACGTCGAACTGATATTTAATCTTGTTCCGACGAGTAGAGATCTCGCTATAAATGTACAGTAATATCGATAGTAGACCTAGAATTAAAGATAAAAGATGCAAGCCGTTTACGATCATAAGAGAAGGAATAAATCCGTTGCCGATCGCGTTGAACGCATCGTCTTTGATAATAATTGTTCCTGTTTTTTCCGTTACTTGTAAAAGCGCACCGCGGAAAATCAACATTCCGGCAAGCGTAGCTACGAACGAAGGGATTGCATATTTGGCGATCAACAAACCGTTAAACAGACCAATAACGATTCCAAGCACCAGAATCACCGGTATTGTCACATAGATAGGCAGCCCCATCTTTGTTAAAAGAATGGCCGCGATCGCACCAAGAAATCCTGCTGCGAACCCGACAGATAGATCGATATGACGAATAACGATAACAAGTGTCATTCCTACTGCGAGTACAGCGATATAACCAGTAGAATCTAATAGATTACTAATATTACGTGATGACATGAACAGCCCATCCGTCATGATGGAGAAGGTAAGCATAATCACAAACAAAGCGATATACATCCCATAATCACGGATATTCTCTTTCACTAACATTCTTGCTTCTTTAATAAATCCCATGTGTTAACCCCCTATTGCGTTGCAAGCTGCATGATGTTTTCTTGATTGGCTTCTTCAATCGGCAGCTCGCCTTTCATTCTTCCTTCAGCCATGACGTAGACACGATCACTCATTCCCAGCACTTCACCAAGTTCAGAAGAAATCATGATAATACTCATACCCTCGCTGATTAATTGGTTCATAATCGTATAGATCTCAAATTTGGCACCTACATCGATACCACGAGTAGGCTCATCCAAAATCAATATCTTTGGCCCAACGAACAGCCACTTTCCGAGTGATACCTTCTGCTGATTTCCTCCACTCAAGTTACCGACCGTTTGCTCTAGTGAGGATGCTTTAATATACATGGACCTCTTGTATTCTGTTGCTCTTTTTACCTCTTCATTCTCGTTGATGATGCCCTTATCAGCGACTTCGTTAAGATTTGCCGCCGTTATGTTGTTCTTAATATCTTGAATGAGAAACAGCCCGTCACCTTTTCGGTCTTCTGTGACATAAGCGATGCCTGACTTAATCGCGTCACTCGTGTGCTTGAACGTTTTTTCCACACCTAAGACTTTTAGGTGACCTTCTAGTTTGTAATTTTTCGGATTTCCAAACACACTTAGTGCAAGTTCTGTTCGTCCTGAGCCCATAAGCCCAGCGATTCCGACGATTTCCCCTTTTTTCACATGAAAGTCGATGTCTCTTAACACATGTCTGCCAAGCTCGGTACTATAAGCAGACCAATCATTCAGCTCGAGTATTGTTTCACCGATCTTTTTATCTGGTCTCTTCGGATAAATATCATCAATATCCCGTCCGACCATATTTTTAATGATCATGTTCTCTGATATTTCTCCTTTAGAAGCATCGAGCGTACAGATTGTTTTGCCATCACGCAGGACCGTCGCTTGATCAGCAATCGATATGACTTCTTTTAGCTTGTGTGAAATCATAATACTCGTGATGCCCTGTTTCTTAAGCTCACCTAGGAGTTTTAAAAGATTCTCACTGTCATCTTCATTCAGTGCGGCGGTCGGTTCATCTAAAATTAGCAGCTTAACGTCCTTACTTAGCGCTTTGGCGATCTCGACCAACTGCTGCTTTCCTACACTCAAGTCTTTTACGAGTGTTTCAGGATTCACGTCAAGCCCCACCCGTTTCAGCATTTTCTTTGCTTCAGCAATCGTCTGATTCCAGTCCACCAAGTTTCCGCGTTTAACTTCGTTTCCAACAAAAATATTTTCATAAACCGTGAGATCCGGAAATAAAGCTAACTCCTGATAGATGATAACGATGCCGGTTTGAACACTGTCACTAATCTTATTGAACTGCTGAACACTTTCTTCAAACACGATGTCTCCTTCATACGTTCCATAAGGATAAACCCCACTTAGCACTTTCATCAGCGTGGATTTCCCTGCTCCGTTCTCCCCGATCAAACAGTGTATCTCGCCTTTTCTTACTTTAAAATTTACATTGCTGAGCGCTTTCACTCCGGTAAACGATTTGGAGATCTCGTTCATCTCCAAAATATATCCGCTCATCATGATCCCTCCAATTAGCCACTCCACAGTCTTCATTGTGAAAAATAGTGATAGACGTAGAATCTATCACTATTTCTCGTCCTGCTATTTTCTTATTCAAGCCCTGTAAAATCGTCGGCTTTATAATAATCAGAATCAATTAGTTCTTTCTTAACGTTGTCTTTGTTTACAACGATTACGTTCGTTTGTTTTGCTTTTACTTCCACGTTTCCATTGTCGTATGAACCTGTTGTTTCTGGCTTCTTCTCATCAAGGATCTCAACTGCCATTCCCATTGCATCCTTAACAAGTGTACGAACATCCTTAAATACAGTCATCGATTGTTTGCCATCAATCACATATTGGATAGAAGCTTTTTCTGCATCCTGTCCTGTTACGAGGTAGCTAGAAACCGCGCTGTCTGATCCAAATACATCTGCGATCGAACGAGCTGTTCCATCGTTTGGAGCTAGAATCGCAACATCACCTTTCAAGTCTGCCTTAGCAGCCGTCAAATGTGTTTGCGCTTTGTTCTTCGCTTCGTTTGCGTCCCAGTTCGTTGTTACTTGGCCGATGATCTTGCTCAGCTCATCGCGAGAAAGTTCAGCTTTATCTTTTAAAGCTTCAGCTTCACTAGAGTTAGCGATCTTGAATGTGCCGTCAGCAATCTTAGGTTGAAGTACTTTCCAAGCTCCTTCAAAGAATAAGAATGCATTGTTATCAGAAGCCGCTCCAGCATAAAGGTAAAGCGGAGTGTTAGATCCTTTAGCGTTGTCGATCAAGTATTGACCTTGTGCAGCACCCACTGCCAAGCTGTCAAACGTTACATAATAATCAACCGCATCCGTATTCGTGATCAAACGGTCATACGCAATAACCGTGATGTCATCTTTTTTTGCTGCTTCTACTGCCGCAGCTGCTGCATCACCGTCTTGTGGACAGATGATAAGAACATCGATTCCTTTGTTGATCAATGTTTCAACGTTTTCTTTTTCTTTTGCAGAAGATCCTTGGCTGAACAGAATCTCAGTCGTGTAATCCGTTCCTTTTAAAGCATCCTTAAATCTTTGCTCGTCCTGCACCCATCTAGGCTCATCTTTCGTAGGTAAGACGATACCCACGCTTACCTCACTATTGCTGTCACTGCAACCAGCTGCAACAAGCATAAGCATGACAACAGCAAGCATCAGAGATAGTAATTTACTTTTCTTCATTATCAGTTCCCCCTTTAAAAAGTACTTACAAGGTAATTATAGCTACGAAAAAAGAAGGTTTGAAAGCGCTATCATTAGCACTTTATTAATATCGTCTGTATTTTTTTAACTAAGGGGTTTTTTTACAGCCGCAAAAAAAGACAACGCCAATATACTAGCGTTGTCTTCACCATTATTATCTATTTCGCATTCTCATCAGGCTGATGAATGCCGAAAATATTGCCTTCTGTATCTATGTAGTATCCTTGCCAAGCCATTCCTGGCAGCGCGTACTTCGGCATCGCTACTTTTCCGCCTTGCTCTAAAATCTTGGCTTCTGTTTCATCATAGCTTTCAACACCCATCGTACATGCATATCCATTTAATGCTTGGTTCGGTTCAGGCGGCGGGCTCTGTCTTTGCATCAAAGCACCATTGATCCCCATTTCTTTGTCGTCCCCAGTCACTGCACCGTAATATGGCATTCCGGCAAATTCACTCCAATCTTGAAATGACCAGCCAAACACCTCACCGTAAAACTTCATTGCCCGCTCCATGTCATCCACATGAATTTCAAAATGCACTAATCTTCCCATGAGTAACCTCCTGATTTTTTTATAATAAAACCACTTAAGTCATTCCATACACATAATAGTAATTCCTTTAAACGAGAAAATACGGCAACAAAAAGGCACCTTCAACGCTAAACAACGTCTCAGGTGCCATCTATTATGCTGCTTTTTGAATATTAATTTCTTTTCCTTCTTTACGCCACTCTTTGTACTCAGCAGCCGCTGTAAAGAGAACGTCTGTTGATGAATTTAGAGCTGTTTCAAAAGAATCTTGTAAAACACCGATGATAAAGCCGACACCAACTACTTGCATCGCCACATCACCTGGGATGCCGAACAGACTACACGCTAGAGGGATCAATAATAACGATCCACCAGCAACCCCTGAAGCGCCACACGCGCACACAGCGGATAAAACACTTAGAAGAATAGCTGTTCCGAGATCAACCTGAATGTTCAGTGTATGAACCGCGGCAAGCGTTAAAACAGAAATCGTAACCGCAGCACCTGCCATATTGATCGTCGCCCCTAATGGGATGGATACAGAATAATTATCCTTGTCCAAACCAAGCTTCTCACATAACTTCATGTTAACAGGAATATTGGAAGCAGAGCTACGTGTGAAGAATGCTGTTATTCCACTTTCTTTCAAGCATTTGAAAACAAGCGGATAAGGATTTTGTCTGATTGCTGCGAAAACAATAAGTGGATTCACAATCAAGGCAACAAATAACATACAACCAATTAAAAGTCCTAACAACTTGCTATAACCCAATAATGATTCAATACCGTTTGACGTAATTGATTCAACGACTAGTCCCATGATTCCTAGAGGTGCTAACTTAATGACCCATGTTACCAATTTAGCTACAGCGTCCGAAACGTTTGAAATCATCGTTTTTGTCGTTTCCTGTGCACTTCTTAAAGCAAGTCCTAAAAGCACTGCCCATGCCAGGATACCGATATAATTCGCGTTAACCAAAGCGTTGAATGGATTATCAACAACGTTCATCAGCAGCGTTTTTAGTACTTCAGCAACACCACCCGGAGGGGTAACCCCTTCAGCTCCCTTACCAAGAGTCAGACCTACAGGGAAGATAAAACTTGCAATAACAGCTGTTAATCCAGCTAAGAATGTACCTATAAGATAAAATAAAATAATGGCTTTCATGTTCGTCTGATGGCCCGCTTTATGTTGCGCGATCGCCGACATAACCAAGAATAATACTAATACAGGTGCGATTGCTTTTAGTGCACCTACAAACAAAGTGCCAAAAATAATAACAGGTTTTGCTGCTTGCGGAATCGTTACAGCTAGGATAATACCAACAATCAATCCTATAATGATCTGTTTAACAAGACTTAACTGATTCCACTTTTTCAGTATACGTTTCATAGATGTCATCACCAATCTAGTTAGAATTGTAAAGCTGTTTATCTGAATAAACCTGTAGCATACGTCTTTTAACAGATAGGAATAAGAAAGCCCACCAAATTAAATCCACCTGAAAAAGACAATTGTCCTTCTATTAAATAGTATTATAGTGAGTATTTCGACTTAATACAATGTATTTATAAAAGTTGTAATAATTAGAATATTTTGATAAATATTAACGGGTTTGTTTTACTAGAATAAAACCTCAGGATATTATTCCTGAGGTTTTCATTTTGTATTACAGCTACCAATGGTTCGATTAATTAATACCAACCGCATCAAAGCCTGCGTTAACTGCTGTTACTTCAGTACTTCCTGAACCATAAAGATCTGTTGCAGCTTGTACGATGGCTTGACGAGCTTCACTAAAGTTAGAATTCGATGTTAAGTAGACCGATAGTGCACGGTAATAAATTTTACCTAATTTTTCTCTACCAAGCTCCTCACCAATCAGATATGCAGCATGATTCGTAATGGAAGAGTTCACATGTACACCACCATTATCTACATTCAGCGGCATGTTATAATATTCATCCATATGTGCTGGATAGACCCCACTGCCATATGCCGCCCTTTGCGGGTTGCTGACAACAACACTGTTCGGGTCGCTTAAGCTACGCAATCTCGTTACGCCATCTGCTTTTGCAGCCGGTGCCATGATGTCCTCACCCATTTCCCAATCACTATCATCAACGAGTGCACCAAAAACGTCAGCGAATGATTCATTAAGTGCTCCCGATTGGTTACGGTAAGCTAGATTTGCGGTATGCGTAATCACACCATGTGTCATTTCATGTGCCGCAACATCAAGACCTGCAGATAATGGAATGAAAAATTCTCCGTCACCATCTCCGTAGGCCATATAACGTCCATTCCAGAATGCATTATTGTAATCGACTCCAATGTGTACATAGGAATTGATCGCCATACCTTCTCCATCCAAAGAATTCCGGCCATGCTCATTCAAATAATACTCATAGACCTTTTCAGAATTATAGTGTGCATCAACAGCAGCTCGGTCATAGTCACTCGTAAAGGAAGCTGAATTCCCCGTATAAATCTTATCATTACTAGAATCCCAATCACTCGTAGCATCATACGTAAAGATTCCTTCAAGATTTTCATGAGAATAATCTGCTAAAGCAAACCTTGTACCAGATTTCGGCTCTTTCACTCGTGTAATATGTAATTTTCTATGTTCACCATGAACGCCAAGGCCAGAGCCTGTTTGCGTTTTATGTTCATCAGCATGCATGAGCCCATTATACTGATCGATGACTTCTCCTGTCTTAGCATCTACAAATACAAACCAGTTTCCAGGTTCTTCACCCATAAAGTTAACGTTTATTTTATAAGCGGTGTGATTCTTATTTTCAAATGGATAGATAACGAGCTCAGATGTTGGTTCATACGTTAGCTCTTGAGGAGCTTTAACCGATGATAAAGCAGCTTGTAGCGCAGCTTGTTTACTGATGGCAGCTTGTGTATCTACGAGTTGATCGACAATCGTTTGATTCGTTCTTCCATTCACAGAAACGATCTCATGATTTTTATTAAAATGGGCGACGACTTCAGAACCTTCTACAGGAATCCCATTGACTGCTTGTGAAAACCGTACGTGAGTCATTCCAAGTTCATCTTTATTTACACTTTTTACTTTTAAATTTTTTTCCGGACTTTTAATACCTGTTTTATCTTGATTTTTCTTTAAATAATTTAGTGCGTTAGAAGAACTGCTTGAGGAAAACTTCTCTGCATTTCTTTCCTTCACAAAGAAAGGTACACTCGCTTTCTCATTCCATTCTTTAGCCACTTGAACACGGTTGACTTCACTTGAATGAACAGGTTGTGCAAGTACATTAACCGGAATGGAACTTAATAGAAATGCAGATGACAAAATGACGGAACCTATAAGCTTTTTCTTCACGAAACGATACCTCCTATTAATTGGTTATTATCATTATATAGGAGAGGAAAAAATTCCGAATGAACAATAAGAATTATCTTAATTTTACAAAAATATAAATATTAACTATGGGCATGAGCGTCGTATAGGTGAAATCTACTAATTAAGACTAACGTGTTCAAAAATTCAAAGGAGAATCTCTCACTAGTTTTCAGCCCCATAAAAAAAGAAAAAAGCATAGGTATCACCTGCTTTCTTCTTCATAAAAAAATCTCTACTTTAAATTTAATTCCTATCAGATTCATTTTCCGAATGATATGACCTATGAACTAACTTTACTTAAAAGTTTCCAATGTCCTTCAGAAATCACTTCAGTCTCACCATTAATTACTTTGATTGCGGTATCATCATCAATAGCATATGCTGGTCCATTAATCTCAGCAGCCCATTGTTCTGCAGCTGCCATAGTGTTTTCCGGCAGCATCTCGTGATCAACATGTGGAAAGATTGAAAAATCGACGAATCCAAGTGCTTGATCTTCACCGCTCGGTGGAGTCCAGCCAACGAAATCTTTCCCAATCTTAGGTGTCATCACCATACTACCTGCACTCATTCCCACATATACTGCACGAAGCGATGGTAATATCTCTGCTAGCCCCGACTGCTGCATCCAATGATACAGGTAAAGAGCGTCTCCGCCCGAAACTAAAAAGACGTCGGTCTCCTTTACAAGGGGTACCCAGCGTTCTTTATCTATGCTTGGCAGCGCAGTAAGCTCGAGCACACCAACTGACTTCCAACCTAGGTTAACCATAGGATTTTCCTCTTTCCCGGTGATGAACTCCCAAGCTTTCACGCCTGGTCCCACCCAGGGATGTCCGTACATGGCAGTAGGTATACAAAGGGCGTTGCAATCAGCAATTGGCTTGTCCAACATATCAACGAGCGCCTCATGTATGCTTTTGTTAATCACGCCTCCAGATGTGAGCAGTAATTTCATAACGTAACTCCTCCTTGCTTTTCCATGAATGTATCTATAATTCTACAGAAGCTGTCACCTTCCTCTTATACACCTTGTGGAGTTACTTTTAGACTCAGTTATTACTTCATATAATTCTCAATTAATTCAAAGCATCTCTTCTCTGTAAGATTGTTTATTGTTCTTACATATTCGTATTGCTCCAATGTACCGCCTTCATATTTAAGAGATTCCTTTTTAGCTATATTTTCCCTATTGATTAACCATTCACGTTGTTCTTTTCTTAATTGGTTCATCTCTTCTTTATTGAGTTGCTTCTCTAGTACTCCATAAATTTCGTTTAACAAGTCATCTAATAGTTCGTATGCATCGCCTTCCACTTTCTTTAAAGCGAATGTTGTATCATCTACTGGATTCTTTCTCATCTCTGCTACTTTATTCTTCGTCTCTTCCCATTTTTGAAGATATTTTTCTTTTGTACTTTCCTTAATTTCAGAAGCATCTTTCTGAGACATATCTACCTTTTCATTAGTATGATCACTTCCTGAAGCTTTTTCAATATGATCTTTATTTGAAATATCTGCACCTGATTTTTGAGTTGATTTTTCATTTTTTGATTCGTTATCCGTTGATCCATTTGAAGGATCGATTGAATTTCCACAAGCGGATACTATAACGAGCAGAACGGTTACAACAATGATTAACAACTTCCGATTGTTTTTCATGAACGTACCTCCCTTTTGTATTTGATCTAGCAGTTGTTAGCTTCACCTTAACATAAATTACCTCTTGATGAATTTAATGGGTTCAAATCAAAAAAACAGCATGTACCCATAAGGTATCATACTGTTTTTCAATCTATTTCTTTATTCTTTTAGAAGTTATTAATGATTGATTTGATCTAGCAACGCTCTCACTTCATCCGTTGATTTTGTGTTCATCAACTGATTGCGTAATTCTGCCGCTCCTGGGAATCCTTTTACATAGATTTTGAAAAAACGGTGAAGTCCTGTGATAGAACGCGGCACTTCTTCCGCGTATTGATCTTGGAGATCAAGCTGCAGTCTTAACAGATCAAGATATTCTTTGCTGCTGTGCTCTCTTGGCTCTTTTTCAAAAGCAAAAGGATTTTTAAAGATTCCTCGTCCGATCATAACACCATCAATTCCGTATTTTTCAGCAAGCTCTAGCCCTACTTGACGGTCCGGAATGTCTCCGTTAATCGTTAGTAACGTATCTGGTGCAATTCGGTCACGCAGCTTTTTAATCTCAGGAATAAGCTCCCAATGAGCATCTACAAGACTCATTTCCTCTCTTGTTCGTAAATGGATAGAAAGGTTTGCAATATCCTGCTCTAAAATATGCGTAAGCCACGCTTCCCACTCATCAATTTCTTTAAACCCAAGTCGTGTTTTCACACTAACAGGCAGTCCGCCAGCTTTAGCCGCCTGAATTAATTCAGCCGCTACATCTGGACGTAGAATAAGGCCACTTCCTTTTCCTCTTTGTGCGACATTCGGTACAGGGCAGCCCATGTTAATGTCGATTCCTTTAAAGCCCATCTCTTTCATGCCAATACTCATTTTACGGAAATATTCAGGGTTATCTCCCCATATATGTGCCACCATCGGCTGTTCATCTTCTGTAAACGTCAAACGGCCGCGAACACTTTTTAATCCCTCTGGATGACAATAGCTATCTGAGTTTGTAAACTCCGTAAAAAACACATCCGGTCGCCCAGCCTTACTTACAACATGACGAAAAACAACATCTGTCACGTCCTCCATTGGAGCAAGTACAAAAAACGGACGCGGCAGATCACGCCAAAAATTATCTATCATTGATGCTCAAATCCTCTCACTATAATGCAACTTCAAAATCCCGGTAAAATAAATATTCTTTTACTCTTATATCATGATTGTTCACTCAATATCAATCACTGCACATTTATAATTTATGGAAATTTACAAATGTACAAAAAAGCCTCTCGATGATTATGATATCAATACCTTCTTTTTCGTCCCTGCCCTTCTCACCTGCAGGTCTGCACCTTTATTAACTTTTAAAGTTATTTAAATATTTCATGTTTAATTGATTCAATCCTTTTTTAAATAGCCCATTCTCTTCAGTTCCTCGTATACGATCCAAGAGAACTTTTTTCTGCCCTCACTGTTTAAATGATCGGGGTCGATAAAATATTCTTGCTTGTTTACGAATCTTGGATCACTCATATAATTTAACAATGGAACATCTAGATTTAGAGCTTCTAAATGCTGAAAAACAAGTCTATTCATAACTTCTTTATTGAAATATTTTTGATAAGACTGATGAACGGGCTCCATGGTCAACACGACTTGGTAGCCTTTATCGCTGCAATAATCTACAATTTCTTCTAACTGCTTTACATTTGGTTCAATGTTATTGTTTTCTATTGCTTCCTGGTACTGTTCTTCTATTTTCTCATATTTTCTTTCTGAATAATCTTTACCGTTATTTGACCAAGGTTGATGAGAATTCCATCTTAAGTCTTTTAGTTTACCCGTAATTGCAGAGCTAAGACTCCCAGTATTTGTCCCAGGTAAATTCAAGTAAGTGTAATAATCAATAATATTATACGGTTCAATATCACTACGATCTAAAACTCTATAATAGTTCCCAATGTTCTTAGCCTCAGAATTGGCGAAAGTCATCTGAGAGATGGAAACGAGAACGACACCACCAGGTTTAAGATGCTCACCATACTCTTTCAACAATTTAGAGTCGTATTGAATGGTCTGAGAAGGAAGCGCTAAGTCCAGATGGGACAAACCAGTGGGCTTAAAATAATAACCATACATCGAATGAGATGCACCTAGATTGATGAGATCAACAGGATGTGGTTGTTTCTTAAATGCCAGTATGTCATGATCAATATTGTAATCATATGAATCCTTAACGAATTGATTGATCGGCATAAAAAGTAGGATAACAACACCGATGATAATTGTTAACTTGATGAATAAACGTAACATAGCAAATCCTTTCAACACCGTGTATCTTTTATCAAATCTTCACCTAAACTACACATGGAAGTTGTTGTATCAAAATCCACCATAAACAAATCCATTCTCTGTAACACCTAATATAAGAACTGAAAAAATAAGAAAAATATAAAATGCCAATCTAGTAAATGTGGAGCGCTTTGATAGGAATTCCCATGCTGAACCATTGTTTCTTTCTATATATTGAAACAGTTGTAGAATAATAAAGAAAAAAATAAAAAGTAACAGATCAAATAACGGAAAAATTTCAAAAGCTTTAACCATTCCCACCGGGCTCCAAGAGCTGATGCTCAAGAAAAGTTTTGCGTGATCAAATGCTTGTGCTACGGTATCCGATCGAAAAAAAACTCTAGAAAAGCAGACTAGAAGAAAGGTTATTGCAATCTTCAACCACCTATGAAGCACTGGAGTTCTATCCAATCGAATAAACGAAGCCATACTTTCACGATAAGATTTCGTTGCATCTCCAAACACGCGATAAAACCCATGAATGAGACCCCATAATACAAAAGTCCAAGCTGCTCCGTGCCAGATGCCGCTTACTAAAAAAGTAATCACAATGGCAAAATAGATTTCACTTCTCTTTTTTTTCCTCTTACCTAACGGGAAGAAAATATAGTCCCTAAGCCATGTGGAGAGCGTTATATGCCATCTACTCCAAAAATCTGAAATCGAAACAGCAAAGTGCGGCTGCTTAAAGTTTTCAGTTAAATTGATTCCCAACATTCTTGCGCTACCAATGGCAATGTCACTGCATGCTGAAAAATCAGCGTATAACTGTATCGAGAATAAGATAGTAGCTAGTACGATTTCAGAACCAGACGGGTTGGGACTATCGTAAACACTAGCAACGATTGGAGCTAGTCGATCTGCAATCAATGTCTTTTTAAAAAAACCCCATGCGATTCTCTTCATTCCATATACTAAATTTTCATAGTCTAAACGCTGTTCGACTTTCAATTGTGGAATTAATTTTTTGGCACGTTCAATTGGCCCTGCAACCAGTTGTGGAAAAAATGCAAAATAGACCGAAAAATAACCATAATGTCTTTCAGCTTTTTGCTTTCCATAGAAAATATCCACAAGATAACTTACAGCCTGAAATGTATAAAATGAAATGGCTAATGGCAGAACAATCTCTTGGTAGGGTATCGCATAATTCCAACCCATGGATGTCGCCAACGACCGAAGCGATTCATTCACAAAATTAAAATATTTAAACCAACCAAGAAAAAACAACAATACAGAAATACCAACGATCATGGCTTTTTTCTTCTGTTTTTTGGTCTCCTGTTTTTCAATAAAAATTCCAGTGAAATAAGTAAAAGCTGTGCTAATTAAGAGTAATAGTATAAATTGAATACTTAAACTAGCGTAAAACACATAACTTGCAACCAATAAAAGAACCCATCTCAATCGATGGGGGATTATATAATTCAACAAAACGGTTATTGCGAGAAATAGAAGAAACTCAATTGATATAAAAGTCATTCAATCACCTGATAAAAAATTACCTTATATTTTTTTCTGATAAAACGAACTAGAAATTATGCATAAATGGCATTGCAACACGTTGAACAGATGGTGGTCGGTCATAGAGATCACCAACTATAAATTAGCCAAGTTTAGGGAGGTTTGAATAGAGGATTTTTCCAAAGTGATTCCGTGGGATTTCCTCAATTCTCATAATCTTAAAGCCCTTCAAGTTTAATTTTTCCTTGACTATTTTTTTTATCTGAACATAATCATCTCTTAATGTGTAGATATACATTTGGTCATCACTTCCAGCACAGATACAATCGTGGCCATGCTCATGTAAAAACAATTCTACATCATCAAGACTGATGCGGTTTCCATACACTTTTATCATTCTTTTAATGCGTCCTGATATGAAGAAATACCCATCCTCATCAAAGTAAGCCATATCTCCTGTACGCAAAACACCTTTATTCTCATCTTTTTTAGAAAGATCGAATAACGACTCAGCATACCCTAAGGAAACATTAGGCCCTTTGTATATCAATTCACCTGTCAAATGAGGTGCTGTAATTTTGTTTCCCTTGTCATCTTGAATGAATAGCTCTCCACCTGGAATAGCAATACCGATACTCCCTGCTTTTTCAAGATTTTTCTCATAGGGTAGATAGGTCATCCGGGCTGTCGCCTCTGTTTGACCGTACATGGTAAAAAACTGAATCCCTTTCTGATTACACACATTAGCAAATTTGCGAGAAAGCGTTTCGTTCAATTTGCCACCAGCTTGAGTTAGTTTTTTTAAACTTGGCAGACTAAGCTCTTCAAACTTCATCCTGTCAAGCATCTCATACACAAAAGGAACTCCACCAAAAGTTGTGACTTGCTGCTCCTTACATAAATTCCAAAAATCCTTACTCATTATAGAAGCCCCCGTTACAACGACTGTGGCTCCACATACGAAATGGCTGTTAATAATAGAAAGCCCGTAGGAGTAATTCATTGGTAGTGTAGTGATCGGTTTTTCGTTTTCATGGATATCAAGGTACTTTGCTATTGATACAGCGTTTTCAAAAATATTTTCATAGCTTAAACGAACAAATTTGGGGCTCCCCGTACTTCCAGAGGTTGTTAAGAGTAGAGCAAGATGTTCATGAAGATTATGTTGAAAATGGGTAGGACATTTATATAATGTGTAATCTCCATATACAAATGAAGAATCCATTGTCTTTGAGAGATCTTGATTATTACTACTTGCCCAGATGTATGCAGGCTTATAAAGATGAACCAGTCTTCGTAACCGATCTATATGGATGGATGCATCCAAAAGCACGGGGACAATGCCACCTCTAATAAAGCCCACGTAACCAAATAAAGACTCTTTATTATTTGAGCACAAACAAAAAACGAGCGTTCTTTCACCCACATTACCGCAGATGGCATCCGATAATTCTACCATTTCTGAGTATGAATATTCTCGGTCTGCATATACAGCTGTGCGGTTCCCAAACTGCTCCATTTTTTTGAAGTTATTCATTAATAATGTTCACTCCCGAACGTTCCAATAGCTCAATTCCAGACTGATAAGAATTGAATTCCGTCATCCATTCTGAATCTAATGAGACATCAAATGCATCCTCAATCTCACAAATGAGCGCCATATGTGCGATTGAATCCCATTCTGCTGATTCTGCTAATACTAAATTCTCAACTACTTCATCTTCCTCTAGTTCCAACACATTAATAAAGGCATTTCTATATTTTTCGATGTTCCTCATCATTTACACCCTTTCATTTGAAGACCAAACAAGTTCTATATACCTAATCAATCTCCAGACACTTCGGAGAATAAGATTTTTCTGTCAAAGTTACTACAAACTACGACAAACTACGGGATCGTAAGTAATTATTAATAAGAACTATACAACATGTACAAACTATTATTGCGTTTCTTATTGATAATAATTATCATTCCCAAGCATGATTCTAGCATATCGACTTTTGAAAAACAATAACACTTGCAAACTGTTAAAATTAGGAATGCAATATCTACTTCAGCCCTAACTGTGACACACATTTCGTGAGCAGTCTGCAAAGTCATCTTCACAGTCAAAATAAAAAAAGAAGTGAGCCCTCTTGAAGGCTCACTTCCTGTAATTATCAATACTCATTTTCATTCATTTACAATCTTGTCACATCTTGCCCACACTGCTGATACGTTCCCTTCAAAACAATGCCAAAGTCATTGTCTTTATCTCTACGGCATCCTTACAATTCGAACAGTAAGTATAAAAGGAATAGATAGCCATTTTTATTTTATAATTAGTTAAGCTCAAGCAACGCAACAGCTTCAACATGCGTCGTCTGAGGAAACATATCGACCGGCTGGACTTTCTGCGTTTTAAATCCACCATCTTCAAGTACGCGTAAATCACGTGCTAGTGTGGCTGGGTTACAGCTCACATAGACTACGCGCTTAGGCTTCATTTCGATGATAGTTTTTAATAACTCCTCGTCACAGCCTTTTCGTGGTGGATCCACGACGATCACATCTGGCGTGATGCCTTGTTTTTTCCACTCGGGAATCACATCTTCTGATTTACCAACAGCAAACTCAGCGTTATGAATGTTATTTAACTCCGCATTGCGGCGCGCGTCTTCAATCGCTTCTGGTACGATTTCTACACCGTACACTTTTTTTGCTTTTTGTGCGAGGAACAGGGAGATTGTCCCGATTCCGCAATACGCATCGATGACCGTTTCATCACCATTCAGTTCCGCATATTGTAACGCTTGATCATAAAGCACTTTCGTCTGGTCTGGATTGATCTGATAAAACGAACGCGCTGAGATGGCAAACTTGATGTCGCCAATAAAATCATAAATATATTCAGCACCCCAAAGCACGCGTGTTTCTTCACCAAAAATCACGTTCGTACGTTTTGAGTTCACATTTTGAACGATTGATTTAATCTCAGGTAGTGCTTTTCGGATATCTTCTACTATCTTCTTACGCTGCGGCAGGTCTTGACCGTTCGTTACGAGT
Organism: Fictibacillus sp. 26RED30; assembly: GCF_015903845.1. Taxonomy (NCBI): domain Bacteria; kingdom Bacillati; phylum Bacillota; class Bacilli; order Caryophanales; family Fictibacillaceae; genus Fictibacillus; species Fictibacillus sp. 26RED30. The sequence continues at coordinate 143,058 of NZ_JACZDV010000004.1, forward strand.
ACAATCATTAAATCACCTGTCGTTTTCCCGTATCGCGCAATGATATGACGAAGAATACCTTTATGTTTTTCTTCATTATAAGCACTGATATTGTACTGATTCACGATTTCTTTCACAGCTTGTACCGCGTCGTCGTTCGTATCCCCCGTGATGATACAGCTGTCCATCTCTACAATTTCATGGCTGCGCTTCTGGTAAAAACCTGTGATGATGCGGCCGTTGCGTTCACCAACTGGCACTTGCGCTTTATTACGATAACGCCAAGGTTCTTCTCCCATGCCAAGTGTTGAGAGAACTGGAACGTCTTCTAACTTTCCGATTCTCGCTAGAACGTCTTCTACTAACTTGCGTTTGTATTCCAACTGTCCTTCATAGGATAGATGCTGAAGCTGACACCCTCCACACCATTTATAGATCGGACAAGGTGGTTCAACACGTTCAGGGCTCTCTTCGATCAGCTCTTCTAAACGACCAAAACCGAATCCTTTTTTCACACCTACAACCTTGATCTTCGCACGCTCGCCAGGCAATGTATTCGGCACAAACAAAGTAAACCCATTTACACGAGCAACTCCTGCCCCCTCATGGGTTAAATCCACTATATCTACTTCATAACTTTCATTTTTATGAACAGGCAAATCAGCCTTTGTCATTGTCATCGTCCCTTTTTGTCTCTTATGCTTTTCTGATTGTAGCATAACTGTTAGTGGACACCAAATGCTTACATAAAAAAACGGACCACCTATATGTGGCCCAGACGTAAGAATTTTTTAAGAAGAAGGGTAACTCGATAAATAAGAAAAAGAACGGCTTACCTTCTGAGCAAAATTTAAAGGCGGTTCGACGGATTGAACATGCATGTACATAATCTGCGGATTAACGTATAGCCAGTGATTATGAAGCGCACTTACAATGAGCCCCTGGTGAACAAACGGCATACATAAAACGTGGTATTTCTTCCTGTAGAACAGCAATTTCTAATAGGTTCAAAGCATTTCCACTTTGATCCAAAGACTCAAACGATACCCCTACTGGAAGTACCGCTTTACTTGGTTTTCCTTGCACAGTAGCTGAAAACGTTCGGTGCAGGGAGACCGAACAAACACCTTGGTGATTTTGTGAACGACCATTTAATATTTTGGCAAACTGCTCGCACAGATTCTGGTTGCTATCCATCTTCTAAAAACTCCTTTGGAAGCAAGGGAATATGAAATAGAGCGTTATGCCCCCTGAAATCTATTTTACTTTTCAACTTACAAAGCTATGACAGGTCTTTTTATGATTAAATAGATGTCTTTTATGGACAGCTGTATCATTAAATTAGCATTCGTATTCCATTTTGATAAACTCAAATTCACTACCGTTTGTAGCTTGCATAAAAGTCTTAATTTCTTTAAAACCCATTTTTCCATAAACGTTTATCGCTCTTTGATTAAATGTCGCTACAGATAATGTTATTTTTTTTGGTTTGTATTCACTTTTCACAAACTCTATTCCTGATTTCAGAAATTTGAAGCCTATACCTTTACCGGTTAAGTCTGGTCTCATTCCTAAACCAATATCATATATCCGTTCATCTGCTTTATTCACGCTAAAAAAACCAATTAGTTCATTATTATTAAGGACTGAATACACAGATTCCCCTCTCTTTTCTTGGTTAATAAATTCTGCTAAATCATCTCTATCTGACTCCATATTATAGAATGAATACTCTCCATCATAGTGCCATTGAAACGCAATCTCCTCAGCTTGTTCTTGAGTCATAACCTGAAATAGGTAAGTCATAAACATCTCCCGTTACTCATTTATTAATAAAAAAGAACACTCAGCAGATTTTGCTTCAGTGTTCTTTGACATGGTTGGTTTAAGGTTTAAGTCGCTCTTTTGGTACGAGTAGTTCAAAGTGATGGTGTAAATTTTCAAACTCACCAGGCAGGATGCCTCCTAGCTCTCCATCTAGGTTGATCTGCATCTTTTCGCGAGGCGTTACTTTAACACGCTTTGCCTTCTTATAAATGACATGATCATCATGAATGTGTTCCCCACGGATCGCAAGAGATGCAATACGTACAAATTCTGCAAGATTCGTTTTCTTTAAGATGATTACATCAAAAAGACCGTCATGGAATTCTGATGATGGAGCAAGCTTCTCAAAGCCTCCAACTGAATTTGTGTTAGCTACTAAGAAGAGCATGATCTCGCCTTCGTATTTTTCTTTATCATCGAATTCGATTTCTACAAATGTAGGACGAATCGACGGCAACATCTCTATTCCTTTTAGGAAATACGCCAGTTGTCCGATCATCGTCTTCAGCTTGCTTGGCACTTCATACGTTAGCTCTGTTATACGACCGCCACCTGCGATGTTGATGAAGAACCTGTCGTTTACTTTACCAATATCAACAGGCATATGTACACCACCGCATAGAACGTCACAAGCTCCTTCAATCGTGCGCGGCACACCTACTGCACGTGCAAAGTCATTCGTAGTTCCCGCAGGAATGATTCCTAGCATTGGGCGATCTTCTAGTCCTGCTAATCCATTGACCACTTCATAGATCGTTCCGTCTCCACCAGCTGCGATAACCAGGTCGAAGCCTCTTTCCCCTGCTGCACGTGCAGCGCGAGTCGCGCAACCTTCTTCGGGTGTTGTTGCATGACATGACGTTTCATATCCTGCATTTTCAAGTCTGTCTAGAATATAAGGAAGCTGTTTTTTTACCGTTTCTCTTCCCGAACTTGGATTATATATTAGTCGAGCTCGTTTCATATCTTTCACCTTCATTGTTTGACTTCTTTTAAAAGTTTTAACCTAAATTTGTTTGTTGTATAACTGCAAAAAACAGCCCACTGCCGGACTGCTTCTGTCGATTCCTCTTATATTATAGTGATACCTGTCTTAAATTGCAAAGCAGTTATCTCCCAGTATGTGTTAAAATTGTGTCTAAATTGTAGGGGGTCTGTCCCGGGGTCAGACCCCGGGACAGACCCCTTAAAGGATTTCTTACATTTTTTGTAGAATTATACAATTAAAGCAGCTTACGGCCTGGACAAGCTTCATCTCTTTCTTGATTCGCATATATAAGGAATAACAACATACGGTAACGAGTAACAACACAATTTAAGGAGGTGCTTCTATGTTTTGGCTATACATTTTAGGACCTATCGCCGCGGTGACTTTACTAGCCGCAATCGTCAACTGGAGAACAAGGCTAAAGTACAGAAGGTATAACTACAAATACGAGCTTGAAGAGCATGTTAGTGATCAAAACAAGATCAATAATGCAGCAGCCTGGAACGCATCCCAACATAATCACCACTCGGGTGGTAGCGGTGGTGGAGGATTTTAAAAGACAGGATCTCATTTCCTGTCTTTTTTATATTATCTAGGAGGTTAAGATGACACATACAATCGGCATTTCTGGCAGTACCATCATGTCTGATGAAACAAAATTCAACGATCTGTTTCGAGTTCATGAGCAGATCACACATATTGAGATTGGAGAATTCGAAAATGAAGATGCCTTTCAGAGGTTTCTATCACTTCTAAAGAATAGCAACAAAACCTTTGGCATCCACTCTCCCATCTATAGAAATGGAAGTAAATATGATTTATTAGAGAAGTTTCAATATACACCTGAACAAGCATGGACCTTGTTCGAAAAGGAAATTCAGCGTCTCGTTGAATTAGGCGCCCAGTATATCCTTGTTCATTTCCCTTATTTTCAAGGATGCGCCCGTAATCCCGATACGTTAATTGAGCAGGGTCTGAAACGATTATCTGAACTACAGCAAACATACAACTTGCCGATCGTCTGCGAACCAAAGCTTGGATTGGATAAATCGCCAAAAGGAATACAGTACCTAAATGATTTTCCTATCACAGTATGGAAAAAATACGGACTGAAGCTGTGCATCGATATTGGTGATTACCTATTAGCGGCAGATGAAAAGGCTCTAGACATGATTCAGAAGTGGAAAGATCACATTAAAGTTGTCCATCTACACAACATTGAATATATGGATGACAAATACATATGGGTTCCGATCCATCCATCACATGAAGATGACGGACGACATTATTCCCTTAAGGAAATTCTCCACGTTTTATCAAGTTACCCCGATCTTATTTGGATACTTGAACATACACCGCACTCAAATCCTTCTGAAACATTTATTCAAGAAGGAATCGACTGGTTGGCAAAAGAGGTTTTACTGAAAAAATACTGATGATTTCCATTCAGTATTTTTTTGTTGGAAATTTAATACATAACGCTATTCAAAAGACATGTCAATTCGTTTACAATTATTACATACAGATTATTCTGTCAACTACAGCTACAAAAAGAGGTGTAATAAATGAACTTTTCATTTACAAGTTATCTGAAGAGGCTTCGGTCGATCTTAATCGGCGTTTTGATCATCAGTTTTCTTCCTTCTATCTTCTTTGGTATCGCACCACTTCAAAGCATGAAGCTTTGGGAGTACACCATCGAGAATCGAAAATATAGTCTATTTCCGGATATTTTTGATAAGTTTTTTTACTCGATGACGATTTTCTTTACAGCACTACTCCTAGGTCTCCTAGTAGCGTTATTGCTGACGTTTTTAGCGACACTCCTGCCAAGACCATTAAAACGCGCTGTCTATGGATTTTTAACACTATTTGAATCATTACCAGATCTTTTTATCGTTATCGCGCTACAAGTTTCAGCAGTATATATCTTTAAGAAGACTGGATTATTAATCGCGAACGTTTCCGGCGTCTATGACAACCGCATCTACTTTTTTCCGATTCTAACACTCTCTGTCCTGCCAACGATTCAACTCTTTAAGATTACCTTTCTACTAATGAAAGAAGAGCAAAACAAACCATACATAACCGTAGCACGAGCGATGGGACTCGGAAACCTCTACATCACGCTCAATCATGTGTTCCGTAATATTATGACGAGTCTCTTTCAATATTCCAAGACCATCTTTGTTTTCATGCTTTCGAACTTATTCATTCTAGAATACGTCTTTAACTTGAACGGAATCATGACCATCATGCTGAACACGCAAGGTGTTTCGTTTATCATAACGGTCTTGTTTATCGCAATTCCTTTCTCCTTCCTGTTCGAGGTCATGGAATCTTACCGCGGAGGCTTAAACGTTCAAAAGGAGGATGCAGCATGATCGTTCGATTGCTTAAACAGCCGCAATTCTTAATTGGATTTCTATTTATCGTGAGTTTAATTTTATTAAGCTTTATTTATCCATCTCTCATGGATGTTCAAAAGGAATCTAAGTTCCTATATGACGAGAATGAAGTCATCGTTGGTGTTGCTCCTTTCTCACCGAAAGACATGCCTCCTTTTGGAACGGATATGAACGGAAAGCACTTATTGTATCTTGTTTTAGAAGGTGCAAAGTATACAATCCTAATCACTTTAGTCATCGCTTTTCTTAGAATTTTCTTCGCCCTTTTCTTTTCCTTGTTTCATAGAAAATCGAAGAGTACGTTCTTTGACGATATCGTACAAGCTACACTCTATATTCCAACTGCTATCTTAGCTTATATGTTCATGGTTCCGCTCTTTGTAAAAGATGCCACTGAGCCAATGAGCATGATGACTCTGATTATCGTGCAGTGCTTGATTCTCGTTGGTATTGGTGTACCGCCTCTAGTATCAACGTTTTCTGAAGAGATACGCTCTATCCTAGCAAAAGACTATATTGTTAGCACCTTTTCATTAGGATCGAAAAAGCCATATGTCTATTACAAGCATGTCCTGCCTGAACTGAGCTCAAAACTCCTGCTTTTATTTGCTCAGCAAGCCATTCAAACATTAATTTTGTTAGCACACTTAGGTGTTCTTGCCGTTTTTATCGGTGGATCAAAAACAGTGATGATGGGTGATATCTTTAACTTAACGCCTGCAACCATTTCATTAAGCGGCGAATGGGCTGGTATCATCGGCCAATCATATCAGAAGCTCTTAACGGCTCCTTGGATTATTTTAGTGCCACTATCATTCTTTGCTTTTACGATTTTCTCGATCAATCTCATGATACAAGGTATACAGAACAGCCTCGAATCCAACAAATCATAAGTGAGGTGTGAAACATGTCTAACAGACTTTTAGAAATAAACAATCTAAACATAGCTTTCGGCAGTGGAAAGAACGTGTTTAATGCGGTTACTGATTTAAGTCTCTCCGTCAGTAAAGGACAGACTGCCGCTCTTATCGGCGAATCAGGTTCTGGAAAAAGTGTCACTTCTCTTTCAGTGTTGAAAATTCTACCAGCCAATGGTCGAGCAGAGTCAGGCTCGATCCGTTTTGACGATAAAGAGATTTTGCAGATGACAGAAAAAGAGATGCAAAAAATACGAGGCAACGAGATCTCCATGATCTTTCAGGACGCGATCGCCTCACTGAATCCTGCTATGAAAGTGGGAATTCAGATCACAGAAGGCTTGAAATATCATAAACAGATAGCAAAATCAGAGCTTAGAACCGTGGCGCTCTCCCTTCTCGAACAAGTAGGTTTTCATAATCCTGCACATATTTTTGATCAATATCCTTCTCAGCTGTCAGGAGGCATGAAACAACGTATCTTAATCGCAATGGCCATATCCTGTAGACCTAAACTGATAATTGCGGATGAAATAACGACCGCGTTAGATGTAACGATTCAAAGGCAGGTATTAGATTTGATCGCTGATTATAAAATACGTGAAGACGCTTCTGTTTTAATGATCACACATGATTTTGGTGTTGTGGCAGAATATGCTGACTGGGTGTATGTCATGTTTGGGGGAAGAATCGTAGAATCAGGAGATGTGTTTACGATCTTTAATAATCCCATCCACCCTTATACAAAAGGCTTGATCGGCTGCATTCCAAGTATGGAGAGCGACAACGAACGTTTAAAGAGCGTTTACGATTATTCGTTTGAAGAAGCAGGATATAAGGGAAGAAAATTCGCACCAGAGACTTATTCCATGGAAAGCAAAGTCTATCATGCTCCGTCTTCTCTTATCGAAGTGGAACCTGGGCATTATGTTCGTCTATTTGATGAGAGCGAGGTGACGATCGTTGGATAAACACTTGATAACCATCCAAAACCTTTCTAAGTATTTTATGACGAAGACAGGAATCCATAAAGCAATCGATGGAATTACTCTCGATATTTTTAAAGGCGAAACATTAGGTATCGTTGGGGAGTCTGGATCTGGTAAGACGACCCTTGGCCGAACGATCATGCGATTGTATGAGCCCGAACACGGAAACATTACGTTTGATGGTCTGGACATCACACATATGCCCGAAAAAAAGTTGCGGCCATACCGTAAAGAATTTCAGATGATCTTTCAAAATCCTTATGAGTCACTCAGCCCTCGTTTAACGGTCGGGGAAATTTTAGAAGAACCGCTTGTTATTCAGAAAATGTTAAGCAAAGAAGAACGTACGAAGAAAGCATACAGTCTATTGGAAAAAGTCGGGTTACCGAAGACTTCTTATCTTAAAAAGATCCACGAATTCTCCGGTGGACAGCGTCAGAGGATAGGAATCGCTCGCGCATTGATGCTAGATCCTAAATTTATTATTGCAGATGAACCTGTCTCAGCGCTCGATGTATCTGTTCAAGCGCAAGTGTTAAATCTATTAAAAGATCTTCAGTCCGAACTAGACCTAACCTGTTTGTTCATCTCACATGACCTTGGCGTGGTTCATTATATGAGTGACCGTGTAGCCGTCATGTATTTAGGCCATCTGATTGAATTAGCGCCAAAAGATGAATTGTATCGAAATCCGATTCATCCTTATACGAAATCTCTTTTATCATCCATTCCGATCGCAGACCCTGAGCGTCGGAATGCATACAGAGAACCTATCATTATGCCAGATAAACCGCTCTATCCGCCACAGTTGATTCATGTTGGTAGCGATCATTACGTGTCTGCGAACATGATCAATATTAAAGAGTTTGAGATTGAAAATAATAGAAACCTCATTCGTAATTGAGCAAATGAAAAGAGACTGCGTTCTAAGCAGTCTCCCTTTTAAACTAAATAATTATTTTCGCAAAATCACAAACATACTCACGCTCATTGCTCCTATAGTAAAAATAGACGCAATGATCACACCAATCCATACCATGAATAGATCGTCTCCTGGATAAGCGGGTTCAAGTGTTGCATAATACCAAAGAATCCACCCTAAGAAAAAGAGAAAAAACGTGCTTCCGATGAACGCCATCCTCACTTTATCCTTCCACGATCCTCTCCACACTTCAGAAAATAGCATCCACGTAAAAAGACTGAGCGGTATGCACAGGCATAGCCCCACCATAGCACCGTAAGGCAGAAAGAAAAGAATTACAAAAGCTAGTGCGAATAATGCAGCGTTCGCAACAAATAATGTTATACCTGCTTGCCAGTAGTTCGTACTTAAAGAACGACTCTTCAATTTATTAGTAATGTTTCTTACGATACCAACAGTGGCAATATCTCTTTGTTTTGTTATGAGGATTAACGTAAACAAGATTCCAGCTAACAATAAAACCGTCAAAAAAACACCCACTTTTTTACAATAAATTCATCTTATATTATCATTAAAGTAGAGAACTAGAATATAGCTATTTGGTAGGAGACGTAAAAGGAGGCGCCATAGATGTTTAAACTATTTATTTTATTTTTCGCCATAGTCGTAATCGCTCCCCTAGTTATTAAATTCACCACTAAACCGAATTATCAAAAGGTGGCAGAAAAAACTGAACTTCCACCTAACTTTGGGATCCGTGAAGATTTACATTTACAAAAAAGTGTAAGAAACATGGAGAAAGCTCTCCCTCGTGAGTTTAAAGAAAAAATAAAACGCAGATATCTTTCAGAGCACCCAAAGGCAACAGAAGCCTACTTTGAAGTTGTATATTATGAACTTCAACGCTTCTTTATCATGTGTTCACTTTTAAATAATGTACCGATGTTCAGTAAAAAGGTGGATGACATCTGGCACGAGATGCTGATGTATACGAAGGAGTATGAGAAGTTTTCTGCTGAACTATGCGGTGAGCATATTCATCATGCTCCTAACGATGTTGTAGAACCCGATCCACATGGGAGAGCTTGGTTTGATCTTTTGTATGCAAAGCTGTTTACGTTTACCGATTTCACACATATCGCTTGGGGTAGTTTCTTTCAAAATCCACTTCACAACGGCTTTTTACAAGAGCTTAATTCACTATCTATTGAAGAGTTAAATAAAAAATACTTCAGAGAAACAGCAGATAAGGATACTGTTACAGCTCTGCTTACGAAAATCAAAGGAGATATAAAGCGTGTATCCCATGATAAAAATCCTTATACAGGATTAAAGGTTGCACCACATTCCATAGATAGTGCACCGATCTTAGCTGGTGCGATGCTTTATTATTCTTATCATCATTATGAAGACTATGATATGCACATGGCAAAATTGAGTCCCGCTTCTAACTATTACTCAGGTAACACAACAGCTTGCGGAAGTGGGTGTGGCAACCACCGTGACGACAATGGCGGACATGATAGCAGCTGTAGCAGTGACAGCGGGAGCAGCTGTGGAAGCAGTTGCGGCAGTGGATGCGGAAGTAGTTGATGCGATAAGTAATCTGCTTTAAATATAAAAAGCCCTGCAAGTGACTCAACATCACTTAGCAGGGCTTTCTTCTTAATTCTCTTCTACTTCTTTACGATTCTTTTTAAAGATTTTGGAGAGGACTTCATATACGATTGGCACGATGATCAGCGTTAATAATGTAGAACTAGCTAAACCGCCGATTACCGTAACGCCAAGACCTTTTGAGATCAGTCCGCCACCACCTGAGCCAACTGCTAACGGAATCAATGCTCCGATCGTTGCGATAGCTGTCATCAGGATCGGACGAAGACGTGTTGCTCCTGCTTCTAGGATCGCATCACGCATACTCATTCCTTCACGTTCCATATGAATGATTCGGTCTACGAGTACGATAGCATTCGTTACAACGATACCGATCAACATCAGAAGCCCCATCATAACCGATACAGATATGGTTTCACCTGCGATCAATAAACCTACAAACGAACCAATCACAGCAAATGGTAGTGAGAACAAGATCGCAAACGGCGCGACACCTTCACGGAATGTTACGACAAGTATGAAATACACGATCGCAATCGCCGCAAGCATTGCCGCTCCAAGCTGTGTAAATGTTTCGTTCATATCAGCCTGAACACCCGCTACTCCAACTGTAACTCCTTTTGGCATATCCAGTTTATCGATGTCTTTTTGGACTTCCGAAGTTGCTTTGGACATATCATCGCCAATTGCCTTACCAGACACGGTAGCATAATACTCTCCTTTACTTCGGGCAAGGGTATTCAGTGTTGTTCCTTTTTCAACCGTAACAAGCTCAGATAACGGCATTGTCGTGCCAAGAGCTGTTGGAACCTGTCTTGCTAAAATATCGTCTACGGACTTAGGTTGTTTCGTTTGCTCCTGCTGAACGATAACGTCTAGTGTATCACCGTCTTTTTCGATCGTCGTTAAGACTTCATCCGCTTTCATCGGATTCAGCATCATCACGATCTGACCTGTTGTTAGTCCGTATTTTAGAATCTCATTTTGATCGACGTTAAACGTATGCTCGACAAACGCATCCTTTGCGCTTGACGAAACATCTTCTAACTGATCGTTCTTGTTCATGGCTTCTTCTGCCATCTTCACCGCTTTATTGAGTTTATTCAGATCTTCACTGTAGAACGTATAGCTGACTTCGTTTTCAGCTCCTGTTGATGCAGCGAAGTTCTGACTCTTCCATTCTCCTGATTGACCAAGGTCAGCGACATAGTCTTCTATTTCATCCCGCACTTCTGGGAAGTTCTCCATTTCCGGATCAAAGATGAGGTACATGAGTGCCCCGCCTTCTCCGCCGCCGGCCATAGCCATCATCGGATCCGCGTTATCTGATACAGAGATTTGAACGATATCAATATAATCGCGTTTTAGCATCTTCTCTTCTAAAGCTTCAACGTTTTTCAATGTTTCTTCTTTAAGCTCCCCAGCTTTTGGTGTGTATGTTAAATACATAACTTTGTCTTCTTCACTGCCCATGAAGCTGAAACCGATGATAGGAGTTAAAGCTAAACTACCTGCAAGTAAAAGGACCGCCAAGATAGAAGTGATAATTTTATGATTAAGAGATTTATTAAGAATCCCTTTATACCATTTTGCTAATTTACCAGTTTCCTTATGGCTGCTTTCTGTCTTTTCGCTATACAGCTTCTTTTTAAACAAAAAGTGCGACAACGCTGGAACGATTGTTATAGCAACAATGAGTGACGCACCAAGCGCAAATGTCATCGTTAACGCGAACGGCGCGAACAGTTCGCCTACCATACCACCCACAAAGATAAGCGGAGCGAATACCGCAACCGTTACGAGTGTGGAAGAAAGGATCGGCTTAAACATCTCAATTGTCGCTTCTCTAATTAACGCACGTCCGTTTAATTTTTCTTCTTTCAAATGCAAACGTCGATAAATATTTTCTACAACAACGATTGAGTCATCGATTACACGACCGATCGCAACCGTAATCGCCCCTAGTGTCATGATGTTCAACGTAATATCCATCCAGTTGAGCACAAGTAGCGCCATAAAGATGGAAACCGGAATAGAGATGATTGAGATAATTGTTGATTTAAAATCACGAAGGAATAACAGAATGATCAGTACCGCGATCAAACCACCAAACAAAGCTTTTTCAATCATGGTTGCGACTGAATCTTCAATTGGTTTTCCTTGGTCGAGTGACACATCAATAACTAGACCGTCTACTTTAGATTTCTCTTCTTTAATCAGCTCTTTTACACCATTTACAACATCAACCGTGTTGGCTTGCTGCTCTTTTACGATTTGAATGGCGATCGCTTCATCTCCGTTTGTTCGGGAGACAGATTCCACTTTACCTACCGTTTTAATATCAGCAATCTCACTTAGCTTTACAAAAGGTGTTGGGTTAGTTGCAGATGGTGTTACCGGAATCATCATGTTCTTCAGTTCATCTGAAGTCATGAATTTTCCATCAACGGCAACTGCTTCTTCACCTTTTTCAAACTCATACAATCCTAATGAAACAGCCATGTTGCTTGCTTGGATCATTTCTTTTACTTTATCTTCTGTTAGATCAAACTGTTTCAACTTATCTTTTTTATATGTAAGATCTACCTCTTCGATATGCTGACCCGTAATCTTAGCAGATGCCACACCATCGATTTTCTCGATCTTAGGAAGAATGATCTCTTCAACCGTTGATGTTAATTCAACGATATCCTCTTTCGTACTACTTACACTAAGTGCCGCAACAGGCATCATATTCATACTGATTGCTGTCACAGTCGGCTCCTCAGCTGTTTCTGGCAATTCGACTGCATCTAGTGCAGATTGGAGCTCACGCTTTGCTTCGTCCATGTCTATCCCGTATTCATATTCCACTTGGAGATTAGACATGTTTGAATAAGAATTTGAATAAACGGCTTTAACATCTTCAAGCCCTTCAACCGCTTTCTCGATCGGCATCGATACGTCTTCCATTACTTTCTCTGGCGTAGCTCCAGGATAAACGTCCATCACCATCAAGTAAGGAATCGAAACATCCGGAATCGTTTCCATATTCATACGTGTTCCTGAATAAATACCTGAGACTGTTATAATAATGGTAAGCAGCCATACAGCTAATTTATTCATTAAGACAAAATTAACTAAACCTTTCATTCATCCACCAACCCCTAATTGACTTATCCAACTCAATTATTTATACTAATGACTGATTGGTCATTTGTCAATGAATTACTTAGGAGCGATACAATGAGTAAGAAACAACTAATTATGGAGAGTGCCCTCGAACTATTTGCACAGCAAGGGTTTGATGCCACATCAGTCCAACAAATTACTGAACACGCAGGCATCTCAAAGGGTGCATTTTATTTATCTTTTAAATCAAAAGACGAACTGATCAACGGTCTAATCGACCACTTTATGCTGAGTCTGATCTCAGATATTGACCAAGTAGTCAAAAATCACGAGACGCATACTGAACTATTATACGAATTCTATCAAGCTGCGTTTCATACTTTTCAAAAGCATTCTGATTTTGCCAAAATTTTTATAAAAGAACAATCAAAAACACCGAATGAAGAGCTGATCTCAAAGATTCATCACTATGATAAACTCATCGATAACATCATATTAGGCATGTTAGACCGCATTTATAGCGAAGAGATCTCACAGACGCGTTATGATTTGATCTATTGTGTAAAAGGCTTTATTCATACGTATTCACATTTAATTCTGTTCTTTAACGTTCCGCTGGATCTTCATACATTGAGTCGCTCACTTGCGGAAAAAACAGCACTACTCGCCAAACATTCAGAAACGACGTTTATCACAGAAGAGCTTTACCACACGATTAATGAACCTTTTCATGTTCATGTAACAAAAGAACAGCTGCTAGAGATGATTGAGCAAAAGATAGAGGAAGTGGATGATTCAACGTTAAAAGAATCATTGAATCTCCTGAAAGAGCAGATGATTGAACCGAGTCTCAGTCCTGCAATCGTAAAAGGATTAATCTTAAACCTGAATAACCACCCAGCATGTAAGCAGATTGCTTATTTGATTCAGGATTGTTTGGAAGTATAGAGAAAACTTTTTGAAAGTGTTGATCTACGCTCCGGGACGCTCGCTTTCCTGGGGGTGTGCGGTGAGCCTCTTAGCGCTCTGTGCTTTTAAGAGTCTCACCTGTCCCACTGATCCCCAAGGAGTCTCGCACCCTACGCTCCAATCAACTTGTCAAAGAAGAAAATGATATACAGTAATTCAAAGTAGATTTGTTTTAGAACTGCACTGTAATCCGATACACCCACAGTCTGAAGAACTCATTCCAAGAAACTATTAAAGGGTAAGGCAACCTCAATTTGACTAGGTCGCCTTACCCTTTTTGAATACAAAATCTATCTCTTTTTAAGTTCTTCCACAATCAGCTTGTTTACAAGTGGAGGGTTTGCTTTCCCTTTTGTTTCTTTCATCACTTGTCCAACAAGGAATCCGACTGCTTTTTCTTTTCCGTCTTTATAATCCGCAACAGATTGCTCGTTCGCATCAAGGATCTTCACAACGATTTCTCGGATCGCTCCTTCGTCTGAGATCTGAACGAGACCTTTTTCTTTAACGATTTTCTCTGCGTCGCCACCGTTCTCGATCAACTCTTTGAATACCGTCTTCGCGATCTTGTTAGAGATCGTTCCGTCTGCGATCAGCTTAATCATGCCAGCAAGACCTTCAGCAGTCAGAGCAGTCTGGTCTAACTCTTTATTTTCGTTGTTTAAGTACGCACTCACTTCACCCATGATCCAGTTGGATGCTTGCTTCGCATCTGCACCCGCTTTGATTGTCGCTTCAAAGAAATCAGCCATCTCTTTTGTCATCGTTAATACTTTTGCGTCATATTCAGGTAATCCGAAGTCACCGACATAACGCTTTTGACGAGCATCCGGAAGTTCTGGAATGTCCGCTTTCACACGATCCATCCATTCTTCATCGATAAAAATGGATACAAGATCAGGCTCTGGGAAATAACGATAGTCGTCAGATCCTTCTTTTACACGCATGAGGATTGTCGTTTTCGTCGCTTCGTCATAGCGACGAGTCTCTTGAAGAATCTCTCCTCCAGCTGAAACCACTTCACGTTGACGCTTCTCTTCATGCTCTAACCCTTTTTGTACGAAAGCAAACGAGTTTAAGTTCTTAAGCTCTGCTTTTGTTCCAAACTTCTCTTGACCTACCGGACGAATTGAGATGTTCGCGTCACAGCGCAATGAACCTTCTTCCATCTTACAGTCAGATACACCTGTATATTGAATGATCGCTTTAAGCTTTTCTAAATACGCGTAAGCTTCTTCCGGCGTACGAATATCCGGCTCAGATACGATTTCAACAAGAGGCGTTCCTTGACGGTTTAAATCGACAAGTGATCCGTCTGCTGTATGAGTCAACTTACCTGCATCCTCTTCCATATGGATACGCGTGATGCCGATTTTCTTTTTGTTTCCGCCCACTTCTATCTCGATCCAGCCGTGTTCACCGATCGGCTTATCAAATTGTGACACCTGATAGGCTTTCGGGTTGTCTGGATAAAAGTAGTTTTTGCGGTCAAATTTTGTTTCTCTATTAATTTCGCAGTTAAGCGCAAGTGCTGCACGCATCGCAAAATCTACAGCTTGATGGTTCACAACAGGTAACACGCCAGGATGTCCTAAGCAGATCGGACACACATTCGTGTTTGGCGGTGCACCAAAGTTTGTAGAACAGCCGCAGAAAATCTTAGTGTTCGTTTTTAATTCAACGTGTACTTCTAATCCAATTATCGTTTCAAATTCGCTCATTCTCTGCACCCCCTACAGCTTCGGCTTTTCTGTGTGATGATCTGTTGCTTGTTCAAACGCATGTGCTACGCGATAAATCGTGCTCTCGTCAAAATGCTTACCGATGATCTGAAGTCCGATCGGCAGTCCATCTGAGAATCCACAAGGTACAGAGATCGCAGGCACACCCGCTAAGTTAACCGGAATCGTTAGAATATCGTTCATGTACATCGTTAATGGATCTTTCGTCATAGATCCACATTTAAACGATGCAGATGGCGTTGTTGGTCCGATGATTACATCGTATTTTTCAAAAATGTTCGTAAAGTCTTCTTTAATCAGCGTACGAACTTTTTGTGCTTTTTTATAATAAGCATCGTAGTATCCAGAGCTTAACGCGAACGTTCCAAGCATGATGCGGCGTTTTACTTCCTCACCAAACCCTTCGCTTCTAGACTGCTTGTACATCTCGATCAAGTTCTCACTGTTATCTGAACGCAGACCGTAACGAACACCATCAAAGCGTGAAAGGTTAGCAGAAGCTTCAGATGATGACAGCAAGTAGTACGTTGCAAGTGCATAACGAGAATGCGGCAGAGATACTTCTTCCCATGTCGCTCCAAGTCCTTCAAGTATTCTTAGAGCTTCCATCACGCGCTCTTTTACGCCAGGCTCTACACCTTCACCTAGGTATTCTTTTGGAACCGCAATCTTCAGCCCTTTCACATCACCAGTAAAAGAAGCCAAGTAATCTGGGATATCCACTTTTGCAGATGTAGAATCCATCGGGTCGTTCCCTGCGATGGCTTGCAGCAAGTATGCATTGTCTTCGACGTTACGCGTTACAGGACCAATTTGATCCAGTGAAGACGCAAACGCGACTAAGCCGTAACGAGATACGAGTCCGTAAGTTGGCTTCAATCCAACAACACCACAGAAAGCAGCAGGCTGACGTATCGAGCCACCTGTATCAGAACCTAGTGAGAAAAGAACTTCTCCCGCTGATACGGATGCTGCAGACGCGCCGGATGAACCTCCTGGTACACAAGAAAGATCCCACGGGTTGTGAGTTGGGTGGAATCCGGAGTTCTCGTTTGATGACCCCATCGCAAATTCATCCATGTTCAATTTTCCGATCGTAATCGTGTCCGCTTGATTCAAGCGTTCCACAACGGTTGCATCATAGATCGGTTCAAAGTTCTCTAAAATGCGAGACGCACATGTTGTACGAATCCCTTTTGTTACGATGTTATCTTTGATTCCGATCGGCATACCAAAGAGCAGTCCTCTGTCAGCACCGGAAACGAGCTTTTCATCTAATTGTTTAGCCTTAATGCGGCTGTATTCTTCATTTAGTGTTAAAAACGCCTTTACTTTACCATCTACTTGATGAATGCGGTCAAACGTCGCATCCACAATGTCAGTTACACTCAATTCTTTTGTATGTAATAACTGATGAAGTTCTGAGATCTTTTTATCTAAAATCGACATACGTGGTCTTTCCTCCTACTCCAAAATGTTCGGAACTTTAAACTGGCCATCTCTTTCTGAAGGCGCATTTTTCATCGCCTCATCCACTGAAACAGAATTTCTCACTTCGTCTTTGCGAAGGATATTCTTCAGCTCCTGAACGTGTGTAGTCGGCTCCACGTTATCTGTATCGAGTTCGTTCAGTTCTTCAGCAAACCCGATGATCTTATCCAATTGTTCAGTCAGCAATTCGGCTTCTTCCTCCGTAACCGCTAACCTGGCTAAATGCGCCACGTGCTTCACTTGATCTTTCGAAATTCGAGACAAGCTCGCCACCTCCAAGACTTTCTATACGAAAAGTATTATTCTGATGATAACAAAAAGCTTGCTGTATAAGCAACTTGAGGACGGAACATTCACGAAATTGAGTTATTTTCGTTGAGTTTTGTGGGATTGTAGGTTTGTTTGGGGGATGTGCGCTTGTTTTTACGGTACGTGTTTTTATATTTATTACGCGTTCACCGGTGAATTGGCTGTTTCCACCTGTAACTGCTGAGTTTGCACCTGAAAAAGGGATGCGAGCACCGCTAAGACGACCGTGAACACCTGAGATTGCACTCTTATCACCTGTGACAACATTCTATACTAAAAACAATTGTTACAAATATCAATTGGCTCTTTTCTAAGATTGTTTTGCTTTTTAGTCGACGTCTATGACAGTTAGGGTGTGAGACTCCTGCGGGACAGGCGGGCAGGTGAGACACTTATACGTGAATCGTACGAATGTGGCTCACCGCCTGCCCCGCGGAAAGCGAAGCACCCGGAGCGGAAAGCAACTACTTTCGGAAAGCAACAATGTATAAAAAACAGCATAAAAGAAAAAAGAATCTACTTTTTCGTAGATTCTTCGTAGATTCTTCCGTTAATGATACTAAATGCTTTAGATTCCCCACTCATGAAGCTCTAAACGGCGTACTCCTTCTTTTACGTAAGGATCTTCTTCCGCTAATTGTTTCGCCTCGTCTAATGACTCCGCTTTATAAACGACCATACCGCCTGCTCCGTCTAAGAATGGTCCTTTTAGATGAACTTTATCTTGTGTAACAAGCTCTGCTAGGTAGTCAAGGTGAGCCTGGCGGAACTCTTGATTGAGCTCTGGTTTTTCCATATGTAAAATTGCTGCAAAATATGCCATGTGTGTTACCTCCCTCATTATTACTCTCATCTTACTATAGGCAGCTCTCAGCATAAAAGAAAAAACATCCGGTCAATAAAACCAGATGTTTTAATCTTTACCGTAGCTCGAGTCTTTCGTTGGATGGCGGAGCATGCCTTCTTTCGGTGGTGCTTTCTTTTCGATCAGATCGCGGTTCATGTTCGTGTTCCAGCCGATATCGTTCGTCGGATGCACCCACTCATCCCCTGCCATCACTTCTGGATCTGTGTCTGTACTCCAGTTGTTGAGAGGAGAATTGGACGAGTCGTAAAGGCTATCTCCGATTACCACACCATGCTCGTTTACAAACGGCGCTTGCATCTTCATACCTGTACCTTTAAAATCAGGCGAACTGATTTGATGAGGCAACGTTTCATCCAAATCGACTTTCTTTTGCTCTTTATCTTTTGACATCTTCACACCTGCTTTCATATCGGTATACGATTAACTTCTCCTGAAGCGAGGTGTACAATCCATTTTTTTGTTTGCAGATGGTGTGAAGACTTATAAATTTTTTTGAGGACTTATAAAAAAATTTGAAGACTTATAAAATTTTTTCAAGACTTATAAATTTTGTTGAAGACTTATAAACGAAGATTCTCACAGAAAAAAAACCCTTTCTCAGGCGAGAAAGGGCTCAATTTCAAAGATTAAAGTGTTTCTGAAGTTGTTTTAGCTTGCATGTGAAGTGTTAGGTAGTCTGGGCCACCCGCTTTTGAGTCAGTACCAGACATGTTGAATCCACCAAATGGCTGATATCCAACGATTGCACCTGTACATCCACGGTTGATGTAGAAGTTACCTACGTGGAACTCTTCACGTGCGCGCTCGATGTGCTCACGGTTGTTAGAAAGAAGCGCACCTGTTAGACCGTACTCAGTGTTGTTTGCGATTTCCATCATGTGATCGAAGTCACGCGCTTTACATACCGCTACAACTGGTCCGAAGATCTCTTCTTGCATCAGACGAGCTTTTTCATCTACATCAGCAAAGATTGTAGGCTGGATGAAGTAACCTTTAGAGTCGTCGCCTTCTCCACCAGTCATCAGACGGCCTTCTTCTTTTCCGATTTCAATGTACTTCATGATCTTGTTGAAAGAAGCTTGGTCGATTACCGGCCCCATGTAAGTGCCAACTTCTTCAGGGCTACCCATCGTTAATGTTTTAGTAAGCGCTACAGCTTTTTCTAAAACTTCGTCGTAAACGTCCTGGTGGATAACGGCACGAGATCCAGCAGAACATTTTTGTCCAGAGAATCCGAACGCAGAGTACACAATTGAGCTTGCTGCTAATTCAAGATCAGCATCACGGTCAACAACAACTGTGTCTTTTCCGCCCATTTCAGCGATTACACGCTTCAACCAGATTTGGCCAGGGTGTACTTTTGCTGCGCGCTCATAGATACGGCAACCTACTTCACGAGAACCTGTGAATGATACGAAGCGAGTTTTCGGGTGGTCTACTAAGTAGTCACCGATCTCTGCACCGCTACCTGGAACGAAGTTAAGTACGCCTGCAGGAAGTCCTGCTTCTTCCATCACTTGTACGAACATTGCTGCGATAACTGGCGTTGAGTTCGCTGGCTTCAACAATACTGTGTTACCTGTAACGAACGCCGCTGCTGCAGTACCTGCCATGATCGCAAACGGGAAGTTGAATGGAGAGATAACGATACCTACTCCAAGTGGAATATAGCTAAATTTATTAATTTCGCCGTCACGGCTTACAACTGGTTGTCCAGCTTTAAGCTTGATCGCTTGGCGTGCATAGTATTCTAAAAAGTCGATCGCTTCAGCTGTATCAGCGTCAGCTTCTTTCCATGGCTTACCTGCTTCTTTTGTAAGCATAGCGGAGAATTCATATTTACGGCGGCGGATGATCGCTGCTGCACGGAACAAAATGTTCGCGCGGTGTTCAGGATCCCACTTTTTCCAAGATTCGAAAGCTGTTAATGCAGCTTGCATCGCTTGCTCAGCATGATCTTGAGTCGCTTTGGAAACAGATCCAATCACTTCTTCTTTGTTAGCTGGATTTATAGAAACAATCTTTTCGTCTGTCGTGATCTTTTCACTGCCGATAACAAGCGGAAACTCTGTACCAAGCTTTGAGTTAATTACTTTTAACCCTGCTTCGTAAGCTTCCTTGTTTGCAGGAACTGAAAAATCCATAAATGGTTCATGACGGTATTCACGTGTCATAATAAATTCCCCTCCTATTAAAGCGTTTTCATTATTCGGTTTCCCACGTTCATTCTACATGAACAAAGCGGTTTGTTCAAACAAACTGATAATAGTCAGAATTCTTTATTTTCAAGGGATAAGCCCGCTTTGTGCATCTTTTTTCTTTATGGTGAATGATTAATAAGGTTTTGTATGAGTTTATGTGATTTTCGTAGGAGATGGGCGAATAATTATGAATTCTATGTTCTTCTTGAAGTATATTTTTCCAAATAACAAAGAAGCTTTTGGAAGTGGTTGATTTCCGCTCCAGGTTGCTCGCTTTCCGGGGGGCGTGCGGTGAGCCACCCTACCGCTGGCGGTCTCGCACCTTGCGCTCCTATCAACTTGTCATTGAAGTTTTAAAAACCTTCAAAAGCTAAAGTTATTAATACAACGAAAACAAAATACAAAAGCCCACTAACTATAATGGTAGTGGGCTTTCAAACATCTTTATTTACGATAAATATGCACGAACGGTTCTTCTTGTGTTGTTTCGTCCTTCACGATGAGCGCCTCTGGTTGATCAACTGCTGAACCGATGTATACTTCTACCGGCACGTTCGGCAGCTCGCCTAGTGCGGACGTCGCGACGAACTGGGTGAAGGAGATGATTTCCGCTTTACCGCGGAACTGAACAGGAATCTCAAGCGTCAATCGCTCTAGGTTGCCGTCTTTATAGTACCCTTTCCCGATCACCCCGATATAGTTAGGGAAATACTCCTGAACCTTTGATTTGAAAGAAGTAAACTTTTCGTAGTCACTTCGCTTCTTTTTTGAAGCTGAGTCTGAAGGGAACAGCACATAATCTTCATCTACGTCTTCCCATGAACTTACTGAGCTGCTTCCTTTTTTCACAACGCCTGACGCAAAGAAGTTTCCAGGCGTTACAGAATCACGCTCTTCTTCTTGATAGAGAGCAAATACAATCGGAACATCTTTAAGCTTTGAATCTGTGCGCAATCGGCTTGCCACTTGTCCTGCTATTTTCTGTGCTTCTTGTTTCACTTTTTCACGCTGGAGCTTCACTTCACCAGGATAGATCAAGCCTTGTTGGTTAACGTCATAATAGTACGTGGAGTTAAAGGATAAACCGACTACCACACCGCCAAGCTTTACTTTCCCATCGCCACTCTGAACGAGATAATTGTGTTCAAGAACATAAGAAAGATACTTAGGATTGTTTTTGTTTGCTTCTAGCATCTTATCTTTAAACCCTGGGTCACCTTCGTCAACTTTTACACCCAGCTTAGGGTTCAATCCTGTTTGGTCTAGCTCACTCTTACTTTTTCCTGGTTCTTCGTCTGCTCTTTTCAGCCAGTTCGTAACCGTGGGCTCATTCAGAAATTGTCCTTCTTGGAAAAAGTACTTGTCTGTACTGAATGTGTCTTGAGCGATGCGCATTAATCCCATCTCAAACTCGTTGATATCAAGCCGGTTATCAACGCCATAACGGATTACACCACGAGCACCACCTGGTTCGAACGGAAAAATACTTCGATAGTACTTTTCACCGGTATTGATCTCCCCTGTTATAATCGCTTTCTCATCTTTTTTGCCCTTTTCTTGCACGATCTTTTCTTCTTTTTCCAGCTCATCGCCACCCCAGCAGCCGGTCAAAAGCAGTAAAGTACTCAAGAAAAGGAGCCCAACCCGTTTCATCATTACGGACACTCCTCTAGTATTGTTGGTTAGCTCTCGCCAATCTTATTTGTTAAGCTCGTCCACCAATTTCTGCTCATCCCAAACCTCAATACCAAGGGTCTTCGCTTTATCAAGCTTAGAGCCAGCATCTTCTCCTGCGATCAGCATATCTGTATTCTTACTCACGCTCCCAGTAACTTTCGCTCCTAGGCGCTCCAATTTTTCTTTTGCATCATTACGAGTCAAAATCGATAGTTTACCTGTTAATACGACTGTTTTCCCAGCAAACGGAGTATCAAGATCTTCCACTTTTACAAGCTTCGGACCTTTGTATTCCATGTTCATGCCAAGGTTCTTCAGCTCAGCTACGAGCTCGTGCACTTCAGGTTTTGAAAAATAGAGCAGGATAGAGTCAGCCATCTTTTCACCGATCTCTTCAACAGCTAAAAGTTCTTCTTTAGAAGCACTCATCAAACCATCCATATTTTCAAAACGCTGCGCGATCGTCTTCGCCGCTTTCGCTCCAACGTGACGAATACCAAGACCAAACAGCAGACGCTCTAATGAATTTTCTTTCGACTTTTCGATTGCAGCAAGCAAGTTGTCTACCGACTTCTCACCCATACGCTCTAATTCTAACAGTTTCTCGCGCTCTAGCTTAAACAAATCCGCAAAGTTTTGTATTAATTTTTCTTTAAATAGCTGTGCGACTACTTTTTCACCAAGTCCATCAATGTTCATGGCGTTTCGCGATACAAAGTGAATAAATCCTTCTCGAATCTGTGCTGGACATTGCGGGTTCAAGCACCTTAAAGCCACTTCCCCGTCCAAACGCTCTAGCTTGCTGTCGCATTCTGGACACTCGGTTGGCATATTAAAATCGATCTCATCACCAGTTCGGCGCTCCGTGATTACATTTACGACTTCAGGAATGATGTCACCTGCTTTTTTAACCACAACATAATCGCCGAGCTTGATGTCTTTTTCACGAATCAAGTCTTCATTATGTAACGAAGCACGCTTTACCGTCGTTCCCGCAACTAACACAGGCTGAAGCAACGCGGTTGGTGTTACAACACCCGTACGCCCGACGTTCAACTCGATACCTTCTAGCTTTGTTACCACTTCTTCAGCAGGGAACTTGTAGGCAATCGCCCAACGCGGGTTCTTCGCCGTAAATCCTAGTTCCTCTTGCTGATACAGAGAGTTCACCTTGATTACGATCCCATCGATCTCATATGGAAGGTCTGGACGCTTTTCCTGCCAGCTATTCACATATTCAATCACTTCATCGATGTTCGCGCATTTCTTCCACTCCGAGTTCGTTTTAAAACCTAGGTGGTTTAAGTACGTTAAGCTTTCGTCGTGCGAATCGACCGAATGACCCTCAAGCTTTCCTACACCATAAACAAAAATATCGAGGTTACGGCTCGCTGCAATCTTTGGATCAAGCTGACGTAGAGAACCCGCTGCAGCATTTCGTGGATTTGCAAAAAGCTCTTGTCCTTCTTCTTCTCGGTGTGCATTGAGCTTTTGGAAGGATTTTTTCGGCATGAACGCCTCGCCTCGAACTTCAAGCATCACATCTTCTTTTAGCTTGAAAGGAATAGAACGAATCGTTTTTAAATTATTCGTTATATCTTCACCGATTGTGCCGTCTCCGCGTGTAGCTCCACGAACAAAACGACCATCTTGATACGTGAGGGATACAGCTAGACCGTCGATTTTAAGTTCAGCTACATACGATACGTTCGAACCTACACCATCTCTTACACGGCGGTCAAAATCCCTTAGATCTTGATCATTGAAGGCATTGCCGAGACTCAGCATCGGTACGGTATGTTCCACTTTTTCAAAAAAGTCCAAAACAGCACCGCCTACACGTGAGGTAGGCGAGTGCTCGTCATGAAGTTCTGGATGATTGTTTTCAAGTTCGATCAGCTCTTTCATGAGTTGATCATATTCAGCATCAGGTACAGACGGCTTGTCTAGTACATGATATTCATAATTATATTTTTCTAGCATTTCCCGGAGTTCCAGGATGCGTTCCTTCGCTTGTTCTTCGTTCAACCCGTTCCACTCCTTCTTTTCTTACGCTTTTTCAATCGGGGCAAATTTAGCAAGCAGTCTTTTCACACCTACAGGCTGTGGAAACGCGATGTCGAGTTCCATAGAATCTCCTGAACCTCGCATACTTACAACGGTTCCTGTTTCCCACTTACGGTGTTTGACTTTGTCGCCTACTCTCCACTCCAGTTTCTCCCCACCAGAAGATTGATAGACAGGTGTAACCATTTTCTTTTTCGGTGCCATGAACGATGGCGTTGATCCTCCACCTGAGCGAGCACTCGCTCCCCACGGTACAGATGGCTTTTCTTTTACTTCTGTCTCAATAAGATCTTCAGGTATTTCAGCGATAAAACGAGATTGCGGATTTGTCGTCGTACGTCCATAAAGGGTGCGCATTCTAGCATTCGTTAAGAATAACTCTTCTTCTGCACGTGTGATCCCAACGTATGCCAGACGACGTTCTTCTTCCATTTCATTTTCTTCAAAAAGAGCACGGCTATGCGGGAATACCCCTTCTTCTAGACCCATCAAGAAGACCATCGGAAACTCTAGACCTTTTGCAGAGTGAAGCGTCATCAGAACAACAGATTCTTTTGGCTTGTCATCTGCTGCATCTTCATCGAGCTTATCGATGTCTGCAACAAGTGCCAGATCAGTTAAGAAGGCGATCAATGATTTATCATCTTGTTTCTTTTCAAAGTCTTGCGTAACAGAAATAAACTCATCAATGTTCTCTAAACGGCTTTGTGCTTCGATCGTTTTCTCTGCTTTTAGCGCATCACGATAGCCCGTTTTGCTAAGCACTTCTTCTGTTAGTTCGGTCACAGAAAGAAATTCCTGCTGACGCGTCCAGTTCGTTACAAACTCAGAGAACTCTCTTAAAGAGTTCGTTGCACGTGCACTAAGACCGATCTGCTCCACTTCTTGAAGCGCTTGATACATGGAGAGATCATTGTTTGCTGCATATTGTGCCACTTTATCCATAGAAGACGCACCAATCCCGCGCTTCGGTACATTAACGATACGCTGAAGAGAAATATCATCGTCCGGATTCGAAATTAATCGAAGATACGCTAAGATGTCTTTGATCTCTTTTCTGTCATAGAACTTTGTGCCGCCGACGATATTATAAGGAATGTTGGACTTGATCAAAACTTCCTCAATTACACGAGATTGAGCATTTGTACGGTAAAGAATCGCGATGTCATTATACGAACGTTTGCCTGATGATACAGCTTCACGAATCTTACCTGTTACGTAATAGCTCTCTCCTTGTTCATCGTCACCTTGGTAGTACGTGATGCTAGCGCCATCGGTATTATCTGTCCAAAGATTCTTTGGCTTACGGTTCATGTTGTTTTCGATCACTTTATTAGCGGCTTGAAGAATCTTTTTCGTAGAACGATAATTTTGCTCTAAAAGGATAACTTCAGCATCGTTATAGTCTTTTTCAAACGATAGAATGTTCGCGATATCCGCGCCACGCCAGCCGTAGATCGACTGATCCGAGTCCCCTACAACACAAAGGTTGCGGAATCGATCAGCAAGCATTTTCACGAGCATATACTGCGCTCTGTTCGTATCTTGATACTCATCAACATGAATATATTGAAACTTGCGTTGATAAAACTCGAGTACTTCAGGTACTTTTGCGAAAAGCTGGATCGTCGTCATGATCAGATCATCAAAATCTAACGCCTGATTCTTGCGCAGTCGCTTTTCATAGCCTTCATAAACTTCTTGAACAACACCTTCAAAGTGCCCGTTCGCCACTTTTGCAAAATCTGCTGCTGTTTTTAGTTCGTTCTTTAAAGAGGAAATCGCGCTTAATATTCCGCGAGGTTCGTATTTTTTCGGATCATAGTTGAGATCTTTCAATACTGCTTTAACGACAGACAATTGATCTGTCGCATCTAAGATCGTAAAGTTACGGTTGATTCCGATTCGATCGATATCACGGCGTAAGATTCGCACGCACATGGAGTGGAACGTAGAGATCCAGATTTCTTCTGCTACTGGTCCTGTAATCTTCGCGACCCTTTCTTTCATCTCTCGTGCTGCTTTATTTGTAAACGTGATCGCAAGAATGTTCCATGGTGCCACTTCTTTTTCCATCATTAAATAAGCGATACGATGTGTTAACACTCTCGTCTTACCGCTTCCCGCTCCAGCCATCAATAACAACGGCCCGTCTGTATGTTTTACTGCAGCTCTCTGTTCAGGATTCAATCCTGATAATAGCTTTTCAATCATTTGTTGCATACTCATTCTTCATTCACCGCCCGAACATATATTCTTATTTTTATTCTCACTCATTTTTGAGATTTTATCAACTTTTACCCTTAACCGCTTCAACTGTTTCAATCGCAGCATTTAAGTTGTCATAAATAACGTTCCCTACGACAACTGTATCCGCGAACTCTGACATCTCTTTCGCTTGTTCAGCCGAATGAATGCCGCCTCCATAATAAAGAGTCGTGTTTTCAAGTACTCCTTTTACTTGGCGAACGATATCAACATCACCATACGTGCCGCTGTATTCCAAATAAAAGATCGGAAGCTTAAACATTTTTTCGGCCAAGCGGGCATATGCTACAACATCATCTGCAAAGAGATCTGTGTCGGCACTCGAACGTTCAGCAGCCGCACAATCTGGATTTAAGATGCAATATCCTTCTGTAAGAATCTCTTCCCAGTTCATGATGTCGCCAAATTCTTTTAATGCTTCTGTATGAAGCCCCGTAATGAAGTTAGCATCCTTTGCATTTAATACGGTAGGAATATAATAAAAATCGAACCCTGGTGTAAGTGATTCGATATTAGATACTTCAAGCACACAAGGAACCGCATATCTACGGATACGTGACATAAGGTCTAACGTATTATCAAGCGTTACGCCACTAGATCCCCCTACAATAACAGCGTCCGTTCCGCTCTCACAGATCCGTTCAAGGTCACTGTCACTGATCTCTTTATCTGGGTCTAGCTTAAACACATGCTTCCATTTTTGATAATCAAACATTGTGTTCTTCCTTTCATGTTTAGAAACACCCGTGCTTGCTATTTTAACAAGCCAGTTCTGTACTTCTGCATTATAACAAAAATAAGGTTCTCACTCTATGATTCATCATGTGGAAAGATTGTGAAGTTCATACTGCTTTTTAGGAGGAATAGCTATGCTTATGTGGCATATCGACGACGAAATCATGCTAAAACAAGCAGACGTTAAAGAATCCGACAACATCTATAGATTGTTAGAAAAATCACGTCAACATCTTGGACCGTGGATCAGCTGGGTCGATTATACTCAATCTAGCGGTGAGATGCGGCAGTTTATTAAAACAGTGAACAAAAAGATGAAAGAACAAACAGACGTTGTTCTTTTTATATGGTATCGAGGACAAGTAGCAGGATCTGTTGCTCTATATGATATTAAGTGGCACAACCAGTCAGGTATGCTAGGTTATTGGGTAGGATCAGGATTCGAAGGTCATGGAATCGCACAACGCGCGGTAAAAGGAATGCTGATGTACGCCTATTACACATTGATGCTGAATCGGGTGGAGCTGCGGGCTGCCGTACAAAATGAAAAAAGCATCAAGCTCGCCCGCCGACTAGGCTTCCAGGCGGAAGGCGTTGTCCGACAGGCAGAATGGATTCGCGGAAACTGTCGCGACCAAGTCCAAATGAGCTTGATGAAGAATGAATTTCATTAAATTTCAGGATTTAAAACATGGGAAATATAGTTTTGTGCGCTTTGTTCAACGGTTTCCTCTGACGCGCGAATCGCACTATGGAAGACGAACGGCGTGATATAACGCGTTCCGATCAAGTTAGAAGTCGCTTGGAACGGACGAAGCAGTTCGCTCATCGTATAGTGGTTGTAGCCCCCCGCTTGATAAGAGAAGTCTGGTCCTCCTGTTGAGATCGCCAGTACTAATTCCTTTCCATGAAGTGCGTCGCCACCTGGCCCGTATGCCCAGCCGAACGCTAGCACTTCATCTTGCCATTCTTTCAATAGAGAAGGTGAGCTGTACCAATAGAACGGAAATTGAAGAACGATTCGATCGTGCTGCAACAGCATACGTTGTTCTTCATCAACGTTCACTTTCCCGTCTGGATACAGGTCATAAAGTTTTCGAACCGTAACATGATCTTGTTTTTCTATTTCCTCTGCCCATCTTTTATTTACTGTAGAGTTTTGTAAATTAGGATGTGCGATAATGACGAGTGTTTTTTTCATTTGTGTGAGTCTCCTTTATGATTGAAAATTTATAATTTCATTTGCTTGTACAAACAACTTAAGTGATAAAGAAGAGAGCTCTTATGACTCGAGCTGCCCTGCTGCTAGATGTGTTGCTTTTGTGAGTGCTTTTCCTTCTTCTTCTCCTAAAAGATCGGAGTACGTCCGGTATAGATCTTTCCATGCTTTTTCGAGATCTGTTTGGATCTCAATTCCAGCTTGTGTTGGATGGATGTGTGACATCTTCCCTTGCACCTTACGCTCTGCAAGTCCCTTAACAACAAGCTTGTCCACGAATCTTGTGATCGTACTCGGTGTCATGTGAAGTTCTTCCGCTAATTCCGATTGAGAGATTCCCGGTTTGTCGTTTACGAGCATCATCATAAAGCCATGAGTAGGTGTAATTCCTGTTGGTCTAAACGATTCCTCAGCCATTTTGGAAATAACGCGAGAAAGCTTGTTTACGGTAAAATATAAACAGTTTTCTAGATACTTTTCAGGCATTTTAGCACCTCTTTTACATCTTTAATGTTGTTTGTACATACAAATATAAATTGTAATATGATTTCTGTCAATATTTTAAGTATATATAGGTGCTTGGCAGCCGCCAAGCTTACATTTTGAGGTTTACAGAGTGGGAAAACTACTGTGCTCAGCCTGAATCCTAAAGTTCTTGCTCTCAATCCACGAGTTTGGCTGCTCAATCCACGAGTTTTAGCGTTGAATCCTAAAGTTTTTACAGTTTATCCACGAGTCTACAATCCTCGACATCTATCGACATGTCCCGAACTCATCCCGCTGCACGACCCTCAAAATGAACAAAAAAACCCACCACTCAGGCAGGTTTTCGGCTCATTATTTCGCTTCTTCCTCTTCATGAACGCGGTCAAGGACCATCGCGTATGCGTCGTTACCAAAGTTCAAACAACGTTTTACACGTGAGATGGTCGCCGTGCTCGCTCCCGTTTCGCTCTCGATCTTGTGATAGGTTTTTCCTTCACGAAGCATGCGCGCCACTTCAAGTCGCTGTGCCAAAGATTGAATCTCGTTCATCGTACAAAGATCATCAAAGAATCGATAGCATTCTTCCATATCTTTTAGCGATAAAACCGATTCAAAAAGCTGATCTAATGCTTTTCCTCGTAATTTATCAATTTGCATGAAACATGCACTCCTTTTTATTGCATCTTAACCGAATCTGTCATTCCACTCGGTACAATGTTAATCCATGTCTTTCCTGGAACAAACGCTCCACCGTCCGGAACGATTCTTCCATCTTCGTTTTTCCACGAAATGTTTTGTGCGACACCATTCTGAATCAGAATCGCATCTCCGCCTGACGTTAAATTGATCTCTCGTCTGCCGGCATCATCGATTACCCGGTGTGCCGCTTCAACAATGAATACATTGCTAACCGTAATGGGTGTTTCGGTTTCACGATCTATCGTTGGTTCATTGTTGCTGCATCTCGCGTACGTCTTCTTCTTAATAGAGTACGTGAATCCTACTGTTTCCCCACCTGGATAAGAAATCTGAATCTCGTTTGCAGGCGTACCTTCTGTAGCTTTAGCACTCTCAATTGTTAAAAATGAAAGCATATCCAGATCATCTGATTGCTCAGCGCCGATCTTCTCCATCCCTTTTTGAATATTTTCATAAGTGATGTAAGAGTTGTGAGGCGCTTTTCTAAAATCAGCCCGATTAAACAGAACACCATCGTACTCCATTCCGTTCAGGTGATCAATCGTCCCGCTATCGAGAATCTCTTTCGCTTCAGGACTGAATCCGTGTGCCACGAATAGTGCATGGTAGCCACGTGAGAGCTCAATGTAATAATCTCTCGCGCTTCGAACCGGTCCTACTACTTCTGGCATCTCACTTTGGAAGATCGCTAAAAAGCGTGTAAGTTCTCCCTCAGCTAATACTTCGTAAACGATATCAGCTTTATGAAGTCCAGATTGCGGTCGTGCTTTCGGATGGTTGTTCACCATGACCGAAACCGCACGATGATCTACCTCTTCATTCGTTCCCAAACCAGTGAGTGGATAAACAGAAGAAAACTCCTCTTTTTTTGAATCCGTCGCTTCAGCTTTATCTACTTTACCTTCTTCTAATACTTTATCTCTTGCGCCTTTACATGCAGACAGCGTTAATACCATCATGATCGACATCAAGATGACGTACCACTTTTTCATTGGGCTCACTACCTTTGTATCGTATTATTTTGCCCAATCCTTTTCTATATTAACGCATAATCGAAGGAAAGAGTAACCCTTTCTTTTTAACATCGTAAATGCCTCTTTGCGTAATGCGGATGTATGGCAAGTGTGTGGATGAGAAAAACAATAGCGAGTAGATCGGATCTTCGTATTGATAGCCTCTTTCTCTTAATGCACTCGTTAATCTTTTCTCTTCTACCACTAGTTCTTCTATACTAAGATTCGACATTCCTCCCGCTAAAGGAAGTTTTATCTCAGCGACGATCTCGCCTCTCTCCGCAAGAACGATGCCTCCGCCGACTTCTTTCAAGCGCTCGAACGCCACAGCCATATCTTTTTTGCTTTTTCCGATGATCAAAAGATCTCCCGTATTAGAATACGAGCTCGCAAAGCCATACAGATTTTTTGCAAAACCCTTTACGACCGTATTGATTCTCCACTTTCCTTCTTTATCGATCAGCATTAAGAAACACTCGTCTGATTCTCCGTTAATCTCTTCAGAAAAAGGATTGATCGATACATTATATGGTCGTGTGATGACACTATTGTACATTTCTATTCCAACGAGACCTGAAAACTGAAAATCTTCGTCTTGGAGGTCCCAATTGATCTCTCTTTGTTTGATGCCATGACCTTCCCAATCAAATTGAAAATCACGATCGTTACTAACATCTTTCCCGTCACGTTTCATCCATTTTCCTTTTGCCAAAACAGATTCAGGCAGAGGATTTGTTACGTCATCTAAAATATTTAAATGGGCGACTCGCCCTGCGGCAACCATACCAAAGAGGTGATCTAGACCATAATATCTAGCCACGTTATAAGAGACCATCATATACGCATCCACTGGATCAAGCCCTGCTTCCAGTGCGATCTCTAGCATCTTATCGGTAACTCCTTCTTCATAAAAAGCAGGTGTGGATCCGTCAGTCGTCATAAAGATTCGTTCATAATTGGTGATGCCTTCTTCTTTCATCTGACGCAATAATTTCGGCAGATCTGGACGAATCGAAGAATAACGAAGCGACACTTGCAGACCAGCATTCAATCGATCCATCACTTCTGTCCCTGTCATCGCTTCATGATCGCAATCCACACCGAGCAGCGTCATTGCTGTTAATGTTTTCTCAGAAGCTCCTGGCAGATGTCCTTCGATTTTCTTCCCCGCTTTCTTCGTCTTCAGCATCCAATGCAATAGAGTATCATCGCCATGCAGAACGCGCGGCCAGCTCGTTAACTCACCACCTTGTAGAACATAAGGGCTCTCAAGCAGCTGTCTCACGCTTTTTTCCGAAAAATAATTCTCTTCTTCTAAGAGCTCAGTTTGTGCGTCATAACGGCACCACCAAAAGAAATTAGAAGGAAGATCGTTCACGTCTTCCATAAAAGAAAGCGCTTTCGAAATATTCATTTCAAAAAGCAGCATAAAGTTGTCGGCTAAAAATACAGACGTTCCACGCTGCAATGCATATCGCGAGAGCGACTGGGGATTATAAAGTTGAAACGGATGACAATGAGGTTCGATATACCCCGGCACAACAAACTTACCTTCTAGATCTGTAATTTCCGTTCCTGTTGTATGTTCAGGCATCTTTTCGCCTACATAGACGATGCGGTCTTGAAGGATCCAGATGTTTGCTTTTACCCATTTTTTAAGAGCTGTGTTTAAGTAAGTAGCGTTTGTTAAGACAAGCGACGGTACCAATTCACCCTGAATGACGGCCACTTGTTTGCGCATTTGCGCTTTTGTCCAAAAAGCAATGTGTTGGTTCATGTTGGATCACCTGTCTTCTCTCTGAAAATTTCGTTTTTTCAAGAATACCATATTCATCAAGCAAATTGGTGAAAATTGAAAGGAGTATCACAATGAGACAAAATATTGGTTTAGTTAATAGCATGATTCGTATCATTGCAGGTCTAACACTGCTTTCTGTTTATACAGCAAAGCTGACAAGAAAGCCTTACAAAGAGTCATACATCCTTATGATCTTAATGGGTGCAATGAAAGTAGCAGAAGGAATCGTTCGCTACTGCCCAGTGACTGACCTTCTTCACAAAAGCAAAGAAATGAGCGACATGGATCTTGGTAACATCGCGGAAGAAGGTTCGCCGTTCAACCCTTCATAATAAGAAGGAGGCAGCACTATGCCCACTCATTCTTTATTAAAAGGCAACAGACCTCTGTTCAGTCTATTGGTCGTTGTCTTTATTACCCATCTTGGCTCGTATCTTGTCTTGCCTGTCCTTCCTATCCTCTTAAAAGTGGAAACCGGACTAACGGCGGCACAGATTGGTCTTACTCTCGCTGTTATCTCGATTTTCATGCAAGTTGGAAGTGTTGTTGGAGGCGTATTCGCTGACCGTACAGGCAGACGTTTTATCATTGCACTTGGTGCTTTAATACGGGCAGGCGGGCTGATAGGTTTCGCTTATTTTTCAACCTATTCACTCATATTGTTAACTGCTGCAATCAGCGGGCTTGGTCTTGGGCTTAATGCACCGTCCACAAAAGCATTTATTTCATCACTCGTAAAAGCAGAAATGAGATCTACTGCTTTTTCATTGCGTGGAATCTTTGCCAATATTGGGATGGCTATCGCTGGATTGACTGTGTTCGCTTTATTTACAGGAAGTTCAAAACTAATCTTTATCACCGCTGCTGTTATTTATTTAGGAGCAAGCGTGATCAGCTGGTTCTTCTTGCCTGCAGGCTGTGGAGACGAAAACTGCCGAGAAGTTAAGTGGAGTGAATATCGACAAGCGTTAAAAAACATTCCCTTCCTCGTTTTCGTGATCGCCACAATCTTTGTTTGGGCGCTTTACGTACAGTTTGCACTCGTGCTCCCGCTTCGAGCTGAAAGCGTTCTGTCTAACGGAAAAGACATAAGCATCATCTGGACCATCAACAGCATCACGGTCATATTAGCGCAAACGCTCATAACGAAAAATATTATCCGAAACATCCATCCACTCACTTCTGTTGGTATAGGGGCAATCTGTATCGGATCTGCACTTGGAAGTTTGTATTTTGCGAACACTTTATTCTTCTTTGTTTTTACTGGCATCATCTTTATTACAGGTGAGATGCTAATCATGCCTACGTTGGATACATCGATCTCACAACTTGCGGCTGCACGATTTCTTGGCATGTTCTTTGGATTAGCAAGCGTTTTTACAGGTATTGGAGAAGCGATCGGAAATTCCATCGGAGGACGATTGTTTGAAGTCGCAGATGGCGGACAAAGTGCTGTTCCTTATGTAACGTACGTGATAGTAGGTTTTGTCATCTTTATTGGGATGCAGCTCTTGCGGCGGTGGAAACCGTTGTCTATTATACAACCCCCCAAACCCATGGCAACCGCAGCTCCGAACACGGACTCGGCCACATCTCATCCAAACCCAATTAATGAAGGCTGACGAACATGGTTTTTATTAACCATTGTCCCTCAGCCTTCAACATTCCATATAGGAGGTTAGCCATATGAGTTACGAATATTTAATGGATACAGCATTTCTCTACATTCTGCTTATTGGCGGAATCATCGCCATCTCGTTTGTGTTTATTAAGAAGAGACGTGCGAAATAGCTCGAAACCCGATATCTTTGCGATAGAATGAACCTTCGCACGTGATTTTCTTCATTTCTTTATATACGTTCTCCTGAGCTTCACTTAGTGAACGTCCTTTAGAGGCTACCAATAACACCCGGCCACCATCCGTTAGAAGAGATTCATCTTCTCTTTTCGTACCGGCATGAAAAACATTCGAATCACCTGAAATGTTGTCTAGCCCTTTAATCGCTTGGGCTTCTGAAGACGAAACAGGGTAACCTTCAGATGCAAGAACAACACCTAGGACGGATTCTTCTGACCAATGAAGTTCCGGCTTTTTGCCGTTTAACAAAGATAAAAGTAGATCAGCCAGATCGTTTTCTAGCCGAGGCAAGATTACTTGTGTTTCAGGGTCACCAAAGCGTGCATTAAACTCGATCACTTTCGGCCCATTCTTCGTTAATATTAAGCCTGCATAAAGAACTCCTGTAAAAGGAGTGCCTTCTTCTTTCATCGCAGCAACAGTTGGCTGAACGATCTCTTTGATGGCTTTTTGAATATCAGCGTCAGAAATTTGAGGAACAGGTGAATACGCCCCCATCCCACCTGTGTTCGGACCCTTATCCCCGTCATAGGAACGTTTATGATCTTGAGCGATCTCCATCGGAAGGAAAATTTCATCATGCACAAAAGACATTAATGAAAATTCTTCCCCTTCAAGAAATTCTTCAACAACAACCGTTTCGCTCGCCGAACCAAAGCGTTTGTCTACCATCAGCTCATGCAGACCCTCTTCCGCTTCTTCTAAGGTCATTGCCACAATAACACCTTTACCTGCCGCAAGCCCGTCCGCTTTTAACACGATTGGTGCGCCTTTTTCTCGAACGTAAGCTAGAGCTTCATCATGATTCGTAAACGTTTCTGAAGCAGCTGTTGGGATGTCGTACTTCTTCATGAGATCCTTAGCGAACGATTTTGAGCCTTCGATCTCTGCTGCCGCTTTAGATGGACCGAAGATAACAAGGCCTTCTTCCGTGAAACGATCTACGATGCCTTCTAATAGAGGAACTTCAGGGCCAACGAATGTTAATCCAATTTCGGTTGTTTTTGCAAAAGTAACGAGCTCTTCGATGTTTGTTTCTTTGATAGAAACGCATGTTGCTTGTTGTGACATGCCTGGGTTTCCTGGTGCAGCAAACACTTGTGTGACGCTCGGGCTGTTGGCAAATTTCCACACGAGCGCATGTTCACGTCCACCTTTGCCGATTACAAGAACGTTCATGGTTGCTACCTCCTTTATAAAATGATAAACGTTGTTTCACGATGTCCTTGATAGTAGTTGGTTGATCTCCGTTCCAGGTGCTCGCTTTCCGCGGGGCAGGCGGTGAGCCACATTCGTACGTTTCACGTATAAGTGTCTCACCCGCCCACCTGTCCCGCAGGAGTCTCGCACCTTGCACTCCGATCAACCAATCTTCGAAGAAAAGACTATGTTACTTTAAGAAGTTTTCTTTTTTGTTCCTACAGCAAGTTGATTGTAGCGGAAGGTTGACGACTCCTATGGGACGAGCGGTCAGGTGGAGACTCCTAAGGGCGCAAAGCGGCAGTCCGAAAAGTGGAAGTGACTCGTTCAGCCCCGACAAGCAAAAGGGAAATGGGCTTGGAAGGCGCACTTTGACTTCTTGACCGTTTACCTTTTGACCTCGAGGGGCTAGTCACTGCAACTAGACAGGAGGCTCACCGTTCGCCCCATGGAAAGCGAGCGTCCTGGAACGGAAATCAACCCTTCTAAGCACTCCTGTGCCAACATGATTAATGCTTAAAGTGTCTTACGCCTGTGAACACCATCGTGATCCCGTGCTCGTCTGCTTTTTTGATCGAATCTTCATCCTTAATTGATCCGCCTGGCTGGATGATCGCTGTTACACCAGCGCGTGCCGCTGCTTCTACGGTATCATCCATTGGGAAGAATGCATCTGATCCTAGAGCAGAACCTTGTGCGCGTTCCCCCGCTTGCTCGATCGCGATTTTCGCTGCACCAACACGGTTCATCTGACCTGCACCAACGCCTACGGTCATTTCGTCTTTCGCTAAGACAATTGCGTTTGATTTCACGTGCTTTACCACTTTCCAAGCAAGCTTTAGATCTTTCCACTCTTGCTCAGTCGGTTGGCGCTTTGTTGGAATCGTCACGTTCGCATCATCCAAACCATAAACGTCTTCCTCTTGAACGAGCATTCCGCCAGAAACGGTTGTGATTTTTTTTGCGATCCCTTTGCCTTCTGTAAAATCTAGCTTTAATAGGCGAATGTTTTTCTTTTTCGTTAAAATCTCTAGTGCTTTTTCTGTAAAAGATGGAGCGATGATGATCTCTAGGAAAATCTCACTCAGTTTTTGCGCTGTTTCTTCATCTATTTCTGTGTTAGCAGCGATGATGCCGCCAAAGATCGATACAGGGTCTGCTTCAAACGCACGGTTGTACGCTTCCAGGATCGTTGAGCCTGTTCCAACACCACATGGATTCATATGTTTAACAGCAACAACAGCTGGGTCAACGAATTCTTTTACGATCGAAAGTGCTGCATCAGCATCGTTGATGTTGTTGTACGAAAGCTCTTTTCCGTGAAGCTGTTCAGCGTCAGTTAGAGAGAGCGTGTTCTTCAGTGGCGTCGAATAAAACGCGGCTTTTTGATGAGGGTTCTCACCATAACGAAGGTCCTGTTTCTTTTCATATGTGACCGTGTAGGATTCTGGGTGCTCCTCTTCTACAGCTGCTGTTAAATACTCAGCGATTAACGCATCATACGCTGCTGTATGACGGAACGTCTTCGCAGCAAGTCTGCGGCGCGTCTCTTCACTCACCGCTCCTGCACCATCAAGCTCACCCGCTATTGCCTCATAGTCAGCAGGATCGACAACGACCGTTACGTAAGCGTGGTTCTTTGCAGCTGAACGAAGCATGCTCGGTCCGCCTATATCGATATTTTCGATCGCATCAGCGAATGTAGTTCCTTCTTTGGCGATCGTTTCTTTGAAAGGGTAAAGGTTTACGACTACAAGATCGATTGGAGAAATCTCATTTTCTTGCATCGCTGTTTGATGATTCTCATTATCACGAACAGCGAGTAAACCGCCATGAATTTTTGGATGTAGCGTTTTGACACGTCCGTCCATGATCTCAGGAAAACCAGTCACTTCAGAGATACCGATTACAGGAATTCCTGCGTCTTGTAACGCTTTTTTTGTTCCGCCCGTAGAGATGATTTCTACGCCGTGATGAGCTAGCTTTTCTGCAAAGTGAAGTAATCCTTCTTTATTTGATACGCTTATGAGTGCACGTTTGATCGTCAATGTAAGATGCCTCCTACGGTGTCTTTTTGTAATAGTTTGTTGATGATGACTGGGTACAATTGATGTTCTGCTTTTTGGATGCGCTGCTGCAGGGTTTCCTCTGTATCGCCTGGCAATACGGGGATTCTTACTTGTTCGATGATAGGTCCTGTATCCATTCCGCTGTCTACATAATGAACCGTTACACCTGTTTCTGCAACGTTTGCTTTCAGTGCTTGTCCGACCGCATTTTTGCCCGGAAATGCAGGAAGATAAGACGGATGGATATTGATGATACGGCCTTCATACGCTTTCAATAACACCTCACCAACCAACCTCATATATCCTGCAAGAACGATAAATTCTACTCCATAGGATTGAAGTTCAGCAACGATTTCTTTTTCAAAATCAGCTTTTGATGCAAACGTTTGAGGCATGAACGAGTAGGTTGGAATGTCAAAATGGCGCGCACGATCGATCACCTTTGCCCCCGGTTTATCACATACTAAAAGCTCGATATCCGCTTGAAGCTCACCTGCTTCAACCGCGTCTACGATGGCTTGAAAGTTACTTCCGCTTCCAGAAGCAAATACAGCTATTTTTTTCATTCGATGTTTCCTCCACCAAAGATCACGCCTTCACCTTGCTTCACGCGGCCGATGATGTAAGGCTTCTCGCCTGTTTCTTCTAAAAGGCGGATGATCGGGAGCATATTTTCTTCTGAAACCGAGAGCACCATTCCAATTCCCATGTTAAACGTTGTGAACATCTCTTTCCGTGTCAGGTTTCCTTTTTCTTCGATCAGATCAAAGATTGCAGGAACCGGCCATGAACCATAATCTACTTCTGCCGCAAGACCTTCTGGCAGCATGCGTGGAATATTTTCAATGAATCCGCCGCCAGTAATATGAGCAACACCGTTCACATCAAACTGATTGAACACTTCAAGCAACGGTTTTACATAGATGCGAGTCGGTGTTAACAGCTCTTCACCTAATGTTTTAGATAAGCTTTCAATGTGTTGGTTCAGATCAAGACCTGCGTTTTCTAATAAAACTTTACGAACGAGTGAAAAGCCGTTGGAATGAAGACCGTTTGAAGCAAGGCCAATTAATACATCGTTCTCGGAGATAGCAGCGCCGTTGATCAGCTTCGATTTTTCTGCGATTCCGACTGTGAACCCCGCAAGATCGTACTCTTCACTGTCGTACATGCCAGGCATCTCAGCCGTTTCTCCGCCGATGAGCGCACATCCCGCTTGTTCACAGCCATCCGCGATCCCACTAACGATCTGTTCAATCTTTTCAGGGTGAAGCGTGCCGCAAGCAATATAGTCCAGAAAATAAAGCGGCTCAGCGCCTTGCGCTACGATATCGTTTACACACATCGCAACTGCGTCTACACCGATCGTGTCATGCTTATCCGCCATGAACGCAAGCATCAGTTTCGTACCTACTCCGTCTGTTCCGGAAATGAGCACCGGTTCTTTATGTGAGAATCCTGATAGATCGAACATCGCCCCAAATCCACCAAGACCCGCTAATACTTCCGGACGCTTCGTTCTCTGTGCATGCTTCTTGATACGATCGACCGCTTCATATCCTGCTTCGATGTTCACGCCTGCTTGCTTATATGCTTCTGCCATCGTCTTCTCCCCCTTTAAACAAGCTCTTTTTCATATGGTAAAACAGTATCTGGATAAATTTCTGTTGGATATCGTCCTGTAAAACAAGCTAAACATTGTCCGCAGTTCGGTTCAGCATTCGAACGTCCGATGCCTTCCATCAGTCCTTCTACGGAAATAAACGATAAAGAATCAGCACCAATAATCTCACGAATCTCATCAACCGAATGCTTAGATGCGATTAGTTCTGCACGTTCAGACGTATCGATGCCGTAATAGCATGGATGCGCGATCGGTGGCGCTGTTATGCGCACATGAACTTCTGTAGCGCCCGCAGCACGCAGCATCTTCACGATTCGACGGCTCGTTGTTCCACGTACGATCGAATCATCGACCATCACGACTCGTTTTCCTTCTACGATTCCTCGAACCGGTGAAAGCTTCATCTTCACACCTAGTTCACGAAGCTCTTGAGAAGGCTGGATGAACGTACGACCGACATAGCGATTTTTAATCAAACCGATCTCATATGGTATACCGGATGCTTCCGCATAACCGATTGCAGCTGAGATACTAGAATCAGGAACACCGGTTACAACATCCGCTTCAATCGGCGCTTCTTCATACATCTTTTTTCCAAGACTTTTACGGGCCGCATGAACGTTGATTCCTTCGATGTTGCTGTCAGGTCTTGAAAAATATATATATTCCATCGAGCACATGGAGCGTTGAACAGAAGTCGAGAACGTATCAACTCTTAGTCCGTCTTCATTAATGATCAAAAGCTCTCCCGGCTGCACGTCACGCACGTACGTTGCCCCAACCACATCGAACGCACACGTTTCAGATGCGACCACATACGCATCACCAAGCATACCGAGTGACAATGGGCGTAAACCGTTCGGATCGAGTGCAACCATCATCTCGTTCTCTGTCATCACTAAGAACGCATACGCACCTTTTAGCATCGTTAAAGCGTTCTGTACTTTTTCTTTTAATGTAAAATAACCGCTGCGCTTGATCAGATGAGCAAGGACTTCTGTATCTGAAGTCGTTTGAAAGATGCTTCCTTGCGATTCTAGCTGATGTTTTAAAGCGTTGGCATTTACGAGATTACCGTTATGAGCAAGTGCAAGTGAACTTGTTTGAGAACGGAACAAGAGTGGCTGAACGTTCGCAAGTTCATTTCCTCCTGCCGTAGAATACCGAACATGGCCAATTGCACCATGTCCGATCAATCCTTCGAGCTCCCCTTTGCTGAACACATCGTTAACAAGTCCGCTTCCTTTATGTGTTCTCAGGCGCTCACCGTCTGTTACAACGATACCTGCTCCTTCTTGTCCGCGGTGCTGCAAACTGTGCAGACCGTAATACGTGAGTTGTGCGGCATCTGGGTGACCCCAGATCCCGAACACACCACATTCTTCGTTTAAGCCTTTGATGTCAGCAAGCATGGAATAGCTCCTTTCCAGGCGTCTTGCATCTCCTGGAGCGTGCAGGATAACAACTCTTCACCCTGCTCATTATCGATCGCTAGACCGCTCTCAGAACGTACAAAACCTATAATTTTTGCGTCTTTTACAAGCTGTTGGAACTCATCTTGATGTTCAGGTTTTACTGTGACTAAGAAACGGGATTGAGATTCTCCGAAAAGACTTCCGATCGGCTCATCTGTTAACGTTACGCTCGCTCCTACTTTTCCGTCCATTACAGACTCAGCAAGTGCAACAGATAGTCCGCCTTCTGCAACGTCATGCGCAGATTGGATCAAGCCTTTTTGAATCGCCGCTAAAAGCTCACGCTGTCTTGTTTCTTCTACTTCTAGATCGATGTGAGGCGCTTTACCAAAAATGCGTCCTTCTTTCATCTTCTGAAGTTCACTTCCACCAAACTCCGCTTTACTCTCACCGATAACATAGATTATGTCGCCAGCTTCTTTAAAGCTTTGCGTCACGATATGCTTCGTATCTTCAATAAGCCCGACCATACCGATTACTGGTGTCGGGTAAACCGCTACACCGTTCGTTTCGTTATAAAGAGATACGTTACCGCCGATAACCGGCGTTGCGAGTTTGTTGCATGCCGCACTCATACCGTCAGCTGATTTCTCTAACTGCCAGAAGATCTCTGGCTTTTCAGGATTTCCGTAGTTCAAGCAATCTGTCACCGCAAGAGGCTGTGCTCCTGAACATACAAGATTACGAGCTGCTTCAGCAACAGCGATCATGCCGCCTACTTCTGGATCTAAATAGAGATAGCGAGAGTTACAGTCAGTTGTCATCGCTAACGCTTTTTTCGTTCCACGAATGCGTACGACTGCTGCATCCGATCCAGGTGCTACAACCGTATTCGTTCGCACCATGTAGTCGTATTGGTTGTAAACCCATTCTTTACTTGCGATCGTTGGTTGCTTCAAAAGAGATAGCAACGTAGATTTGAAGCTAGTAATCTCTGGGAAGTAGTCTGCTTGCGCTTGGAACTCACCATAATAAGCAGGTTCTTTTGATGGCTTATGATAAACCGGAGCATCTTCTGCAAGAGCATCTACCGGCACATCTGCCACGATCTCACCATTATGCGTAAGACGCAGTACTTGCTCTTCGATAACCGTTCCAACCGTTACGCAATCTAGATCCCATTTTGCAAAGATCTTTTCCACTTCATGCTCACGGCCTTTTTCAACAACTAACAACATGCGCTCTTGAGATTCGGAAAGCATCATCTCATAAGCTGTCATTCCTGTTTCACGCTGTGGAATAAGGTCAAGATTCATCTCGATTCCCATTCCCGCTTTACTTGCCATCTCAGCGGACGAACTTGTAAGACCTGCAGCACCCATATCTTGAATCCCAACAAGTGCATCACAGTTGTGAATAAGCTCTAAGCACGCTTCCATAACGAGTTTCTCCATAAAAGGATCTCCAACTTGAACCGCTGGACGCTTTTCTTCTGACGCTTCAGAAAGCTCTTCCGATGCAAACGTTGCACCATGGATTCCGTCACGGCCAGTTTTCGCCCCAACGTACATCACAGAGTTTCCAGCACCCTTTGCTTGGCCCTTTTTAATATCCTTATGATCGATCAGACCCACACACATCGCGTTCACGAGCGGATTGCCTTCATATGACGGGTCAAATTGAACTTCTCCTCCAACCGTCGGAATTCCGATACAGTTGCCGTAACCTGCGATCCCCGCTACTACTTGCTCGAACAAATACTTCACGCGCGGTGATTCTAGCTCTCCAAAACGAAGCGAGTTCAGCATCGCGATCGGACGCGCTCCCATCGAGAAAACGTCACGGATGATTCCGCCGACACCTGTTGCAGCTCCTTGGTAAGGCTCGATTGCTGAAGGATGGTTATGAGATTCGATCTTGAAAACAACCGCTTGACCGTCACCAATATCCACAATTCCAGCACCTTCACCAGGACCTTGAAGCACACGCTCACCCTTCGTCGGGAACTTGCTTAGAACAGGCTTTGAATTTTTATAAGAACAGTGCTCACTCCACATAACAGAGAACAGTCCTGTTTCTGTCCAGTTAGGAGATCTGCCGATAATCTTTTCTACGAGTTCAAACTCTGAATCACTTAAACCCATCTCACGGTATAATCTTTGCTTCTTAATTTGTGAACTTGTTGGTTCATGTTGCAGCGACATAACGTTCCCTCCAGCTCTTCACAATAGATTGAAATAATTTAAGACCATCTTTGCTACCTAAAAGCTCATCAACCGCGCGTTCCGGATGTGGCATCATGCCTAGCACGTTGCCTTCTTCGTTCGTGATACCTGCAATGTTTTCAACCGATCCGTTCGGATTGTTCCTATACGTGAATACGATCTGGTTGTTTGCCTTTAGCTGTTGCAGCGTCTCTTCATCGCAATAATAGTTGCCTTCACCATGTGCGACCGGAACGGAGATTACTTCACCTTTTTCGTACTGAGTCGTGAAGATTGTCGATGTGTTCTCAACGACTAGCTCTTCTGGCTGGCAGATGAATTTCAATGATTCATTGCGGCGCATCGCTCCTGGCAGGAGTCCTGTTTCTAGTAAAATCTGAAATCCGTTACAAACGCCAAGAACTGGTTTTCCTTCACGTGCTGCTTTAACCACTTCTGTCATCACGTTCGAGAATTGCGCGATAGCGCCAGAGCGGAGGTAATCTCCATAAGAGAAACCACCAGGCAAT
Organism: Fictibacillus sp. 26RED30; assembly: GCF_015903845.1. NCBI lineage: Bacteria > Bacillati > Bacillota > Bacilli > Caryophanales > Fictibacillaceae > Fictibacillus > Fictibacillus sp. 26RED30. The sequence continues at coordinate 186,258 of NZ_JACZDV010000004.1, forward strand.
AAAATACCGTCAAATTGATTTAAGTTCGTTGCATCGTGCCAGACGTACTCAACTTCAGCGCCGAGCTCATCTTTTACAGCATGATACATGTCAGTGTCACAGTTTGATCCTGGAAAAACGATTACAGCAAACTTCACTGTGCGACAACCTCCTCCACCTCGTAGCGGTAGTCTTCGATCACAGGATTCGATAAAAGTTTCGAGCACATGTTCACGATTTTCTCATCAAGATCGTAATCGCCTTTTTGAAGCGTTAACTCCAGATACTTACCAATACGTACATCTTCAACCTCTGACGACTGTCCCATTTTGTGAAGTGAGCTCATTACTGCCTTACCTTGTGGATCTAATACACTCTCTCTTAATGTTACATACACCTTTACTTTGTACATGATAGGCCTCCTAGACGTTGTAGTATTTTTTCATAAGCATCTGTTAAACTTCCTAATCCTCGGCGGAATACATCTTTATCGAGTTTCTCGTTCGTTTCTGCATCCCATAAACGGCAAGTATCAGGAGAAATTTCATCAGCGAGCATAAGGTTTCCGTTAGCATCTGTTCCGAACTCTAGCTTAAAGTCGACGAGCTTTACGTTCTTTTGAACAAAATAAGACGTGAGCACTTCGTTGATTTGAATCGCTTGTTCTGAAATCTGACTGAGCTGTTCTCGTGTTGCCAAGTTCATGATGTCGATATGTTCTTCCGTAATAAGCGGATCGCCAAGGTCATCGTTTTTGTAATAAAATTCGACGATCGTGCGTGGAAGGATCTGACCTTCAGGGATCCCGGTACGCTTTGATAAAGAACCAGCCGCGATGTTGCGGACAACCACTTCTAAGGGGATGATGGTCACCTTCTTTACGAGCTGTTCGGTTTCGGATACTCGTTTTACGAAGTGGGAGTGAATTCCCTTCTCTTTGAGCAGTTCAAAAAGGATAGATGAGATCTCGTTGTTCAGTCTTCCTTTTCCTGCGATCTCGGCTTTTTTCTCACCGTTGAACGCTGTTGCTGAATCTTTGTAGCTGACCCAGACGATTTCTTCGTCGGTTGTGCGGTAGATGCGTTTTGCTTTTCCTTCGTATAGCTGCTCTAACTTCTCCATCCTGACCCCTCCGTTATATGAAGATTCCCAATATTCAATCTTTTAAAAAAGGCAAAGAGAAAGAGAGTTCAATATATCACTCTCTTTTTAGTTGAAGTACTTCAAAAAAGCTTGTTTAATCTTCGTAGTTTGAAAGAGGTTGATTTCCGTTTCAGATACTCGCTTTCCGCGGGGCGTGCGGTGAGCCCCTCGCCGCTATGCGCCATTGAGGGTCTCACCTGCCCACTCGTCCCGCAGGAGTCTCGCATCTTACACTTCAATCAACTTTTCAATGATGTGCAAACGTTAAAGATTTAAAAACTTACCATTTATAAAAGCAATTCTTCGTATATAAAACCCTTTAAAGCCCTAATCTGTCGAAGATTGTGTCTACGTGTGACAGATGATAACTGTAGTCAAAGCATTCAGAGATTTCTTCAGGTGTTAACTTTTCAGTGATTTTTTGTTCGGCTTCTACTAATGTTCTGAACTGTACGCCTTCTTCCCATGCTTGCATCGCTTTTGGTTGGACAGTGTCATATGCTTCTTCACGTGCCATTCCTTTATCGATCAATTTTAGAAGAACGCGCTGTGAGTAGATCAATCCGTACGTGCGCTCCATGTTGCGTTTCATGTTTTCTGGGAACACGGTTAAGTTCTTGATGATGTTGCCAAAACGGTTCAGCATGTAGTTCAATGCGATTGTTGCATCTGGTAAGATCACGCGCTCAGCTGATGAATGCGAGATATCACGCTCATGCCATAGAGATACGTTCTCATATGCTGTCATCATGTAACCACGGATCACACGAGCAAGACCTGTCATGTTTTCAGATCCGATCGGATTACGTTTATGCGGCATTGCCGATGATCCTTTTTGACCTTTTGCAAAGAACTCTTCTACTTCACGCGTCTCACTCTTTTGAAGACCGCGTACTTCTGTTGCGAACTTCTCAATGCTCGTTGCGATAAGTGCCAACGTTGACATGTAATGAGCATGACGGTCACGCTGCAATGTTTGCGTTGAGATCGGCGCGGCTTCAAGTCCAAGCTTTTCACACACATATTTTTCAACGAACGGATCGATGTTCGCATACGTTCCAACGGCTCCAGAAATTTTTCCGAAACGAACCGTATCAGACGCTTGCTTGAAGCGCTCCACGTTACGCTTCATCTCTTCGTACCAAAGAGCAAGCTTCAATCCGAACGTTGTCGGCTCAGCATGTACACCATGCGTACGACCCATCATCACGGTATATTTATGTTCTTTTGCTTTTTCAGCAAGAATCTCAACGAAACGATCTAGATCTTTTGCTAAGATATCGTTTGCTTGTTTAAGTAGGTAGGAAAGAGCTGTATCAACAACATCCGTTGAAGTTAGTCCATAATGTACCCATTTACGCTCTTCACCAAGTGTTTCAGATACTGCTCGTGTAAACGCAACAACATCGTGGCGTGTTTCTTCTTCGATCTCTAGGATGCGGTTGATATCAAATGACGCGTTTTCGCGAAGCTTCTTCACGTCTTCTTTCGGAATATCTCCTAGTTCTGCCCAAGCTTCACAAGCTAGAATCTCTACTTCAAGCCACGCTTGATATTTGTTTTCGTCCGTCCAGATCGCTCCCATTTCAGGGCGTGTATAGCGTTCAATCATTGTGTTACCTCCGTTTTGTTATCACTTAAAAATAGTGCGGACACTTTTTCTGCTTTTTCTAGTGCCTGTTCAATCGTATCACCTAAAACCGTGATATGCCCCATCTTTCGTTTCGCTTTCGCTTCTTTCTTTCCGTACAGATGAAGTTTCGCTTCTCCTAAATTTCCTATCTCGCGTAACACAGTCTCATGATGTTCACCTAATATGTTGATCATCACGGCTGGTTTTATTAATTCTGTATTGCCAAGCGGCCAATTGCATACTGCGCGGACATGCTGATCGAACTGTGAAGTCTCACACGCTTCAATCGTATAGTGCCCGGAGTTATGCGGGCGTGGCGCGAGTTCGTTCACATAGATCGTACCGTCCTTTGCGACGAACATCTCTACGGCAAGCGTACCAACAAGCTCTAACTCCGTTGCGATTGACCCCGCTAGGAGCTTTGCTTGATCCGCTGTTTTGTTCGTGATGCGTGCTGGCGCAATCGTTTGATGCAGGATATTCTCTTTGTGTATATTTTCTGCGATCGGAAACGATTTAACCTCACCGCTCACACTTCTCGTTATAATCACCGATATTTCTTTCTCAAAGTCAACCCAAGCTTCTAGCACACAATCTGTCTCTTTTTCTAAAAGTGTTGCTGCAATCTCAAGATCACTTTCTTGCTTGATCACAAACTGCCCTTTCCCGTCGTAACCGCCTCTGCACGTTTTGAGTACAGAAGGATAACCCAGTTCTGCCACCGCTCGTTGTAGTGAACGAAGATCGGTCACAGGACGATACGGAGCTACAGGAACACCTGCTTTTTGAAGTGTTTCTTTCTCTTTCAAACGGTGCTGAGTGACTGCTAAGAGGCGGCTTCCTTGCGGTAAGTTTGCGTTCTCTTCCAACCAGTTCGCACTCTCTGCATCTATGTTTTCAAACTCATATGTGACGACATCACTTTGTTCTGCAAGCTTCTTAATACCTTCTCGGTCATCATAAGCTGTTGTAATTTGATAATCCGCAACTTGCCCGCATGGTGAATTATCACCTGGCTCTAAAACAACAACGTTCAATCCCATCTCACGAGCGCTCAACGCCATCATGCGGCCAAGCTGACCTCCGCCAAGTATACCAAGTGTTTGTTGTGGTTTTATCGTCTTAAACAAGAAGCTCACTACTTTCGATCGCCAATTGTTGTGCTGTAGCACGGCGTTGTTTTAAACGTTGTTTGACTCCTTCATCATGTACGGCTACCATCTGTGCGGCTAAGAGCCCAGCATTCGCTGCACCAGCCTTCCCGATCGCAACTGTCGCGACAGGAACACCCTTTGGCATCTGAACGATTGATAACAGTGAGTCCATCCCGTTAAGCGCTTTGGATTGAACCGGAACACCGATTACAGGCAGGATCGTTTTTGCTGCGACCATACCTGGCAAGTGAGCTGCTCCGCCTGCTCCAGCAATGATTACTTCAATCCCTCTTTGCTCTGCTTCTTCTGCGTATTGAAACATGAGGTCCGGTGTACGGTGTGCCGAAACCACCTTCTTCTCGTAAGCTACTTCTAGTTCATCTAATAGGTCACACGCTTCTTTCATTGTTTCCCAATCTGAAACACTTCCCATGATCACGCCAACTTTAGCCATGGTAGCCTCCTTATTGTCAGAAAATATAAAAAAGTCCAGTTAGTATGCTTCTCCCTAATATGAGAGAAAGCAGCCAACTGGACATACGTATCCGATAAAAATAGACAGAAAGATGCTTTCCCTCATAGTCTGATAAAATAACGGTCATCAGGTAGAGACTTACGGGCCATATCCCCGAAATTATATGAGGGCTTTATTCTTCTGATTTTATTGTAGCAATGATTGTTTTGTTTTGTCAACAAAAATCGAACATTAAGTTGTATATTACATTTAATGTTCGTGTTTTGGTCACTATTGAAGGAGTTTGCCTTCAAATACAATTCTTTGTTCCTTTACTTCTGGTTCCATTCTGCCGTTGCGCTTCACTTCATGAAACACAGGCTCTTCCATACGTCGGACCGGTGTATAGCCTTCGTTAGCCATACGATCCAAACAATCAGAGATCGTTTCTCCTGCTTCAACAGCAAACTTCTTTTTAGAAGGTTTCTTCTCCATCTGTTACCTCCTGATACCCTTAACCCAAAATCCACCATGAAACGCTTTAGGTTCATGTGAAATAATAAACGCCTTCGGATCTAAATCCTTTACCGTATTATATAGGTTCATTTCTGATTTACGTGATGTTAAGATCTCCATCATCAAACGCTGTCCTTCACGACCTTCAGCAAGCCAGTTCGTAACCCCATAGCCTTTGTTGCGAAGCTCGTTCGGCAGGCCGCCTTCGAGATTTGTCGTGATTACGTTAACAGTAGTATATCCAAGTGCAAGCTTTTCTTCAATCTTCATTCCTACTAAAACACCAATTCCATAACCAACCGCATACGCAATCAAGTTTTGAATCTCATTTAAGTTATCAAGAACCAGCCCGAGGCCCACCACATAGATAATGACCTCAAACACACTAATAAAGGCAGCTAAGTACCTTTGTCCTTTCAACGTCAGGATCATCCTGATCGTAAAAAACGATACATATACAATATTGATCAATAATATGATCCCAACCATGACGAACGCATTATCTAACATGATGGCAAGCCTCCCAAGGTGAAAAATACTTCGTTAAGGATAACACTTTTTGGACAAGTTGGAAACTGGAGAATTGATGCAAAAGCAGTTGTAGATTTTAGGGGAGTTTAGTAGGAAGTTTGGCGGATATCTCTATTGAAAGTTTGGTGGCCACCAAACTTCCTTTTTCATGGTTTGATGGTGTTGGTTTAGCTGTTTGTGTGCTATTAGGAGTATCAGCAATCATTCTTTGCTGAAGAATATCGCGTGTTGGAAGATGGCTCTGGCCATCTTCTTCCTATTTTGAGGGTTGTGAGGGGGGTGAAGCATTAAGCGTGCGTTCCGAGAATACCACACTGGGTATCTCCTGACCCTAATTAAGTCTAAATAAGAAAAATTAAGTCAAAATGAGAGCGAATTAAGTCGGAACAGACCACAATTAAGTCTAAAAGCAAAAATAAAGGCGGTTCGCTAAATTCCGACAATCCATCTTAGTTCTATTTTGTACCTAAATTAAATTTATTGATCTATTTTATTTATTATTTACTAAACAAACAAAAAAAAGATGGAACGAACATAAAGTTCGTCCCACCTTCTTTGCCTAGCGACGTCCTACTCTAACAG
>NZ_JACZDV010000005.1:0-69539 GCF_015903845.1 Fictibacillus sp. 26RED30
GCTTGTTTCGTGTGTCGCTCGTTTTGGCGACTTTATTAGGATATCATCTTAAAAACAAGATGTCAACCTGTTTTTTTATCGTGTTTCCCGACTGCAACATTGTTTCTGTGTGTCGCAGCGACAAGGAATAATATAGCACGATATAGATAAACAGGTCAACACCTTTTTAGAAAAAAGTTTATTCTTTTATTGAGTAGTAACGATGATACAGGTTTTTGCTCTTTGTTTCCCGCTTGATTGCCTTTATATAACCCTTGTCTTTTAAGTGAGTAAGAATCATAGGAAGATCGATCGCATAGTCTTGAACCTCATCATGTTCCATCAATTCATGATATGCCCATTCATCCTTCTCTTTAATAATACCCAACAGATGATGCGCACCTATTTTTGTTTTAGAAGAAAGTGAAAACTCTGATGCTAGTAATAGAAGTTCGATTCTTTTATCAATCGTCTCTTCTCCTGTTACAAGCTCTTCATACAACTTAAAGATTTCAGGTTGGATCATCTTCACCTGGTTCCAAACAGTAACTTCTGGATAATATCCATGTTCAATAACAGATAGACGAGCTAAATGATGAAGAGCATGCATGATGTTGTTAAATGCATCTAAATAATGGCCCGAGTGGAAGAGTTCTTTTCCATCGTTATATCGGCGAAGTAGTTTTGCAAACTCAAGACCAATCTTATGTGTTCTTTCTTCAGCAGGAAACTCGTGAAGTCGGTCTCTTAATCTTGTTATGTACTCATTACGGTTAAATAGAACTTTCCCGTTCATCACCCAATCAACCGCTCTTTTATTCGTACCGAGCATCAACCAAGAATTAAGCAGTTGTTCTGTCACAATGTGAAGCGCAGCTGAAGTTGACTCAAACTCGTAGTGTTTGATCATCAAAGGCTGATCGGATTCTTTTACTATAATAAGAAGTATTGAATCAAAATGATCCGTGCCAGGGCTGAATGGTTTATTCTTTTCAACAAAAAGCACTCCTAATGTGTTTTCGTTGCTTGCTCTCTCCTGATACAGCGGGCGTAAAATATCTTCCATGAAGGTCATCTCCCATTTTAACAAAATCCTGTTTGTTACTTTCAACATCAAATAAAGAAATCCTTTTTCTTTTCCTAAGAGTTCATATGTTATACTAATGAACGGAGGAGGGACAGGTATGATAAAGTATACGAGCAAAATCAATAAAATACGTACGTTCGCGTTAAGCCTTGTTTTTATAGGTATTATCATCATGTATGCAGGCCTGTTTTTCAAGACAAGTTTTGTCGTTATGTCTATTTTTATGGTGATTGGGTTTATCGCAACGATCGCTAGTGCTGGTGTTTACTTCTGGATTGGTATGATCTCTACTCAGGCTGTGCAGGTTGTCTGCCCAAACTGCGGAAAAGTAACGAAAGTACTAGGACGTGTAGATGCATGTATGTCATGTAACCAGCCACTTACGATGGATAAAGGTCTTGAGGGCGAAGAATTTGATGAGAAATACAACTCAAAACGCCAGATGCGCAAAGAGAATAGATAAAGCTGACTTACCGTAGTGGAAAGTCAGCTTTTTTTTAATGTTTTCTTTTGCAATCCGGGCATACTCCGTAAATTTCCATACGGTGTCGGCCTACATCAAACCCTGTTACAGATTCTGCTAGACTCTCAACCTCATCTAAACCGGGATAATGGAAATCCACTATCTTGCCGCATGAATCACAGATGATATGGTAGTGATCAGTCGTCACACAATCAAATCGGCTTGATGAATCCCCATAAGTCAGTTCTTTTACAAGACCCGCTTCTTTAAAAACTCTAAGGTTATTGTAGACTGTTGCTACACTCATATTTGGAAATTTCCCCTCCAGCGCTTTATAAATCTCATCAGCAGTCGGATGGGACATTGATTGGATAAGATGCTCTAAGATAGCATGACGCTGAGGTGTAATCCGTACCCCTACTGATTTTAAGTTGTCGATTGCCGCGTTTATCTTAGCGCTTGACATCGTCATGCACCCCATTTCTTTAAGAATTCTTACTTTATAATCGTTATAATTAGTCTACTGCTTTTCTACAGGTTTTGTCAATTGAAGTGTATGTATGCAGTATTGTATTAGGACTGATTTTCGTGTAGAACTGGCTCTTTCACTTTCATTTGTTCATTAACGTAACGTGCAGCAACGAAGAGGAAATCAGAAAGTCTGTTAAGATAAGACAACACAAGTGGATTTACACCTTCAATTTCTACAGCAATACGTTCTGCTCGCCTCGCAATTGTTCGTGCGGTATGAAGAGCACTTGCTGACGGGGAACCACCAGGAAGAATGAACTGCTTTAAAGGTTTCAGTCCCGCCTGCCAATGATCAATCGTCTCTTCAAGAAATGAGATATCTTCTTCTTTTAATTTCCACGCTACTTCCTTACCCGCTGGAGTTGCTAGCTCAGCTCCAACATGAAACAAAACAGTCTGTACTTTTTGCATAACAGTTGTCGCTTTTTCTGCCCATTCTTCTCTCGGCAGCAAGCTTACGCCAAATCCGATCATGCTATTCGCTTCATCACATGTGCCATACGCGTCTACGCGCACATCGTTTTTAGAAACCCGTTCACCAAAGATTAAGGATGTTGTTCCTTTATCTCCAGTTTTTGTGTAAATTTTCATACTAATACCCCCGGTCATATGGAATGATATTGATCATCTCTTTACGCTTATCATTTCTATATAGAGTTAGATTATCACAAAAGATCTCGATCGCTCTTTCTTGGTATTGAGGTGAAATCCCTGAAAGGTGCGGCGTAACCGTTACGTTCTTCATATCCCATAATGGACTTTCTTCTACTAATGGCTCTTTTTCAAACACATCGAGAACGGCGTGGTGGAACTTCTCCGCTTGCAATGCTTTGATCAACTCTTCTTCGTCTACCGTTTTCCCTCTTCCGATATTAAGGAATACTGCGTTCTGTTTCATTAGAGAAAAGGCACTCTTTCCAACAAAATGAAAAGTCTGTGGCGTTGATGGGAGAACATTCACGATAAAATCACTTTCTTCATAAAGAGTGGAGATTCCTTCTTTATCCACGATTACATCACAGTTTTCAGCCGGATGCCCGCTTCTATTAAATCCGATGGTTTTCATATTAAAAGCTTTAGCAAGTCTTGCTATCTCGCATCCGATTGCTCCTGTTCCTAATATACCAAGCGTCTTTCCTGAGATCTCAGTCATCGGCACTTTCCGATCCCACGTGTGCTGTTTTTGATTTTCTAAAAGCAGACTTGCTTTGCGTGAAACTTGCAGCATCATGGAAATCGTATATTCTGCCATAGGCGTTTTGTGGATGCCTCTTGCATTCGTAATCAGAATATCTTGTTTTTCTAGAGCTTTAAACGGCATTTTATCAAGACCAGCTGAAATAACCATGATCCATTGTAGTTCTTTTGATTCAGCTACTAATTCATCAGTTAGATCTTCCCCATAAGATAATAAGATTTCAGCTTGATTAAGATACGCCTTAGCTTCTTTCATGTTCTTATAAAAATGAAATTCTTCATTCGGGAACGTGTTCTTTAATCCGTCTTTTATATCATCTCTTAATCGCGCGCTGGAAAGAATCATAAGGAACACCTCTTTTCGAGTAATAGAAAAAGCGGGAACGTGCTCCCCGCTTTTTAAGTTGTTGCTGTTTTGGTTTGGCTGTTTCCTAATGGAATTACTTTGAGTCTGTTTGTTCTCAATCTTCATTGAAAATTTGATTGGAGTGAAAGGTGCGAGACTCCTGGGGGATCAGCGGGACAGGTGAGACTCCTAGAAGTGCAGAGCACTAGGAGGCTCACCGCACGCCCCCCGGAAAGCGAGCAACCTGTAACGGAAATCAACAACCCTCATAGAGCAACAAAGCTATCCCAATCAGTTCTTACTTAAGGTTCTCTGGATTAAGACCCTGAAGTTCCGGCAGTACGAACAAACCATCTTTTCTGATCAATACATCATCAAAGTAGATCTCTCCACCACCGTACTCTGGACGCTGGATCAATACCATATCCCAGTGGATGCCTGATTCGTTTCCGTTGTATGCATCTTGATACGCTCTTCCAGGTGTGAAGTGAATGCTGCCGCCTATCTTTTCATCAAATAAGATATCTCCCATCGGATGTTGAATCAGTGGATTTACCCCGATCGCAAATTCCCCAACATAACGTGCACCTTCATCTGTATTAAAGATCTCGTTTAATTTTTCGGTGTTGTCTGAAGTGGCTTCAACAATCTTTCCATCTTTAAATGTAAGTTTTACGTTGTTAAACGTTGTTCCGTGATAAGGACAAGGTGTGTTATAAGTAATGGTTCCATTCACACTGTCTTTTACGGGTGCCGTAAATACTTCTCCATCAGGAATGTTATTTTCACCTGCACACATAACAGCTGGAATTCCTTTGATCGAGAACGTTAGATCAGTTCCAGGAGCTGTGATGCGTACTTTATCTGTACTTTCCATTAATGCATGAAGTGGTTTTTGTGCTTCAGCCATCGCCTTATAATCCACGTTACACACATCAAGTACAAAATCAGTGAACTTTTCTAAGCTCATTTTTGCCATTTGTGCAAGACCTGTAGTTGGGTAGTTTAATAATACCCATTGTCGGTCATTGATGATCATGTTTTGAACAGGTTTATTGATCTCCGCTTTCATCTGGAAAATCTCACTTGGAACTTCTGAGAACTCTGCATCATTGTTTTTACATTGAATAGAGATATACGCATCAATATCTTCTATGCGTGTAAGATCCCATTTCACTTGTGCCTCAGAATGCTCTTTCGTTGAGCCCATCATTAATGCACGTGAAATTTCTTCGTCTGCTAGTTGTACGTAAGGAAAAGCTCCTAGTTTATATGTTTCTTGAACGAGTTCTTTTACAAGTGGCTTCCCAGCTAAGAATGAAGTAATAAGTACTTTTTGCCCTTTTTCAACCTTTAGTGAATGCGTCAGCAATGTTCTAGCCAACGTCGTTAAACGTTCATCTCTCATTATGTATAACCCCCGAATTTATATGTTATAAAATTCACACTATTTCATTTTATCACGCATAAGCCATCATGCCTATTTATTAGGAACGAAAAGCATAGTCTATCAGTCTCTGCTGCATACTATTTGGCGTGGAGGTGAATGAATTCATGAACGTATCACGCGCTCAGCAGATCATTGAATCAGAAAAAGAGATCCAAGTGCTTCACAACGGAACTCCTGTATGGCTTCAATCTGTTGATGAAAACAATCAAACCGCTAGAGCTTACACAAGAGAACAGCCGGATCACGAAATGGACATACCGGTTAACGAACTTCAGGAAAGTTAAAAAGCCCCGATTTCTCAGGGCTTTTTTCTATGACAGATTTTCTTCTATAAATTTCAATGCTTCTTCAACATGATCCTTCACTTTAACTTTTCGATATTCTTTCGCAATGTTTCCTTCTCCATCGATGATAAACGTAGAGCGTTCGATTCCCAAGTATTCCTTGCCAAAGTTCTTTTTCAGTTTCCAAACATCGTACAGCTCTGCAACTTTATGTTCCTCATCAGCTAAAAGGATGAACGGAAGACCATGCTTCTCGATAAATTTGTCATGTCGCGCTAGCGGGTCAGGACTAACTCCGAGAATAACGGTATTCTGTTTCTTAAAGTCTTCGTGACGATCTCTGAAATCACATGCTTGCGTTGTACATCCTGGCGTCATATCTTTTGGATAAAAGTAGAGAACCACATTTTTGCCTTTGAAATCTATTAATTTAACTTCTTCTCCATTACTTGCCGGTAATGTAAAGTCAGGTGCTTTACTTCCTGTTTTTATCGTCATTGTATTTTAGACCTCCTTAAAGTTTCATCTTCTTTAAGGGTAGCCTATATGTCCGTTTTCAAACAACTATTTTGCCATCTTGTTATGGTGAACAACCGAAGATAACACGAAAGCAATCGGCAGCAAGTACCCGATCAGCGCTTGAAGAGCGGCTATCCACCTTCCTGCTCCAACAGGTACGATGTCTCCATAACCTACTGACAAAATCGTCGTGCTGCTGAAATAGATGCATGCTTCTATAAAAGAGAAAAAGTCACTCTGATTCAATTCTAGTTTTATGACGGGATAGCCCATCAGAGAGATAAGGGCATAAATGAGCCCAAATCCTGAAATGATCGTTCCATACACGATGAACAAGATCAGCAGATGACTCGCTGGCATCAGATGTTCTTTGATTCCAGGATGTTTAAAGAGCATCCATATACTTCTGATAATGAGACTAGCAGTTGTTATGATCAAGATTACTAATACGACATTTTCCATTCTGTCCACCTCTCTTTATCCTATGAAAAAGAAAGATTGAATAGGACAGCCTTATGATCAAAAAAGACAGCCTAATTTTCACAGGCTGTCTTCTTACTTTTTATTTAGCTTGGTTTACTGAAATCGCTTCTGTTAACTCTTTTAACTGAAGTGTTAACTCACGCACGCGCGTTTGTGCCAATTCATCAACGAGTACGTTGCCTTCATCAAAATTAACTGGATCTGCAACAAATTGATCTGGCAGTACTAAGCTGTATACACCGCGGAGCACAGTGCGAAGATTAGTCAATGCGTTCATTCCGCCCTTTCCGCCTCCTGCAGCAACAGCAATTGCTGACGGTTTGTTCTTAAAATGCTTTCCTCCTAAGAAATCAAGCGCATTTTTCAATGCTCCGCTTATTCCGCTGTGATACTCTGGGCTCGTTACAAAAAAGCCATCAGCTTGTTCAGCATACTCAGCTAATTTTTTTACTGTCTCATTCTGAGCTGTCGTAGCATCTCCAGTAAATAAAGGTAACTTATCGATTCCAACATCAAAATACGAGACCTCAACGTTCATCTGTTTCAACGTTTCTGCAGCGAACTGTGCAATTCCTCTTGTTCTTGATTCTGCTGTCGGACTTCCTGCAATCACCATAATTTTCATATGTATTTCCTCATTTCTGCTATGCAATGTAATTTTGTTTATATCTTACAGGATAATGAATGCTTATTTATAACAATAAGCTTTCACATGTGAAAAATCAGGTCTTAAGTCCAGAAAATAAACATTGACTTATCTCCTATTAGAATGTAAATTATTTGTAATTTTGAAATTCTCAAAAACTAATTCGATCTTCAGCTAATCAAATTATATATCATACATAATGGAAGGACGATGAAAATGGCACTTGTTTCAGTTGACTTTTCCCCTTTTAACGAAATGATAATGAGCCTCCACGTTATTCAAAATCCTGCTCACCACCCATATCGACTTGCATGGGCTGAAAAAGCAAAAAATAAATTACCGCAAGATCTTTTACTATTAATCAACAAATGGGGACCGCATTTTTATGACTGGATGTATTTCGTTAACATTCGAAACGAATTTCAATTTAATGAATCTACCGTCGAAGAGGCCATTGAACGTATAGCGCTCATTCCAGACTTAACGTTTTCCTATCTCTTGCTAGGTGAGAAATATGGAAGTGACTCTTTGCTCAAGTGGAAAAACAGCCCTGCATCAGCACCTCTTCACTCTATTGAACGAGACATTCTTTTACATGCTGCACCCTGGAAAAGGAAGGTTTGTGATTTCTTTTATGATTACAACCGTCACTTGTTTGCAGAAGAGCTTTTCAGAATTACGCCTTGGATTGCAAGAGCATCTGACAATTTCAAGAAAGAACTGAGTGACTCGAAAATTGAAAGTTTAAACAGCATACATCCTGATGTTACAGTAACTTCTGATTCGATAAAAATTAAGAAGAATGATGTTTACACGTTTTCGTTTGAAGAGTTTCCTAGACTCGTGATTCAGCCATCCACATTCGCTACGCCACACGTCATGCTTTGCTGCAACCAAGACCGAGTTAGCATCGCACTCCATGTTGCTGTTCCGGATTCAGAAAAAAACCATGAACCACCTGAAGATTTAATTACCTTATTAAAAGTACTGAGTGAGCCAACAAGACTTAAGATCCTGCAAGACTTGCTTCACCATCCTTACAGCACGAAACAACTTGCTTATAAATACCATCTCACTGAAGCTACCGTATCGAATCATTTAAAGCAGTTGCTTTTATGTGGTTTAGCCGAAACACAAAGAAAAGGCTATTACGTTTTTTACACCGGTAAGCGAGAAAGACTGGAATCACTTCGTACAGATGTCGCTCAATTTATGCAGCAGCCTGTTTTGGACGAATATATTTTCACGGCTGACTTAACGTGAAAGGAAACTAAAGTCATGAAGAAGTTATTCGTATTAATGAGACCTTATTTATTGCTGTCCATAGGAGTTGTTTTACTTTCTGCAACTCCGTCTATATTTGCTGGAGAGAACACTTTGAAATTCAGCCTGTTTCGTTACGGACAGACTGTTATTGAAACAATTGTCCAACTAACCAAACCACATTCGTTAACTCTTTACACACAAACACAAACACTCGCCTTTCCTAAAATGCCCGAAAACCGCTCAGTAGAGTTTCTGGATCAGATCACTGAAAGACCATTATTTCCAGAGGTTTGGGGTATTGTCATCTATACTGCAGGACTCATCATAGCTAGTTTTACTATCGCTATCATTACGGCTATAGTACTTGGATGGATGACAGAACTGCTTCCTTCCATCTTTAAGAAAGTACTTCTAAAATGCTGCAGCCTGCTAGAATCGATGCCAGATTTGTTCTTTGTTTTTTGCATACAGCTATTAGTTGTTTGGATTTATAAGCAAACTGGGTGGCTTGCTGCAAATCCTTTTACATCCAGCAAAGAACCTGCTCTTTTGATTCCGCTTGCAACACTCAGTATTGTACCTGGTATCTATTTGTTTAGAATGATGCTATTACTTTTAGAGACAGAGGTGGATAAGGATTATATCACCTTTGCTCGTTCAAAAGGGATCAGTAAATCCGCTATAATTTTGAAACATCTTTTAAGTAACACCATCTCTGAACTCAGTACACACTTCCCCATCATCATGCTTCTTTTATTCAGCCAGATGGTCGTATTGGAATACCTGTTTAATATGAATGGTGTTATTCAAATTCTATTAAGTGAACAGCCTTATGAAACGAAGGCTATGCTTTTACTGCTGATCGTCACTCCGTTATTTGCAGCAGTTAAAGGTTTACAAAAAGTGATCTTCAAGAGGAGGAATATTCATGCTGAGTAAAATTCCTCTTTTCTTTACAGGTTTCTTTTTGCTGCTGTTCATTTTGGCTGCTAGTATTGTCGTTCCGATCGCATTTTCTGAACCTGAAGTAAACCAATTTCGATACTCTGATTCCTTAAAAAAGTTGGACATTCCGCCTTATAGTCCTTCTAAAGAGAATTGGCTTGGTACAGATCGTATTGGAAAGGATTTATTTTATATCTTAGTTGACGGTGCCAAATATACGATTCTTTTTGCCTGTATCATTACGTTAGCAAGAATCTTAATTTCTGTTATTTTGGGATTGTTTTTTAAACGCTTGTTTAATAGCAGCTGGTTCAGCGGTCTGATCCAAAGCTTCCAATACGTTCCACCATCCCTTATTGTACTGCTGACTTTGTCGCCTTTTCTTTTTTACGAATTAAGAAATGAATCTGTGCTCTCAACTTCAGAAACATTATTTCTTCAGTTGCTTGTTCTTATTGCAGTTGGTGTTCTGCCGCTCGGAAAAATCATCGCTGAAACGACTGAACTGTTATCGAGGACGGATTATGTTATCTGTGCCAAACTCATGGGTGCTTCTTCCTTTCAAATCACAGCAAAACATATTTTTCCCCATTTATGGCCGAGACTGTTTGTTTTAGTCGGCCGCCAATTTGCACAAGTTCTAACGTTAATGCTTCACTTAGCAATCTATCATCTTTTTATTGGCGGTGTGCAAATCACTTCCGGTCAAGAGCATGACCAATTCAACCATTATGCGTCGGTTTCTAATGAATGGACTGGATTAATCTCTGCTTATCACAAGGAACTAATGCTAGAGCCATTTATTGTTATGGTTCCTGTAACCGCTTTTGCCCTTTTGGTGCTTTGCATTAACATCATGACGAAAGATTTAGAACAGCATTTTAAGAATCGATCTTTGTCTAAATGAAATGGCTGTTTTTGTATTCATTGTTGCTTATGAGAGTAGTTGATCTCCGTTTTAAATTGATCACTTTTCGCGGGGCAGGCGGTGTGCCACATTGGTACGTTTCACTTTCAAGTGTTATACCTGCCCAGCTGTCCTAGAACGACTTTGGCAAAACAAGTCTAGTATGGAAAATTAAACAACAAAAACCGCTCTCTCAATTAAGGAGAACGGTTTTTCTTTAGTTACCAGCGCCTCTATACTTTGTCACTCCAACGTTCCATAACGTTACAGCGATCAAGAAAAACACGATTCCAACAACCGGTGTTAAGAACGCATACGTATACCACTCTTCACGTTCTAAAAAATAGGAAGATGGATATACACCGACAAACGCGAACGGAAGGATCCACGTTAACACATACTTGATCACTTTGTTGTAGATATCAACTGGATATCTTCCGTAGTTGCCGATGTTGTACATCATCGGCATTATATCTGTTCTCGAATCAGACCAGAACCCGATCGTTGCAAGAGCAATAAAAATACCTGCATACACGAGTGCTCCGCCTATTACTAACAGAATGAAGATGAACGGATCGTACCAGCTGATCTCTAGACCCAGCTTATCACCTGCATAGAACATTACAACTAATCCTGTAACTACACCGAAAAGTGATTCTAGCTCCATTCGTTCGAGTACAATTTGAAAAAGACTGTGAACGGGTCTTGTTAAGATACGATCCATCTCGCCTTTTACAATATATCTGTCTGTAAAATCCCAAATATTAAAGAACGAAGCAAAGATCGAGAATGGAACTAAGAAGAATCCGTAAATAAAGATCATCTCATCCTTACTCCATCCAGCAAGAAGATTCGTATGGCCGAATACGACCAGGATAAAAACTAAATTTACCGCTTGAAATAATAGATCTGAAAAGATTTCGACGATCATATCAGCACGATACGTAAGCCTAGTTTTTAAATATTGTCCGACGTATTGAAAAAAGATTGAAATATACTCCATCTGCTTCTAACCCCCTTGAACCACAAGCTGACGCTTCGCCAAAATCCATAGCCCATACACCGGAATGATAAGGAGTAGCGACCATATTGCTTGGTTAAGAAGGGCTTCATAGATCTGTGAGCCTTTAAACCCTTCAGTAAAAATCATACTCGGGATATAGCTGATCCCTTGAAACGGCAAGTAGCTCATCACGTTCTGAGCCCACATCGGATAGAAACTGAGCGGTAAGATAAGTCCTGAAAACAAATCGATCACTACACGTTTTGCCCGAATCAAGCCATCATTATTAAATAAGAAGAAAGTTGCGATTCCAGCTAACAGATTGATCTGTGTGTTAATGATAAAGCTGAACGTGATCGATAGGAAAAATAACAACCATGTACTTGCGTTCGTGGATAATTCAATAGGAAACACGAGCGCTACGATGATCATTCCAGGAACAGAGAAAAATAAAAGCCTGAAGATTCCTTCGCCTAAGCCTTGCATCATCTTCATGTTTAAATACGGATAAGGACGGACCATCTCAACGGCCACTTTTCCTTCTTTAATCTCCATCGCAATCTCTCGGTCGATGTTGTTAAAATAAAAGGCTCTTGCCATCCACGCCACAGCTATATACGTTGTCATCTGAGTGATAGAAAGACCTTGTATATTTTCTTTTCCTCCATAGATGGCACTCCATAGAAAGTAATAAGCTCCTATATTAATGCTATAAATGAGTATTCCACTGTAATAGTTCGTCCGGTATGCAAGCATCATTAAAAAACGGATGCGAATCATCTCGATATACTTACCCATGACGAACAGCACCTTCAACATAAATATTTCGGATGATCTCTTCTGTCGAGATCTCAAGGATCTTCAAATCAGCAATCTTTTTGGCTGCTGTCACTTTTCCAATCACACCTGAAATCACGGTCTCGTCAGCATCAACCGAAGCAACCCATACTAGGTCACTCTCCCCTTTTTCCCAAACCACAAGATGTTCTTGTGTAAGATGCTGCAACTCTTCCAACGTTGCTTTTTCACTAAACTGAAACTGAATCTGTTTTCCTTCTGCCCAATTTTCACGAAGCTCTTTTAGTGGTCCATCATAAATAATTTTTCCTTCATCAAGCATAACCACTCGTTCACAAAGCGCTTCAATATCTGAAAGGTCATGCGTTGTTAAAAGAATCGTCGTACCGTATTTCTCGTTAATTCTCTTTAGAAACTCACGAATTTTTAACTTTACGAGCACATCAAGTCCGATTGTCGGCTCGTCCAGAAACAATAGCGGCGGATTATGAATAAGAGCTGCAGCAAGTTCACAGCGCATGCGTTGTCCGAGTGAAAGTTTGCGGACAGGCTTGTCGAGCAACGGTCCGATATCAAGCGTCTCTATCACATCTTTCATATGCTCTTCATACTGTTGATCCGGCACATTGTAGATTTTCTTTAATAATCTGAAAGACTCTTGAACAGCAATATCCCACCATAACTGCGATCTTTGGCCAAAGACGACGCCAATCGTTTTTACAAACTTCTCCCGCTCTTTATGCGGATTCATACCGTTAACAACAATTTTTCCGTCAGTCGGCGTGAGGATCCCTGTCAGCATTTTAATGGAAGTCGACTTACCTGCACCGTTCTCCCCGATATAACCGACCATCTCCCCTTTTTTTATCGTAAAAGAGATATCATCAACAGCTGTCTTGATCGTGTAGTTTCGTGTGAAAAGATCACGAAACGCCCCCTTCAGACCTGATCGGCTGGAGAAGGATTTAAATTCTTTTTTTAAACCTTGTACATCTATAATGTTCTGCATAGAAATGCCTCCGTATTTTTTTTCGCTATAAATGTTGTTCTTTAAAGTGGTTGATCTGCGCTTCAGGTGCTTCGCTTTCCGTGGGGCAGGCGGTGAGCCACTTGCCGCTTTGCGCCCTAAAGTGTCTCACCTGACCGCTTCAAGGAAGTATCTTGCTCCTGCGTCTACTAGTTAATGCTGCTGCAGTAAGATTCCTCGTAGCATGCCTTGCAAGCTGCCTCTCATGCAGTAGGCACGCACCTTCCGCTCCAATCAACTAGTCAATCAAGAAAATATCAAAATAGAAAGTAACCTTTCTTAGAGAATCCAATTCTTAGCATTGTAAGGTCCCAATTTTGCGATGTGAAATTTAAAGTTTCCTAAATAGAGAAACTCAAGGCACTCGATAAGTTTACTCCAATCACATTCATAAACTCAAATAGTTGAGACTGCTTTGTCATAGTTTTCCATACCTGTTCCTCGCGCTTATTCATGCTACAATATGAATTGAACTTAACTGACGTATCGTTTACAGGAGGTATTTATAGATGAAACACACGAAATCTGAAGCTCTATATGATGAAGCGCTTCTACATATTGTTGGCGGTGTTAACAGTCCGTCCCGATCATTTAAAGCAGTTGGCGGTGGTGCACCTGTATTTATGGAACGTGCACAAGGCGCATATTTTTGGGATGAAGACGGTAATTGTTACATCGATTATCTAGCTGCATATGGTCCTATTATTACCGGACATGCTCATCCTCATATCACAAAGGCGATCGTGACAGCCGCAGAAAATGGTGTTCTCTATGGAACGCCTACTTCTCTTGAAGTAAAATTCGCGAAGATGTTAAAAGAAGCGATGCCTGCCATGGATAAAGTTCGTTTCGTAAACTCTGGAACAGAAGCGGTCATGACAACAATCCGCGTCGCTCGTGCTTATACCGGCCGCGATAAGATCATCAAGTTCGCAGGCTGCTATCACGGCCATTCCGATTTAGTTTTAGTTGCAGCTGGCTCTGGTCCTTCGACTCTAGGTACTCCCGATTCAGCTGGTGTTCCAAAATCTATCGCGCAAGAAGTGATTACCGTTCCATTTAATGATGTTGACGCTTATCGTGAGGCGATGGATAAATGGGGTGACCAGATCGCTGCTGTTTTAGTGGAACCGATCGTTGGAAACTTCGGGATCGTCGAACCGAAAGAAGGCTTTTTGCAAGCAGTTAACGATATCACCCATGAGCATGGCGCACTTGTAATCTATGATGAAGTGATTACAGCTTTCCGTTTCATGTATGGTGGCGCACAAGATCTTCTTGGTGTTAAACCAGACATGACCGCGCTCGGAAAGATTATCGGCGGCGGACTGCCGATCGGCGCATATGGCGGTAAACAAGAGATCATGGAAAAAGTAGCACCACTCGGACCTGCATATCAAGCTGGAACAATGGCAGGAAACCCAGCATCGATTTCAGCGGGTATCGCTTGTTTAGAAGTTTTAAAAGAAGAAGGCGTTTACGAGGAAATGGACCGCTTGGGTGCTATTCTTGAAAAAGGTTTGCTTGAACAAGCTGAGAAACATGGTGTTTCCGTAACGATCAACCGCTTGAAAGGTGCTTTAACACTTTATTTTTCAGATGAAAAGATCGAGAACTATGTACAAGCAGAAGCAACAGATGGTGAGATTTTCGGAAGATACTTCAAACACATGCTACATGAAGGGATCAACCTTGCTCCATCCAAATATGAAGCGATGTTCTTAACAACAGCGCACACCGAAGAAGACGTTCGCGCAACGATCGAAGCAGCTGGGAGAGCATTCAGCTCCCTATAAGTTTTATAGAAATATGAAAGAATCCGTCATGGTACGGATTCTTTTTTTGATTTAAGGGAAAACCTGTAATAGAGCGTATTTGTTTTTCATAAGGTATATAGGTCTGTTACTTTTCACAATTTGTTAACAGATATTTACTTGATTAAAAGGTCGAAACAGTTTATAGTGTTTGAGATTATTAACATTTTTTATGAGAAAGGAATTATTGCAGTTATGAAACTAGGAGCCCGAATGATTAAAACGGGTTTAGCCATTTCTTTATCGATCTACTTAGCGATGTTGTTTCAATTGGATCAGCCGGTCTATGCCGCGATTGCCGCTACATTTGCGATCCAGCCATCCATCTATAGATCGTATCAAACCATTTTAGAACAAGTTCAAGGTAACTTGGTGGGTGCCATTTTTGCTATTATCTTTGTAATTTTACTAGGAAACAACCCATTTGTTATCGGATTCGTTGTCGTACTTGTCATTGCAGCAAACTTAAAAATGAAGATTGAGAAAACGATTCCGTTATCCATCGTTACTGTGATCGTGATCATGGAGAGCCATACGGAAAACTTTATCGGTTTTGCGATCGACCGTTTCTTATTGATCATGCTCGGCGTATTATCAGCGTTCTTAGTTAACCTGGTATTCATGCCGCCTAAATACGAAACGAAACTGTATTATAAAATTTCCGATCACACGGACGAAATCATAAAATGGATTCGCATGATTACCCGTCATGCTACAGAACATAGTGCCATTAAAGAAGATCTGACTCATCTCAAAGAAAACCGCTTTAAGATGGATCAATATTACTTATTGTATAAAGAAGAACGAACGTATTTTAGAAGCAATAAGTACACCAAAACACGAAAACTGGTTCTTTACCGCCAGATGATACAAACGACAAACAAAGCACTAGAACTGTTGAAGAGTCTTCACCGCCATGAAAACGAATTGAACAACATGCCTGAACCTCTTCAAGAGCTGATCCAATTAAAACTCGATGGCTTGACCAACTTCCACGAACAGATGCTGTTGAAGTACACAGACAAGATCCGTGCACAGCATACGCTTGATATGGATGATGCTATCAATAAAAAAGCACTCATGAAATGCATCATGAGCTATTACAAAAATCCTGAGAACGAAGATTGGATCGAACTTTTCCCTGTTTTCGCTCTAATCATAGATTACGCAGACCAATTGGAACACTTGAACACACTGGTAGAAAGCTTTAAGAACTACCACCAGGAAGACAGTGAAGTGCAGTTGGACCAGCGGTTTGAGGACTAATAATATGTATTGGAAGCCAGCCCATTTTTGAGGGTTGGTTTTTTGTTTGTGTGGACACTTGCTTAAAGCGCCGTGTCGAAATATGTTTATAATTGTAATCTCGTCAATATATGCTTAGATTTGGTCAAATTACGCATTTAATTGCTCAAATTATAGTTGTTTTCTTCTAAATTAAGTATTAAATATTTCAAATTAGTAAATTTCCACACTCAAAATAGTAATCTTACCTTTTGATTACGACATATAAAAAATTCAAAATGAAAATGTACACAAAAAAACGGGATATTGGAGGAGTAATTATTAAAAAACATAGGAAAATTCCTATTTATATAACCAAATTATCAAAACTAATTAAACGTATGCCCCAAACACATAATAAGTTGCTTGAACTTCAACAGAAATTGAAAAACCACATCACTGGTTATAAAGGTGAAAAATCACTTGAATTTTTCTATCGATATCTACCTAAAGATGTTTATTTCCTACATAACATACGTATTCTTCAGAATGATTATTATTTTCAAATGGACACCGTAATTCTTTCTCCTAGCTTCATTACAATACTAGAAATAAAAAATTTAGTTGGACATCTATACTTTGATGATCGTTTTTCCCAACTTATTCGGACTTATGAAGGTAAAAAAGAAGCGTTCTCAAATCCCATAGAACAAGTTGAACGCCAAAAGTTACATTTATATAAAATACTAAATCAATATAAATTCACGTCACTTCCCATTGAAACCCTTGTAGTCATTACTAACCCTTCATCAATTATTGAAGCTTCTCCAACTTATCTAGAAGCTTCCGAAAAAGTAATTAGAAGCTCTAGCCTACAACATAAATACGCAAACCTATCTCGAAAGCATCCCAATATATTGTATACACATAAGGATATAAAGAAGTTAAGTAAAATACTTTCCAAAGTAAGTTCTTCTTACGATCCCGATGTTTGTAAATTATATAAAATAAATAAAAATGAGCTAATCCGAGGTGTGTTCTGCTCAAATTGTGATCATTCTTCAATGAGCTATGTTTGGGGGAATTGGTATTGCCCTACTTGCTCATCTTCATCTAAAACAGCTCATATCACGGCACTACAAGATTATGCTCTATTAATTTCTCATACCATCACTACAAGTGAATGTAGTGATTATTTAAACTTATCATCAAAAAAACAAGCATATAATCTTTTACGATTATTAGACCTTCCTTTTACAGGGAATAGAAAATCCCGCAAATACATCCTAACCCCCCTCCTAGAAAAAACCACATAAAAAAGAAGCTCAGCCTAAGCCAAGCTTCCTCACATTCAACTAATCGCTAACTTTTCATCCGTGGATCTAGTGCATCACGCAGGCCGTCACCCATCAGGTTGAATCCGAGTACCGTTAGCATGATCGCTAAGCCTGGAAACAATACGGTCCATGGCGCTTGAATGATAAAGTCTTTTGAATCCGCGAGCATCTTACCCCACTCAGGTGTTGGCGGCTGTGCACCCATTCCTAGGAATCCAAGAGCTGCTGCTTCAATGATCGCCGTTGCGATGGCAAGAGTTCCTTGAACGATAATTGGAGCGAGACTGTTCGGGAGGATATGATGAATCAGTATCCTGAAGTCGCTCATTCCGACCGCTCGAGCTGCTGTAATGTATTCCTCTTCTTTTACACTAAGCACTCTCGAGCGCAATAAGCGTCCGAACGTTGGAATGTTGATAATCGCGATTGCAATCAACGCGTTCTTTAGTGATGGTCCGAGTACAGATACTACCGCAATGGCAAGTAAGATACTTGGAAACGCCAGCAAAATATCAAAAATACGGGAAATGATGCCATCGACCCATCTTCCATAATATCCTGCAATAATGCCAAGCAAGGAACCTACGATAACGGAGCCAGCTACCGAGAAAAATCCTACCCAAAGCGAGATGCGAGCACCATGAATGACACGGCTTAAGATATCACGGCCGAATTCATCCGTTCCAAACCAATGTTCAGCAGATGGAGCGATGTGTTTATCTTTCAGCTCAACTTCACTATAGCTGTAAGGTGCAATCAGGTCCGCGAAAATCGCAATCAAGATAAATAGCGATACAATTGATAGACCAACAAGAGCGATCTTATTCTTTTTGAAACTTCTCCAAGCATCTTTCCAAGGAGAGATTACTTTGTCTTCCACAGGTTCCACTGGCATATGCTGTGGCTGCGGAACTACGGGAGGTGTTGATCTTGTGAGTTCTGACATTCTAATCCCTCCTACTTGAATTTGATTCTCGGGTCAATTGCTGCGTACAGCAAATCAACGAGTAGATTGATTAATACGAAAATCGTTGCGACTACTAAAATACCAGATTGGATAACCGGATAATCACGGTACGAGATCGCATCATAAATGTATGTACCAATGCCTGGCCATCCAAAGATCGTTTCAGTCAGAATCGCACCGCCTAATAGCAGTCCCGTCTGAAGACCGATAACCGTTACTACTGGGATTAACGCGTTTTTCAATGAATGCTTGTATACGACCCAAAACATTTTCATCCCTTTAGCACGAGCCGTTCGGATGTAGTCTGAGCGCATAACTTCAAGCATGCTTGAGCGAGTCATTCGCGCGATAATTGCCATCGGTATCGTAGCTAGTGCAGCTCCTGGCAAGATGAGATGTTTGACTACCTCAGCAAACTGATCCATTCTTCCTTGAATCAATGTGTCGATCAAATACAGATGCGTGATCGGATCAACCGGAACACGAATGTTGTCACGACCCGTTGTCGGTAGAAGATCAAAGTGAATAGAGAAAACATATTGCTCCATCAATCCAAGCCAGAAGATCGGCATAGAAACACCAACTAGCGCAAGAACCATAGCCGTATAATCGAACCAAGAGTTTTGAAACCACGCGGAAATGATACCTGCGTTAACTCCAATCACGATTGCAATAACCATCGCAACTAAAGCAAGTTCAATAGTAGCTGCTAGATACGGCCACACTTCTTCTGCGATCGGAACGTTCGTTTTTAATGAAACTCCTAGGTCTCCTGTAAAAAGACCTGTCAAATAATCAATAAATTGCGTGTACCACGGTTGGTCTAATCCAAGTCGCTGAGTTAATGCAGCAACAGCTTCCTTTGTGGCCTGTTGCCCTAAAATTAATTGTGCTGGATTACCCGGGATAGCGCGAATCATCATGAACACGATAAATGTCATCCCTAAAAGTACAGGAACGAGCGTTGCTAACCGTCTGATCGTATAGGCAAACATAGGGTCACCTCTTTCTTAAGAAGAATTACAAGTATGTTAGGTTAAGAGTTGTTATTCTTGAAAGGCGTTGCTTTCCACTCCAGGATGCTCGCTTTCCGGGGGGCGTGCGGTGAGCCTCTTAGCGCTAGGCGCTATTAAGAGTCTCACCTGTCCCGCTGATCCCCCAGGAGTCTCGCACCTTACTTTCCAATCAACGTATCAAAGGGGTTAAGAAAGACTACCTTCTAGAGAATCGTTTTCCAAAAAAAGAGGAGCAGGCTATTTTAGGCCATACTCCCCGCCATACATTATTCGAAAGATACGTCCGCGAAAGATTGAGAACCTGTTGGATGTGGAACGAATCCTTTAATCTTGC
Source organism: Fictibacillus sp. 26RED30 (assembly GCF_015903845.1). Lineage (NCBI taxonomy): Bacteria > Bacillati > Bacillota > Bacilli > Caryophanales > Fictibacillaceae > Fictibacillus > Fictibacillus sp. 26RED30. The sequence goes on from NZ_JACZDV010000005.1 coordinate 19,624, forward strand.
TTGCTCCAGCTAACTGAGGCTTAGAGTGAACAAGTGGTACCCATGGAGCATCTTCATGGATGATTACTTGTGCTTGTTTGTAAAGCTCTTCACGCTTCGCTTCGTCAGCCGTTGTTTGAGCTTCAACTAAAAGCTTATGAACGTCTTCGTTCGCATAACGAGAGTAGTTGTTAGAGTCGATTGTGTCTTTATCAAGAAGCGTATAAAGGAAGTTATCCGCATCTCCATTGTCACCTGTCCAACCTAACATGAACATTGGTGCTTCACCTTTTTGAACTTTCTCAAGGTAAGTACCCCACTCAAATGTTACGATGTTCGCTTTAATATTCACTTTTGCAAGTTTTGCTTGAATCGCTTCAGCTACTTTTTGACCATTTGGCATATATGGACGTGCTACAGGCATTGCCCAAAGATCCATTTCGAATCCTTTTTCCATACCTGCTTTTGCTAAAAGTTCTTTTGCTTTTGCTTCGTCATACTCACGATCTTGAATCTCATCGTTGTATCCAGCGATTGAAGGAGGCATTGGGTTTTTAGCCGGCTCAGCTGTTCCTTCATAGAAGTTGTCGATGATCGCTTGCTTGTCGATCAAGTGGCTGATCGCCTGACGTACTTCTTTTTTATCAAATGGTGCTTTTTCAACGTTAAATCCTAGGTAACCAACATTCATAGATGGACGTTCGAACAACTGAAGTTTTCCATTGTCTGAAACTTTTTTCATATCAGATGGATTAAGAGCATCCATTAAGTCGATTTCGCCTTTTGTTAGTGCATTCAAACGAGAAGAGTTATCTTTGATTACTTTAAACGTTACGCCATCAAGTTTCGGCATATCTTTTACCCAATAGTCAGCATTCTTTTCAAGAACGATCGTATCGTTTGGCTTCCAGCTCTTGAATTTGAAAGGACCAGTACCAACTGGCTCTTTGCTTAGCTTGTCGCCGTCTAAGGATTTAGGACTCGCGATTGCGAACGGGCTCATCGCTACGTTCTTTAAGAATGGAGCTTGTGGCTTGTTCAACGTAATAACTACTTTGTTCTCGCCATCTGCTTTTACATCTTTAATTACATGGCCTTCGTCACCTTCAAATCCACCAAACATAGATCCGTAGTATGCGAATTTCTCGCCATCTTTACTTTGTGCCCAACGATCGAAGTTCTTTACTACTGCATCAGCGTTGAACTTCTCGCCATCGTGGAACTTAACACCTTCTTCAAGCTCGAACGTATACGTCAAGCCATCTTCAGAGATCTCCCATTTCTTTGCAAGACCAGGAACGATATCTGTGTTATCTTTTCCATAATTTACAAGCGGCTCATAGATTTGCTCGGTTACGATGAATGATTCACCGTCAGTAACAACAGCTGGATCAAGTGCTACAGAATCTCCGCCACGACCGTAGATCATGACATTGTTCGGATCGACTTTTTCGTCGTCTCCTCCACTGCTGCTATCTCCTCCTGATGAACACCCTGCCAACGCAAGAGATAAAGCGAGCATTAAAGCAAATAAAGTTAATAAACTTTTCTTCATCTTCTTTCCCCCAGTTCTCATTTTAGTTATGCCTTTGTTTATATGTACGTGTCTGCCGTTATTCGTAAAGGTGGCAGGCAGCGTAGTGGCCTTCAGCAACTTCTTTTAAAACAGGCTTTACGGTCCCACAATGCTCCATCGCTGCAGGGCAACGTGTATGGAACGGGCAACCAGCAGGCGGGTTCGATGGACTCGGCACATCTCCTTGCAGGATGACACGGTCCTTTCGATGCTCTACATCTGGTATAGGAACAGCTGATAAAAGAGCTTGTGTATATGGATGTTTTGGATCATCATAAAGCTTTTCACTATCAGCAAGCTCTACGATATGACCCAAATACATAACTCCCACTCGGTCACTGATATGGCGGACTACGCCAAGGTCATGCGCGATAAACAAATACGTAAGATCGAACTCTTTTTGTAGATCTTGTAAAAGGTTTAATACTTGAGATTGAATGGAAACATCCAGTGCAGATACCGGCTCGTCCGCGATAATGAGCTTCGGATTCACGGCAAGTGCTCGTGCGATTCCGATACGCTGTCTTTGTCCTCCTGAAAATTGGTGAGGATATCGCTTTGCGTGCCAGCTTGAGAGTCCTACCACTTCAAGCAGTTCTTTTACTCGTCTTTTTCGTTCCGCTTTATCTTTTACACCATGAACGATTAGTGGCTCTTCTAAAATTTTCTCAACCGTATGACGCGGGTTCAGGGAAGCAAAAGGATCTTGAAACACCATCTGCATCTCGCGGCGTTTCTTCCTCATCTCACTCGAGGATAATTTCGTTATATCCTCGCCTTCAAAGTAGATCTTTCCTTCAGTAGGTTCTAAAAGTCTTAAGAGCATGCGTCCTGTCGTGGACTTACCGCACCCGCTCTCTCCTACAAGGCCGAGTGTCTCCCCTTTTTTTATGTAAAAAGAGATTCCGTCTACTGCCTTTACTTCGCCAACGGTCTTGCTCAAGAGTCCGCCTTTAATCGGAAAGTGCATCTTTAAATTTTCAACTTTAACTAATGGCTGTGTCTGACTCATGCAGATTCACTCCTTTCCCGTCCTCGTAAAGCCAGCATCTGACTTGATGACTGCCTTCTTGAGTTTTAAGATGAGGAGTTTCAGTTATACACCTTGTTCCTGCATGCTCACAACGAGGTGCAAACGAACAACCCGTTTTGACCGAACCAGGTTTCGGTACGTTTCCTGGTATTGAGTATAGACGGCCAACCTTTTCCCTCATATCTGGTACGGACTTGATCAACCCAACCGTATAAGGGTGCTTCGGATCTTGGAAGATGGTTTTCACTTCACCTTCTTCGACCACTTTTCCAGCGTACATTACAACAACGCGCTCACACATCTCAGCAACTACACCAAGATCATGCGTAATCATCATGATGGCGGTGTCTGTTTCTTTGTTTAGTCGTTTCATCAGATCTAAAATCTGGGCTTGAATCGTAACATCCAAAGCGGTAGTAGGCTCGTCCGCTATCAGAAGTTTAGGGTCACAGATCATGGCCATGGCGATCATGACACGCTGACGCATACCTCCTGATAATTGATGAGGATATTCTTTTACAAGCTCTTCTGCCCGTGGAAGCCCCACTAGCTTAAGCATCTCAACGGCTTTGCCCATCGCTTCTTTTTTGGACCATTTTCTATGTATGCGTAGTGATTCAATAAGCTGCTCACCGATTGTTATAACCGGGTTCAAGCTTGTCATCGGCTCCTGAAAAATCATTCCGATTTCATTGCCTCTAATTTGCCGCATCCTTCTTTCTGGTGCTGAAGCAATATTTTCACCTTTAAAGAGAATCTCTCCTTCAATTTTCCCAGGCGGTGTAGGTACTAGTCCCATTACGGATAGTGACGTCACACTTTTACCGCAGCCCGATTCTCCTACGATACCAAGCACTTCACCAGGATTAACGTGGAAATCAACTCCGTCCACAGCAGGGATTGCGCCATCGTCTGTAAGGAAAGAAGTTCTTAAGTTCTTCACTTCTAGAACTGGATTTCCCATGAGATCTCACTCCTTTCTCTAAGCTGCCAAATTTCCTAGAATATTACTTCTCTGTTGAGAATTATGACACTACTCTGACAATTTGACAATATTTAATTTTCAGAATAGTCGACAAATATGTCTTATGTTGTAGTTCTTTCGTATGATTTTCATGTTCCTTTGAAACTACAATCCCGTTTAAAAGCTATAAAAAAGACCAGCATCTCTGCTGGTCTCGTCTAAAATTAACTTAGTTGTTGAACCATGAATAGGTCATAATAAGCGCCTTGTTTTTCCATCAATTTCTTATGGTTGCCGATTTCTACGATCCTGCCGTGATCAATCACGATGATTCGATCAGCATGCGTTATAGTGGAAAGTCGGTGGGCCACAATGAAGGTGGTTCGATCTTTTGCAAGTTTTTCTAAAGCTTCTTGAATCAAATGTTCACTCTCAAGATCGAGTGCAGAAGTTGCTTCATCAAGAATAAGGAGCGGTGGATTTTTTAAAAAGACACGAGATATAGCCACTCGCTGCTTCTGACCGCCAGATAATTTAACTCCACGTTCCCCGATCTTGGTATCATAACCCTCCGGAAGGCTCATTATGAATTCATGTGCATTAGCCGCTTTAGCAGCCGCGATCATCTCTTCATCTGAAGCCTCTGGATTACCCATAAGAATATTCGCGCGAACAGATTCACTAAAAAGAATATTATCTTGAAGAACCATACCGATATTATCTCTTAGCGTTCGCACTTTAAAATCGCGGATATCCGTTCCATCGAGCTTGATGCTTCCTTCTGATACGTCATAAAAGCGTGGAATCAAGCTGATCAACGAAGATTTACCTCCGCCACTCATTCCCACAAGAGCAATCGTTTCACCTGCTTCAACCGATAAGGAAACATTATGTAACACATCCGCTTCTTCCTCGTTGTAAGTGAATGATACATTTTCAAAATCAAGCTTTCCTTTTACCGATGTTAAGGGTTTCGCCTGAGGAGAGTCTTCAATATCATAGGACTCATCTAAAAACTCAAACATTCGGTCCATAGACGCGATCGATTGTGTCAGTGTTGTAGATGAATTCACTAGTCGTCTAAGTGGATTATATAGTCTATCCATATACGCTACAAAAGCAACTAAAGCCCCAATTGTAATGTTTCCTTGAATGCCTTGATACGCTGCAAACCCAATAACAAGAAGCGGCGCGATATCTGTTACAGTATTTACGACCGAGAATGTCTTTGCGTTCCATTTTGTGTGATCCATTGCACGGTCTAAGAAGTTGCGGTTTCGTTTATCAAACTGAACCTGCTCGTGATCTTCGAGTGCAAAACTGCGGATGACTGACATACCTTGAACGCGTTCATGCAGATGGCCTTGCACTTCAGCCAGAGCCTGCGAACGATCTTTCGTTAATTGACGAAGTCGGGCATAGAAAAATTTTACCGAAAACCCGTAAACCGGAAGCATGGATAAGGCTACGATCGTTAGCCAAAAATCCATAGAGAACATGATGGCCGCAGCAATTATAATCGTCGCCATATCTAGCCATACATTCATAAGACCGGTAATGACAAACGTTTTTGTTTGCTCAACGTCATGGATGACTCTTGAAATAATTTCGCCTGATTTATTGTTCGAATAAAAACGCAAACTCAAGCGTTGGATATGATCAAACATCTTATCACGAATGTCATATAAAACCTTTGTTCCTACCCATTGTGCATAATATTGTCTCCAGTATTCGATTGGTGGTCGAAGCACAACAAATATGAGTGCAGCTCCACCCATGAGCCAGTAAAGTTTGTTTAACTTTTCATCTACCGGCAATGAGACTTGAATGATATCATCCACTACATATTTTAAAATCAGTGGTGTTAGCAACGGGATACCAAACTTGGCTAACCCGATTAAAATCGTCCAAAAGATTTGCCACTTGTATGGTTTTACAAATTTCAAATAACGTTTAATACTATCCATTTCATTTCACCATTCTTTCTTTCATAAAAAGAAAACTTGGCAAAGCGCCAAGTTAACCAAAGATAAGATAAAAAAAGGATAACCTGTTGACTCTTCAACAGGTTTTCCTTTTTATCGGAATTCTAAATATCTTTCGTACCATTGTTCCACAAATCCAGGTTCAAACGGTCCCTTTTTTTGTGTGACCATCAAGATTAATTCTTGAAGGTTCTTCTTAATGATCGTATCGAGCTGACTCGGATACCTCATCATTCTTTTATGCAGCTCATATTCATCTTCATCCAATAAGATATAAGTGCCATCTGGAAATACTTTTATATCAAGATCATAATCAATATACTTCAATGCTTCCTTGTCCCACATGAATGGTGAGCCTAGGTTGCAGTAGTAATAAATCCCGTCTTCTCGTATCATTCCGATCACGTTAAACCATTGCTTCGCGTTAAAGTAGCATATGGCCGGTTCCCTCGTGCGCCATTGACGCCCGTCAGATTCAGTAACAAGAATCCGGTCGTTACCACAAATCACCTGACTAGGAGTCCCTTTCAAAATAACCGTATCTTCCCAGTTTCTATGAAGATAACCGTTATGCTTATAGCTTTGGATATTGATTATACTTCCGGTTGCAGGAAAACTCATCTCTCTCTCCTTTCTGCCCGAGTTCCGGAAGCTAATGTTACCTATTGAATTGTTAATTCTCCTTCCTCTTTAACCAATTGTCGGTAATTCACCAGCTCCATTAATAAACCTCGTTCTTCATTTTTTTCGATGTTTTTATTCCCGATCATTACTTTCTTTCATAACACACGCTTTTTTTCTCTTCTTTATTATATCGTTTTAAGAATAGTTTGGAAATGTACTTGTCCCTGTTTTTTTCATAAAAGCGCCTTTTTTCAAATAATTCCACTCGTCACTAGTATTCCCATCGGTCATGTTTAGAAAACGTATGTAATTCTTGTGAATGTCAGATAAAAAATGAAGAGGAACCAAAAAATGCTCCCTAGTGATTAGGGAGCATTCCTGGATAGAGGTTATTTTTGTTGTTGGTTTTTACCTTGTTGAGACTGTTGGTTTTGTTGGCGAACTTCTTGAGCGTTAGTTTCGCTAGCAAATTCAGTCCCGTAAGATTGACCAGCTTGTTGTTGTTGAGCGTTTTGTTGCTTTTGACGAGCTTGTTGTTGTTGTTTTTGTTGTTTGTCCATGTTTTTCACCTCCACGAAATATAATTTACCCGGGGTAGTCCTTTTTTATAAGCACTTTTTTTATTAGATTTTTCCAGTATTAAAACATTGAGATATAGGGGATAAATGAATGAATAAACAATTCTTGAAAAAAGGAGGGACAACTCATGTATGTAGGAAGAGATATGACGGAATTGAGTATGACGAGTAAGACCGATTGGAAGGATGCGGAACTCGCATATTTTCACCACTCTTTGCAGCAGGTGGCTCCTTATTTAAACGAAGAAGGAACTAGCATGCACCGCGAGATCATTAAAGAGATTGAAGCAAGAGGCGGAATGAAACGAGATGAAGCCGATTGGACGCATGGGACTGAGGTTAAATACGATTGATATCCTGATTGACTTAAAATCGCTCATAAACCTTGGGAATCGCTCGTCCAGCAAGCCTACCAGCTGCTGGACGAGCACAAACAAACAAGCCCCTGCACACTGCAGGGGCTTGTTTTTCCTTCATATCCTTTAAAAATTACTATAAGACTGTCCGCCATCCACGTTCAGCGTACTTCCAACGACCCATGATGACTTTTTGGAAGCTAAAAACACTACAACGTTGGCTACTTCTGCTACCGTCCCAAATCGGCCAGCAGAAATATGTTCCTCTACAAACGAATTGATTTTGTCTGGATCTTGTTCCAATCTTTTTTTCCAATTTCCTGTTTCATGCAAGATCGATCCAGGGGCGACACCATTTACTCGAATCCCCTTCTTGATCATCTCATCACCAAATGACTTTGTGAAAGAAATCATGGCTGCCTTACTTGCATTGTACGTAGGCTTACCACCAGATTCCCGGCCAAAAATAGATGAAATATTAATAATAGCTCCACCGTCTGATTTCCCGCTCATTATCGCTGCCGCTCTTTTACTCAGATCAACTGCTGAAAGAAAATTCAGATGCATGGCTTCTTCAAACTGCTCGATGCTTGTCTCCATAACAGAAGATCCATTGCTTCCACCTGCATTGTTAACCAAAACATCTATCGTTCCAAACTTTGTAACGAACTCATTCATCACTTCTTCACGATCATCGGCATTCGTTACATCACCTTGAAAAATTTCGATCCCGTCTGTTTGAGCAGCTTTCAAATCAGCCAAGTTACGACCGACGATTCCTACTTTTGCACCTTCTTCTAAAAAGGCATGAGCAATACCTTGACCGATCCCTTTAGATCCACCTGTAACAAGCACAACTTTTCCTTCAAGATCTAAGTTCATACAATTAATGCCTCCTTTACAAGCCGAATGATTTTTTGATGAGAGACAGGAAATGGATATGTGTCAAGCTCGTTTACACTGACCCATTTCCAATCCGCCGGCAGCTGTTCTAGATTATCTTCATTTTCGATTTTCCCCTGCCATATTTGAATTTCCCATTTCAAGTGAGAAAAAACATGCTCAATGTATCCTGCTTTATTGTCTACAATTGCTTCCAAATTTGTCTGTTCTTGCACATATCCAGCCAATGCGTCTACCTCTGCATCTTTGTGCTCCCCAACATACTCGGTGTTCGGAAATTCCCACATGTTAGCAAGCAAGCCTTCTGATGGTCTTTTGTGAATAAGAATTTTTCTATTACTATTCACTAGCACACCTGCAGTCATCTTAGCTGTTCTTACTTTTGTTTTTCCTAACTTTACAGGAAGTTCAGCTTGTCTTCCACTCTCAAACCCTTTGCATAATTCTCGCATCGGACATAATAAGCAAGCTGGTGATTTGGGTGTACAAATCAATGCTCCTAGCTCCATTAATGCTTGATTAAAAGAAGACGGATCTTCATGTGAGATCATTTCCCTCACTGCTTTTTCAAAGAGTATACGCGTTTTTGGTTTACTGATGTCTTCTTCAATCAATAGAATTCGTGATAAAACACGCATAACATTACCATCAACGGCAGGTTCTGGAATACCGTACGCAATACTTAGCACCGCGCCTGCTGTATATGGGCCAACTCCCTTTAATCCAGCGATCTCTTTTGGCGTATTTGGCACTTTTCCCCCATAAGATTCGCATACTTCTCTTACTGCGGTTTGTAAGTTTCGAACTCGGGAATAATAACCTAGACCCTCCCATGCTTTTAAGACTTTTTCTTCATCCGCATAAGCGAGGTCCTGAAGCGTTGGGAACAGTTGAGTAAAACGTTCGAAATAAGGAATAACCGTATCTACTCTTGTTTGCTGAAGCATAATCTCAGAGACCCAAACACGATAGGGGTCTTGATTTTCTCTCCAAGGCAATGTTCGTTTGTTCTCGTTATACCAAGTTAACAAATGGTCTTGAAATTGTTTCACATATGAATCATTGAGGGAAAATATACTATTACTTGTTGTGTTCAATTTACAGATCTTCCTTTGTATTAAGCTTTTCAAACGCCCAGCAATGGACTTTTTCAAGTCCTCCTGTTACACATTCATTAAGTAATGAAAAAACAGGATGCTGAAGTGTAGTTCGATTTTTTTTAATCGTATCATATGATTCTTGATCATTAACTTGGAAACATTCAACATATAGTGAAGGCTGATCTGCTGCCCTATACCATTGAATATCAGAAGCTCCAAAAGCTTTAAGTTCTTGAATCACAGAAACCATTTGAGACTCATAATATTGAATGGAATCCGGACTTACTTTATACTCCATAAAAACCGTTAACATATTATTTCACTCCATTCCTACATAGGAGGTGATCGCCTTGGATACAGGCACACATATTGTAATGGGGCTCGGGTTAGGTGGATTAGCGATGCTGGACCCTGCAATTGCAAATGATCCAGTGACCTCCCAAGCCATTCTTGCTGGGACACTAATCGGTTCCCAAGCACCAGACTTTGACACAGTACTTAAACTTAAAAATAATGCGGTATACATCCGCAATCATAGAGGGCTTACACATTCATTGCCTGCTCTTGTGATCTGGCCGCTGCTTTTATTTGGGGCTATCTCGTTATTTGTTCCTGAAGCTGATAACGGAAAACTATTGTTATGGACAGCGATCGCAGTTTTCCTTCATGTATTCGTTGATATCTTTAATGCTTACGGCACACAGGCACTGTACCCTGTTTCAAAGAAATGGATCGCACTAGGTGTCATCAGTATCTTTGATCCCTTTATCTTTTTCTTGCATATAGGAGGTTTGTTGCTCTGGTATGTTGGTGTTGATCCAGGATACACGTTCCTATCGGTATATATCATACTCGTCGTTTATTACATCATTCGAATAATGTCCAGGCAGCGAGTAAATAAGATTGTGCTCAAAAAGATTCCAGAAGCTGAAGAGATTTATGCTAGCCCTACGATTCGTTGGGGACAATACCATCTTGCCATTAAATCGAAGCATGAATTCTTTGTAGCCGGTTTGAAAAATGGAAAAGTTACGGTTTGGGATACGTTTGATCGCCTAGCTGTTCCAAAAACGAAATTGATCGATGCAGCGAAAAAAGATAAAAATATATCTGCCTTTCTTTCCTTTTCTCCTGTACACAGGTGGGAAGTCGAGAAAAACGATCACGGGCACCTCGTTCAATTTATTGATCTTCGATATAGAAGTAAAGGACACTATCCTTTTGTCGCGATGGTACAGTTAGATGAGAACTTGAACATCATTACTTCTTTTACAGGCTGGGTTTATTCTGAAGACCGCTTAAAAAAGAAGATGGAATTCTCTCCACTCGACCTCATCAACAATAATGAATAGGAAGAAGACGGGCTTATTGAATAGGCCCGTCTTTTTTTACAAATCGCTGAAATTTAGGATTGTTTGAAAAATACTCATGAAGCTTATGGCCATATGAAGTAATCAATTGGGTTACCATCTTCTCAGTAACCTCTTGTCCTTCATACTCCCATCCCGCTTTCGCTCGAGTAGACTCAAAATCTTCCCATAATCCTTCCACCCATTCCCTAGCTTCTTGATTTGTAAGGGCTGGGTTCTTTTTTTGCAGTAGTTTCGCCAATCTGTCAAAACGCTCTTCCATTATTCTCCCTCCTTATCCAATTTTTAAAGAAACCCCCGTCACATAAAGGGTTCTCTCACGTTTCATACTAGTTGAGAACCGATAACAAGGAGGTAATCACATGCGTAACAAATCAAAAAACTTCCCTAATCGGATCTCCTTCTCAGGTGAGCCGAGATCAAAAGAAGAATTCTCTTCTAAACGGCCAGATGGATCCATTCGTGACCATCCGCAGGAACGAATGTTTTTATCCAATCAACACCGAGATGATCAGTAACTCTTGCGGTTATGAATTTCATTCTGGGGGGTGAATCAGTTGAACAAGAAAGACTACTTCTCATCAACGCGATTTAACGGCAAATATTCTGACCCCTTTCACTCACCGCGTGCCAATTCGAAGCATGCGTACAATCAAGTGAACGGGGAAACCCAGCAAGCATTAAATAACTATGTGCTTGAAATTCAAACACGTAAGCGTTCATAGTGACGAATAAAGGAGCGGTCCTGTACCGCTTCTTTATTTTGTTCACGGTGTTTTAAGTGGTTGATCTCCGTTACAGGTGCTCGCTTTCCGGGGGGCGTGCGGTGAGCCACCTCGTCGCCTTGCGACCTTAGGTGTCTCACCTGTCCCGCTGATCCCCCAGGAGTCTCGCACCTTACACTCCAATCAACAGCAAAAAAGCTTTGAACAAAAAACAAAGAAAAGAGCCTGCAAAATTATTCAAGAACTGAAATCGGCAACGCTTCGAGTGCACTTTGTTTATTTTTGTAACCCCAGGCAAAAATACCATTTAGGTACAGCACAGAAAAAGTCGAACCCGGGTCCCCTTGAATTCCGTACTCTTTTCCGCTTTCGATCTTTGACGGGTCCATCAGATAGCATTTACCCATCGCGATCTTGCGTTCATAAACAGCGTACTCACTTACCATACCCATTTGTTCTGCTTTTTGTGCTTTTGCTCGAAGGGAAGCAATTTCGCCTTTAATTTCAACTTCTGTCATCTCGCTGAATCTTTTTTCCATTTGATTACTTCCTTTCTTTTCTGTACCCTATATATGCTTAAGAACTAACTACATAGGAGTGATAATTTTGAGTAAGACTGTCATTATTACGGGCGGCGGTTCAGGCTTAGGACTCGCACTAGCCCGCGAATATAATAAAACGTACAACGTATATCTCGTTGGTCGTAATGAGAAAAAATTAGAACAAGCTGTTCAATCATTCACTCACAGCGAAAACAAGGTATCGTATAAAGTTTGTGATGTAACCAATTACGAACAAACCGAATCCATATTGCAATCCATCTTTCAAAGTGAGAACGTTCACTTGTTGATCAATAATGCAGGTATGGGAGTTTTCGAGCCTCTTGAAAAGTTATCTAAAACAAATATTACAGGAATGCTTGAAACGAATGTTTATGGCACGATTTTCCCAACGAAGATTGCTTTCCCGTTATTTAAAAAACAGGGCTTTGGCAAGGTCATGAACATCATTTCCACTGCAGGCTTACGCGGAAAGGTAAATGAATCCGTCTATTGTGCTTCTAAGTTTGCCGTTAGAGGATTTACAGAGAGCATCGTAAAGGAATGGGACGGATCGAATATCTATCCCACAGCCGTCTATATGGGCGGAATGGATACGCCATTCTGGGATGAATCCACTCATATTGCAGATCGCTCACGTTTAAAGTCTCCAGAGCAAGTTGCGTCACTAATCGTAGAACAGGACGACAACCGACCTGAAATCTTTATAGATCGTTAATTTCATCCCCGTTAAGCAGTTCTGAAATCACTTCGGAATTGAAGCCTTTGCTGTAAAGGAATTTCTTCATGCGCGACTCGTATTCAAACCCACTGTACTTTTTGTATTTATGGTGAGCTTTGCGAGCATGCGCCAGCAAGGCTTCTTTTTCATCTTCAGCAGATTGACTGATCTTCGCTTCTTGAAATGCCATCTCAATAACATCCCACATATAGCCTTTTTGCTGAAGCTGCTGAGCAATCCTTTGCTTTTGTTCTTTCTCAGAACGTTTCTTTCCGCTTGAAAATTGTTTTTGAATAAACGCAATGCTAGCTTCTAGTTGCTCGTCATAACTGAACTGATCAAGTGCTTCTTCCGTGTGACGATCACTAATTCCTTTTTTTTTCAGCTCCTGCCGAATCATTCCGGGTCCTTTAAAGGATGTGTTCATACGGCTTCTTACGAGTGATTTTGCGAATGTTTGGTCATTCACAAAATCATACTCCGAAAGTTTTTGCAGAACGCGTTTGATTGTGGCTTCAGGAACTTCCTTCTTTTCTAGATATACCTCGATCTCATGAGCCGTTCGCATTCGAAAAGATAAATAGTGAAGAGCTTTATTAAAAGCTTTTCGATATTGATCTTCTTCAATGATGGATTCCCATTCTTCTTCATCGATCTCCATACCTTTTTGAAGTGAAAACTTTATTAAAACATCTGCGTCTACGCTAAACGCAAATTCTTCTTTTGGGCCTTTTTGTATAAAAATATTGAATCGTTCGTCGTTTTTTTTCTGAGCAGAAATCCTTGTTATAACAGCCATCTACCCACCTTCTTTCACCAATTAGTGTACCATATTTAATGAATTTCGTACTGTTTGAACAGTCTGCGAACCATTGATTTGTAACTATAAGAGAATGTTAACGAAACAAGCACTTTATCGTTGGATGAAGCAGAGGATATAAGCAGCATCGGTGGTTAGAGTTGATTTTCAAGTGTAGAAAGTTCAGTTACAGGTGCTTACGCAGCATTCTCAGGTGGAATTCCGTACATTACAGGTCATTAACCTCACTTTACCGGCGAACGCGTAATAAATAAAAGAACACGTACCGTAAAAAGCAGATTCCACACCAGAGGCTCATCTACTCATCAAATAAAAAAGCATCCTCTCGGTTTAGGAGAGAATGCTTTTTTGTGAAAGTGCAACCTGCACTTATGAAGGCTTATCAACAACGTTTTGCATTTGCGCCATATTTATTCTCGAGCAACTCTGCAAAAAACTCTTTTTCAGTAGGCGGTGTGCGCTCTGGATGATTTTCTTTTAGGTGCTTCACATATGCTTGATAATCAGGCAGATTTGAGATGCCCTTTCCGATATATAAAAGGATCTGGAAAATGTTTTTCACCCATTGCCAAGCGGCATGAAATGTCACGATACATCACCAAGCTTTGTTTGTACAAACGGCTCTTCTGATGTTTCTAAAGGCTTCTCGCTCTTGACCGCCTTGTACCAGATGCGCATCGCATCAATCAGCACTCCTAAAATAAGTAACATAAAAATCGCGGTTAAATAAGCGTTTAACGTATTGTTAAAGACCAGCTGTTTAGCAGCTTCCATGGAAGGTACAGTTGCAGGCAAATTGCCGCTCGCTATTGCTTCCTTCATCACTTCTGCTTGCTTCAAGAAACCAATTTTCGGAACATCAGAAAAAATCTTTTGCCAAGCAGCTGAGAACGTTACGATCATCAGCCAAGCAAGAGGAACTAATGTAACCCATACGAACTTCTTCTTGCCCATCTTCAAGATAACAGTTGTTGCCACGATAAGTGCGATGGCCGCTAACATTTGGTTAACGATACCGAACAATGGCCACAGTGTATTGATTCCGCCTAACGGATCAGTTACACCAACAACTAAGAAATAACCCCAGCCTGCAACGACTAACGCACTCGTGAAATATACAGCCGGCATAGAGTCTGTTTTTCGAAGCGGCTTATATATTTGTCCGAGAAGATCCTGCAACATAAACCTGCCTACCCGTGTACCTGCGTCTATGGTGGTTAGTATGAATACGGCTTCAAATAGTATCGCAAAATGGTACCAGAACGCCATCAATTGTGGCCCACCAATCACTTGCGAGAAAATTTGGGCGATACCTACTGCTAACGAAGGAGCACCGCCTGTACGAGAAAGAATAGATTCTTCATCGACATTTTTAGCGAGATCATTGATCTCATCTGCTGATACTGTGAATCCCCAAGAGGATATCGTGGTAGCAGCGGTCGCGACATCCGTTCCGATCGCAGCACCTGGTGAGTTGATCGCAAAGTAAATCCCTGGAGTTAATAGCGTTGCCGCTACCATCGCCATAATCGCAACAAATGATTCAGTTAACATTCCGGCGTAACCGATCATAGGAGCATGCTGCTCGTTCGCAATCAGTTTAGGAGATGTTCCTGAAGAGATCAGAGCATGGAAACCAGAGATGGCTCCGCACGCAATCGTAATGAACAAGAACGGAAAGAGGTTCCCTGCGAATACAGGCCCTGTTCCATCAATAAATTTAGTAAGTGCAGGCATCTGAATCTCAGGCATTACGATAAGAATACCGAGTGCCATCATTCCGATTACCCCTACTTTTAGAAACGTACTTAAATAGTCTCTTGGTGCAAGAAGCATCCAAACAGGTAGAACGGATGCAAGGAAGCCATAAACAATCAGCATCCAAGCTAAAGTCTCACCATCGAAAGTAAAAAGAGGTGCTAGTGTTGGTGAGTCCGCTACCCATTGGCCGCTGACCAAAGCAAATATTAACAATACAAAACCAATTATAGACGCTTCCCCTACTCTTCCCGGGCGTAAATATCGCATATAAACACCCATGAAAAGAGCGATTGGAATGGTCATGGCAATCGTATATGTACCCCATGGGCTGGACTTAAGTGCGTTAACAACTACTAGTGCAAGCACGGCAATTAAAATAACCATAATAGCAAAAACACCGATTAGCGCTAGCATTCCACCAACTGGCCCTATTTCTTCCTTTGCAATCTGACCGATTGATTTACCTCTACGTCTCATGGAAATAATTAAAATAACAAAGTCTTGTACAGCACCAGCAAGAACAGCTCCGACAATAATCCAGATGGTTCCTGGAAGATATCCCATCTGTGCCGCTAATGTTGGACCTACAAGGGGACCTGCACCTGCGATCGCTGCAAAATGGTGTCCATAAAGAACCCATTTGTTTGTTGGTACATAATCCTTCCCATCTGCATACCTTTCTGCAGGTGTTGCATTGTTTTTATTAAGGCTGAAGATTTTTGTAGCAATAAATCGTGCATAAAAGCGGTACGCAATAGCATACGTACACAATGAAGCAACAACAAACCAGATCGCGTTGATCTTCTCATCTCTTTGAAGCGCGATGATTGACAAGGCGATTCCACCAGCTAAAGCAATCCCAATCCATAAGAGCGCTTTCAAAAAGGGGTTCTTCTTTTTTGCTTGCACATTTCTATGGAGCTCCATAAGCCTTCTTTCCTCCTTAATAGGGTAATATAATATGTACAAGATGAATTATATCAAATATTCATAATTTTTAAATAAATAAATTGGAAAGAGGTGGATTACCTTGAAAAGAATCTTAGTAACCGGAGGCACTGGCTTTGTAGGGGGATTTCTAACCAAGCACCTTACAGCGCTTGGAAATGAAGTCTATATTCTGACAAGAAAAGATAAACAGTCAGAGAAAAAAGGCGTTCAATATGTGCAATGGATGGGAAGCAATGAACCTGACCTGCCTCCGATCGATGCCGTTGTTAACCTTGCTGGAGAATCTATAAATGGCAGATGGACCGATGAAAAGAAAAAATCGATTTTAAACAGCCGCTTAAAGGTGACAGAAGAATTATTAAAGCTTGTTAAGAAGATGCCTCAAAAGCCTTCTGTTTGGGTTAACGCTTCTGCCATAGGCTATTATGGTACTTCTGAAACCGAAGTGTTCACAGAGAGATCCTCAAAGCATGGCTCTGACTTTTTAGCTGAAGTCGTAAAAGCCTGGGAAACAAAAGCATCAGCAGCAGAATCCCTTGGTATCAGAACGGTTTTCACACGGTTCGGCCTCGTACTAGGTAAAGACGGTGGAGTACTTCCCCAGCTAAGCCTTCCCTATCGATTCTTTGCAGGGGGTACGGTTGGTTCAGGTGAGCAGTGGGTTTCATGGGTGCACGTGGAAGATGTAGCAAAACTCATTACAGAAGCGATAGAGAATGAACAATATTCAGGACATGTAAATGTTACTTCCCCACATCCTGTTAAGATGAAAGAATTTGGTCAAGTAACAGCTGACGTTATGCATCGCCCACACTGGCTCCCGGCACCATCTATAGCTTTTAAAATCATGTTTGGAGAGATGAGTATGTTGATTCTCAAGGGACAGCACGTCCTTCCTGAAAAAGCGGGAAACTTAGGCTATACGTTTACATATCCTCACTTAAAGGGGGCTTTACATGATTTGTTACAATGATAATAAAAATAATTTATCAGGTGACACATTATGAAAACATTAATCCAAAAAGCAAAAGTATATCCGATTACGAGCAGCGAACTTCAGCAAGGAGATGTTCTAGTAGAAAACGGCAAAATCTCAGCTGTCGAAGCACACATAGAACCGTCAGCTGACATGGAGATCATCCAAGCTGAAAACCTGCATCTTCTTCCAGGATTCATTGATGTTCATACTCATTTAGGTTTGTATGATGAAGGAACAGGCTGGGCTGGAAATGATGCTAACGAGACGCACGAGGTGCTCACACCTCACATCCGTGCGATCGACGGCTGCCACCCTCTAGACATCGCCTTTAAAGATGCTGTTCGTTTTGGAGTAACTACTGCTCACATCATGCCCGGAAGTGCAAATGTTATTGGTGGAACAACCTCTGTTATCAAAACGCATGGTCATGACATTAGAAAGATGATTATTAAGGAAACAGCAGGACTTAAAATCGCGTTGGGTGAAAATCCAAAACGTATTCATAGTGGACGTCATAATGATTCCATCACCCGTATGGGAATTATGGGCATGCTTCGTGAAGCCTTCTATCAAGCAAAAGATTCAGCGTATCAAGATAATTTGCGTGTTGCACCGATCGCAGCTGCTTTAAACCGTGAGATTCCTGTTCGCATTCATGCTCACCGTGCAGATGATATACTTTCGGCTATCCGTTTTGCGGAGGAATTCAACTTAGATTTTCGTATTGAACACTGTACAGAAGGCCACCTTATTGCAGACTCATTTAAAGACTTGAACTTGAAAGTAAGCGTTGGTCCTACTCTGACACGAAAGTCCAAAATCGAACTGAAGAACAAATCATGGGAAACGTACCGTATACTATCTGAAAATAATGTTGATGTTTCCATTACGACCGATCACCCTTACATCCCTATACAGTATTTAAACGTTTGTGCGGCAATTGCTGTAAGGGAAGGTTTGAGTGAAAAAAAGGCGCTTGAAGGGATCACCATCGCTCCTGCCAGAAATCTTGGAATAGATGATCAAGTAGGCAGTATCGAGCCAGGAAAAGATGCAGATTTATCCCTTTGGACCGAGCATCCGTTCCACTTTTCTGCTACCCCTGTTATGACCATGATTGACGGTGAAATAATTTACAAAAAATCTACAAAATAACTATTTTCTTTTTTGAAAAAATGTCTTATGATACAAATAGAGCAACATGCGGATTAAGTGAATCCGGAACATTTTAAAAGTCGCTCAAGAGTCAAATACAACATTATTTTCATAAATTAAATATTGAAGCAAGGGAAGGCAATTGGTGCGCCACCAGCTATGACTGGTCCTAGTGGGTTCGATTCCCACCCCGAATTAATTTTTATTCTTAATTCGAGGGTGGGGGATACTTCTGCCCTCTAGGAGGGATTAAATTGTTGAAAAAGCGTGATTTATCAGAGAGTCATGTTCTTTACAATTTAATGGTGCACCCAGACGTCTTCCCTTTTGTGCGTCAAAAAGCGGCTTCATTCGAAGAATTTCTATTTCTAACGAAGCAAACGATCGAGGAAGAGGACCAAGGAAACATTATTTCCAGAACGATTTTGGATGAGTGGCATAATCCAATCGGCACCATTAATTTATTTGATGTCCAAGATGGTTATGGCTTTCTTGGCACCTGGATTGGTCAGCCTTACTTCGGAAAAGGGTACAATTCTTTAGCAAAAGATGCTTTCTTTTCTGAATTGTTTTATGAAAAAGATATCCACACAATCTTTATGCGTATTCGTAAAGTAAATATTCGTTCACAAAAAGCAGCTGAAAAAATTCCTTATGTGACGTTAGCCAACGAAACAAGAAAAGATGTTTATAATCAGTTAAACCAAGGTCAGGATATCTATAACCTATATCAGATTGAAAAAGATAACTATCTCATGCACATGCTTCGTACGCAATCACAGCCTCTTGAAATTGTGGAAGAACAGTTAAAGGAAGCTTAATACAGGTAATGTGTACACTTACTCTGCGCATACTAATGAACATCACTCCTATTGAGTGGTGTTTATTTTTTTCTAAGGAGGTAAAGTTATGGAAAGCCGTAAACAACAAGCAAAAGAAAGAAACAACGATCTAACAAAAACACAAGAAATTCTATATAAAGAGGAATTAAAGTCTGCAGAATCAACGGCAGAGACACAAGAGATGACAAACGAAGATAATTCCTAAGTTTTTTTTCATAGGCACGTCCCGTGGAAAGCGAGCATCTGTAACGGATTTTCTAAAAGGATGATTCTTCCTATAATATTTAGCTGAAAAATGCACATTCTATAGTTGAGGACAAGTTCCTCAATTGCTTTTGTTTTACGTTTCAAACATCGTGATATCTTTAAGGAGGTATTTGTGTGGAAAAACGTAACCGAAAGTCCTCATTGCACAATAATGCTAAAGCTTCTCAAGCCAAAGGACTTGATGTCGAGTACTCAAGTGAATTGGCAGATCAAAACGATCTTGAAGCACAAGCACGTGCACAAGCCGCTGACCGACGCCAGAAAAAAAGTCGTCGCTAAGTGCAAAAAGACCTGCTGGGATAGCAGGTCTTTTTTTTAGTATAGAAATCCTTATGGTTTTAATATATTGTGGACAAAGTTATCCACAACACTGTTGATAATGTTGATATTTCAAATTAACATAATAGTTATTGTGTGCAAATTTGTGCAAATCACAATAGTTATGCACATTTTCTGTGGAAAAACATGTGGATAGTGTGTATATTTCTGAATTTTTTAAGCTTTAAATATATTATTTCATTTCAATCGTTTTAATGATTCTTGCTGGGTTACCCCCAACTACTACGTTTGCCGGTACATTTTTGGTGACTACAGCTCCAGAAGCTACAACCACATTATCTCCAATTTTTACACCCGGATTAATAATGACTCCCCCACCGAGCCAAACGTTATTTCCAATTTCAACAGGTTTTCCATACTCTACACCCGAATTTCTTTCACTAGGATCTAATGGATGTGTAGCCGCATAGACATGAACACCTGGTGCCAGCATACAATTATCTCCAAACCGAACTTCACACACATCTAAAATGGTACAGTCAAAGTTGGCATAAAAGTTTTCCCCAACATGAATGTTATAGCCATAATCACATTTAAAGTTCGGTTCTATTCCAACATTCTGACCGGTTGATCCGAATAATTTTTTTATTAAAGATGTACGCTTATCCATTTCCTCTTCCGTTGTTGCATTGTACTCTCGAGTCAGTCTTCTTGCTTGAATTCGTTCGTTTACAAGCTGCTCATCATCGGGACGATACATCTCGCCATCTATCATTTTCTCTTTTTCCGTTTTCACACAGCAGCATTCCCTTCGTGTCTTGACTTATTTCAGTACTAACGTACAAACAGCTTCAACTTGTGATGTTTGCGGAAACATATCCACAGGAGTAATTTGTTCTACTTTATAACCATTACTTATTAACATGTGGACATCTTTTGCTAATGTTGACGGATTACATGAAACGTAAATCATTTTTTTAGGTTTTGTTTTTATGATTGTATCTAAGAAAACAGGATCACACCCCGTTCTTGGTGGATCCACTACTACAACGTCGGGTTGCCAGCCTTCTTTAACCCATTTCGGGAGAAGTTTTTCTGCTTTTCCCGTTTCATAAAAAGCATTTTTGATGTGATGTTTGTCAGCATTTTTTCTAGCGTCCATGATGGATTCTTTAATAATATCCATCCCTCTCACTTCTTGGGCATCTTTTGCAAGCCACATGCCGATCGTACCTGACCCACAATATGCATCAACGACCTTTTCATTACCAGTAAGGTTCGCCTGCCTTTTTACCTCGTTATATAAGTTCACGGTTTGCTCAGGATTCAATTGAAAAAATGCACGCGCTGATAGCTCAAAACGAAGATCGCCAAGATGCTCAGTAATCGTATCTTTTCCGTAAATCTCATCCGTCTGATCACCAAATACAAGCGAAGTTTTCTCTTCGTTTACATTTTGAACAAGAGATGTCACTTGAGGCAGTCTTTTCTTGATCTCTTCAATAAAAAGTTCTTTTTTCGGCAGCTCATTGGTTGCAGTTACGATGACTAGCTGAATTTCATCTGTACGGAAAGCCGTCCTAACTACAATCGTACGAATGCTACCAGTTTGTTCTTTTTCGTCATATACAGGCAGGTTCAGATCTCTTATAATCTGTTTCACTTTATTCGTTACAATATTTGTATCTTCGTGTTGAACGAGACAATGATCAATGTTAATCAGCTTGTGTGAGTTACTGCTGTAAAGACCAGCAATGATAGTATCATCGATTTTACCCACCTGAAACTGAGACTTGTTGCGATAGGCCCAAGGCTCATCCATTCCAATTGTTTTTCTGACATTCAATTTATCCCTATGAATCTTTGTGTATCGCTCAAAAGCCTGCACAACAATATCTCGTTTTTCTTTTAGTTGCGCCGGATAGGACATATGCTGAATCTGACATCCCCCGCACGTCTCATAGATCGGGCAAGGTGGTGTTACTCTATCCTTTGACTTTTTAAATACTTTTTTAATCTTTGCTTCTGCTCGATTTGGAAAGACTTTTGTAATAATAACCGACATTTCTTCACCCGGAATCCCTCCAGGGACAAATACAACTTGTCGTTCATGAAATCCGATCCCTTCTCCATTGATACCTAATCGTTTAATGGATAAAGGAATTGTCTCACCAATCTTCATAATGGGATTATTTTGTTTAGTATTCTTCATCATATCTTCACTCGTTTCTTAGCTAAAAGTGGCTTTCCTTATTGTAGACGAAACTTGCTTGTTCTACCAACTTCAATCTCAATCAAAAAAGAGTTTATATAAAAATAATACTAAAGTCAGATTGTCTTGAATTTTTATAATCTCTATAATAGCCTTAACGAAAGCGCTTTCGTAAATAGCGCTTATCATTTTTTGTATTTTCGAAACCGCTTTCGTTTCAATATTTATAATAAAGGAGGATATTGCTCAGTGAAAAAAATCTATGCCTTTGCTCTCTCTGCTTTATTAATGATGCCTAGCGGGGGGACTGCCTCTGCAGATGACGATGTGGATAAAGAAGTACAAAAAAAGAAAGGGAAAGCGAAATGGTCTCTTACTTGGTCAGATGAATTTAACAAACCTCAAATTGACCCAAAAAAGTGGACGTATGATATCGGTAACTGGATAAAAGATGAAGATGGGAATCTCATTACACCAGGCTGGGGAAACAATGAAAAACAGTATTATACGAACTCAGATGAGAACTCATTTATCAAAAATGGTAAATTGATTATCCGTGCTAAAAAAGAGAGTACGACTGATGACTCAGGTACTTATGATTATACGTCTGCCAAATTAAAAACAAAGGGATTATTCAGTCAAACGTATGGCCGGTATGAGGTTCGCGCTAAATCTCCTACAGGTAAGGGATTGTGGCCAGCGGTTTGGATGTTACCCGAAAAGGATCGATATGGCGGATGGGCTGCATCAGGGGAAATAGACATCATGGAAGCTTGGGGAAGTAAACCTAATAAAGTAGCTGGCACGCTCCATTATGGGGAGACTTGGCCAAACAATCGGTATACAGGTAAAGAGTTTGAATTCCCTTTTAACGAAGGAATCAATACTTGGCACACATATGCCATCGAATGGGAACCTGGTGAGATCAGATGGTATGTAGACGGTGAACTGTATCAAATGCAAAATGAGTGGTATGCAAAAGGACCAAATAATCCGATCAAGTTTTCTTATCCAGCACCTTTTGATCAAAACTTTTATTTAATCATGAACCTAGCTGTTGGTGGTTGGTTTGATGGAGATCCTGATGAAACGACTACGTTCCCTCAACAGATGGAGATTGATTATGTTCGTGTATATGAGATGAAAAACCACGATTACCGAGATCCAGTGGAACCTACTCCAAAGCCTGTTGAACTGCCTGAAGATGCTAAACAACCTCTTGAAGATGGAAACCTGATTTATGACGGAAACTTTGAAAGACCTTTGACTCGCATCGATCAAAATGAAACACCATTCGATCCAACCTACTGGAACCTTGTTACCCTTCCTGACTTTGGTGGTGAAGCTTCTGCTGATAAAGAAATGATCGATAATAAGAATTTTGCAGTGATACTTCCACAAGTTCCTGGAGCATTTTCACATTCTGTTCAAGCGATCCAACTTCTTTCACTCGGCAAAAGCGGACGTTACAAAGTTAGTTTTGATGCAAAAGCAGCATCTGACCGACAAATGACTGTTAAAGTTGGCGGTGGCGCAGAGCGAGGTTGGGGTAAATACTCCAATGAAGAAAATATCAAATTAGGCACTGCACTTTCAAGTTATTCCTTTACCTTTGATATGCTTGCCGATACAGATCTTGCTGCTCGATTAGAATTCAATTTAGGGAACAACGGAAGCGTTCCTGTTTGGATCGGTAACGTGCGTGTAGAAGAAGTTACAAATGAGCCCATTGATGAGTCCGCCTCTAAGCCACCACTTCGCGATGGTAACCACATTTATAACGGAACATTCGATCAAGGCGCAATGGATCGATTAACGTATTGGAACTTTGTTTCCAAACACAAAAAAGATAGAGCTGTTGTTAGCGAGAAATCTCGTGAATTTCATGCTGATTTAAAGGGACACTCTACTAACAAAACAGATAAATACCTTGTTCAAAAAGGAATCCAATTGATCAAAGGAAATGATTACCTTTTAACTTTTAAAGGAAAAGCCGATAGAGCTCGATCCATTGCAATTGGTGTGTTAAATGAAAGCGGCAAACAGTTCTATGTAAAACCAGCTAAAGTAACTCTAAACAAAAAGAGTGATACGCACGAGGTAAGGTTTACGTATGAAGGAGAAACGTCAGATTATAATAGCCAGTTAATCTTTTACTTAGGCGGCAATCCTGCTGATGTTTACTTAGATGATATTGTTTTGAAAAAATTAACCAACATTCCTGATTACAACGATGTGGACATGAAACCATTAAAAAATGGAGATTTTCTTTCCGGCCTTTCATTTTGGAGCCCCTACATTCATTACGATGCTAACGCTGAAATTGTGAGTGAGGAAGGCAAAGCCATGATTAACATCAATTCTGAAGGAAATGAGCCATGGAGCGTTCTTTTAGAACAAGGCAATTTAAAATTAGTTGAGGGATTGAATTACGAACTACGTTTTTCGGTTTCCTCACAGATCGCTCGCAACATAGAGGTAACTTTAGAGAACGCACAGTACAAGCGTTATTTTGCTGAGAGCATTGAAATCGGAACTGAAAAAACCACCTATACGTACAAAATAACCCCTACTGATACAGATACGTTGTCTTTAAAGTTCCTTTTTGGAAAGAGTCTAGGATCACCACTAGGCGAACATGAGATCTATCTCGATGACGTGCAGCTATCTGTTTTAAAATAATCCTTGAACGCTTAAACCACTGTTTTCTCAAAAGCAAAGGTTTAAGCGTTTTTTGTATCCTTTTAGTACAAAAAGAAACACCTTCGCAAAGTATGCAAAAGTGTTTTTTAAGACTTAAACAATAATGGTGTTGGCACAGATTTCTTAAGCTGTAAGTCGTCTAAGCTTTTGAATGTGTAGCCACTTTTTTGAAGAGCTTCAATCGTGCGTTCGAGTGCATCTGCATTGTCTTTAGAAACTGTATGCAGAAGCATGATGCTACCTGGATGAATCTGCTTCATGATCTGATTGTATGAATATTGCCAACCACGCTGTTTATTGGTTTCCCAATCTAAAAAGGCAAGTGACCAGAACACATGTGTATAGCCTTCTTGTTTAGCAAGCATAATCGTTCTTTCGCTAAACACTCCTCTTGGAGGTCGAATATAGCTCATATCAGTTTTTCCGGTTATCTCCGTGTATCTGTGCTTTACTTTTTCAAGCTCGTTCTTCAAACGTGCATCAGACACTTGGGTAAGATCTGGATGGTAATAAGAGTGATTCCCAACAATATGCCCTTCTTCAGCCATTCGTTTAATTAGGTGAGGGTGAGTCTTCATAAATTGTCCGGTTACAAAAAAGGCTGCAGGTACTTTCTTTCTCTTCAAAACATCCAAAACGTTATCGGTATAACCGTTTTCGTATCCGTTATCAAAGGTTAAATAGATATCTTTTTTGGTCGGGTCCCCAATAAAAAGGCTATCGTATTTATGGACGAGCTCCATGTATCTTGCATCTGTAATCGGAGGCTTCTCTTCCCCTTTTTTCTCAAAGTACCATTCCAGTCTTTGATTGGATACGCCTCTTTGAGCATAAATAACATGCGATTGTGTAAAAAATATGATTGAAACCAATATTAGGCACAGGAGCCGATTGATTTTCATTAAACTTCCTCCTTCAAGCGACAACCTATACCTTTATTTTGGGTGTAATTGTAGAAAACCATGCTAGGGATATAAAGGAAACGAGTGTAATTTGTTGAAACCAAATATCCTGGCGTTTTGTATCCGATAGTTTATATGGTGAAACCTAAAGTTTTCTGCTACAATTCACAAATTTTGATGCTCAATCCTAAAGTTTTGTGCTTCAATCCACAAGTTTTAATGCCCAATCCTAAAGTTTTTGCGATTTATCCACGAGTCTACAAATATAGACATTTTTCGACACTCCCTATGCATATCATACGGTAAAAATAAAAAACCACAGTTCCATATCAGAACTGTGGCTCACACATTCATATTATTTAAATACGGGATCTTTAAACTGCTCCAACTTTTGTAGTGATGATTTCTCCACATGCTCATGTAGACTGTTTCCATGTGAATCCATCGTTACAACGGCTGTAAATCCATTAACGCGAATGTGCCACATCGCTTCTGGAACACCGAATTCCATCAGGTCAACACCTTCTACTTTCTCCATGCACTCTGCGTAATATTGTGCAGCACCGCCGATAGCGTTCAGATAAACACCACCATGTTCTTTAAGAGCTGCTAATGTTTTTGGACCCATTCCACCTTTACCAATAACTGCCCGGATTCCAAACTTTTTCATAATATCACCTTGGTAGGGTTCCTCACGAATACTTGTCGTTGGTCCTGCCGCTTTTACGACCCAATTTCCTTCAGCGTCTTTTGCCATTACTGGTCCGCAGTGATAGATGATCTGACCGTTCAGATCGATTGGAGCAGGATTATCCATTAAGTGTTTATGAATAGCATCTCGACCCGTATGCATCATGCCGTTGATCGTCACAACATCTCCGACTTTTAGCTCACGGATTTGCTCTTCGGTAATAGGAGCTTCAAGCGTGACGCTTCTCGTCTTTTCTTCCTGCTGTTCAACAGCAGCAGCTGCTTCCTCTTCAGCTTTAGTGAAGTCCACTTCTTCGCCTTCTGTATACAACCAATCTTGAATTTCTCCCGTTTCAGCGTTCAGTTTTACACCTAAACGACGGTATGCCCAGCAGTTATAAGCTACTGATACAAAGAAACTCGCTGGAATACGATTGATCACACCAACTTTACAGCCAAGTAATGTCGTTTCACCGCCAAAGCCCATCGTACCGATACCGAGCTTATTCGCGTTCTCCATCACATACTCTTCAAGTTTACGAAGATTTTCGTTCGGATTAACGTCATCTACCGAACGGAATAGCATCTCTTTAGCAAGCTCATACCCTGATGTACGGTCTCCCCCAATTCCAACACCGATAAAACCGGCACTGCAGCCTTGACCTTGAGCTTGATAGACGGAATGCATGATACATTTACGGATACCGTCTAAATCACGTCCCGCACGTCCTAAGCCTTCTAACTCAGCAGGAAGACTATATTGAATGTTTTTGTTCTCACACCCGCCGCCTTTTAAGATCAGACGAGCATCGATGTAATCTTCTTCCCATTGCTCGAACTTAATAACAGGCGTTCCGTCCCCTAAGTTGTCTCCACTGTTGTCTCCAGTGATCGAATCAACTGAGTTCGGACGAAGCTTCGTATCTTTTGTTGCATCCGCAATCGCTTGACGAATCGCTTTTTTCATCTTAATCTGGTTCGCTCCTACAGGAACTTTGATCTTAAAAGTAGGAAGTCCCGTATCCTGACAGATCGGTGAAACATTTTCATCAGCTTTTAAAATATTATCCGTAATCGTATCTAAAGACATCGCAGCACGTGTTCCGGCGTTTTCTTTTAGCTTAGCTGCAAGAATGGCACGGCGAACGTCTTTTGGCAATTTCGTTGATGTTTCAACAATCAGCTTGTACATGCTTTCTTGAAATTTCTCCATCTCTTCACTACCCCTTTGTGACTTGCTATTGTAAGCGTAATCAAATTATTAATGAGTTCATTATAACAAAAAAAACCGTCTCTTTAATAAAGAAACGGTTTTCGAGCTTATTTTTCTTCCCAATCGTGACGGAACTGTTTGCACTTTTCTTCTAAGTCGTCCAGCATTCCGATGATTCGGTCGATCTCTTCAATTCCAGCTGTTTCAGCATCTATAGAATCTAAAACATCAACTAATAAGTCAATACGATTTTTAATATATTCTTTTTGAGAGGATTTATCCTGAATAGAGTTACCCATGTTGATCTCTCCTTTCCATCCCTTCTACTTTAACAAGGTCAACCGATTTTGCCAACAGAATATTATCCTTTTTCTTTAATGAGGCTTCGGTTAAGATAGATACTGTCCATTTATGGTCGCAAAGGAGATGTATGATGGTGTTAAAAACCGAATTAAAAGCGATAACCCCAAAGAACGATCCGTGGGAAGCTTATTTAGATATGAGTGAACATAAAAAACTTCAGCTATCCAATATAGAAATTACGACAACCACATTGTGCAACATGCGTTGTGCACACTGCGCTGTCGGATACACGCTGCAAACAAAAGACCCTGAGCCTCTTCCACTTGACCTTGTCATCAAAAGACTCGATGAGATCCCTCAATTAAGAGCATTCAGTATTACTGGCGGTGAGCCGATGCTTTCCTTAAAATCAGTAAATAATTACGTTGTGCCACTTTTAAAATACGCAAGAGAACGTGGTGCACGCACTCAGATCAACTCAAATTTAACTTTAGATTTAGCACGCTACGAAAAAATTATTCCGTATTTGGATGTGCTTCACATTTCCCATAACTGGGGAACGGTGGAGGAATTTTCTGATACTGGTTTTGCGATGATGGAAAAGAAGCCTTCTGTTGAACAACGCCAAGCGTATTTCACCCGCTTAGTTGAAAACGCACAAGCTTTAACAAAAGCTGGTGTGATGGTATCTGCTGAAACGATGTTAAATAAGAAGACGTTGCCCTACTTGGAAGAGATACATAAACACGTTCTTGAGATGGGCTGTCAGCGTCA
Source organism: Fictibacillus sp. 26RED30 (assembly GCF_015903845.1). NCBI lineage: Bacteria > Bacillati > Bacillota > Bacilli > Caryophanales > Fictibacillaceae > Fictibacillus > Fictibacillus sp. 26RED30. The sequence goes on from NZ_JACZDV010000005.1 coordinate 47,949, forward strand.
TGAGATTCACCCTATGTACCCGAGCGATTTCGCGAGTACTTTGGAAACAATCTCTCTACATGAAATGCGTGAAAGTATTCATCATCTACTCAATATTCGTGATAAGAACACATGGATGCTATTCGGAACTCTTCCCTTCTATGCTTGCTCCCAAGACGAAGAGGACTTAAGGTTGATCAGAAGACTTCAAACAGAAGAAAATGTTACAGTGCGTAATGACCCTGATGGAAGATCGAGGTTAAACATCAACCTGTTTGATGGCAATATTATTGTTACAGACTTTGGGGATGCTCCTGCTCTCGGGAACATTAAAGACACGAGCTTGCTTGATGCTTATGAAGCATGGAACCAATCAGAACTTGCTAAAGAACTAGGCTGTCATTGCCCAGCTGTGCAATGTTTAGGACCGAACGTGCTTGTAAAGCATTCTTACTATCAAGAAGTTGATTTTAAAAATAATACCTCAAAGCTTTAAAGCGTTAAAAAGTTATAAACTTTACAAAAGTAAGTTTAAACCGTATAATAGGAGGCAAATATAGACTGTAGAAAAAGCATCGTTTTTTCATATAGATTGAGGTGAATGATAATGGATTATAGCACGATGTGTCCGAAGTACGAAGTAGCCATGGATATTATCGGCAAAAAATGGACAGGACTCATCATTCGCGTTTTGATGGATGGCCCTAAACGGTTTAAAGACATCAAGTCCCAGATTCCCGAAATGAGCGATCGTATGCTTACAGAACGGATGAAGGAATTAGAGTCTGTGGGAATTGTGAAACGTAACGTTTACCCAGAGACGCCTGTGCGAATTGAGTATTCACTGACGGATAAAGGTAATTCTTTAAAAACAATTATCAATGCCATTCAAGACTGGAGCGAACAATGGGTGGACCATTGTTAATTTTTTAATGCTGAGAGATGGTACTTTTAAACCGTCCTCTTCATTGACAGTTGATTGAAGTGAAAGGTGCGAGACTCCTACGGGACGAGCGGTCAGGTGGAGACTCCTAATGGCGCAAAGCGGCAGGAGGCTCACCGTTCGCCCCGTGGAAAGCGAGCACCTGTAGCGGAAATCAACTACTTTCAAAGTACAACAAAGGTGAAGAAAAAAGAAAGGACAGCTGATTAAGGAGCTGTCCTTTTTTACATATTGCTTGTATGAAAACTGAATGAGACGTGGTCTTGAACCGGAATCCAAGCACCAATTCCTTGCTGTGTAACGTTTTGAATGACGATCTCTCTCTTACCGCCTTTTAGAACGATATACACTTCTCCGTAAGTTACTCTTCCTCTTTCATTTACGGCTGGGACATAACTATTTAAATATCCTACCTGTTTTGGTGACACATGGTATACGTTTGATTTCTTTGTACCCGCACCAACAGCAGTTTGGAACGATAACGGCAGCTTCGATTTTTCTGCTGCTGTGATGAGCATCATCTTTTGAACGGCTTCACTATTAGGAATAGAAGCTGTCAGGCCACCACTCACTTTTTTATGAGCCGTTTGATTATAAGACAATTTCGCAACGGCTTTTGCACCCCTATTGTCTAAACGGTTCGTGTTAATCTGTTGATGTTCCCAGTTCACGGTCGTCTCTGTTGATTGATAAGACAGCGGCCATTGACCTAAGTAAATTTTTGCACGGTACCAGAAAGCTACTTTTGATCCATTGATCGTCGACTCATTCAATAATCGAATGAGATCCGGATTTGTGATTGGAACATCAGACGTTTTAAGCATTGCTTTTGCGAGCTTGCTCGGTTCTAAGTACGGAAGATCTTGTGCAGAGTTAGGATACGTGTTCTCTTTTGATATGCTAAGAACAGAACTCGGTACTTTTATATCTGCCTTTGGAGCAGCCTTTTCTATTTTTTCTGCTTGTTTTTGTTTTTGTTCTGGCTGTTGTTTTGTTTTTTCAGCTGCTAGCGCTGTATTGGATAACACAAAAAGCATGACAAATAACATAATAAAAATTCTCTTTTTCATAACATCCTCCTTTCCCCTATTTTTTTCTAACCCACAAAATTTATCCACGTTCCTTACTTTGTTTCGTACGGGTATTGTTGGAAATAAAAAAACCTGATTCTCTAAAGAACCAGGGTATTATTCAAGCTTGAATGGTGAAACTTTCGGTGATTTTTATACTATCTTTAACGGACTGGACCATGGAGCAATTTTTTCGCGTTACATGTAATGCTTTTTCAACCTTTTCCTCAGACAAATTATTACCTTTAATTAAAAAGTGAAGATGAATTTCAGATACTCTGTTTGCCTCTTTTTCCACTCTCGTCTCTTTAGCTTGAACAGTAATATCTTCATAAGGCATTCTCATCCGCTCTAGTACTTTACGTAGAACTCCACCACTGCATACGGCGATAGATGAAACGAGCAGTTGAAACGGTCGATAACCATACTCCGCGTTCCCGCTTATTTCGAGTGTTCCGAAATCTACCTCGGTTTCAAAACCATTTTCAGTCATCTTAAATTCCAAATTTACACACCTCTAATCTTGAACTTTACACTCAACTTTTTATGATTTCCATTGTACAATGGTTTTAGTTTGTTTTGAAAAGGAGATGCTCATGCAGCTTTCTACGTATAAATTCTCAGTTTTAGTCAGCATTGTTTTTATTTCAGGTTTCGCTCAAGGCATGCTGCTTCCTTTAATTGCAGTCATTTTTGAACAGGACGGTACATCCGCTTCCTTAAATGGTTTTCATGCAACAGCTCTTTATATAGGGATCTTGATCGCTTCTCCATTTATTGAGAAGCCTCTTAGAAGGTTTGGGTATAAACCACTCATATTAGCTGGTCTGTTAGCTGTCGTACTCTGTTTTGCAATGTTTCCCGTCTGGAAAGTATTTTGGTTTTGGTTTGTACTAAGACTGTTGATCGGTATTGGAGATCATATGCTGCATTTCTCTACGCAAACTTGGATCACGACAAGTAGCCCTGAAAACAAGAGAGGCAGAAATATCTCTATATATGGGATTGCGTTCGGAGCAGGATTTGGAATCGGACCTCTTATGACGAAGATGTTAGAAGTGAACGAAAACCTTCCTTTTTGGCTTGCTGCAGGTCTTTGTTTTCTTTCTTTTCTTCTTATGACATCGATACGCAACGAAAGACCTGAAACAGAATCTGCTCGTACTTCTGGCATTACTGCCATCGATCGCTATAAAGATGTACTGAAATTAGCATGGGTATCTTTGTTGCCGCCATTTGGTTACGGCTTTTTAGAAGCGACTCTTCACGGCTCTTTTCCCGTATTTGCACTTCGCAACGGGATAAGCTTAGATTGGGTAGCGCTTCTGCTGCCAGCCTTCGTGTTAGGCAGCCTTGTTTTCCAGCTGCCACTTGGAATTCTCAGTGATAAATTGGGGCGAAAACCAATTCTCATCTTTTCTTTCGTCTCCGGCTTCTTCTCGTTTTTGGCAACATATTGGAGCATGAATAACTTTTGGCTTCTTATCAGTTTGTTCTTTTTATCTGGAATGTTTGTCGGATCGATGTTCTCTCTAGGGATCGCGTATATGAGTGATCTACTTCCTAAATATCACCTTCCAGCAGGTAATATCTTAGCAGGCATCAGCTTTAGCATTGGCAGCATGTCTGGTCCTATGATCGGCGGAAGCTTCATAAGCTGGTTCGATGGCGGTGCTTTTGTATTTGCCATCTGCGGTATGTTATTTGTACTCTGCTTACCGATTCTTTTTATTAAAAATAAACATGAGATCGCGCTTAAGTCTAAAACAGCTTAAAAATAATATTTTTCTTTTTACATCATATTAGTAAAGCAGGAATTTTGACTTTAATTGTTCAATCTTTAAACTAGAAATTAGATAACTTAACTATCTTCAAAACAAGGAGTAGATATTTTTATGATGAGATTACGTTCGGATATGCCAGAACTCAGTGGTGCTACACAATGGATTAATGGAGAAGTTTCTAAAAGTGACTTGATTGGAAACAAACCAACGCTTATTCATTTTTGGTCTGTAAGCTGCGGATTATGTAAGGATGCAATGCCTAACATTAATCAATTCCGCGATGACTATAAAGACGAACTGAACGTTATAGCGGTTCATATGCCTCGTTCAGAAAAAGATTTGGATATCGATCAAATTAAAGAAGTAGCAGCAGAACACGATATTACACAGCCCATCTTCGTTGATAACGACCACGCTCTAACAGACGCGTTTGAAAATGAATACGTACCTGCTTATTATGTTTTTGATGCAGAAGGAAAGCTACGTCATTACCAAGCTGGTGGGGACGGTATGAAGATGCTAACAAAGCGTGTTAACCGTGTACTAGGAAAAGAAACAAAGTAAGTATACTAAAACCGGACAGCTATAATCGCTGTCCGGTTTCTTTTATCTTATAAAATTCTTGCTTTAGATTTATTTTAGCAATCGTTCAATCCAACGAAAGAGCACCGCTAAGAACTTATATAAAAACAGTCCTAGCATCGCACCGATACCGTTAAGAAATATATCATCAATATCGAATATTCGTTTGAAATACTCATATTGAAGAACCTCTATAATAAAGCTTGTACCAAAACCAAAAATGAAAATAAAACGCCATGAGTTAAACACTCGGTAAATTAAAGGCAGCAACAAACCAAATGGTACAAACAAAATAACATTTCCTATTATGTTCTTCAGAATGAGCCAATCATCATCGCTTCTCCACATCAGCCTTATACTGTCAAACAAAACGAGATTAGCTGATCTTCCATAAACGTACTCATTAAATGAGAAAAGAGTGGCTTTAATCAAAACTGCCATGTACACGATAAAAAGAAGTGTACCTAAAATGCTAAAGATGAATCTTACTTTTTTCATACTGCCTTTTCTCCTGCCTTTTTTAAAGAAATTCCCATAAGTGCCTTTTTAGTGTAACACGCAAAGCTCTTAAGGAGATACAGGTAAAAGACACAAACTTTCTCCCATTACCTATACACATTTCGCATAGTTCATTCAAAACATGTACTTCTTATGTACTTTTTCATTGCCGATTCTAAACAAATAAAAAAGCCGCCCTGCTAAGAGGACAGCTTCATACTTGTTCGTGTTCGATTAATGAAAGTCATTCTTTTTGTTAGAAGACTTACTCGTCTTATGCTGACTATCATTTTTGTTGTTCTTATTGTTGTGGGTCTGTTTATTGCTTTTTCCCATATCAATAATACCTCCTTAACGACAAGGTATGTATAGTTTTTCCTAGGATTCAGCCTTTAACAAGCCCCTTTTCTTGGCAAAATCAATCTTAAACTTATGGAATGTGGCATTAAGGACTCCACCTGATAAAAGTACGATACCTGTAAGATAAAACCAAAGCATAAGAACAATAATCGCTCCAATACTTCCATAGGTAGCTGTATAATTCCCAAAATGATCCACATAAAATGCGAAACCGAACGAAACGATCTGCCAAAAGAATGTAGCAACAAGTGAACCGTACCAGATCTCACTATATTTCAGCTTTTTGCATGGAGCTAAATAATAGAGAACAGATACAACTGTCGAGATGATAAGAAAACTAATCAACCACCGTAACACTCCCCAGATTTGCAGGAACTCATCACTCAACCCTAAATAAGAAAACGCTGCGTTCCCAATCATCTTTCCGAATACAGGAAAAACAAGTGCAACTACAAAAGCAAAAATAACACCAAACGTTAAGAAAATAGCCAACAACCTTGTTTTAATGAAACTACGGCATTCTTTAACTCCGTATGCTTCATTTAACGTCTTAATTACTGCATTGATCGCATTAGAAGCTGACCATATCGTAGCTAGAATTCCAATAGATAAGAGACCACCGCTTCTGCCTTCTAATACAGCAAGTAAATTCTCCCGAACAGAATCCATCGCCTCTGTTGGTACAAAATGCTCTAACAGATCGAGCGCTTCTTTCGGTTCTATAAAAAAGGCACCGAGCGTTAATAAGAAGATAAGAAAAGGGAACAGGGAAAGCAGAAAATAATAAGCAAGCTGTGCTGCAAGTCCTGTAACATCTCCTCTTTGAAAACCATGCATGAATTCGATTCCAAATGCTTTGGCTTTCATATGTTTGAGTATATGCCATAACGTCAAAGTTTCTCTCACCCCTTACTTATTTTTATACATTTCCCTTTATCTTTCCCCTTACTTAGGGTGATAAAAACTTTTTTCAGGATAAGTTTATAATTTTTTATAATGGGTAACTTAAGAATAATTCCATATTACAACCTACAAAAAAAAAGGAGGAATTTTACATGAGTTTATTATGGGCACTTATAATTGGAGGAATCATCGGTTGGTTAGCAGGTCTTTTAACAGGGCGTGACGTACCAGGCGGAATCATCGGTAACATCATCGCAGGTTTTGTTGGTGCATGGTTAGGTGGATTATTGTTAGGTGATTGGGGACCAATGGTAGCAGGATTTGCAATCGTTCCAGCTATTATCGGTGCAGTTGTAGTAGTACTTATCGTAAGCTGGATCATGCGCAGTATGCGTAGCCGTGCTTAATAAGATTTACTAAAACATAACCCATTTACAAGAGAAAAGCTGGCTAAGGTTCGATCATAACATGATCTTCCTTGGCCAGCTTTTTACTTTGCTACAATAGTTATGCAATGCATTTAGGTTGCATAAGGTTTCCCGTTCGTTTAGTCGAGATTATAGCACTGATTAATGCTCTTCCGTCAATATTTATAATCGATGCTCAGCTACTTTAAAATCTCTTTTTAAACACATAGCTCGGCATCTCATAATTCATCTTTTCTGTATAAAAACGGTGAGCGTCTTTACGGTCCACATTTGAACTCAGTGCAACACAATTACAGTTATTTTGAAGTGCAAAGGACTCCAAAAATGCAAGAAGTTCCTCACCATATCCTTTTGATCTTTCGTTTGAATCAGTGATTAGATCGTATAAATAAATATGCTTGCCGTCGTAAAGGTTTGTCAGCATCGCAAAACCAGCCACAGCAACAATTTTTCCTTCATGAACATTGGCGAATAACGTATAACCTTCTTTCTCCATCTGCAAAAATAATTCATAGAAAAGGTCTTCTGAAAGATGTGTACGAAGCTGATTCATAACCGGAAAAGCATCACGTACTTCTTGTTCTGATGATAATTGACGAATTTCACCCATCCGATATCCTCCTGATTATAACGATTCTCTATTTTTTATTTCTATTAGAAGTCTCTCACAGCCGATTGTCACAAGATCATATACTTCTTGAAAATTACCAGTAAAGTACGGATCAGGAACATCCTCTTTTTCAACTTCAGGTACAAAGTCCATTAGTCTTGCGATCATACCTGTTTGAGTTTGCCCCGCCATCCTATGCATGTTACCGATATTCTCAGCGTCCATCCCGATGATATAATCGTAATCTGTTAAATCTTTTGTCTTCACTTGCCGTGCTTTTTGGCCATCATAGGATATTTGGTTTTCTTTCAAGATGTTCCTTGTTCCCTCATGCGGCGGTTCACCTGCATGCCAGTTTCCTGTTCCAGCAGAATCAATCGAAATGATTTCAGATAATCCTTCTCGTTTTACAAGATCTCGAAAAATTGCCTCCGCCATAGGAGATCGACATATGTTTCCCAAGCATACAAAGAGTACTTTAATCATGAATCATACCCCTTTCGTCTTCCTTTTAAAGGTATAACAATTTCATCCAATAATAAAGAGGAAATATACATAAAAAGAAAACCGAGCTTCTACCAACCCGGTTTCATTTGTTCTGTAAACTATGCTGTTGAATTTACAATAGATTGTTTCGAAAAGTTGCTTGCCCTCGGAACACGAGCATCTGGAACGCAAATCAACTGCTTACAAAGCATCGTTTGCTATAACCGTCTAGTTAAGCCAGATAAGCCTCTCGAACAGACTCATTTGTAATGAGCTCATTCCCTTGACCAGCCATCACGATCTCTCCAGTCTGAAGCACATACCCTCGATTGGCGATTTGCAGAGCCTGAAATGCGTTTTGTTCAACGAGAAGAATCGTCATTCCTTCTTTATTGAGATCACTTATAATATCAAAAATTTGTTCTACAATAACAGGGGCTAATCCCATTGAAGGTTCATCAAGCAACAATAGACGCGGCTTTGACATAAGGGCACGACCCATGGCGAGCATCTGCTGCTCACCGCCACTCATCGTACCTCCTTTTTGGGTTAAACGTTCTCTCAACCTTGGAAAATAGTCGAAGACCTGTTCCATTCGTTCCTTAATGACTTTTTTGTCTTTTACGATAAAAGCACCCATCTCTAAATTCTCTTTTACCGAAAGTCTTGGAAATATCCTTCTTCCTTCAGGAACGTGGGCAATACCCGTTTGAGCAGTAATGTGCGCAGGTTGTTTAGAGATATCCTTTCCTTCATAGATAACAGAACCTGTTTTCGGCAGAACCTGTCCGCTGATCGTCTTTAATGTTGTGGATTTCCCTGCACCGTTCGATCCGATTAATGTAACGATTTCCCCTTTTTCTACAGAAATGCTGATACCTTTTAGCGCATGAATACCACCGTAATATGTGTTAATTTCTTTTAATTGCAGAATACTCATCGTTCTCCTCCTTACGCTGGTGTTACGGCACTTTTTCCAAGATAAGCTTCAATCACTTTTACATCATTACGGATTTCAGCAGGCTTTCCTTCAGCGATCTTTTCACCATGATCCAATACAAAGATCTGTTCAGATATCTCCATGACTAGCTTCATATCGTGTTCGATCAAAACGATTGTTACGTCTAGGTCCTCTCTCATACGATGGATAAACTCCGTTAACTCACGCGTTTCTCTCGGGTTCATCCCTGCTGCTGGTTCATCTAGCAGCAAGAGTTTAGGTTTTGTAGCCAGTGCACGCGCGATCTCTAGCCTGCGCTGAGCTCCATAAGATAGATTCTGAGCATCTTCGTTCAGATGCTTGGCTAGGCCGACATATTCAAGCCAATGGTAAGCCTCTTCTTTTGCCTGCTGTTCTTCTTCTCTTACCTTTTTTGTTTGAAACAGAGTACCAACGATTCCCGCTTTCAACTGTTTATGCAACCCTACCATTACATTCTCGAGAACGGTAATGTTTGAAAAAAGACGAATGTTTTGGAACGTACGAGCAATTCCATGCCGGGAAATTTCGTGTGGCTTCAACCCAACTAAAGAAGTCGGTCCGAGTTGCACATTCCCATTATCCGGCTGGTATACCCCTGTGATTAGGTTAAAAAAGGTAGTCTTCCCTGCTCCGTTCGGTCCGATCACAGCTGTTATCGAACCTTTTTCCACTGTCATATCAACTGAATTTACAGCAACCAGTCCGCCAAACTGTTTCGTAAGATTACTAACTGTTAGAATCGACATCTTTATACCGCCTCCTATGCCTGAAACCCTTTGTCAGGTTCAACCGTAATCTGTTCTTTTCTGTGCTTTTTAGACCCCTCTTTAAGAGACTCTTCATCAAACACAGGATTTTTAGATGGTATCAACCCTTGAGGGCGATAGATGGCAAATATGATTAAAATCGCTCCAAAGATAAATCGTTGCATTTTTGCTGGAGCAAGTGCTTCTGGAAAGCTGATCACACCGTCAAGACTCAATTGATTTAAGTAATTTGTAACCTCTGTTAGCACCTGTAGATTTAGTATGGTAATCACCGCTGCACCAAGGATTACACCTGGTACACTTCCCATGCCTCCTAAGATAACCATTACTAGGATGGTGATAGATTCTAGTAGTGTAAAACTTGTAGGGTCAACGAATGTTTGTTTCGCTGCAAATACAACTCCCATCATTCCTGAAAAAGAAGCCCCGATTGCAAATGCTAAAAGCTTTGTACGCACAAGGTGGATACCCATTGATTGTGCAGCGATCTCGTTCTCTCTAACCGCTTTCCATGAGCGGCCAATTTTTGAGAACTCGAATCTTCTAACAGCTAGAATGACAAGAAACAAGATACCAAGAACGATATAGTAGAATTGGTTTGGATATACAAACTGATAACCGAAGATCTCTGGAGGTTTAACAGATGCTAATCCCATTGCTCCATTCGTGATATTCACAGGTTTATCTAGATTATTAAACACAATTCTAATGATCTCACCGAAACCAAGCGTAACGATCGCTAAGTAGTCTCCTTTTACACGAAGTACAGGGATACCTAATAAGACACCGAAAAGTGCAGCTACAAAGCAGCCTATTAAAATAAAGATCCAAAAGCTCTCCCCCGATAACGGGAACGTTCCGAATGGCATAAAGTTAGCAGCTTGTCCTGTTGCAAAGATTCCATACGTATATGCCCCGATCGCAAAGAAGGCTACGAACCCGAGGTCTAGTAAACCTGCTAAACCAACTACAATATTAAGTCCTAATGCCATCGCTACATAGATACCGACAACTGTAGCGACTTCCATATACGATTGATAACCCGGTCCGGTGCTCGATACAAAAGGTATTACACCGATAAGGACGACGCCTGCGATCAACCATTTTAGCCGGTCTGGCAACTCTGTATAGTACAGAAGCAACAATGAGAACAACAGCAAGAGAAAAGCTGTTACAGATGCTTGAGCAAGATATAGGCTCAACGAGGTAATCAGTACATAAAGGACGAGCAGAATAATTTGTGCTAGCTTGTTGCCTTTTAGTTTACTTGTCAGCTTATTCATCGCTCTTCACCTACACTTTCTCAGTAACTGCTTTGCCGAACAGTCCTTCTGGTTTGAAAATTAATACGACAATTAGAATGGCGAACGCGAATACATCTTTATACTCTGCGCCGAAGATCCCACCCGTTAAGAGCTGCAGATTGGCAGCTGCGAACATCTCTAAAATCCCTAACATTAATCCTCCAGCCATAGCACCGCGTATATTTCCGATGCCTCCAAGAACAGCAGCTGTAAATGCTTTTAATCCTAGAATAAAGCCAATGTACGGATCAATCGTTCCATATTGCACAGCAAATAGAACACCTGTTGCTCCACCTAGAGCTGATCCGATAAAAAAGGTCAACGAGATTACTTTGTTCACATTGATAGACATAAGGGAAGCTGTTTCACGATCTTGAGCTACTGCTCTCATCGCCATGCCCCACTTCGTTTTATTAACGAAAAAGTCCAGGCCGATCATCATGATCACTACTGCAATGATTAAGATCAATGTAGATGTTTTAAAGAAAGCATCACTAAACGAAGATGAGATGCTAGAAAATTTTATGGAAAATTGCTCATTAAACATAGATGGACCTGTTAAGATATAATTTCCTCTTTTGTATTCCGTAATAAAACGTACGAGATCTTGCAGCAGGAAAGATACACCGATCGCCGAGATCAACGTGATCAGTTTAGGCGAATTCCTGAGTGGTCTGTACGCCATCCGCTCTATCCCAACACCCATGAAACCGGTCAGGATCGACGTAACGACCAACACAAGAATTAAAGCAAGAATGGCAGGCATTGCCGCTAGCCAGCCCATGCCTGTCATGAGAATCAGCATCGCAACTCCGATAAAAGCACCTGTCATAAAAATTTCACCGTGGGCGAAATTGATGAGCTCTAAAATCCCATAAACCATCGTATAACCAAGTGCAATAACTGCGTATATCGCACCAAGAGCAATACCATCTACAAGTACTTGAGGCAGACTTTGTAAAATTTCAGCTAACATAAATATTCCTCTCTTTCACGTCTGGGGAGTGTATGTAAAAAAGAAGAGGGACATGGCCGTTAGGGTCATTCCCTCTCTTGTAAACATAAGTTTACTTACTGATTTCGCCTTCTTGAACGCCTGGATATTTAGCTTCACTGAACTTGTAGATGTATACTTTTGCAAACTTGTTGTCTCCGATATCATCGAAACCAACCTTCGTAACAACACCTTGGAAATCTTGAATCTTACGAATTTCTTCTGCTACTTTCTCACGTGCCGGAACGTCTCCGTCACTTCCTTCGATCGCTGCCTCTAATCCTTTTAATAGTACGCTCATAGAATCATAGCCATAAGCTGAATAAGACTCTACGTTTTTGTTGAACTTCTCTTTGTATTTAGAAGAGAAATCTTTGCCTTCTGTTGATTTGCTCGCATCAGCTGCTACAGAAGTATAATAAACGTCTTTTACAGAATCTCCTGCGATCTCAACTAGAGTAGAGGAATCCATACCATCTCCGCCCATGAATGGAATCTTAATTCCTTTGTCACGAGCTTGTCTTATCAACTGACCGCCTTCTGTGTATAATCCACCAAAGAAAACTAAATCAGGTTTCTTTGATAATACTTGTGTGAGTACACCGTTAAAGTCTTTCTCACCAACGGTAATTCCTTCGTAACCAAGAATTTCTGCTCCAGCTTCTTCAGCTGCCTCCTTAAATGCATCGGCAAGCCCTGTTCCGTAAGCTGTTTTGTCTTGGATAACGAAGATCTTTTTTGCTCCTAATTTATTGATCGCAAAGTCTGCACCTGCAGGACCTTGGAAATCATCACGTGCTACGATACGGTTCACTGTTTTAAGTCCTCGGTCCGTTACCTCTGTCGCAGTATTTGCTGGAGATACCATCGGGACTTTATATTTTTCATAAACTTCAGATGAAGGGATGGATACGCCTGAATTCAAGTGACCTACTACCCCAAGGATCGATTTATCTGACCCAATCAGCTGTGCATTTGCTACACCTTTTTTAGGATCTGCTTGATCATCATACGGCTGAAGCTGGAGCTTGTACCCTAAGTCTTCAAACTTCTTCTTGTTTTCTTCCAACGCCAGTTGCGCACCAAGCTTAATAGATTCCCCAAGTGTTGCACTACCGCCAGACAAAGGAGTTTGCGTTGCAATCTTGATTACTTTTCCGCTTCCTCCCCCTCCATTGCTTCCTTCTGAGCCACCAGAAGAATTACAACCTGCCAAAAGTCCTAGTGATAATGCGGAAACCGCTAATACTTTTAACCCTCTCTTAATCCCCACCTAAAATCCCCCTTATTTGAATATTATGATAATTTCCACTATTTAAAAAAATAGTACATGAAGAAAAGGGATTAGACAACTAAATTTTTGGAAAAATAGAATTTTTATGTTAAATTTAAAAGTTTTCCCTATTATTCAACATATTTCTTTTTCATTCGATGCCTAGAACTTTAGTAGGAAATAAAAAAGGTTCACTGTTATATCCTTTAAATTAAAGACTTTGCCATTTCTACTGTTTCTTCACAAAAACTGACGAGGCAGAATAATTAAAAAAGGACTTTCACGGTGTACATGTAATATATATATTGAATAATGCAATATATATGTTACGATTTATTTGTAAGGAGGGATTATATCATTTGGAAAACAAAGTTAAGATAGCTCGTATACAGGTTGATTTAACGCAACAACAGTTAGCTGAAAGAATAGGTGTTACTCGGCAAACAATTAGCTTGATAGAAAAAGGAAAATATAATCCAACATTAAAGTTGTGTCTAGATATTTGCTATGCAGTTAATAAAACATTAGATGAAGTATTTTGGATAGAAAGGAAGAGTGATTAAAAATGAACAAAATAACAGATGAACGTTTAGTATTACAGAATTTAAAAAACATCCGCATTGCGTATATTGTTCAAACAGTTGGTATTCTTGGAATTTTAGGATATGACTTTGTTACAAAAGGGTTAGATGGAATGAGAGAAAATCCCCTATGGCTTGTATTTATATTAACCACAGCTATTTCCGCTTATTTATCAATGAGTATTAGTGCAGACCACGAAAGCAATAAAATTAACCCCAAAAAGAGTCTAAGTATTTCATTGGTTGTGATTGTTTTCATTTCAACTGTTATCGGATTTTTTGTATCTCTTACTGATGGTTTTGATATAATTGATGGAGTAATTATGGGTGGAATTTTATTTATTTGCGGCTTTATTCCAATAGTCTATATCTATAGTCTAAGGAAAAAAAGACAAGATGCCGATGAATAGAACTTTTCACTAACAAGGGCTTTACTTGAATGACAGAAATAAAACAAGATGAAAAACGCTTGAAGAAATCTTCAAGCGTTTTTTTGTGCTACATTAACTGTAAATTGTATCGCTATCTCTATTGCTTTTTGTAATTGAAATAGGACTGTTCATTTTAATTTTCTTCACATTAACTGAACTACTTAGTTATATCAGTGAACCTTCTTTTATGGATATATTTATTTGTTCAAAATCTTCACATGATACTTTCGTGTCCGTGGACCATCAAACTCACAAAAGTAAATCCCTTGCCAAGTCCCTAAGAGAAGCTTGCCGTTTTGAATAAACACAACTTGCGAAGAACCAACAGTACTTGCTTTAAGATGTGAAGCGGAGTTGCCTTCAGCATGGCGATACTTCGGGTGTTCCCACGGATATATCTCATCCAGTCGCATAAGCATATCATGAACAACATCCGGATCTGCATTCTCGTTAATTGTTATTCCTGCTGTCGTATGCGGACAATATATGTACATCACACCATCGTTTACACGCTGCTCTTCTAGATAAGCCTCCAATGTACTCGTAATCTCATACATCTCATCTCTTTGATGCGTTTGTATCGTAAATACATGTGCCATCTTATCCCTCCTCAATCTTCTTATTTTGATGTTTCCCTATGAAAATCCTTTTTAAAAGTTAATCTATCAGTATCAATAGGCAAAAAAAGAGAGGAGTGGCCATAAAACCATTCCTCTTGCATTTCAATTATTTACGATGAACGCGCGTACGGTCACCAGCGAGTTTTTTCCACTTTGCTCTTTCGGCATTCGCTAACTTCTGATCTTCTTTGCGAGCGAAGTACGCTAATTCACGTTGAAGTTTTACATAACTGTTATAGCGGTCTTCTTTTAACTCACCTGTTTCAATCGCTTCTTGCACTTTGCACCCTGGTTCATTTTGATGGGTACAATCACGAAAACGGCATTGCTCCGCATATCCTTCAACATCCTGAAAGCTTTGGCTTAAACTGTTGTCGCCTTCCCACAATTGAAGCTCTCTCATTCCCGGAGTATCGATTAAGATTCCACCACTTTCAAGAACAAGCAGTTCACGATGTGTGGTCGTATGTTTTCCTTTTCCATCTTCTTCACGAATAACGTTTGTTTTCAATACCTCTGAGCCGAAAAGTTTGTTTGCAAGCGTCGATTTCCCAACACCGGATGAACCTAATAGAGCAACGGTTTCACCCTCTGTAATATATGCTGCAAGCTCATCAAGACCCGAACCAGTTTCTGCACTAACTGCAAATGTAGGAACACCAAACGCAATGGTTTCCACTTCATCTAAGAACTTTTGAACTTCATCACAAAGATCCGCCTTGCTTAAAACGATAACAGGAGTCGCACCGCTTTCCCAAGCCATTAACAAATAGCGTTCAAGTCTACGAAGGTTGAAGTCCTGATTTAGAGCATTCACTAAAAAGACTGTATCTACGTTTGTCGCGACAATCTGTTCATCTGTTGTTAAGCCTGCTGCTTTTCGAGAAAACTTACTCTTGCGGGGCAGTATGCCGTGAACGTAAGCTTTTCCTTCATGCGGAATAGCCTGAACAGCGACCCAATCTCCAACAGCCGGAAAATCATGACGCCCTGCTGCATTAAAGCGAATCTTCCCTGTGATCTCACCTAGTAATTCACCATGCTCCGTTAGAACACTATATAGCCCTTTATGTTCTACACTAATTCTTCCTGGAACAAGATCTTGATTTTCATATGTTTTAAACGATTCTTCAAATGTTTGATTCCAACCTAGTGATTTTAAATTCAATGTAATACCCTCCGAATAAATGTTGTCATTTTTTATAAAACTTTTCCTAATATAATGTTGTCCTAGTATGTGGTTGATTTCCGTTCCAGGTGCTCGCTTTCCGGGGGGCGTGCGGTGAGCCACCTCGACGCTATGCGCCCTTAGGTGTCTCACCTGTCCCGCTGATCCCCCAGGAGTCTCCCACCTTACACTCCAATCACCTTTTCAAAGGAGAAAAAGGAACAAAAATTACTTCTTAGAAACAATGATTTTAGTTAAAAGTCTTTCTTGCAAAATAAAAAGAACCTAAATATACATACTTAGGTTCTTTACGGAAAGAAAGGTACACAAATACCCCTCTTCATATAAAAAACCATGGCACTGTTGTACAGCCCATGGTTAAATGACAAATTTAAGCGAAGAAATTACACGCAAATAAACTACTAGCGGTTCTTCATTGTCCCAATAGGCTGTACATAAATTACACTCTCTGAAGTCATTCCATTAAGTTGTCTCATGATACATACCTCCTTGGGTTTCATTAAGAATTAGTTACTTTACATATACACTATAGCAGGATATGCATAAATTGTAAATAGATGCATATTTTTATTTTTGAACAGAAGCATTCTGATACCCTTCAATGATTCGTTTGATCATAGGCATATCCATATGAAGGGGTGCAGCTTCTATTTCTTCTAGCATTTGTTGAGTGTTGCTGTCATCAAACGTAATGTTTCTGTTCAAGTAGTTTTTATAAACGTCAATCACGCTGTTGAGAAGCTTTTCTTCTTCATTTAAAGAAGGCTCGTAATCATAAGGAGCAAGCTTAAAGAGTTCGAGTCCTGCTTTTTCCCTCATAATCTGAAAAACATCTGCACTAAGCGGAGGATTGCTATTTGTAATATGGTAGATCTTATTTTCTCTTCCCTTTTTGAGAACACCCGATAAAATATCTGCTACATAATCAACAGGAACAAGATTCTGCGTACTTCCCTCTTCACACAATAAGTGGAATACACGATCACCCAAACCTTTTCTTTGAAATCTCTTCTTAAAGACTTCAAGGCTACGGAGTAATCCGTACAGGGTAAACTTAGAATCTGCTTCTCCTGTTTTAGAGTCACCAATAATAATCGCCGGTCTTAAGATACTTACGTTAAAACGATCTGCAAACTCCATACATAGATGTTCAGCTTTACACTTACTTTCTTCATATGGATTGTTGAATGTATTGTTCAAACTGTGCAAATCTTCTTTAGCAGATTCGTCTTTGCCAAGAGTATATGCTGTGCTCACATAATAAAAATGCGCAACACCCATTTTCTTTGCAGCAAGTAGTGCATGTTGTGTACCTGTATAATTTATTTGAAAAAGTTCATCTTTAAGGTCCAAGTCAAATTTCACAAGAGCTGCCATATGATAAAACACATCAATTTTATCTGAAAGTTCTTGCTCCGCTTCCTTCGTCATTCCCAAGTGAGGAGCGGTGATATCACCTTGAATGATATGAATAACGCCGTTCAAATCAGCTGTCTTGTGAAGAAGCTGTTCAGCTTTTTGTAAGTTTCGCGCTAACACATAAAGTGTATGACCTTCACGCGCCAAGTTTTGAATTAAGCGACCACCTAAAAAACCAGTTGCTCCGGTTAAAAATATATTCATTCAGCTGTTCCTTCCTATTCCTATATCAGCATACTTCTGCTTATATAGTACCACAACATTACTTGTATGTTGCCGGTTTCAAGAGATATGCTAAATAAAGCCCAAAAATAAAAGCTGCTAAAAAGCAGCTTTATTTTTCATCATCAGGTTTAGCAATATTAACAGCGGGCATCTCACTATTCATATAATCAGTGGGATGGCCATCAGTTTGTTTTTTCTCGTCATAAAAATAAGCGTTGATCTCTTGTTCTGCATGAGCAGTAGGATCTTCAATGGGTTTATGATTCTTGAGTTCCTTGTCCACAGTTACTCTCCTTTTCCGCATGATTCACAAGCTTTAAATACTTCTTCATACTGAAGTTTTTCATTCGCATCAAACGTATGGTTGCTGAATTGAACAATGCCTTCTTGATCGATAACAAAACATGATCGAATGGCAGTTCCATTCTCTTCGTTAAGAACGCCGAACTTCTGTGTTACTTTTTTATGCCAATCGGCTAAAAGAGGGTAAGGCAAGGTTCCTAAAGCTGCCGCAAAGACATTGTGTGAGTATATGTGATCAACACTGATAGCGAGCACTTCTGTATTTGCATCTTCAAAGCGTTTATAATCCTCTTTCCAAGAGGTAATTTCCTTAATTCAACCAGGTGTGAAATCTAGTGGATAAAAAGCCACAAGGACATTTTTCTTCCCTTTATAATCTGATAACGAAATATCTTTTTTTAATGTGGATGGTAACGTAAAATCAGGTGCAACATCACCTTTTTGTAGCAACTATCCCACCTCCTTGCGTCTTTAAGAATATACTTCCCCGAACATATAAAAGAAAACGTTGGAATATATAGTCATTGTAAGGTGATGTGATGTCTAAAAGCTGAAGACTTATAAATACCTAACCAAGACTTATAAATTTTTTTGAGGACGTATAAAAAAGTTTGGAGACTTATAAATTTTTCCGAAGACTTATAAAAGAATATTTCAGTACAAAAAAGCCAGGGACCGCGTACCCCTGACTTCATTTTTACTATTTTGTTTCAGTTTCTACTATGATTTCAATTGTTTCTTCTTCAGTTGCAGTAACTTCAACAACTTCTGAAGCATCTTCTTCTAAAACATCTTCAACTGCTAAAATTGCCGCGTTAATTGCTGCATGTAACTTTGCATTTTCAGAAGCTTGCTCAGCTGCAAATGAACGAATTTTGTTCAAAAGAGCAGAAACTTCTTCTTCAGTTGCCGGTGCTTCTTCCGTTACTTCTTCTGTTGCTTCAGCATGTACAGCAGCGTTTGGTGCAGCATGCAATTTTGCGTTTTCATTTGAATGCTGGAATGCATTAGAGTTGATTTTATTTTGAAGAGATTTGTTTTCTTTTACTTCTGTTTCTTCTTCAACAACTTCTTCAGTTGCAGGAGTTTCTTCCTTTACTTCCTCTTCAGTCGTAGTCTCTTCAGTTGCTGGCGCTTCTTCAGTTACTTCAGCATCAGCATGTACAGCAGCACTTGGTGCAGCATGTAATTTCGCATTTTCACTTGAACGCTGGAATGCATTATAGTTGATTTTATTTTGAAGAGATTTGTTTTCTTTTACTTCTTCTTCATCTTCAGAATCTTCGTCGTTAGAATCTTCGTCCTCTTTTACTGCATCATCGTCAGCAATAACATCTGTTTTCTCTTCTTCTTTGACTGGGTTATCTTCATTTTCCTCTTGAACTGCTTGATCTTCAGAGTCTTCGTCGTCTTCTTTCACTGCATTTTCGTCAGTATCAACTTCAAGATCCTCTTTGCGAGTAGCATCCTCATCTTCAGTCACTGTATCTTCTGTTTTGCCTTCTTCAGTATCTGTTTCAGGGATTTCAACTTCAATTACTTCTTCCTCAACAGGCACCACTACTTCTGCTGGCTCTTCAGTTACAGGCTCTGTTACAACTGGCTCTTCTGTTTTAGTCGGTACAGCATGAACCGCTGAGTTTGGAGCAGCGTGTTTCTTTGCATTTTCACTTGCATGTTCAGTAGCTTGAGAATGACTCTTATCTTTTGCAGGTTTTTCAGCTTTTTCTGGCTTAATAGTGGCTTTCTCAGGTTTGGCTGGCTTTTCAACCTTTACTGGCTTTTGAATCTTTACAGTAACTTTAGCTGGTTTTTCAAACTTTTCATCCTTAGCTTGTACGTTACCTTGAGATCCTTTTGCACTTTGAGCTGCGATAGCCTTTTTTGATTGGTGCCCAGCTGCTTCAGCAGCACCTGTACCTACAACAGCTGCAAGAGTTAATGTTCCAGCAAATACGATAGATTTTACAAATGTACGGTTGACTTTTTTCATTTTAATTTCGCTCCTTAAATTTTCAGATAGTTGGTTTCATCACAATCTTCTTGAAAAATTAAAGAGCGCTTTCCGGTGGTCTTCCTGGCGGTGCATTCACCCATTGACTTCTTAAGAGGTCCATTCTGCCAAAATACACAGAAACCTTTTCCCCATCTCCAAAGATAATCGGCAACATTAAGCTAGCTTTAAAGTTAGCAAATGAGGTTCCGGCCCCACCATCCGTATGGTTTGTTGATGAGGAAGATCCTTGTCCTGTTGTTGCAGGAATTACCTTTGAAACAAGGTGTGTTGGTACTTTTGAAGACTCCTTATCTGATAAAGGAGAAAAATTCTCTTCCATCGGTGGTTGACTAACATTCTCTTTTAATGGAGCAGAGTTCTTTTTAAGTACCTTTACCGATTCTTTTATTGAAGCGGATTTGTTTACCAATGTTTTTCTATGTATAGCACTTGATGATTCAGGCTTTTTTAAATCAGAACGCTCTGCCTGATTCAGTTTTTCAGTCTGCTTCATCGGGACAAGTTCTTTAGTTTGTCGTTTAGGATCTGATTTTTTTACCCCGCTTCGGTAGTTTGCATGTTGAGAACTTTTCTGTTTAGAAATCGGAACTTGCTTGGGCAGCTTTGTTTCAGATCGTTTTACAGAATCCTTGGATTGAGGTTTATTCAACTCCGCTTTATCCTTACTTTCAGTCGGATTTGTTTTCAACGCTGTTCCTACAGGTTTAGTTGCTTGCAAAGGAACACGATCTGTCACTTTGGCTTGCTGTACGATTTGCTGATTGTTTCGCTCAGCATTTTGATTCCGTTTCTCCACATCTTCTTTCTCTGCAAAAACCTCTGCAGGAATAAAAAGGACGGCACCCGCGATAAACCCCTGCATAATGAGGTTTGATATACGCATACATTCACCTCCCTTCTTTCAACTATATAATACTTCCATATCGTTAAATTTTTGTCGGTCTTTGTCTAAAATAGTCAATATTCCCTAATTCTTTTTTATTCATTAGGAAATACCCTTATAATGATTGATAATGTAACCAATTATTATAATGCATGAAACTTTGATGTTGCTTGCACGTACTTTTAAGTATGGAAAGAAGGAGTGATTTTACTTGAGAAGTGCGAATCCTGCTTTAAAAGGCTCCACTTTTGATAAGTTCAGGGGGACGTCTTTTAGCAAGAAAATGACTTTATCAGGAACAGTAAACAAAACGTTTATTCTTCTGCTTATCTTAATGGCATCTGCAATATTTACTTGGTATCAATACAACTTAGGTAACCCCGTCGGTCATTTTATCGTGATTGGTTTGGTCGGAGGCTTAGTCACGGCATTAATCGTTGCATTTGTTCCTAAAACAGCACCATTACTTGCACCGGTATATGCTGCACTGGAAGGTCTAGCAGTTGGGGGAATATCAGCAAACTTCGAGGCTCAATTCAATGGCATTACATTGCAAGCTGTTGCTTTAACATTTGGAACGTTGTTCGCCTTACTGCTCGCATATATGTTTAGGATCATAAAAGTGACTCACAATTTCCGATTGATTGTTTTCTCAGCGACTATGGGAATCATGCTTGTTTATCTTACAAGCTTTATCTTAGGTTTTTTCGGAATAAGCGTACCTTATCTACACAGCACAGGTCCGATTGGGATTGGAATTTCCCTATTTATCGTAGTGATTGCTGCACTTAATTTAGTTTTGGATTTTGATTTTATTGAATATGGAGCAGATCGTGGGGCGCCTAAATACATGGAATGGTACGGTGCCTTCGGACTTATGGTTACGTTAATCTGGCTGTACTTTGAAATTTTACATCTGCTTGCTAAATTAAGAAGAAACTAAAAAAGAGAAGCCGACAA
>NZ_JACZDV010000006.1:0-60582 GCF_015903845.1 Fictibacillus sp. 26RED30
AGTGTGTCGCTCGTTTTGGCGACTTTTATAAGATACCACCGTTGGCTAGTTGATGTCAACTGCTTTTTTTAGTGATTCTTAATTTGTTTATTTCGTTTGTTTCAGCCGCTGTAAAAGCGACAAGAAGTAATATACCACCTTCTTAATAATATGGTCAATAGTTTTTTTGAAAAAAGTTAATTTCTTTGTTTTCGCCTTAAATATCTTCTGCAATCAGAAGGCTTAGCGAATCTGCAGAACAAACGATAAATGATCTGATACCGCTCTTCTAATACAGTTTTTACAATGGCATCAATCTTATTGTCTTCAAGATCAACCCTTAGTTCTTCCATTTCCTTTTTTAACACATATTCAAACTCAGAAAGCTCTTGATGATTTAACAGCATCCCTACCAAAGACAATAGACGACACCCCTCTTATTTTTTCTTTTACCATTATGGCCATGAAAAGTCAGAGTTAATATTTTATAGGAATGTCTAAATTTTCGGTATATCTTGTCCCTTTCATCATAGATATTTTGTAAGGAAGATGGACAGGGGGTAGATTTTATGAAATTTTTCTTTGTTATTAACGGCAAGAAAATGAAACAATACATGGTTGTTGTGTTTGCAGCTTTCTTTGCTGCCTCACTTGCATTTGTAGGACAGCAGCAACTATCTGTGTTTTCATCTAAAGATGGACCCCGTGCGATTTATAAGGGAGAAGACCAAGGAAACAAAGTATCTCTCACGTTTGATATCAGCTGGGGCGACAAACGGGTCACACCGATCTTAGACGTCTTAAAGGAAAAGGGCGTAAAAAACTGTACCTTTTTCCTATCAGCCGCTTGGGCTGAACGTCATCCTGAAATCGTCGAACGTATTGTAAAAGATGGTCATGAAGTAGCTAGTCTCGGTTATCAATACAAAAGCTATACAGATTGGGAAGATAAACAAATCAAGCGGGATATCCTTTTAGCTCAGGAGAAAATTAAGAAAGTATCCGGGAAAATGACTTCTCTCATACGACCGCCAAATGGGAATTTTGATGAGCGTGTTTTGAACATCTCTGAAGACCTCAACCACACGGTAGTTCATTGGAGCATCGACACGAAAGATTGGAAGAACCCTGGAGTAGATCGTATTGTTACAACTGCTACTGATGAGACGAAAGCAGGAGACATCATCTTGCTTCATGCATCGGATTCTGTTAAACAAACGCATAAAGCACTTCCAACTATTATTGATAAACTCCGCGACGATGGCTTTAAATTTGTGAGTGTAAGTGAGATGATCGCGAATACCGAGGCCAACAGTAAAGAAGTTAACTGATGAATGAAAAAACGCCCCTGCCTTATAAGGCAGTGGGCTTTGTTTGTTTAGATGATTTAGATTGATTTGACTGCAACAGTCGATGCAGCATTAAAATTTGATACGTGTTACAAAGCATGATCGGAACAAAGCCCATCCATAGTGAAAGGGTATTGTTTTCTTTTAACACCGGCACCCATTCTAAGATGGTTACGACTGTAATAAAGAAAAGCGTTGGGATGAACGCTACACTCGATGTTTGTTTTACTTTTACATATGCAATGACCAATCCGTAAGCTAAAATCGCAAGCGGAATAAGAATGTAGTTAACGAGGCTGTCGCCTTCCTTGTGAAAAGATGTATATCGTAAATAGAACAGATCGAAAAGTACGACCGCAATCAATACAAGTTGTACTCCGTTCCAAAGGCGATGACTTTTAAAAATACCAAGGCCAAAGCGATGAACCGTTAAATACGCAAAAAAGCCCATCTGACTAAATACACTGAACAACGCGCCAAAACCGATCAGTCCAAAAATATATAGAAGTACTTCTAAAGCGCTGCTGTCCTCAGGAAACTTTAATATAAGACCAACTGTGATTGCACTGACAATCCCAATTAATAATGTGGTAAAGAATAAAAAGATCCAACTTCTAATTTTCACGCGTGTTTTCCCCCTCTAACATGCTCCGTAACGATTGTACCAATGTCTATTTTAAATTGCCAGTTTTCCTTTAAATAACCAGTATAAATACGTGCTAAAAATCAATCCTATAAGTATCGAGCTCAACTTGAAAGGAGGAGGAATTCAAATGAAAAAAATATACATTTTCCTCTTTTGTATCTCTTTTGCTGTTCTTTCGGGCTGTGCTCAAGAAGCCCAAGGCAGTTCACAGGTCGATTACGAAGCAACGAAAAAGATGCTTGTCGATCTATTGAAGACAGATGAAGGAAAAAAAGCCATTAAAGAAGTTCTATCAGATAAAGAAATTCAACAAGATATACTCATTGATCAAGAAGTCATCAAACAGACGATTGAAAAGCAGCTTCTTTCTGAAAAGGGCCAAAAGTTTTGGCAGACCCTTTTTAAAGATCCGAAGTTCTCAGTAGCTTTTGCGAAAAGCATGCGAAAAGAACATGAGAAATTGATGAAGGATTTAATTAAAGATCCTCAGTATCAAGCAGAAGTGATGAAGATCATGCAGAACCCGCAAATGGCAGAAAAATTATTATCCCTCGTTGATACACAGCCAGTTAGAAAAGAAATGAAAAAAGTGATGCTTGAAACGTTTGAGAGTCCAATCGTACAAGCTCAAATTCAAGAGATGTTAAAGAAAGTGGCTCATGAAGAAATTGATCAGTCCATCTCGAAAAAAGGAAAAGAAGCTTCATCATCTGGCGGCGGACAAGAGCAACAAGAAGAGTCCACAAGCCCGCAATAAAAGCCTCCCGACAACCGGAAGGCTTTTTCTTTAATTTGTTTTATCAATGATTTTCTTTGCCATCTGAATGTAGTGTTCACCGATTGGATGTGTTTGGTCATATACACTTGGCGCAAAATCATCTTCTTTTATTTCAGGCTGACCAAGCGGTATTTGGCCAAGCAACGGTACATTTAACTCTTCTGCTAAACGCTTTCCGCCGTCTTTACCAAATACATATTCCTTCTCACCTGTTGATCCGCTTTGGAAATAAGACATGTTCTCAACGATACCAAGCACTTCATGGTTTGTCTTGATCGCCATCGTTCCCGCTCTAGCTGCTACGAATGCTGCTGTAGCATGGGGTGTTGTTACGATTACTTCTTTACACTTCGGAAGCATCTTATGAACATCCAGCGCCACATCACCTGTACCTGGCGGCAAGTCTAGAAGAACATAGTCTAGATCTCCCCATTCTACTTCGCTGAAGAAATTCATGAGCATCTTCCCGAGCATCGGTCCACGCCAGATAACAGGTGCGTTATCTTCTACGAAAAATGCCATAGAGATTACTTTTACATCAAAACGCTCAACCGGAAAGATGCGGTCGCCTTTTACTTTCGGACGTTCTGTAATTCCCATCATATCTGGAACACTGAATCCGTAAATATCTGCATCGATCAATCCGACCTTTTTCCCAAGTCTCGCAAGAGCAACAGCTAAGTTGACCGAAACCGTTGATTTCCCTACCCCGCCTTTACCACTAGCAATCGCGATAAATTGAGTCTTGCTGTTTTCGGAAAGAAGAGTAGTTGGTGCAGTCTGGTTCGCTGCTTCACTTGGGTTTACAGCCGTAATATCGTCTCTTTTTTCGAAACGAAGTCCGACAGATTCCGCTCCAGCGTTTTTCAAAACTTGAACGATCTGCTGCTGCAGCTGCATTTGTTCGGGCGTTCCTGTATGTGCTAAGCCGATTTTCAGCCCCACATATCCTTCTTTTATCTTCAACTCACGGATACTCCCTGAGTCGACCATGCTTTTATGTAAATAAGGGTCTTGAATAGGACCTAACAGCTCGATGACTTTTTCTTCTGTAAGCACATAGACACATCCTTTACCTGTAAAATTCCTTTTCAGTATATCACAACCCCCACCGACAATCATGTAAGCGGTTTTTTAGATGTGTGAATTTCACTCAAACGAGGAAGGTCGCTAAAGTATGTACGAGCACTTACTGTCGACTTTTATGAAAATACTGTCCACTTATTGAAATTTACTGTCCATTTTCAAAGAAATACTGTCCACTTTTACATATTTACTGTCCACTTCGGTATTTTTACTGTCCACTCCAAATTACCCGCCCAAAAAGCGAGCACATGAAAATAGAGAAACACCCCCTCTAATCAAGAGGAGATGTTGGTGGTGTTTCATTTGTATAAAATCGTAGCATACCTTGGTAGATCGATGCCGCTATACTTTTTTGGTACGATTCTGTTTTTAACAGCTCGCGTTCTGATGGATTGGATAAGAAGCCGACTTCGACTAGCGCTCCTGGCACTTCTGCAGTCCGCAGCAAGTATAAACCTTCTATGGATTTTGCAAACCGATCCGTATTATTTAGATTTCTTTTGATTTCGTCTTGTATAAATTTAGATACGGCTTCTCCGTCTTCTTTTCCGGGATGATAAAAGACTTGAGCGCCTCTCCACCTGGATGAAGGCAAAGAATTTAAGTGAATCGAAATAAATAAGTCCGCATGATTTTCGTTAATAATTTTTTTTCGCTCTTTTAAATCTTCCCATTTGCGATGTCGCAGTTTTTTTGTACCTTCGTCCGCGAGGTCCGTGTCTGTTTCACGTGTCATGATGACAAGTGCTCCCGCTTCTTGTAAATAATCTCGAAGCAACATGGAAATGTTTAATGCGATCTCTTTTTCAAGAACTTCTCCATCACCAACAGCACCACCGTCAGCACCGCCATGGCCTGGGTCGATTACGATAATCTTTCCAGAGAGCGGCATGTTCCACGAGCGCCACGAATCATCATCTAAAAAATGATAGGTGAAAATAAAGATAAGGACAGCGCATCCAAGTGCAAATGCGGCTCCCTTCACCCACTTCTTCATGTTTTGTCCCCCTATACAAGCCATATATCACTATGTATATGGGACAAGAAGAAATTTATAACTGTTTAGCGATTATTGCAACTTCATTCGGTAGCGTTTTTCACCGTTTTTGTAGCCTTCCATCCACCAAATATGAACGAATGCCTCACAGCAAAGATGAAGGGATTCCATCATCATTTCTGTTCCCCAGCACCAGAACTGCCAATATTCAAAAAGGCCATCTGCGATTGCCTGTTGTTTTGCATATGCTCTTTCCTTAATCTTTTCTAATGTTTCTCCATGATACGCAAATCGGCTGTAGCCTGCACCTAAGAGATAAGAATCGATCGCCATATCGATGCACGCATCTTCAATGTCATTTTGATAAAGAAGCGAGTATTGAAAAAATGGTTGAAACAAACGCTGAAATTCTTTTTTTATGGTAGCAAGAGATAAGTCCCGAAGTACTTTTCGCTCGAACGTTTCTTTTTTGAAGCGTTGCTTTTCTTTAAAGTTGTTTAATACGATTGCCATTAATACCTCCCCTTTCATCATGTTGTGTTTTCCATATCTATATTTTCTCCAGAGATGGCTTCACGACACTTCATAAAAGATGGGAATAACTCTTTATGGCATTATGGAGGGGAAAAAGGCAGGGCACGATAAGATCTGCGTTAGACTTAATTTTTTCGTTTTTGACTTAATTATTTTAAATTAGACTTAATTATTTGGATTAAGACTTAATTTTTCACGATTAAAGGCTTAATGGTTCGGAATTAGACTCAATCTTCTCGAACTAGACGCAATTCACAAATAAAAAAACCCCGCTCTCTAAAAAAGAGAACAGGGTTTTGAAAAACGTAATAGAAATTAACGTTTTGAGAACTGAGGTGCACGACGAGCGCCTTTAAGTCCGTACTTCTTACGCTCTTTCATACGAGCGTCACGAGTAAGGAATCCAGCTGCTTTAAGAGAACCGCGGTACTCAGGATCTGCTTCAAGAAGCGCACGAGAGATACCGTGACGGATAGCTCCTGCTTGTCCAGTGTATCCACCGCCATGAACAGTAACTAATACGTCATACTTGTCAGTTGTTTCAGTTGTGTTAAGTGGTTGCTTAACGATAAGCTTTAATGTTTCTAATCCGAAAAATTCGTCAATGTCACGTCCGTTGATTACGATACGGCCTTCACCAGGAACTAATCGTACACGCGCTACGGAGTGCTTACGACGTCCAGTGCCATAATATTGTACTTGTGCCACGTAAATACCCTCCTTTTTATCCGCGTAACTCGTAGTTTTCAGGTTTTTGTGCTTGGTTGTTGTGCTCAGCTCCAGCGTAAACGTGAAGCTTTTTGAACATTTGGCGACCAAGGCTGTTCTTTGGAAGCATACCTTTGATTGCTAGCTCAAGCATTTGAACTGGACGAGTTGTACGCATTTCTAATGCAGTTCTCGTACGCAGTCCACCTGGGTGACCAGTGTGGCGGTAGTAAATTTTGTCTGTTAATTTCTTACCTGTTAATTCAATCTTCTCAGCGTTGATGATGATTACGTGATCACCAGTGTCAACGTGTGGTGTATAAATAGGCTTATGCTTACCGCGAAGGATAGATGCAACTTCACTGGATAGACGTCCAAGTGTTTTGCCTTCAGCGTCGATCACAAACCATTTACGTTCTACTTCAGAAGCTTTCGCCATGAAAGTCGTACGCATGTGTTTTCCCTCCTGTATCTTCAATCAAATTTCATTATATTCATGTGAACATTTCCCGAGATATCTACACGGGGCATGTGGACGATATCTGTAGAAATACCAAATAATATCTTATAATATATAAACAACGATGTCAAGCGTATCCTAAATATTATTCCGTTTTATCTTCATATTCTACATGAAAGAGATAGAGTCCGTTTGCCGGAGCTGTTTTTCCAGCGAGCGCACGGTCTTTGCTTTTAATAATCGCTGAGATCTCCTCAGTTTTTCGCTTTCCTTGACCAACTTCTAAAAGTGTACCAACAAGAATGCGAACCATGTTATATAAAAAACCACTGCCTCTTACCTTCAGCGTTAGGACGTTGCCTTCTTCCTCAACATCTAAAGCAAAGATCGTACGAATTTTATCTTCCACTTCCGACTTTGCTGATGAAAATGAGGTAAAGTCATGTGTACCTAAAAATAACGATGCAGCTTGCTTCATATCCTCTACGTTTAAGGAGTAGGGGAAGTGAAACATATGATTTCTTTGAAAAACATCTGGTTGCTTACTTCTTAAAATTTTATAGTGATACTCTTTACCTGTTGCAGAGAAACGAGAATGAAAAGAATCACTGACCATCTCTACTTCTTTTATTAGAATATCATTCGGAAGCATCGCATTCAATGCCTTCTCCCAAGCTTCAGAAGGAATCTCCATGGGTGTATCAAAATGAAACACTTGACCGATGGCATGAACACCCGCATCCGTGCGTCCTGAGGCATAGATTCCTACAGGTTCCCCTTTGTGCATCTTTTGCAGGACGGCCTGAATCGTTCCTTGCACCGTTCTGCCGCTAGGCTGTATTTGGTATCCGGCAAACTCAGTACCATCATAAGCTACGGTTACTTTCATACGAGCCATGTTCAATCTCCTTTTAATTACATTTAATTGCGTAATAAGAATAGCGCAAGAGTCAGCAATGCTAGTAAAAGCAGAGCAAACGTATCACGTTGATGCCACTCTAGCGCTCGAAGTCGCGTTCTGCCTTCACCACCACGATAACCTCTCGCCTCCATCGCAAGAGCGAGTTCTTCAGCCCGCTTAAACGAAGAGACGAATAACGGAACTAACAGCGGTACAAAAGCCTTTGCTCGTTCTTTGATCGGTCCGCTCGTGAAATCAGCACCACGTGCCATCTGCGCTTTCATGATTTTTTCCGTCTCTTGTAAGAGTGTTGGAATAAACCTGAGTGAGATCGACATCATCAATGCGAACTCATGAACAGGAAGTTTCCACTTTTTCAAAGGTCCTAACAAGTGTTCCAAACCATCTGTAATATCGATCGGTGTTGTTGTTAAGGTTAAGAGCGACGTCATCATAACAAGTAATAAAAGCCTTAGGGCAATGAAAATCCCTTGAATCACTCCGCCTTCGTAAATTTCAAGAAAGCCCGCTTTATAAAGCAGGTCGCCTTCTTTTGTTAAGAAGATATGCAAAAGCATCGTAAACACGACAAGTAAAAGAATCGGCTTTAATCCTTTATATAAAAAACGAAGTGGAACTTTTGACAAACTGATCGTTACAAACGTAAAAGCGATTAGTAGTCCATAAGTAAGCCAGTTGTTCGCCAAAAAGACGATAAACAAATAAAAGAAGGCAGCAATGAGCTTCGAGCGGGAATCCATTCGATGAAGTGGAGAGGAAGCTGGGTAATACTGCCCGATAATAACATTCTGCAGCATATTAGTTCCCCCTCTTCTTCAGACTCTGACTAACTTGTTTAGCCAGCTCGTCCACTGTAAACTTCGATAATGCCAGATTCAAACCAGACTTCTCATTCCACTTTTGTAAAAATTGAACGGTCTCTGGCACATCTAATCCGGCTTTTTGGAGAGCTTCTCGCTCACTAAAGATGTCAGTCGGCTTACCATGTAGATACAGTTCACCTTTATGCATCACAGCAATCTCATCTGCGTATCTCGAAGCGTCTTCCATACTGTGAGTAACAAGTATCGTAGTGAGATTATTTCTCTCATGCAGGGAATAGAACAGCTCCATAATCTCAACACGCCCAGCTGGATCAAGTCCTGCTGTAGGCTCGTCCAAGATCAGCACTTCGGGATTCATGGCAAGGACACCTGCAATCGCCACACGACGCATCTGGCCACCGCTTAAGTCAAAGGGAGACTTCTGCAGAACACTCTCGGGAAGCCCAACCATTTCGATCACTTTAGCAGCTGTGAGTAGAGCTGTTTCCTCAGACACACCAAAATTCCGTGGACCAAACATGATATCTTTTTCAACCGTTTCTTCAAAAAGCTGATGCTCAGGATACTGAAAAACAATACCGGCTTTTTTTCGAAGTGATTTTAAATCTTGTTTCTTACCGCCAGCCTTAAGTTCAGTACTGCCCATCTTGATTGAGCCTGCTGAAGGCTTTAATAGCCCGTTAAGATGTTGAATAAGTGTAGACTTTCCAGAGCCAGTGTGTCCGATCAAAGCAAGGAAAGTACCATCCGCGATGTCGAGGTTAATATCGTGCAGGGCACGCCTCTCGAACGGAGTTCCCTCCATGTATCTATGCTCTAGACGGTTTATGCTAATTTCCATAATGCATTCACCAGCTCTTCCTGCGTTAAATAGCTTTTATCCAGCTCCACACCTTGTTGGCGAAGAGCCTCACTTAACTTTAGTGAAAACGGTAAATCCAGACCGGCCGATTTCAAAAGTTCACGCTGCTGAAAAATGTCTTCAGGTACGCCTTCAGCTGCCTTCTCTCCCATTTTCATGACGACAACTCTGTCTGCACTTAGCGCTTCCTCTAAATCATGAGTGATAGAAATGACAGTGATGCCCTCTTTTTCATTCAGTTCGCGCACGGTCTCGATCACTTCAATTCGACCGATCGGATCGAGCATCGATGTCGCCTCATCCAAAACGATAACAGAAGGTTTCTGTGCCAATATACCGGCTATTGCCACTCGTTGCTTCTGCCCACCGGATAATTGATGAGGTTCCTGGTTTAAGAAAGCTTCCATTCCCACTCTCTCTATACTTTCATTGATACGCTTTACCATCTCGTCTCGCGGAACACCGAAATTCTCCAGGCCAAACGCGATGTCATCTTGTACGCTCGTTCCTACAAACTGGTTATCTGGATTTTGAAAGACCATCCCGACAAGTCTTCTTATTTCCCAGATGTCGTCTGGAAGGCCTGTCGTGTACTGTGAGACATATACAGCCCCCTCATTAGGCAACAACAGCCCGTTGAGCATTTTTGCCAACGTGGACTTCCCAGAGCCGTTATGGCCCACGATCGATAGCCATTCCCCTTTGTGTACATCTAACGTTACACCTTTAAGCGTAGGTGTCTCTTCTCCCGGATAATAAAAGGTCACATCTTTAACGGTAATGATGTTTTCCATGTGACATCCTCCTCTTAACTGCTGCTCATTCTAAGCTGCTCTCTGCTCAATTCTAAATTTAAAGCTTTGTTACTTTTAGTGAGGTCAAATTCCCTATCCACTCACGAATTCCTGATACAACTTATAGGTTCAGGATAAAATAAAAAAGGGCAAGATTGTCATTGAAGACTTGATCCCGCCCTTTCATACGTTTTATTAAACTAATTCAATGATAACCATTGGTGCACCATCACCACGGCGAGGGCCGATTTTTGCGATGCGAGTGTAACCACCGTTACGCTCTGCATAGCGAGGTGCAAGATCACTGAAAAGCTTTTGTAGAGATCTTTGTCCAGACTCAGCGTCTGCTACTTCGTTACGAAGGAACGATGCAGCTTGACGGCGAGCATGAAGGTCTCCACGCTTACCAAGCGTAATCATTTTCTCAGCAAATTTACGAACTTCTTTTGCACGTGCTTCTGTAGTTTCAATACGCTCGTTGATGATTAAATCAGTAGCTAAATCACGAAGCATTGCTTTACGAACCGCAGATACACGACCTAACTTTTGGTATCCCATGCTTGTATTCCCTCCTCTGCGCGTTTCTCTCTCGTCTTGAAAAAGCGCGTATTACGAATTAATCGTCAGCGCGTAATGAAAGACCTAGCTCTTCAAGTTTCTCTTGAACTTCTTCAAGAGATTTCTTTCCAAGGTTGCGTACTTTCATCATGTCTTCTTCAGACTTATTCGCAAGTTCTTGAACTGTATTAATGCCAGCACGCTTTAGGCAGTTATAAGAACGAACAGAAAGATCAAGTTCTTCGATCGTCATCTCAAGTACTTTTTCTTTTTGGTCTTCTTCTTTTTCTACCATAATCTCAGCGTTCTGAGCTTGATCTGTTAAGCCAACAAAAATGTTTAAATGTTCGCTAATGATCTTCGCACCAAGAGAAACTGCTTCCTCTGGACGAATGCTCCCATCTGTCCATACATCAAGCGTTAGCTTATCATAGTTTGTTACTTGTCCTACACGAGTGTTTTCCACTTGATAGTTCACACGCGAAATTGGCGTGTAAATTGAATCAACAGGAATTACCCCGATCGGCAGGTCTTCGCGTTTATTGCCTTCTGCCTGTACATAACCACGACCACGTTTAGCATGAAGCTTCATTTGGAAATGAGCTCCTTTTGCTAGTGTTGCGATATGAAGATCCGGATTAAGGACTTCAACATCGCTGTCATGAGTAATGTCGCCAGCTGTTACAACACCGTCACCTTGTACATCGATTTCAAGTGTCTTCTCTTCATCAGAGTAAATCTTCATTGCAAGTTTCTTTAAGTTTAAGATGATGGTTGTAACATCTTCAACTACACCTTCAACTGTAGAGAACTCATGCAATACGCCATTGATCTGAATAGATGTAACTGCTGCACCAGGTAGTGAGGACAACAAGATACGACGCAAGGAGTTGCCTAGTGTAGTCCCGTATCCACGTTCAAGTGGTTCAACAACAAACTTTCCGTATGTGGCATCGTCGCTGATTTCAACCGTCTCAATTCTTGGCTTTTCGATTTCGATCATTCAACTGAACCCTCCTTCAAACGTCGAATCTCGGCTGGAGGTTTCCAGCCGAAATTCCCCATAGGCATTCCGACTTATCATTTACCAAAACTTTCACTATAACCATTATAGACAAGTTATAGAAATATATACCGTGTATATTGTTACACGCGACGGCGTTTTGGCGGGCGGCAACCGTTGTGAGGTACAGGAGTAACGTCACGAATAGCTGTTACTTCTAAGCCTACCGCTTGAAGGGCACGGATTGCTGCTTCACGTCCAGCACCAGGTCCTTTAACGGATACTTCCAACGTTTTCATACCATGTTCCATTGCAGTTTTACCAGCTGTTTCAGCTGCCATTTGTGCTGCGAACGGAGTAGACTTACGAGAACCTTTAAATCCTAGGTGACCAGCAGTCGCCCAAGAGATTGCGTTCCCGTGCGTGTCAGTGATCGTAATGATCGTGTTGTTGAATGTAGAACGGATATGTGCTACGCCGACTTCAACATTCTTTTTGACACGACGTTTACGTGTATTAGTCTTACGTGCTTTTGCCATTTAGAGTTTACCTCCTTTACTTACTTTTTCTTATTCGCTACTGTACGACGAGGTCCTTTACGAGTACGGGAGTTGTTCTTCGTGTTTTGACCACGTACTGGTAATCCACGACGATGACGAACACCACGATATGCTCCGATCTCGATTAGACGCTTGATGTTTAGTGATACTTCACGACGAAGGTCACCTTCCACTTTGTGTCCATCGATGACTTCGCGGATTTTATTTAATTCATCTTCAGTAAGATCACGAACGCGTGTATCTTCAGAAACTCCAGCTCCAGCAAGAATTTGCTGTGCTTTTGTTTTACCGATACCGAAGATGTATGTTAAAGAGATTACTACTCGCTTATCACGAGGAATATCTACACCTGCAACACGTGCCATAATTTTTGCACCTCCTGTATATTAACCTTGTTTTTGTTTATGTTTCGGATTTTCACAGATCACCATTACAGTGCCTCTGCGGCGAATCACTTTACATTTTTCACATATTGGCTTGACTGATGGTCTTACCTTCATTGTTTATAACCTCCTTATGTCACGGAGTACATTGATTATTTAAAACGATACGTTATACGACCACGTGATAAGTCATACGGAGACAATTCTACGGTTACTTTATCCCCTGGAAGAATTCGAATGTAGTGCATACGAATCTTTCCAGAAACGTGCGCTAGAACTTTGTGTCCGTTTTCTAGTTCAACACGAAACATGGCGTTCGGAAGAGGTTCAATTACTGTACCTTCGACCTCAATAACATCATCTTTAGCCATCGACTTGATCTCCCTTCTTCAGAGCAATGACTTTCTCGTCGGAAAACTTCGCTACTGCATAACGCAATTTGCCATTGGTTACACGACCTGTTTCAAGAATGCTTTTAACAACTTCCGGAGAAGTAAAATCCAGCAGCTCTAAGTGGTTTAGGTTCTTACGCTTGGCTCGATCAAACTTTCTCTTGTCACCATCTGCTACGAGGACGAAACGTCCATCGAGAATACCGACAATCACACCTAACCGATCTGCGTCTCTTCCTTTTAGTATCCGAACCAGTTGACCTATGCTCGGTACCGAATCAGATTCGCTTACCATTTCATCACCTTCACTTAGATCTTTGTTAAGATTTCAAAGCCTTCTTCCGTAATGACAACCGTGTGTTCGAAATGAGCACACCATTTGCCATCCGTTGTGACAACCGTCCAGTTATCGGATAATGTTCGAACATAGCGAGTTCCCGCATTAATCATAGGCTCTATTGCTAGAACCATGCCCTTTTTCAGCACCGGCCCTTTACCAGGCGGTCCATAATGAGGAATTTGCGGGTCCTCATGTAAGTCCTGGCCTATTCCGTGTCCGACATATTCGCGAACAACAGAAAACCCTTCACCCTCAGCATACTTTTGTATCTCATGAGAAATGTCAGTTAACCGGGCACCGGCTTTTGCTTTTTCGAGTCCTTTATACAAAGACTCTTCCGTTACATCCAGAAGTTTTTGAGCTTCATCTGAAATCTCGCCAACTCCATACGTCCAAGCGGAGTCACCGTGGTATCCTTTGTACTTCGCCCCAATATCTATAGAGATAATGTCGCCATGGTTGAGTACGCGTTTACCTGGAATTCCGTGCACAAGTTCTTCATTTACAGAAGCACAGATACTTCCACTAAAACCATTATAGTTTTTAAATGAAGGAATTGCACCTTGGCTGCGGATAAACGTATCAGCAATTTTATCCAGTTCCTTAGTAGTTATGCCAGGCTTAATGTGTTTTTTTAACTCTTGATGAGTTAAGGCAACAATGCGACCTGCCTCCCGCATGATTTCAATCTCTCGCGGTGTTTTGCAGATTATCATTTCGCCAATCCCCCAATAAGTTGGTCAATGTCTTGAAAGACTTTGTCGATATCCTGATCACCATTCATGTTTTTCAGGTAACCTTTTTCACCATAAAAATCAAGCAGTGGTTTAGCCTGCTTCATGTTTACATTTAAACGGTTTCGAACGGTCTCTTCATTATCATCTTGACGTTGGATAAGCGTACCGCCGTCTTTATCACATACTCCTTCAACCTTTGGCGGGTTGAATATTACATGATACGTGCTTCCGCATGTTTGGCAAATCCGACGACCTGTTAATCGCTGCATAAGCTGATCAGAATCTACTGAAATGTTTAACACATAATCAATCGTTCTTCCAAGCTCTGTTGTGATTTCTTCCAGTGCTTCCGCTTGGGCAACTGTCCGAGGGAATCCATCTAGTAAAAATCCTTTTTCGCAGTCCTTTTTAGAAAGTCGGTCACGTACGATACCGATTGTAACTTCGTCAGGAACGAGGTTACCCGCATCCATGTACGATTTTGCCTCAAGTCCAAGAGGAGTCTCCTCTTTAATTGCTGCTCGGAACATATCTCCAGTAGAGATATGAGGTATTCCGTATTTCTCAACAATTCTTTCTGCTTGAGTACCCTTACCTGCTCCGGGCAATCCCATTAAGACTAGATACATCTAATCCCTCCATAAATCACAATCGTCTTTTATCAAGAGCATATGGGAAGATGAATCTTCCCGTGCTCTTATTTAATGAAGCCTTTGTAGTGTCGCTTGATCAGCTGACTCTCAATCTGCTTCATGGTGTCAAGTGCCACACCTACAACAATCAGCAAGCTTGTTCCACCAATTTGAATGGCTGGCGGAAGGTTCAAACCTGGAATTGCTGTAAAGACAACTGGCAGGACTGCAACTGCAGCCAGGAAAAGAGATCCAACAAATGTTAATCGATACAGAATTCTTGTTATATAAGTTTGAGTGTTAGCTCCTGGACGAATGCCAGGAATGTATCCACCCTGCTTCTTTAAGTTTTCCGCCATTTGCTCCGGATTTACTTGGATAAACGTATAGAAATACGAGAATCCGATAATAAGGAGCGCATATATAATCATTCCGACTGGTTTCGTGTAGTCAAACGTGTTGATAATCCAAGTCGTAACATCATTCTGTCCGAAGAAGCCGGCAACAGTTCTTGGCGTGATGATCAAGGAAATCGCGAAGATGACCGGGATAACACCTGCTGCGTTTACTTTAATCGGAAGATGAGTTGACTGGCCGCCAACAGGCTTTGTTCCAACGACTCGCTTTGCATACTGAATCGGGATTTTCCGAACACCTTGTTGAATAAAGATAACACCCATAATAATGAGTACAATCGCAAGAGCAAGCAGTACAATCGTTACAATATGCATGAATAACTGATCGTTACCACCTTCAAATTGCGTTGTGAAAAGCTGGTTAACTGCTGTAGGAATAGCTGCGGCAATCCCCGCAAAAATCAGAACTGAAATTCCGTTTCCAATCCCCTTAAGGGTAATCTGCTCACCTAACCACATTAAGAATGCAGTACCTGCAGTTAAAACTAACGCGATAAAAAGATACGTAGACATACTAGGGTTTTGAATAAGTCCTGGGAAAAGATTGTTAAAACCGATAGACATACCGATTGCCTGGATAAAACCAAGAACAATAGTTCCATAGCGAGTGAACTGAGCTAATTTCTTACGCCCAACTTCACCTTGCTTACTCCACTCCGTAAATTTAGGAACAACGTCCATCTGCAGAAGCTGCACGATGATCGATGCTGTAATATACGGCATGATACCCATAGCGAAAATGGAGAAGTTCTGTAAAGCTCCACCGCCAAACGTATTCAAAAAACCAAAAATGTTAGCACTGTCGCCCGTACTGAATTTCAGTACATCACGATTTACGCCTGGTACTGGGATAAATGTTCCTAGACGGAACACTACCAGCATAGCAAGTGTAAACAATATCTTGTTTCTCAGATCACCCACACGCATAATGTTGGAGATTGTCTGGAACATTAGATCACCTCAGTAGTTCCGCCCGCTGCTTCAATTGCTTCTTTAGCAGAAACAGAGAATTTGTGCGCCTTAACTGTAAGCTTAGCTTCTAACTTGCCATTTCCAAGAACTTTAATTCCGTTTTTAAGACTGCTAACTACTCCTGTTTCGATAAGAAGTTCCGGAGTAACTACTGTGCCCTCTTCAAAACGAACTAGCTTCTCAAGATTTACAACTGCATACTCTTTACGAGTAGGGTTTGTGAATCCGCGTTTCGGTAAACGACGTGCTAGTGGATTTTGTCCACCTTCGAATCCAGGTCTAACACCACCGCCTGAACGAGAGTTTTGACCTTTATGACCACGACCACTTGTTTTACCATTGCCTGATCCGATACCGCGACCTAAACGGTTGCGAACTTTACGGGATCCTTCTGATGGCTTCAACTCATGAAGTTTCATCTGAGCACCTCCTCATGATTTATTTATCTTATTAAGCTTCTAATTCTTTCACTGTTAAAAGGTGAGACACCTTGTTAACCATACCGCGGATAGCCGCGTTATCTTCGTGTACAACCGTCTGGTGCATTTTGCGCAAACCAAGTGTCTTAACAACGATACGTTGGTTTTCAGGACGGCCGATAACACTACGAGTGAGGGTGATTTCTAATTTCTTAGCCATCTAAAGTTCCCTCCTTAACCTAAAAGCTCTTGTACTGATTTACCGCGAAGTTTCGCAACGTCTTCAGCACGCTTTAAATTTTTCAAACCTTCGATAGTTGCACGAACCATGTTGATTGGGTTGTTAGATCCAAGTGACTTAGAAAGGATGTCACCTACACCAGCAAGCTCCAATACTGCACGTACAGGTCCACCAGCAATTACCCCAGTACCTTCAGATGCAGGTTTAAGAAGTACGTTACCTGCTCCAAAGCGTCCAATTACTTGGTGAGGAATTGTTGTTTTTACGATCGGTACAGTTACTAAGTTCTTCTTAGCATCTTCAATCGCCTTACGGATCGCTTCTGGTACCTCTTGGGCTTTACCAGTACCGAATCCAACGTGACCGTTTTTGTCACCAACTACAACTACTGCAGCAAAGCGGAAACGACGTCCACCTTTTACTACCTTAGCTACACGGTTAACGGTAACGACGCGTTCTTCAAGTTCAAGTTTGTTAGGGTCGATACGCATCAGGTTCCCTCCTTCGATTAAAATTCTAACCCAGCTTCACGAGCTGCGTCTGCTAATGCTTTAATACGTCCGTGATATAAATATCCGCCTCGGTCAAATACTACCGATTTGATTCCTTTTTCAACTGCGCGCTTAGCGATTTCTTGACCAATCGCTTTAGCAGCATCTACGTTTCCACCGTTTTCTACACTTACACCTTTATCAAGGGAAGATGCAGATACAATTGTTACACCTGCTTGATCATCGATCAATTGAGCATAGATGTGCTTTGTAGAACGGAATACGTTCAAACGAGGACGTTGTGCTGTTCCGCTTACAACGCGGCGAACACGAGCATGTCTTTTCTTACGAGCGACATTCTTATCTGCTTTCGTGATCATCCTTTGCACTCCTTTCCGCTACCTAACGGCTTTATTTACCAGTTTTACCTTCTTTACGGCGAACGAATTCACCTTCGTAACGAATACCTTTACCTTTGTAAGGCTCAGGTGAACGAACTGAACGGATGTTTGCAGCAACTTCACCTACACGTTGCTTGTCAATACCCTTAACGATTACCTTCGTGTTAGAAGGTACTTCGATGTCGATCCCTTGCTCAGGAACGATTTCAACAGGATGAGAGTAACCTACGTTAAGTACAAGCTTGTTACCAGCTTTGGAAGCACGATATCCAACCCCGATAATTTCTAGAGCTCTTTCATAACCGTTAGTTACACCGATAACCATGTTGTTTAGTACGCTACGAGTTGTACCATGCAATGCACGGTGCTCTTTGTGGTCGCTCGGGCGTTCCACAGTAATTTCGTTATCTTGAACATTAATCTTAATGTCAGCATTGAATTTGCGAGAAAGTTCACCTTTAGGGCCTTTTACAGAAACCGTGTTGTCAGTTGCAACATCGATTGTAACGCCACCTGGAACTTCAATCGGTTTGTTACCTACGCGAGACATGTTGACACCTCCATTCGCTATTTATTACCAAACGTACGCTAGTACTTCGCCACCCATTTGTGATTGGCGAGCTTCTTTATCAGTCATAATGCCTTTAGAAGTAGATACGATCGCAATACCAAGTCCTCCAAGTACACGTGGAAGATCAGTTGATTTTGCATAAACACGTAGTCCAGGCTTAGAGATACGCTTAAGACCTGAGATTACACGCTCATTGTTAGAACCGTACTTAAGGAAGATACGAATCATTCCTTGTTTGCTATCCTCTACATATTCCACATCGCGAACAAAACCTTCACGCTTTAGGATTTCTGCGATTTCTTTTTTCATATTAGAAGCAGGAAGCTCCAATTTATCGTGACGAACAGTGTTTGCGTTGCGGATACGAGTAAGCATATCTGCAATTGGATCTGTCATAACCATTACTAGTTACCTCCTTCCCTTTTTTCAGGGTATTACCAGCTGGCTTTTTTAACGCCAGGAATTTGACCTTTGTAAGCAAGTTCTCTGAAACAAATACGGCACAGTTTGAACTTGCGGATTACTGAATGAGGACGCCCGCAACGTTCACAGCGCGTATATTCTTGCACTCCGAACTTTTGCTTGCGTTGTTGCTTAGCAATCATGGATTTCTTTGCCACGGGTAAACCTCCTTTGGCTAAAGGTTATTTTTGGAACGGCATTCCGACTTGTGTAAGAAGCTCACGTGCTTCTTCGTCAGTGTTCGCAGTCGTTACGATAACGATGTCCATTCCGCGAACTTTGTTTACTTTATCATAGTCGATCTCCGGGAAGATCAATTGCTCTTTAACTCCAAGCGTGTAGTTACCGCGGCCGTCGAAAGACTTCTTGGAAACCCCGCGGAAGTCACGTACACGTGGAAGGGAAACGCTGATTAACTTATCAAGGAAGTCATACATGCGCTCTCCGCGAAGTGTAACTTTTGATCCGATCGGCATACCTTCACGAAGTTTGAATCCAGCGATAGATTTCTTAGCACGCGTGATCACAGGCTTTTGACCAGCGATTGCTGTAAGTTCCTCTACTGCTGTATCTAACACTTTAGAGTTGGATACTGCTTCACCAACACCCATGTTGATAACGATTTTTTCGATCTTTGGTGCTTGCATTACTGAAGTGTAATTAAACTTTTCCATTAGAGATGGTAAGATCTCTGCTTTATATCGCTCTTGTAGACGGTTCATTATGTGTCCTCCTTTCACTCTGAGACTTATTTATCTAGGGTTTCACCAGATTTTTTGGCCACACGAACTTTTTTCCCATCAACTACATTGTAGCCTACACGAGTAGGAGCACCAGTTTTAGGGTCAAGAGGCATTACGTTAGAAGCATGAATTGGTGCTTCTTGGCTAAGGATTCCACCTTGTGGATTAGCTTGAGAAGGTTTTGCGTGTTTCTTAACAACGTTCACACCTTCAACAAGCACTCTATTTAGCTTCGGATAAGCTTCAAGGATCACACCTTGTTTACCTTTATCCTTGCCGGAAATAACTTGTACTTTATCGCCTTTTTTCACATGCAATGGCATTGTGATGTTGCACCTCCTTACAAGACAATAAACGCCTTGCTAGTAAATATATTAAAGAACTTCTGGAGCAAGAGATACGATTTTCATAAATTGCTTGTCACGAAGTTCACGTGCTACTGGTCCGAAGATACGAGTTCCTCGAGGACCTTTATCATCCTTAACGATTACAGCCGCGTTCTCATCAAAGCGGATGTAAGATCCGTCGTTACGGCGCATACCACGCTTAGAACGTACCACTACCGCTTTAACAACGTCACCTTTCTTAACAACGCCACCTGGTGTTGCGGACTTAACCGAACAAACGATAATGTCACCAACGTTAGCGTACTTACGACCAGAACCACCAAGAACTTTAATGCAAAGTAACTCTTTCGCACCGGAGTTATCAGCTACTCTTAAACGGGATTCTTGTTGAATCATGCGAATGGACCTCCTTTCGGATATGAGTATAATCCGAACAATTTATTAAATAATTACTGCTTCTTGTACTACTTCAACTAGACGGAATCGCTTGTCTTTAGAAAGCGGACGCGTTTCCATAACCTTTACGATATCGCCAATTTTAGCAGTGTTGTTTTCATCATGCGCTTTTAACTTTTTAGAGTATTTAACGCGCTTGTTATATAAAGTGTGAGTCTTGTAAGTTTCTACAAGCACTGTAATCGTTTTGTCCATCTTGTCAGAAACAACACGACCAGTGTACACCTTGCGCTGGTTACGTTCACTCATTGTGCGAACCTCCTCTCAAGATTTAACCGTTAGTAATCCCAAGCTCTCTTTCACGTAAAACCGTTTTTGCACGGGCAATTGCTTTACGAACTTCACGAATGCGGGCCGGGTTTTCAAGTTGACCTGTCGCTAGTTGGAAACGAAGGTTAAAAAGCTCTTCTTTAAGTGCTTTTGCTTTTTGTTCAACTTCTGCAGTGGTCAGGTTACGAATATCATTAGCCTTCATTTGTGTCACCACCCACTTCTTCGCGTTTAACAAACTTACATTTTACAGGAAGTTTGTGTGCTGCAAGACGCAACGCTTCGCGTGCCACTTCTTCAGAGACACCTGCGATTTCAAACATAACTTTTCCTGGCTTAACTACTGCTACCCATCCTTCAGGAGCACCTTTACCAGATCCCATTCGGACTTCTAGAGGCTTTGCAGTGTAAGGCTTAGACGGGAAAATTTTAATCCATACTTTACCGCCACGCTTCATATAACGAGTCATCGCAATACGAGCTGCTTCGATCTGACGGTTAGTAATCCAGCTAGCTTCAAGAGCTTGCAAACCGAATTCTCCGAAATGAACTTCAGTACCGCCTTTTGCGTTCCCACGCATTTTACCGCGGTGTTCACGACGATATTTAACACGTTTTGGCAATAACATAATTATTTGCCTCCTTCCTCTTTTTTCGTTCCTCTTGTTGGAAGGACCTCACCACGATAAATCCAGATTTTAACTCCAAGCTTACCGTAAGTTGTGTCTGCTTCAGCAGTACCGTAATCGATGTCTGCACGAAGTGTGTGAAGAGGAACTGTACCTTCACTATAATGTTCAGCACGAGCGATATCAGCTCCGCCAAGACGGCCTGACACTTGTGTTTTGATACCTTTCGCACCCATACGCATTGCACGTTGGATCGCCTGCTTCATAGCACGACGGAAAGATACACGGTTTTCAAGTTGACGAGCGATGTTTTCAGCTACTAGCTTAGCATCAACGTCAGCTTGTTTGATTTCAAAGATGTTTACGTGAACTCTTTTACCAGTGATGTCGTTAAGGGCTTTACGAAGTGCTTCAACTTCAGATCCACCTTTACCGATAACCATTCCTGGTTTAGCAGTTTTGATTGTGATATTCACACGGTTAGCTGCACGTTCGATTTCAACACCTGATACAGCAGCGTCTTTTAAACGCTTTTCAATATAAGAACGGATCTTAAGGTCTTCATGTAAAAGATTAGCGTAATCCTTTTCAGCGTACCATTTTGAATCCCAGTCACGGATGACGCCAATACGTAGACCTATTGGATTTACTTTTTGACCCACGTCTTAACCCTCCTTCTTTTCAGAAACAACGATTGTGATGTGGCTAGTACGTTTGTTGATACGGCTTGCGCGACCCATCGCACGAGGACGGAAACGCTTAAGAGTAATACCTTCATCAACGAACGCTTGCTTAATCACCAAGTTGTTCGGTTCCATTTCATAGTTGTGTTCTGCGTTTGCGATAGCAGACTTAAGCACCTTTTCAATTACAGGAGAAGCTGCTTTAGGCGTCAAACGTAGAATCGCAAGTGCCTCACCTACTTGCTTGCCTCGAATCAAGTCGATTACGATGCGAGCTTTACGAGGAGCAATACGCACTTGTTTAGCAATTGCTTTTGCTTCCATTTTGTGTACCTCCCCTCAATTAACGTCTTGTTTTCTTATCATCAGC
Source organism: Fictibacillus sp. 26RED30 (assembly GCF_015903845.1). Taxonomy (NCBI): domain Bacteria; kingdom Bacillati; phylum Bacillota; class Bacilli; order Caryophanales; family Fictibacillaceae; genus Fictibacillus; species Fictibacillus sp. 26RED30. Next base: position 22,016 of record NZ_JACZDV010000006.1, read on the forward strand.
TGCATGGCCTTTGTAAGTACGAGTAGGTGCAAACTCACCTAACTTGTGACCGACCATATCTTCTGTACAATAAACCGGCACGTGCTTACGACCATCATAAACAGCGATTGTGTGACCGATGAAGTCAGGGAAAATCGTAGAACGACGAGACCAAGTTTTAACTACTTTCTTGTCGTTAGATTCATTAAGTGCCTCGACCTTTTTCATCAAGTGGTCATCTACAAAAGGCCCTTTTTTCAAACTGCGACCCATTTGAGAACCTCCCTTTGTGTTTGCGCTACGGCTCGATTGAACCGTAGTACAATCACATTATTTTTTGCGACGACGTACAATGTACTTGTCAGTTTGGCTATTTTTCTTACGAGTTTTATATCCAAGAGTTGGTTTACCCCATGGAGACATTGGTGATTTACGTCCGATTGGAGCGCGTCCTTCACCACCACCGTGTGGGTGATCGTTAGGGTTCATTACAGAACCACGAACTGTTGGGCGGATACCCTTCCAACGAGAACGACCTGCTTTACCAACGTTCACAAGTTCATGCTCTAAGTTTCCAACTTGACCGATAGTTGCACGGCAAGTAAGAAGGATCATACGAACTTCACCAGAACCTAGACGAACTAGCGCGTACTTTTCTTCTTTACCAAGAAGTTGAGCTTCAGCACCAGCTGAACGAGCTAATTGTCCACCTTTACCAGGCTTAAGTTCGATGTTGTGAATTGTAGAACCTACAGGAATGTTAGCTAATGGAAGTGAGTTACCTACTTTAATATCAGCTTCAGTACCGGACATGATTTCTTGCCCTACTTTAATTCCTTTTGGAGCTAAGATATAACGCTTCTCACCATCTGCATAGTGGATTAGCGCGATGTTAGCCGTACGGTTTGGATCGTATTCGATTGTAGCAACGCGACCTGGTATTCCGTCTTTGTTACGTTTGAAATCGATGATACGATACTTACGCTTGTGTCCTCCACCTTGGTGACGAACAGTTAGTTTACCTTGGTTGTTACGCCCAGCTTTTTTGCTAAGTGGAGCAAGCAAGGATTTTTCTGGTTGGTCAGTTGTAATTTCAGCAAAGTCAAGCTGAGACATGTTACGACGACCGTTAGTTGTCGGTTTAAACTTTTTGATACCCATTGTAATTTCCCTCCTTTACGAGTTCTTTTTAAACTCCTTCAAAAAAGTCGAGTTCTTTGCTTTCTGGAGTTAATGTAACTACTGCTTTTTTACGTTTAGAAGTGTAACCAGTATGACGGCCTACACGCTTGAACTTACCTTTGTAGGTAGCAGTGTTTACAGATTGAATTTTTACGCCAAAGATTTCTTCTAGTGCGCCTTTGATTTGAGTCTTAGTAGCACGAGGATTAACTTCGAACGTGTATTTTTTGTCAGCCATTATTTCAGTAGAACGCTCTGTAATAACGGGGCGCTTAATCACATCACGAGCTTCCATTATGCGAGCACCTCCCCTACTTTTTCCACAGCGTCTTTAGTCATAAGAAGCTTGTCGTGGTTTAACACGTCAAGAACACTAACGCCGTTAGCCGTAACAACTGTTACGCCAGGGATGTTACGTGCAGACAATGCAACAGCGTCATTGTAATCAGCAGTTACAACTAATGCTTTACGATCTGCGGATAGATTTGCAAGAACTTGCATCATTTCCTTTGTTTTAGGAGCTTCGAATGCAAGACCTTCTAAAACGATTAAGTCGTTATCTAGAACCTTAGAAGATAGCGCTGATTTAATAGCTAAGCGACGAACCTTCTTTGGTAATTTGTAAGAATAGCTTCTTGGTGTTGGTCCGAAAACCACTCCACCGCCAACCCATTGTGGAGAACGGATAGATCCTTGACGAGCACGTCCAGTACCTTTCTGTTTCCAAGGCTTGCGTCCACCACCAGCAACTTCAGAACGGTTCTTTACATCGTGCGTTCCTTGGCGCTGTGATGCTTGCTGCATAATAACAGCGTCAAAAAGCACGCTTTTATTTGGTTCAATACCGAAAACGGAATCGTTTAATTCGATATCGCCAGCTTGAGTACCATCTTGTTTAAATAATGCTACTTTTGGCATCAGATTGTCCTCCTTCCTTATTTAGCATCCTTTGCTTTAACAGCAGAGTTAATTGTAACGTAGCTCTTTTTCGCTCCAGGTACGTTACCTTTGATTAGTAGAAGATTACGTTCTGCATCAACTCTTACAACTTCTAAGTTTTGTACAGTTACTGTATCTCCGCCAGTACGTCCAGGTAATGCTTTCCCTTTGAAAACACGGTTAGGGTCAACTGCACCCATTGAACCAGGACGACGGTGGTAACGGGAACCGTGGCTCATTGGCCCGCGTGATTGCCCGTGACGTTTGATAACACCTTGGAATCCTTTTCCTTTAGATGTACCAGTAACGTCTACAGCGTCACCTTCTGCAAAAATGTCAGCTTTGACTTCCTGACCAACTTCGTATCCCGTAACATCAACATTACGGAATTCTTTAACGTAGCGCTTAGGGCTCGTGCTAGCTTTAGCAGCATGTCCTGCTTGTGGCTTGTTAGTACGAGAGTCTTTTTTATCATCAAATCCAAGTTGGATAGCTTCGTAGCCATCATTCTCAACGGATTTCTTTTGAAGAACAACGTTAGGAGTTACTTCTACTACAGTAACTGGAATTAGATCTCCGTTTTCTGCGAAAACTTGAGTCATACCAATTTTTCTACCTAAGATTCCTTTGGTCATTCGTCACACCTCCTATTAATAAGTAAAATATTTATAAGCAAACGTGAAATTATAGTTTAATTTCGATGTCTACACCAGACGGTAGATCCAAACGCATTAACGAATCAACTGTTTGTGGTGTTGGCTCGATAATATCGATCAAGCGCTTATGAGTACGCATTTCGAACTGCTCACGAGAGTCCTTGTACTTATGAACCGCACGAAGGATCGTGTAGATCGCTTTCTCAGTAGGTAGTGGGATAGGACCTGATACCTTTGCTCCTGAACGCTTAGCAGTTTCTACGATTTTTTCAGCTGATTGATCAAGAATTCTGTGATCATACGCCTTTAAACGGATACGAATCTTTTGCTTTGCCATTTTTTTCCCTCCTTTATTCGCCTATTTTGATAAACAGACATTGCTCCGCGGAAATTCAACCTGATATCACCAGCCATGGCAAAGGGGCCTAGTGTGTCAGCAACCTTCCGGATCATCGCAGTGAATGACCAACATTACTTATTATAGAGAAAAGCAATGCCCAATGCAAGTGTTATTTGCATTTATTTATTGCTAATCGCACTTTTTCTATTATAGAGACTTTATCAGGAGATTTCAACTTCCTTTTTCTTCTTTTGCATATTTGAATGTGTTTCTTCTATATATATAGAAGAAATGCGATTGGTGGGGGTGAATTTAGATTGTTCCAGCTCCAGCAACCGTGCGCATGGAGTTGATTTTATACCTCGCGGATTTATGGTGTGAACTCCCGGAATTATGAACCGAATTTCAGGATTTACGATTTGATTTACCGTTCCGCTCCTTTTTAAAGGATCTCATATCACTTTTTCTTTATAAGAGCCATTTATTATAAATATTATTCTTTTATCTCTCTTATAAATAAGTACATGGTTTTTTAATCCTTGTCTACTTTGACAGTTGATTGGAGTGGAAGTGCAAGACTCCTGCGGGACAGGCGGGCAGATGAGACACTTATACGTGAAACGTACGAATGTGGCTCATCGCCTGCCCCGCGGAAAGCGAAGCACTGGAACGGAAATCAACTACTTTCATAAGCAACAAAGCGTTATAAATGAATTCAAAATAAAAAACACCCTCCAAAAGGAGAGTGTTTTTATTAAAGAGTAATAAGATTACTCAGTGATTGTTGCAACTACGCCTGCACCAACTGTACGTCCACCTTCACGAATAGAGAACTTAGTTCCTTCTTCGATAGCGATTGGAGCGATTAGTTCTACAGTCATCTCAACGTTATCTCCAGGCATAACCATTTCTACGCCTTCAGGAAGTTGGATGATACCAGTTACGTCAGTTGTACGGAAGTAGAACTGAGGACGGTAGTTAGAGAAGAATGGAGTGTGACGTCCACCCTCTTCTTTTGAAAGAACATAAACTTCTGATTTGAACTTAGTGTGAGCTTTAACAGTACCTGGCTTAGCAAGAACTTGTCCACGCTCAACATCTTCACGAGAAACCCCACGAAGAAGTGCACCAATGTTGTCACCAGCTTCAGCATAGTCAAGAAGCTTACGGAACATTTCAACACCTGTTACAGTTGTTGATTTTGGCTCTTCAGTAAGACCAAGGATCTCAACTACGTCACCAACTTTTACTACACCACGCTCAACACGTCCAGTAGCAACTGTACCACGACCAGTGATTGAGAATACATCCTCAACTGGCATCATGAATGGCTTTTCAGTGTCACGTGGAGGAGTTGGGATATAAGAATCTACAGCGTCCATTAGCTCGTAGATTTTAGCTTCCCAATCAGCGTCTCCTTCAAGAGCTTTAAGAGCAGAACCTTTGATTACAGGAATATCATCTCCTGGGAAGTCATACTCAGAAAGAAGGTCACGAACTTCCATTTCTACTAGCTCAAGAAGTTCTTCGTCGTCTACCATGTCACACTTGTTCATGAATACAACAAGGTAAGGTACACCTACTTGACGAGAAAGAAGGATGTGCTCACGAGTTTGTGGCATTGGGCCGTCAGCAGCAGATACTACTAGGATCCCACCATCCATTTGTGCTGCACCAGTGATCATGTTCTTAACATAGTCAGCATGTCCTGGGCAGTCTACGTGTGCGTAGTGACGAGAATCAGTTTCATACTCAACGTGTGCAGTTGAGATTGTGATTCCACGTTCGCGCTCTTCTGGAGCACCGTCGATTTGGTCATAAGCCATTGCTACACCCTTACCGTTTTTCTTAGCAAGAACAGTAGTGATAGCAGCTGTTAAAGTTGTTTTACCATGGTCAACGTGACCGATAGTACCAATGTTAGCATGCGTTTTGGAACGATCAAATTTCTCTTTACCCATGAGAAAGATTCCTCCTTAAATATGTTTACATATAGTAGATTTTTTTATTTAAAACGAACAGTTTGTACTGCCCATTTTAGATTACATGAAAATGTTGCTTCTTACAACCGAAGAGATTAAGCTCCAGTTGATTTTTTGATGATTTCTTCAGAGATTGACTTAGGTACTTCTTCGTAGTGATCGAAGTGCATTGAGTAAGTACCGCGGCCTTGTGTACGAGAACGCAAGCTAGTTGCATATCCGAACATCTCAGCAAGTGGAACCATCGCTTTAACGATTTGTGCGTTACCACGAGCTTCCATACCTTCAACACGTCCACGACGGGAAGTTACGTCACCCATGATGTCACCCATATACTCTTCAGGAACCGTTACTTCAACTTTCATGATCGGCTCTAGAATTGCAGGGTCACACTTTGATTTAGCGTTCTTAAGAGCCATTGAACCGGCAATCTTAAACGCCATTTCGTTGGAGTCAACATCATGGTATGATCCATCAACGATACGAGCTTTAAGGTCAAGTAATGGGAAACCAGCAAGCATTCCGTTTTTCATTGATTCTTCGATACCAGCTTGAACTGCAGGGATGTATTCACGAGGAACTGCCCCACCAACGATTTTGTTTTCAAATACGAATCCAGATCCTTCATCACCTGGCTCGAATTCGATCCAAACGTGACCGTATTGTCCACGACCACCAGACTGACGAACGAATTTACCTTCAACCTTAGCAGCTTGGCGAATTGTTTCACGGTAAGCAACCTGAGGAGCACCCACGTTAGCTTCTACCTTGAATTCACGGCGCATACGGTCAACTAGGATGTCAAGGTGAAGCTCACCCATACCTGCGATGATCGTTTGTCCAGTTTCTTCGTTTGTTTCAGTACGGAATGTTGGATCTTCTTCAGCTAGCTTAGCAAGTGCCATACCCATCTTGTCTTGGTCTGCTTTAGACTTCGGCTCGATAGATAGTGAGATAACTGGCTCTGGGAATACCATGGATTCTAAGATAACAAGGCTCTTTTCATCACAAAGTGTATCACCAGTTGTAGTGTCTTTAAGACCTACAGCAGCTGCGATATCTCCAGCGTATACGACAGAGATCTCTTCACGGGAGTTTGCATGCATTTGAAGGATACGTCCAACACGCTCGCGCTTTCCTTTAGTAGAGTTCTGTACGTATGATCCTGAGTTTAGTGTACCAGAGTACACACGGAAGAATGTTAACTTACCAACATAAGGGTCAGTCATAACTTTAAATGCAAGTGCAGAGAATGGTGCTTCGTCACTTGATTCACGAGTTACTTCTTCTTCAGAGTCAGGAAGTACACCCTTGATAGCTGGTACATCGATTGGCGATGGAAGGTAATCAAGAACTGCGTCTAGCATAAGCTGTACACCTTTGTTCTTAAATGCCGAACCACACATTACCGGATAGAACTCAACGTTACAAGTACCTTGACGGATACCTGCTTTAAGTTCTTCGTTCGTAATTTCTTCGCCTTCTAAGTACTTCATCATCATTTCTTCATCTAGCTCAGCAACCGCTTCGATAAGTTTTCCGCGGTATTCTTCAGCTAAAGGCATGTGCTCTTCCGGAATGTCACGAACTTCGATATCAGTACCAAGGTCGTTTCCGTAGAATACAGCTTTCATTTCGATAAGGTCGATGATTGCTTCGAATTGGTCTTCCGCACCGATCGGTAATTGGATCGGGTGAGCGTTAGCACCAAGGCGGTCATGAATCGTTTTTACGGAGTATAAGAAATCCGCACCGATCTTGTCCATTTTGTTTACGAATACAATACGAGGTACCCCGTAAGTAGTCGCTTGACGCCAAACTGTTTCTGTTTGTGGTTCAACACCTGATTGAGCATCAAGTAATGCAACCGCTCCGTCTAATACACGTAATGAACGTTCTACTTCAACTGTAAAGTCTACGTGTCCTGGTGTATCAATGATGTTGACACGGTGACCTTTCCATTGAGCAGTAGTAGCAGCGGAAGTAATCGTGATTCCACGCTCTTGTTCCTGCTCCATCCAGTCCATTTGTGAAGCTCCTTCATGAGTTTCACCAATTTTGTGGATACGGCCAGTATAGTAAAGAACACGTTCAGTAGTCGTTGTTTTACCAGCATCGATGTGAGCCATGATACCGATATTACGAGTATTTTTTAAGGAGAATTCTCTAGCCATGAATTTCTCTCCTTCCCTTTTTAAAAGGAATTTTTATAGTGTTTTAGAGACAGTCCGAGAACTGTCTCTATGATTTTACCAGCGGTAGTGAGCAAACGCTTTGTTTGCTTCTGCCATTTTGTGCATATCTTCGCGCTTCTTAACTGAAGCACCAGTGTTATTAGCAGCATCCATGATCTCATACGCAAGACGTTCTTCCATTGTCTTTTCTCCGCGTAGACGAGAGTAGTTCGTTAGGTAACGAAGTCCTAGTGTTGTACGACGCTCTGGGCGAACTTCAACTGGTACTTGGTAGTTAGCTCCACCAACACGGCGAGCACGAACTTCAAGAACTGGCATGATATTTTTAAGAGCTTGTTCAAACACTTCCATAGGATCTTGGTTTGTACGTTCTTTAATAAGTTCGAACGCATTGTACAAGATTGTTTGAGCTACCCCTCTCTTACCGTCAATCATAATTTTATTGATTAGACGAGTTACAAGCTTAGACTTGTAAATTGGATCAGGTAACACATCACGACGAGCAACAGGTCCTTTACGTGGCATGTGGTCCCCTCCTTTCTGATAGTTGTTTTAATTTATTTCAATAATATTACTTCTTAGCTTCCTTTGGACGCTTCGTTCCGTATTTAGAACGACCTTGCATACGGTTGTTAACACCAGCCGTATCAAGAGCACCACGAACGATGTGGTAACGTACCCCCGGTAAATCTTTTACACGTCCTCCACGGATAAGAACAACACTGTGCTCTTGAAGGTTGTGGCCAATACCAGGAATGTAAGCTGTAACTTCGATTCCGTTAGTTAGACGAACACGCGCATATTTACGAAGCGCCGAGTTCGGCTTCTTAGGAGTCATAGTACCAACACGCGTACAAACTCCACGCTTTTGCGGAGATGAAACGTCAGTTTGGGACTTTTTGAAGCTGTTGTAACCTTTGTTTAACGCAGGAGAGTCAGATTTCTTTGATTTAGAAACACGACCTTTGCGAACTAATTGGTTAATTGTAGGCATTTTGTATTTCCTCCTCTCTTTTTTCGTAATACCACCGACCCAGGTGGTTCATTTTAGGACAAAAGAAAGTTTTTGCGAGAGGAGCGATATTGATGCCCATCGCAAAAACATGAATTTTATCCTTTTATCGCAACAGTTGCGGCCCCGACATCTATACCGCATGCTTTTCCAAGCTTTTTCATGGAATCAACCTTTACGATCGGTACGTGCTTCTCTTCGGCAATTTGCAATACTTTGCTCGTTACTCGAAAATCAGCGTCTTCCGCAACGACCAGCTCTTTGACCTCGCCGTTCTGTAAAGCTTTGATTGTTTGCTTAGTACCTACGATAATTTCAGAAGCCTGTGTCACTTTTTCATAAGACATACGAATATCCTCCAAAGTAACAAATCTTAGGAGCACATCCGTAATCATATCACCGATGCGCTCCCGATGTCAACATTTCATTTATTAATCTTGAGAAACAAGTTCTGTAGGCAATTCTGCCTCTTCATTGTTCTCATCTTCAACTACTGGAGAGTTGATTCCGATGTTTCTGTAACGGTTCATACCTGTTCCAGCCGGGATCAGCTTACCAATAATAACGTTTTCTTTAAGTCCGAGTAATTCGTCACGCTTACCTTTGATGGCAGCATCCGTAAGAACTCGTGTTGTTTCTTGGAATGATGCAGCAGATAAGAATGATTCTGTCTCAAGAGATGCTTTTGTGATACCAAGAAGCACTGGACGACCTGTGGCAGGCGTTCCACCTTCAAGAAGTACACTACGGTTAACATCCGTGAAGGCATGAATATCCATAAGAGCTCCTGGAAGTACTTGAGAATCACCAGAATCGATGATGCGCACTTTACGAAGCATTTGGCGAACCATTACTTCAACGTGCTTATCTCCGATTTCTACCCCTTGCATACGGTAAACTTTCTGAACCTCACGCAATAGGTATTCTTGTACGCCTTCTGCACCACGTACTTTAATTAATTCTTTAGGATCGATCGAACCTTCCGTCAATACTTGACCGGCAGTTACTTTATCGCCTTCGACCGCTTTAATGCGGGCACCGAAAGGAATTGTGTAAGTTCTAGATTCAATCTCACCTTGAACGACTACTTCACGCTTATCTTTATTGTCGTTCACGCCAACAACCGTACCTTCAAGCTCAGAGATAACCGCTTGACCTTTCGGGTTACGCGCTTCAAACAATTCTTGGATACGTGGAAGACCTTGTGTAATATCGTCTCCAGCTACCCCACCTGTATGGAAGGTACGCATTGTAAGCTGTGTACCTGGCTCACCGATGGATTGAGCGGCGATAATTCCAACAGCTTCCCCAACTTCAACGTCAGAGCCTGTTGCAAGGTTTCGTCCGTAACATTTCTTACAAACGCCGTGACGTGTGTCACAAGTAAATACAGAACGGATCGTTACTGCTTTCACGCCTACTTCTTCAATATGAGCGGCCATGTCTTCAGTGATCAGCTGATTAACGTCTACAAGAAGTTCTTTTGTTTCAGGATGGTATACCTTTTTATAAGCAGTACGGCCGATCAAACGCTCATGAAGAGGCTCGATAACTTCGTTGCCTTCTTTAATAGCTGCAACTTCTAAGCCACGGTCCGTTCCACAGTCATCTTCACGTACGATAACATCTTGAGCAACGTCAACCAAACGACGAGTAAGGTAACCTGAGTCAGCTGTTTTAAGGGCTGTATCGGCAAGACCTTTACGCGCTCCGTGAGTAGAGATAAAGTACTCGAGTACTGTTAGACCTTCACGGAAACTTGATTTGATTGGAAGCTCGATGATTTTACCAGCCGGGTTGGCCATCAGACCACGCATACCAGCTAGCTGCGTAAAGTTAGATGCGTTACCACGGGCACCGGAGTCACTCATCATGAAGATTGGGTTTCGCTTATCAAGTGTACCCATCAATTTATTTTGGATTTCGTCTTTCGCCAAACTCCAAACATTAATTACACGCTCATAGCGCTCTTCTTCTGTGATCAAACCACGTCTGAATTGCTTTGTAACGTTAACTACTTTTTCTTCGGCTACAGCAAGGATCTCTTGCTTTTCAGGTAATACAACGATATCGGATACACCGATCGTGATACCAGCGCGCGTAGAATATTTAAATCCTAAGTCCTTCATGCGGTCAAGCATCTTAGACGTTTCAGTAATCTTAAAGCGTTTGAATACTTCCGCGATAATCTTACCTAGAATTCCTTTCTTAAATGGAACAATTTCCTCATGCTTCTGAATTTCCTCTTTTACATTAGCAGCCGGATCTAAGAAGTACTTTTCAGGTGTTTCCACTTGAAGGTTCGTCGTAGTCGGTTCGTTAATGTACGGGAATGACGGCGGCAGGATTTCGTTGAATAACAACTTACCTACTGTAGTCATAAGAAGCTTAGATTGCTGTTCATCTGTGAAAGTTTCTTTATTTAAGCTGGATACCGGTACTGCAATACGAGAATGCAAGTGCACGAATCCATTTTCATAAGCGATGATCGCTTCATTGATGTCTTTAAATACAGACCCTTCACCAATAGCTCCTTCACGTTCAAGAGTTAGGTAATAGTTACCTAAAACCATATCCTGTGACGGTGTTACTACCGGCTTACCATCTTTCGGGTTCAAGATGTTTTGGGCAGCTAGCATTAGAATACGAGCCTCTGCTTGTGCTTCAGCAGATAGAGGAACGTGGACCGCCATTTGGTCACCGTCAAAGTCAGCGTTGTAAGCTGTACATACGAGCGGGTGAAGACGAATTGCACGACCTTCTACAAGCGTCGGTTCGAATGCTTGGATACCAAGTCTGTGAAGTGTAGGTGCACGGTTTAGTAGAACTGGGTGTTCACGAATAACTTCTTCAAGTACATCCCAAACTTCTGGCTGAACGCGCTCTACTTTGCGTTTTGCACTCTTAATGTTGTGTGCAAGACCTTTTGATACTAGCTCTTTCATAACGAATGGTTTGAAGAGCTCAAGTGCCATCTCTTTAGGAAGACCACATTGGTACATCTTTAAGTTCGGACCTACTACGATAACCGAACGTCCAGAGTAGTCAACACGTTTACCTAGCAAGTTTTGACGGAAACGTCCTTGTTTCCCTTTCAGCATGTGTGAAAGTGATTTTAACGGACGATTTCCTGGTCCAGTAACCGGACGGCCACGACGACCATTATCGATTAATGCATCGACTGCTTCTTGAAGCATACGTTTTTCATTTTGAACGATAATGTTAGGAGCACCTAGATCTAATAGACGCTTCAGACGGTTGTTACGGTTGATAACACGACGGTAAAGGTCGTTAAGGTCAGATGTGGCAAAACGTCCACCATCAAGCTGAACCATCGGACGCAATTCCGGCGGAATAACCGGAAGTACTTCAAGAATCATCCAGTCGGCATGGTTGCCAGAATGACGGAATGCTTCTAATACTTCTAAACGCTTAATCGCACGTGTACGACGTTGTCCTTGTGCTGTTTTAAGCTCTTCTTTCAACATCTCAACTTCTTTTTCAGCATCGATGTCTTCTAGAAGACGTTTGATCGCTTCTGCACCCATTTGTGCAGTAAAACCTTTTCCATACTTTTCACGGTATGTGCGGTATTCCTTCTCTGAAAGCAGTTGTTTCTTCTCAAGAGGTGTATCTCCTGTATCAGTAACAACATATGAAGCAAAGTAGATTACTTCTTCTAATGCTCTTGGAGACATATCCAAAACAAGACCCATACGACTTGGGATACCCTTGAAGTACCAAATGTGAGATACAGGAGCAGCAAGCTCGATGTGACCCATACGGTCACGTCGAACTTTAGCTCTTGTTACTTCAACACCACAACGGTCACAAACCACGCCTTTATAACGGACGCGCTTATACTTTCCGCAATGACATTCCCAGTCTTTTGTCGGACCGAAAATTCTTTCACAGAACAAGCCGTCTTTTTCAGGCTTCAGTGTACGGTAGTTGATTGTTTCAGGTTTCTTTACTTCCCCTCTTGACCACGACCGGATTTTGTCCGGTGAAGCAAGACCAATTTTCATATATTCAAAATTATTTACGTCTATCAAGGAGCGTACCTCCCTTTTGATATCCTGTTTTAGTCATTCGAAGTGTAAGACTCAAGATTTAGATTTAATTTCTCGCTTGCCTGATCGTCTTCATCATCAAGCTCTCTCATTTCAATTTCCTTGTCATCTCCAGAACAGATCTTAACGTCCATTCCAAGAGATTGAAGTTCTTTGATCAATACTTTAAATGATTCTGGAACACCAGGTTCAGGAACGTTTTCACCCTTAACGATGGCTTCATACGTTTTCACACGGCCGACAACATCATCGGATTTAACCGTAAGAATTTCCTGCAGTGTGTATGCAGCACCATATGCTTCAAGTGCCCATACTTCCATCTCACCGAAACGCTGACCTCCAAATTGAGCTTTACCACCTAGAGGCTGCTGTGTAACAAGTGAGTAAGGTCCAGTAGAACGAGCATGCAACTTGTCATCAACCATGTGAGCCAGTTTGATCATATACATAACCCCAACTGATACACGGTTATCAAACGCCGTACCTGTACGTCCATCATAAAGTACCGTTTTACCATCGCGAGCCATTCCAGCTTCTTCGATCGTAGACCAAACATCTTCCTCACGCGCTCCATCGAATACCGGTGTAGCAACATGAATGCCTAGCTGACGTGCAGCCATTCCAAGGTGAAGCTCCAATACCTGACCGATGTTCATACGGGAAGGTACCCCTAGCGGGTTTAACATGATGTCAACTGGTGTTCCATCTGGAAGATAAGGCATATCTTCTTCAGGCATAATTTTAGAAATTACACCTTTGTTTCCGTGACGTCCGGCCATCTTATCTCCTTCGTGAATCTTACGTTTTTGCACGATGTATGCACGAACGAGCTGATTCACACCTGGAGGAAGTTCATCGCCATCTTCACGGTTAAACACTTTAACGTCAAGGATGATTCCATCTCCACCGTGAGGAACACGCAATGATGTATCGCGAACTTCACGAGCTTTTTCACCGAAGATCGCATGTAATAGACGTTCTTCAGCTGTTAATTCAGTTACACCTTTAGGCGTTACTTTACCAACTAAGATATCTCCATCTTTAACTTCTGCACCAACACGGATGATTCCGCGTTCGTCCAGGTTGCGTAATGCATCTTCTCCGACGTTTGGAATATCACGAGTGATCTCTTCCGGTCCAAGTTTTGTATCACGCGCTTCTGACTCATATTCTTCAATATGGATCGAAGTATAAACGTCGTCTTTAACGAGACGCTCACTCATGATGACAGCATCCTCGTAGTTGTAACCTTCCCAAGTCATGAAGGCAACAAGAACGTTACGACCTAAAGCAAGTTCACCGACTTCCATTGAAGGGCCATCCGCTAAGATTTCCCCTTTCGTCACGCGGTTACCTGTGCTTACGATCGGACGCTGGTTATAACACGTTCCTTGGTTGGAACGAATAAACTTAAGCATGTTGTAAGTGTCAAGGTCGCCTGAAACTTCCTTGCCACCTACTTCTTTAATGCGGCGTACTTGAACTTGTTTTGCTGTAACACGTTCAACAATTCCTTCGTGCTTACAGATAACTGCAGCTCCAGAGTCTTTTGCTGATACGTGCTCCATTCCTGTACCAACGATCGGTGATTCAGGAACAAGTAAAGGTACAGCCTGACGTTGCATGTTCGCTCCCATTAGGGCACGGTTGGAGTCATCATTCTCTAAGAACGGAATACAAGCTGTCGCAGCAGATACTACCTGTTTCGGCGATACATCCATATAATCGATGCGTTCGCGCTTAACAACAGTGTTATCACCACGGAAACGTGCGATTACGTCTTCGTTCATGAACTCTCCGTTATCACCTAAGATCGAGTTCGCCTGTGCAACTACGTATAAATCTTCTTCATCAGCAGTCAAGTAATCAATACGGCTCGTTACACGACCTGTTTCAGGATCAACCCGACGGTATGGTGTTTCGATAAATCCATATTGGTTCACTTTTGCATAAGAAGAAAGTGAATTGATCAAACCGATGTTCGGGCCCTCTGGCGTCTCAATCGGACACATACGACCGTAGTGAGAGTAGTGAACGTCACGAACTTCAAAGCCTGCACGTTCACGTGTAAGACCACCTGGCCCTAGTGCAGATAGACGACGTTTGTGCGTCAATTCTGCTAGCGGGTTCGTTTGATCCATGAACTGTGAAAGCTGAGAGCTTCCGAAGAACTCTTTAATAGATGCTATAACAGGACGAATATTGATCAATGCTTGTGGTGTGATCGCATTTGTGTCTTGGATCGACATACGCTCACGCACAACACGTTCCATTCTGGAAAGTCCGATTCTGAATTGGTTTTGCAGAAGCTCACCAACAGAACGCAGACGACGATTACCAAGATGGTCAATATCATCTGTTGTACCTACTTGATGTAATAAGTTGAAGAAGTAGTTAATAGAAGCAATAATGTCAGAAACTGTGATGTTTTTAATTTCTTTATCAACAAGTCCGTTTCCGATAACATTAATGATTCTTTCACCTTCTTGATCATCAGGTGCATAGATTTTGATAGATTGAAGAGCGATATCTTGATCTTCAGCCACTCCTCCTGCTGGCGTTACGGTTTTAAAGCCTACACCACTCTCAAGAGCAGGGATAATCTTATCTAGCGTTCTGCGGTCAAGAAGCGTACCTACTTCAGCAATCACTTCACCCGTTTCAGCGTCAACAAGCGTTTCAGCTAGCTTTTGGTTGAAGAGACGATTCTTTATATGAAGCTTTTTATTGATTTTGTAGCGTCCAACGTTAGCTAAGTCATAGCGTTTAGGATCAAAGAACCTAGAATCTAATAAACTTTTTGCGTTATCTACTGTTGGAGGCTCTCCCGGACGAAGACGCTCATAGATTTCTAGAAGGGCTTTTTCCGTTCCTTCTGTATTATCCTTATCTAGCGTGTTGCGAAGATACTCGTCTTCTCCAAGCAAATCAATGATTTCTTGATCAGACCCAAACCCTAAAGCACGAAGCAATACGGTAATAGGGATTTTTCTTGTGCGGTCAATACGCACATAAACTACGTCCTTAGCATCTGTTTCGAACTCCAGCCAAGCACCGCGGTTTGGAATGACAGTAGCGGTAAAACCTTTTTTACCGTTTTTGTCGATTTTCTCACTATAGTAAACACTTGGTGAACGAACGAGCTGTGATACAATTACACGCTCTGCCCCGTTGATCACAAAGGTTCCCGTATCTGTCATTAACGGGAAATCTCCCATAAATACTTCCTGCTCTTTTACTTCGCCCGTCTCTTTATTGATCAGACGCACTTTCACACGAAGCGGAGCAGCGTAAGTAACATCGCGCTCTTTTGATTCATCTACAGGATACTTCGGCTCACCTAAGTTATAATCAATAAACTCTAAAACGAGGTTCCCTGTAAAATCTTCAATCGGCGAAATGTCTCGGAACATTTCACGTAACCCCTCATCAAGAAACCATTGATAGGAAGCGGTTTGAATTTCAATTAAGTTTGGTAATTCAAGCACTTCGCTAATCCTTGCATAACTTCTTCGTTGGCGGTGGCGTCCAAACTGAACTAGTTGACCTGTCAACTGCTTCACCCCTCAAATCCAGCGTTTTTTTCGTGTATCATATTTCTATCTAACATTCTATTAAGAAGGTTAGAAAACAAAAAGAAAAAGGGTTTCATATTTTTAAAACCGCAGTTTTCCTATTTTGATAAAAGCTATTATATAATTTTGTCCAACTTTTTCGCATTCTATACGTCTAAACATGAGTAAAAAACGTTGATTTATCAACGTTTTTTCGCTTACCACGAAAAATAAGCAGCAAAATGCGAATCCATTGGCATTTTATAATACTAACATACGGGATTTATCAAGTCAAACTTTTATTGCGCGTAAAATATAGTAGCCTTTTTTCTTCGCAACCGTTTCAACTTGGCCGAATAATTGTTCCATTTTGTCCATAGCAGATGGCGCACCTTGTTTCTTTTGAATCACTACCCATAACTCGCCACCAACGCAAAGTTTATGATGTGCTTCTTCAAAGATTTGATGTACGACTGTCTTACCTGCACGAATGGGCGGATTTGTTATAACAGCAGCAAACTCTTGATCCTTAACTTCAGCAAATAAATAACTTTTGTAGATCTTAACATTATCGACCTTGTTCTTATCTGCGTTCAGCTTAGCAAGTTCAATTGCTCTTTCATTGATATCCACCATTTGAACAATACGATCTTTTTCCGCTCTAGCAAGCGAAAGTCCGATCGGTCCGTATCCGCATCCCACATCTATATAATCACCATGTACTTCTGGAGGTACAAAGGACTCTATTAAAACGCGGCTGCCAAAATCTACTTCTTTCTTCGAAAAGACACCAGCATCCGTCGTAAAGCGAAATTTTTCGCCGTTCAATGAGAAATCCCATGTTTCTCTTTTACTTTCTGTACCAGGTGTTTCAGAATAATAATGGTTCTTCATCGTTTTTAAACTCTCCTTACCTTCTGATAAAGACAGTATTCCCGTTCCGTAATTCTTTAACGGTCTATCTATAAAGACGCTTGTGTAAGTAGTTGATTTCCACTCCAGGTTGCTCGCTTTCCACGGGGCGTCCGGTGAGCCTCCTGCCGCTTCGCGCCATTAGGAGTCTCCACCTGACCACTCGTCCCGTAGGAGTCTCGCACCTTGCATTCCAATCAACTTGCATAAGACGAGAATTGCAACACTCTTCTAGAAGAAAGCTTCTAAAAAATTAAGCGAAACAAACAAAAAGGTCCGCCATCGGGCGAACCTTTTCTTTTGAATTACTTAACTTCAACAGAAGCTCCAACTTCTTCAAGCTTAGCTTTGATTTCTTCAGCTTCGTCTTTAGATACGCCTTCTTTAACTGGCTTAGGAGCACCGTCAACAAGTTCTTTCGCTTCTTTAAGTCCAAGACCTGTAAGTTCACGAACAACTTTGATAACTTTAATTTTTGAAGCTCCACCGCTTGCAAGAATTACGTCGAATTCAGTTTGTTCAGCAGCAGCGTCTCCACCAGCAGCTCCACCAGCTACAGCTACAGGAGCAGCAGCAGTTACACCAAACTCTTCTTCGATTGCTTTTACTAGGTCGTTAAGCTCTAAAACAGTCATTGTTTTTAAGCTTTCAATGATTTGCTCTTTAGACATTATAATTTCCTCCTTATGGAATGTAAGTTATTGGTTGAAGATAAGGCTTATGCGCCTTGTTCTTCTTTTTGTTCTGCAACGGCTTTAGTAGCCAACGCAAAGTTGCGGATAGGTGCTTGAAGCACGCTGAGTACCATAGAAAGAAGACCTTCTCTTGATGGAAGTTCAGCAAGAGCTTTCACTTCTTCTAGAGACGCGATACGTCCTTCGATTACACCAGCTTTGATCTCAAGCGCTTCGTGTTTCTTAGCGAAGTCGTTAAGAATCTTAGCAGGAGCTACAACATCTTCATTCGAGAATGCGATCGCTGTAGGACCAGTTAAGTGTTCTGCTAATTCTTTAAGGTCATTCTCTTCAGCAGCGCGAACTACCATTGAGTTTTTGTAAACTTTAAACTCGATGCCAGCATCACGTAAAGACTTACGAAGTTCAGTAACCTCAGAAACAGTAAGACCACGGTAGTCAACAAGGATTGTTGATTGGCTATTTTTGATTTTCTCAGAAATAGTGGATACTAACTGCTTTTTTGTTTCTAAAATGCTGCTCATTATTACACCTCCTGTAAAATGATTGCATCACCGCAGGTTTTGTCCAAAAACAAAGCCTCCATGTCGAGACATGGAGGCGTGAGTATCTAAAGTCATAAGTAATTAACTAATGAGCTTACGATGCTTCACCTCGGCAGGAAGATTTAAGCCAGTTGGCTCCTGCTGTCTACGGCATTCATCTGATGCGTTTGTGTTTAACAGTATATAATATAACGGGTCGAAACCCGTTTGTCAACTATCGTTTTACAGCGAATGAAGATGGATTAACTTTGATCCCAGGTCCCATTGTAGAAGAAACAGCTACGTTCTTCATGTAAGTTCCCTTAGCAGCTGCAGGCTTAACTTTCAACAATGTTTCGATGATTGTGTTAAGGTTTTCTGCAAGCTTCTCAGCTTCGAAAGATACTTTACCGATTGGAACGTGTACGTTACCAGTCTTGTCGACACGGTATTCTACTTTACCAGCTTTGATTTCGTTAATCGCTTTTTCAACTTCAAATGTAACTGTTCCTGTTTTAGGGTTAGGCATTAAACCTTTAGGTCCTAAAACACGTCCAAGTTTACCAACTTCAGCCATCATGTCCGGAGTAGCAACGATTACGTCGAACTCGAACCAACCTTGTTGGATTTTGTTGATGTAGTCAGAATCGCCAACGTGATCTGCTCCAGCAGCTTCAGCTTCTTTTGCTTTTTCACCTTTTGCGAAAACTAATACACGTTGAGTCTTACCAGTTCCGTTTGGAAGCACTACTGCTCCACGAACTTGTTGGTCAGCTTTCTTCGTGTCTACACCTAAACGAACTGCAACTTCTACAGACTCGTCAAATTTTGCAGGAGCAGCTTTTTTAACAAGCTCGATCGCTTCTGCAGCGTCATATGCTTTTGTGCGGTCTACTAATTTAGCCGCTTCTTGGTACTTCTTACCTTTGTTTGCCATTGTATTGTCCTCCTTATGTGGTTTAGCGGATATTCCTCCCACTTATTGCACTAAAAAATCAAGTGCAATTACACGCATTGCATGAATAAAGGTTGCGAACCGTTTGACGGGCAGGATATCAATCCATTTACTCGCAACCTAATAGACATCAAACACGGGGATTAGTCTTCGATAACAATTCCCATGCTGCGTGCAGTACCTTCAACCATACGCATTGCAGCTTCAACGCTAGCAGCGTTTAGGTCAGGCATTTTTGATTCTGCGATTTCGCGAACTTTATCACGCTTTACAGTCGCAACTTTTTTCTTGTTCGGCTCACCAGAACCTGACTCGATTCCTGCAGCTTTCTTTAAAAGAACAGCAGCCGGAGGAGTTTTAGTGATGAATGTAAATGAACGGTCTTCGAAAACCGTGATTTCTACCGGAATGATTAAACCAGCTTGATCAGCAGTACGAGCGTTGAATTCTTTACAGAATCCCATGATGTTTACCCCAGCTTGTCCTAGTGCAGGTCCAACTGGCGGTGCCGGGTTTGCTTTACCAGCAGGGATTTGCAATTTTACCATCTTAATAACCTTTTTAGCCACGCGACACACCTCCTTAAGTCCGTGATGTGGTATTATGGGCCGAAACCCTCCCACTCAAAAATACGCTTCCCCTCCTAAAAGAGAGGAAGCAGTTGATTAGTAATATCAAACATAAAAAATTCTATCACCTTTTTGAAGTGATTACAAGTCTTTTTCCATTATAACTTGCTAACTTGGGTAAACTCAAGTTCAACTGGTGTCTCACGGCCAAACATGTTGACGTGAACTTTCAGCTTCTGTTTTGTTGCATCGATCTCTTCGATCGTACCAACAAAGTCAGCAAAAGGACCTTCTTTTACTTTTACAGATTCCTTGATTTCGAAATCAACTTCAACGCGTGGAGCTTCCATACCCATACCTTTAAGTATATGATCTACTTCCTCAGGCAAAAGTGCCGTTGGCTTCGAGCCCGCTCCAGCAGAACCGACAAATCCTGTT
Organism: Fictibacillus sp. 26RED30; assembly: GCF_015903845.1. Lineage (NCBI taxonomy): Bacteria > Bacillati > Bacillota > Bacilli > Caryophanales > Fictibacillaceae > Fictibacillus > Fictibacillus sp. 26RED30. The sequence continues at coordinate 42,021 of NZ_JACZDV010000006.1, forward strand.
ACCCCAGGCGTATTACGTACAACGTACCATGAATCATCTGTCATGATCATCTCCGTTAATACATAACCAGGGAAAACTTTCTTCATGCTTGTTTTTGTCTTACCGTTCTTTGTTTCGGTCTCTTCTTCTACAGGTACAAGTACACGGAAAATCTTATCTGTCATCCCCATAGATTCCAAACGCTTTTCCAAGTTTGCTTTTACTTTGTTTTCATAACCTGAATAGGTATGAACTACGTACCAATTTTTTTCCATACGATGGGACCCGTGTCCTTTCCCTCCTAAAATGGATATACTCTAGCATTCTATCCAAAAGAAGCTATATCTAATCTACCCTAAAATAAGCTCAACTAATTGTGAAATACCTAGATCCACAACCCAGAAGAACAAAGCCATAATCACTACAGTTGACAGTACAATCCCCGTATAGCGAAATAACTCTTTTCGCGTAGGCCAGCTAACACGCTTCATCTCCTTATTTACATCGGAAAGAAACTTTGCTGGTGATTTCTTTGTCTTTTCTGCAACATCCGCCATCTTCATAAACCCCCATGCCTTTGATCAATTAACATTTATAAAAAAAGCTTGTTTCGCTTACTTCGTTTCCTGGTGAATGGTATGAGCATTGCAGTAGCTGCAAAACTTTTTAACCTCGACTCGTTCAGGATTGTTTTGCTGGTTCTTCATCGTTGTATAATTTCGTTTTGAGCATTCTTTACAGGCTAAAAAAACTTTTTTTCTCATGCTAAATAAACACCTTTCGTGCGACAAACCCACTCATCCACGTTACAATGTTACTTTTAAAACCTTAACATAGGGGTATACGCTTGTCAATAAAGGGAAAATGGAGGTTTATCTCATCTAAACTTAATTTTAAATTCATACTAAGACGAAATTTTTCTTATAGCTTGTCGTTATCTCTCATTTTTCTTTGGCTACTTTGATAAGTTAATTGGAGTGTAAGGTGTGAGACTCTTGGCTAGGACGAGCGGTCAGGTGGAGACACTTAGACAAGTGGCTCACCGTACGCCCCGCGGAAAGCGAAGCACCTGAAACGGAAATCAACATCTTTCAACGTCAACACCAAAAGAAAAAGAGCAGGAACAATCCTCGCTCTTAAGATGATATTTCTCTTAGCTCTAAATAACGCTCTAATTTACGTTTCACTCGTTGAAGCGCGTTGTCGATCGACTTCACGTGTCTGTCGAGATCCACTGAGATTTCCTGGTACGATCTTCCGTCAAGGTACAGCATCAGAACTTTACGTTCCAGGTCACTTAATATTTCTCCCATCTTCACTTCAATATCATCAAATTCTTCTTGATTGATAATCAGTTCTTCTGGATCAGTGACTTTTGTACCGCATATTACATCCATTAGTGTACGGTCAGACTCCTCATCATAGATTGGCTTGTCCAACGACACGTAAGAATTTAACGGAATGTGCTTTTGTCTAGTTGCCGTTTTGATAGCGGTAATCATTTGCCTTGTTATACATAGTTCGGCAAAAGCTTTAAAGGATGACAGCTTGTCCTCTTTAAAATCGCGAATGGCTTTATACAGCCCGATCATGCCTTCTTGAATGATATCTTCCCGGTCTGCACCGATCAAAAAGTATGATCTTGCTTTCGCACGAACAAAGTTTTTATATTTGTTGATCAAATATTCAAGTGCTGCGCTGTCCCCCTCATGAACCAGTTCCACAAGGCTTTCATCTTCCATGAGCTCGTAATCGCTTACTGACCGTTCCTTGAGATCTATGTTCACGACAAATCCCCCCACCAGGTTTTTACCGGCAAAATATAGCAATATTATAGCTCATAGTTCACAAAAGCGTCAAGATTCCTTATTTTTGCCCTCTTCTCCATCTTTCAAATATTTCGGCAATTTCGTCTGAAAGAAGGATAGATGAGGAGGTTTGCTTCCTTTTCCGCTCGCCAACGGACACATGGATATGCTTTTCAATTTCGTCCATCTCATTCTTTAATTCTCTCGCAGATTTTCTCAATGCGCCTTTACCAAAAATCTGCCACTGTTCGGTTGAATCTGAAGTTGCTACGTAAATTCGCGTATCGATTGATTTTAACTCTCCGACCAAACGTTCAATCCGCTCATCTGCCGTTTCGTTCTCTCTAGTAAAAATGACTTCAACGCGGTGGTTTTTCGTTTTTTTCTCTGTGCCAGGTGTGAGATGGGCATCAAATACGACGATTACTTGATACCCAGTCGTCCCCTGGTATTCTGCCATATATTCGATTAGCAGGTCTCTTGCTTTGGCAAAATCCGATGTTTTTAAGCTCCGTAATTCGGGCCAAGCGCCAATGATGTTGTAGCCATCAACAATCAAATAGTGGCGGGTTTTCATTTTCGCGCTACTAACGGATTGCGGTTACGGTACACTTCATACATCAAGAGACTAGCAGCAACTGATGCATTAAGCGAGGTAACCTTCCCTTTCATCGGAAGCTGAACAAGGAAATCGCACGTTTCTGATACGAGTCTTCCCATTCCTTTTCCTTCGCTTCCGATCACAAGACCTAAAGGCATGTCCCACTTTGCTTGTCTGTAGTCATCTTTCCCTTTCATGTCTGCGCCGGCAAACCACATACCGCGGTCCCTTAACTCTTTCATCGTTTGAACAAGATTCGTAACACGAACAACCGGAATGTATTCGATCGCACCCGTTGAAGCTTTTGCTACTGTTGCGGTCAATCCTACTGAACGTCTTTTCGGAATAATGATGCCATGTGCACCAACTGCATCAGCCGTACGCATGATCGAACCTAAATTATGAGGATCTTCAAGCTCGTCCAATAAAAGAAAAAACGGCTCTTCTCCTCTTTCTTCTGCAATTTTAAACAAATCATCAATCTCTGCGTATGAGTATGCTGCTACACCAGCGATTACACCTTGATGGTTGCCTCCCCCGCTTAATGAATCGAGCTTTTGCTTCGGTACATATTGCACAAGGACATTTTGTTTTTTCGCCATTGAGACGATCGTACTTACCGGTCCTTTTTGAGATCCTTCACCTACGAAGATTTTATTAATATCACGGCCTGAACGAAGTACTTCCATCACTGGATTTCTGCCGATGATCAATTCTTGTTCTTTTTGTTCTTTTGCTGCACTCATCTTTTAGACCTCCCCCTTTTTATTATCTGATAACACATATTCCATCATGTTCGCTAAACGTTCATGGTTATTTAACAGATAGAGATAACCGATGATCGCCTCAAAGCTTGTTGCATGCCGGTACGTTTGAACATCCGTATTTTTCGGAACGGTTCCTTGGTTCGCATTGCGCCCACGCTTAATAACAGCGACCTCTTCTTCTGTAAAATAGTTTTCTTCAAGCAGCTGAACGACCATGCTCGCTTGCGCTTTTGCTGAAACAAACTTCGTGGCCGATACGTGGAGCTTGTTCGGCTTCACCTGTCCATTACGGATAAGGTGTTCACGCACGAACTGCTCCATTACCGCATCTCCCATATAAGCAAGCGTGGTTCCGTTCAATTGTTTAATATCTGCGTCCGTTATCTTCATTTACTTATCTCTTTTCCACCGTACACCTTGTGCGGTATCTTCCAAAATGATGTTCTGTTCTTTTAACTGATCACGAATTTCGTCAGCGCGAGCAAAGTTCTTTTCTTTACGCGCTTGATTACGTTCTTGAATGAGAGTGTCAATCTCTTCATCTAACAATTCCTCTTCTTTATGAAGAGTAAGTCCCAGCACACCCGCAAGCTCATCGAACAGAGCGATGAATTCTGTAATAACGGCTTTAGAAGTGTTTTTCTCTTGCAGATATACGTTCGCTTCTCTCGAAAAATCAAAAAGATGAGAGATCGCGTTCGCCGTGTTAAAATCATCATCCATATCCGTGATGAATTTCTCTCTAGTCCCTTTAACAAGCTGAGTCCATTTTTCTGTATCTACAGATAGGTCTGCCGATACACTCAAGCGGTGTTTTAAGTTTTCATAAGACGTACGGATTCTATTCAACCCTGCCTCTGCCGCTTCTAACAACTCTTGACTGAAGTTGATCGGATTGCGGTAGTGTACGGCCAGCATAAAGAATCGGATAACTTGCGGATCCTGCTGTTGCACAAGATCATGAACAAGTACAAAGTTCCCAAGTGATTTGGACATTTTTTCGTTATCAATATTAATATACCCATTATGCATCCAATACTTAGCCATCGGAGCTTCATTCAATGCTTCCGATTGTGCGATCTCATTCTCGTGATGAGGAAAAGCTAGATCTTGACCGCCGCCATGAATGTCGATCGAGTCACCTAAGTATTTTTTCGCCATCGCGGAGCATTCGATATGCCAGCCTGGACGACCTTTCCCCCAAGGGCTCTCCCAATAGATCTCCCCATCTTTCGCTGCTTTCCATAGCGCAAAATCAAGAGGATCTTCTTTTTTCTCTCCTACTTCAATTCTCGCACCAGATCTTAAGTCATCGATCGATTGATGAGAAAGTTTACCATAGCCGTTGAACGAACGCGTCTTAAAATAAACATCTCCCGCTGCTTCATAAGCAAAACCTTTTTTGATGAGGTTCTCGATAAAATCAATGATCTCTGGCATCGTTTCTGTTACACGCGGATGTGCATCAGCTTTTTGTACGCCTAATGCGCAAGTATCCTCATGATACGCATGGATGAACTTCTCGGCGATCGTTGGGACATCGCTTCCCATCTCATTAGCCGCTTTAATGAGCTTATCATCAACATCCGTAAAATTGGAGATGAACTGCACATCAAAATCTCTGTATTCCAAGTACTTTCTCACTGTATCAAAAACAATAGCCGGTCTCGCGTTACCGATATGAATATAGTTATATACAGTCGGTCCGCACACATACATCTTCACTTTTCCTTCTTCTAACGGAACGAAAAGCTCTTTTTGACGAGTCATCGTATTATAGATTTTAATACCCATTTAAACTTCACTCCTTTTTTTCAATGTTTCCAGTTCTTCGCGCATTCGTTTCATCTCGTTATGCATTTCTCTAAATTTATCAGCTACCGGGTCAGGCAGATCTCGATGATCAAGTTCGCACCCTACCTTGATGCCGTCTTTGATCACGACTCTTCCTGGTATTCCAACTACTGTCGCATCAGGCGGAACGTGTTGAAGAACTACCGATCCTGCCCCAACTTTTGAATTTTTACCGATGGTAATGTTACCTAGCACCTTGGCTCCTGTAGCAACAAGGACATGATCTTCCAGTGTAGGATGCCTTTTCCCTTTTTCTTTTCCCGTACCTCCAAGCGTAACACCCTGATAGAGCGTCACGTCATTGCCGATGATACACGTTTCGCCGATCACAACACCCATGCCGTGATCGATAAAAAAGCGTCTGCCGATCTGGGCTCCTGGGTGTATTTCGATACCGGTAAAAAAGCGGCTGATCTGTGAGATCAAGCGGGCTAAAAACAGCCAGTTTCGTTTGAATAACTTATGGGCTAATCTATGGGCCCAAACCGCATGCAGTCCACTGTATGTTAAGAATACTTCGAATGAACTTCTAGCTGCTGGGTCTTTCTCAAAAACAACCTGAATGTCTTCTTTCATGGCTGAAAACATGTTCTCCAACCTCCTTGCATAAAAATATCGTGCTCTTACCGTGAATACAATGTTGCCGTGGAAGAGGTTGATCTCCGTTCCAGGTGCTTCGCTTTCCGCGGGGCGTGCGGTGAGCCCCCTGCCGCTTTGCGCCTTTAGGGGTCTCTCCTGCCCACTCGTCCCGCAGGAGTCTCGCACCTTCCACTATAATCAACTAGGCAAAGTTGAAAAAGTGATTCATAAGCAAAATTGTTTAGATCTAATCTAAGCATTAGAAAATAAAAAACGCCCCTGTGCCAAATATGACACAGAGACGTACGGATAGACGCGGTTCCACTCTGTTTAACAGGCTTATTAAAATCACCTGTTCCCTTAAGCTCCATAACGGGGAGTTGCCGCCCAAACCTACTAAAACTTTCGGCAAGGGACTCCGAGGGGCACTTCAGCAAGCATTTTCATGAACCACTTTCAGCCGGTGATGGTTCTCTCTACTATGAAAAGGCGCTAGCCTACTTTCCTCATCTGCGTTTTACATGTTTTTATAAGTTTCTTTTACTATATTATAATCTTTGCAAAATGTGTACTTTTATTACTTTTTAATTTGAGTCAGTACAGCATTTACGCGCTTTGTAATCACATCTTTACCGAGAAGGGACACGGCAGCAGGCAGATCTGGACCATGTTGCTGACCAGTTGTTGCCACACGAATCGGCATGAACAAGTTCTTCCCTTTTTGACCTGTTTCCTTCTGAACAGCTTTCATCATCGCCTTGATGTCTTCTGCTTCAAAAGAATCACTGTTTTCGATCTGAGTTAAGAACGATTCCATAACGGATGGAACCCCTTCACCTTGCAAGACTTCAAGTGCTTCTCCTTCATACTCGATCTCTTCTTTGAAGAAAAGTTCCGTTAAGTCTACGATCTCAGCACCGTAGCTCATTTTTTCCTGATGAAGAGCGACAAGCTTTGTGATCCACTCTTGTTCTTCAGGGCTAGGGTTTTCTGAAACTCTGCCCGCTTTTACTAGGTGAGGCATACACAACTCAACGATACGAGCTACATCTTGCTGTTTCATATATTGGTTGTTCAGCCATTCTAACTTTTGCGTATCAAAAACGGCAGGAGCTTTGGATAGACGGTTCGGATCAAAGATCTCAATAAACTGCTCACGGCTAAAGATCTCTTCTTCTCCACCTGGAGACCAGCCTAGTAGAGCTATAAAGTTAAACAGTGCTTCTGGCAAGTATCCTAAATCTTTGTATTGTTCGATAAACTGAACGATCGATTCATCACGTTTACTCAGTTTTTTACGGTTTTCATTCACGATCAATGTTGTATGACCGAACTTCGGATGAGAAAAACCTAGCGCATCATAGATCAATAACTGCTTTGGTGTGTTTGAGATGTGATCATCTCCACGAAGTACGTGAGAGATCGCCATTTCATGGTCATCGATAACAACAGCGTAGTTGTAAGTTGGAATTCCATCTTTTTTTACGATAACAAAATCACCAAAGCCGCTTGATTCAAACGACACTTCACCTTTAACCATGTCATCGAACGTAATCGTACGGTCTTGAGGTACTTTAAAACGAATGCTCGGACGACGACCTTCTTCTTCTAGAGCCGCTTTTTCTTCAACTGATAAGTTTAGACAGCGTCCATCATAAACAGGAGTATCCCCTTTTGCCATCTGCTCTTCACGGGAAGCCTCAAGCTCTTCTTCTGTACAATAACAAGTGTATGCAAGACCTTTTGAAAGTAGTTCATCTGTATACTTTTCGTATAAATCTAAACGTTCCATCTGACGATACGGACCGTAATCTCCTCCGATATCAACACTTTCATCCCAATCCATACCGAGCCATTTCAAATGATCCAGCTGACTCTCTTCTCCGCCTTGAATGTTACGCTTCTGGTCCGTATCTTCAATACGAATAATAAATTTCCCGCCAGTATGGCGTGCATATAGATAATTGAATAGAGCTGCACGTGCATTCCCTATATGTAAGTGTCCTGTTGGACTTGGTGCATAACGCACTCGAACTTCGTTTGCCATCATGTTTCACCTCTATAAATATTTTTACTTAAACGATGATGCTTTTGAAAGTGGTTGATTTCCATTCCAGACACTCGCTTTCCGTGGGGCAGGCGGTGAGCCACATTCGTACGTTTCACTCTTAAGTGTCTCACCTGCCCGCCTGTCCCACAGGAGTCTCGTATCTTCCACTCCAATCAACTTTATCAGAGAAGATAAGGAATGGAATGCCTTTAAAGTAACAATTTTTTAAAGCACCTTCTCTATCAAAACAACCGCTTGAGCTGCGATTCCCTCTTCGCGTCCAGGAAATCCTAGCTTTTCAGTCGTCGTCGCCTTCACGTTGATTCTATCTACATCAACATCAAAAATACCTGCGATCACTCCGCGCATCTCTTCAATGTACGGAAGCATCTTTGGTTTTTGAGCAATGATCGTACAATCTATATTACCTAAAGAATAACCTTTTTTCTCGACCAATTTCCAAGAATCGAGCAACAAGCGCTTCGAATCTGCGTCCTTATAGGCAGGATCTGTATCTGGAAAGTGTTTCCCGATATCTCCTTCACCTGCTGCACCTAGCAATGCATCTGTAATCGCATGCAAAAGAACGTCAGCATCAGAGTGCCCTAAAAGTCCCTTCTCATAAGGAATCGTTACACCGCCAATGATTAACGGACGACCCTCACTAAAGGCATGTACATCAAAACCTTGTCCGATGCGCATCATGCTTTTTCCCCCTGTCTCTCTAACAAAATGGCTTGTCCAAATAACAAGTCATCAGACGTAGTTAATTTTATATTATGATAGTCTCCCATTACAATAGCGACTGTTTGTCCAATTCGTTCCACTAGGCTTGCGTCATCCGTTCCAATATAGCCTTCTTCGTCTGCCTTTCTGTGTGCATCCATTACGATAGAAAGACGAAAAGCTTGCGGGGTTTGAACAGCCCACAAGCTGGAACGGTCGATCGTTTCTTCCACTACATTCTCTAATACCCGCTTAACCGTATCCTTAACAGGAACAGCTAACACGGCAGAGCCTGTATCTCGTGCCGTGTTAATGAGTTGTAAAATAGAATCATGTGTGATGAAAGGCCGTGCTGCATCATGAATGAGAACGAGGTCTACATCTGTAGGTACGACCTTCAATCCCTCATAGACACTTTGCTGACGTTCTTTTCCGCCTGGAACGATTTTGCGCACTTTTTTGAATTGGAACGACTCTACAAAGTCTTGCATCTGCTGCAATTCCTTTTCACTGCCGACAAGAATGACACCCTCGCAATGCGGATCGTTTTCAAACACATGTAGTGTGTGCGCGAGAACTGGTTTTCCTAAGAGCTCGATCCACTGCTTAGAGATCCCAGCATTCATGCGTTTACCTTGTCCAGCAGCGGGAATGACTGTCCAATAATTCACGTGCTTCCCCACCGTTCGTTACAATGCTTTTTCTAATAGTTTCTTTTTGGCAAAAATCATTCTGCCCGCTGATGTTTGGAGTACTGAAGTTACGATAACATCAATCGTCTTGCCTACATAATCACGACCATCTTCTACGACGATCATCGTTCCATCATCCAGATAGCCTACACCTTGACTCTGTTCTTTTCCGTCTTTGATCACTTGTACAACAAGCTCTTCGCCAGGAAGAACAACGGGTTTTACCGCATTTGCAAGGTCATTAATATTTAGTACTGCAACGTTTTGCAGTTCACATACTTTGTTCAAGTTAAAATCATTCGTAACGACGACACCGGATAACAGTTGAGCGAGCTTTACAAGCTTGCTATCAACTTCTGTTACCTCTTCAAAGTCACCTTCATAGATTTCAACTTTCATAGAAAGCTCTTTTTGAATACGATTTAGAATATCAAGGCCACGGCGCCCTCTGTTACGTTTTAAAACATCTGAGGAATCAGCAATATATTGCAATTCTTCTAAAACAAAACGAGGAATGATAAGCGGACCTTCTAAAAAGCCAGTTTGACAGATATCAGCCACTCGGCCATCGATAATGACGCTCGTATCTAAAATCTTATACTTACCACCTGGCTTTTCGATCTCTGCTTCTTTTTTTCGTTCTTTCCCTTGGCTTTTCAAAGAGAACAGCTGAATCAACTCGTCTCTCTTTTTAAAACCTACTTGAAAGCCTAAATAACCGAGCAGGAATGTGATCGCGATCGGCAGGATCGAGCTGACCACAACAATATCCATAGAGCTTAACGGTGACTGGATTAAAAAGGCTACGATCAGTCCGATAATAAGTCCCATCGTCCCGGATAAAAGATCAGTTGCTGGAGCTTTTACAACCGTCTCCTCAGCCCAACGGATTAAACCTACTACGTAATCGGACAGCCAGAATGTAGATAAAAATAATATAAGTGCACCAATCACTGCCCCGACATATGGGGATGTTACTTGATTCGGAAGATCACCGAAATTAAGTACACGAATGAGATCTGGTATATATAGATAGCCTAGCATGCCCCCTATTACAATGAAAAATAGTTGAACAATTCTTTTTAGCATGCCTGATTCACCTCCCCTAATCATTATTTACAAAATGACCGTATTAAAAACGTGCAAAAAATAGAAAATTCCTTTTTTTACTCAGAATGTTCCATTTAGATATGACGATCGACGAAAAGCTGTTCCTGAATGCGTTTGAGCCCTTCTTTTACTTTTTTGGCACGAATCTCACCGATACCCTCTACCTCGTCCAATTCATCGATGGACGCACGCAGAATTTGCGGAAGGTTTTCAAATGCATCTGTTAAATTCTCAATAATAACAGCTGGAAGCCTTGGAATCTTGCCAAGAATACGGTATCCGCGTGGATGAATCGTTTCATCCTGCATATTCATACCGGCTGAGAAGCCTAAAAGTTTCATAATAACGGATTCATCAAATAATTCTTCAGATGATAGTTTGTTCAATTGGCGAAGAATCGCATAAGGATCACTTTCACGATCTTTCATATAGTCCTTGATTAAAAGCAATGCTTCTTCCTCGATGTTAGAAACGAGCTCCTCCATCTGGATTCGAATCAGTCTTCCTTCAACACCAAGTTCATTAACATATTTAATAATCTCATTTTTTATGCGTAAAACCATCTCAATTCTGTGAATAACTTGTGTAACTTCTTGGAAAGTCACTAATTCTTCAAATTCTAGCGCTCCAAGGTTCGTAACACTTTGGTCAAAAACCACTTTATATTTCTCAAGCGTTTGAATCGCTTGATTCGCTTTTGTCAAGATCACACCGATCTCTTTTAGTGAATAACGAATCATCCCTTGATATAGAGTGATTACGTTACGACGTTGAGAGATAGAGATCACAAGGTTGCCTGTTTGGCGCGCAACACGTTCGGCGGTTCTGTGACGAATCCCCGTTTCTGTAGACGGAATCACCGTATCTGGAATGAGCTGTGTGTTCGCATACAGAATTTTAACAGCATCTTCATTCAATATGATCGCACCATCCATCTTGGCAAGTTCATATAGTGATGCAGGTGAGTATTTGCAGTTAATAGAGAAACCTCCATCAACGATTTCTTTTACTTTATCGTTATATCCAACAACGATCAGTCCACCAGTGTTCGCTCGCAGTACGTTGTCGATTCCTTCCCGAAGTGGTGTCCCGGGAGCAACTAGCTGTAGCATTTGGCTTATGATTGCTTCTTTTATCGCATGGTCCATAATATGCTTTACCCTCCTAACGCTGCTTGTAACGCCTCATAAACGGTCGATACTCCGACGACTTGTATTCCTTTTGGAACGGTCCAGCCGCCTATATTTTTATCAGGTATAATAGCTCGCGTAAAACCTAATTTTGCAGCTTCATGTACGCGCTGCTCGATACGGGAAACTCTTCTAACCTCTCCCGTTAATCCTATTTCTCCAATCATAACATCTGTTGGCTTTGTTGGTGAATCGCGAAAGCTTGAAGCGATGCTGATCGCAACAGCCAGATCGATCGCCGGCTCATCCAGCCGAACTCCACCTGCAACATTCAGATACGCATCCTGGTTCTGAAGCAGCAGTCCGACTCTCTTTTCTAAAACAGCCATAAGCAGCGATACACGGTTGTGATCGATACCCGTAGCCATCCTTCTAGGATTACCAAAGCTCGTTGGTGATATTAAAGCCTGAAGTTCTACTAGCATCGGACGCGTTCCTTCAAGAGACGCAACTACTGTCGAACCCGCTGCCCCTTTCGAACGTTCTTCTAAAAAGATCTCAGAAGGGTTTAATACTTCTTCGAGGCCGACTTCCTTCATTTCGAAAACACCGATTTCATTTGTAGAGCCGAAACGGTTCTTAACTGCTCGTAAGATACGGAAAGTATGATGTCTTTCACCTTCAAAGTACAATACCGCATCTACCATATGCTCTAAAAGACGCGGTCCGGCGATATTTCCTTCTTTTGTAACATGTCCAACGATAAATACAGCAATACCTTTCGTTTTCGCCATGCGCATCAAATGTGACGTACACTCTCGTACTTGCGATACACTTCCTGGAGCTGAAGTCACTTCAGCCCGATAGACGGTTTGAATCGAGTCGATGATCATTACAGAAGGCATCACATCTGCCATCGCCTGCTCGATCAGTTCTAGATCTGTTTCTGCTAAAACAAACAAGTCTTTTGCTCCGATATCTAAACGATCTGCACGCAGCTTCGTCTGTTTAACAGATTCCTCACCAGATATGTATAGAACACGCTCTCCTCTTTGTGCAAGCTGCGCTGATGTTTGCAGCAATAGTGTGGACTTACCGATTCCGGGGTCTCCTCCAACTAAAACCATTGAGCCTGGAACGATCCCTCCACCTAAAACACGGTTGAATTCCTGATAGTTTGTCGGTATGCGCGGCTCTTGCTCACTTTTTACATCTGCTATTGACTGGGGTTTCTGCTTTACGTTCTTATCTCCGCCAGAGCTTAATCCCCTAATATTTTTTTCAGGTCGAATCGTTTCCTCCACCATCGTGTTCCACGCATGGCACCCTGGACATTTCCCCATCCATTTCGGAGATTCATAACCGCAATCTTGGCAAAGAAAGATTGATTTTACTTTAGCCATCTAAAAAACTCCTCTTCCAAACTTAACACTTTAATATCTATCTATTTCATAATCTTTAGTTTCTACTTTCAGACGCTTGGTGAGTTGATGCTTCTAAAGTATTACTGAAAAGACTTTTCTAGAGTATCCCTGAAAAGACTTCATAGAAAGGTTGATTGAAGTGAAAGGTGTGAGACTCCTGCGGGACGAGTGGGCAGGAGAGACCCCTAAAGGCGCAAAGCGGCAGGGGGCTCACCGCACGCCCCGCGGAAAGCGAACACCTGTAACGGAAACCAACCACTTTCAAAGCATCATTGTAAAGGGAAAATAGGTTTACTATTTTAATAAGTTAAATACTGAAAATATCAAGATTTATTCACTCATATCATAACATAAAACCTAACAACTACTTCCATTTGAGCTCTGCAAAAAAAGGCGAACAGCTAAGATTTTTTCGACAAAAACCCGGAGGACATGTCTGTCTTCCGGGTCTTTTGTAGGATATTCTCATATGTGGTAAAAGTTAGACTGTTTGAACAACAAAATCGTTCTCTTCAACATCAATCTTAACGGTCTGCCCTTTGTTGATATTTCCTCTTAGAAGCTCTTCAGATAATCGATCTTCAATCTTACGCTGTAGGGCACGACGCAATGGACGAGCTCCGTAATCTGGATCGTATCCTTCTTCCGTAATCTTTTCGAGAGCGGCTTGAGTCAACTCGATCTCGATTCCTTGATCACTTAAACGTTGTTTTAGTGATGCAGCCATCAAGCTAACGATTCTTAGCAAGTGCTCTTTTTCTAAAGAATGGAACACGATGATCTCATCAATACGGTTCAAGAACTCTGGACGGAATGCACGCTTCAGTTCATCCATTACCTTAGACTTCATATCGTTGTATTTTTGACCTTCGTTATGAACAGCAAACCCTAGTGAACGGTTACGCTTAAGCGTGCTCGCTCCTACGTTTGAAGTCATGATTACTACCGTGTTGCGGAAATCGACTGTACGTCCCTTAGAGTCAGTAAGACGACCATCTTCTAGCACTTGAAGCAAGATGTTGAATACTTCAGGATGCGCTTTTTCGATCTCATCAAGCAAGATAACAGAGTAAGGCTTTCTTCTAACTTTCTCTGTTAACTGGCCACCTTCTTCGTGTCCAACATATCCTGGAGGCGATCCAACGAGACGGGATGTTGTATGCTTCTCCATGTACTCCGACATATCGATACGGATAATCGCATCTTCATCACCAAATAGTGTTTCGGCAACAGCTCTTGCAAGTTCTGTTTTACCTACACCTGTTGGTCCTAAGAAGATGAACGAGCCGATCGGACGCTTCGGATCTTTCAAACCAGCACGTGCTCTTCGGATAGCTTTAGAGATTGCCGTAACAGCCTCAGACTGGCCAATAACACGATCGTGCAAAATCTCTTCCATCTTCAGAAGGCGTTCTGTTTCTTCTTCAGCAAGTTTAGAAACCGGAACTCCCGTCCAAGAGGATACAACTTGTGCAATATCTTCTGGCGTTACTTCTGTATTTTCTTTTCCTTGTTTCTCTTTCCAAACATCCTTCGTTTTCTCTAGCTCTTCACGAAGACGCTGTTCAGAATCTCGAAGTGAAGCAGCTTTTTCAAATTCTTGACTTTGAACAGCCGCATCCTTCTCCTTACGAACTTCCTCCAGCTTCTGCTCAAGCTCTTTTAAGTTCGGCGGAGCTGTATATGAACGAAGGCGAACTTTTGACGCCGCTTCATCAATAAGATCGATCGCTTTATCTGGTAAGAAACGATCTGAGATGTAACGATCAGATAACTGAACAGATGCTTCAATCGCTTCATCCGTAATCGTTACACGGTGGTGAGCTTCATAACGATCGCGAAGTCCTTGAAGAATTTGAATACTTTCATCCTTCGTTGGCTCGTTAACCGTGATCGGCTGGAAACGGCGCTCAAGCGCTGCATCTTTTTCAATATATTTTCTGTACTCATCAAGTGTTGTAGCACCGATACATTGAAGTTCACCACGAGCAAGAGCTGGCTTTAAAATGTTGGATGCATCGATCGCACCTTCTGCTCCACCTGCACCGATCAGTGTATGAAGTTCGTCGATGAATAGAATGATGTTCCCAGCTTGGCGGATCTCATCCATTACTTTTTTCAGACGATCTTCAAACTCACCTCTGTACTTCGTTCCTGCTACAACTGTACCCATATCAAGCGTCATAACACGCTTATCACGAAGGGTTTCTGGCACTTCGTTATTGATGATCTGCTGCGCTAAACCTTCTGCGATAGCTGTTTTACCAACACCAGGTTCCCCGATCAAAACAGGGTTGTTCTTCGTACGGCGGCTTAGAACCTCAATAACACGCTGAATTTCTTTCGCACGCCCGATTACTGGGTCTAGTGTACCTTCACGAGCAATCGCAGTTAGATCACGCGCTAAGCTGTCTAACGTCGGTGTGTTGGCACTAGCTGATGAACCTCTATGACTAGAAGAAGATTCATTGCTTCCTAGTAACTGCAGCACTTGTTGACGCGCTTTGTTAAGGCTGACACCAAGGTTGTTTAGTACACGAGCTGCAACGCCTTCTCCTTCACGAATCAATCCTAATAGAATGTGTTCTGTTCCCACGTACGAATGTCCGAGTTTACGAGCTTCATCCATGGAAAGTTCGATCACTTTTTTAGCACGAGGCGTATAGTGAATCGTTTGAACAGCTTCCTGACCGCGGCCGATCAATGTTTCCACTTCTTTTTGAATCTTTTCTGGCCCTAGTCCAAGAACTTGAAGAGCTTTCGCTGCAATTCCTTCACCTTCACGGATCAAACCAAGCAGGATATGTTCTGTTCCCACGTTATTATGACCTAATCGAATCGCTTCTTCTTGTGCTAAAGCTAAAACTTTTTGTGCTCTCTCTGTAAAACGACCAAACATCATACTCGTCACGCTCCTTATCGGTTTTCCAATTTTATTCTTTCTCTGATTAGAGTGGCTCTTCTTATGTCACGTTCTTCTGGAGTTAGAACTTCACCTGCATATTGTTGAAGAAAACCTGGTTGTGTAAGTATCATAAGTTCATTGAGTATCGTTTTTGAAATCCCGGGTAAAATCTCTAAATCAATGCCAAGCCGCACATCTGATAAACATTTGGCAGCTTCTTTTGATTGGATGATCCGGCAGTTCTCTAACGTTCCCAGTGAACGGAATAACTTGTCTTCAAGCTGTAATTTCAATCCATCCTGCAGCTGTTTGCGAGCTGCTCGTTCTTGTTGGATGACCTGCATGACGACACCTGCGAGATCTTCCATTATATCCTCTTCCGACTTGCCTAGTGTCATCTGATTTGAAATTTGAAAAATGTTTCCTTGCGCCTCGGTACCTTCCCCATAGATGCCTCTCACCGCTAACCCTAGCTGATTGATCGCTGGAATGATGCGGCTCATCTTTTTTGATAGAACGAGCGCTGGGAGATGCATCATAACAGAGGCACGAAGTCCAGTTCCTACATTCGTCGGACAGCTTGTTAAATATCCTCGTTTTTCATCAAACGCATAATCAACGTTTTTTTCGATTCTATCATCGATCTCATTCGCCCGATGAAGAACTTCTTCTAGTTGAAAACCTGGTGCTAAACATTGAATGCGTATATGATCTTCTTCATTGACCATGATGCTCACTGATTCATCTGCATTCATGAGAACCGCACCATATTTCGCTTGCTCAGCTAAATTGGGACTTATCAGATGTTTCTCAACAAGTACCCGTTTTTCAACAGGCTTTAACTCCTCCATCATCAGCATTTCAAGATTTTCTGCTTCTTCGCTCTCTTCACTAATACATGTCGAGATCGTTGATATGACTTCATGAGCCGATTCTTTATCTGCAGCGATGGGAAAAACATATTGATGAATATTTCTTGCAAGTCGGACACGGCTCGAAAGAACAATATCCGATTCTGGCCCCTCCCGTTTCATCCAGGGACTGATCGCGTCACTGATAAATCGTTCCAAAGACATCGGTTACGTATCCCTCCCCTGTTGCAAGCGGTGCTCGATCTCTCTGATGACATCTCTTGTTTCAGCAGCTCTTTCAAATTCCTCATTTAATATATACTGCTGCAAAGCTTGCTTTAATTGCTGAAGCTGCTTTTTTTCTTGAATACTGCTTCCTGCACGGAGTGGAATCTTCCCTGCATGCAAGGTGTTACCACCATGAACTCTTTTAAAAATTGGATTCAGTTTCGACTCAAACGCTTTGTAGCAATTATCACACCCAAAGCGCCCGATCTTCGCAAACTGATAATAACTCATCCCGCATTTTTCACAGCTTAACGAGGGCGGAATGAAGTTAGATGATGGTGTGTTCGGGACATGTCCATCACCATGTAAAAGTCCAGAAAGCAATTGGTGAATGGAAAAAGAATTCGACCCCGGCAAGAATTCTCCTTTTTCTTTGGCACAATGTTCACAAATGTGAAATTCAGTTTTCTCCCCATTTATGATTTTTGTAAAATGCAATGACGCTTCACGTTCATGGCACTCTTCACAATTCATTCTGCTCCCTCCCTTTATATAGAATGAAAAAAAGGGCTATGTGGTTCGATATTTTAACGTTTTTATCATAGCTTTTAATAATTCTGCTCGTAATTCATCTCGTTCTGGAAGGTTAAGTTTTAAAATAGATCTGTCCATCACACTCAGCATAAGTCTCGCTTCTCGTTCTGAAACGATCGTTTCTTCCATAAGTCTCTTTATTACATTTTCTGCGTTGCCTTGCGATATCCTTTCACCAATCAAGGTGGTTAAGTGATCAATTAAGTGGGCAGAGCTTTCGGTACGGACCTTCATGATCCGAATATAACCTCCTCCACCTCTTTTACTTTCCACTACAAACCCTTTTTCAATCGTAAATCTCGTGTTAATAACGTAGTTTATTTGAGAAGGAACGCATTGAAACCGTTCAGCAATATCCGTCCGCTTAATTTCAATGGACGGATCATTAGAACTTGAGAGAATTTGCTTTAAGTAATTTTCAATTACATCTGAAATATTCCTCATTTCCCCTCCCCCTTCTGACTTTGACTAACTTTGACTATAGTTATATTATAGCCTGCTTTTTTCCCAAAATGCAAATCTCTATCCACCATTATTGCCTCCTGGTTACCTTCTTAACCTGT
The DNA here is from genome assembly GCF_015903845.1 of Fictibacillus sp. 26RED30. Lineage (NCBI taxonomy): Bacteria > Bacillati > Bacillota > Bacilli > Caryophanales > Fictibacillaceae > Fictibacillus > Fictibacillus sp. 26RED30. The sequence continues at coordinate 59,882 of NZ_JACZDV010000006.1, forward strand.
ATGATTCTGTCGAAAAGATGATGCTTTTGGAGGAGGTTGGAAGTGTGCGTTAAGATGAGCTGAATCAGATAAATCGGTGGTGGATGTCGAAATTTCGATAAAAAGTTTTATCCGTGAAATTATGAAGCTTATCCGTGAATATATGGAGAATTACCGTGAATAAAATCACGATTACCGTGAAATTATGTGCGGTGGAGTTGATGGGGAGATCTGATTAGCGGATTTGTGTGTGGCATCTGAGGCGTTTAAGTAAGGTTTTGGCTTGGATGATGGTTGTCGGATCTGCTTGTGGGGCTTTTGGGATGGATTTTGGAGCTTTTGCTGAAGAATATCGCGAGGTGGAAGATGGCTCTTGGCCATCTTCTTCGTATTTTGAGGGTTTTGAGATCGTTTGAAGCGTTAAAGAGTGCGTCCCGCGAATACCACTATGGGTATCTGCTGGCTCTAATTAAGTCTAAATAAGAAAAATTAAGTCAAAATGAGAGTGAATTAAGTCGAAACAAACCTCCATTAAGTCTAAAAACAAAAATAAAGGCCGTTCGCTAAATCTCGACAACCGCTCTCAGCCTTGATCGATGCGCTATACCCCCGAGCTCGAGCCTTCCAACCCCAGTCACCTCTAATCAGAAGTTTGGCAATCGCCAAACTACCTTTCTTCTTTTCTATCTTAAAAAAAAACACAAAAAAAAAAGATGGATTTC
>NZ_JACZDV010000007.1:0-59258 GCF_015903845.1 Fictibacillus sp. 26RED30
GAAAATCATTTAAAAAATCTCTTGCAAAAAGCTTTAAAATATAATAAAATTTATCTTGTCCCAACAGGATAAATGATTTTGAGAGTGTTACATAAGTAACTAGGTCCAGTGATGATGGCAAAGAGGTCACACCCGTTCCCATACCGAACACGGAAGTTAAGCTCTTTAGCGCCGATGGTAGTTGGGGGTTTCCCCCTGTTAGAGTAGGACGTCGCTGGGCTAAAATCTCAAAATTCCAACTTAGTTGTGGATTTTCATTACATTATTCCACAGTAGCTCAGTGGTAGAGCTATCGGCTGTTAACCGATCGGTCGCAGGTTCGAGTCCTGCCTGTGGAGCCATTTTTACTTGCTTCCATAGCTCAGCAGGTAGAGTGCTTCCATGGTAAGGAAGAGGTCACCGGTTCGAGCCCGGTTGGAAGCTCCATATCATACTTACTTTTAAATCATACAGTTATGGCCCGTTGGTCAAGCGGTTAAGACACCGCCCTTTCACGGCGGTAACACGGGTTCGAATCCCGTACGGGTCACCATTTTCTATAAATATTTGGAGGATTAGCTCAGCTGGGAGAGCACCTGCCTTACAAGCAGGGGGTCGGCGGTTCGAACCCGTCATCCTCCACCATTTTTTTTGCTTGCCGGTTTAGCTCAATTGGTAGAGCAACTGACTTGTAATCAGTAGGTTGGGGGTTCAAGTCCTCTAGCCGGCACCATGTTTACTTTCTTGGATAGTAGACACAGAGCACAACGAAGTGCTTGAAGAGTAACTCTCTTTTTTTATGTGGAGGGGTAGCGAAGTGGCTAAACGCGGCGGACTGTAAATCCGCTCCCTCCGGGTTCGGCGGTTCGAATCCGTCCCCCTCCACCATCTTATGTTTAACAATACAAAAGATAGACGATACTAATAGAATATGCGGGTGTAGTTTAGTGGTAAAACAAGAGCCTTCCAAGCTCTGGTCGTGAGTTCGATTCTCATCACCCGCTCCATATTATTTCTTCGGGGCTTTAGCTCAGCTGGGAGAGCGCCTGCCTTGCACGCAGGAGGTCAGCGGTTCGATCCCGCTAAGCTCCACCATATACATAATCATTTCACTTCAGGCGATGCCTGAAGTTTTTTTATTGTTTAGAAGACTTTAAAATACTTCTCGTTTGATAGATAGAGATACTAATTTTTGGCTGCTAGTGTATAGTGTGATCACGTATACATGTGTCAGTTATGGAATAGAGTTAAGGGTATGTGCTTCATATTTATTGTTGAACTATCACGATTCGAAGATATAGGAACAAAACTCGCCGTATTATTTTGCGAAATATCTAGAATTATTGCTGATATTTCTAGAATTTGCATCATAAATACCCCGAGTGGTATTTGTTATAGCGGTCTATTTTTCTACTCATGAAACGGGACCTCTAAATATACCCCATTTCAGTACTGATAAGTTAAACAGAGTTAAGAAAAATGAAAAGAAGATGGCTCGAAGCCATCTTCTTTTTTGTCCTTTCTTATCCGAAACCTTATAAATATGTAACTTAAGGTCGAAAGCGCTTTCTTTTTGGTATATCTATGCAACATTTTGTCCAGTTGAACCATGAAATCCCTTACAGCTACAATAGAGATAGATTTTCATGTTTTATGTGTTTTTCATAAGGGAGGAAGAAAAATGTTGAAAGATATTACAGTAATCGGAGTACCGATGGATTTAGGACAAATGCGCCGTGGTGTAGATATGGGACCGAGTGCGATTCGATATGCGGGTGTTGTTGAACGCCTTGAAAACCTGGATTATCGTGTTGAAGATTTTGGTGATATAGATATTGCTCGTCCAGAAAAACAAAGTATTGAAAACGAAGGTAATCTGAAAAATTTACAAGGTGTTATTGATGCGAGTGAAAAGCTGTCACAAACTGTATCAAATGTAATCTCCAACAAGAAGTTTCCACTCGTGCTTGGAGGAGACCATAGTATTGCGATTGGTACATTAGCTGGGGTTTCTAAGCACTACGAGAATTTAGGTGTTATTTGGTACGATGCGCATGGAGATCTGAATACTGCCGATACTTCACCGAGTGGAAACATTCATGGGATGCCACTTGCGGTAAGCATTGGTATCGGTCATGAGAGACTTACAAACATTAGTGACTATACACCAAAGATCAAACCTGAAAATATTGTAATCATTGGCGCGCGGTCCTTAGATGAAGGTGAACGTGAGCTGATAAAAGAAAGAGGAATCAAAGTATATACGATGCATGAAGTAGATCGTCTAGGGATGGCGAAGGTTATGGAAGAGACGATTGAATACTTAGCTCACACAGATGGTGTACACTTGAGTCTCGATTTAGATGGTCTTGATCCTCATGATGCACCTGGTGTTGGAACGCCTGTACTTGGAGGGATCAGCTACCGAGAGAGCCACTTGGCAATGGAGATGTTAGCTGAAGCGGAAGTTATAACATCTGCGGAATTTGTAGAGGTTAATCCAATTTTAGACGAAAAGAACAAAACAGCGACGGTGGCTGTAGCTTTAATGGGTTCTTTATTTGGAGAAAAGCTACTATAATAGACGAAGACAAAATAAAAACAGTTGCCTCTTTATAGATGCAACTGTTCTTTTTCATTTATGCGTTGGTATTGGTTAAGCAGGTGATCAATCTCTTGTGAGAGTTCAACTACTTCTTGTGCGATTAGTGGAAGATGTTTTGAAAGTTCATTCATTTGCTGTCTGGAGTGTTCGATCTGTTCGATTAATAAATCTCTATGCATACAAACTACCCCTTTCTGCCTCAGCATAATATTTTATATGATTAATATTCCCAGGTCTGATTTATTTAAAACACATTATTTAGAAAAAAATACCTTTTTATTTCGTCAAATTCTGCAACATGATAAAATAAAATAATATGAAAAGATTTGAAACTTATGAAATGCTGGTACGTAAATAAAATCCGAGTGGTGATAAAATAATGGACGCCTTAATAGCGAATATGGTGACCCAAGTTAAAAAAGGGGACCAAGAAGCGTTTGAAGGCATTGTTGACCTTTTTAAAGATAAAATATACCGGCATTGTTTCCGGATGGTCGGCAATGGACATGAAGCAGAAGATTTAGCACAAGAAACTTTTTTACGCGCTTACCGTAATATAAGTAAATACAATAGTGAATACAAATTTTCAACCTGGATTTTTCGTATTGCTACAAACCTTTGTATCGACAGGTTAAGGAAAAAGAAACCGGATTATTATCTGGATGCAGAGGTGCCTGGAACAGACGGCGCTACGATGTATAGCCAGCTTTCGAGTGAAGAGCCTTTACCTGAAGAAGTAGTTACAGAGAATGAAGAGTGGAATGAACTTCAGTCAGAAATCATGAAGCTTCCTGAAAAATACAGGACCGCAATTCTTTTAAAATACGTTGAGGATCTATCGTTAGAGGAGATCAGCAAGATTATGGACATACCTGTTCCAACAGTGAAAACTCGTATACATCGCGGGCGGGAAGCATTGAAGAAAGTATTTCAAATGGTTGTAAAAACGAGGTGATAATAATGCATTGTGAAGTTTCCGTATATGATGAATTAATGAATAAAGTTCTTGATGGTGATGCAACAAAAGAAGAGGAATTAGACTTTCACAATCATCTTAAGGATTGTGAGACGTGTAGGGAAGAGTTTGAGCTGCTGACTGCGACATTGAAGGATTTGCAGCTGCAATCTCATATGAAGGCACCAGAAGGCTTTACAGAGGCTGTGATGGCTAAATTGCCTAAAGAGAGGCAACAGGTAAAATGGATGCGCTGGATGAAGAGTCATCCTGCTCTAACAGCTGCGGCGATCTTTATGTTTTTTATGGCTGCATCCGTGTTTACGAGTTACAATCAACAAGATTTAGCAGTTGTAAAAGGTGAAGGAAACCTGCAGATCAAAAAGTCTGAACGCGTAGTAGTCGTTCCTGCTGGAGAAACAATTAAAGGCGATCTAGTTGTAGAGAATGCTGATGTTCGAATAGAAGGCAGAGTAGAAGGTGACGTTACGGTCATAAAAGGTGATCAATATCTTGCATCTGCAGGGGAAGTAACAGGTCACAGTCAGGAAATCGGCCAAGTGGTCGAATGGGTATGGTATAAGTTGAAATCTTTAGTTAGTACAAATGATGAAGCAATGAATGATCCTCATATAGAAAGCCGTTCTCATACGGCTTTTTTTCATGTGCAAATCGTATAAATGGCAATCATCATCCAACCATCATGAGTAAAACATGTGAATGTCATGCCAAGTTTTCTTTACATTGAGGTATGCTATAATAAATGGGTTAAAAATTTTTTCTTGGTAGTGTTTGAAGAAATGGTATTCCATAAGTTTACGCATAGCAATAACCTGTTTCGCACCACTAAATACTTCAACTTGGAAGACAAACTGGGTTGGGAGGGAATTTATGTTACCAATCGCTGATTTTAATATATTTAATTACATTACACAGATCATAGATATTTTATTAGTGACGTATGTGATCTATAAGCTGATAATGCTGATCAGAGGAACAAAAGCTGTTCAATTGTTAAAAGGGATCACCGTAATCATTGTAGTATGGTTCCTGAGTAGTTCGTTCGATCTTAGAACGATGTCATGGCTGATGGATAAAGTGATTACATATGGTCTTCTTGCTATCATTATCATTTTCCAGCCAGAGTTAAGACGGGCGTTAGAACAGCTTGGTCGTGGGAAGTTCTTTTCTCGTACAGGATTACCTGAAGAGGAAGAAACGGAAAAAGCCATTGCCGCGATCTGTAAGTCAACGAACTATATGTCTAAGCGACGTATAGGTGCGATCATGTCGATCGAGCGCGAAACGGGATTGAGTGAGTATGTGGAAACTGGCATTCCGATTAAAGCGCATCTATCATCAGAACTGCTGACGAATATCTTTGTACCGAATACTCCATTACATGATGGAGCGGTCATCATTAAACAAAGTCAGATCTACGCGGCAGGTTGTTACTTACCTTTAACGGAAAGTCCGTTTGTTTCAAAAGAGCTTGGGACAAGACATAGAGCCGCACTAGGAATTAGTGAAGTTACAGATGCTGTAACGGTTATTGTTTCTGAGGAAACAGGTACGATCTCACTTACGAAAAATGGAGAGATCTATCGTAACCTGGACGAAGAGTCATTAAGAAATTTGTTAAACGCAGAATTGATTATTGCCAACAAGTCCACTTCCTCAACTCGCTGGAATTGGAGGGGAAAGAAAAATGGACAAACTCCTTAGTAGTTCATGGTTTGTAAAAATTATTGCTTTCCTTCTTGCCCTCATGATGTATACGATCGTAACGATGGAGACACAGGAAGAAGCAGCAAACAATTCGATATTCTCAAAAATGTACACTGAGAGTGAAACGATCGAGAACGTACAGATCAAACCATACTTTGATGATGATCAATATGTTCTTACTGATATGCCATCATCGGTTGATCTTACTTTAACGGGTTCTAGCCGTTTGATTACAAAAGCGACAAAAGTGGATAAAGAATTCGAAGTCTATATTGATCTAACCAATATGAAACCTGGCAACAAGCGGGTAAAAGTTCAAGTTCAAGGTCTGCCTGAAGGGGTAAAGGCTAAGATTAATCCAGACTATGTGGATGTCATCCTGCATAAAAAAGTAACAAAAGAAATGAACGTGAACGTGGACCTGAAGAATAAGAGAAAACTGCCTGAGGGATATACAGCAGGTGAGGTTGAGTTTTCGCCGAGAACGGTCAATGTGACAGGTGCTGAGGGGATGATCGAACAGATCTCATTCATCACAGGATTTGTGGACGTAAGTGATGCAGATGAAGCGATCCAAACCAAAGTTCCCCTGCGTGCGTACAATCAGCAAGGAGATATAATTGATGTTCAGATCAACCCTGGAGTAGCGGAGGTGTCTGTACCGATCAAGAAGCCTAAGAAAACGGTACCGATATCTATCGAAACGAAAGGCGAACTAGAGGAGGGGCTTACCCTTCAATCGATCACATCTGATCCGAGCGAGATCACATTGACAGGTACAACAACTTCTTTGGATAAAATCGATTCATTTAGAGGAATAACGATAGATTTAAGTGACATCAAAAAAGACACGACGCTGACCGTTGATGTTCCCGTACCAGACGGAATTGACGACGTTTCAATAAAAGAAGTGACAGTAGATGTAAACGTTGAAGAAACGGGTAATGAGGCTGAAACCGAAACAGAAGCAGGTACAGAAACAGAAGCAGAACAAGAAACCGATCAAGAGACGACAAAAACGTTCAGTGATGTTCCATTAACGCTGCTTGGAAGGGACGCTGACAAACAAGCAACGATACTAGATCCGGCAGATGGTGTTGTAGATGTAACAGTAAGAGGGAAAAAGGGTGTGCTTAATTCCCTTAAAAAGTCAGATCTGCAGGGAATCGTAGATGTGAGCTCACTTGGTCAAGGAACGCATAAAGTGAAGATAGATTGGAAAAATCCAGGGGATGTTGAACTGACAGGTACAGTTCAGGAAGCCAGTGTGGAAATTCAAACAGAAACTAGCAGTCAATAGTTGAAGGAGAGAGCAATAATGGGAAAATATTTTGGTACCGACGGAGTTAGAGGAGTTGCAAATACAGAGCTTACGCCTGAACTAGCATTTAAATTAGGGCGCTTTGGAGGATATGTTCTTACAAAAAATACAGAAAGACCTAAAATCTTAATCGGGCGTGATACGCGTATTTCGGGACAGATGCTAGAGGGTGCTCTTGTAGCGGGACTTCTATCCATCGGTGCGGAAGTAATGCGTTTAGGCGTAATCTCTACTCCGGGAGTTGCTTTCTTAACAAAAGCTTTAGGCGCACAAGCAGGTGTTATGATTTCAGCGTCGCATAACCCAGTAGCAGATAACGGCATTAAATTCTTTGGAGCAGATGGCTTCAAGCTATTAGATGAGCAAGAAGCAGAAATCGAAGCCCTTTTGGATAATGAAACGGATGAACTCCCTCGTCCTGTAGGCGGCGACTTAGGTTCAGTCAGCGATTATTTTGAAGGCGGCCAAAAGTATATGCATTATCTGAAACAAACGGTTCCTGGAGATTTTTCTGGTCTTCATATCGCTTTAGATTGCGCGCACGGAGCTACATCATCACATGCACCACATCTGTTTGCTGATCTTGAAGCAGACATCTCAACGATGGGCACAAGTCCAAACGGCCTAAACATCAATGAAGGTGTAGGAAGTACACATCCTGAAAAGCTTGCTGAACTTGTTAAAGAAAAAGGCTGCGACATGGGGCTTGCATTTGATGGTGACGGAGACCGTTTGATCGCGATCGATGAAAAAGGAAACATCGTCGATGGAGACCAAATCATGTTCATCTGTGCAAAGCATCTAAAAGAGCAAGGACGTTTGAAGCAGGATACAGTCGTTTCAACAGTAATGAGTAACTTAGGTTTCTATAAAGCTGTAGAAGCAAACGAGATGAAATCTGCACAAACAGCTGTAGGTGACCGTTATGTAATGGAAGAGATGCGTAAGAACGACTTTAACCTTGGTGGAGAACAGTCTGGTCACATCATCTTCTTAGACTACACGACAACAGGAGACGGACTTCTATCTGGCATTCAGCTTGCTGCCATTCTAAAAGCAACCGGAAAGCCACTATCCGAGCTTGCAGGTGAGATGGCAAAATTCCCGCAGCTTCTTATCAATGTAAAAGTAGCGGATAAGTCTAAGTTGAACGGAAACGATGCGATCAAGGCTGCGATCGATAACGTAGAAACAGAGCTTGAAGGAAACGGCCGAGTGCTTGTTCGCCCTTCTGGAACGGAGCCACTCGTGCGTGTAATGGTTGAAGCTCCAACAGAAGAACTCTGCCAAGAGCATGCAGATAAAATCGTAGAAGTAGTAAAGGCTGAGCTCGTTTAAATTAAAAAGAAACTGTCCCTCATAAAATAAAAAAGGGCACGAAACATATGCATATGCGGCTCACAGAAAGAGCTGTGTATGCATATTTTTGTAATATGGAACATTATGTTTCAACTTTTTCTCAAAATGGGAAAGAATAATAATTGACGGTTTTGAAAAACCCGTGTATGATTATTTTTGTTTACTTCAAATAAAAGGAAGGAGTTTACAGTTAATCATTCATCCAAAGCGCCTGAACTGCTGACCGGCTAAAGAGCAGTTGACGAGGAAGAGGTTCATCGATATTTCGGCGGATGCCTCTCGGAACATCACTTCCGTAAGCTTTTGTTCAAACCAGGTAAGGTGACTTCCTGTACAAAGACGAAAGCAAGTGAAAAAAATAAAAATAGAGAACATAGGTGGGGTTGTGAGCCCCGCTCACGGCCCCCTTATGAAAGCCGTCAGCAGAGTGTGATGGCTTTAAGGAGGACGCTTATTTATGTGTGGAATCGTTGGATATATTGGGAATAATGACGCGAAGGAAATCCTTTTACGCGGATTAGAAAAATTAGAATACCGCGGATATGACTCAGCTGGTATCGCTGTACTTAATGAAGACGGAGTTCATGTGTTCAAAGAAAAAGGACGTATTGCAAATCTTCGTGAAAACGTAGATCTTGGAGTAGAAGCATCCGTTGGTATCGGACATACACGCTGGGCAACACACGGAGTTCCGAGCAGAGTTAACTCTCATCCACACCAAAGTTCAACAGAACGCTTTACACTCGTACACAACGGTGTAATCGAGAACTATGAACTGGTGAAGAAACAATACATCTCAGGTGTTGATTTATTGTCTGAAACAGATACAGAAGTTATCGTTCAGCTAGTAGAATACTTTGTGAACGAAGGCATGGAAGTGGAAGAAGCATTCCGCCGTACGCTTTCTGAGTTAAAAGGTTCTTATGCGATCGGACTAATCGACAACCAAAACCCTGAAACCATCTATGTTGGTAAGAACAAGAGCCCGTTATTGGTTGGTAAAGGTGAAGGCTTTAACGTTATTGCAAGTGATGCAATGGCTATGCTTTCTCAAACCGATCAATACGTTGAATTAATGGATAAAGAAATTGTAATCGTGACAAGCGACAGCTATACGATCAAAACTCTTGATGGTACAGTTGTTGAGCGCACACCTTATACAGCTGAACTAGATGCAAGCGACATCGAAAAAGGCACGTATCCTCATTTCATGTTAAAAGAAATCGATGAGCAGCCTTTCGTAATGCGTAACATCATCAATCAATACCAAAATGAAAATGGCGATCTTAAGCTGGATGATGATATCCGTGCCGCGATGAAAGAAGCGGACCGTGTTTATATCATCGCTTGCGGAACGAGCTACCACGCTGGTCTGGTTGGGAAACAGCTGATCGAAAACATCGCTAACATTCCTGTTGAAGCACACATCGCGAGTGAGTTTGTTTACAACATGCCGCTTCTATCACAAAAGCCGTTGTTCATCTTCATCTCACAATCAGGTGAGACTGCAGACAGCCGTGCCGTGTTAGTTGAAGTGAAGAGACTTGGACACAAAGCATTAACGATCACGAACGTTCCAGGTTCTACACTTTCTCGTGAAGCAAACTACACGCTTAACTTGTATGCTGGTCCTGAGATTGCAGTAGCATCAACGAAAGCATACACAGCTCAAATCGCAGTACTGGCAATACTAGCTGTTGACTCAGCTCGTGCAAAAGGCATCGAGTTAGACTTCAATCCGCTGCAAGAGCTTGCGATCGTTGCAAACGCGATGGAAGTTCTTTGTGACCAAAAAGAAGAGATGGAGAAGATCGCACGCGAGTTCTTAGCTGTAACTCGTAACGCATTCTTCATCGGGCGTGCTGCTGACTTCTACGTATGTTTAGAAGCTGCACTAAAATTAAAAGAAATCTCTTACATCCAAGCAGAAGGTTTTGCTGGAGGAGAATTAAAGCATGGTACGATCGCATTGATCGAAGACGGAACACCAGTTATCGCTCTTGCAACTCAAGAGCATGTTAACTTAAGCATCCGTGGTAACGTGAAAGAAGTAGCGGCACGTGGAGCTTACACATGCGTGATCTCTATGGATGGTCTGCAAGAAGAAGGCGACCGTGTTGTTCTTCCGAAGATCCACCCATACTTGACGCCGTTAGTATCTGTACTTCCGATGCAGCTGATCTCTTACTACGCAGCGCTTCACCGCGACTGTGATGTAGATAAGCCGCGTAACCTTGCGAAGTCAGTAACAGTAGAATAGATCATTTAATAGCACAAAAACCTCCTGTAGCGATACGGGAGGTTTTTTCATGCTTAAAAAAATCTTTTATAAAAAACTGATTTCTTTTTACTTCTGATGCAAGTTGATTGGAGCGGAAGGTTGCCGACTCCTATGGGACGAGCGGTCAGGTGGAGACTCCTAAGGGCGCAAAGCGGCAGGAGGCTCACCGGTCGCCCCATGGAAAGCGAGCAACCTGGAGCGGAAAGCAACCACTTTCAAAGATCATACAACGGTTCAGTCATTTTAAATTGTAAGAAAACCCTTTATTCTGTATAATTGAGAATGGATTTCAATTAGTTGTATTTCAATTAAAACAGTAAAGGAGGTCTATACGTGTTAACTCGCTTTTTTGCTTATTATAGACCCTATAAGTGGTTGTTCATACTTGATTTTTCATGTGCCATTCTTGTTGGAATTTTGGAATTGGCCTTTCCGTTAGCTGTAAACCAAGTGATCGATAAGCTTCTTCCTGATGGAAACTGGGAGATTATCTCTTTAGCTTGTCTTGGTTTGTTGCTTGTTTACCTTTTAAATACGTTTCTTCATTTTGTTGTCACGTACTGGGGGCACAAGCTTGGGATCAATATTGAAACAGATATGCGTCAGCAGCTGTTCACTCATATGCAGAAACTCTCGTTCGGCTATTATGATAACAATAAGACCGGTCATAGTATTTCTCGTCTTACGAAAGACTTGGAAGAGATCGGAGAAGTTGCTCACCACGGGCCAGAAGATGTGTTTGTGGCGGTTATGACATTGATTGGATCGTTCGGCCTCATGTTAACGATCAATTGGAAGCTCGCTGTTTTGTCTTTTATCGTTATCCCTTTATTGATCATTCTAGCGATTTACTTTAATAAAAAAATGACGATCACGTTTAGAAAGATGTTTCAAGATGTAGCGGAGATCAATGCAAGAGTAGAGGACAGCATCGGTGGAATACGTGTTGTTCAGGCTTTTGCGAACGAAAAATATGAACAGGAAAAGTTTAGAGAAAATAATAAGAAGTACCGTCTTACAAAGCTTCAATCCTATAAGATCATGGCTCAGAACGTTATGTCCAACTATGTTTTAATGAGGTTAGTTACCCTTTTCACCTTATTGTTTGGAACATACTTTGTCATTTCAGGTGAATTAACGTATGGACAGTTTGTTGCTTTTATTTTGTTATCGAACATTTTGATCGGACCGATTCAAAAAATAAACGCCGTGATTGAAAGCTATCCTAAAGGAATTGCCGGTTTTAAGCGGTTCGTTGAAATCATGGATACAGACCCAGATATAGCAGATTCAGAAGACGCTATAGAAGTCGATTTAAAAGGGGCAATCCGTTATCAGGGTGTGACATTTGGTTATGAAGGTCACAGATCAGTTTTGAATAACATCGATCTATCCATTCGCTCTGGTGAGACTGTCGCGTTTGTCGGACCATCTGGCGCAGGGAAGACAACGCTATGCAGTTTGCTGCCTCGTTTTTATGATGTGCAAAATGGATCGATTACAATAGACGGGATCAACATCCAAGAGATGAAGCTACAATCGTTACGAAAGCAAATCGGTATCGTGCAGCAAGATGTTTTTCTCTTTTCAGGTACGATCAAAGAAAATATTGCTTACGGTGACCTAAACGCGACCGATGCTGAAATTATGGATGCGGCGAAGAGAGCTCGATTGGATGATTTTATTAAAGATCAGCCAGAAGGACTCCAGGCAGTGATCGGCGAAAGAGGAGTCAAGCTTTCGGGCGGCCAAAAACAGAGACTAGCCATTGCTCGAATGTTCTTGAAAAATCCGCCGATCTTGATCTTGGACGAAGCCACATCTGCATTAGATACGGAAACAGAGGTTGCGATTCAAAAAGCCTTAGAAGAATTAACAGAAGGTAGAACGACACTCGTAATTGCACATCGACTTGCCACGATAAAAAATGCGGATCGAATAATGGTCGTGACGAATGAAGGAATTGCAGAACAAGGAAACCATCACGATCTGTTAGCATCAAAAGGAATCTATAGCCGTTTACATGCAGCGCAATTTGGATGAGTGGATTACTCCATTCATACGAGTCCCCTTTTCACATAGAGAAGGGGGCTTTTTATATACGATAAGAAAGTACTACTCCTATAAAAGGAATAAAAGAGATGCTTGAGGAAGAATAAAGGAATATATAAAAAAGAATTGACCATGTGGTGCACAACACGGTTTATGATGAAATAGCAGGCGGTGAATGATACATGTATCGAGTAAGTGAGTTTTCAGAAATGACGGGATTGAGCAAAGAGACCCTTAGATATTATGCAGAAGTGAAGTTATTAGAGCCTGTCTATGTCGATCCTAAGAATAAGTATCGATACTACGATAACGGATCTTACTTAATTGCAATGATCCTAGCTCGTTTGAGAACCTTTAACTTCACCATCCAAGAGATGCTTTCTGTTATTGAAGATGAATCCTTCGAGAATCTAGAGCACATATTAAACGAAAAAAAGAGAAATATTCAACAAAAGATAGATGAACTATACGGCACGATAGATGAGATCGATCAATTTTTATTATGGGGAAAGGAAGAGGATGAAAAATGCTAACGTGGAAAGAAGAGAGAACGATACCAGTAAACATTGAAAGAGTTTGGGTGCTTTTTTCTGATGAGAATATTCAAAGGATCATGCCGAACGTTGTAGAGCATACACCAATTGAGAAGAAAGAGGGTGTGGTGGGTTCTACGTACAAGCAGTCCTATAAAGAAGGACGCAGGGTAGAAACGTATATCGTAGAAACGTTGGCATACGAAGATACTGTTAATCGTAAGCATCTGGAAATCGGTTTTAGCTTGGCAAAAGCATTTGAGATTCAAACAGCGTTCACTCTTCTTAAAATGGATGAAAATACGACTCAGTTTGTTTATGAAGGTTCAAATAAAGGCATCAACTTTTTAGGGAAAGTGATGTTAAAAATCGCTGGAGATAAAAACAACAATAAAGTCGTTCATGATTTTATGGAGACCGTTGAAAGAGAAAGCCTAACAAATGCGATAGTGTAAAAACTCTCTGATTCATCTATGTATAACATGATGTTTTATTTTCCATCCTAAAAGGTAGATATAATAGAGCCAAACTTTAAGGAGTGGATGACATGGATAAAGAACAGATGAAAAATAAAGTATTTGAAGTAGTAGACAAAAAACAGACAGGTGTGCTGGCAACGGTAAAGAAGAACAAGCCACATTCTCGCTATATGACCTTCTTCCACGACGAACTCACATTTTACACGCCAACAAGTATCGAGACACATAAAGCGGACGAAATTCAAGATAATCCAAATGTTCACGTACTAGTCGGCTATGATGGAGAAGGATACAACGATCCTTACCTTGAAATCGAAGGAACAGCTACAATTCGAGATGATCAAGGGTTAAAGGAAAAGTTTTGGAACGATCAAATGAAACATTATTTTGAAGGTCCGAATGATCCTAACTATATCTTGCTTGAAATCAAACCAAGCTTGATCCGACTTATGAATGACGGTGAACACGAACCACAAACATTAGAATTATAAAAATAATGGCCTCTCTTTTGAATAAAAGAGGGGCTTTTGTACGTCTAAATTCTTAAAGAAAGACATTTGTAATAAAAAGGGGGATTAGTTTGAAAAAATGGGGGGCTTTATTTATTGCAGGTGTTCTTCTTACGGGGTGCTCTGAAAAAGAAGCTGAAAAGGAATCGAAGACCACGATTAAAGATGCGATCAAAAAAGATCATGTGGTCATTCAAAATCTTTCCGAAAAGGAAACTGAACTGATGACAGGCGCGACTAAAACCGAGCATCTTGTTCCAATGTTCACCTTTTTAGATGATGTAAAAGCAGACAAAGAAAGCAAGCTGCAGATAACGGTCTTTTCTAAAAAAGGTGAATCGACAACGAGTGAATTGCACTATGTGAATAAAGATAAAACGATTTTCAGGAACAACAACAAGACATTCGGTATGCCAACTGGTGAGATTGAATGTAGCTATATTTTGGATTCCCCTCAAAACTTGATGGTAGATGGATGTACAACAGAAGTTTCTACACTATTAGTCGCCCTATTTAGTCCAAGAGATTTTAATCTAGCAAAAGCGGACTATAAAAGTCAGGAATAGGGGTTTATCATGCCGTATATTTTAAAAGATAGTTTTCTATCAATGGTTCTTTCTGTCGTTGGAATTATTCTATTAGGATCTGTTCCCTATATGTTCAGTGGGATGACATTCAACACTAGCGGTTATTTGGATGGAATAACTGAAATGTTTAGAGTCATGCTGAACCCTGAAGAGATCATGTACTTTGCAGAAAGTGGTCCTTATCCGCTCTTTCCAAGCATGTGGGGAATCTATGGATACTCGGTTACCATTCTGTTTGCTGCATTCTTTATAGCGATTATCGTAGCATTATTGTTTGCTCTATTCATATTCATGCTTCCATCGAGCTTAAAGAATAGAATAAGAGTATTTTCATTTGTTTTTGAATCGATTCCAGATGTATTAATCGCGATCGGTATACAGTTCTTTATCGTATGGTTCTTTAAGAAAACGAACATCTTATTATTTCAGATTGTATCTCTGTACGATCAGAAGACGTATTTTGTTCCAATTTTATGCTTAACCATTTTGCCGACCTTTCTTATTTTGCGGATTCTATTATTAAACATAGAAGAAGAGTACGGAAAGCTTTACGTAGATACGGCAAGAAGTAAAGGAATGGGCCGCTTTCGAATCTTATGGCGCCATGTTCTTCCAAATACGTTGCTAAGTGTATTTCACCAGTCACGAAATATATTATGGTTTATGCTATCCAACCTGCTGATGATCGAATTTCTGTTTAATATTTATGGCATTACATCACTGATTAGGACTAGTGGAAATCCGGCAGTCTTTACGATCTCCATGCTGCTGCTATTTGTTCCGATGTTTCTTTTTTTCACATTGTTACGAGTGATCACGTTTAAGTGGGTTGGTGAAAAATGATTAAAAATATATGGAAAGATCCTTTCTTTATTGTAGGATTCTTGTTTGTGTTTGGCCTTTTGATCGCTAGTTTCTATCATGAAATCGTGCTGGATAATGAAATTTATGAAGAACAGTATATACACGATGAAGAGGGAATGCCCAAAGAAAAGGCGCCTTTTGAACCGTCCAGTCTTTACTGGTTTGGCAGTGACCGGATGGGAGCTGATCTGTTCTCTCAGATTATATCTGGAGCCAAATACACGATTGGTATCGCGCTAGTCGTCAGCTTGCTTAGGGTCGGTCTATCATTCATCGGATCGTTTCTTTTGTGGAGAGCGGGAAGAGTGATGCCGTTTATAAAAGGATTATCTCAATCGTTCTATTACATTCCGTCAGCGTTGTTAATCTTTTTTATTGTAGGACCGATAATACAATTAGAAAACTACACATTTTGGGAGAAAGCATTTTTTGAGATGCTGTTAATTATAGCTATCGCTGTTCCGAACACGTCTATTCTAATAAAAGAAGAGATTAACCTGATCGAAAAAGAAGAGTTTATTACAAGCGCTAAATTAATGGGAGGTTCAAGAGTAAGAATTCTATCAAAACACATACTGCCCCATCTATGGCCAAAGCTGTTATTGATCTATGTACAACAAGTGATTGCTGTCCTCCTTTTGTTAGCTCACCTAGGAATATTAGGCGTATTCTTTGGAGGAACAACGATGAGGGAGTTTACAACGGAATATGAAATACCAGTATCAGACTCCAATGAATGGTCAGGGCTGATAGGAGGGTATTATTATCAGCTTCGTTTAGCACCATGGCTCGTGTTCTTTCCAGTGTTCAGTTTTGCCGCTGTCATATTAGCATTTAATTTTATGGGAGAGGGCATCAAACGGTCAGTGAACAAGCTGCCTATCCCCAAAAAGGTGAAAAGCAAGGGTGAACGAAAGCCAAACATTAGCTTGGTAGAAAAAAATTCATTTGTATTTTTATCACGAAAGAAGACAGGTTGAACCAGCACATGATTCCAAATTAAAAAGGCAAAGAGCATAGACTCTTGCCTTTTTAACGAACTACTATCTCAACGTCGCACCGATGATGATGAGAAGGATAAATAGCACGACAATTAAAGCGAAAACTCCGCTTCCGCCGCCGTAACCACCGTAGCCATAACCACATGGAGTGCAGGAACCATATCCGTAACCTGGATAGCCCCAGTTACGTTGTTGTTTTTGTCTTTTTCCAAACATGCTGTAAGTCCTCCTTCTTTCTTGTGCCTTATGCTTTCATCTTAGTGTATGTCCCAGAAGAAGGAGTGACATGGACAAAATCCTATTAAAATGAAAAAGTTTAATGAAATGCTAGGAGGACATGCTAATGAGTGAAGTGATTAAGCAGTATAGCAGTTTAGTGAATTGGCTCGAGGAACTTAGAAGAATGCCTGAAGAATATTGGTTAGAGCCTATTCATGAAGGTAAGTGGTCTACAGGTGAAATCATCGCCCATCTAAAAGCGTGGGATGTCTTTGTTTGGGATGAAAGACTTTCTTATTTTTTAAAGAAATCGAACACTCCGCCAAAAAAAGGGGATGTAGAAGAAATAAACCTAAATGCTGCCCATGAAGCAAAATCGGGTATCTCTAAGAATGCTTTAATTGATGAAGTGATTGAATGCCGACTCGTTTTAGCTAGGAAACTTCAAGAAGTGCCGAATGCTATATGGGAAGAGAAAATCCAAATGAGTCATTCATGGGTTTCATTATGTGAATATATCAAGGGATTGGTTGAACACGACAATCATCACAAACAGCAGATTGAAAAATTCCTTTTGAACAAAGGGATTGAACTATCCAAACAAGAAGTGTAAACAAGTAGGAAATAAAGTCGAATTTCCCCGGAAATTATCTTAGGAAATAATGGTAAACTTTAAACGAGCTTCTTTCAAGACAGAAGTTCTTTTTTTCGTTAACATAAAAGAAAAACGAATTAAAGAGGACCTATGGATACAGTAACTCACACATTGTTTGGTTTAACGTTGTATGGCGCTGCGAATAAAATGAATATGGACAAGTCACACAAGAGGGCTTTGTTGTTTACGACAGTGGTCGGCAGTCAGATTCCTGATATAGATGTGGTCGTAAACCTTACAGAAACGGGCCGCATCATGCAGCAAATGTGGCATAGAGGATTAACACACTCTTTTTTCCTCGTTCCTGTTTGGGGCTTTATCATCTATCTTCTTAGCAGGCTTTTATTTAAGGTGAAGGATCGAAGGCTTTTCTACTGGGCGCTTTTGGCCGTGTTTATTCATAATACGAGTGATCTCTTTAACACGTGGGGAACAGGATATCTAGAGCCTTTTTCTAGCTATCGAGTCACATTTGGTACGATTCCAATCGTTGATTTTGTATATTGGTTCTTGATGCTTGCTGGTTTTATCGTTTCAAGAAAAAAAGAGCCATCAGTTCGTTTCAAAGTTTTTCGCGTGGTATGGATTTTGATGGTTGCACATGTTGCGATCCAATCTCTCCAAGGCTATGTGGTCTATAACGAAGCAAAAGAAAAGTATGATGAGGTAGCATTAGCTGCTGGCTTTGTTCCTACTCAGTTTCAAGTGATCGGGAAAAAAGATAGTGAAGTAGAAATTATAAAAGATAGCATTTTTATTGAGCCTGAGATAGAGCATCGATTGGTTTCCAGCGATGAAGCGGATCTAGAGCCGCTGTTTGAAGAGAATCCACGAGCAAAAACACTTTATGATTGGTCTCCATTCGTTGTCGTGGTTGAAGAAGAGGAAAAACTCGGAATCTATGATCCTCGTTTTTATCGTAACGGAGAATCCTTTTTGTATGAATTTATAGAAAAGTAACCCGCTAAAAGTAGCGGGTTACTTTTTTTACTACTGTGTAGTTGTTGTGCCGGTTGTACCACCACCAGCACCAGCTCCTGTTCCTGTTCCCGTACCTGTTCCCGTACCTTCACCATCGTCCGCTGGTGGTGGATCGGTTGGTGGCGGGTCTGTTGTAGGAGGCGGTTCCGTTGGAGGTGGGTCTGGCACTGTCGGTGGATCCTCAGGTTCAGGATCTGTTCCAGGATCATCCGGGTTGTCATCTTGTGGTGGTGGCGGATCGGCCTCATCTTCTGGTTTTGTTGGAGGAGGCTCTGTTTGTTTTTCGTCTTCTTTCTTTTTCTCTTCTTCCTTAACCTTGTCTGAATCTTTCTTTTCGTCTTTATTTTTATCTTCATCATTCTTGTTACTCTTCGCTCGTTCTTTCTTACCTGCTTTTTTGGTCTTAACCGGAGCAGTCATCTCTTTTAGTGATGTACCTTTTACGATCAATTCTTTTGTGACGTTAGAACCACTATTACTTTTCGTTACATAGCCGGTATCTTTATTAATATAGACTTCCTCAACCGACTTTGGCTTAGAAAATCCTGCAGTCTTTTTATCCTTTGAAACTTCTGAGACAATGGATTTAAAGATGTATTTGGCGATCTTTTGGTCTTCAGGTGTTAGGTAGCTCTGAGCTGTTGTTTTGTCATATCCCGTCCATACGGCTGCAGTATAGTTAGTTGTATAACCTGCGAACCAGGAGTCACTAGAGCCCTTCTCAATGTGATCAAGACCATCAGGCATATTCGTCGTTCCCGTCTTTCCTGCAACCTCTAACCCAGGGATAGCGGCAAGCGTTCCTGTTCCTCGGTTAACAACATCTTTTAGCATATCGGTAATCATATATGCCGTGTAATCATGCATGGCTGCAACAGGCTTAGATTCGTACTTCGTTTCATAACCATCCGGATACTTCACACTACGAAGAGTGGTCGGTTTATGATAGACGCCTTGGTTTCCGAATGCTGTATAAGCGCCTGCTAGTTCTAAAGGTGAGGGTCCTTTGCCAAATCCGCCAATCGCATAGGCGGGATGAGCCGTTTTAATCGGAATGCCTAGCTGTTTGGCAAAGCTTACAGCATCTTCTGAGCCAACTTCCATAAAGGTTTTGATCGCAGGAATGTTGTAGGAATGAACGAGTGCTTCTCTCATAGAAACATCTCCATGAAATTCATCATCCCAGTTTCCAGCTTCCCAACCGTCAATCTCTAGCTCCTCATCTTTAATCTGTTTATAGGTAGACCATTTAAACTTTTCTATAGCTGGACCATAATCCAAGATTGGCTTAATGGTCGAGCCCGGCTGGCGTGTAATATCAGTGGCGTAGTTAAAGCCTTTTTCAATGTTTTGGTCACCGCTTGTTCGGTTCCCGCCTAGTGCCCGAATCACACCTGTCTTTGTATCGAGCAGTGCGACACCGGCCTTAAATTTGTCATTTGGATAGTTCACATATTCTTCAGTCGATAACACTTTTTCGGTGTGAGCTTGAGCTTTTGGATCAAGTGTTGTATAAATCTTTAATCCGCCTTCATATATAGAACGTTCAGATACCCCTTTTTCTTTTAATTCTTTAATTACTTGTTGAATAAAGGCATCGTATTTTAATCGCTTTGCTTTTTCCTTTGAGAGGGAGTCTGTTACGGGTGTGTTAACAGCTTCTTCTTTTTGTTCTTTTGTGATTGCGCCATTTTTATACATGAGCTGCAATACGGTATTTCGTCTTTCTTCTGCCACTTTAGGGTGAAGAAAGGGGTCATAACTGCTCGGTCTTTGAGGCAGACCAGCTAAAAGAGCGGCTTCAGCAGGTGATAGCTCTTTCAGCGGTTTATTAAAATATGTCTTTGAAGCTGTTGCTACTCCATAAGCACCGCTTCCAAAGTAAATCTTATTGAGGTACATCTCTAAGATTTGATCTTTAGAGTATTTTTGTTCTAACTGAATAGCAAGGTAGGCCTCTTGCACTTTTCGTTCAAGAGTTTTTTCTGATGACAGGACAGAGTTTTTAACAACTTGCTGTGTGATCGTGCTTGCCCCTTCAGCACCGAATCCGTCTTGTACATTTGCAACGGCAGCTCCGGCAATTCGCTTCACATCAATTCCCATGTGATCTTTAAAGCGAACGTCTTCTGTCGAAATAAATGCTTGTTGTATGAGTTCTGGAATGTTATCGATCTTGACATATTCTCGTCGTTCAGAGCCTGTTACATATGTGATGAACTCATCGTTCATGTCATAAATCATCGATGATTGAGGATCTTTTAAGTCATCCGCTGTTAGATTTGGAGTGCCGTTCACGTATGCATAGATTAAAGCGCCTCCAAATGTCACGCTGGATAAGAAAAGAATCAATGTAACAATAGCTGTTCGCCGAATCCAGACTGAACGTTTTCTTTTTTTACGAAGTACAGACCTTTTCGCCACAGCACTCTTCCTTTCTCTAAGTTACTACTCCTGATTTACCCAATACTTGTAAATATAAAACAGTTTATTAAGGCACACGATGGGGGAAAAGTTAAATAGAGGAGTGGTTCTATGAAAACACAGACAAAAGAAAGAGCTCAGATCATTTACTCCATGTTGGAAGAAATTCATCAAAAAAAGAACATAAATGAAGAACAACTCAATAAGCTAACGGAAGTCGCTCAACTTTTAAAAGAAGATGTTGAGATCGGAGAAAAAACATCTGGTGTGTTAGATGATATGAGTGAATTTGGAGAGAAGGCTCTTCAGTTATCTTCAGAACAACAACTAGACGATTATTTGAAGCAAGAAGATCAAAAGGTAGAAGAGTATTATGATCACTTTAAGATGCTGTTTGAAGAAAAATCATAAAAGTATAAGAAGCTGATATCTTGAATGAACCACTTGATATCAGCTTTTTTATTGATTTTACTAAGCCTTAAGAAACAATACTGTTTTTGTCGAACGATTATGTTGGCCATTGCATCCTTTATTTTATAAAATTTAATAAAACGACCAGTCGTTTTAAAAGAGGATAGAGGAGTGATTGTGGTGTTAGTCATTAAACGATTTAGTGAGTTAACTTTTAATGAAGCGATTTTGTTATGGAACGAATCGTGGAAGCATTATTTCTCAGATATGACCATGGACCTTAATCGATTCATACTAAAGATTGCTGGTGAAGGGATTTCTTTAGAAAAGTCAGTCGTGGCTGTTTACGATGGCAAGTTAGCAGGGTTTGTGCTGAACAGCTTTCGAACGATCAACGGCAAACGATACGTATGGAACGGTGGAACCGCGATTGCTCCAGCTTTTAGAGGGATGGGTGTAGGTAAGAAGCTTATATCGGTCTGCCTAAAGATATACGAAGAAGAGAAAGTTGAAATTGCAAGGCTCGAAGCCATTAAAGAAAATGAAGCTGCTATTAAACTATATGAAAGTATGGGTTATGTGACGTTCGAAGAGCTGACATATCTTCAGCATGAAGGAGTCATTACCACTTGGAACGATACATGTTCAGATGTAAAGGTCAAGGAAGTATCCATGCATGATATACAACAACTGCCTTTTTTTAAATCTACCACCGCATGGCAGACGCAATTTCAAAGTTTAAAAGATTTTATCTGTGTGATTGGGGTAAATGAAGAAGTACCACTCGGATACGCCGTTTATAAAAGAATCTATAAAGAAACGGGAGAGCTTTCTGCTATCCTACTCTATCAATGTGTAATTGATGAGCATGCTTTACAAGAAGCCACAGTTAGAGAACTAGTAAAATCGGTATTCGCACCCGCTGAAGGGTCAGTAAAAAGGATGACGATTAATATTCCTAAAAAAGAGGATCACGTAAACCAACTGCTGCGTAAAACAGGGTTTTCGACGTATGTTGAACAAGTACACATGGAACGTGGAATCAGACAAACGAACGACTATCGAGCGGTGAAAACTTTTTCCGAAATAGACTGAAAACTCTGTTATACTTATCAAGGAAGACGTGTCATAAATGGAGGAAGCATCATGCCTAAAGTTTCAGCTGAGTATAAAGAAGAGAAACGCAACCACATTCTTGAGAGCGCCTTAAAATGCTTCAGTGAAAAGGGATATCAAGCTACGATTATTGACGATATAGTGAAAGATTCAAACATTAGTAAAGGTGCGATCTATAACTATTTTGCGAGCAAAGAAGAGATCTATCTGCAGCTGTTAAAAAAGCGTACAGATGAATTTTTTGAAGATATGGAACAAGAGAACGCCTCTCTTAAAAGTGCTAGCAGAAAGCTTGAAAATCTATTCAAACGTTGGAAAAAGCAAGAGTTAAAAGAAGATGATCAGCAGACGATGCGTGTATATATTGAATTCTGGCTTTATGGATCAAGACAAGAAGATCTACGGTCTATTCTTGCAGCGCGATACAATCGGTTTATCGATTATATTGTAAAAATCATAGTAGAGGGTCAGGAATCGGGAGAAATCAAAAAAGAGCTGGATCCGCAAAATGTATCACGAATTTTTTGGGCTGTTCGTGACGGTAATGTACTTCATTATTCATTTTTAGGAGAAGAAGAACAGTATCGAATTGCTTGGGATACGATTGAAGAGATGTTTTTAAGCTATGTGAAAACGAAATAAAGAGAAGGCACCATATTTTTTGGTGTCTTTTTTATATGTGTTAAGAGATGCTTCAGTAGTGAGGGTCCTAATACATAGACTCGTGGATATATGAAAAACTCGCGGGATTAAATTCAAAACTCTATGGTTCTTCATAAATATTTCTTGAGTAACATTCAAAATACCCCGCTACGTATCGATGCTCTCCCCAAAATACCACCAATATTGCTGGAGGCATATTTACTGGCTAGTTTTGTCTAAGGAGTTCCCCTTTTGTTGGGATTTATCGACCAAATGGTCCTATCGAGATGATATAAAAAAGAGTAGACTTAGAAGTAACATATTTGTAATGTAACTTTTTATAAGAATATTCGACTACATAAATACATAGAGATAGGGGGCCACCCGAAGTGAAAGAAACGTTCGACCGACTGTATGATGAGTACCATACGGCATTATTTCAATTTATCTTCTATATGGTACGAAATCGTGAATCGGCAGAAGATCTTGTGCAAGAGGTTTATATCCGAGTGTTAAACGCTTACGAAAGTTTCGAGGGCAAAAGTTCAGAGAAAACATGGTTGTATTCCATTGCCAGGCACGTGGCCATTGACTGGCTTAGAAAACAATCAAGACGCAACAAACGGTTCCTATTTTTTGATATAAAAGAAAGTGAGAGTTTATTGCGTGATCAGGATCCCCTTCCAGAAGAGTTAGTTGCAAAAAAAGAGTCTTACGGAGATTTATATACAATGATGAAACGTTGTTCACTCGATCAGCAGCAAGTGCTTGTACTTCGGTACATTCAGTCATTATCGATCTCAGAAACTGCGCAAATACTAAGTTGGACCGAAAGTAAAGTGAAGACCACCCAGCACCGGGCTATAAAAGAATTGCGCAAATGGCTGGATCAGCAACCGGGCCTGGAGGAGGAATTGAAAGATGGAACCAATTAAGTGGAACGAAGAAAAAATTGAACAGCATCTTAAGCATTTGCCCCCGATAAGAGACCGCCAATCCAAGCAGGAGCTCTTCTTAAAGGTTCAAGCAAATATTAATTATAAGGACAATAAGGGGAAGCGGCTTCCTTCATGGAGTCTACCAGCCCTAGCTACAGCTTGTGCGCTCGTCATATTTGGTGTTTTTGCCCCAGATCTGATCAAGAACGGTGTGCAGATGGAAAACTCCAAGGTCGCTGAAAACGATAAGATGGAAGGAAAGTCTTTAGATGACTCAGCGGATAAGGATCAAAACTCAGTTGGAATCATGAAAACTGAACCTTCCGTTGCTTATCACGGACCTTATTTGGACAAAAATATAAAAGCAATGAACAAAGACTGGGTGACTGTAGGTTACTTGGATGAACAAGCACAGCTTGTCATACCTGTAAGTTTTTTAACAGATGAAGATTATTACGTCAATAAAGTAAATAAAGAACTTAAAGCATTCAACCCAAGCGATGTTGGGTTAACAAATAGTCCGTTAGAAAAGGCTACAATAACCGAAGAAGAAGAGACGGTCATTGTTGATTTCCCGAAGGATACGATTAACGAAGCAGAAGAACCATTGCTACAAGCACTCATTTCAATGACTTTTGCCAATGAAGGGCAGAAGGCAAAGGTTGAATTTCGCATGAACGGTGAAAATGGGTATGAATTTCCGCGATATGGTACAGTTTCAGAATGGGATCTTCAGGTTCCAGGTGCTCCGCATTTCCGTTATGACGCACCATCAACAGATTCGTTTATCGTAAGTCTGTTTTCAACGGGGATAGACGCTGATTCAATGCCAAAGGAGTTTACAGATGCGCTCGAGATGATGGATGATGAGCAAAAGCGTGGACTTAAGCCATTGTTACCAAAAGATACAGTATTAGGTGTGAAAATTATTAACAAGGATGATGTAGAGGTTACATTTCCTGATTCTATAAAATTATCAGCAGATGATACGGAAGACCTGATGATGATTGATGCTATTCTATTAACAGCTGAGAGCTACGGTTTTGAGTCTGTGAAGTTTAATAACACGAAACTCGATTCAATCGGCCCTTATCAGCTTGATGAAGAGATTGAAGGAGTGACCGGTGCAAACTTCTATCAATGATATACATTGTTGCTTCCCGAAAGTAGTTGATCTCCTCTCCAGGTGCTTCGCTTTCCGCGGGGCAGACAGTGAGCCACATTCGACTGTCATAGACGTAATTTAAAAAGAGAATGCAACAATCTTTTAGAAAAAATTCTAATATAAATACGTTTGTCGAAAAAGGCTGCAATTTGCAGTCTTTTTTCTATGAAAAGAAAGTAACTTAAATTCTGTGGCCGTCGACTAATAGAGTGAAAGAGTTCATTAAAGAGAGGATGTTATTCATGAAACGTTTACTCGTCGCAGTAGTTTCATTAGGACTCGCAGCTCTGTTGATCTTAGGTGGTGTATCTGCAGCAAAAGCATCTCCATCTTATGATCAAGAAGTGACAGAAACGGCTAAACTCTACAAAGGAGCTCCATTTAAATGGGGTGGCACAACACCAAAAGGATTTGATGCATCAGGGTTTACCACATATATATTCAAAACAACAGTAGTGAACAAAAGTTTGCCAAGAACGGCCGCTGATCAGTATAAAGGCGGCACACCCGTTGCAAAAGGAAAAGAAAAATTAGGTGACCTCGTATTTTTCAAAACAAATGGTAAAAGCGTCTCATTTGTAGGCATCTATATGGGGAATAAAGAGTTTATCGCAGCTACTTCAAAAGGTGTACGGATACAGTCACTCGATGCTAAGTACTGGAAGGGAACCTATGTAGGTTCTAAAAGATATTTACCTGAGTAGACATGTGAACTGTCCTTGATGTTGAGGGCAGTTTTTTTTATTTGCATTCTTGTTCAATTCATCATATTGGATAAAAACAAAAGCAATAGGGTCATACTGGTAGTGATGAAAAAGAGGTGTGACAGATGACTATAATTAAGCTTGGTTTTGTGGCGATGAGCATGGAGTTAAAAAATGCTTCTCCGTCCAAAACGATGACCTATAAACAATTCAGCCAGCTGCAGAATAGAGAAGCAGGGTTGAGGAAACTTGAGCGCATATCGCTAGCCAATATAACCAATACGCTACGAGTGTTAAAGCATGCCGTGGCTAACGATGTACGGTTTTATCGAATGACATCTAGGATCATTCCGCTAGCCAATCATAGTGAGCTCTTAGACTGGGATTATATCACTCCTTTACGTGATGCACTTCATGAGATGGGACAATATGCAAAACAACATAATATGAGGTTAGACTTTCACCCGGACCATTTTGTGCTGATCAATTCTCCGAAAAAAGAGATTCTTAAAAATTCTCTAAAGACGCTACAGCTTCACTACAAAATACTTAAAAGCATGGGAATCGATACAGAGCATCGTTGTGTGATGCATGTAGGTGGAAATTATAAAGAAACCGATGTAGCACTTGAGCGCTTCGTGCAGAATTGGGGAAGCGTTCCGTTATCGATTCAAAGAATGATCATGCTTGAGAATGACGATACTTCTTTTACTATGGCGGATGCACTATACCTATGTGAAAAATTGCAGATTCCCCTCGTGTTCGATTATCACCATCACCTTGCATACCATCATGACGAGAACTGGGTACAGCATTGGCCACGCGTAGTAGAGTCTTGGAAAGCATCACCGTTGCCATTGAAGATGCATATCTCCAGTCCAAAGAGCGAGAAGCAATTTAGGAATCATGCTGACTTTGTGGATGTGAATATGTTTTTTGATTTTTTAAAAGAAGTAAAAGGTAGTGTGGAAGAAATAGACTGTATGATTGAATCCAAGAAAAAAGATTTAGCCCTTTTTCAGCTTATGAGGGAAATAAAAGAAAGAAACGATGTTGAAATCATAGATGGAGCATCGTTTAGGCTAAAGTAAAACCTTTGCTACGGCAGAGGTTTTTTTATTTTCCGGGAAATTTGTCGAAAAATTTGTAAATTAAATCGTTGACGAATGAAAAGAAGTGTCACTATAATAAAAATACTTAGTAAACATAAATGTATAAAAAGTATAAAATATAAATTTAGGAGGAACATGAAATGAAAAAAGTAATCATGATAACAGGAGCTTCAAAAGGTTTAGGTAAAGCGCTCTCTCTATATTTTGCCCGGGAAGGTTATAACTTGGCGATATGCGCAAGAAACAAAGATGCCCTTCAAAGTGTGAAGAGTGAAGCGATTCAGCTTGGAGCAGATGTTCTAGCGATAGAAGCAGATATGTCGAAGTCAAAAGATGTAGAACGATTCGTAGCTCTGACAGAAGATCACTTTGGAGTAATAGATGTTTTAATTAACAATGCATCCATCATAGGTCCTAGCCCAATTCCTTATTTACTTGATTATCCAGAACAGGATTTTGAAGAAGTTCTTCGCGTAAATACGATCGGACCATTTTTAGTAACAAGAAGAGTGTTGCCGATCATGCTGCAAAAACAACAGGGAAGCATCATTAATATTACATCAGAAGCGGGAGCAACTGGTTATGCAGGTTGGGGGGCATATGGCATCTCAAAATTTGCACTTGAAGGGTTGACCGAAACATGGGCAGACGAAGTTAGTGAATCTGGTGTACGTGTGAACATGGTTGATCCTGGTGAGATGGATACAGACATGCATGCACGTGCTGTACCAGATTGTGATTATGAGCTTGCAAAGCCTGAAGATCTGACGGCTGTTTTTGGATACTTAGCATCAGATGCCTCTTCCCTCATTACAGGCAAGCGATTTGAAGCACAGATGTTTCAGCTTGAGGGGAGTGAGTTTTAATGGAAACAGCGATGAAGTTTGACGTTCCAGATGAACTAAATGCAATAGAACCACCAGAACGAAGAGGATTACGCAGAGATTATGTGAAAATGATGGTGCTCGACAAAAACACAGGAAAGACAGATCATACACAATTCTACCAACTGGACCGTTATTTGAAAAAAGGTGATCTGCTCGTACTTAACGCGAGCCGAACAGTTCCAGCCGTTTTAAAGAGTCGAAAAGAAGCTGATGGCTCTGAGGTAGAGATCCGACTGGCTCACAGGAAGAATGAATCAATATGGGAAGCACTTCCCGTTAGCGGAACTGTAAAAGAGGGTGATATCATCCGTTTTTCGCCAACATTAACGGCTGCTATTATCGAACAGTCAGAAGACGCACCTTTTGTATCATTAGCCTTTAATCTATGCTGCTCTTCGCTGTTCAACCAAATCTATGATTTAGGAGAACCCGTCAGGTATGAATACATCCAGAAGCCTTGGAATCTAGATTACTATCAAACGGTTTTCGCAACCATTCCAGGGTCTGTAGAGATGCCTTCTGCTGGAAGGGCGTTCAGTTGGGAGCTTCTGTTTCGACTTCAGAAAAAAGGCGTTAAAATCGCTTATATTACGCTTCATACGGGATTGAGTTATTTGCTGGATGATAAGTGGCATAAAGGACCAGATAAAAACTTTGAAAACTATCATATCCCGAATGAAACGGCAGACCTTATTTCTGAAACCAAAAACAATGGAGGTCGCGTCATAGCAATTGGTACAACAGTTGTAAGAACGCTAGAGACAGTCGCTCAGCAAAACGGAAAGGTCCAGGCAGCTAGTGGATGGACGAATCTATATATTACTGAAAATACGAAACTGGCCGTATGTGATGGATTAATTACAGGGATGCATGAACCGGAGGCGAGTCATCTGCAATTGCTTTCTGCATTCGTAGACCGATCCAAGTTATATAAAGCTTACAAGGATGCGATTCAAAAGCGATATCTCTGGCACGAGTTTGGCGATATGAATCTAATTCTGTAAGTGAGAAAATCATGATGCTGCATCATATCGGTCTCTACGTAAGTGATATGAAAAAGTCTAGTGAATTCTATGAAAAGATTCTACCCATTGAAAAGAAAGAAAGTTATATGTGGAACGATACAGAGCTAGATTTTTTAATAGGGGAAGGATTTCAGCTTGAATTGATGCCTAATTCAGGGAGTCATACGGCATCCGGCCATATCGCATTCAGCGTGACTTCTGTAACGGAAAAAATAAAGGAACTATCTCTTAAGGAGATCTTTCTAACAGAAGGACCTTTTGACCTTCCAAACGGTTGGAGAACTGTTTTTTATGAAGGTCCAGACGGAGAAGAGATTGAATTTATACAAACTACCAATCCTATCCCCGAAGATAATATAGAATAAGTTAATAGGAGTAATCAAATGATTAAAGGACTTTATGAAGCACATTTACCGGTAAGTAATCTTAAAACGTCCATAGATTTTTATAAGAAACTAGATTTAGAAATCGCGTATCAACAAGAAAATTTAGTTTTTTTCTGGATTGAGAAAGGAAGAAGTTGGTTAGGGTTATGGGAAACAGACAAGGTTAAAACACCCTATCACCCATCGTTAAGACATATCGCTTTTCAAATAGATAGAGAGGATATGTTAAATATAAAGAGTTGGTTAGAAGAAAGGGCTATAGAAGTCTCTACTAATTTTGGATTTTCACATGAAAAACAACCTTTAGTATTACCTAATAACCCACAAGCTCACGCAGCCATTTATTTTAAAGATCCAGATGGAAATAGCATCGAATTAATGGCTCCTTTAAGACTGGATGTCGAAGAAGAATTTGATGACATTAGATGAATGGAATAAAACAAAATAAATGATTTCTACTACAAAGACGCACAGTAATAAATGAGTCTCAAAAAAAAGAGCTACCTCCTAACTATGGAAAGCTCTCATTAAAAACGCACCATCTGGAACTTCAAGTTCTCTGTAAGTCTTAAACAGATTTGTTTGGTCGTAGGCTACAGATTTAAATTCAATCTTAAGTTCCTTTTCATCTGCGATATAGATGATGGCATAGCGCGCTTCGGCAACCTTATTACATCCTAGTGCACCAGGATTCACTAAATGCGTTTGATTTACCTTAAAGTCGTGAAGGATATGATGATGACCAAATCCTATAAAATCATAGGTGAATAAGCCTTTAAAGAGCTCTTTCATAGCTAAAGAATCAGGTTTACTTACAATCGGCATAAAAGGATCTTCAGATATTGAAGATTCCTTTTTTCCTTGTTTATAAGGATAGTGTGTGATGAGAAAGTGAAAACCTTCTTCCTCAAATGCAAGCTCTCGGGGAAGTGCGTTCAATGTATGAGCATATGTATCTTTAAGCTGGGCAGCAATCCATTGATGATGTTGTTTCGCATGCGAGTGACTCTTAGGGTGAGGCAGACCATATTTTAACGCCAAAATCGATTCATCATGATTTCCCGTAACCATCTTAATAGATGGCAAGTTACATAACCGTTCTAGCACCTCGTTTGTAAACGGACCGATCCCAATCATGTCACCGCCACTAATAAAACGAGAGATTCCCATACGTGTAGCGTCATCAATAACAGCTTGAAGAGCATCTAAATTACCGTGAATATCTGTAAAATAAGCAAAAAGAGGTTTCAACATATTTCCACCTTCAACAAATTATCTTTTATAATAAAATAAGACTGCTTCTTTGCAAAACGCTCTTTTCTAAAAGATTGTTGATTTTTAACTCATTTCCACCTTTGACATTTGATTGGAGTGGAAGGTGCGAGACTCCTACGGGACAGGCGGACAGCTGAGACACTTAAGAGTGAAACGTACGAATGTGGCTCAGCGTCTGCCCCGTGGAAAGCGAGCAGCCTGGAACGGAAATCAACACTTCCAAAAGCAACAAAGTTTTCGAAAACAACCTTATAAAAAGACTTAGGAGGTTAAGAAAATGAGAGTGAAGTTTGCCTTTATTTTAGATTGTATTATTATTTTAGCTGCTCTGTTAAGCATCTTTTACTTAATCTTCATAGGTGAGTGGAGTACCATATTTTTTATTTCGTGTTTAATCCTAGGTCTTAACTCCATAATTAGCATATCAAAAGAAGTAAAAGAAGGTTTTAAATGAATCTTGATAGACACCAAAAAATATAGCCCCTCACAAGGGGCTATATTTATTTTAAGAATCGCAGCAGATCACCATATATGATTCGATCTGACTGATCAAGTTCCTCTTTTGCTTGCTCAATGTATGACTTGCACTTTTCTTCTTCTACAGGTGCTCCAAATGGTTTTACATAACAAGTCTCATTTGTATAAATATAGTTGTCTGTAATGAACGAGCCGTTACGGAGCACGGTTAATTCATGATGATCTTTTGAAAAAAGATCGGTCCCAAAATGAACGTCATCCTTCGACTCAATTCCAAGCAAGTGTAATAGAGTAGGTTTGAGGTCGATCTGTCCGCCAACTGTATCTAACTTTTTGCCTTTTTTTCCTGGAACGTGAATGAATAAGGGTACTTGCTGCAGCTCCACTTGATTGTAAGCGGTAAGCGTTGCTTTGTTCAATACATCTGCCATCGCTTCTTGATGCCGTTCTGATATGCCATAATGGTCCCCATATACAACAACGACTGAATTCTCATATAGTCCAGAGCTCTTCAGTTCTTCAAAAAACTGGCGCAGTGCTTCGTCCGCGTAGCGAACGGTTGTAAAATAGCGGCTAACCGTTCCATCATCTACAGGATAAGGCTCAATCCACTGTTCTTTTTCATGAATTAAATATGGATGATGATTGGTTAGGGTAATAAATCGGGCATAAAAGGGCTGAGGCAGCTTCTTTAAGTATGGTATGGATTGTTTAAAGAAAGGTATATCTTTAAGTCCATAGTTAATCGAGTTATCGTCCGTTACATGATAATATTCTTCACTATAAAACTTGTCATAGCCCATCGTTTTATAGATAACGTCTCGGTTCCAAAAGCTTTTATTATTGCCGTGAAAAACAGCTGAATAATAGCCACTTGATTTTAAAATCTCAGGCATAGCGTTGTATTCATTTAATGGGTGTGTTTGGAAAACAGCACCTCTTGGCAGTGGATATAGGGAATTATCGATTAAAAACTCAGAATCAGATGTCTTTCCCTGTCCTGTTTGATGATAGAAGTTATTAAAATAATAGCTAGATTCAGCAAGTTCATTTAAAAAGGGAGTAACTTCTTTACCGTTTATTTTGTAGTTCAGTACAAAATTTTGGGTGGATTCTAGGGATACCATGATTACGTTTTTCCCTTTTGCAATTCCATAGAGCTCGGGGTTGTTAGCTGTTTCTTTTTTCACATTTGAGAGAATCTCCTCTGCATCCATGTTGCTCGCTAGTGCTTTTTGCATAGAAGACTTCGATTGAAGCATGATGTCGTACAGATGATAATTGAACGTTCCTAAGCTTTTCACAAGTATTTCTCTGTCAAATGTACGGGTTAAAAGCTGTGGTCGGTTAATTTCTGCAAGAATCAAATGAACGGCAAATACAGCCACACCACATAAAAATATTCTTCTGCGATCTACAGGTTTTAATAGATGATCAGCCTTCCATCTTGTCTGCTTTAATAGATATGCTAATAGAAACAAATCAACAAAAAAGAAGATGTCTGTTACATAGACCAGTTCATAAACACTGTTTCCGATATCTCCAACATTCTTGGTTTGAAACAATACCGGGATCGTAAGGAAGTCCGTAAAGAATCGATAATAGACGACGTTCGCATACAAGATAAAACTATAAATGAAGGACAGCCATAGAATGATTCGACGTCTTTTACCAGGTGAAGCAAGGTTAGCTAAACAAAAATAGAGTACGAGAAAACTGAGCGGATTTAAAAATAATAAAATTTCTTGCAGGAAATGATCGATAGGCAGCGTAAATGAAACTTTATAAACAATATAGGTTTTCAACCAAAGCAAAGAAATAGCCAGGAAGATTGCTGCGTGTTTTGTTTTAGGATTCATAAGTATAACCCTCCTGTAGTGAAACGGAAATCTTTACCATTGTAGGCTATTTCTCGAAAGATTAAAAGTGATAGAGGACCTTTTTTTAAGTACAGGAAGAAATAGGAGAAACGATGACAACACTACAAGGCTTCCATCATATCGAAATTAATGTGAAGAATCTGAGGAAAACGAGTGAGTTTTATAAATGGCTGATGCCAGAGTTAGGTTTTTCTCTATATCAGGAATGGGAAAATGGTTTTAGCTTCAAAATAGAATCGTCTTATCTTGTTTTTGTACAAACAGAAGAAATGTATATGGACATCCCTTTTCACCGAAAGCGTTCAGGACTTAATCACCTGGCCTTTTGGGCTAAATCACGTGCGCAAATAGAGCACCTTCGTGTACAATTGAAGAAGAAAAATATTTCCTTTTTATATGAGGACAAGTTTCCTTTTGCAGGTGGAGAAAATCATTATGCTTTATTCTTTGAAGATCCAGATCGATTAAAAATTGAAATCGTTGCGCCGAGGTGAATGAAGATATGATAGAACAAGAAAAAGAAACAAAGCAAAAAAGTGAATGGGTTAGCTGGTTAAAGGCGATTGGATTTGCTTTAGTCTTTGTATTTATCACAAAAGCCTATTTTTTTGCTCCATATATGGTAGAAGGTGCATCTATGTCACCTACTCTTCACGACCAAGAAAAGCTGTATGTTAATAAAATTGTTTATGCGTTTTCTGAGCCCCAAAAAGGCGATATTGTTATCATCAAAGGTGACGATAAGCGGTACGTAAAACGAGTGATAGGTTTAGAAGGTGACGTTATTCAAATGAAGAGTGACAGCCTTTATGTAAATAATAAAAAAGTGAAAGAGTCTTATCTTCAAGAAAATAAATCTGAAGCGAAAAGCTTAGGGGTGTACCTAACGGAGGATTTTGGTCCACTGAAAGTCCCAAAAGGGAAAGTTTTCGTAATGGGCGACAACCGTCTTAATAGTATGGATTCACGAAACGGGCTAGGTTTGATCGAAACGAAAGCAATCGAAGGTCGTTCTGAAGTCGTCATCTACCCTTTTTCAGAAATGCGTGCAACCCAATAACAAAAGTGCAGCCAGGCTGCGCTTTTTATTTTTATAAAAGGAGTATGTGAGATGAACCGATGCAAGTGGAGTGAAGAAAGTGAGATGCTGCAACAGTATCATGATAACGAATGGGGTCAGTTTGTGGTTGGGGACAATGCCTTATTCGAATGCTTAACACTAGAGCTGTTTCAATCTGGCTTAAGCTGGAAGACCATTCTTCACAAAAGAGAGAACTTCAGGCAAGCCTTTGCGCAGTTTGAGGTAGAAAAGGTCATGCAGTTTGGGGAAAAAGAGATTGAAGCACTACTAAATGATGCTGGGATTGTCAGGCATAGAAAAAAAATTGAAGCGACGATTGAAAACGCGAAGAGAGTTCATGCATTAATAAAAGAGTTTGGCAGTTTTGAAGAGTTTTTAAAACATTTGCCACATGAAACAGCAGAAAAACAAAAAGTGTTGAGAAAAACCTTTAAGCACGTTGGCTTAACAACGGCAGAAAGCTTTTTAGAAGCTACAGGGAGGATACAAGCCTCCCATAGTGAGCAATGCTTCATGGTAACCGAATAGAGTCATTTCATAGTTGTCCTGCATAAGCTAAAGCGGGAGGTATGATGATGCCTTATGAGATCTATATTTCAACAACAAGAAAAAGACTAGCCCTCGTAAAAGATGGGAAAGTAATCAAACGTTATCCGATCGGCGTAGGAAAAATGCTAACACCTACACCGACCGGAACCTATACCATAATTAATAAAGCGCCAAATCCAGGTGGACCGTATGGAGTCATGTGGATGGGACTCTCACGTCCTCACTACGGCATACATGGCACAGATACACCATCATCCATCGGCAAAAACGTATCCAAAGGATGTGTGCGGATGCATAATAATCATGTTTTGGAATTATCGCAGATAGTACCTATTGGGACGAAGGTGGTTATAAGGGCATAAAAAAACCCCAGTAATGGGGTTTTTAAAATTCGTATCAAATATTTAATTTAAAACTTCTAATAGTAGGACTGTCATCAAATGATAAATTAAATTTATTCCTAATCGTAGGGCTGTCATCAAATGCTAAAATTGAATTACTTCTAATAGTTGGGGAATCATCGAATGCAAATCTAAATGATTTTCTTATTGTGGGAGAATCATCAAAAGCAATCTTCACCTTATTTATTCTTGGCGAATCATCAAAAGTTAGAGTTGAGCTCACGTTAGATGAGAGAAGCAAACCCAATGCTAGTGTTAATGCCACTAGTTTTTTCATTTATTTTTCCTCCTATTTATTAAACAATATTTTTCCTTGCGTTATTCGCAATTCGATAATAATTACTAGCTCTTTTATATAAAGATTGGTCAAAATATACGTCAGCTAATAGTTCAGAGTATTTTGCAACATATTCCCAATTACTTCTGTTTTCAAAAAAACTTATGACATCTTTACTTATTAAGGTTTCAAAGTTCTCATCGTATTTTCCGCTAATCTGATATTGAAGGACTCTTAGATGGTAGTAAACCTCTAAATCGTTATTTGAATACTCATATCCTTCTTCAAGATATTCTTCAGCACGTTTATAATCTTTTAGTTTTAAATATTCTGTAGCAAGTAAAAATAAGGTTAATGCTTTTCTTTTCTGTGTTTGACTATTTCTATATTCCAAACTCTTCTTAAAATAATCTATTGCTTTTAAATGTTCATTTTTACAAGATGTTACATACCCTAAATTATGATATATAACTCCGCTCATAAAATCGTCTTTAAAGGATTTAGAATACTTTAGAGCATTATTTAAGTGGTACTCTGCTAAATCATAATTCTTTGCTCGTCTATAGCTAATTGCTAATAGGACCTGGCAATCAGCGCTTCTACTATAGTTGTATTCTTTATCAAAAATTGAAATTGCCTTAAAAGCATAAGTTGTTACAGAGTTTATTCTCATTAAGAAATTATAGGTAAGTGCCAATAAGTAATATAATATAGCAATCTCTGTTTCTATAATATTTAAACTCTTGCTTAATTCACCTTCTGCTAATTTAAGGAATTGAAGCGCGTCATTGTATTTTTCACTATAATTATAATACATACCTTGCAGTAGGAAATAATTAAAGATTTGATCAGGAGTTAGTTGGTCAAAAACCTTTTTGACTTTTTCAAGTTCTAAGTTTGCTTTGTCTAGTTCGGGTAAATCTTTAACCATATAATACTTAGCTAGATAAAGGTTAAAAGTTATCATTATCTCTGGGTGTGTAACATGGTCAATTTTATTTTCAACTTGAGGAAAAAATTCTATCGCTTCCTCAAACTGCCGATTTACCATCATCATATTCCACTCATTCAACATCTCAAGGATCTTGCTTTCGTCTACTTCCTCCGGCGAAATACCTAGACGTTCGCAAAGCAGATTAATGACTTCTTCGCTTGATTTGGCGTCCCCTTTCTCAATTTTACTCAAGTATGAGACAGAGCAAATTCCCTGTGCCAGCTCTTCCTGGGTTAGGCCTTTGGTTTTTCTATAATATCTTATTCGTTGACCGACCATAAAATCCCCCTTTCAGAACTTGGGAAAATTGTCATGCAAGACCCCCACTAAACAAGTATCTATCCTACCATTTTTCCCAATACAGAATAAATGGAATGTCTGATAAGATAAATATAACAGAAAATACAAAGTTTTTGCTAGAAATTGATAATTTTGAAAAGAACGTTTTACATAAATCCTATGTCAGCACCGAGCCGGCGTCAAATTTGAAGGGAGAGAGTACTATGGCTAAAATGTATCAATTATCATCACGAACTGCAGAGAAGAATCAATCGCTGTATGTCTCACGTGATCCTGAAGTGGCCGGAAATATAGTAAGAAATGAGGAAGGCGCTTTTGCCTACTCCGAAGTATTCATGGACAAACAGAAGAATTACTGGTTCTCCAAAAAGGTAGATGATCAGTCAAGGGACCACAAGCTCTTCATCTTTGACCATAAAAACGGCTGCTTGAAATCTCAAATTATTAAAGGACAACCCAACTTTTATGAATTCGAATCAAGTGTTGTAGTCGCTTGTGAAGGTGATGGTTCAAAAGGCTCAGTCTTAATCTTTTCTAAAGATGGCCCTGAGTTAGTAAAAGAGTGGAAAGTGAATGGCTTCCTGTGGGAAGTAGAGATGAACCAAGATGTTCTCTACATTTCTTCCTATATTGTTGAAGAAGATCAAGCGGTTCTCTACATCATCCGTAACGGGAAGAAAAAGCGTATAAATCTAGGAAGTAACATGGCTCCTACTGATATTTTATGTCATGAAGATCTTGTATACGTTTCAGGTGCTCCCGTTCTAAACGGGGACCCAAAGAAGATCATGGTGTTGAATGACAAAGATAAAGTGGTTACAGAATATAAGCTATCCATCTCTCCCCGAGCTCTTTATCAAGTAGACGATCAACTTTTAGTCTACGAATTGGATCTTGCAACGGGAAAGAGCGAGCGAATCGTATACATCGATATGAAGACAGGTGAACAAAAAGAGCATGATATTCCACATTCGAAGATCGTTGAATGTACGGATGATTCTCTGTCTTTGTTAGAACAAAACAGCAAGACGCTATACACGTGGGATCATTGCAAATGTTGCATTGTGAACACTCAAAAAGTAGCTGAACAAACTAAAGTCATATAGTTTAGTAATTTAACGTCATATAATTGTAGAAAAGTCCTGGCATTCAAGCGCAGGACTTTTTTTTCATGTCCAGAAAATAGCTGTATAAGGGGGAATGGCTATGAAGTGGGAAGGTGCAAGTTGTATTTGTGTGAACGATGGAAAGTTATTGATGGTTTTACAAGGAGCAGCAGATGAGGAGAAGACGTGGAGTGTTCCTTCTGGAGGTAGAGAAGGCAACGAGAGTCTCGAGGAATGCGGCATTCGTGAAGTGTGGGAAGAAACGGGTTATGTCGTAAAAGTTGTTAGAAAGCTACATATTAAAGAAGGAATCTCTCAAAACATCCATTTTAACGTTCACTATTTTTTAACAGATCTAGTGAGTGGTTCTTCGGTCATTCAAGATCCGGATGGTTTAATACACGATATAAGCTGGGTATCCTTGAAAGAGTTAGAGACGCTTACCTTATCCTTTCCAGAAGACCGAGAACTTTTACAAAGCTATCTGGCACCAACTAAAGAAATAATATAGTGTTTGTTCACATTTTTATAAGGGAACTCTAATGGAGGAGGATGACAGTGAAACCGATATTCGCAGAAAAGGAAGACCTTAACCGTTTGTTGGAATGGTGTAGTGACGCTCCAGAATATCAGAAGAAACTTTCTCAATATTTAGAGGATCGTGATGATACAAGCGTTGTGATAGTAGAAGAACATGAAATATTAGCCATTGCATTGTTAAAGGTACAGGTAACCGAAAAGAAAGGTTATATCTGGATTTATTCAAAGAATAAAGATGTGCAGAATCATCCTGATATCATGCAATTCTCACTAAACTGGTTAAGAAGAAAAGGTGCAAAAGAATATAACGTTATCTAAAAGCGATCATTATATAAAGGATGGATCATTCTATGGAAGAAACAAGTGTTTATAGTTGGAAGTGGCATCGTCATGTGTGTCATGAAGAAACAATTCATGACTTGATAGCAGATACGAAAGGCTGTAAAAATTGGCTGCGTAACATTAAAGAAGATAGAGTCAACTATCTAAGAATTGAAAGAGACAGTGACGGTGATCAAATTGTTCGTGGGTCACTTACGTATAAACAAGATCCGGAGAATCAATCTGATTTTAAAGTTTTTCATTTTTATATACGTCCCAAATCCTTAATAACAGTAGGCTTAGACCTTTCAAGTATCCAAGGGGATCACCGTGATTCTTGTGATCATATGATTCTGGAAGAAAAGACACCTGTGGAAGGTTTTTTAATATTACTGGGTGAATTAATTAATCACTTTTTGGACGGTATTGACGCTCTGGAAATTAAGCTCAAGGAGCTGCAGCGTGATGTTCAAAGAAACAATCATACCAACCTATTGAACAGCATCTATGATCGACGAATCGAGCTTATTAACTGGAGTGACTTAACACTTCCGGTTCATGAAACGCAGATGGCCATTAAGGAAGCATTTCTCGATGATATTACAGAAACACGAGCGTATAAGCGAATTGAAACTAGGATCGATCGAACAACTTCGCTTCTTTCTCATTACAGACAGGACATCGATACTTTGTTAAACCTTGAAGAAGTTCTTTCTTCTCATCGAGGAAATGAAATAATGAAAACATTAACTGTTTTTACCGTTATTTTCACTCCCGGAATGGTTCTAGGGGCAGTCTGGGGTATGAACTTTAAGAATATGCCAGAGCTTGATTGGAAATTTGGTTACCTTTACGCTATGATTTCAATCGTTGTCTCCACATTAGCTATCTATATTTGGCTTAGAATGAAGGGTTGGACAGGAGATTTATTAAAAGGAAAGAAAAGTAGAAAACATTTTGACTAAATAAACTAAAAATATGAACGATATATAAAAGGAAACAGGCGGATTTTGTCGAACGGTATCAATTGATAAAACGCCTGTTTTTTTATGGCGAATATTACTAGATTTCATTTTGATTTCAACCATAAAAGAAACGAAACAAACAACGAAGAGATATGAAGATTAAATGACTAACGGGAGCGGAAATAAATGAAAAAACTTAGCCTAATTCTTGTTTTTTCACTGGTTATGCTTGTGAATACGCAGTTTGTACAAGCAACGGGGGAGAACACACCAGAAATTAAAAGCGAAAGCGCTGTAATGATCGATGCGAAAACAGGGGATATTTTATATCAAAAAAATAGCTCAGAACAAATGTATCCAGCAAGTATTACGAAAATCATTACAGGGATTCTGGCTATAGAATCAGGCAAGTTGGATGATTCTGTTGTCGTGAGCAGTGATGCTGTGAGAGCTGAGGGGACGCGTGTCTATTTGATGGAAGACGAGCAAGTACCTTTGAGAAAGCTTGTTCAAGGCCTTCTGATCAACTCGGGTAATGATGCAGCTGTTGCGATTGCAGAATACTTGGCAGGGGATGTCGATTCATTCGCTGACCAAATGAACACGTTTGCGAAAAAAGTGGGAGCAGAAAACACTCATTTTGTTAATCCAAACGGACTTTTTGATGAGGAACATTATACAACAGCCGAAGATATGGCGAAGATTACGCAATACGCAATGAAGAATGAAGAATTCCGAGAGATCGTATCTACAAAAGAATTGCCTTGGGTCGGAGAAGGCTGGGAAACCACGTTAAGGAATCACCATCAGCTTTTATGGGATTATCCGGGTACGATTGGTGTTAAGAACGGCTATGTTGATGAATCCAAGCACACTTTAGTTACAGCTGTTTCACGCGATAACCTAGACGTTATCATCGTTACACTAAAAGCTCCTACAAGTCGGGCGGCTTATTGGGATACGATGGCGCTTGGTGATTATGGATTTGCAAACTTCGAAAGACAAACTCTGCCTAGTGGTACAAAGATTGAAGCGTTAAACGGAGAAACGTATCCGTTAAAAGAGGACCTGTCCGTTACCTTGCGAAAAGGAGAAGAACC
Organism: Fictibacillus sp. 26RED30; assembly: GCF_015903845.1. Classification (NCBI taxonomy): domain Bacteria; kingdom Bacillati; phylum Bacillota; class Bacilli; order Caryophanales; family Fictibacillaceae; genus Fictibacillus; species Fictibacillus sp. 26RED30. The sequence continues at coordinate 40,185 of NZ_JACZDV010000007.1, forward strand.
GGTTCAGGATGTGAGTTCAGATGGAGAGCTTCAACTAAAAGATTCTAATGGAAATGTTCTACTCACGCATACCTTGTTTAAAGAGAAGGAAAAAGAAGCTACGGCGACGATCGATAACAAATCTGTCGAGGAAGTAGATTCAACGTTTATGCAATCTGTTGTAAAGACCGGAATTTTCTTATACAGCGGATTACTGCTATTACTCGCATTTCTAGTTATATTAAGAATGAGAAGCCAAAAACATAAACATAAAAAAATGAGACAAGTTGCTCGCAGTTACGTAAAATAAAACCGTCGTTTGGCGGTTTTTTTGCTTGCATAAAAATAGACATGATGAAGCAAACATGTTTTAAATACGAACAAACTATAGGATAAAGAGCTTTTATAGTATATAATTACATTAAATTACAAAATTCGACAATTGGAGTTTCATTCATGATACGTAATATTAAGCTAGCACAGCTATTTATTGTGGGGAGTGCCTTCATTCAGGCTCTCCATCATTTTTTTATAGAACCAATCGATAATTTCTATCCATTTCTATTCTTATTTTTAATCGGGTTTCTTCCTGCTTGGGGAGTCAACCGCATACAAGAACCATACACAAAATTGGCTTTTATTTTGTGCAGTATATATGTCGTTTCGATTTCCTACTTTTTCGTTACATATCCGATCGTGCAGGCCGCATACTTCTTTTTGCCTGTATCTGCGCTACTTTTAAATGATAAGAGGCTATATTATGTTTCAAGTATAGGTGGATTGAGTTCATATCTCTTGTTATCGAACGAACCACTGAAAGACTATCTGGCGTTTATTTCGATCTATGTAATTTTCTGTTCACTTCTGTTCATGGCTCAACGAATCGTTTATCAGTCCGTTGCAGAAAAAGAAGCGATTCAGCAAGGTGTAAAAGCATTCTCGTTAGCTGTTGAAGCGAAAGATGTTTATACTCAAGGTCATTCAAAGAGAGTAGCGCTTTATGCCATGATTCTTGCCAAACATGGTCAATTTAAAAATGTAGAATGGCAAGAGCTTGAGTTGACTGCTCTCATTCATGATATCGGAAAGATTTCAACGCCAGATGCCGTGCTTTTGAAGAAAGGAAAATTAACACAAGAAGAGTACGAAATTATGAAAAAGCATCCTGTTGATGGGATGATGCTAGCAAAATCTTTCGGATACTCGGACCGTGTTTTAACAGGAATTCTTCATCATCATGAAAGATACGATGGTCTAGGCTATCCACACCGTTTAAAAGGGAAGGATATACCGATCTATTCTCGTATCTTAGCCGTTGCTGATTCTTTTGACGCGATGACGAGTAACCGTGCGTATCGTCAAGGTATGACGCCTTGGGAAGCAAAGAAAGAGATCGAGAATCAATCAGGAAAAATGTACGATCCATTTATCGTGGAAGTCTTTATGCGAGCTTATTACGATATGCTTTTGATCTGTGAAGACCACTCTGAGAATATTTTGATGAGCAACTCCGCACATAATGAGATAGCTTCTGGATTAAACGGAGGAAAAGACGCTTGAGACGAAGAAGATAATACGAGTAGTTATTATACATAGCAGGAGGAAAGAAGATATGAATGCAACGGCTTCCTTAACAGAAACATTACTCGAAGAATTGTATGTTGTGGTTCGAACGACCAATCAATTATTAAAAAAAGCAGATCCTTCTGTTTACAATTTTCGCCCTGTTGATAACATGCGCTCTTTTTTAGAATTAGCTAATCATTTGGTTCAGATTCCTCATATCGATTTAGCGATTTTACAGGAAAAATCAGAGCAAGACATTCGGCAGCTTGAAAAGAAGTTATCTGCAGAAAATGTTACTGAATTAACTCATGTATTAGAAGAAGGTTATCATCTGGCGAAGTCATATTTCCTATCTCTTTCCGAAGACGATTTTTTGAAGAAAGAAACAAAGGCCTTTTATGCTGAGAAGGGTGCTACTCAGGCAAAATGGCTGGTGGAAATTGTCACTCATAGCTATCATCATCGTGGTCAGTTGTTTACTTATTTAAAACAGACCGATCACGATGTGAATATGTTTGATCTTTACTAAAGTAAAAAACCAAAGGATAGAACCAACTCACGATCGTGAGGGTTCTATCCTTTTTTCTATGTTCAAAAGTTTGAAAAAAAATTACTGTTTTAGGGCCTAATTCTCCTGTTGCATTTTTACTTAAATTCGACTTCTGTGCATATTTCCTGTAATATGAGTGGTTCAAATTTAAAAGGTGTTCCTAGTTAAAATAGCTAGCAGGAAAAATATAGTCTTTATTGAATCTTTTATGAGATAAACATTTTGTGTCGTTTAAATACATCCAAGAGGTGATGTTTCCATGTATACCGTTTTCTCTACGTTTGATGTTCCAAACGAAAAAGCAGACGAAGTAATAAATATATATAAGAACCGTTCTAGATCAGTAGATAACGCCGATGGCTTTGTTGACTTCTTGTTGCTTCAGAACGATAAGCGCGCAGGTGAGCTGACCGTTCAACTCATATTTACGTCAAAGGAAGCTTACTTAAAATGGGTAAGAAGTGAGGAGTTTAAGAAGATTCATGATTTAGAAAAGAAGTATCCCGATCAAGAATTAGCAGCTGTCATTCCCACTGTTAAGCAATATAAGGTGGTTGCCAAATGACGGAATTTAACATAAATGATATGGTAGAAAGAATAACAGAAAAAATTTACCAAAAAGATCCTTCTCTTGTCGAAAGATATGGTGACAAGGGGAGAGTGAAGTGCATCGAAGATAATCACCATCACTTTAAGCACTTAGAAACGGCATACGAACTTGATAATAGTTCATTCTTTACGGATTATGCCATTTGGCTAGATGGTATTCTGCAAAAGTTTGGAATGAGCACACAGCTTTTAATGGACAATTTTGATTTAATTATAGAGGTTCTTTTAGAAGAGAAGGAAAAGCAAAGAATAGAAAATACCCGTGTCGGTATTTATATCGGATATTTGAAACAAGCAAACGATATTTTGCGTAGTAAAGTTGAATCACACTAAATTAAAGGAGAGGTCCCATCCATGGCTATTTCAGAAGCTGAAAAACTGGCTCGTCTGTTTTTAGAAGGTAATCATGTTGAGGCATTACGTTTTATTAAACAGCAGCCTGACCAAAATCGAATGGTTTTGTTTCGAGACCTATTTACTCCTGCAATGTATATGATTGGAGACCTCTGGGAAAACAATGAGATTTCAGTCGCTGATGAACATTTAGCGACGGGAGTCTGTGATTTTGTACTTTCCAGATTATTTCAAGTATCAGCAGATGAAACACCAGGTAAAAAGAAAGCCATGTTTTTGTGCTTGCAAGGTGAACAGCATTATCTTGGAATTAAAATGATCAACAGTATTTTTGAAGAAAAAGGCTGGGAAACGAAATACTATGGAGCAAGCTTGCCGCTGGAATATGCTTTGAAATCTGCACTGCAATGGAAGCCAGAAGTTATCGGCTTATCCGTTTCCATCGTATACAACCTTCCTGTGTTAAAGAATTATGTTCGGTCGTTAGCCGCGCTGCCGAATAAACCTGATATCTTAGTAGGCGGACGACTAACAGAAAAATACGATTTAGAACCATATGTAAATAATCAGGGAATCATTATAAAGAACCTTAAACAGGCAGAAAAATGGCTGGATGAATATACCCAAGAGAGGATCAATGCCTACAAATGAGCAGTGTCTTACCTGTACCGTACGTAAAGATAGATAAGCATGGAGTTATTCACGATCGATCCTCAAAAGCCATTGAAATGTTGGACTTGCAGGCTGAAACAATTCGGGATTGTTTTGATGAAGAAAGTCATAACAAGCTAATGAAGTTTATGATGCCGTTTGAAGGCGAAAAGACATTTGAAGCAAACATAAAAGCGAGAAATCAACCGTTCTTGCTGTGCGACATCTCTATTTGTTGGGAAGGCGAATTCGCGCACATTGTTTTTATTCCAATCGGGAAACACGTCCAAGGGCTTGAAGAAAAACTTTTAGAACTTAGACTCAGGTTATCTTCTACAGATTTTGAGTTATTCGAAAAGAAAGAAGCGTTAGAAGATGCAATGAAACGTCTTGATGAATTGTCTGGACCGTTCATTCCGATCTCAGAAAAGATGGCGTTTGTTCCCTTGTTTGGTGATGTGAATGAGAGCAAGATGATCACCGTAACAGGTAATGCTTTGAAAGCCGCGTACGAAGGTCAATTTGAAGAGATTTTCTTCGATCTATCGGCAACAGGAGAAATTGATGAGGGTGGCGTGCAAAAATTAAGCGAGCTTTTCCGCATGCTTCAATACATGAATGGGAAACCAGTAAAAATCATTGGAGTAAAGCCTAAACATGCTAGGCAGTTGAACGCTTTGGATGTGGATTGGCCTGTCTATTTTGAAACTTCATTAAAAGATGTCTTGATCGAGCATCTTCAAATAGGAAAAGCACCTCAAACGTGATGAGGTGCTTTTTGTGTTACCATCGTTTTTTCTTGCGATGAAGGGAAGCAAAAATGATTGGAGCAAGAGCAGCCCCACCGATTAAACCGAACAGGTGACCCATCACGTTGATCCGTGCATTCATAAACGTGGTGACTAAGCTAATTCCCAATACAACGAGAAGAATTTGTGTGTTGGCTTGATCAATATATTGACGGTGGTTATATAGCATGTATACGTAAATACCGAACAAACCGAAAATAGCTCCAGATGCACCGATATGAGCGTAAGAAAGTGGGAGCAGCAGTAAAGTAGCAATATTTGCAATTAATCCAGCACCTACATACCCGATAATAAATCGTGCTTTTCCAAGGATTCCTTCAAGTGCAGGACCGAACAAAACAAGTGAGAACGAGTTGAAGATCAGATGACCTGCAGCTTCGTGCGTTACAATAGGGGTAAATAAACGCCAATACTCTCCAGCGGTGATGTAATAGTTTGATCCCACCATAAAATGATACAAAGAGGTAGAAAAAGGGGTAAAATTAATAAGAAGAAACACGATTATATGTGCAGCAACTAAAAAAGTAACAATTGGATAGCGCCTGATAAAGGTCTGAAAGCTTTCATCTCTTATAAACATGGAAATAGTATCACCCTTTTTATATAAAGTGTAGGCTGTTTTTTCGTTGAGTGGAGTTAAAGCCTGCCCCGCAGGAAGAACGCGAAGCACATGAAACGAAATCATCTTCATGCAAGAAAAACAAACTTTTTAAAAACAGCCCGAATTTAAACATATTTATTCATCTTCCTTAAGTTTACCATGTGATGGTAGATAGGGCGAAAGATATAGCTGTAAAGGAGCTTTTATTTAATGATTGTAGGAACAGGCATCGATATTATCGAACTAAAACGAATCAAACAGGTGGTTTCCCATCAACCTCGTTTTCCGGAGCGTGTGTTAACGCCGTTCGAACAAAAAAGGTTTCAGTCTTTAAATGGGAACAGAAGATTTGAATATCTTGCGGGACGATTTGCAGCAAAAGAAGCAATGGCTAAAGCGCTCGGTGTTGGAATCGGCGCTGAACTTTCGTGGCAGGACATGGAAATTAAATCAGATGAAAAAGGTAAGCCATTTCTTACATCCCCTTACCCATATTTATGCCATCTCTCTATCTCTCATACGAAAGAATACGCGATTGCACAAGTGGTTTTAGAAAGCTCGTCAAGCTAGTCTGCATATTGTCCAGGGTTGTCTCATATATTGTAATGCGGTAGAAGGGGTAGTCCTTTGCAAGTTGCAGAGAGTTGGTCCCCCTTCAATGTCGAAATTACTTTGGGACAAAGGGGATGGCAAAAAATGAAGAAAACACTGTCAATGATGTTGACGGCGTTCATGATCGTATTGGTTCTGTCGGCATGTGGTGCACAAAGCCAGAACGATGTTTTAGATTCCTTAGAAGAAAGAATGGAATCCATGACAGGCTACAAAGCTGAAGCCAAGATGACATTGAGCACAGGAGAGAAACCACTGACTTACGATTTAGAAATTTGGCATAAGAAGCCCGATTTTTATCGAGTCAGCTTAAAAAATGCTGAAAAAGATCAAAGTCAGATGATACTGCGTAACAAAGATGGAGTTTTCGTTCTTACGCCAGCTCTTAATAAAAGTTTCCGATTCCAGAGTGACTGGCCAGAAAACAACAGCCAAGTATATTTGTTCCAATCACTCATTTCGGACATCTTGAACGATACGGACAGAGGATTTAAATCAAAAGAGAAAAGCTATGTTTTCCATACAAAAACTAATTACCAAAACAAAAATCTATATCAGCAGGAGATTACACTAAATAAAGATCTTGATCCACAACAAGTGCGAATTATGGATCAAGACCAAAAAGAGCTTGTAAGACTGGATTTCTCAAAAGTTAAGTTTAACGCAAAATTTGATAAGAACGCTTTTGATATGGAATCAAACATGAGTAGTGCTCAATTTGAAGTACCTACATTCTCTGGTGCTGGAGAAGAGTTCGAGGTGCTGTATCCGACTTATACAGCTAACATGAACATCGTAAATGAAAGAGAAGTCGCAGAAGGCGAAGATGATTCCAAAGTGGTATTAAACTATGCTGATGAAGATAAATCTTTTACATTAATGCAGCAGAAAAACACAGCTGTTGAAACAGCTTCACGTCTCACGATGTCTAGTGGTGAACCCGTTGATCTAGGTTTTACTGTTGGCGCGATGACAGATCAATCGATTACATGGAATTTTAACGGTGTGGATTACTTGCTTGTCTCTAATAACCTCGGTGAAGAAGAGTTGATGGCGATTGCCCGCTCAGTGAGCGGAGAGGCGATTAAATAATTACTACATTATATATACTAATAGAAAACAGGCTGGCGATGATGCTAGCCTGTTTTTATTTGATTGTAAGGTATTAGAGGTAGCGGCGAGTGTTTACTTTGTCGAGGATTGTAGATTCGTGGATAAAGTGGCAAAACTTTTGGACTGAGAACAAAAACTCGTTGATAAACTCTCAAAACTTTTTGATTGTACATACATATTTGTGGATTGAAGCGTTAGGATGCTTACATAAATCACACTAAGAGGGTAAAATAGAAGGCAGCAATCTAAACAGGGAGGCAAACATCATGGATAAACATCATTATTATCGAGACACGTGGGCGGAAATTGACTTAGACAAGATCAGTCAAAATGTAGAATCATTTAAGAAACATCTCCCTGATCAAAAAATTATGGCTGTAGTAAAAGCAAATGGTTATGGCCATGGCGCTTTTCAAATTGCAGAAGAAGCTTTGAAGTCAGGAGCAGAGTGGCTTGCTGTAGCGATGCTCGATGAAGGATTAGCTTTACGTAAACAAGGAATCTCAGCACCGATTTTAGTTATGAACCGGGTAAGACCCGAATATGCTAATCTTGCGGCAGAAAATGAATTAAGCCTTACCGTCTTTCAAAAAGAATGGCTGATTGATGCGGAACCACATGTTAAAGACACAAATCACCGTGTGAAAGTTCATCTGAAGATCGACACCGGTATGGGGCGAGTAGGGTTTAGAGAAGAAAGTGAGTTGCGAGAAGTAGCGAACTTCATCAAACAATCATCTACGTTTGAAGCAGAAGGTGTCTTTACCCATTTTGCAACAGCAGACGAATGGGAATCAGAACTTTTTGAGAAACAGAGAAAGAGCTTTATTAAATATATAGACTTGCTTAACACATGTGGATTGAATCCAGCTCTCTTTCACAGTGCCAATAGCGCTGCGGCTCTTAGAAAAGTAGAAGGGCCTTTCAATCTGGTTCGACTCGGAATTAGTATGTACGGATTGGCACCATCTAACGAATTAAAACAAGACTTGCCTTTTCCGCTAGAAGAGGCGTTCAGTCTGCACTCTCAGCTCATTCATGTTAAAAAACTGATGCCTGGGGATACTGTAAGCTATGGAGCTACTTATACAGCAACAAAAGAGGAGTGGGTAGGTACACTTCCAATCGGCTATGCGGACGGCTGGCAAAGAAGATTTTCCCCAGGAGCTTCGGTACTCATTAAAGGGGAACGAATGCCGATCATCGGCAGAATCTGTATGGATCAATGTATGGTTAGGCTGCCAAAGAGACTAGATGTTGGTGAAGTTGCTACTTTAATAGGAAATCAGCAGTCAGAGAGAATAGAAATGGATGAGATCGCGCGTATCGCAAATACGATAAATTATGAAATTCCGTGCCTCATTTCCGCTCGAGTGCCGAGAGTTTATACGAAAAAGGGTCGAATTTTAGAAAATATGAATGTAATTCTAAATTTTTAGCAGAATATTAGAAGGACTATTAAAAATTTTGTAGAATAAATACTTTGAAATCGCTTTGCAAATGGATTATTGAAGTGATAAGATTAAATGTGGTTAAAAGGAATTTGATCGTAGTATAGCTTTGCGCTGGAGGTGTATGTTGTGTCCGAATTGAACACAAAACGAATAGTGATTAGTCTTCCTCAGAAATTACTAAGTGAGGTAGATCGCGTCATAAAAAAAGAAAATTTGGACCGCAGCGAATTTATCCATCAAGCTACTGAGATGTTTCTTCGTGAGCGGAAGAATAAGCGTCAGTTTCGTGATGAGATGAAACAAGGTTACATGGAAATGGCTAAGATCAATCTAACGATTGCTTCAGAAGCATTTATGTTAGAGGAGGAAGCCGATCATACCTTGGACCGCTTAGTTAGCGGGGTGTAGTCCTTGATAGTCAAACGCGGAGACGTTTACTTTGCAGATCTTTCACCGGTAGTTGGATCAGAACAAGGCGGAATTCGTCCTGTACTGATTATACAGAATGATATCGGGAACCGTTTTAGCCCTACTGTTATCGTTGCAGCAATCACAGCTCAAATTCAGAAAGCTAAACTTCCAACACACGTTGAAATAGATTCAAAAAAATACGGCTTTGAACGGGATTCAGTTATTTTGCTTGAACAGATCAGGACGATTGACAAGCAAAGATTAACAGATAAAATAACACAACTGGATGAAGACATGATGCGCAGGGTAGACGACGCATTGCAGATCAGTACTGGTCTGGTTGATTTTTAATTTTATAACATCATTTAGGAAACTGTCTGACGGGGATGTCTGGCGGTTTTTTATTTTTTTACTGAAGTTAAAAGGATAGTTGGAACACTAGGTACAATTTTCCTATTATGCACAAATAGTTCATAAGGTGTTTAGAGCGTTATCAGGTATTTTAATGAAAGAAGATGAAAGTTAAGTTTTAAGGTTCATATTACTCATTCTCTGACCCAGCAAGGAATGAACCCCTTTTAATGGGAACAAGTATACGAATACTATTTAAATATTTTTGTAAAAAAATACATGTTTAGCTTTTTGAATCTTGGGTTATATATCCAAAGCTAGTAAAAGAGTAAACATTGCACAATATATTCAGAAGTGAAATAATAGAATTGAGACTACATGTAGTGGGGGTGCAAGAAAAATTGGACAACTTGATTGTACAGATGATCAATGAAAATCAAGAAACCCTAAAAAATAATTGGCTTAAAGAAGTTAAGCTTTTTAAAGAAAAAGAACTGGTTGGAACAACTTTAAAATTTAGTGAAGAAACGGACCAACAGTTTTTTGCTATGTTGATTAAGCACATTAATTTTCACGATATTTCTAAAGACGGAACACTTGATGATTTTTTTGATCAAGTTCTTCATACAGGTTTACCATTAAGTTATTTAACACAAGGACTTCAAGCGGCACGCCGTGTCGTTTTAAATCTTTTAGTTGAAACGGAAAACGACAAAGAGAAGGTGTCGGCTGTATACCGTGAGATCGATCGCTGGTTAGATCCGATTCTAAATCGCGTTGTTGAAAACTCCTCTCAGATTTGGGAGAGAACCGTATCCGTTCAAAAAACGGCATTATTAGAGCTTTCTGCTCCATTAATCCCAGTGTTCAAAAATATCAGTGTTATGCCTCTTATCGGATCGATTGATACAGAGCGTGCAAAGCTGATCATGGAAAACCTTTTAAACGGAGTGATCAAGTATCGCTCGGAAGTGGTGTTGATCGATATTACGGGAGTACCGGTCGTTGATACGATGGTTGCTCATCATATTATTCAAGCAGCAGATGCTGTGCGTTTATTAGGTTCTACGTGTATCCTAGTAGGAATACGTCCTGAAATTGCACAAACGATTGTAAGCTTAGGAATTGATCTAAGTCTGTTCCCGACGAAAAGTACGCTTCAAAAGGGTATGGAAAACGCTCTGGAAATCACAAATCAGCAGTTAATTAGCAATAAATAGGGAGTGAGAGTAAAAAAATGAGAATTCCTATTTTAAAATTGCACGAATATTTATTGATCACCATTCAAGTAGAGATGGATGATCAGACAGCTCTTCAATTTCAAGAAGACTTACTAAATAAAATTCACGATACAGGTGCGAAAGGAGTTGTTATTGACCTAACGTCAGTAGACATGATCGACTCCTTTATAGCTAAGGTTCTTGGAGATGTAGTGAGGATGTCAAAATTAATGGGAGCTCAAGTTGTATTAACAGGAATACAACCGGCAGTTGCTATTACTTTAATTGACCTTGGAATTTCAATGAGGGAAGTTTCGACAGCACTTGACTTAGAACAGGGGCTTGATAAATTGCGTCTGGAACTGGAGGGATGACTATGGACATCCAATCCTGTGTGGAAGTACGCAACGAGTGGGACATCGTAAGTGCCCGTCAACTTGGAAGAAACATGGCGAAAGAGTTAGGTTTCGGAAACGTTGATCAAGCAAGAATAACAACAGCGATATCTGAACTCGCCCGTAATATCTACTTATATGCGGGACGAGGTAAGATTTGCATTGAACCAATCGATCAAATAGGAAGAAAAGGACTGCGAATCGTAGCCTTAGATAATGGTCCTGGAATTCGAGAGATCCGAAAAGTTATGGAAGATGGATATACCACTTCTGGCGGATTAGGAGCTGGGTTACCAGGCGTGAAGCGTTTAATGGATGAATTCTCAATCGAATCCACAGTTGATGTGGGAACGGAGATATCAGCTACTAAATGGCTTCGTTAGGAGGAGAGCTCTTGACTGCAAAAGACGCACTAACGGAACGTTACCAAGATTTATTATCGGTCTATCTAAAAGCTAAAACAGAGACGACCCTCTATAAAGGGCAACAATTCAGCAGGAAGTTATTAGAACAGCAGATATCACCAGAAGATCTTGTCAGTTTACACATTCAAGTGATGGATCAGCTGTTTCCGGATATGTCTGAAGAAATGAGAGATTCTTTTGACTTTCTGCTCGAAGCGATGATCGGCTACGGATTTGCTTATCGCGAGCATCAAAGCTTACGTGATAAGCAGCAACAGCTTGAATCAGAGATTGAAGTTGCCGCAAGTATGCAGCAAACGTTACTGCTCAGTGATGTCCCAGGGTTTGACCAGTTGGACATAGGGGTTGTCAGTGTTCCGGCGAAAAAAATGAACGGTGATTATTATAATTTTGTTAAGAGCGGCAACAGTTTAAGTGTCGCGGTAGCAGACATCATCGGTAAAGGCATACCCGCTGCACTGTGTATGTCTATGATTAAATACGCGATGGATAGTTTGCCTGAAGAACAGATGAAGCCTCATCTGCTTTTAGAAAACTTAAATCGTGTTGTGGAACAAAACGTTCATAGCAACATGTTCATCACCATGTTTCATGGGGTATATGAACCAGAGAGTCATAAGTTTTACTATGCGGGTGCTGGTCATGAACCAGGCTTTTTCTATCACGCTAAGGAAGATGAGTTTCAGGACTTGATCGCAAAAGGTCTTGTACTCGGTGTATCCAGAACAACCACCTACCATCCTTACGAAAAGATGATAGAAGTGGGAGACATGGTGATCCTTCTGTCAGACGGAGTGACTGAGTGCAGAACGAGCAAAGGATTCATCGAAAGAGAAGAAGTTGTTTCTCTTATTCGTAAATATATGGATCTGCCCTCTCAAAAGATTGTTGAGAATGTATTTCAGGAGCTTGATCGCCTTCAAGGCTTTGAGCTCAGAGATGATTTTACTTTAATTATTTTAAAACGACTGGTTTAATCAGTATTTGATTAGGGTAAAGGTACCTTATATGGTTCCATACAAAGCTTGGGGGGAAATAAAATGAATTTGCAAATAAATCAAGATCAAATAAATGAAACATACGAATTAAAGCTAACAGGAGAAGTCGATGCTTATACGGCTCCTAAGTTAAAAGAAGTGATGCTTCCGTTAACAGAGACAAAAGGAAACATCGTAATTGTAGATCTTTCTGGTATTGAATATATGGACAGCACAGGGCTAGGTATTTTCGTGGGAGCATTAAAATCTTCCAAAGCAAATAGCAGCTCTTTAAAATTAAGAGGCATGACAGAACGCGTTAAGCGCATTTTTGAAATTACTGGATTAACAGAAGTAATGGATATTGAAAGTGGAGTAAAGGGGGAGGCGCTATGAGAACAGCGTCCGACTATATAGAAATGAAGGTCCCTGCAAAACCGGATTATGTGGGCGTCGTCAGGCTAACGATTTCAGGCTTGGCAAACCGCATGGGTTTTGCGTTTGACGAAATTGAAGATATCAAGATTGCAGTATCAGAAGCTGTGACTAACGTTGTAAATCATGCCTATACTGATACTGATGAAGACAAAGGCCAAGTTCGTATTGGCTGTAATATATATGATGACCGCATGGAAATTACGGTTGTCGACCAAGGAAAAAGCTTTGACGTCGAATCTATCTCAAAAAATCTTGGCCCTGTAGATGGTAAATCAGTTGATCAACTGCATGAGGGAGGTTTAGGCCTCTTTCTGATAGACACATTAATGGACAAGGTAGAAATAAGCAGTGAAGCCGGTGTCGTTGTAATGATGACGAAGTATCTTCACAGAGATGAGGTGGAGGAACATGTCGACAGAATCTCACCAGCGCCTTCACAGTAAAGAACAAGTCTATGCTTGGATTGATGAACTGCAGCAAGACCCGAAGAATGAAGAGATTCAGACTAACCTTGTGTTGCAGTATCAAGACTTAGTTCATTCACTAGCTCGGAAGTTTTCTAAAGGCAAAAGTATCCATGACGATTTAGTACAAGTCGGTATGATCGGATTGCTTGCCGCTTTTAGAAGGTACGACAAAACGTTCGGAAGATCATTTGAATCATTTGCTGTTCCAACAATCGTTGGGGAGATCAAACGTTTTATCCGTGATAAAACATGGAGTGTCCACGTACCTCGTCGAATTAAGGAACTAGGACCAAGAATCAAGAAAGCCGTGGAAGAACTAACTACGCGTTTACAGAGATCACCGAAAATCTTTGAAATTGCAGAGTATCTAGAAGTTTCTGAAGAAGAAGTTCTAGAGACGATGGAGATGGGCAAAAGTTATCAAGCTCTATCCGTGGATAGTTCTATTGAAGCTGATCAAGAAGGAAGTACGGTTACATTACTCGATCTAGTTGGTTCCAATGATGTTGGTTTTGATCAGATTGATAAAAGGATGCTTTTGGAGAAAGCTTTTGCTGTCCTTTCTGAACGCGAACGCGAAATTCTTCAATGTACGTATTTCGAGAATTTAAGCCAAAAGGAAACGGGAGAACGTTTAGATATCTCTCAAATGCATGTGTCACGACTTCAACGACGAGCACTTGAAAAGCTAAAAGAAGCGTTGCGTGTATCACCTTCGGAGGCTCTTAGATGATCGAACACTATCAGTTTAGCAAGGCATCTGTTTCCTCTTATCAAAAACCGAAAAAGGGAAATGATCTTTGCGGAGATAGTTTTTATGTGAAAGAAACGGAAGATTATTTGATATGTGCAGTAGCAGATGGTCTAGGAAGCGGCAAGATGGCTAAAGAAGCTTCTGGGGCCGCTACTGAAATTATCGATCGAAATCATCATGAAACTGTCGAGGGGTTAATGCATCTTTGTAATGAAGGGCTAAGACATACTCGTGGGGCAGTGATTGCCATCGTTAAAGTCGATTATCATAATCACACAGCTACTTATTCAGGAGTTGGTAACATCCGTTTTATGATCTCTGCTGAAAGACAAAGGGCGATACACCCTTTACCGAAAGTCGGATTTCTTGCAGGAAAGCCTGAAAAGTTTAAAGTACAAGACTTTAAATTCGAGAAAGAGTTAACTCTGATGCTTTATTCCGATGGTATGGATATTCATACACAAAGCCGTTCGTTGTTAACGAAAATGATATCACCAAAAGAGTCTATCCTCTATATTAGTGGATTACCTCAAGACATTAATGACGATGCAACTTGTCTCGTCGGACAAATAAATTTGATTTCGTAAACATCACCTTCATTAGTTTGTAGGGTGGTGTTTTTTGTTTTGGATGGATTTTTACTAGAGTATTGCATGGTTTTAACCCTTCTATGCAGGTTGATTGAACTGGAAGATGCGAGACTCCTACGGGACGAGCGGTAAATTCGAAAAGTGGAAGTGGCTCGTCCAGCCCCGACCAGCAAAAGTTAAATGGGCTAGGAAGGCGCACTTTGCCTTCTTGAACGTTTAACTTTTGACCTAGAGGGGCTAGCCACCGTATCTAGACAGGTGGAGACTCCTAATGGCGCGTAGCGGTAGGAGGCTCACCGTTCGCCCCGTGGAAAGCGAGCATCTGAAACGTAAATCAACTACTCACTTGAGTGTAATTTTTACGCCACCACTTCCTTGGTTTATAATAGTACTAATTGATTGAAAAAGGAGTGTTCTTATTGGGACAACCTATTAGTGAACAAGCGTTGAAAACAATGGAAACAGAATTGAACGTAAAAGGAAAACAAATCAACCAGGTTATTGCTCTTTTAGAAGAAGGAAACACGGTCCCGTTTATCGCGCGTTATCGAAAAGAATTAACGGGTGGTTTAGATGAAGTACAGATCAAAGACATTATGGACCGATGGACATATCTGCAAAACTTAGCTGCACGTAAAGAAGAAATCCTTCGTTTAATAGAAGAACAAGGAAAATTGACTGAAGAATTAACAGCAGCAATTGCAAAAGCCCAAAAGCTTCAAGATCTAGAAGATATCTATCGTCCATATAAACAAAAGAGAAGAACGAAAGCGACTGTAGCGAAAGAAAAAGGTCTCGAACCGCTAGCTTTATGGCTGTTAGAGCAAAGAAATGATGACCCACTAACAGAAGCCGCGGCATACATAAATGAAGAAAAAGAAGTGCATTCTGCTGAAGATGCATTGACAGGTGCCAAAGATATCATCGCTGAAATGCTGTCTGACGATGCTGATATGCGAAAATGGATCCGGGAAGACACATTTTCAAAAGGCGAGATCAAAACAGATGGTAAGAACACGGAATTGGATGAGAAGAAAGTGTTCGAAATGTACTACGAATATCAAGAACCCATCCGTAAGATTGTTCCCCATCGTGTTTTGGCCGCTAATCGTGGGGAGAAAGAAAATATTTTAAGAGTAGGTATCGCTGCTCCTTCCGAACTGATCGTTTCAAAGATGGAGAGAAAAGTAGTGAAACGCTCGAGCTCACCAGCTGCACTTTTTATTATAGAAGCGATTGAAGATGCGTATAAACGATTGATTGCACCTTCCATCGAACGAGAAATTCGCGCGGCATTAACCGAACAAGCGGAAGAGCGTGCGATTCATATTTTTTCTGAAAATGTAAGAAGTCTTCTATTACAAGCACCACTAAAAGGAAAAGTTGTTTTAGGAGTTGACCCTGCGTATAGAACGGGTTGCAAACTAGGTGTAGTAGATGAAACCGGGAAAGTGCTTCATATTCAGACGATCTATCCGACACCGCCTCGATCAGAGGTAGAAAAATCAGCAGCAATCGTGAAGAAACTAATCGATCAATATGATATCGAGATCGCTGCAATCGGAAACGGTACGGCATCACGCGAAACAGAACAGTTTATCGCAGAGACGTTAAAGGACTTAGAGAGATCGGTAGCATATGTGATCGTTAACGAAGCGGGAGCGAGTGTATATTCCGCATCCACGGTCGCTCGAGAGGAATTCCCTGACCTTCAAGTTGAAGAAAGAAGCGCGGTATCCATTGCGCGAAGACTTCAAGACCCATTGGCCGAGCTCGTAAAAATCGATCCGAAATCTATCGGAGTTGGCCAGTATCAGCATGATGTTTCTCAAAAAAGACTAGGTGAAGAAATTTCCTTTGTTGTTGAAACCGCGGTTAACCAAGTTGGTGTTAATGTAAATACGGCGTCATCATCTCTTCTACAATACGTATCAGGGTTGTCCAAAACCGTTGCGCAAAATATTATCGTCAAACGAAACGAGGTAGGAAAGTTCAAAAACAGAACAGAACTAAAGAAAATTCCTCGTCTTGGTGCAAAAACGTATGAGCAATGTATCGGGTTTTTACGTGTAGTAGATGGAGATCAACCACTTGATCAGACGGGTATTCACCCAGAGAGCTACCCGGCAACGAAAGCTTTATTGAAGGAACTTGGATTCAAGCCAGCTGATATCGGCTCTGATGCTCTTGCGGAAAAGTTAAAATCACTTTCACTTGAAGCGACATCAGAAAAATTAGATATCGGCGTCCCAACATTAAAGGATATAATCGAAGGGCTCATGAAACCTGGTCGAGATCCTCGTGATGCTTTCTCTGGGCCAGTCCTAAAAACAGATGTTCTTAAGATGGAGGACTTGTCACAAGGAATGGAGCTGCAAGGGACCGTTCGAAACGTTGTAGATTTTGGTGCATTTGTAGATATAGGCGTCAAACAGGACGGGCTTGTTCACATTTCTAAACTTACCGATCGGTTTGTGAAAAATCCGATGGACGTAGTAAGTGTAGGGCAAGTCGTAACGGTATGGGTAGATTCTGTAGATGTAGCGAAACAGCGAATCGCTCTAACGATGATCGCACCTAAATAAAGGATACAACTCAAGATGAAGCACTTCTCCAGTGGATTACTCTTCACCGGAGGAGTGTTTTTTGTTATAAAAGAACCAGCATTGATTAAGTAAGCGGATTTGGTAACGGTCTTTTTGATAATAAGCACGACGGAGCTGTCTTTTAAACCATGTTGGCATATAGAGAACCTCCTTGAACTTCTTCCCAATCCGTTATTTGTGTATTAGTCTATGTATAGGAGCTTGTTGATGTGAACTTGAAATGTAAGGAGCTTGACCATGACGAATGAAGAATTGCAGAAGCTAACTGAGGAAATCTCTATTCAGTTCTTCAAAAAAACATTTCGCCACCAAGCGAGATTTAATAGAAGGCTGCGCACCACAGGAGGACGTTATCTTTTACGGTCCCATGATATAGAGATGAATCCTCATCTATATGAGGCATTCGGTATGGAAGAATTGATTGGGGTCATTAAGCATGAGCTGGTGCACTATCATATGCACATTGAAGGTAGAGGGTATAAACACGGTGATGATGACTTCAAATTTTGGCTTAATAAAGTAGGTGGCTCTCGATTCTGCCAATCCATCCCGGAAAAAAGAAGAACAGAGAGTTATAAATACGCTTATATGTGCACAAACTGTATGCAGTCATATAAGAGGAAAAGGCAAATTGATACGAAAAGATATGTGTGTGGAAAGTGTAGGGGGAAATTAAAACAGGTTTCTTTAAAATAGGGTGTTGACTTCGATATTAAGTATGTGGTAATTTAATAAAGTCGCTGTTAGACATACCTATTACATAGCATTTAAAAGCAGGTATACTAAAGCGAAAGCGGCTCAGAAAAAACTTCTAAAACTAGTTGACATCTGAGGCGAAAACGATTATGATATTAATTGTCCTTAAAAGACATTCCACAGTAGCTCAGTGGTAGAGCTATCGGCTGTTAACCGATCGGTCGTAGGTTCGAGTCCTACCTGTGGAGCCATACAGAGAAGTACCCAAGTGGCTCAAGGGGCGCCCCTGCTAAGGGTGTAGATCGCTAACGCGGTGCGAGGGTTCGAATCCCTTCTTCTCTGCCATGTGGCCCGTTGGTCAAGCGGTTAAGACACCGCCCTTTCACGGCGGTAACACGGGTTCGAATCCCGTACGGGTCACCATATACTTTCATAAAAGTAATACCTATAGATTGATGGACTCGTGGTGTAGTGGTTAACATGCCTGCCTGTCACGCAGGAGATCGCCGGTTCGACCCCGGTCGGGTCCGCCATTATTTCTAAGGTGTTGGGCTATAGCCAAGCGGTAAGGCATCGCACTTTGACTGCGACATGCGTTGGTTCGAATCCAGCTAGCCCAGCCATTTTTTCTTTTTAAGATAAGTGTTTAAAAACACTTCGAGTGAGAGCCATTAGCTCAGTTGGTAGAGCATCTGACTTTTAATCAGAGGGTCGAAGGTTCGAATCCTTCATGGCTCACCATTTTCAAATTAATATGCGGGTGTGGCGGAATTGGCAGACGCGCTAGACTTAGGATCTAGTGTCTTTGACGTGGGGGTTCGAGTCCCTTCACCCGCACCATATTAATTTTTTCTCAATAAGTTGCAGTGCTCATGCGCTGGCATCTAGCCGCGCGGTCGTGGCGGAATGGCAGACGCGCTAGCTTGAGGGGCTAGTGGGGGTATCCCCGTGGAGGTTCGAGTCCTCTCGACCGCACCAACTTTAATTCATAACATAGAATACATTTTAAATATGCGCCCTTAGCTCAGCTGGATAGAGTGTTTGACTACGAATCAAAAGGTCGGGAGTTCGAATCTCTCAGGGCGCGCCATATTTACTTACGGGAAGTGGCTCAGCTTGGTAGAGCACCTGGTTTGGGACCAGGGGGTCGCAGGTTCAAATCCTGTCTTCCCGACCATACTTATGCGGGTGTAGTTTAGTGGTAAAACAAGAGCCTTCCAAGCTCTGGTCGTGAGTTCGATTCTCATCACCCGCTCCATTATTTTTTACGGGCCTATAGCTCAGCTGGTTAGAGCGCACGCCTGATAAGCGTGAGGTCGATGGTTCGAGTCCATTTAGGCCCACCATATGATCGTAAAAATGATCAAAAAAGAATTTCAAAAAAGTGCTTGACTTTATAGCTTCCATTCGGTAAGATAATAAAGCTGTCTCGGAAAAAGACAAGCC
>NZ_JACZDV010000008.1:0-58013 GCF_015903845.1 Fictibacillus sp. 26RED30
GTGTTTTTTTTAAGATAGAAAAGAAGAAAGGTGGTTTGGCGAGTGCCAAACTTCTGATTATGGGGGCTGGGGATGGAAGGCTTGGGGGTATAGCGCTTGGATCAGGCTGAGAGCGGTTGTCGAGATTTAGCGAACGACCTATATTTTTGCTTTTAGACTTAATAGAGGTCCGTTCCGACTTAATTCGCTCTCATTTTGACTTAATTTTTCTAATTTAGACTTAATTAGAGCAGGAGATACCCATAGTGGTATTCCCGGGACGCACTCTTTAACGCTTCAAACCCCCTCACAACCCTCAAAATACGAAGAAGATGGCCAGAGCCATCTCCCACCTCGCGATATTCTTCAGCAAAAGCTCCAAATTCCATCCTAAAATCCCCTCAAGCAGACCTCACAACCATCACCCAAGTCAAAAACCAACATAAACACCTCAGATGCCACACACAAAACCCCTAATCAGCTCTTCCTATCAACTCCACCGCACACAATTACGAGGTAAACTGCTTTTTATACGAGGTAATTCTGAATATATCCGTAAAACTCCGTCATAATTCCGTAGATAAACCTTATTATCCGATTTTCAACAAACAAACTTACCACCAGTTAGGACGGCTACCCGTTACCACTCGCTATAATCTGCCCAAAACCCGCCAAACCCTCAAAACCTCCCGAAAAGCAAATTATTTGCCTATCCAGCACATCAAATAGTTTTAAACCGCGTCACAGGGGGGATTAATGGACCATGAAGGCGCGAACTTGGTTTATTTTCATGAATTGAATGAAGACAGACACAACAAAGCCCAGAGTCTCATACATTTTATAGAGTATCCAAAATAATCTGAATAGACGTATATGAATAAATAATTCTGGCTACAATGGCAATTATGGAGGTGGAAGAATGAAAGCGACACGACAGTACGGGGAAATTTGTATGGTATGTGAAGAGAAGAAAGATCGAGGATTACACATTCTTCATCAGTTTATTTGCCAAGAATGTGAGCATAAAATTCTGACCGCGAAAACCAATGACGAATATTATAAACATTACTTATCACAACTAAGAAAATTAAAGTTAGTAAATGCGTCTTCATAAGAAAACAGGCTGTTCATCAGCCTGTTTTTTTGTTGCTGTAAATTCGTAGGAAGGGAAACTGTGATAGAATAAAGATAGCAATCAAAGCAAAAAATGTTTGAAAAATAAAGGAATTATGTGATGAAATATGCACCGCTTTACGAAGCATTAATTAATCATAATCGTACAAATAAATGGTCTTTTCACGTACCAGGACATAAGAACGGACACATTTTTGAAGAGAAAGCTAGAGCCCACTTTCAATCTGTTTTACCGTTTGATGTTACTGAGCTTTCAGGACTTGATGACCTGCATCACCCTGAAGGTGTGATCTTAGAGGCACAAGCTCTGTTAGCTTCCTACTACAAAGTGAAGCAAAGCTTTTTTTTAGTAAATGGAAGCACTTGTGGCAATCATGCGATGATCCTTTCTTCATTTAATGATGATGATATCGTACTTGTACAACGGAACTGTCATAAGTCTGTGCTGAATGGATTAGAGCTGGCTGGTGTTACTCCAGTTTTTCTTCATACCGAAATGGATGAAGAGGGAGGATATCCATTAGGTGTGGATCTTCAAACGGTCAAACAAGCGGTTGAGAATCATCCACATGTGAAAGGTATCATTCTAACTAACCCTACTTATTATGGAATGCAGCAAGACATTCAAGAAATTGCTGATTTTATACATAGTTTGGGTGGTGTTGTATTAGTCGATGAAGCTCATGGAGCACATTTCGGATTAAAAGATATGCCGATCAGCTCGATACATAAAGGGGCAGATATGGTTGTGCAATCTGCGCATAAGACTCTCCCTGCACTGACAATGGGCGCTTATTTACATGTAAACAGCGAACGAGTGGATATTCACCGATTAAAACATGCACTGCAGTTGGTGCAGTCTAGCTCTCCATCCTATCTGATCATGGCTTCACTCGATCTTAGCCGACTATACCTTGAAAATTTGAGCAGCGTTGAAATCAAACGTATTTTGTCTCAATCTGAAGAACTAAGAATGTATATCGAGTCTCTTCCTCATCTTAAGGTTATGAAAGCTCCAGGTCGCTATCAGCTTGATCCATTAAAGATTACCGTTCAGTCAGATAGGGAAATATCAGGATATGAGCTTCAGGAATTATTTGAAAAAGAAGGATTGTATACAGAGTTGGCAGATGACAGAAATGTCTTATTTGTAATGCCGCTAGGTCCGCTAAATGATACGAAGGACTTGCAAAAGGTAATTAAAAAGATATCAGATCAGCTCGCTCTTTATGATACGAGACAACGAACGTATCAATCTCTAAGAGGGCTGTCGTCAGTAAGCAGATTATCACTTTCTTATAGAGAAATGAGAGGGTTACAAGCAAGACCTCAGTCGATAAAGGATTCAGAAGGAAAGGTTGCAGCAGAAGCTGTTATTCCCTATCCCCCAGGAATTCCACTTGTTGCAAAAGGAGAACAAATTACTTCGAAACATATAGAAGCGTATTCTTCATTAAAAAAGAAGGGTGCTCGGTTCCAAGGAATTACCGAGGACCACATGATATATGTTTTTGATCATAGGTAAGGGGCAGTAATTGTGAAAGGTTTATTTATAACTTTAGAAGGACCGGACGGGTCAGGAAAAACAACACAGATCGAGAAGGTTGCTGAGTATTTACGAAAGCATCAGGTGGATTTTATCCAAACGCGTGAACCAGGCGGTACAAGTATCAGCGATAAAATACGAGTACTTGTCTTAGATCCAGAGCATAAAGAAATGCATGATCTAACAGAGGTTCTGCTTTATGCGGCTTCGCGTGCACAGCATGTACATGAAAAAATCATTCCTGCATTAGAGGAAGGAAAAGTCGTACTGTGTGATCGATTTGTGGACGCATCGCTCGCTTACCAAGGATTTGGACTTGGAGTTGGAGAAGAACGAGTGCTTCAAGTTAATAACATAGCAACGAGTGGACTTGTTCCCCACCGCAGTTATTTTGTAGATGTATCACCGCAAGTTGGAAAAGAGCGAATGAAAGCTCGCTATGGAACAGAGAATTTAGACAGAATCGAGCAAAAAGACCTTTCTTATCATGAGCGAGTGAGAGAAGGATTTGCTGAAATCTTTTCAAGACAAGCTGATCGAATCGTTCGAATTAATGGTGAACAGAGCCCTGATGCAGTGTTTGAAGAGATCGTAAAGGATTTAGATCAACTTTTATCGAATCATAAGAAAAAGTAGAGAGGGGCATTCGCCATGAAAATGATTATAGCCGTTGTTCAAGATAAAGACAGCAACCGACTGCAAGATGCGCTTGTTGATAAAAACTACCGTGCTACAAAACTCGCAACTACAGGAGGATTTTTGAAAGCAGGGAACACAACGTTTATGATTGGTGTGGAAGATGCTCAAATCGATGATGTTATGGAGATTATCCGGGAAAACTGCAAGAGCCGCAATCAGATGGTGGCACCTGTTTCACCGATGGGAGGCAATGCAGATGCGTATGTTCCATACCCGGTCGAAGTTGAAGTAGGTGGGGCGACTGTATTTGTTCTACCCGTTGAAAGCTTTCAGCAATTTTAAATATATTGAGGGGTTATTATGAAAATTGGCCAAGATATAAGACCCATTCTGGATACGAAACAAATCGATGGAAAGATTGGGAAAAAGCCGTCTCTTTCATTTGGTGAAGCGGTATCCAAACAAAGTGAGAAATTACATTCTGAACAGTTAACAAGACTGTTAGGTGATATAGAAAATCAAGGCAAGAGACTGCTTCAATCACAAACGGTACGAGATCTGCAGCTATATAAAAACTTGGTTCAACGCTTCGTAAAAGAAGCCGTTGATTTCGGTATGCAGCTTAAGCAGAACAAAAGCTGGAACGAACAAGGAAGATCACGCACCCTTAAACTTGTAAAAGAAGTAGATGAACATTTGATTCAGCTAACAGAAGCCGTTCTCAGTCAAGAGAAGGATTCGATCACTCTGCTTGATCGAATCGGAGAAATAAAAGGTTTGCTAGTTAATTTATATACGTAGTAGGTGAGTACGATATGGTGAGCTGGGAAGAGTGCAGCAAAACACAGCCTCGAGTTGTGAAATTATTAAAAAACAGTATACGAAAACAGCGCCTTGCTCATGCATATATTTTTGAAGGGGCTCATGGGACAGGAAAGATGGCGACTGCAACGGTTCTTGCTAAAACGTTTCTTTGCAGAAATAGTGAGGATGGAAACCCTTGTGAAAGCTGTCCGAACTGCAAGAGGATCACATCTGGCAACCACCCTGATGTGCATATCATCGCACCAGATGGCCAAAACATTAAGATCGACCAGATAAGAGGACTTCAAAAAGAGTTTGCATACAGTGGGATGGAGTCTTCGAAAAAGGTTTACATTATTGAGCATGCTGATAAGATGACCGTTCAGGCGGCGAACAGCCTCTTAAAGTTTTTAGAAGAGCCAGGAAACGATACGATCGCACTTCTTTTAACAGAACAGGTCCATCGTCTGCTTGATACGATCCGTTCGCGAGCACAGACATTAACCTTTTCACCCCTTCCCCCACAAGGGATTTTAGAAAAATTACTACAAGACGATATTCCAAAACCGGTAGCCATGTTAGCGTCCTCTCTGACTTCGGATTATGCGGAAGCACTCGAAATTTGTAGGGAAGAGTGGTTTGCACAAGCAAGAGCCAAAGTGATACAATTAACGGAGGACTTGAGGCTCCGGCCTGATTACTGTCTTGTTGTACTGCAAGATCAGTATTTAAGTTTTTTTAAAGAAAAAGATCAGCTACGTTTAGCTTTAAACCTACTTTTGATCTGGTATCGAGATCTTTTATCTATACATTTATCAAACTCGGAAAACGTTGTGTTTTTCGATCAGCTTCAAGCATTAGAGCAGCAGGCTCTTCACACTTCGCACAAAAAGACGGGTGAAGCCCTGCAAGCGATACTGACTGCTCAAGCTAGACTCAGGAGCAACGTCAGCCCCTTGATGGTGATGGAGCAGTTGGTTTTACGATTACGGGAGGGATAAAACCTTGTATGAGGTAGTGGGAATCCGCTTTAAAAAAGCGGGTAAAGTATATTATTTCGACCCCGGCGACCTTGAAGTGAAAAAAGACGCGTTTGTCATTGTGGAAACAGCGCGTGGAATAGAATATGGCAAGGTAGTTATCGATAAGAAACTAGTCGGGGAGAATGATGTTGTTCTTCCTTTAAAAAAAGTCGTTCGGCTCGCGACACAGAAGGACATATTGTCTGTAGAAGAAAATAAAGCAGCCGCTAAGGAAGCGTTTCAAAGTTGTGAGGAAAAAATCATCGAGCATAAGCTGGATATGAAGCTTGTCGATGTTGAATATACGTTTGATCGTAACAAGATTATCTTTTATTTCACAGCAGACGGAAGAATCGATTTCCGGGAGTTGGTTAAAGACCTGGCTTCTATCTTCCGTACTAGAATCGAACTCAGGCAGATCGGTGTTAGGGACGAGGCGAAGATGCTTGGCGGAATAGGTCCGTGTGGCCGGATGCTTTGCTGTTCAACGTTCCTTGGAGATTTTGAACCAGTGTCGATTAAGATGGCAAAAGATCAGAACCTATCTTTGAATCCTGCTAAAATTTCAGGGCTTTGCGGCCGTTTGATGTGTTGTTTGAAGTATGAGAACGACTATTATGAAGAAGCTAAAGAAGAAATGCCTGATGTTGGTGAAGAGATTATGACCCCTCATGGTGTTGGTCGCGTTGTCGGCTTGAACTTGCTAGAAAAGGTCATTCAAGTGAACATTCCTGCAATGGAAAGAACGACAGAGTTCACATTGGACGAGCTTGCTGCTGGTAAGAGAGAGGAATTATTCAGTCAGGCCACAGAGTAAAAGAGGTGGAATTCGTGGAAAAGAAAACAATATTTTCCCGCGTAGTACAGATGGAAGAGCAAATCACGGTGCTGTCAAAGCAACTGGAAGATTTCAAGACTCATTTGGCTGCACTAATTGAAGAAAACCACCATCTCGTGATGGAAAATGAAAATCTGCGAAACAAGCTGAATGCCGATCATAAACGGAGTTCTGTTAAAAAGTCTGTAGCCTCTAAAGCCAAAAAGGAACCTACTGATATAGGTGAAGGTTATGATAACCTGGCGCGGCTCTACCAAGAAGGATTCCACATTTGCAACCTTCATTATGGCAGTGTACGCTCAGAGGGAGATTGTTTGTTTTGTCTTTCATTTTTAAATAAGAAATAAACGCCTTTCCAAATGGGAAGGCTTCTTTTTATATGGCAGTGTTTGTGCGTAAGGCGGCGAGTCCCAAATGATGAACATTCATATAGGGGTATACGAGAGGAAGTAGCTTGCGGAATTTGTCGACGATTGTAGACTCGTGGATAAACGATAAAAACTTTTGGATTGAGAGCCAAAACTCGTGGATAAACGGCCGAAACTTCTGGATTGAAGCCAAAAACTTCTGGATTGGACGAGCAAAATACCCACCTAAGTATACATACATGACAAGTTTCAGGTTCAGTTTTAACAGCTGTAAATCAAAAAACATTAAAAATCTACCTATTATATAGAAGAAAGAGAGGGAAGACTGTGAGTGATCTAATACAAGATGAACGGATTGATTTTTTAGTACACGAAGATTTAAAAATCATACAAAGTCCCTCTGTTTTTTCTTTTTCACTAGATGCTGTTTTATTAAGTCGTTTCGCATGGGTTCCGATTCAAAAGGGTAAGATTATTGATCTGTGTAGTGGTAACGGTGCAGTTGCTCTTTTGTTAAGCAAGCGGTCAAAAGCACAGATTACTGGAGTAGAAATTCAGGAAAGATTGCACAGTATGGCCACGAGAAGTGTAGCTTTAAACCATTTGGAGGAACAGGTTCAGATGGACTTGGCAGATATTAAAGACGCTCCAGCTACATATGGTTATGGTTCGTTCGATGCCCTTACTTGTAATCCACCGTACTTTGCATCTATAAATGAAGAAGATTTTAATCAGAATGAACACCTAGCAATCGCTCGTCACGAAATACATTGTTCGCTAGAAGATGTTATCCGGGTAAGCAGCCAACTCGTGAAACAAGGCGGAAAAGTTGCTATGGTTCACCGGCCGAACAGGCTCATGGAAATTTTAGCTTATATGAGACAATATAAACTTGAACCAAAGAAGCTGCAGCTCATCTATCCGAAAGCAGGCAGTGAAGCTAACATGCTTTTAATAGAAGGAATGAAGAACGGTAAACCCGATCTGCACATTCTGCCTCCTGTAACGGTCTATGGGGAAGACGGCCAATACACCGAGCAATTAAAAAAGATGTTCTATGGCGAAGATGGAAAATAACAAGCACTATATATATATTCTGGAATGTAAAGACGGAAGCTATTACACAGGCTATACAAATGATATAGAAAAGCGTCTCAAAAAACATGAAGAAGGAAAAGGCGCAAAGTATACAAGAGGAAGAGGGCCTTTAAAGCTCGTCTTTCAAGCGGTCTTTTCTACTAAACAAGAAGCGATGCGCATGGAGTTTGCTGTAAAGAAGCTTAGCCGTGCTCAAAAAGAACGATTGATAAAAGAGGGAAGTGTTTCGTATGTGGCAGCAAAAGAGCTACAGTAATGATACAGATAGCGGCATGCTGTACTTAGTTCCAACACCGATCGGCAACTTGGAAGATATGACATATCGCGCGATCCGAATACTAAAAGAATCCGATGTGATCGCAGCGGAAGATACAAGACAAACAAAAAAACTATGCAACCACTTTGAAATCAACACACCTCTAACAAGTTATCATGATCATAACAAACAACAGAGTGGCAAGAAGCTTTTAGAAGAATTAAAAGAAGGAAAACAGGTTGCTCTTGTTACAGACGCAGGAATGCCGGGTGTTTCAGATCCGGGATATGAATTAGTCGTTCAATGCGTAGAAGAGCGCATACCCGTTATCCCATTGCCAGGCGCAAACGCTGCCCTGCCTGCCCTTGTTGCATCAGGACTCAATACCGAATTGTTTACGTTCTACGGTTTTCTGCCACGTGGAAAAAAAGAAAAAAAGCTGGAACTTGAAAATCTGAAACGATTTCCATCCACCCTTCTTTTCTATGAAGCACCACACCGACTAAAAGAAACACTTCAAGCCATGAGCGGCGTACTAGAAAATCGAAACATCGCTGTCGTTCGTGAACTTACAAAAAAATACGAAGAAATCACTCGTGGAACCTTACAAGAAGTATCAGAGTTCTTTAGCCAAGGAGACACAGAAATCCGGGGAGAGTTCTGTTTAGTAGTAGAAGGCAGCGGCAATAAAGAGTTCGAAGCAGAAGACGAAGAACAATGGTGGGAACCGTTATCCGTAAAAGATCATGTAGAACACTATGTCGAAAAAGGCGAAAAACCAAAAGAAGCCATAAAATTAGCTGCAGTAGACAGAAACGTACCAAAGCGCGAAGTCTACCAAGAATATCACGGGTTGTAGGCTATATGCTCTCTGACAAAAGATCTTAAAAGTGCGCAGCTTACAATATCAATCACACCTTAAAGCCCTTAACTTTTTAAGAATTCTTTCTTCATTGAATAGTTGATTGAAGTGAAAGGTGAGAGACTCCTGGGGGACGAGTGGGCCAGGTGAGACACTCAATGGCGCGTAGCGGCGAGGGGCTCACCGCACGCCCCCCGGAAAGCGAAGCACCTGAAACGGAAATCAACCACTTCCAAAAGCACCGAAGAATAACTTAAAAAAAGGAAAAGAGCCTTCTAAAGTGAAGGCTCTTGTTTTTTAAGCTTATTTTGATGTTTGAAGTTGCTTTTGAAGCTCGTCCATTACTTCTTTAGCACCTTCACGGCTAAGGATGATCTTTCCGCCTGCAACTGTGTAGTTATCATCTGAAACTTCACCAGTTACTGCGCAAGTCATGTTTGGCTTGTATTTCTTAAGGATGATGCGGTCGTCATCAACATAAATTTCTAAAGCGTCCTTCTCTGCAATTCCTAAAGTACGGCGTAATTCGATTGGAATAACGACACGTCCTAGTTCGTCCACCTTACGTACAATTCCTGTAGATTTCATAATAAAATCTCTCCTCTCAAATATATAAAAGATTTCCCTATCTATTTAAATCGTCAGAATTCGACAAAATCCTACGAGAACATCTTACCAAGATTTCCAATTGTCGTCAATAGTTTTGACTTAAACATTTTATTATCTTTTACCATTGAATTTACTAGACTATACCCATATTATCATACTTCCAAAACCCTGAATTGGAAGATATATTCATATATTGTCATAAAAAATTCAAGAATGTGTAAAAGATGAAAAAATTTAACTGGAAATATCGCTAAAATAATACGTCAAATTTCGACAAAACTAACAACGAAAAAATACTATCCAATTTTCCTTTTCGTCCATCAGCTAGTATGCCTTGACACGCTTTCCATGCATTAGGTATATTTTGAAGGAAGAAAAGAGAATAATGAAAGTATTTACATAGAAATCTTTCGCTTACTTTTTTACTTTTATGTCCTAATGCAAACAGTTTCTTATAATATTGTAAAAAGATACATTTCCCGTTGCAGTTAGATTTTTCCTAACAGAAACACAAATAGCCCCTAAATGGAGGGGCTATTTTTCCACTATCAGAAAGTGTAACTTGTTAGCACGATGTTTTTGGACGTTGCACAAGTTTAAATAGTACAAGCGTAACTAAGGCTGACGCGAAAGATTTGGCGTCAGCCAAGTTTTCTTTACTATAAGGTTATTATTTTGAGGAGGCGGCTAGAATGGCGAAACCAACATTCTATATTACTACACCTATTTATTATCCAAGTGGCAAACTTCATATCGGTCATGCATACACAACAACAGCTGGAGATGCGATGGCTCGATACAAGCGTCTTAAAGGTTTTGACGTTATGTACCTAACAGGAACGGATGAGCATGGTGAAAAGATTCAAAAGAAAGCAAACGAACAAGGCCTTCATCCTCTAAAATACGTAGACGGTATTGTAGATGATATTAAAGCGCTTTGGAAAAAGATGGACATATCTTATGATGATTACATTCGTACAACAGAGGACAGACATAAGAAATCTGTCGAAAAGATTTTTCAGCAGCTTCTTGATCAAGATGATATCTATTTAAGTGAATATGAAGGATGGTATTGTACGGATTGTGAATCCTTCTTTACAGAGCGTCAGCTTGAAGATGGAAAATGTCCAGATTGCGGCCGTGAAGTGAAGAAAGTCAAAGAAGAAAGTTACTTCTTCCGCATGAGTAAATATGCAGATCGCTTATTAGCTTATTATGAAGAAAATCCTTCATTTATTTTCCCAGAGTCCCGTAAGCGTGAGATGATCAACAACTTTATCAAGCCTGGGTTAGAAGATCTGGCTGTATCACGTACTTCTTTTGATTGGGGAGTAAAAGTTCCAGGAAATCCGAAGCATGTGATCTATGTGTGGATCGATGCGCTGTCTAACTATATTACGGCACTAGGATATGGCAGTGATAACGAAGAGAAATTCAAACAGTATTGGCCGGCTGATGTTCACTTGATGAGTAAAGAAATCGTTCGTTTCCACACGATCTATTGGCCAATCATGCTGATGGCGTTAGATTTGCCTTTACCAAAGCAAGTTATTGCACACGGATGGCTACTTATGAAAGATGGCAAGATGTCTAAGTCCAAAGGAAATGTAGTGGACCCTAATGTTCTGATCGACCGATACGGATTAGATCCACTTCGCTACTACTTGCTTCGTGAAGTTCCATTTGGTTCAGATGGGGTGTTTACTCCAGAGAGCTTCGTAGATCGAGTAAATGCTGATCTTGCAAACGATCTAGGCAACTTGCTAAACCGTACGATTGCGATGATCGGTAAATACTTTGATGGAGAGATCCCTTCATATGAAGGAAAAGTAACTGAGTTTGACGGAACACTTCAAGAGTTTGCGTTAGAAACAGTTAGAAAAACAGAAGAAGCAATGGAAAAACTCGAGTTCTCCATCGCGCTTTCAACGATTTGGCAGCTAGTCAGCCGTACGAACAAATATATTGATGAGACTCAACCATGGGTATTAGCGAAAGATGAAGCTAAAAAAGCTGAACTCGGAAGTGTTATGTATCATTTAGCAGAGTCTATCCGTATTGTTTCTGTGTTGATCCAGCCATTCATGACAGAAACGCCAGCGAAGATCTGGAGTCAGTTAGGTCTTACTGACAAGAGTCTTACAGAATGGGATTCTCTAAAAGAGTTCGGTGCAATCCCTGCGAAAACGAAGGTTGAGAAGGGTGATCCGATCTTTCCTCGTTTAGAGACAGAGGTAGAAGTAGAATTTATTAAAAATTCTATGGGGGGCTCTTCTGCTCCTGTAGCAGAAGAACCGAAGAAAGAAGAAGTTCCGGTTGCTGACGAGAAACCAGAAATCTCAATCGATGATTTTATGAAAGTGGATCTACGTGTAGCAACTGTAATTGAAGCAGAACCTGTAAAGAAAGCAGATAAATTATTAAAGCTTCAATTAGATCTAGGCTATGAGAAGCGTCAAGTAGTGTCTGGCATTGCGCAGCACTACAAGCCAGAAGACCTTGTTGGACAAAAAGTGATCTGCGTAACAAACCTGAAACCAGTTAAATTACGTGGCGAACTTTCTCAAGGAATGATCCTGGCGGGATCTTCTGATGGTCAGTTAACACTAGCTACTGTTGACCCGTTACTTCCAAACGGTTCAAAAGTAAAATAAACACAAAAAGCGGGGAGAATTTCCCCGCTTTTTTGTCATTTTTAGTCCATTTGGCAGTCATTTCCTGTAATTTTACTGTCAAAGATAGGACTTTTAACCTACGTTGTAACTAACTTGTAATGCTACTGTTACCCGAATGAATGGAAAATGTGATAAGATTTGTAAAGTTGAAAGGATGTACACTATGTTTGACACACACGCACATTTAAATGCTACACAGTTTGAAGAAGATCGCGAAGCAGTAATTCAGCGAGCGTTAGATGAAGGTGTAACACATATCGTTGTTGTCGGTTTTGATCGTGAAACCATTGAAGGTGCGATGCAACTGGCAGAGCAATACGACTTTATCTATGCTTGTGTAGGTTGGCATCCAGTAGATGCGATTGACATGACGGATGAAGATCTGGATTGGATTGAAGAACTAGCAGCACACCCAAAAGTTGTCGCCCTTGGCGAAATGGGATTGGATTACCATTGGGACAAGTCGCCTGCAGATGTTCAAAAAGAGGTATTCCGACGCCAGATTCGACTTGCTAAAAAAGTGAAGCTTCCGATTGTTATTCATAACCGTGAAGCAACGCAAGATGTTGTAGACATATTGAAAGAGGAAGAAGCCCATGAAGTTGGCGGTATCATGCACTGCTATAGCGGTAGCATAGAGGTTGCACGTCAATGCATGGATATGAATTTTTACATAAGCTTTGGTGGACCAGTAACGTTCAAGAATGCAAAAAAGGTTAAGGAAGTCGCTGTTGAAATTCCGATGGACCGGCTCTTGATTGAAACAGATTGTCCTTATTTAAGCCCTCATCCGTTAAGAGGGAAAAGAAATGAACCATCTTATGTAAAGTATGTTGCAGAAACACTTTCTGAGTTAAAAGATCTTCCACTTGAAGACATCATAGAGAAAACATCCGACAACGCGTTCCGAATTTTTAACATGAACCGATAGGGGATGTTGTCGGAAACTATCAAAGCATAAGAAATATCGCGTTAATCTTTCAAGAATTGACAAAAGGTAAAGGAAATTTGTCAAACGGTTTTCCTTTATTTTTTTCTTCTTTTCCGCTCATAATGGCCTTGGGTCAATTCATGGCGAAAAGGAGGGTGATTTGACAGAGAGAAAAAAGATATTTATAATGCAGTCCTTGTAGGGGAGGAAAATGAATGAATAGGAATATTACAGCTTTGTTCTCACGTTTCACGAACAAGAAAGTATATCTTTCGATCGTTGCTCTTTTCGTCTTAGCCGTAACTTGTGGCTTCGTAGGTTATGAAACTACGAAAGCTGACGTAACGCTAATCCAAGACGGAAAGAAAACAGAAGTGAAGACGCATGCTAACACAGTTAGAGAACTATTAAGCGAACAAAACATAAACATAACTCAACATGATTCAGTTAAACCGGGTCTTGATGCCAAGGTGACTGACAACATGAAGATTGATTATTTACAAGCAAAAGAGATCAACCTTACCGTGAACGGCAAGGAAAAAACGATATGGACGACAGCGAAGACTGTTGAACAATTCGTTCAAGAACAGCAGCTAACGTTAAAAGAGCATGATTCTATTAAGCCAAATCTGACTGCTGATATTAAGGATCAAGGAACGATCCAAATTGAATCAGCATTCCCGGTTAAGCTTGTTGTAGGCGGAAAAGCTCAGCAAGTTTGGACCACTTCGACTACCGTCGCTGACCTTTTGAAGCAACAAAAGGTATCTTTAGGTGAAATTGATCGAGTAACACCTGCAAAATCAGATGAAATTACTGGCAAAACGCAGGTTGAAGTCATCCGAGTAGAAAAGGTCACCGATGTAGTGGAAGAAGAAACACCGTTTGCTGTTGTTAACCGTAAAGATAGCGGGTTAACGAAAGGTAAAGAGCGTGTCGTGCAAGATGGAAAAAAAGGAAAACGTGAAAAGCGCTTTGAAGTTGTTATGGAAAATGGCAAAGAGATTTCCAGAAAACTGATCAGCGAAAAAACGTTATCAGATAGCTCGGATAAAATTGTTGCTGTTGGGACGAAGGCACAGCCAAAGCCACAGCCTGTTGTATCTCGTAGCCAATCCGCATCCGCATCAAGCAGTTCTGGCGGGCGAGAAATAACGGTAACAAGTACAGCTTATACGGCTAATTGTGCTGGTTGCTCAGGAATTACGGCTACTGGATTTAATTTAAAGTCTAATCCAAATGCGAAAGTTATCGCAGTCGATCCTAGTGTGATTCCGCTTGGCTCAAAAGTGTATGTTGAAGGATATGGATATGCCATTGCTTCAGATACTGGGGGAGCGATTAAGGGTAATAAGATTGACGTATTCTTTTCTTCGCAGTCACGAGCAGAGTCTTGGGGAAGAAAATCAGTTAAAATTCGCATCATTAATTAATATTAAGAGCATGGGGAAAAAATCCCTGTGCTTTTTTTGTGCGCGGGACAACTAGAAAACAAACACCCTCAATACTGTAGAGACCTAGACTTTCTTGACGCCTGGGGTATACTAGTAAAAGATGTTTTGTCGTTCAATACATTAGACGTTGCAATACCTAAAAAGGTTTCACCGTTTTGGAGGAAATCATGAAAAAGATTAAAGAAATTATTGTAGTCGAAGGAAAAAGCGATACGCTTGCCATAAAACGATCTGTATTAGCAGATACAATAGAAACAAATGGTTCAGAAATTAGCATAGATACATTGAATCGCATCAAAAGAGCACATGAAACTCGAGGAATCATTGTTTTTACCGATCCGGATTTTCCAGGTAAGAGAATTCGTGAAATCATTTCGGAGTATGTGCCGGGATGTAAACACGCTTACTTAGAAAAGGCTGACGCGATTGCTAAGGGCGACAAAGGTGTCGGTGTGGAGCATGCATCACGAGAAGCCATAGTGGAAGCGCTCGAACATGTTAGAGAAGAACTCTTAGAAGTGGAAGATGAGATGATCTCATGGGAAGATCTGATGGCTGCAGGATTAACGGGCGGTCCTGATTCCAAACATAGACGTGAAGTGATAGGACGAGAGCTGCGGTTGGGTTATATGAATGCAAAACAATTACATAAACGTCTTAATATGTTCAGAGTCACACCAGAGGAATTTGAGCAGGCGTTAAAGGCGCTTTATAGCAATGAGGAGGAATAAAAACATATGAGAAAAGATATATCGACTCCGCAATCGACGAAAGCCATATTGGAGAAGCATGGCTTTACGTTTAAAAAGAGTCTAGGTCAAAATTTCCTGATCGATCGTAATATCTTAAACAATATCGTAAATGCGGCAGACTTAACAGAGGATTCAGGGGTCATTGAAATCGGTCCTGGAATCGGAGCATTAACGGAGTTTATTGCGAGATCATCAAAAAAAGCGGTAGCGTTTGAAATTGATCAACGCCTTCTACCTATATTAGAAGAAACATTAGCTCCTTATCCCCATGTAGATGTCATCCATTCAGATGTCTTAAAAGCGGATATACATGCTGTCATTAATGAACACTTTGAAGAAGGACAAGATTTGATGGTTGTCGCGAACTTGCCTTATTACGTTACAACACCGATCATTATGAAGCTTCTTCAAGACAAACTTCCGATTCGAGGAATCGTATGTATGATCCAAAAAGAGGTTGCAGACCGTCTTGCAGCTTCACCAGGGACGAAAGATTATAACTCGTTATCTATCGCCATCCAATATTACGCAACAGCTGAGACGATGATCAAGGTACCTAAGACCGTTTTTGTACCAGCTCCAAATGTTGATTCATCTGTCATTAAGCTGACGCTTCGAAAAGAACCAGCAGTTTCCGTAAAGGATGAAGATTTCTTCTTTCATGTCGTAAGATCATCTTTTGCACAAAGAAGAAAGACGCTTTGGAACAACCTAACAAGCCAGCTCGTTCCAAAAGATAAGAAAGAAGAGCTGCAAACGATCCTAGAATCGATCGATATTGATCCGAAGCGTAGAGGAGAAACCCTTTCTATTGAGGAATTTGGAAAATTGGCAGATGCTCTTTTACCTCTTGTAAAATAAACCTCATTTTTCCCCCGTCTCTCACATAACCTTATAAAAGGAACAGAGGGAGCTATGGAGCTTGTTACTCCGAATAGGGGGAGTAAAATGAAACTAGAGATTGGATCAATTGTAAGCCGAAACTCTTACAAACGAGATTTACTATTTCGAGTTGTAGGATTCAGTGAGGATCGAACGATTGCTGAACTCGCTGGAGAAGAGCTCAGACTATGGGCAGATGCTCCTGTCGATGACTTATTTGTCGTTGATGACAAGCATATGTCTGAACATAGGCAAGTTGAAAAAGAAAAAGAAGAGTCTTCATTAAAACTATTCAGACAGGACTACTATTTATTAAGGCAAAAGAGAGAGTATTTATCGACGAACGGATATCAATATGATCAATCCTACTTTGAGCTTCCTGGTAGAGTACTTCATATTGACGGAGACCCTTTATACTTAAATAAATGCTTGGAGCTTTATAAAAAGCTTGGGGTGCCTGTGTATGGCATTCATATGAAGGAATCAGAGATGCCTGAGAAAGTCCCTGCGCTCGTAGATGAGGTAAGGCCTGACATCCTGGTCATTACGGGGCATGATGCGTATATGAAGTCAAAAGGCGATGTATCTGATGTAAATGCCTATCGTCATACGAAATATTTCGTTAGAACCGTTCGTGAAGTGAGAAGAAAATATACGCACCTAGACCATTTAATGATCTTTGCAGGTGCTTGTCAGTCTCATTTTGAATCCTTAATAAAGGTAGGCTCTAATTTTGCCAGCTCACCCGCTCGTATTAATATCCATGCGCTCGATCCAGTCTATATTGTCTCTAAGATCAGTTTGACTTCTTTTATGGACCGTGTAAACGTCATGGATGTCCTCCGGAACACCTTAACAGGCAAAGAAGGATTAGGCGGTGTCGAAACAAAGGGGTTCCTTAGAACAGGGATGCCGATAAAAGGAAAGCCATGAACCGTCAAACTCCGAAAAATTTCGGAGTTTTTTTGCGTGAAAATCCAACTGAAGCTAACGTGAAAGATGCTTGGCTGCAACGCGCTTTCTGTCGTTTTTTTGAAAAGATAAATAAAAGAAATTTATATCAAAAGTGCCCGAATTAAACAATTATTTGTAAGAAATACTCATTTTATACATAATGTACAGGAAATTTGGCATACTAAAAAAAGCAAAAAAAGTATATTTGGTCATTGACATGAAAATGCTTTGCTTGCTATAATAAAAATTTTAATTTGACAAAAAAACACGATTTGTGTTATAATTTGTCTAAGTGAGGTGGAGCCTAAAATGGGTAAAACAATAGTGGACATTAGACGCTCTTTAGAGTCCAACGTGGGTAGAAGACTTTCTTTACGTGCGAACGGCGGTCGACGCAAAACAATCGAACGACTTGGAACACTGGAAGAAACATACCCGGCAGTTTTTATTATCAAATTAGATCAGGACACCAACGCTTTTGAACGTGTTTCTTATAGTTACGCGGATGTACTCACAGAGACAGTAGAACTTACATTCTTAGAAGATACACAAGCAGCAATCGGGCAGTAAGAATCTTTACTGCTATTTTTTTTACTTGCTGGTTGTGATCGGCATAATAAATACATATAATCAGCATCATCACGTAAGATAAAACCCCTTTTGGAGATACTATGATGTATCGCATATGAAAGGGGTTTTCTTATGGGACGAAGAAAAAACGGAATGATGTCTGAAGGATTAAAGACAGAAATCGCAAAAGAACTTGGCTTTTACGATACGGTCCAGCGCGAAGGCTGGGGCGGAATCCGCTCTAAAGACGCAGGAAACATGGTTAAACGCGCTTTAGAGATTGCTGAACAACGCTATAACAACGAAAACAGATAAATATGTGGTAGTTATAACCGGAGGCCATTGTGTCTCCGGTTTTCCTCTACAGAGATGGTTTGATTTTTTCTATATTTCATTCCACATACTGTGTTACTATTAAAAATATCAAAATTGTGCAAGATGGTAGGCAGGGATAATGATGACAATTAATAAAGTATCCATTAAAGCTCCAGCAAAAATTAATCTCTCTCTTGATGCTTTGCGTAAAAGAGAAGACGGTTTTCATGAAGTGGCTATGGTAATGACAACGGTAGATCTAGCTGACCGGATCGAACTCACTTTATTAGAGGCAGATGAAATTAAAATTGAAAGTTCAGGTGGGTTTGTTCCACTCGATGAACGCAATCTTGCGTTTCAGGCAGCATTGCTTTTAAAGAAAACATTTAACATTTCAAAAGGTGTCTATATACATATATCAAAGCACATCCCTGTTGCAGCTGGCTTAGCTGGTGGAAGCAGTGATGCAGCGGCTACTTTAAAAGGGCTCAATGAACTTTGGGGACTAGGTCTGTCACTAGATGAAATGGCTGAGCTTGGTGCGAAGATAGGTTCAGATGTTTCTTTTTGCGTGTACGGAGGAACTGCACTAGCGACGGGCAGAGGTGAAAAGATTCATCACATCTCCTCGCCACCGCCATGTTGGGTGCTTTTAGCTAAGCCGCCGATTGGAGTCTCAACAGGTGAAGTGTATCGTAACTTAAAACTTCAAGGAATCAAGCATCCTGATGTGGAAGGGATGGTTAAAGCCATTGAAGAGAAAGATTATGATAAGATCTGCAGCCTTTTAGGAAATGTTCTAGAATCGGTTACGCTCAAGATGTATCCGGAAGTTAAACATATTAAAGAACAAATGATGCGACTCGGGGCAGACGCTGTTCTTATGAGTGGAAGCGGACCGACTGTATTTGGGCTGTTTCAGCACGAATCTCGCCTCCAAAGAGTGTACAACGGTTTAAGAGGTTTCTGTCATGAAGTTTATGCTGTTCGTTTATTAGGGGAATGATTGATAAAATCCGTATAAAAATGGTATATTATCTTCAAACATTCGGTTTTGGAGGATAATATGAAATTAAAAAGAAGCGGAAGAATGGTAGATTTAACAGGTTACCTTCTTCACCATCCCCACCAACTCATCCCTTTGTCTTATTTCGTAGAACGGTACGAATCGGCTAAATCATCTATAAGTGAAGATCTTGCTATTATTAAAGAACACTTTGAGCAACACGGTTTAGGACATGTTCAAACGGTCCCGGGTGCGGCCGGCGGTGTTAAATATATTCCAGGCATAGACCAAGCAGAAGCTGAAGAAACAGTGAAAGAACTCGTTGAGTTGCTCGAAGATCCGAGCCGTATCTTACCTGGAGGATATTTGTACGTAACAGATATCATCGGAAACCCAAGATTGGTGAACCAGATCGGCAGGCTGTTCGCATCTGCATTCTCTTCACGAAAAATAGATGTCGTCATGACGATTGCGACTAAAGGGATTCCACTTGCTTACGCAGTAGCGACACATTTGAACGTTCCCGTAGTCGTTGTTCGAAGCAACAGCAGGGTAACAGAAGGATCTACCGTGAGTATCAACTATGTTTCGGGTTCAACAAAACGTATCCAGACGATGGCTCTTGCAAGAAGAAGCATCAAACAGGGCTCACGTGTACTCATCATCGATGACTTTATGAAAGCGGGCGGAACGATCAAGGGAATGATCAGCTTGATCGAAGAGTTTCAGGCGCACATTGAAGGAATCGGTGTACTGGTTGAGGCGCAAGAGGTTTCAGAACGACTTGTAGATGATTATGTTTCCATTGCACGACTTGCACAAGTGAACGAAAAGGAAAATCGCATCGAAGTAGAAAAAGGTAATTATTTTCTAAACGGAGGTCAAGCGTGATGAAAAAAATTCATACAGAAGAAGCACCTGCAGCAATCGGCCCATATTCTCAAGGAATTGTAATCGACCAGTTGTTTTTCAGTTCAGGTCAGATTCCTCTTACGAAAGAAGGAGTCATGATTGACGGAGATGTGAAGAAACAGACGCATCAAGTGTTTCATAACCTGCAAGCGGTCTTGAAAGAAGCGGGATCTTCACTTCATCAAGTCGTGAAAGCAACGGTTTTTATAAGCGACATGAACGAGTTTGCAGATATTAATGAAGTATATGGTCAATACTTTAGCGAGCATAAGCCAGCACGATCTTGCGTAGAAGTTGCGCGTCTCCCTAAAGATGCAAAAGTAGAAATCGAAGTAATCGCACTTACAAAATAAGTCCCTATGGGGCTTGTTTTTTTACCTTTTTTTAATAGGTCCCTTTATGTAGCAACTGGAAGACCGCTGCTCTTTAATGGCTTGAGGGTATAGGAATGCCTTTTAGTTGTCGAAATCTGTAAACTCGCCGGAATATATGAAAATTTCGCTGTATTATCTTCAAAATTTCTAGAATTAAGTTTAATATTTCTTGAATCACCTTGCTAAATACCCTATTAGATATAGGTAGTGCCGATTTTGAATAATTTAAAATAGCTGAAATTCACCTATTTTTTCTCTTAAATCCTGCCCATTTCACTCTTGGAATGGGTTCTTTTCATTCAAAAAATAATATTGAACCTTAAATTGGTGATCATTGAGCAAAAAAGGATCTAGCTTGTTTATTTCTACAAGCCATTTTCGCTGTAACCTAAAAAAATGACCTCTAAAAGGTAATAAAAATACTCTATATGAACTTCAAAACACTAGACTAGATGGGGCATCACAAATTTTTTAAAAATTTTTATTATTCCAAGAAGGATTTTGTAAAAATCTGCAGAATTGTAGTATTACGTTCTTATTTTGGAAAAAGGTGGTGTTTGTAAGTGGAAGTGACTGACGTAAGATTACGCCGTGTAAATACAGAAGGCCGTATGAAAGCGATTGCCTCCATTACAATCGATCATGAATTTGTCATTCATGATATTAGGGTAATTGATGGCAATAATGGAATGTTCGTAGCTATGCCAAGCAAACGAACACCAGATGGAGAGTTCCGTGATATCGCGCATCCGATCACGTCTAGTACACGTGAGAAGATCCAAAACGCGGTGTTAACAGAATATCACCGTATGGGAGAGATGGAGTCTGCTTTAGAAGAAGCAGGAGCTTCTTAATATCTCAATAAGAATTTAGAGCCTGGTCAGAATGATTGGGTTCTTTTTATTTGCTCTTTTTTTCCTCATAAGAAAGAACCTTCCTATATATACCCCTTACATTCATAAAAATCACCTCTTTTTTAAATAAAATTTATCAAACCATTGACAATCCCGCGTCACTTCTTGAAATGAATACGGGTTTAAGATATATTCGTAATGGTATGTTAAGAATTATTAAAGATATAGGAAAAATGGATGGAGGTTCACAATGACAAATCGCTATGCGGTCATTCTTGCTGCGGGTCAAGGAACAAGGATGAAATCCAAGTTATATAAAGTGTTACATCCTGTTTGTGGGAAACCGATGGTTCAACATGTTGTTGATCAGATCAACTCTCTTCAAATGAAACAGTTGGTGGCTGTTGTCGGACATGGTGCTGAAAAAGTTCAGGATCAACTAGGCTCTGACGTTCAGTACGTGCTTCAAGAAGAGCAGCTTGGTACAGCACATGCTGTTATGCAGGCGGAAGACGCCCTAGCAAACAAAGAAGGAATCACACTTGTTGTTTGTGGTGATACACCTCTTATTACTTCGGAAACAATGGAAAAGCTGATTGCTGAACATGAATCTCTTGGTGCAAAAGCAACGATTCTAACAGCTAAGGCGGAAGACCCTACTGGATACGGACGTATTATCCGTAACAGCGAAGGAACTGTAGAACGCAATGTCGAGCACAAAGATGCTTCAGAAGAAGAGCGTAAAGTAACTGAGATCAATACAGGAACTTACTGCTTTGATAATAAAGCGTTATTTGATGCGCTTAAACAAGTAAACAACGAAAACGTACAAGGTGAATATTATTTGCCAGATGTTATAGAGATCTTAAAAAATGCAGGCGAAGTAGTAGCTGCTTATCAAACATCAGATTTCAATGAAACACTTGGTGTAAATGATCGAGTGGCATTATCGCAAGCTGAACGTTATATGAAGAAACGAATCAACGAACGCCACATGAGAAATGGTGTTACTTTGATCGACCCTGATCAAACCTATATTTCAGATGACGCGGTAATCGGTAGTGATACGGTCATCTATCCTGGGACTGTAATCTTAGGACAAACGAAAATAGGCGAAGAAAACATTATCGGCCCTCAATCAGAGATCAAAGATAGTGTTATTGGAAATGGAAACACGATTCGTCAATCTGTTATTCACGATAGTGAAGTTGGAGATCTGACAGCTATCGGTCCATTTGCTCACATCCGTCCGAAGTCCGTACTTGAGAACAAAGTAAAGATCGGAAACTTTGTAGAAATAAAAAAATCTGTGATGAGTACAGGAAGTAAAGCGTCTCATCTTAGCTATATCGGTGATGCTGAGATCGGAAAAGATGTAAACTTAGGCTGCGGATCTATCACAGTGAATTACGATGGTAAGAATAAGTTCTTAACAAAAGTAGAAGATGGGGCGTTTATTGGTTGTAACTCTAACTTAGTTGCTCCGGTTACCGTTGGCAAAAATGCTTATGTTGCAGCAGGCTCAACAATCACAAACGATGTTCCTGCAGAGTCATTATCCATTGCAAGATCGCGTCAAACTGTAAAAGAAAACTACGTTCAAAAGTTAAACGAAAAGCAAAACCAATAATTTTAAGAGTGGGGAAGGATGGAGCCATCAATGAGTACGTATGTAGATCCTACATTGAAAGTTTTTACGTTAAATTCTAACAAGGAATTATCAAAGGAGATTGCTCAGCACATTGGAATTGAGCTTGGAGAAAGTTCAGTAACCAAGTTTAGTGACGGGGAAATTCAGATTAACATTGAGGAAAGTATTCGTGGTTGTGAAGTTTACGTTATTCAATCAACGAGTGACCCGGTTAACCAACACTTGATGGAACTGTTAATCATGATTGATGCTTTAAAGCGTGCTTCTGCAAAAACGATTAACGTAGTAATGCCTTACTATGGCTATGCACGTCAAGACCGTAAAGCTCGTGCCCGTGAGCCGATCACAGCTAAACTTGTAGCTAACCTGCTTGAAACCGCTGGTGCAACTCGTGTTATTGCAATCGATCTTCATGCGACTCAAATTCAAGGCTTCTTCGACATCCCGGTTGATCAATTACTTGGTGTGCCGATCTTAGCAAATTATTTTGCAAACAAAGAATTAGATGATATCGTAATCGTTTCACCGGATCATGGTGGAGTAACAAGAGCACGTAAGATGGCAGATCGGTTAAAAGCACCAATCGCTATCATTGATAAGCGTCGCCCTCGCCCGAACGTATCTGAAGTTATGAACATCGTTGGTAACATTGAAGGAAAAACAGCGATCTTAATCGATGATATTATCGATACGGCTGGTACGATCACTCTAGCAGCTAATGCACTTGTAGAAAACGGCGCGAAAGAAGTTTATGCATGCTGTACGCACCCTGTACTTTCAGGACCTGCAATGGATCGTATCCAGAACTCTTCTATTAAAGAGCTTGTTGTAACAAACACGATCGTACTTCCTGAAGAGAAGAAGATCGATAAAGTAACACAGCTTTCTGTAGCTCCTTTATTAGGAGAAGCGATTATTCGCGTTCACGAGCAACTATCTGTATCTAAATTGTTTGATTAAGATCTTATAAAGCTCTTCTATAGAAATCGTTGCATTTGAGATTTTTTCACTCTCATCTTTGAAAAGTTGATTGAAGTGGAAGGTGCGAGACTCCTGGGGGATCAGCGGGACAGGTGAGACTCTTAACAGCGCATAGCGCTAAGAGGCTCACCGCACGCCCCCCGGAAAGCGAGCATCCTGAAACGGAAATCAACGACTTTCAAGAGCAACCAGTAAAACACTAATCAACTTTCGCTTAAGAAGTGCTTGCTTAATCGATTTCTAACTTCACGTTTTAAAATCTTTCAGTTCGGGTAATGCTTTAAAGAGACTCGAAATAGGAAAGGTGGATCTCATTATGGCAACGAATCTAACAGTCGAAAAAAGAAATACAGACAAACGTTCGATTTTAACGGAATTAAGAAGTAAAGGGCATTTCCCAGCAAACTTATATGGTTATGGGACTAAAGCTGTAGCTCTATCTGTTGATGAGCCAGAATTTATTAAAGCTTACAGAGAAGTTGGTAAGAATGGCGTACTTAAATTAAAAGTAGATGGAAAGAATTATTCTGTCATGGTACAGGATATGCAAGTTCATCCTTTGAAAAATTCTGTTACGCACGTAGACTTCCTAGCAATTGACTTAAATAAAGAAACAGAAGCAGAGGTGCCGGTTGTACTAACAGGTGAATCTGTTGGTGTTAAAGAAGGCGGAGTTCTTCAGCGTGTGCTTGCAACTGTAAATGTTA
The DNA here is from genome assembly GCF_015903845.1 of Fictibacillus sp. 26RED30. Classification (NCBI taxonomy): domain Bacteria; kingdom Bacillati; phylum Bacillota; class Bacilli; order Caryophanales; family Fictibacillaceae; genus Fictibacillus; species Fictibacillus sp. 26RED30. Next base: position 24,174 of record NZ_JACZDV010000008.1, read on the forward strand.
AAGCTCTACCTGCTGATTTCCCAGAACAATTGGAAGCTTCTGTAGACGATTTAAATATTGGTGATTCCTTATCTGTTAAGGATTTGCCTTCAGGTAAGAAATATGAAATTCTTCATGAAGAAGACGAAGTGATTGCGAGTGTAACACCTCCAAAACTTCAGGACGAAGAAACGGATGAAGAAACAGAAGAAGCGGATGCTGAAGGAGATGCTCCAGAATCCTCTGAATCTGTTGCTGATGACAGTCAAGAAGAAGAAAAGTAAGTCGAATAGAATAAATGAATATAAAAACGCAGCGGCCGCTGCGTTTTTATTCTGTTATCCCAATTGTGTATAATGTTTATAAGACAATTGAAGGTAAGGTGAACATAGAGTGAAATTGTTTATTGGGCTCGGGAACCCTGGCTCTCGTTTTGATGGCACCCGGCATAATATAGGTTTTGAAGTGATCGATACATTATCAGACTCCTTAAATATCCCCATGCAGCAAACCAAATTCAAAGGAATTTACGGAACCGGTGTGGTTGGAGGAGAAAAAGTATTCTTGTTAAAACCACTAACGTATATGAATTTATCTGGAGAATGTATAGGGCCTTTCATGGATTATTTTCAGATCCCTTTAGAAAACATGATCGTCGTGTACGATGATCTTGATACTGTACCAGGAAAATTAAGACTTCGTACAAAGGGAAGTGCGGGTGGGCATAACGGTATTAAATCTATGATCGCTCACCTTGGCACGCAAGAATTCAAAAGGATCCGATTTGGTATCGGACGCCCGACGAATCAACAGCCAGTTCCAGATTTTGTATTAAACCGTTTTTCTAAAGAGGAACTCGTAGATATCGAACATGGTATCGACCGATCTGTGAAAGCTTGTGAAGCTTTTCTAGACACATCGTTTGATAAAGTTATGAATAAGTTTAACGGCTAAAGAATAGATTACACATGTTCCGCTCATAATGGTTAGTATAATGCTAACCGAAAGGGGACTGTGCATGGCTATTCATTACCGGTGCAGGCATTGTAAAACACATGTTGGCTCAATAGACCATCATACTGTTAATGCGGCACAGCTTGGATTTGAAACATTAAGTAACGAAGAACGGCAGGAATTACTCTCCTATAAAGAGAATGGAGATATAGAAGTAACAACGACATGTGAGGATTGTCAGGATACGCTAGAACGTAATCCGGAGTATCATACGCTGAAATCCTTTATTCAATAAGTAATGCTTTGGCCACAGCCTATCTAAGCGGGCCAAAGCCTTTTTCTGTTTAAAATGCTGATACAAAATAGATTCTATGCTTTAGATTTTGCTTCATTATAGCAAAGTTGATTGGAGTGCAAGGTGCGAGACTCCTGGGGGATCAGCGGGACAGGCGAGACACTTAATAGCGCATAGCGCTAAGAGGCTCACCGCACGCCCCCCGGAAAGCCAGCATCCTGGAACGGAGATCAACCACTTTCAAAGCAATAGAACCAATGACTAGCTCATGTGAGAGGGGGAGTAAGAAATGCTTGGATTGAAGAAATATTTTAGTCAGGGAGAGGACCTTAAATCCATAATGGATGGCATTAATGGGGGGCTGAAAGAGCAGCTCGTCGCTGGTCTTTCGGGCTCTGCCAGGACGATGCTCATCAGCAGTCTTCACGAAAATACAGGAAAACCTCAACTCATCGTGACCCATAATTTGTTTCAAGCACAAAAACTATATGAAGATCTAACTTCTCTTTTATCTGAAGATGAAGTTTATTTATATCCTGTAAATGATCTGATCTCATCTGAGATGGCCATATCGAGTCCTGAATTAAAAAGCCAAAGAATCGAGGCTTTAAATCAACTGAGTCGATCTTTTAAAGGTGTCATCATTACACCTGTTGCAGGGTTAAGGCGATACTTGCCACCAGTTGAGGTATGGGAAAAAGCAGGTCTTTCTTTTCAGATAGGGGAAGATATCGATTCGGATGAAATATTAAAGAAACTAGTTGCGATGGGTTATGAACGGTCATCGATGGTCCAAACACCTGGTGAGTTTAGCGTTCGCGGGGGGATCATCGATATTTACCCGCTTACAGAAAAAAATCCTGTTCGGATCGAGCTCTTTGATACAGAGATCGATTCTATTCGATATTTTGAAGCAGAAACACAGCGTTCGCAGGATAAGGTAAAAACAATTTCTATTGCACCAGCTGAAGAACTTATTCTTTTTGATGAACATTATAATAATGCTGCAGACCGCATTGATGCGAAGCTGGCATCTACTTTAAAAAATATTAAAGATGATGCACTTAAAGAAACACTCGTTGAAAATATTAGCTATGAAACAGGAAGATTGCGTGAGAAGCAGCAGTTTCAAAGCATGTATAAATACGCATCGCTCTTTTACGATGAACCTGCGAGCCTCTTGCAATACATATCCCCTGATAGTTTAGTGGTTATGGATGAGATCGGCCGAATACAAGAAACAAGTCAGCAGCTGGATAAAGAAGAAGCAGAATGGCAGACGGCACTTCTTGAGCATGGGGAGCTTGTTCAGGACCTTACGATCTCGCCAGATACGAATGGCTTGCTAGGTGATAAAAAAGCATTTCCTATTATTTATCTATCGCTGTTTTTAAGACATGTGCCTCACACACAGCCTCAAAATATTTTGAACGTAGAATGTAAGAGCATGCAGAATTTCCACGGTCAGATGAACGTTTTAAAAGGTGAGATGGACCGGTGGAAGAAGCTCGGATTTGCGATCGTTTTTATAGCGATGAACAAAGAGCGGGCGAACCGGCTTGAACGCGTACTTGCGGATTATGAGATGGATGCAGGTATCATGGGGCCAGATCAAAACATTCAGCCGAAGACGAGTCAGATCTTACTTGGAGATCTTGGAAGTGGATTTGAATCTGTAAAGCAAAAGCTTGTTGTTATCACAGAAGAAGAAGTATTTACGAAAAAGGCGAAGCGTCCTGCAAGAAAACAGAAGATGACGAACGCAGAGCGGATCAAGAGCTACTCAGAATTAAAAGTAGGCGATTACGTCGTTCACGTGAATCACGGGATCGGTAAGTATTTAGGGATTGAAACGCTTGAGATCAAAGGGGTTCATAAAGATTACCTGCATATTAAATATTCCGGCAATGATAACCTTTATGTACCGGTTGAGCAGATCGATCAAGTTCAAAAATATGTAGGATCTGAAGGCAAAGAACCTAAGATCTATTCTCTAGGCGGTAGTGATTGGAAGAAAGTGAAGAGCAGGGTTAAGTCTTCTGTTCAAGATATTGCAGATGATCTGATCAAGCTTTATGCAGAGCGTGAAGCAAGTAGAGGATATGCTTTTGCAGAAGATGGTGCAGAACAGAGTGAGTTTGAGGGAAGCTTTCCTTATCAAGAAACGGACGATCAGCTTCGTGCTATCGAAGAGATCAAAAAAGACATGGAAAGCATCCGTCCGATGGATCGGCTGCTTTGTGGAGATGTAGGTTACGGAAAAACGGAAGTGGCCATCCGTGCTGCGTTTAAAGCGATCATGGACGGCAAGCAAGTGGCGTTCCTTGTTCCTACTACCATTTTAGCTCAGCAGCACTTTGAAACGTTTCGTGAGCGTTTTTCCGAGTTTCCGATTACCATTGGCAGTTTAAGCCGTTTTCGATCCAAAAAAGAGCAGAATGAAGTGCTTAAAGGATTAAAAGCAGGCACGGTCGATATAGCTATCGGCACACACCGCCTGCTTTCTAAAGATGTTCAATATAAAGATCTAGGCCTGCTCATCATTGACGAGGAGCAGCGTTTTGGAGTTACACATAAAGAAAAGATTAAAACGCTAAAATCAAACGTTGATGTGCTTACGTTAACGGCAACACCTATACCGCGTACACTCCACATGTCGATGCTAGGTGTTCGGGATCTATCTGTCATTGAAACACCGCCTGAGAATCGTTTCCCGGTTCAGACGTATGTGATGGACTATAATGGTTCTCTTGTTCGAGAAGCGATCGAGCGAGAGATGGGTCGCGGTGGTCAAGTGTATTTCTTATACAACCGTGTAGATTCAATCGAACGAATGGCAGAGCAAATCTCTATGCTTGTTCCTGATTGCCGTGTTGCTTATGCTCACGGTCAGATGTCTGAGAATGAGCTTGAGAGTGTCATGTTAGAGTTCCTAGAAGGAAACTATGATGTGTTAGTATCTACAACGATCATTGAAACGGGTGTAGACATTCCTAACGTAAATACATTAATCGTGTACGATGCGGATAAAATGGGTCTCTCACAGCTCTATCAGTTAAGAGGACGTGTAGGGCGTTCTAATCGTGTTGCTTATGCGTACTTTACCTATCAACGGGATAAAGTGTTAACAGAAGTCGCTGAAAAACGTCTGCAGGCGATCAAAGAATTTACCGAGTTAGGATCAGGTTTTAAAATCGCGATGCGAGATCTTTCTATTCGTGGTGCTGGTAATCTTCTAGGTGCACAGCAACATGGATTCATCGATTCGGTAGGTTTCGATCTGTACTCCCAGATGCTTGAAGAAGCGATTCAAGAAAGAAAAGGCAACAAGCCGAAAGAAGTGGAAGAAGATGTTGATCTCAATATTGAGGTGGATGCTTATATTCCAACTAATTATATCGGTGACGAAAAGCAAAAGATCGAGATGTACAAACACGTACGTGCTGCGAAAGCTTTAAAAGATATTTCCGACTTGCAAGAGGAATTTATCGACCGTTTCGGCGATTATCCTGTAGAAGTAGAATGTCTGCTCTTAGTGGCGGGCATTAAACTCCGTGCTAAACGAGAAGGCATCAAGTCGATCGAACAGAAGCAGGATACAGTGAACATGATTCTTAATGAAAAGACGACTTCATTGGTTGATGGAGGAAAGATGTTCGAGATCGCCAATAAGATAGGGCGACATGTAAATCTCGGGATGCAGGGTAACCTGATGAAAGTTATCATTAACCGCAAACGGGTGAAGGACTTGGATTTGTTGAAGCAGATTGATCTTTTCCTAAAAGAAATGAAGCATGCAAGGAAAGAAAAGACAACAAATACACCTTAAAAAATAATAACCCTCTCATTCGTGAATAGAACAGGAGATGTAACAAATAATAAACCTAGAAAATGGAACATTCTTTCAGTGAAGGAACCATTTTGTTGTTGCATCAATGATTCATCATCTTCCGAAAGAGAGGGCATTTATTTATATGAAAGCAACTGGTATTGTTCGACGTATTGATGACCTCGGGCGCGTTGTTATCCCAAAGGAAATCCGCAGAACACTTCGGATTCGTGAGGGAGACCCGCTTGAGATTTTTGTAGACAGAGATGGAGAGGTTATCTTAAAAAAATATTCTCCGATCAATGAGCTTGGTGATTTTGCAAAAGAATATGCAGAGAGCCTTGCAGACAGTACAGGTCATGTCGTGTTAATTGCTGACCGTGATACATACATTGCGGTAGCTGGCGGATCCAAGAAAGATTATCATAATAAAAGCATCGGTAAAGTAGTGGAAGCATCCATGAGTGACAGAAAAACTTTGGTTGAATCCAACGGAGCTGATGCTGAACTAATCGATGGGATCAAAGAAAACACATCCCATGTTATCGCGCCGATCATCGCAGGTGGAGACCCGATCGGAGCAGTCGTTATGATTGGAAAAGAAGGCAAGAAGCTTACAGAACTAGAGCAAAAACTTGCTGAAACTGCAGCTGGATTTTTAGCAAGACAGATGGAGCAATAAGAAAGAGCGATTCTGCTCTTTCTTTTTTTTGCGCTGTTGGAACGAGTTATATTCCTAATGATGTGCCCTCTTTACGTTCCTGTGGTGAATCTCATATCGCAAGGCGATATACACGGACTATGGTATAATACTTTGAAATTATGTTCACCAAAACAGAATGTGTCGACAATTGTCGTCCCGGGAAATATAAATGCTATAAATTTTGAGGTACTTCATGAAATCAAAGAAATATTCCGTATGGGAAGGGGCTTTGCTGCTTACTGCAGCTGCCATTATCGTAAAATTACTTAGCGTCGTTTATCGGATACCTTATCAGAACATGACCGGTGATTTTGGTTTTTATGTGTTTCAGCAAGCTTATCCGTTTTATGCGATTGCGGTTGCTATTGCGTTTACAGGATTTCCAATGGCTTTATCAAAAATGATCATTTCAGAGAAGAACAACGATGATCATTTAATCAAAACAGCAGCATGGACTTCTGTGATGTTAGGTTTATTGTCGTTCGTATTCTTGTTTTTCGCGGCACCGTTTATGGCAGAATGGATGGGAGATCGGCATCTTGAGCTGCCGATCAAGGTAATCTCCGTTCTATTTCTGTTCATTCCACTTTCCGCATTTTTTAGGGGGGCATATCAAGGGCTTGGCGATATGCAACTGACTGCTGTTTCGCAGTTGATCGAACAGACCATTAGAGTTTCAGGCATTTTACTTTTATCTTATTATTTCGTTTTAAAAGAGTATTCGAGTTACGAAACAGGAGCAGCAGCTCTCTCAGGATCAGTCATTGGCGCACTCGCGTCAGGGTTGTTTCTTTTATACTTTTGGAAAAAAAGGGCTGCGGGTACTTTTAGTACTGAAGCAAGATTCAGATTCCTATATGCCGCAGAGCTGTTGAAGACGAGCATCTATTTGTCATTAAGCGCGCTGATCTTAGCGTTAATGCAGCTTGTTGATGCCTTTCTTTTCATTAATGTCTGGATAGAAAGCGGTATGGATGCTTATGACGCGAAACTTCTAAAAGGAGTTTTTGATCGTGGACAACCCCTTCTTCAATTAGGAACAGTAGCAGCGGCATCTGTAGCACTTGCTGTCGTACCGGAGATGGCATCTCTCGTTTCAGAAAAGAAGCAAAAAGAGATTCGATCTCTTGCAAAACTCGCTGTGAAAATTTCAGTCGTTTTTGGTGGAGCGGCTGCAGTAGGGCTGATCTGTATTATGAAACCCCTCAATTTTATGCTGTTTAAAAATGATAATGGATCACTAGCTCTAGCTATCCTTTGTATATCAATTATTTTTGTATCGATCATCTATACGACAACAGGACTTTTACAAGGGATCGGTCAAGGAAGATTTGCGGCCTACACCGTTCTTATAGCAGTATTGATAAAGATTGCGGGTAACTTGCTTCTTATTCCTTCTTTCGGCATGGAGGGGGCGGCAGTATCTACTGTATCTGCTACAATGGTTGCAGCGATTGCTCAACTGTTGAAGCTTCAGTTCGTTACGAAGTTTTTAAACGGAAGCAGAATAACAACACCACTCAAACTATTGATATCTTTAAGCTTGATGGGTGCAGGTGTATGGACATGGATGTATATGGCTGAGAACTATTTATTCTTGGCTGACACTCGGTTTCAAGCGATGCTGATAAGTACTAGTGCTTCATTTATTGGTGCAGTAATTTACATCCTATGTATCTTTCTGTTCAAACTATTTTCTCAAAGTGAATGGAATTCAGTCTTTCATTCTATTGGTTTTATTCAAAAAGTGTTTAAACGTCTTAAAAAAAGGAGACCATGATGACGAAGAAGATTACGATTATCGGTTTAGGTGCAGGAGATCTAGACCAGATGACACTTGGCATCTATCGCATGTTAGAATCAGCTGAAAAAGTTTATGTACGTACCATTCATCACCCTGCAGTTGAAGAATTAAAGAAACAAGGAAAACACTTTGTAGCGTTTGATGAAATCTACGAAAAACACGATCAGTTCGAACCGGTGTATGAAGAAATTGCTGAAACTTTATTCCATAAGGCAGAAGAAGAGGGACATGTCCTTTATGCTGTGCCGGGTCACCCGTTAGTTGCAGAGCAAGCTGTTCAAATTCTGCTTCATCAAAGTGAAAGTAAAGGGATCGAGGTTTCGGTAGCAGGCGGAAAGAGTTTCCTTGACGAAATGTATACCGCGCTTAAGATCGACCCGATCGAGGGGTGCCAGATTCTTGATGGAACCTCTTTAAGAAAAGATGAGGTTCAGATTAGACATCATCTTGTTATTGTGCAAGTATACGATAACTTTATCGCTTCTGAAGTGAAGCTCACACTGATGGATAAGTATCCAGATGATTATGAAGTAACTGTCGTCACCGCAGCAGGCAGTGCAGAGGAGTCTATCAAACGCGTCCCTCTATACGAGCTAGATCAATCTGTAACACTAAATAACTTAACTGCTGTCTATGTTCCTCCAGTAAAAGAAGATGAACTGCTGTACAGAGACTTTGCTTTTTTAAAAAGTGTCATAGCTCGACTGCGCGGCCCTGGAGGCTGTCCGTGGGATCAAAAGCAAACACATGTTACGTTAAAGAAGTATTTGATCGAAGAAGCTTATGAAGTATTAGAGGCGATTGACGAAGAAGACGATGATGCTCTTGCTGAAGAGTTAGGCGATGTGTTGCTTCAAGTTCTACTTCACGCACAAATTGGTGAGGATGAAGGCTTTTTTGCTTTAGAAGACGTGATTGAGACGTTAACCGAGAAGATGATTCGTCGCCATCCGCATGTATTCAGCGATGTTTCTCTTGATGATGCAGACGAAGTTGTTGCCAATTGGGATGCTATAAAATCACAAGAAGCAGGGAAAGAAGATCGTGAGTCCATACTAGACGGTGTGCCAAAGGGCATTCCAGCTATTCAAAAAGCGTTTCTTTTTCAAAAAAAGGCAGCGAAAGTCGGTTTTGACTGGAAAGTGGTAGAGCCGGTAGTCGATAAAATCTTAGAAGAATTAAAAGAGTTTCAAGAAGCTGAAGGTGACGAACAACAAAAAGAATTAGGTGATCTGTTGTTTTCGGTCGTAAACTTGGCGCGTTTTTACAAGATTGATCCTGAAGAAGCTCTAAATGAAACGAATCGTAAGTTTAAGAAGCGCTTTAACTACATCGAGCAGGCACTTAAGGAGCGGGATCTTTCGTTTGAGGACGTCACTTTAGAGGAAATGGACCGTTTTTGGAACGAGGCAAAATAATTTTTTTTTCAACAAAGAAGGATTATAGTGAAAAATAGAGAATATTTTCTCGAGAAATATCATGAAACCCTTAACTATAAGGGGTTTCTAGCGAAATCTTTGATAGAAACCTTAGGAGGTAATTAAAATGAACAAAAATGAATTGGTAACAAATATCTCAGAAAAGTCAGGACTTACTAAGAAAGACGTAGAAACAGTCGTTAATGGCGTAATCGATGAAATTACTTCTGCTTTAAAAGACGGAGACAAAGTACAGTTTGTTGGATTTGGAACTTTCGAAACTCGTGAGCGTTCTAGCCGTACTGGCCGCAACCCTCAAACAGGTAAAGAAATTCAAATTCCAGCAGCGACTGTTCCGGCATTTAAAGCAGGAAACAAGCTGAAAGAAGCTGTTAAGTAAGCATGCGCTTAGATAAATTTCTGAAAGTCTCGCGCCTGATCAAACGGAGAACCGTGGCGAAAGAGATTTCAGATCAAGGTCGTATCTCCATTAACGGTTTGCAGGCGAAGGCTTCCTCTGATGTAAAAGTAGGGGACGAGCTTGCGATCCGTTTTGGTCAAAAGCTTGTAAAAGTTAAGATCAACGAGCTCAAAGATACGACAAGAAAAGAGGACGCGGATAACATGTATACCGTCCTTGAAGAAAACCGCATCGAAACGACTGAGTGAAGAACCTGATTTTTTTCAGGTTCTTTTCTTTATGCTGTTTTCGCAATCTTTGTTGCTCCTGAAGGTGGTTGATTTCCGTTTCAGGGTGCTCGCTTTCCGCGGGGCAGATGGTGAGCCACATTCGTACATTTTACGTATAAGTGTCTCACCTGTCTAGTTGCAGTGGCTAGCCCCTCGAGGTCAAAAGTTAAATGGCTAAGAAGGCAAAGTGCGCCTTCAAACCCATTCATCTTCTGCTTGTCGGGGCTGAACGAGCCACTTCAACTTTAAGGACTGCCGGCCAGTCCTAGCCGAGAGTCTCGCACCTTACACTCCAATCAACTTGCAATGAGGTGAATGAAACAAGACCCAAAGGTAACAACCTTTTAGAAAAACACCTTGGGTTGCTCCAAATTCACACAGCTTGTTCTATTCTCTTTCAATGTTTCATACATTTGTATGGAATAGAGGAGGGGAATGTATGGACCAACGATATGATCTGAATGGATATAATCAAAAAGTGAGCACACCAAACCACGATGTAAGAATGATAGGAAGAAAGAATTTAGAGATAACGGGTGTTAAGCAAGTTGAAAGCTTTGATAATGAAGAGTTTTTGCTTGAAACAACGATGGGCTTTTTAGCGATCCGCGGGACAAACTTGAAGATGAAGAATCTTGATGTGGAGTCAGGTGTTGTAAATATTGAAGGCAAAGTATTCGACCTCGTTTACCTGGACCAGCAGACAGGCGAAAAGACTAAAGGCTTCTTCGGCAAACTGTTCAAATGACCTTAACTGTACAGTTTGAAACTATGCTTTCTATGGTTTTCATGGGAATCTGGATCGGGATGTCTGTCGATACGTACAGCCGATTCATCCATGAAAAACGAAAGTGGCATTGGCTTCATTTTTTTAACGATCTGATGTTTTGGCTGGTACAGGCTTTGCTGGTCTTTTACGTTCTTCTGCACGTGAACCACGCGGAGATTCGATTTTATATTTTTATTGCTCTTATTTGTGGATATGCGGCGTACCGAGCGCTCTTTGAACGAATCTATAAAAAGATACTTGAGTGGATGGTCTCAGCGGTTGCGTCACTTTTTCGTTTTTTATACCGTTTGCTTAACTCTTTAATCGTTATGCCGATAAAATGGTTAATTATGCTCATATCCGCAATTCTTTTATATGTACTTAACATCTTGCGAAAAATTATTATGGTACTATTCATGATTCTTTTTTCTCCTTTTAAGTGGGTTGGAAGACTCATATGGCGTTTCATACCAAAGCAAAAATGGTATAATTTAAAAGAGAAATATTTAAAATTTGCAGGGTTTTTAATTTCTGCGAAGAATAAAGTCAGCAATTGGAAGGGAAAAAAGAAGTAAAGGAGGGGAACAGCGAACAAATGCGCCAGAAAAAAATAACAGAGATTCACTCACAATACATCCAGAATAAAGAGCGTCATGAGCAAGTGATCGCTAAGCGTAAGCGTGGTTTATACAGGCGCTTAACGGGGGCTTTTATCGTATTTTCCTTTTTTGCTTTTTTAATTATTACGGGTATTGCAGAACAGCTCTCCCTTTTAAATGAAAAACAGATGGAACAACAAGAGTTAAGTGACGAATACAAAGCTCTTTTGGAAGAAAAGTCACAACTTAAAGATGAAGTGAATAAACTAAAAGACGAAGAATACATTGGAGAAATCGCCAGACGCGACTTTTTTATGTCAAAACCTGGTGAAACAATCTTTAAACTTCCAGAATAAAGCATTAAGCGTAGATTGACACGCAGATTTTTTCGATTGTATAATAAGTAATGATATCTTAGGAGATTTTTTAAGGAGGAGCATTTTTTGCATGTCAATTGAAGTAGGCAGCAAGTTGCAAGGTAAAGTTACTGGGATTACTCATTTTGGAGCGTTTGTAGAGCTGCCAGGGGGTACAACAGGACTCGTGCATATTAGCGAAGTTGCGGATAATTACGTAAAGGACATCAACGAATTTCTTAAAGTTGGTGATCAAGTCGAAGTTAAGGTTATGAGCGTCGAAAAGGACGGGAAGATCGGTTTATCTATCAAGAAAGCAAAAGAAAATGTTGCATCTGCTAGTAGACCAGCTCCTGCAAGAGGCGGATTTAACAAATCTCGCAAAGGTCCTAACCGAGGCGGTAACAACCATTCAACGGCATTGTCTTTTGAGGATAAGATGAACAAATTCCTTAAAGATAGTGAAGATCGACTCACTACTTTAAAGCGTAGTACTGAATCAAAAAGAGGTGGCCGCGGCGGCCGAAGAGGATAATTGTTGCATTTTTAATGCTCATTCATCTATATATATGGCTAGCACTCTATTCTTCAAGAATAGAGTGCTTTTTTGTTTGCGGTAGTTAGTCGTTAATCTTTATGTCAGGATGCCATCAATTTTCAATGATCAATAACAAAATCTCTTTTCTAACAGTTTGTAGTTTTCAAATCTTTGTCTCCTTTGACAGTTTGATTGTAGTGGAAGGTGCGAAGATTCTGTCTGCGGAAAGAGAGTAGCCTGGGACGGAAACCTCTGCTTCTAGAAGTAACAAAGTTTACGAAGCCAGTTTTTCTCAAAGATTTTTGCTTACGAATGTTTAAAAATCTCTTCTTTGACAAGTTGGTTGGAGCGCAAGGTGCGAGACTCCTACGGGACGAGCGGTCAGGTGGAGACTCCTAATGGCGCAAAGCGGCAGGAGGCTCACCGCACGCCCCGTGGAAAGCGAGCAACCTGGAGCGGAAATCAACTACTTTCAAGAGCAACAAAGCGTACTAAAACAGTCTTGAAAAAACGCGTCAAAAAACTTTTTCGACAAATTTTCAAAGAACCGTTGACAGAGTATCCGGATAGATGTAATATACTACTTGTGTCTTTTACAAATGGCGGTGTAGCTCAGCTGGCTAGAGCGTACGGTTCATACCCGTGAGGTCGTGGGTTCGACTCCCTCCGCCGCTACCATTTTTAATTTTGACATCTACATACAAACGTACAAGAGCATCCGCTAGCGGGTGCTCTTTTTTATTTTGTTTATTTGCTTCCCTTCAATAATTTTTTAAACATCTATCCTTTTATTTTTTTCTTCATAATTCTCCTTAATAACTTCAAAAATGAAACTTCCTTTTCTCTTTTTGTAAAAATGTTGTCCGCTTTTGCTCTTCTTTCGTGAAATAGTGGAGAAGTCCGTCGATAAGTTTTTAAAACCTTAACTGCTCTTTTGACAAAATCTTTGTTCTAAACCTGTTTATAATGGTTACACAAATTGGAAACGGGTGGTGTATGGGATGTGGCAAAAGGTGGAACAAGAAGTACTCGAACCGATTAGAGGAATGGTATGGGTAGAAAAGAGCCAGCAGGCGGTAACGAAGACGAGTAAGAGATGGCTTCAGATTTTGAACCAGAGCATTTTTAACTGGAGAATGCTGTTGTTTGGAATTGGTTTTTTGTTAGGACGAGCTATGATTCTAGCTGAGATGTCTCCATTTGCTTTACCTTTTGCAGCTAGTGTATTCGTTTTGAGAAAAGAGCGGACAGGCATTGCTGTCTTTGCCATTTTGGCAGGGGCGATGTCACACCAACCGATGAACGCTTTGTTTTTTATTAGTGCATTACTCGTCTATGCAAGTCTTCAAAAAGGAGCAGATTTATTCATAAAGAATCGGATGCAAAGTCTTCCTCTATTGGTTTTCGGTTCTTCCTTAATCACGCGAACCGTGTTCTCCATGTTTGGTGAAGGAGGATTAGAGCGGGTCGATACGATGCTTGCGTTAGTTGAAGGAGGCTTAAGCTTAGTCCTTACGTTAATCTTTCTTCAAAGCATACCGCTATTAACGAATAAAAAGATTCCACAATCATTAAAAAACGAAGAGATTGTCTGCTTGATGATCCTTCTTGCTTCTGTCATGACCGGGACGATCGGCTGGCAGATCAATGACGTTGCCGTAGAGCATGTAGTTTCTCGTTACTTAGTGTTGCTGTTCGCCTTTGTAGGAGGAGCAGCGATCGGTTCTACTGTTGGTGTCGTGACAGGTCTTATCCTGAGCCTCGCGCAAGTAGCAAGCTTGTCTCAGATGAGTTTATTAGCATTTTCTGGTCTTCTTGGCGGACTTTTGAAAGAGGGGAAACGATTCGGTGTAAGTCTCGGTCTTATCATCGGAACCGTCATGATCGGTTTGTATGGTGAAGGAAGATCTGAGATTACATCCACATTGATGGAATCAGGATTTGCTGTTCTGCTCTTCTTGTTAACACCGAAGACGGCCATCAGCAATATTTCAAAATATGTACCAGGTACAAGAGAACATTCCATGCACCAACAGCAATATTTGAAGAAGATTCGTGATGTTACCGCGAGTCGCGTTGAACGGTTCTCAAGCCTCTTCCAAGCGCTCTCACATTCGTTCCAATCTGTCGGTTCTTCTTTAAATGAGGAGGATAGTACGCGTGAGGTGGATCTTTTCTTAAGTAATATTACAGAGAAAACGTGCCAGACTTGTTTTAAGAAGGAACAATGCTGGGCGCAGAATTTCACAACGACTTACGACCTTATGACAAGGCTCATGGTGGAACAAGAAGATTATAGTGACATTAAGGATCGAAAATTAAAGCGAGAATGGGAAAAGCATTGTATCAAGCCAGAAAAGATAACCGACTTAATGAAAAAAGAACTAACGCAATATCGAGCTTCTCAAAAATTGAAGATACAAGTTCAAGAAAGCCGCCGGTTAGTCGCAGATCAGCTGATGGGTGTTTCACAAGTGATGGGTGATTTTGCAAAAGAGATCCAACGTGAACAAGCAAACCATCAAATTCAAGAAGAGCAGATCAAAGACTCTCTTGCTCAAGCTGGAATTGATATAGGTCACGTGGATATTTACAGTCTTGAAACATCTAACGTCGATATTGAAATGACGATTCCTTCTTGCAATGGTTCCGGAATCGCTGAGAAGCTGATCGCACCGATCTTATCTGACATTTTGGAAGAGACGATTCTTGTGACGCATGAAGATTGCGCGAACTATCCGACTGGCTTCTGTCATCTATCCTTTCATTCAGCGCGAGAATATGTGGTTGAGACAGGAATTGCTTCAGCAGCTAAAGGCGGGGCATGGCTTTCGGGGGATAGCCATTCGACGATAGAGATCGGTGCTGGAAAGTTTGCTGTTGCCATTGCAGATGGAATGGGTAACGGAGAACGAGCATTCATCGAAAGCAATGAAACGCTGCAGCTTCTTCAAAAGATTCTTCAATCCGGAATTGAAGAGGAAGTTGCTATTAAGTCAGTTAACTCTGTACTCTCCTTACGTACAACAGATGAAATCTTCTCAACACTAGACCTTGCGATGATCGATCTGCAAGATGCATCTGCTAAGTTCTTAAAGATCGGTTCGACACCAAGTTTTATTAAACGAGGAGACCAGATCAAGACAGTCGAAGCAAGCAACCTTCCGATGGGCATCATTCGGGATTTTGATGTAGACGTTGTCGATGAACAGCTAAAAGCGGGAGATATACTCATTATGATGAGTGACGGAATCTACGAAGCTCCCCGTCATATCGAGAATATCGATGCTTGGCTAAAGCGTAAGATCAGAGAGATCGACACCGAAGACCCGCAAGAGATAGCAGATATCATCATGGAAGAAGTGATTCGTTCAGGGAATAACGGGATCGAGGATGACATGACGGTCGCTGTGACGAAGATTGAAAAGAACATTCCAAAGTGGGCAACTGTTCCTCAATATCCGAAAGTCGCGATCAACCGGAAGAAAGCTCAATAGTTTATGAGAATAAGAGGCCGTTCTTTTATGTGAAAAAAGAGCGGTCTTTTTTGTTTGTAGTCCCTCGCTGTTGTAAGTGGACAGTATTTTGGCAAAAGTGGACAGTAAAATTCAATAAGTGGACAGTAAATGGGGAAGACTGGACAGTATTTATGTAAAAGTAGACAGTATTCACAATCCGACTTCCTTTAGTGATTATGTTTCGCGGGGTTTTCTGCGTATAAACCACCGCTTTCTTGACGAAGATGGTAATAGTTAAAATTCGTACTTGAGAGGGGTTAGCGTTATGCGAAACAAAGGAACGCTGCGTCAAATTTTGCTTATTACAGATGGGTGCTCGAACCAAGGTGAAGATCCGATCGCAATGGCGGCACTTGCTAACGAACAAGGAATAGCTGTAAATGTGATTGGCGTACTGAATGAGAATGCACCTGAGTATCATAGACAAGGTCTAAAAGAAGTAGAAGAGATCGCGATGGCTGGCGGTGGCATAAGTCAGGTTGTTTATACGAAGCAACTCGCACATACGGTTAAGATGGTGACTCAAAAAGCGATGGCTCAAACGATAAAAGGTGTTGTAAATGCAGAGCTGCAACAGATACTTGGAAGTCAGTCTTCGATGGAAGACCTCCCTCCAGACAAACGAGGAGAAGTTATTGAAGTTGTCGATGAGATGGGAGAGACCATGAACCTTGAGATCTTAGTTTTGATTGATGCTTCAGGATCGATGGAAGACAAGATGCTAACGGTTCAAGAGTCTCTGCTTGATCTGTCTATCTCGTTGAACTCGAGAATTGGAGATAACGAGTTTGCACTCTATGTTTTTCCGGGCAAGAGAACAGAGGCAGAAGAACTTTTAAGCTGGTCTTCTAAACTAGAATCGATCGGTAAAACATTTTCAAAGATATCACTTGGCGGGATCACACCGACAGGTCCAGCTATAAAAGAAGCTATAGCGGCTTTTGGTCGTAAACGATCGTCAAAAAGGAGATTCTTGTCCGATGATGCCCCAGGATATTCGAACGAGTCCGGTATGTAACTTAGTTGCTGGTGAAGAAATACGCGGTAAGTGGAATCACTCCAGATATCGGATTCGGCGCCGTTTAGGTTATGGAGCAACAGGTGCCGTCTATTTAGCTGATTCAGATCGAGGAGTGGTTGCTCTTAAGATCGGGCATGATCAGATGTCGATCACATCTGAAGTAAATGTACTGAAGCGTTTTTCTAAGGTCCAGGGGAAAGTCCTTGGACCTTCTTTAATCGATGTGGATGACTGGGTAAAGCAAAGTACCACATACCCTTTTTATGCGATGGAGTATTTAAAAGGAGAGACGCTCTTTGACTTTATGAAGACAAAATCTCCAGAATGGGCTGGAATCCTTCTCGTACAGCTGCTTACGGATCTGCATACCCTTCATCAAGCGGGATGGGCGTTCGGTGACTTAAAGCCAGATAACCTTCTTGTGACTGGCCCTCCTTACCGAATTCGCTGGATCGATGTCGGAGGAACAACGGTGATGGACAGATCGATCAAAGAATATACCGAATTCTATGATCGAGGATATTGGGGGAAAGGAACGAGAAAAGCCGAGCCATCGTATGATTTATTTTCAGCAGGCATGGTGATGGTGAATTTAGGTTATCCTTCCCGATTTACGAAAAATGGAGATGCTGATAAACAGTTTCAAGCCAAAATTGCAGGCAATCCAATGCTTAAACCGTATGCACCTATCTTACAAAAAGCATGGAACGGAAAATACCGATATGCAGAAGAGATGAGAAACGAGCTTGTTCTTTTGTTGAATGCTAACGATAAAGCGAAAACTCCTCAAGCGCATAGGAATTCGACGCAAAAACCTGCATCAAGACAAGCGCAAAAGAAAAAGAAAAGCAGCTTTATCGTAGAAACATTTTTAGTATTCACGTTTGTTTTTGTTGTGTACTTTTTTTACATGCTCGGTCAAACGATGTAAATAGTGTTCGTTCCTGCAATTCTTTGTTATGATTTTAAAAGGCATTTTCGTAGAACTTCGTTGCTCTTGGTAGTGGTTGCTTTCCGTTACAGGTTGCTCGCTTTCCGGGGGGCGTGCGGTGAGCCTCTTAGCGCTATGCGCTGTTAAGAGTCTCACCTGTCCCGCTGATTCCCCAAGAGTCTCGCACCTTTCACTTCAATCAACTTGTTATTAAAGAGACCAAATGAACGATCTAACAGAGAAGAATATTTATATTCAGCCTAGTCTTTTGGATTAACAAGTCAACGAAACAGGCCTTATTAAAATACGGAAAATGAAGGAGCGGTTTACGTTGCAGGAAGTGGAGAATTTTATTAAAAGACACCAGCTTCTTTCAGCCGCCCAAACTGTTGTGATCGGTGTTTCCGGAGGACCAGATTCTTTGGCATTGCTTCATTTTTTATGGAGAAGGTCTTCGTATTACAAAATCAAGATCGTGGCAGCTTCGTTCGATCATCGCTTAAGGGGCGACGAGTCGGCATCAGAAGTTGCATTTGTTAAAAGTTTTTGTGACGAACGAGATATTATTTTTGAAAGTGACAGTGCGGATGTTGCAAGGTTTCAAAAAGAACATAGCCTGTCCTTACAAACCGCCGCTAGAATCTGTCGGTACAACTTTTTTGAAAAAGTGATGACAGAACATCATGCAGAAGCGCTTGCATTGGCGCACCATGGTGATGACCAAGTGGAAACGATGCTCATGAGAATGACGAGGGGCAGCGAAGGTTTTAGTGCAGCAGGGATTCCTGTGAAACGGCCGTTTGCTACCGGTAAAATAATTCGTCCATTTTTAGGAATAACAAAAGACCAAATCGAGCATTATTGTAAAGTAGAAAACCTGTTTCCTGTTTATGATTCGAGCAATGAAAGTGACAAATATGTTCGAAATCGTTTCAGAAAAAAAATTCTGCCTTTTTTAAAACAAGAAAACCCTAACGTGCATGAAAGATTTCAGTATTTAAGTGAAACTATTTCAGAAGATGAAGCGTATATATTGAAACTGGCTGAAATAGAGTTAGAAAAGGTTTTAATCAGGCAAACAGAGGGGAAAATAGAGTTATCTGTATCCGCTTTTAACAAGATGCCTATTCCTTTACAAAAAAGAGGAATTACACTAATATTGAACTATCTGTATAAAATTAATCCTTCATCTCTTTCCTCTGTACATAAGGAAAACTTTCTTAGTTTGCTCGGAAGTGAGCATCCATCCGGAATGTTGCATTTTCCGTCAGGTTTAGTTGTCAGCCGAACTTATGACAGATGTTTGTTAAGTTTTGAGCATATCGTCGTCAAAAATGAGGAAGAGTCATATGACTTTTCACTAGAGCTGCCCGGTTATGTAGAACTGCCGAATGGACGTATAACTGCTGAAATAACAGATTGTGAACCCGCTCTACAAAGAGGAAAAGATGTTTTTGTGTTTTCAATGAAAGAGGTAGATCTCCCGTTACGAGTTCGCACCCGAAAACCAGGTGACCGGATGGCGATTGCCGGCGTCGGTTCTCGGAAATTAAAAGATATATTTATTGATGCTAAAGTGCCGCAGGAAGAAAGAAACGTTTGGCCGGTTGTTGTTGATGCAAACGGAAAGATCATTTGGCTTCCGGAGCTAAAACACATTACACGTCATCAAATAAATCCATCAGAACTTTGGGTTATCCTACGCTTTCATAAAAAATCGCCATGACGTCTAGGAGGCTTGTTGAACATGCATGATGAAATTTTAGAAACACTTATTTCCGAAGAAGCTATTCAAAACAAGATTAAAGAACTTGGAAAAGAGCTTTCTGTGGAATATAAGGAACGCTTTCCATTGGTGGTCGGAGTTTTAAAGGGTGCTCTACCTTTTATGGCAGACTTGATCAAACGTATGGATATCCATCTTGAGATCGATTTAATGGCAGTGTCCAGCTATGGTGCATCTACCGTTTCTTCTGGTCAAGTTAAAATTGTTAAAGATTTAGATACTTCCTTAGAAGGTCGAGACGTTATCATTGTAGAAGATATTATTGACAGTGGTTTAACGCTCAGTTATCTCGTTCAACTGTTTAAGGCGCGTAAAGCAAAATCGGTTAAGATCGTAACTTTACTGGATAAGCCTACAGGACGTAAGGTTGATATCGCTCCAGATCTTGCTGGCTTCATCGTTCCTGATGCTTTTGTTGTTGGTTATGGGTTGGACTACATCGAGAGATACCGTAACTTGCCTTACATTGGCGTTTTAAAGCCAGAGATCTACGAAAAGAAAGACTAAAAAACCGCATAAGATTTGATTGTTCGCCTAAGGAGGTAAGGAATGAATCGCATCTTCCGTAATACTATATTTTATTTATTAATCTTTTTAGTTGTGGTTGGGGTTGTCAGCTTTTTTAACGGCAACAACAACGAAGTCAAAGAAATTCGTTATGATCAGCTGACTAAGTACATCGAATCAGGCAAAGTGGAAAGCATCGTTTACCAGCCTGAGGGTGGCGTATATGTTGTCCGCGGCCAGCTTGAAGGAGCTAAAGAAGGAGAAGTATTCCAAACGAATGCTCCGCTGACTGGCAACACACTGGCTGAGATTGAAAAGCTTGCTGATTCATCAAACGTAGAATTTAAACAGCAAGAACAGACGAGTGGCTGGGTGACGTTCTTCACCTCAATAATTCCGTTTGTCATTATCTTTATCTTATTCTTCTTCTTGCTTAACCAAGCACAAGGCGGCGGAAGCCGAGTAATGAACTTTGGTAAGAGTAAAGCAAAACTTTACAACGAAGAAAAGAAAAAGGTTACGTTTAAAGACGTAGCTGGTGCAGATGAAGAAAAACAAGAGCTAGTTGAAGTTGTAGAATTCTTAAAAGATCCGCGTAAATTCTCTGCGCTAGGTGCACGTATTCCAAAAGGTGTTCTTTTAGTAGGACCTCCGGGTACTGGTAAAACACTTCTTGCACGTGCAGTAGCTGGAGAAGCTGGCGTTCCGTTCTTCTCGATCTCAGGTTCTGATTTCGTTGAGATGTTCGTCGGTGTCGGTGCATCACGTGTTCGTGACTTGTTTGAAAATGCTAAGAAAAACGCACCTTGTATCATCTTCATCGATGAGATTGATGCGGTAGGTCGTCAGCGTGGAGCTGGTCTTGGCGGAGGTCATGACGAGCGTGAGCAGACACTTAACCAATTGCTAGTTGAAATGGATGGTTTCGGTGCTAATGAAGGAATTATCATTATCGCAGCTACCAACCGTGCTGATATTCTAGATCCAGCCCTTCTTCGTCCGGGACGTTTTGACCGTCAGATTCCGGTTAACCGCCCAGATGTAAAAGGACGTGAAGAAGTACTTCAAGTGCATGCGCGCAACAAGCCGCTTGCAGAAGATGTTAATTTGAAAACGATCGCGATGCGCACTCCAGGTTTCTCTGGTGCGGATCTAGAAAACTTATTGAATGAAGCTGCGTTAGTAGCCGCTCGTACGAATAAGAAGAAGATCGATATGGATGACGTTGATGAAGCGATCGACCGTGTTATTGCAGGACCTGCGAAAAAGAGCCGTGTGATTTCTGAAAA
Organism: Fictibacillus sp. 26RED30; assembly: GCF_015903845.1. Taxonomy (NCBI): domain Bacteria; kingdom Bacillati; phylum Bacillota; class Bacilli; order Caryophanales; family Fictibacillaceae; genus Fictibacillus; species Fictibacillus sp. 26RED30. Next base: position 45,160 of record NZ_JACZDV010000008.1, read on the forward strand.
AGAAAAGAACATTGTTGCTTATCATGAAGCAGGTCACACTGTTATCGGTTTAGTTCTTGAAGGAGCTGACACTGTTCATAAAGTTACCGTTGTCCCTCGTGGTCAAGCAGGTGGTTACACAGTAATGCTTCCGAAAGAAGATCGTTACTTTATGACAAAACCTGAATTAGAAGATAAGATCGTTGGACTTCTTGGAGGCCGTGTGGCTGAAGAGATCACGTTCAAGGAAGTTAGTACAGGAGCTCATAATGACTTCCAGCGTGCGACTGGAATCGCTCGCCGCATGGTAACAGAGTTTGGTATGAGTGAACGCCTAGGGCCGATGCAGTTCGGTTCATCACAAGGCGGTCAAGTCTTCTTAGGAAGAGACTTCAATAACGAGCAAAACTATAGTGATGCAATCGCGCATGAAATTGATTTAGAAGTTCAGCGTATCATTAAAGAATCTTACGAGCGCTGCCGTCAGATCCTTACTGAGCACAATTCTAAGTTAGAAATCATCGCTCAAACATTGCTAACTGTAGAAACGCTTGATGAAGAACAAATCAAAGAACTCGTTAAAACAGGTAAACTACCTGACAGAAAAACGATTTCTAACCCATCTGATGATGTTAAAGTAACACTTAACAAAAAAGATGAAGAGCCAAAACAAGATTAATTTCTAAAAGGACGCCTCAGTGATGAGGTGTCCTTTTTTGTATTACTTGTGCTCTTGATAGTAGTTGATTTCCGCTCCAGGTTGCACGCTTTCCATGGGGCGACCGGTGAGCCCCTTGCCGCTTTGCGCCCTTAAGGGTCTCACCTGACCGCTTCAAGGTTGCATCCTTGCTCCTGCGTCTACATGTTAATGCTTTCGTAGTGAGCTTCCTCGTCGCATGCCTTGCAGGTAAGCTTTTCATGTGGCAGGCAGGCAACCTTCCACTTCAATCAACTTGTCAATGAAGATAATGTGAAAACATCCATAAGCAACAACCCTTTAGAAAACATCTTTTTAAAAGAAAGTTTAACTCTTATGATTTCGTACTTTTGTCCTTTATCTGCAAGGATAAGCTAATAGGAGTGAAAGATTTGATACTACTAGAGAGGCAGCGGGTATTTTGAATTATTTTGTTCTTTTCCTCCACTGACAGGTTGATTGGAGTGTAGGGTGCGAGACTCCTGCGGGACAGGCGGGCAGGTGAGACACTTATACGTGAAACGTACGAATGTGGCTCACCGTCTGCCCCGCGGAAAGCGAGTACCTGTAACGTAAATCAACCACTTTCAACGCCCCCTTGAATAAGCGAAAAATTCCCAATAAGCCACCTTGCTTTACTCCTATACGTTTTGTGTTATAACTATTATAGAAACTTAAGATAAGAAGCGGGGACAAATTCCATGATTTTTGTGTTTGATGTCGGAAATACGAATATTGTTTTAGGACTCTACGAGAATGATGAATTAAAGCATCATTGGAGAATTCATACATCACGTGAAAAAACAGAGGATGAGTATGGCATGCTTATACTCGATCTGTTCCGTCACGTTAATATCCATAAAGAACAGATTGAAGGAATCATCATATCTTCAGTCGTACCACCAATCATGTTTGCCTTAGAACGCATGTGTGTGAAATATTTTAACCAGCGTCCATTAGTGGTGGGACCTGGAATTAAAACGGGTCTTAATATTAAGTATGAAAACCCAAGAGAAGTTGGAGCCGATCGGATCGTTAACGCAGTTGCTGCTATTCATGAATATGATTCACCACTGATCATCGTTGATTTCGGGACAGCTACTACGTATTGTTATATCAATGAAAACAAACAGTATATGGGTGGAGCGATCGCGCCTGGAATAAATATCTCTACAGAAGCTCTTTATACGAAAGCTGCAAAGTTGCCGCGTATTGAGATCGCTAAGCCTGAAGGTGTAATCGGGAAGAACACGGTTAACGCTATGCAAGCAGGTATTCTATATGGATATGTAGGACAAGTAGAGGGTATTGTAAAAAGAATGAAAGAACAGTCTGAGGTTGAACCGAAAGTAATTGCGACCGGAGGACTTGCAAATTTAATTGCAGCGGAAAGCAATGTGATTGATCACGTTGATTCATTTTTAACATTAAAAGGTCTATTAATGATATACGATAAAAATAAGAATGGTTAAAGGGTGAGTTTTAATGAATGATTATTTAATAAAGGCCCTTGCGTATGATGGGCAGATCCGCGCTTATGCGATCTCTTCTACTGAGATGGTAAGTGAAGGACAGAGAAGACATGACACATGGCCGACAGCTTCGGCTGCTTTAGGAAGAGCGATGACTGCATCGACCATGATGGGTATGATGTTAAAGGGTGAGAACAACAGCATAACGGTGAAGGTTGAAGGCGGCGGCCCAATCGGAGTAATCATCGTAGACAGCAATACAAAAGGTGAGACACGTGGTTATGTTACGAATCCGCATACTCACTTTGAACTGAACAGCAAAGGAAAGCTGGATGTAGCAAGAGCGGTAGGAAAAGACGGATACTTATCAGTTCTAAAAGATATCGGAATGCGCGAAAAGTTCACAGGACAAGTGCCGATGGTTTCAGGTGAACTAGGAGAGGACTTCACGTATTACTTTGCTTCTTCAGAACAAGTACCTTCTGCAGTAGGTGTTGGTGTTCTCGTGAATCCCGATAATTCGATAAAAGCATCTGGTGGTTTTATCGTACAAGTGATGCCGAACGCTTCGGATGCAATCGTTGACTTGCTAGAAGAAAGAATCAACGCGATTCCTCCTATTTCTCGATTGATTGAAAAAGGAATGACACCAGAAGAAATCTTATTTGAGCTTTTAGGAGAAGATCAAGTCCAAATCCTTGAGAAATCTCCGGTACGTTTTCAGTGCACGTGCTCACATGAGCGCTTTGGACAGGCGATTGTAAGTCTGGGTGAACAAGAAATCTCAGATATTATAGAAGAAGATGGCCAAGCAGAAACGAACTGTCAATTCTGTAACGCCACATATATCTTTACAAAAGAAGAACTTCAAACCTTGCTGGATCAAGCAAAAGCGTAAACCCGGACTTTTCTCCGGGTTTTGTTTTATACATGAAATAAAAATATCTGCGTACCATGGTAATAGACGATCTACGTATGCAATAAAATTGACAGAGTATTTCCAGGGTTGCTACAATTAATCCAATAAAAATACTCGGTTTTAGGAGTGATGGCAAATGGCAAGAGTGGCACAATCGATTACAGATTTGATCGGTCAAACACCTGTAGTGAAATTGAATCGCATCACATCAGAGGATATGGCAGATGTTTATTTGAAGTTAGAGTTCATGAACCCGGGAAGCAGCGTAAAAGACCGTATCGCATTAGCAATGATTGATGAGGCAGAGAAAAGCGGAAATTTAAAAGCAGAAGATACGATCGTTGAACCTACTAGCGGTAACACAGGAATTGGTTTAGCGATGGTTGCTGCAGCAAAAGGATACAAAACAGTTCTTGTCATGCCTGAAACGATGAGTTTAGAAAGAAGAAACCTTTTGAGAGCTTATGGTGCAGAGCTTGTCCTAACACCGGGACCTGAGGGTATGGGTGGAGCGATTAGAAAAGCAGAAGAATTAGCGAAAGAAAAAGGCTACTTCATGCCACAGCAGTTTAAGAATGAAGCGAACCCTGCTATTCATCGAAACACGACAGGTCAAGAGATCGTCTCACAATTCCCAGATGGACTTGATGCGTTCGTTTCTGGAATCGGCACGGGTGGAACAATCACAGGTGCAGGTCAGGTTTTAAAAGAGAAATACCCAGACATCAAGATCTATGCGGTTGAACCGACGGATTCTCCCGTGTTGTCTGGCGGAAAGCCAGGTCCGCACAAGATTCAAGGAATCGGTGCAGGTTTTGTGCCGGATATCTTAAAAACAGACATCTATGATGAAGTGTTAACCATCTCAAACGATGAAGCCTTCGAATGGGCGAGAAAAGCAGCTCGTGAAGAAGGGCTTTTGGGTGGCATCTCTTCAGGTGCAGCCATATCGGCAGCGTTAAAAGTTGCGAAAAAGCTTGGTAAAGGCAAAAAGGTATTAGCCATCATCCCAAGTAACGGAGAACGTTATTTAAGTACGCCGCTATACCAATTTGAAGACTAATTCTTTAAGTGAGCCTCCCTTTTTGGGGGGCTTTTTTATTATGTGTGGGGTATATGAGTGGTTGAAGGTAGTCGAATATTGTCAACTCGCCGATATATGTTCAAAACTCGCCGGATTAATGGGGAAACTCGCTGAATTAACACCAAAATTTCTTGAATTGTGGCTAAGATTTTTTGAATTAGCGGCTAGTATACCCCGACCTGTATAGACTTGAAACAATCATATCTTTCAAAAAGCACATTAATTTTGTGTTATCAGTCCGCAAACTCATACTTTTGATATCTTTCACTCATTAATAGACCTTTTTTCTAAAACAATTCACATTTTTTTCCTTACTATACATGGTCATCATTCTTAAAGACATTCGAAGTGGAGATAATACCCATGTAAATGCAGGAAATTGGGAGAAAGGTGTGCCAAAGTGAAACACCTCATGTACAATGTAAGCAGAAGATTTTTGGGAGAGTGACCGTATGGGGATGAACAAAAAATGGCATGTCATGCATTCATGTATACCTCTATCTAAAGAAGAGTGGTTTTACAAATATAAATCATTAGCGGCAACTGAACCTCGCCACGTTTTGCTGGAGAGCGGGAGAACAGGAAAGTATAGCATCATCGGACTTTCTCCGTTTGCCGAAGTCACTGGAAAACAAGAAGTATTAACAATAAAAACAGATGAAGGCTCGACTGTTTTACAAGGCCCTATATATGAGCAGTTTCAGAACTGGTTCAAAGATTTTGATGTGGAGCGAGTTGAAGGGTTGCCCGACTTTACTGGAGGAGCAATCGGTTACTTAAGTTATGACCTGACGCGCGAGTTTGAAAAACTGCCCGTCACATCAGAAGATGATCTAGGTCTTCCGGATTTATACTTCCTGCTGTTTAGAGATGTGTTCGTTTATGAACATGAATCGAGTATGTTATGGATTGTAACTTTAACTGAGAACAAGGATGATTCTTACAGCATAGACAAGCTTCGTGCATATAGAGAAATGTGGGAAACCCCGTTATCTGCAGCTTCAGACAGAAATGAAGACATTCAGAACTATTCAATTGAAGATTTTAAACACGTTTCAATGACAGAAGATGTTTTTGTAGATGCGGTTAAAAAGATTCAAAGATATATTTCTGATGGCGATGTGTTCCAAGTGAACCTTTCTGTTCGTCAGTCAAAGGCGCTACGAACAACGCCTATAAACATTTATGAAGAATTGAGAAGAATCAATCCTTCTCCATATATGAGTTACTTAGAAACACCAGATTTTCAGCTTGTTAGTGCTTCACCTGAACTTTTAGTAAAGAAAAAAGGTGATCACATCAGCACCCGTCCGATCGCCGGAACACGACCACGCGGTAGAACAGAAGAAGAGGATATCGAGCTTGCAAATACGCTGATCCAAAATGAAAAAGAACGAGCTGAACATGTGATGCTCGTCGATCTTGAACGAAACGATCTTGGTAAAGTTTCGGTATATGGAAGTGTGAATGTAGATGAGTTCATGGTGATCGAAAGGTATTCACACGTGATGCATATTGTCTCGAATGTAGTGGGCACATTACGGCCAGAATTTGATGCGTTTGATTGCATCAAAGCGACATTCCCAGGTGGTACGATCACGGGCGCTCCAAAAGTGAGAACGATGGAGATCATCGAAGAGTTAGAACCCGTGCGAAGAGGTGTATACACTGGAAGTATCGGATGGATTGGTTTTAACGGCGATACGGAAATGAATATCGCAATTCGGACGATGGTATGTCAAAATGAAACTGCACACGTTCAAGCGGGTGCGGGTATCGTTATTGACTCCATACCTGAAAGTGAGTACAAGGAAAGTCTAAAAAAAGCAGAGGCGCTGTGGCGTGCCAAAGAGCAGAGTGAGCTCGGGTCAATTTTGGTATAAGACAGCACATGAGAGGAGATGAGACGAGATGATTTTAATGATTGATAACTACGATTCTTTTACGTACAACCTCGTTCAGTATTTAGGTGAGATGGGTGAGGAATTAGTCGTAAAACGTAACGATGAGATAACAATTCAGGAGATCGAGCAATTGAATCCGGATTTCTTAATGATTTCTCCGGGACCATGTTCTCCGAATGAAGCAGGTATCTCCCTAGAAGCGATCTCCCATTTTGCAGGGAAGATTCCCATTTTCGGAGTTTGCTTAGGTCATCAGTCGATCGCGCAAGTATTCGGCGGAGATGTGGTGCGTGCAGAGCGATTAATGCACGGTAAGGTGTCCCCTGTCCTTCATGACGGGAAGACGGTATATAACGGACTCGCGCAAGAGTTCCCAGCAACACGCTATCATTCATTGATCGTAAAAAGAGAAACACTTCCTGATTGCTTTGAGATTTCTTCTTGGACAAGTGAAGGAGAAATCATGGGGATTCGCCATAAAGAGCTTCCAATCGAAGGCGTTCAATATCATCCGGAGTCCATCCTAACGGAAGACGGAAAGAAATTGCTTAGAAATTTTATTGATTACTATAAAGGCAAGGAAGTTTCATGTACATCTATTTAAACGGAGTAGTGGTTTCCAAAGATGATGCTATGATCTCACCATATGATCATGGCTTCATGTATGGTTTAGGAGCGTTTGAAACCTTTAGAACGTATGACGGTTTTCCTTTTTTAATCGACGAACACTTGAACCGGCTGTGTGAAGCGTTAGACGAGTTGAATATCGACCTTGTGCTAGATGCAGACACAGTTATTGGGATGGTGGAGACACTCCTCGCTAAAAATAAGATGAATGACGCTTATTTTAGACTTAATGTATCAGCGGGCGTGGGTGATATCGGATTGCAGACGGAGCCATATATGAAACCTGTTGTTATTCTGTATACAAAGCCTCTCATGAAAACTAGTGCAGTAGCCGAAAAAGAGCTGGTTCTTCTTAAAACGAGACGCAATACGCCAGAAGGTGAAAAGCGGCTGAAGTCTCATCATTATTTAAACAGTATCTTGGGCAAAAGAGAGCTTTCTAACATGAATCAAGAAGGCATTTTCCTGACTCGAGAAGGCTATATCAGTGAAGGGACAGTTTCTAACCTTTTTTGGTACAAAGATAACATGCTCTTTACCCCCCACACGTCCACTGGGATTTTAGAGGGGATTACAAGAAAATGGGTCATGCACGCATCTAAACTGTTGAACATTCCTCTAGAAACGGGGAATTATATTATAGAGACCTTAACGGAAGCCGATGAAGTATTCCTGACGAACTCGATACAAGAGCTCGTTCCGGTCAGTCATTTTCAAGATACAACGTTCTCTGGAGCTGAAGGTGAAATGTATCAGAAGTTTAGGGAACTCTACATGAAACATACGAAGAAACAATATAGAAGTATTTGATGTTTTTTGAAAGGATAGATCCTCCATGCACGAAATGATGCTAAAGCAGCAAAAACTGAACTGCGGTGAGTACGTACTTGATTTTTCAAAAAAAACATATGTGATGGGTATTCTTAATGTAACTCCGGATTCGTTTTCAGATGGCGGGCATCACAACCGAATCGAACAGGCAATCCAGCACGCGAAGCAGATGGTGAAAGACGGCGCTGATATGATTGATATCGGTGGAGAATCTACTCGGCCGGGTGCAGATAAAGTTCCGCTCGAACAAGAGTTGGAACGTGTGATTCCTGTGATAGAAGCATTAAGAAAAGAAGTGAACGTTCCGTTGTCGATTGATACGTATAAAGCAGAAACTGCCTATCAAGCGATAAAAGCAGGTGCTCATATCATCAACGATGTGTGGGGAGCCAAATTTGATCCGGATATGCCAGGTGTGATGGCCGAGACGAATGTTCCAGTCATCCTCATGCATAATCGTTTTGATACGAACTACCAAGAATTCATGCCGGATGTAATTGCAGATTTAGAGCATAGTATTGCGATTACGGTTAAGGCAGGCGTTAATCCTGACAATATCATCCTAGATCCAGGTGTTGGTTTTGTGAAAACGTTCGAACAAAACCTTGAAACGATTAGAAGACTGAATGAAATTGTTCAGATGGGCTATCCTGTTTTATTAGGAACTTCACGTAAATCGATGATCGGCAAGGCCCTTGATCTGCCAGTGGAAGAGCGCGTGGAAGGAACAGGTGCGACAGTTTGCCTCGGTATTGAACGCGGTTGTTCGATCGTTCGTGTTCATGATGTAAAAGAAATGAGCAGAATGACAAAGATGATGGACATCATGCTCAAAAAAGGAGCGGTGTCTCATGGATAAAATGTATGTGAACGGTATGAAGTTTTATGGCTATCACGGTGTGTTTAAGGAAGAGCAAAAGCTTGGACAGCGTTTTAATGTGGACGTAGTATTATCAATGGACCTTTCCCAAGCGGGACTGTCCGATGAACTAGACAATACAGTCAACTATGGAGAAGTGTACGAAGCTGTTAAAGAAATGGTAGAAGGTGAGCCGGTCAAGCTTTTAGAAACATTGGCTGAAGCGATCTCTGCTTCTATACTTGGAAAGTTTACTATGGTTGACGAAGTGATGGTCAGAGTGATCAAACCAGATCCTCCGATCCCTGGGCATTATGAATCGGTAGCCGTTGAGATCACAAGGGGACGTGTATAGATGGTCGGTAACAACATTGCTTATCTATCTGTCGGTTCCAATATGGGAGATAGAGAAGGGTTGCTGAAACAAGCCATTTCTCTATTAGAAGAGCTTGCCGACATAAGTATTGAATCTGTTTCTTCGATCTACGAGACAGATCCAGTAGGTGTGACTGATCAGCCATTATTCTTAAATTTAGCATTAAAACTCAAAACCTCCCTTTCTCCACAGGCGCTTTTGAGTAAACTGCAAGACGTAGAGACGAAACTAGACCGGAAAAGGGTTCAAAAATGGGGACCGCGAACAATAGACCTTGACATTTTATTGTATAATAGTGTAAGTATACAGACGGAAGAGTTAACCATTCCGCATCCACGTATGCTTGAAAGGGCGTTTGTTCTCATACCTCTAAGTGAAATTGCTCCAGATGATATTTACCCGGAGAATTCAATTTCGTTACATCAAGTCCTTTGCGAACAAAGAGATAAAGAAGGTGTACGCATATGGAAGAAGACCGACTGGGAAGACGCATCCGTGCGTTCAGAAAGTTAAAAGGTTATACCCAAGAACAGCTTGCTAAAGACATCGGAATCTCAGTTTCGGTTCTTGGTGAGGTGGAAAGGGGCAGCCGAAAGCCTAAAGGAGATCTGCTTAAAAGAATAGCAGATCAATTCAGCATTAACGTAGAAGAATTACAATAAGTAATCGATATATAAAGACAGTAAAAGGAACGAGGTGATCGTTAACTTGAAAATCGGAGATATTACTTTGAAGAATCCAGTAGTTTTAGCACCGATGGCTGGTGTGTGTAATCCTGCTTTCCGTTTGATCGCAAAAGAGTTCGGTGCCGGGCTCGTTTGCGCAGAAATGGTAAGTGACAAAGGGATTCTCCATGAGAACGAAAGATCTTTAAAGATGCTTTATGTAGATGAACGTGAAAAACCACTTAGCCTGCAGATCTTTGGAGGAGAACGTGAATCTTTAGTTGCTGCGGCTAAATACGTAGATAAAAATACGAACGCAGACATTATAGATATCAATATGGGATGCCCGGTTCCGAAAATCACAAAATGTGATGCGGGAGCAAAGTGGCTGCTGGACCCAGACAAGATTTATGAGATGGTAGCGGCTACGGTTGATGCTGTTCAAAAACCGGTAACTGTTAAAATGCGTATCGGTTGGGATGAAGATCATATCTATGCTGTTAAAAATGCTCAAGCAGTTGAACGTGCCGGAGGAGCCGCTGTTGCTGTACATGGCCGTACGCGTGTTCAGATGTATGAAGGAGTAGCGGATTGGGACATCATCGGTGAAGTGAAGAAGAATGTATCTATTCCGGTTATCGGTAATGGTGATATCTCTTCCCCTCAAGAAGCGAAAGACCGCATGGATCAATATGGAGTAGACGGAGTTATGATCGGAAGAGCTGCACTTGGTAACCCGTGGATGCTTTATCGCACCGTTCAATATTTAGAGAACGGAATCATCGCACCTGAACCTACTGCTCGTGAAAAGATGAACATCTGCATGCTTCATATGGATCGTTTAATCGACCTTAAAGGTGAAGATGTTGCTGCGAGAGAGATGAGAAAGCATGCCGCTTGGTATCTTAAAGGCTTGCCTCAAACGGGTTCTGTTCGAAATGAGATCAACCAGATGACTACTCGTGAAGAAATGAGTAAACTATTGTTTGGTTATGTAGATCAATTAGAAGAAATACAAAAAATCAGCTAACACTAGCAACATACAGCCAGATCATCAGATGACTGGCTGTTGTTTGCTTAAATACAACAGATTCAGCATACGGTGTTTTTTATTATAATGGAGGAGGAATAGCTTATGGCTATGCTCAAACTCACCCAAGAAGGCACTAGGAATCTAGAAAAAGAACTACAATACCTATCAAAACGTAAAAAGGAATGCCGAAACACGTCAGAAAAAGAATTCATTCATAAGCGGGTGTCTGAGATAAAAGATATTTTAGCTCAATCTGTCACATGGCCAATGGTTAGGGAACCGGGTTACCATGTAGAACCCGGCTCAACCATTACTATAGAAGATACAGTTTACAAAGAACGGTACACGTATACGATCGTACATCCTTTTGAAGCTGACCCCCGTGAAAATATGATTTCTGTTCAGTCTCTCATTGCAAAAGCTGCGATTGGAAAAACTGTACACGCGACATTTACTGTTACTGTTCCTTTCGGCGAAGATTTATCTTATACCATACTTGATATTCAAAACTGCTAAAAGCTAGGAGTGTTCCCATGAGCCAAGAATTAGAATTAAATGACTTGCTTCGTGTTAGAAGAGAAAAATTAGCTGCATTAACTGAAAAAGGAGTAGATCCTTTCGGTACAAAGTTCGACCGTACACATACTGCAGCGGATCTTGTTTCTGAATACGGAGAAAAAGAAAAAGAAGAACTTGATAATGAAGAGATCTCAGTAACTCTTGCGGGTCGTATCATGACAAAACGCGGAAAAGGGAAAGCTGGATTTGCTCACATTCAAGACTTGTCTGGAAAGATTCAGATCTATGTAAGATTAGATGCTGTTGGTGATGAGCAATACGAACTATTCAATACGATCGATATTGGTGACTGGGTAGGCGTAACAGGACTTGTCTTTAAAACGAAAGTAGGAGAACTTTCTATTAAAGCGAAGGACTTTCAGTTACTAACAAAATCCCTGCGTCCACTGCCTGATAAGTTTCATGGACTAAAAGATGTTGAACAGCGCTACCGTCAACGTTATGTAGATCTGATTATGAACCCGGAAGTAAAAGATACGTTTATTTCTCGTTCTAAAATCATTCGTTCAATGCGCCGTTATTTAGACGACAATGGTTATCTAGAAGTAGAAACACCAACTATGCATTCAATCCCTGGAGGAGCTTCAGCACGACCATTCATTACGCATCATAATGCACTTGATATGGAGCTTTACATGCGAATCGCAATCGAGCTTCACCTTAAGCGCCTTATCGTGGGTGGACTAGAGAAAGTGTATGAAATCGGCCGTGTATTCCGTAATGAAGGAGTGTCAACTCGTCATAATCCTGAATTTACGATGATCGAGCTGTATGAAGCATATGCAGATTACCTTGATATCATGGAATTAACGGAGAATTTAGTCGCACACATCGCAGAAGATGTCTTAGGCACAACAACTGTAACTTACGGAGATTATGAAGTAGATCTTAAGCCGCGTTGGAAAAGAGTACACATGGTCGATGCGATTAAAGAAGCAGCTGGCGTAGACTTCTGGCCAGAAATGACAGATGAAGAAGCACGCGCTCTAGCTAAAGAACATAATGTACCTGTAAAGGAGAACATGTCTTACGGTCATGTTGTAAATGAATTCTTTGAGCACTTTGTAGAAGAAAAACTGATTCAACCTACATTCGTGTACGGTCACCCAGTTGCAATCTCACCTTTAGCGAAGAAGAATCCTGAAGATCCTCGCTTTACTGATCGATTTGAACTATTTATCGTTGGCCGTGAGCATGCGAATGCATTCTCTGAGCTAAACGACCCGATTGATCAACGTGAGCGTTTTGAAGAACAATTAAAAGAACGCGCTGAAGGTAATGATGAAGCGCATATGATGGATGAAGACTTTGTAGAAGCACTTGAATACGGTATGCCTCCTACAGGTGGACTAGGAATCGGAATCGATCGTCTAGTGATGCTGTTAACAAACTCACCATCCATTCGTGACGTACTATTATTCCCGCAAATGCGTCATTCTGAGAAATAGTTAAGATCAAAAAGCCAGCACTGTGCTGGCTTTTTGATTTTATGAGGAAGTAAGAATAGGAATTCGGAAAACGAGTATCATAATTAAGGTGTGATTCAAGGGTTATCATCTTACTATATCTTGTATTAAAAAGTGATTTGAGCGCTGTATCTTGTACATGCTGTAAACTCTTGAAAAACAGCTAAATAAAAGTTATCTTTTTTTCGGTAAAACTATTGTACAAGAGCGAAAATGATGGTATATTATTCTTCGTCGCAAGGAATACTGACATGTTGATGAGCTTCACATAAACGATTAAAAGTTTTTGAAAAAAGCTGTTGACAACGAGGGTTGCGACATGTTAACCTAATAAAGTCGCCAAAACGAGCGGCTAACAAAAAC
>NZ_JACZDV010000009.1:0-44239 GCF_015903845.1 Fictibacillus sp. 26RED30
TGTGTTTTTTAAAAAGATAGAAAAGAAAAAAGGTGGCTTGGCGGTTGCCAAACTTCTGATTATGGAGGCTGGGGATGGAAGGCTCGAGCTCGGGGGTATAGCGCTTGGTTCTGGCTGAGAGCGGTTGTTGAGATTTAGCGAACCGCCTTTATTTTTGCTTTTAGACTTAATTGTGGTCTGTTCCGACTTAATTCGCTCTCATTTTGACTTAATTTTTCTTATTTAGACTTAATTAGGACCAGGAGATACCCATAGTGGTATCCGCGGGAGGCACTCTTTAACGCTTCAATCCCCCACAAAACTCTAAAAATACGAAGAAGATGGCCAGAGCCATCTTCCACCTCCCGATATTCTTAAAACAAAAACTCCAAAATCCATCCCAAAAGCCCCTCAAGCAGCTCCGACAACCAACACCCAAGCCAAAAACTCACTAAAACACCTCAGATGCCACACACAAATTCCCTAATCAGCTCTCCCCATCAACTCCACCGCACATAATTTCACGGTAATCGTGATTTTATTCACGGTAATTCTCCATATATTCACGGATAAGCTTCATAATTTCACGGATAAAATTTTTATCGAATTTTCGACAACTACAGCCACTAGCTAATTTTAAAACTACGCCAACAACTAACTAACACACATCACAAGCACAAACCAACATTTCTCTACACAATATCCCACCAATTTTATGCTAAACTAAAAGATAAAAAACAATGGGGAGGCCATATATCATGAAGAATGTTCATTTTGATACATCCAGCGTACATGCAAGTGGTCATAATAGTGTGAAGTCGGTAAGTAAGATCAATCCGATCTATCAGACATCAGCTTTTTCTTTTAACGATCTAGACGACCTAGAGGATTATTTTAGAGGAAAGAACGATTACTTATATACACGTATGAACAACCCCAACCAGAACGATTTTGCGAGTGGTGTCGCAAACCTCGAACAAGCTCCTGCCGGTGTTGTGACATCATCCGGTATGTCAGCCATTTTAGTTGGTATCTTAGCGGTCGCACAAGTTGGTGATCATATACTAGCATGTGATGATTTGTATGGCGGCACCTATCAGCTTCTTTCTGATGACCTCAAAGACTTTGGAATCGAAACCACGTTCGTTTCATTCAAGGACCTAGATGAGGTTAAACGAAACATCCGTAACAACACAAAACTCATATATTCAGAATCCATAACAAATCCTTTATTGCGTGTAGAGAATCTAGAGGGACTTGTTGCTCTTGCAGAAGAACATAATCTTACTACGATGATCGATAATACATTCGCCACACCATATGTGCTTCAACCGTATACGAAAGGTGTCGATCTTGTTGTTCATAGTGCGACGAAATATTTAAATGGACATAGCGACGTGACAGCAGGTGTAGTAGTAGGAAAAGAGGAGTTAATCGCAAAAGCTCGAGCGAAAATGATTCATCTGGGCTGTAATCTAGGACCGTTTGATGCGTGGTTAGCTTCTCGCGGCTTAAAAACATTAAGCGTGCGTATGGAGCGTCACATATCTAACGCCACTGAATTAGCGAACCAGCTTAAACAGACAGAGGGAATTAAAACCGTCTACTACCCAGAATACGTGAGTGAAAACGGAAATTCATCAATTGTTACGATCGAACTCGACGAGAAAAGCAGCGTGCATACGTTCTTTAAGTCATTGGATTGGGTTCATATCGTTCCAACGCTTGCTGGTGTAGAAACTACGGTCTCGTATCCACTCGGAACTTCTCACCGTTCACTACCAGCTGAAACATGTGAAAAATTGGGGATCAATAAGAATGTAATCCGAATATCTGTGGGTATTGAAAATATTGAGGATATCGTAACTGTCTTTAAAGAAGCTGCCAAAAAAGCCCTATTACAATAGGGCTTTTGGGCTTTTTACTGTAATAAAAACGAATTGTTTCTTTTTGTCGAAATGTGATATGATACCTGAGTGAAAGCGCTTCATCATATACATCAAGGGAGGCATAAAAATGAAGCCAAAACAAGAATTACATCGTGGGCTCGAAGAACGACATATTACACTTATGTCACTCGGGGCCGCTATTGGAGTGGGCTTATTTTTAGGGTCAGCTTCAGCAATTGAAATGGCGGGGCCAGCAATTTTATTAGCATATGCATTAGGCGGATCTGTAATGTTCATCATTATGCGAGCGTTAGGTGAGATGGCGATCCATCAACCTGTTGCCGGATCTTTTAGCCGTTATGCTAAAAACTATATTGGACCACTAGCCGGTTATTTAACAGGCTGGAACTATTGGTTCTTATGGATCGTAACATGTATGGCTGAGATCACAGCCGTAGGTATTTATATGAAGATGTGGTATCCGGATGTACCTGTTTGGATCTGGGCACTATCTGCACTCGTGATTATGGCGAGCATCAACTTGCTTGCGATCAAAGCGTATGGAGAGTTTGAATTCTGGTTTGCACTTATCAAGATCGTTGCCATCGTATTGATGATTATTACTGGTTTAGGCATGATACTATTTGGTTTTGGTAACGGTGGAGTTGCAACAGGAATCAGTAACCTTTGGGAAAATGGCGGTTTCGCACCAAACGGCATACAGGGAATCCTCATGTCTATGCAGATGGTTATGTTTGCATTCTTAGGAATCGAGATGATCGGTGTTACAGCAGGTGAAGTTAAAAATCCTGAAAAATCTTTAGCAAGAGCTGTAAACTCTGTATTCTGGCGTATCCTCATTTTCTATGTAGGGGCATTATTTGTTATCATGTCCATCTATCCGTGGGATCAGATCGGAACGCAAGGAAGTCCGTTCGTTCTTACTTTTGAAAAAATCGGAATCGGACAAGCTGCTGGTATCATTAACTTTGTCGTACTAACTGCGGCATTATCCAGCTGTAACAGTGGAATATTCAGCACAGGACGCATGCTTTTCAACCTGGCTGAACAAAAACAAGCACCAGCTAAACTTCATAAAGTAAGTAAAACGGGCGTACCATCTGTTGCTGTATTAGTTTCAGCCGGAGCACTTCTGATTGGAGTCGTTTTAAACTATCTTGTTCCTGAAAAAGTATTCGTGTGGGTAACAAGTATTTCAACATTCGGAGCGATCTGGACATGGTCGATTATTCTTGTGTCTCAGCTTAAGTTCCGCAGAAGCTTAAGTGAAGAAGAAAAGAAAACATTGAAATTTAAAGTTCCGTTCTTCCCATATGGATCATATATCGCACTAGCTATTCTTATCTTTGTTGTCGGACTCATGGCATACTTCCCAGATACACGTATCGCCTTGATCGTAGGGCCTTGTTGGTTGATCTTATTAACAGCGATCTACTATTTAAAAGGGTTCAACAAACGTCCCGAGAATAACGATAAAGTGGCATAAAATAGAGGGCACAGGAAATAAATAAAATTTCTTGTGCCTAATATTTTTAAAACACTTGCATCATACTAAGATACATGATATATTAATAAATGTCCGAAACAAGTTGTTATCTAAACCAGAGAAAACAACATTTTATAACGTCGCGGGGTGGAGCAGTCTGGTAGCTCGTCGGGCTCATAACCCGAAGGTCGCAGGTTCAAATCCTGTCCCCGCAACCAATTAAATTTCATGAACTACGTCGAGTAAACGTCTAGCCATGAAATATCGGGAGTGCCCATTGGGTGCAACCAATTAAATTTACTACATCAATTACATACTAAGCTGGACCCGTGGTGTAGTGGTTAACATGCCTGCCTGTCACGCAGGAGATCGCCGGTTCGACCCCGGTCGGGTCCGCCACTTTTAAAAACGAAACAAGGTTTCGTGTTTTTTTATGTCTAAAAGTAAGTTAAACTAATATACAACTGTCACCTTAGGAGTTTTATTATAATCCTAAGGCTTTTTTATAAGTTGATTTAAGAGTTGAGGTTGATTTCCCCTCCAGGTGCTTCGCTTTCCGCGGGGCGACCGGTGAGCCCCTTGCCGCTTTGCGCCCTTAAGGGTCTCACCTGACCGCTCGTCCCGCAGGAGTCTCGCACCTTCCGCTCCAATCAACTTAATCAATGAAGTCTTGTAAAGCTATTTAAATAAAACTTAGTAAAGTAAACTCCAGAGAGGAGCACATCCATGATTAAAGATGAATTTGAATGGATCAACAGCATCACGCCTCGTCACTTTTTTCAAAAAGAGGTGGTTCAAGGCATTGGGGATGACGCTGCTCTTTGGTCGGTGAACAAAAAGTTGGATCAAATCGTTTGTGTGGATACCATGGTAGAAGGTGTTCATTTTACGAGGAATACGTTATCACCTTATCAAACGGGCTTTAAAGCACTTGCTGTGAACGTGAGTGATATTGCTGCGATGGGTGGTATTCCGCAGTTCTACCTCGTGTCGATCGCGATTCCTTCAGAATGGACAGAGGAAGAGTTGCAAGAGATCTATCGTGGCATGAGCGAACTCGCAATGAAATACAAAATCGATCTTATGGGCGGAGATACCGTTTCTACAAAAGGGCCGTTAGTATTATCAGTGACGGTTATTGGAAAAGTAGAAAAGGGTAGATCTTTATTAAGAAGTAACGCGAGACCAGGAGACTCTGTATTTGTAACAGGAACAACGGGAGAATCAGCGGCAGGGCTTTCTGTTTTATTAGAAAAAACAAGACAGGCTGCATTTGCGGCAAATGAAGAAATATGGATACAGCAGCATCAGATGCCAATCCCTCATATCGAACAGGGAAGAATTCTCGCAGGAAGCGGTTTTCGAATCTCCTTAAACGATGTTAGTGACGGAGTGGCGAATGAGTTGAATGAGATCGCTGAAGCGAGTAACGTTTCCATTCATATAGAAAGAAACAGCTTACCCGTTAGTGAGTCCTTAAGAGATTTACCAGAGGCGGACGTGCTCAACCACCAGTTGTTTGGTGGGGAAGACTATGTGCTGGTTGGGACGGCGTCAGAAGAAGATTTTAAGGTGCTGTCAGATACATTCAAACAACATGGGCTGCCGCTTTATGAAATCGGAAAAGTTGGAGAAGCTGGTAAGGCTGAGGTCTATCTTCACAAACAGGACGAGAAGCCTGAACTTCTCACGAAAAAAGGATTTAATCATTTTAGGGAAAGGTAAGGGGAAGTCATGAGTACTTATCATTTTGAAACAAAGTCAGCGGAAGAAACGATGTCTTTTGCCGAAAAGCTAGGCTCTATTCTTCAAAAAGGAGATGTACTCACACTGGCTGGAGATCTTGGAGCGGGAAAGACGACTTTTACAAAAGGGCTCGCAAAAGGACTTGGAGTGACCCGTACAGTGAACTCTCCTACTTTTACCATCATTAAAGAATACAGCGGTCGACTGCCGCTATATCATATGGACGTGTACCGGTTAGAAGACTCTGATGAAGATCTAGGGTTTGACGAGTACTTTTCGGGAGAAGGCGTTTGTGTGGTCGAGTGGGCCGTATTTATAGAAGACTATTTACCAGAGGAAAGACTTGAACTCGTTATCTCACATAAAGGCGACGATGAGCGCGAGATTCAATTAAAACCTATCGGAAGCAGATACGAAGAACGCGTTAAGGAGATTATGTAATGAAAGTACTTGCAATAGATACATCCAATCTTGTGATGGGGATCTCGGTATTGGATGAAGGAAAAGTGCTCGGTGAGTATATTACAAACTTAAAAAAGAATCATTCGATACGAGTGATGCCCGCGATTGAAGAAGTATTAAAAGAGACCGGGGTAAAACCTGCAGAACTCGATCGCATCGTGGTGGCGAAAGGGCCAGGATCTTATACAGGTGTTAGAATCGGTGTAACGATCGCAAAGACACTTGCGTGGACGCTAAAAAAAGAACTCGTTGGGATCTCGAGCTTAGAAGTACTTGCTCAGAGCGGAAAATACTTTGATGGCTATACTGTTCCTTTATTTGATGCGCGCCGCACGCAGCTCTTTACGGGCCTCTACGGAAGAAATGATTCAGGAGAGTTTCAAAATCTTTGGGAAGACGGGATCATCTTATTAAAAGATTGGTTGGACAAGCTTCAAGAGCTAGATAAAAAGATATTATTCGTCGGGAACGATTTACCTCTGCACAAAGAGACGATTCAGAACGTGTTGGGCGATCAAGCTGTTTTTGGACAAGTATCTGATCACAATCCGCGTCCAAGCGAACTCGGACGTATCGGTATGACGAGCGAACCGGTTGATATCCATTCGTTTACTCCAAGCTATCTTCAGTTGGCAGAAGCAGAAGTGAACTGGCTGAAGTCACAGGGGAAGTAGGGTGGATTTGATGGGAGAGCCTTATACATTTAGACTGGCAAAAGTAAGCGACATAGATGATATCCTTGGAATCGAGCAAGCATCGTTTGCTGTTCCATGGTCCCGAGAAGCTTTTTACAGAGAGATTGTTGAGAACCAGTTCGCTCATTACCTCGTCATCGAAGACTCCTTTCAGCCGGTCGGTTATTGCGGCATATGGCTTGTTATGGACGAGGCGCATGTTACGAACATTGCGATTCTTCCTTCATATAGAGGGAGAAAGCTAGGGGAGATGCTCATGAGAGAAGCGATCAAGCTCGCGAAGATGCATGGCGCTGTATCGATGACTCTAGAGGCACGCGTAAGTAATCATGTTGCACAGAATTTATATAAAAAACTAGGATTCGAAGCAGGCGGTATCCGGAAAAACTATTATAGCGATAATGGTGAAGATGCTTTAGTGATGTGGGTGGAATTATGATAAAAGATGAATTGATATTAGCGATAGAAACAAGCTGTGATGAAACGGCAGTAGCGATTGTGAAGAACGGTACAGAACTGTTGGCAAACGTTGTCGCGTCACAGATTGAGAGTCATAAACGTTTTGGCGGCGTTGTGCCTGAGGTGGCGTCACGCCATCATGTTGAAGAGATTACAGTCGTGATTGAAGAAGCGTTGAAGCAAGCGGAGTTAGAGCCAGGAGATCTCACGGCTGTTGCGGTAACAGAAGGACCAGGACTCGTAGGTGCTCTTTTGATCGGTGTTAACGCAGCGAAAGCGTTCGCCTTCGCACATGGTCTGCCACTCGTTCCTGTGCATCATATCGCAGGGCATATCTACGCGAACAGACTCGTAAAAGAAATGACGTTTCCTTTGTTATCTCTTATCGTCTCAGGCGGGCATACAGAGCTTGTCCTGATGGAGGAGCACGGCACGTTCAAAGTGATCGGTGAAACAAGAGACGACGCAGCAGGTGAAGCGTACGATAAAGTAGCGCGAACGCTTAACATGCCATACCCAGGCGGTCCTCATATCGATAAGCTCGCACAAGAGGGAGAAGCAAACATCGACCTGCCTCGCGCTTGGCTAGAGCCAGAATCCCTTGATTTCAGCTTCAGTGGCTTAAAGTCAGCTGTGATCAACACGGTTCATAATGCTACACAACGCGGAGAAGTGATCAAGCCTGAAGACCTGGCTGCGAGCTTCCAAGCGAGTGTTGTGGATGTACTTGTGGAAAAAACATACCGTGCTGCAGAACAATATAACGTAAAACAAGTCCTCTTAGCCGGAGGAGTAGCGGCAAACAAAGGACTTCGTCACATGTTGGAGAACCGTTTTAATGAAACGAAGTACGACCTTGTCATTCCTCCACTTCACTTATGCACAGATAATGCTGCCATGATCGGAGCTGCAGGGAGTGTAGCGTACCAAAAAGGAACGCGTGGAGATATGGCGTTAAACGGTGTACCGGGGTTAGATTTAGAAGCTCAATAAGTAAAAAGCTCTTTTCCTTTAATGAGGAGAAGAGCTTTTTTAGTTATCGACAGAAATCGACACAAAAACCTTTCTTTTTTGTGGAAAAGTTATACACAGCTTTGTGGATAATGTGGACAATGGTTTTGAAACATTTGAAACCAAGGGTTTGTGTTATACACAATTCACATCATGTATACACATGTTCGTGTGGATAAAGTGGATAAGTCGTCAAAAAATGCAAAATCCACAGGTCGAACTGTGGATAAGATTTTATAGTAGTAACGTTTTTAAGAGGTTTTTGGGCTTTTGCTTAGTGAAATTGTTTGTAAAATGTGTAGAAGCAATGTCGAAATGTGCGAAGACCAACTTGAAGATGAATAAAAAAAGCTGATATCCCACTATATAAGGATATCAGCTTTCAATTTAAGCATTCTGAAGTTCTTCCCATTCTTCCATCAACGTTTCCATCTCTTCGTTCAAAGCATCAAGCTGAGACTGAAATTCTTGCGTTTTTTCATAATCCTGAAAGACCTCAGGTTTACAAAGCTCAGCTTCGGCCGACGTGATTTTCGTTTCGAGTCCTTCTAGCAGCCCCTCAATCTCCTCGATACGGCGCTGCCTTTTACGATCGAGCTTCTTCGCTTCTTTATCGATCGAGTTCTTTGCACCGTTCCCTTGGTTGGAAGAAGGAGTATTAGCCGCGTTCTCAGCTTTCTGGCGAGCGGCAATTTCTTCACGTGCTTTCATCTCGTTTTTCTTTTCGGTGTAATAGTCGTAGTCACCTAGATACTCGGTCACCCCTGTTGGTGCGAGTTCAACGACCTTTGTAGCGATACGGTTGATGAAATAACGGTCATGCGATACGAAAAGAATCGTACCAGGATAATGGATCAGAGCTTGTTCAAGGATCTCTTTGCTGTCGAGATCCAAATGGTTTGTCGGCTCGTCCAGCAGAAGAAGGTTTCCTTTTTCCATCATAAGTTTCGCTAGAGCAAGTCGAGCCTTCTGACCACCGCTCAGCTCTGTTACAAGCTTCAACACATCGTCACCGCTAAACAGAAACTGGCCAAGGATCGAACGGATCTCTTTTTCCGTTTTTTCCGGATAGTCATCCCATAGCTCGTTCAACAAGGTCTTGCGTGAATGCAGGTCTGCTTGTTCCTGATCATAGTGAGAGATCATGAGTCCACTGCCGTAACGTATATCGCCCGATATGAGCGGCAGCTGCTTACGTATCACTTTTAATAAAGTCGATTTGCCGATTCCGTTCGGTCCAACGATCGCGACGCTGTCCTGGCGGTTAACCGCTACCGATACATTCTTAAATAACGGTTCGCCATCTTCATATCCTGTGCTCACGTTCTCAAGTTTCAGCACATCGTTCCCACTTTGTCTTTCAATCTCAAAAGAAAAACTAGCAGACTTTTCTGCACCAGCGGGCCGCTCTTTCAATTCCATCTTCTCTAACTGTTTGCGACGACTCTGTGCACGTTTCGTGGTCGAAGCACGCACGATGTTGCGTTGAATAAAATCTTCCAACTTTGCAACCTGTTCTTGCTGCTTCTCAAACTCTTTCATCTCTTGAGCAAAGCGCTCCGCCTTTTGTTCTAGATAGCTTGAATAGTTCCCTGTGAAACGGTAAGATCGCTTTCTCGAAACCTCATAAACGGTCGTTACGATTTTATCGAGGAAATACCGGTCATGGGAGACGATTAAGATACCGCCGGGATAACTCTGCAAATATTGCTCGAGCCACGTTAGTGTTTTGATGTCTAAGTGGTTCGTCGGCTCATCGAGAATGAGTAGATCTGGTTTTGTTAAAAGAAGCTTCGCGAGTGCGAGTCTCGTTTTTTGTCCACCACTTAATGTGTTGATCTTCGTATCGCGATCAAAATCGGCAAACTGAAAGCCGTGAAGCACCGTACGTATCTCCGCTTCATACTGATAGCCACCTTCGTCTTTAAACGTAACCTGAAGCGCATCATAGTCTTTCAGGAGACGTTCATACTCCGCTTCATTCGCAATCACTTCTGGATCGCCCATGCGCGCTTCCATCTCACGCAGTCTTTTCTCTTTTTTACGAAGGTCTTCAAACACAGAGAGCATCTCGTTCCAGATCGACTCATCCGAATCCAGCCCCGCATCCTGTGCAAGATAACCAGTCTTCACGTCTTTCGGAATCATGACATGACCAGAATCATAGGAATACTCACCAGTAATCACCCGAAGCAGCGTAGATTTTCCCGCACCGTTCCGCCCAACAAGAGCGATCCGCTCGCCCTTTTGAACCTCTAGTTTTATATTCGATAAAATAACGTCCGCGCCAAAAGACTTCGTAACGTCCTGAACTTGTAAAATAATCATTATAATTTCACCTCTATGAAAAACGGGTGGTTTTATTTATTTAATTGACTTGTTTCAAAAGTGTGTTGCTTTTGAACAATGCTGAAAAAATGCTTCATTGATAAGTTGGTTGGAGCGTAAGACACGAGACTCCTGTGGGACAAGCGGTCAGGTGAGACCCTTAATGGCGCAAAGCGGCAAGGGGCTCACCGCCTGCCCCACGGAAAGCGAAGTGCCTGGAGCGGAGAACAACTACTTCCATAAGCATGCTTTTATACAATCAGCCCTTAAATAAACATTTAAACCCTGTCTAACTAGTAGTTTAGCGTAGTTTGGAGATTCGCGCCAACAAAGGGAATGTTCAACATTTTGCAATAATTACAAGTAAAATCTTAACGACAATAAAAGCGGTTTCGTGTATATTCATCATGAGGAGGGGTTTTATGACAGAGTTTACCCATTTTAACGAAGAAGGCCGTGCGCGCATGGTTGATATTTCGGAAAAAGAAACATCTCACCGAACAGCCGTAGCGGTAAGCGGGGTAACGGTTTCTGAAGAAGTCTTCCTTAAGATCAAAGAAAACGGATTTAAAAAAGGGGACGTTCTAGCCGTCGCGCAGATCGCTGGAATCATGGCTGCCAAAAAGACCTCTGACTGGATTCCGATGTGTCACCCGTTATCACTAACTGGCGTTGATCTGTCTTTTTCATGGGATGAATTGGCGGACAATATGTATAAATTAAACATTCAAGTCGAAGTGAAAACGAAAGGCAGCACCGGCGTTGAGATGGAGGCGTTAACAGCGGCTTCTGCAGCAGCGTTAACCGTCTATGATATGTGTAAAGCAGCGGATAAGGGAATGGTGATCGGGCCTACATACCTTTTATCGAAAACAGGAGGCAAGAATGGGGACTTTCTACGTTCTTCAAGCCCTGACAAAATATGATACAATAGGATTAGATAAGCTTTCTACACTTGGAGGGCTCCAAATATGAACCAAGATCAGTTAAAAATACCACACGCAACAGCAAAACGGCTGCCCTTGTATTATCGTTTTTTGAAAAACTTATCATCTTCCGGTAAACAAAGGGTGTCTTCTGCTGAATTAAGCGAAGCTGTTAAAGTAGATTCTGCGACGATCCGCAGAGATTTTTCTTATTTCGGCGCATTAGGCAAAAAGGGTTATGGCTACAATGTTAATTATCTGCTGTCGTTCTTCGCGAAAACGTTGAACCAGGATGAAACGACTACCG
This sequence comes from Fictibacillus sp. 26RED30, assembly GCF_015903845.1. Taxonomy (NCBI): domain Bacteria; kingdom Bacillati; phylum Bacillota; class Bacilli; order Caryophanales; family Fictibacillaceae; genus Fictibacillus; species Fictibacillus sp. 26RED30. The sequence continues at coordinate 11,310 of NZ_JACZDV010000009.1, forward strand.
TAGCATTAATCGGAGTAGGTAACTTAGGTACTGCCTTTTTACATTACAATTTCACCAAAAATAACAATACCAAAATAGAAGTCGCATTCGATGTAGACAAAGCTAAAATCGGCAGCGAAATTGCTGGAGTTCCGATCTATCACACAGAAGACATCGAGCAAGAGCTGAAGAACCGAGGTATTGATGTTGCGATCTTGACTGTTCCAGTCGGAGCGGCTCAACCGATCGCAGATCAGTTAGAGCGCGCAGGTGTAACTGGCATCTTAAACTTCACACCCGCACGATTGACCGTCTCACCAGAGATTCGTGTTCATCACATCGATTTAGCTGTTGAATTGCAATCGCTTGTTTATTTTATGAAAAACTATTCTTAAACCAAGGAGGTAATCGTTATGTTAGGACCAGGAAGTATCGCGGTAATCGGACTTGCAGCTCTTGTTATGTTTGGACCGAAAAAGCTGCCTGAGCTAGGAAAAGCAGCAGGTAAAACGCTTCGCGAGTTCAAGAATGCTACAAAAGGCATGATGGACGAAGAAGATGACAGCAAAAAGGAACGCGAACAACTGAAGAAGTAAGGATGTTTGTCTATGACCTCTGAAAAAAATATGTCGCTATACGGTCACATTGGCGAATTACGAAAGCGCATCATGTGGGCGATCCTAGCTTTCTTCGTATTCTTGATCGCTGGATTTTTCTTAGCCAAGCCCGTGATCGTATATCTGCAAAGTGATCCAATCGCAAAGAACATTCAGATGAACGCTTTTCATCTAACCGATCCACTGAACGTGTATATGACGTTTGCCTTTTTTATCGGGCTCGTCCTATCCGCACCAGTGGTGTTGTACCAACTCTGGGCATTCATCAGCCCGGGGCTTTATGAGAACGAACGAAAAGTAACGCTCATGTACATCCCGATCGCATTCATGCTCTTCTTAACGGGACTCGCATTTTCGTACTTTATTCTGTTTCCGTTCGTTGTCAGCTTTATGGGAAATGTCGCTGTGGCACTTAGTGTAGAAGGCGAATACGGAATTCAGGAATACTTCTCATTCCTATTCAACATCACACTGCCGTTCGGACTGTTGTTCCAGTTCCCGGTCTTGATCATGTTCTTGACTCGACTCGGAATCGTAACACCTGATCTCCTCAAGAGCATACGAAAAGTAGCCTACTTTGGGATCTTAGTAGTAGCTGGATTGATAACACCGCCAGAGCTGCTGTCTCACTTAATGGTCACGTTCCCGCTGATCCTATTATACGAAATCAGCATCATCATTTCGAAGGCAGCTTATAAAAAACGAATGAAAGCGGAAGTCGAAGCACTCGTAAAAGAACGAGAAGCACAAGCAGAAGCTATGTATCATGATTAAAAAGAGGATGACTCCACGTGGGGAATCCTCTTTTTTGTGTGGTTGGAGTGAAGCTGTGGTATGGGAGAGTGGGAGTGGACAGTAAAAATGGAGAAGTGGACAGTAAATGTGAAAAAGTGGACAGTATTTCTTCGAAAGTGGATAGTAAAACTCAAAAAGTGGACAGTATTTTCGTTGAAGTCGACAGTAAGCATCGTTTGAGGTGGCTGGCGGGCTATTTAGCTGCCACCAAAAGTAATGAACAGCCTCCGTTTTGGTGCTGGTGATGATAATCTGTCGGATTCGGAGATTAATCTGTCCATTTCAGCAAATAATCTGTCTAATCTCCAACATAATCTGTCCAAACCAGCCAATAATCTATCCAATCCCACCTCCGTCACTGGCCAACCTCAAAAAGCACCACAAAAACACCCTCGCAAACAAAAAAACTGCCTCCATCAGAAGCAGTTCCCTCATATTATTTCTTCTTTTTTCTCTTCAAGTGGCTGTTTAATGCGAAATAGCGGATGGCATTGGCGTAATCGAAGGTTGCTACGACCATCGTGATGATCGTCCAGAAGCTTGTCATGCCGTACTCGCTTGCGTAATGAACGGCTAAGTACGTAAAGACGACTCCGATCCCTAGATATAAAAATGCCATAAACAGTGGTGATGTCTTCATAATAGTCCTCCAATAATCAATTGCGCTGTTTCTAGCTGTTGTTCCATTTCTTTGATTTTATCGGCAAATAATACTTGAACGATCAATACGAGCGTGTTCATGGCAACGTGTGCCGCGATCGGTACGATAAGACGTTGCGTTCGCACATACAGAAAAGCGAACGTGAAGCCCATTGCCGTGTAGATTAGTAAGTGTGTGAAGTCCGCATGAACAGCAGCAAAGATTAACGAACTGATCAAAGCAGAGATAAAGAAATTAAAGCGTTTATGAAGAGATCCGAAAATAATCTTTCGGAAGATGATCTCTTCTAGTATTGGCCCAACGATGGCCGTTACAATCATAAAATATTTAACGTTTTTCACGATTTCAACGAGTTGCTTCGTGTTTTCCGATCCAGGTTGGATACCGAACAGGTTCATCTCGATCATGCTCGCGATAATTTGAGCGGCGTACGCCATGAATATACCGATGATCGACCATAGAACGGCAGATCCTTTTGAGACGCGCTTAGTATTTCGGTGGCGTTCTCTCATTTCAGGGATCAGCATGTAAAGGATAATAACAAGAGCCGCAATAAAGCTGAACGTTCCCCACATTCCAAAAAGTTGATTTTTAGGAACACCAAGTTCATTTAACAGTGGAATCCCAATGTAACCTGAGAATTGCATCACGATATATATGAAGATGATCCACCAATATTTTTTCTTCAAATTACCTTCTCCTTTACGTACAGCCCTAAAAATAATTACGTTTTATACCTCTTTATATGCTTACCTATTTTAACATAGAATAGGCAGGGCTCGCGAGGATATCGAATTTGCGGGTAATTGGATTCAAATTTATATTTCTCACTTGCAAAATTTTTTAGTTTTATTTATTATTAGAAATGGAGTTAGCACTCACTAACAAAGAGTGCTAATAAGAAATCTTTTAACTATTTAAGGAGGGTGTTTCACTTGTTAAAGCCACTAGGTGACCGTATTATTATTGAGCTTGTAGAAGGTGAAGAAAAAACTGCAAGCGGCATTGTATTGCCAGATTCAGCAAAAGAAAAGCCTCAAGAAGGAAAAGTTGTTGCTGTAGGTACGGGCCGTGTAACGGATAACGGCGAGCGTATCTCTTTAGAAGTTTCTGAAGGCAACACGATTATTTTCTCAAAATACGCTGGTACAGAAGTTAAGTACCAAGGTAAAGAATTCTTGATTCTTCGTGAATCTGACGTATTAGCGATCGTAGGCTAAACGTTAGGTAACTTGGAAGCTTCAAAGTTTTGAAGCTACATAAATCAAACATAAAGCATATGTAAGTCACTAACTTTTAAAATTAATGGGAGGGTTTTTACATGGCTAAAGATATTAAATTTAGTGAAGACGCACGCCGCTCAATGCTTCGTGGTGTTGATGCACTAGCAAACGCTGTAAAAGTAACACTTGGACCAAAAGGACGTAACGTTGTGCTTGAGAAGAAATTCGGTTCTCCTCTAATCACAAACGACGGTGTTACAATCGCAAAAGAAATCGAGCTTGAAGATGCATTCGAAAACATGGGTGCTAAGCTTGTAGCTGAAGTTGCGAGCAAAACGAACGACGTAGCAGGAGACGGAACAACAACTGCAACAGTTCTTGCTCAAGCGATGATCCGTGAAGGATTAAAGAACGTAACAAGCGGAGCAAACCCAATGGTACTTCGTAAAGGGATCGAAAAAGCAACGGCTGCTGCTGTTCAAGAACTAAAAGCGATCTCTAAACCAATCGAAGGCAAAGAGTCTATCGCACAAGTTGCGGCGATCTCTGCAGCTGACGAAGAAGTAGGACAATTGATTGCTGAAGCGATGGAGCGCGTTGGAAACGACGGCGTTATCACGATTGAAGAATCAAAAGGATTCACAACAGAGCTTGAAGTGGTTGAAGGAATGCAGTTCGACCGCGGATATGCATCTCCATACATGGTAACAAACTCTGACAAGATGGAAGCAGAGCTTGAGAACCCGTACATCCTTATCACAGATAAGAAGATTACGAACATCCAAGAAATCCTTCCAGTACTTGAGCAAGTGGTTCAACAAGGAAAATCTCTATTGTTGATCGCTGAAGACGTTGAAGGTGAAGCACTTGCTACATTAGTAGTTAACAAGCTTCGCGGAACATTCAATGCAGTAGCTGTGAAAGCTCCTGGATTTGGTGACCGCCGTAAAGCAATGCTAGAAGACATCGCAGTTTTAACTGGCGGTGAAGTAATCACTGAAGAGCTAGGTCTTGACCTTAAGACTGCGAACATCACGCAGCTTGGTACAGCTTCTAAAGTTGTGGTTACAAAAGAAAACACAACAATCGTTGAAGGTGCTGGAGATTCTTCTAAGATCGCAGCTCGTGTTAACCAAATCAAAGCACAACTCGAAGAAACAACTTCTGAGTTTGATAAAGAAAAATTACAAGAGCGCTTAGCGAAATTAGCTGGTGGAGTAGCGGTAATCAAAGTTGGTGCAGCTACAGAAACTGAGCTTAAAGAGCGCAAACTTCGTATCGAAGACGCACTAAACTCTACGCGTGCAGCGGTTGAAGAGGGTATCGTATCCGGTGGTGGTACAGCTCTAGTTAACGTGCTAAAAGCGATCGCTCAAGTAGAAGCGACTGGCGACGAGTTAACAGGTGTGAAACTAGTACTTCGTGCACTAGAAGAACCAGTTCGTCAAATCGCACACAACGCAGGTCTTGAAGGATCTGTAGTGGTTGAGCGTCTGAAGAACGAAGAAATCGGAATCGGCTTCAACGCAGCAACAGGCGAGTGGGTAAACATGTTCGAATCTGGAATCGTTGACCCAACAAAAGTTACACGTTCAGCTCTACAAAACGCAGCATCCGTATCTGCAATGTTCTTAACAACAGAAGCGGTAATCGCGGATAAGCCAGAAGAAAACGCTGGCGGCGGAATGCCTGACATGTCCGGAATGGGCATGGGTGGAATGGGCGGCATGATGTAAGTAAGCTTTAACGCCTGTAATAGCTACGGCAAAAAAATTAATTAAAATTTATACTTGTTTTTAAATTTGAGCTAAGTATAGCCAAGGGTTTTCAACAGTTTAATAAACTGTTGGAAACCCTTTTTTCATTCAGTGATAGAATCTTTTATAATTTGGCTATCTTTCGTTTCTTTATTACCTCTTATAAAGCCAGTTAGAAGAGTTTCAGTTGACTATAACGGTATTACATGAGCAGTGTTTCTTTTTTAGACACGTAATCAAGTTTATAACATAATAAATTGCATTTTTTAATAAATAATCTATTACATAGTTCTTAAAATGCTATAATAAAATTTATTGGAAATTTTATGCTTAATTAGTTTATTTAGGAAAGAGGGTTAGCAGTGGAAATTCTGTATCTATGGATAAGAGGTTACAAGAATATAAGTAATCAGGGGTTTAATTTTGGGGGAGAATTGTTATTTCATTATGAAGGAGGTTACCTTGAAGTAGAACAAAACGTGATGCATATTCCAGGTTTTTTTGATATCTTTCCAGAACAAAGTGTTTCCTATTCAAATATATTGAATGTATCTGGTATCGCTGGTGAAAATGGTACAGGAAAAACAAATTTCCTTGATTTTTTAAAGTATTTATCGGGTCATAATATAGAAGATTATATTTTATGCTATAAAAGCAATAATGGGGACTATTATATATCAGGGGCAAAATGTGAGTTGAAAAAGTCACCTGTAGAGATTATACGAACTAGTCTAAGCGAGTTTTTTGCCTCTTGTAGATTTATTTATTTATCTAATATACTCGATATAACTAGGAGAGAAGAACCCAACTCCAAACTATTCAATATATCTACTAACTTTTTAATTACAAAAGAAGGATTCGAACAGTTTCGTGCAATTGAATTCTTAAGACAAATTACTTTTGCAATTGATAAAAATTTTTCTTCTTTAATAGATTTTGAACTTCCAGAAAAAGTTATTTGTAATTTGACTTTGGAGACAACAAATGACTTTTTGAAGGAACTAGATAGTTGGTATATGGATTCGATAGATCAAAAACAAATTAATAATCGTAATCAATTCCTTAATATTAGTATTAAAAATATAAAAAAGTTACACGGAGTATTCAGGGAACTATTAAAAAAACAAAAAAGTTCTCATTTTTATATTCAATTCATATCGCACATTATCAAAGTATTATGGTTAGACATACTTAAGCTTCCGAGAAGAATAGCAGAATATTTGATAAATAATAACACAAATTTTGATGAATTAATCAACTATATTACTAACTGTTTAAAGAATAAGATTGATGCACAAGTTAAGGATTTGGCAAATTTAACTTTAATCGCAATTAATCAATTTAGTGTTTCCCTAGAAGATAATCTTTTTAAAGTTGCGGGTTATAAAAATGAATTAAAAAATATAAAAATAATAAGAAAATGGCAAAAATCTTCACATTATATCTTTATGACAGTTGAAAATTTCACAGAAATTTATCAGGATGTCAGCACTTTTGATTGTTATTCTCATATCAAAATTTCAACAAATCATATATTGTTAAGAGATTTTATTAACAACTATTTACGCTCATTTAGAAGAAAAGGTTATCTCTATTTTGAATGGGTGGAACTAAGTGCCGGGCAAGTTGCAAGACTAAATATTTATTCAAGGTTACATTATGCTATGAGCAAATTGCCCAAACATTTAACTAACGTTGTAATTATTATTGATGAAGGTGAGCTTTATTTTCATCCTGAGTGGCAGCGTAAGTGGCTTTGGTATTTACTTAGAGCTATTTCATCAGTATACATTTATAAAAAAATACAATTAATCGTTTCTACACACTCTCCATTTGTATTATCAGACTTGCCGAATAGAAATGTGATATTTTTGAAAAAGGGAGAAAACGGATTACAAGTTACCGAAGGATTAGAAGATAATCAACTTACATTTGCTTCTAACATTAATACGCTTCTTAATAATTCGTTTTTCATGGAAAATGGATTAGTCGGAGAAGTAGCCAAAATTAAAATTAATAATATTATTAGTCTACTTAATAATAAAGATCCAGAAGAAATTAGAGTGAATGAATCTCAAATATCTAAACAGTTACGTTACATCGGAGAACCAATTATTAGAAATAAGTTATTTAATATGTTAAACAATGTACTTACTGTTGATTATTTACAAGTCCACAGAAGACTGGATCAAATTGAGAAACGACTAAATAATAGAGGATTATAAATTGATTAAAATTAAATTGGATAACCATCTGAAAAGCGAAATTGAAGAACTCCATATCAATTTTTTTAATGATAAATTATTACCGAAACTTGATAAAATTATTAAAGCTAAAAATTTGGAAAACAAAAAATCGGAAGAGGAACATAGGTTTTTACGGTTTTTACGGAAGATTCGCTATCAGATTTTAGTGGGTACTCCTCAACAGCACCAGAAAATTATCTTACATATACATAAAAATTATTCTCTTCAATTAAGAAAAGATATTATAAAAGGTGAAAAAAAACGTAGTAAAGCCTCTATTCTGAATAAAGAATTAAAAATTGTATTTAATTATAATATGTTTACCCGTGCCACTAATACAAATGTTTGGTGTGCTTATGAACTATTGAATAAAATTAATATTCAAGTTTGTCCTTACTGTAATCGTCAATATATTACAACTCTATATACAGAAAAACAAAAAACAAGAGCTCAACTCGACCATTTTTTTGATAAAGCAACTTATCCTTTTTTAGCAATTTCCTTATACAATTTAATTCCAAGTTGTTCAGTATGCAATTCTTCTTTGAAAGGACAAAAGAAATTTTTTATAAATACTAATATTCATCCTTATCTTGATTCATTTGGAGATAATTATAGATTTACTTTTGATCTTACAGATAGCATTGAGTCACTTATTACTAAGAATGGTAAAATTGATATAAGGTTGAGATCTCACACGAAGGATTCAAATTTTGAAAGGAAGGCTAAGAATAACATTAAAATTTTTCTGCTTGAAAAACTTTACAATGAACATAGTGCTATTGTAAAGGAGACCCTCCAGAAACATATTTGGTATTCTGAAGAATATGCTGAATCTTTAATCAAATCATACCCTGGTGTATTCAATAACAAAGATGAGGTACTAAGGATGGTCTTTAATAGTGAGACAGAAGAGGAAGGTTTTAATAATCGCCCTTTTTCAAAATTAATAACTGATATCGCAAAGGAATTACAAATTCGAGGGTGGATTTAAATATTTTGTGATTCTTATGTCTTTTTCGTACAAACATGTTTATTTCAAGATTTAGAATGGGAATTAATCAGAGCTCTTTTAAATAATTATATTCAATAAAAGACTACACACTAAACTAATAGGTAGTCTTTTATTGAACACAGTGTGTTTACATAAAAAAAATTATTTTATTTAACCGTGAACGTATTCAATCAATAAAAGCAGAGTGTTGTAGATAATTGATTATCTGATTAGATAATCATATTTTAAATAATAAAAAAACATTTTTGACAATTCTTTATAAGAATACTTACTTAAATGAGGTTGTGTTAAAACGGGATTAATAGATATTAATTTACGGATATAATCCAGCTTTTTATATTTATAAATCGCATTAAATTTATGCATATTAACTTTTAAAGAAATGCTATATAATCTTTTTTTATCATAATTACTATAAGCATGAAATTTAGAATTTAAAATATTTTTAACGTTATTTATTTCTCTAATAATTAGGTCATCAACATAATTAGTAACTTTATTTTTTTCATCCATACTTATATATTTATAATTTTCAGCAAAGCCAAAACAAATCCTTTTTTTTCTATATTTAACTTCTTTGTTTTTTGTAATAAACTGCTCTTTTTTAATAACAGCATTCTTCTTTGTTAAAAAATCTAATCTACTAATTAATAACTCAAGATTTCGATTACTTTTAAATTCATTAAAACAGAATACTATTTTTTCTAAGTATTTATCTAGTTTTTCCTGAGTAACTGAGATACTCAGTTTTTTATTTTGAACTTTAAATTCATAACCTAGATACTTAAAACAATTGATAGTATCGTTATTTTTAGAGTTTAAAGGAAAAATAGTAAATTTGTATTTTGCGTCATTATTATTTAATTGTAGATGATGATGTTTAAAAATCCTATCAATTCTGTTCTTTAGTTCGGTAATTTCTTTCTTAGTCAGCTGCCCATTTATAATAAATAAAATATCGTCAACATATCTAGAATAATAGTTTATTTTTGGATTTAGATGTTTCATTTCTTCATCAAATACTTTCATATATATTTCAGAAAGAACATTACTAATTGATATTCCTTGAGGTAATCCTTTATCAACCTTTTTAAATAATTCCTTAAGAATATAATATTCTTGCGAAGATAATAGTGATTTTTCCTTTATTTTACCTAACAATATATGTTGTGGTATTGTATCAAAAAATTTCTTAATATCTAAGCGAATAATATAATAATCTAATTTAAACTCAAATTTTAATAAAATAGATTGTATTATATCGTCTCTATTAGGAAAGGTAATTCTGTACTTTTGCTTAATTCGATCTTTAAGATATTCTAAAACGAGTCTATCTCTAATAGTAGGAATAACAACTAATCTATTAGAAGGAAGACTCACTTCTCTTAAAGAAGTAAATTTATAAGTCCCGTTACTAATCTTTTTCAATATCAAATTAAATTCATCTTCTTTAATTTTATTGAATTGTTTGGGGCTAATACGATCATTACCAGTTTTTAATTGATCATATTTAGAAGAATAATAATTCCTAAGCAAGTCTTTAGTGAGCTTATGCTTCATAAAAAAACAACTCCTATTTAAGCCGGTTAGACGAACTTTAAGGGTTGTGTAGATCCAACAAAGTCAGAAATATAAACTAGTTATTATTTCTTTTAGACCTGTTAGGTTTTTGTTATAAGTGCAAAATATTCTTGAGGATGGATAGAGTGTAAAAGTGTTACAATACATTACATTCTATACTGACGTCTAACCGCGCAGTATAATTTTACCATACAATCTTTTAGGGAGAGAATAAAAATTATAAATAAAAGTGAATTTTTACTTACTGATGTTTTGCCTTATGAAGTGCCACTGATTTTTTCCAATGACAATTTATATAAATATCTAAATAAACTTGACGTTGTGAAAACGAATCATTGGAATCAATACTCATTGGATAAGTTATTCCCCAAAATAGAAACTACTCAACCCTTTAATTTTCTTATTTATAAAAATGAATCTAGTACCAGACTTTTAAGTCTTATTCATCCACTAGCACAATTAAATATATTTAAAGTAGTAGAAAAATACGATCTAGAAATAATTAATTTTTTTAAGCAGAATGCTATATTTTCTTTGAGATATCCATATAAAGTAAATAATAAGTTTGTAAATATCAATGATACTATATCGAAAAATTTACTCTCTCTTTTAAATGAAGATAGTGATGACTCTTCTTGGTATCCATCCAGCTATTTTATAAAAAAGAGGTTTACTAGAATAAATCATTTTTACAACTCGAATTTCATAAGAAAATTGGAAATTAAGTATTCAAAATTAATGAAAATAGATTTTCAAAATTGTTTCTACAATATTTATACTCATTCATTAGACTGGTCTTATCTTGGAGATATACAATTGGCTAAAGAAAATAGAAGTAATTTAAGAGTATCTACAATTTTAGATAAAGTATTACAGGCAGCTAATTTCGGGGAGACAAATGGTATAGTTGTAGGACCTGAATTTTCAAGATATATTGCAGAATTTGTTCTATGTAATATCGATAAAATTGTCTATGAAAAATTAAAACAAAAAAGATTACTTAATAAAATAGATTATGAAGTTCTAAGATTTATGGATGATATCTTTATATTTTGTAATGAAAGCATCCATGCAAGTGAAATAAAAAAAGTGATAGAAGAAGCCTGTTTTAGATACAGATTATCAATTAATGAAACTAAAAGTCAGTTGGAGTACCGTCCTTTTTTTAAAAATAATTTATGGGAAAGTAAAATTAGAATAAAACTAGTTAATTTTAATAAAATATTATCAGAGTATAACGGGGAAAACCATCGTGTTATAAATAACATATTTCAGGAAATAACAGATGAAGTAAAAGAATTATTGATAGATTTTCCTGGGGAACAACATAAGTTAATTGGGTATGTATTAAAATTTTTTGAAAATAAGATAGAAGAAATAGTAGTCTATATAAATGAAAAAAATAATACTATAAGGAAGTATATTTTATTTAAATTAATTGATTTAATTCAATATTTATTAATATTTTCAATAAACTTTTCGAATATTTTAAAATTTATAAAGTTGAGCTTGTTTTTATATCTTAGTGAAAAAGACAATGGTGAAGATGCTACAGATTTGTTGTATAAAAAGTCTTTAGAGATACTAAAATATCACTCAAATAAAAGAACTGAGGTTCTTAATTTATTTGTGTTTTTAAGATTTATTGCGAAAGATATTCCGGAAGGCTTATTAATACGTTTTATTAATGAGAGCAATGATTATTTTACAGTTTCTACTATAGCTTATTATATTAGTGCGCCTGAAAGAAAATATAGATATAAAAATGTTAAAAGGTTAATAAATCTTACAATAGATGAAGTAGTTCAAAATTTTCTAGATGGTGAAATAAATAAATATAATATAAAAAAAATATTGGTTTCTAAAGACTTTTACTTAATTTATGACTTTTATACTAGTCCTATTCTATTCAAAGAAACAAAAGCAAAAATAGATATCCTGAAAAGAAAGGTAGACATTATAAACATAGATTGGTCTGAAAAAAATTTATATAATTTTTTTATTGATTTTATAAAAGGTTTTAACAGTCCATTTATGAATTGGGATGCAAATATTAAAGATATAATAGAAGTCTTAGATAGAAAGTCACTAAAATTAGAAACAAGTAATTCGGGATAATAGTGTCTAAATTAAATTGACTATGTGTTAACTGAAATTTATTTTATTGATATTCTTCACAGCTAATAAAGCTTCTCTTAATTTATTTATTTATAATTGAGAAGCTTTTGAATAGCTTATTATTTTAGTAGCAAAGGAAAAAAGATGTAAGGTGATTTACTTTCTATTTCTCAATCTTCTCCCCAAAAGCCTCCGGAATCATCGTAAAGCCTTCAATCACCGTATCTTCCTCAACTTCGATCATAAGGTAACGTTTACCGCTAAGCTGCACTTGTTTCACATATCTTAAATCTTGCGGACTAATCGAAATTTTAGCTACCTTAGTGTCGATCTTAATCGACTTCGAGTTGTATTTTGGTACAACACTGCTTGCCTTAATCTCATACTTATCGTCATCAATGACTTTTTGGAAAGCAGATTCAACCTTTTCCACACTGATATCTTCAATACCGCTCGCTTTCAAAACGCGCTCTACGTCCTTAGAATCTAGTCGTGGGTGTTCTTCCTCTTCGTTCTCTTCAATCATCCGGTTGATCTCTTCATACACATTGGAGAGGGTAGACGTGTTCAATTGATCTTGTGTTACGTCTTTAATAATTTCTTCAAACACGATCTTATCGTCTTTTGCCGTCATGATTTCTTCGCCATTTAAAACGTCCATGATGAATTCGTAATCGGGCTCATGGACTTTACCTGCTGAGTACAGGATGTGGTTCACGTCTGCTGCATTATCACTGAAACAAGGGAAGAGGAATCCTCCGATCGGCGCGTTCAGGTTAATAACAGGATCGACCACGAAATTGTACTTGAACTCTTTTTCCACATAATCAAAGAGCAGTTCTTTCTTCGGTTCTTGTGTATTATTTATGCTGCACAAAATAAAGGGGAAGGAGTAAAGGGCATCTCGTTCACTTATCTCCGCCTCATCATTTTTGCGCTTCGACGGCTTATAGTATTCTCCTTTAATAAAGGTAATCACGATATCCTTTTCGTACTGACGGTTTAAGAGCATTTTTCCTACCATTTGAAGCATGCGCTCTTTCCAGTCTTCTGTATCGCTTGCAAGTAATCCCTGATGCAGAATAAGTTGGCTATTATTTTCAGCATTTCTATTAAACTTTAATTCAAATAACTTCTCATCGAGATTTCCACCAAGCAATTTTTTGAAGTTATTAAAAAAGAGCTCTTGTTGTTCAGCATCTAGCATCTCAAAAGGCTGACTCACGTGATGGTAGATCTCGCTGGATTCTTTCGTAATATACACATTAAAGATGCTCGAGATCTTCAGTAGATCGTTCTCTTTTTTGAACTGTTTTCGTATTTGAGCGATATCTTTTTTGTTCATGCTTCTATACACTCCTAAGTTGTTGCGATTTTAAGTTGACAGTCTCTATATGTCTAACAGGGAAGTATTCTTTATTTTAACATTCAGGAGGAGTGAAGTGTGAAGGTGAAGTTTTTGTCGGTTCATAGATTGATTGCCTTAGAAGTTTAACAGTTTTTTTAATTTAACAACATCAACTCGTTGCAGGGTATAACCTGTACTCGTATCGTCGGCATACATAATCATGCCACTATCTCTGTCTTTTCGTAACCAAAGTAAATAGCTCTCCTTATTACCGTTTGAATCAACAAGAGTCATCTCTAAATCATTTCTTGATACATTTAAGATTCCAGGTATTCTTTCAGCAGACTGTATCGCATCTCTAGCAATTCTAACGGCCTTGTTATTTTTAAAAGTCTTATTCACATCGCCTGTAATAATAAGCGCTTCTTTTTTATCCTGTTTAATGAGGTTTGGAGCGGTCTCTTTACTTTCAGAATAAACGCTGCACCCAGCAAACAAGATACTTAACGTAATAAGAATCAGTTTAAGTAGTGACTTCTTCATTTTACACCCCTTAAAATATCCTTTTTATGGTAAGTCGCATCATATTCTTAAAAGGTTTCAGTGGACTTCGAAATATAAAAAAAACCCATATCGCATAGGGATTCAGCCGATACGACACAGGGTCTCTGTTACTAAAGAATTCTTTTCTTAATACGTGCTACGAGTGGAACCACGATTAGTCCAGCAAATCCAACTTGCAGAACGTTTCCTGGAATTGATCCGAATGGTTGAATCCAGTTGCTGTAAAGCACAACTTCTGCAAAATAGTAGCCTACCACTTTAATCAGCATAGCTACGACAACTGCCAAGGAATAAACGAGCACACGTTTTCCTGGTACTTTTTCAGATATAGCGCCCGCTACATAGCCCATTGCCCCAACGATGATAAAGGTGAACGGAGCCCATATTGTCCATCCAGATAGAAGATCGAATAATCCCATCCCAAAAGCACCTGCAATAGCACCGGTTCTTCTGCCGAAAACAAAAGCCGCTACGAATAGAGGAATGTTACCTAAGTGGATTAGACCACCGTTTCCTGCGATGGGAAGCTTGATGTTGATGAACATTGTTGCAACAAGCGTTAGTGCCACGAATAGTGCGCTGATGACTAACATTCTTGTTTTAGTCGATTGTATTGATGAATAAGTAGTATTCATACCATAACCTCTTTCATAAAAAATGAATGTAAAAAAATGATTGCACTTATTCATTATATATGTCCTTATTCTTTTAGAAAACAGCTATTTTATGGGTAGGGTGAAGAAATAGAAAAATAAACTAGTGGAATGAGCGAGTTTCTCAAAAGGAAAGAAGGGGAGAACGACACATTTGCCGAAATCTATTTTGTAGAGCATAGACGTATCGATACAGTTCATTGCGAATGCCTATAGTAGAGGAATTAAACGATATGTATCGCATGGCGATATAAGGAATAGATGAAGAGAAATGAAGGAGGCCCGATATGCGACGTGATATACAACCGAATGAACGAGCTTTCTCCTCCAAGGAAGTTGCAGAAGAAGTAGGGATTGCAACACCTACTGTTCGAAAGTATGGACAAATTTTAGAACGAAACGGATACGAGTTTTTAAAGGATGGAGATCGACGTATCTTCGTTCAATCTGACATCGAATCGCTCATAGCGCTACGCGATACAGATAAGCCATTAGACGATACTGCTAAAGATCTCGTGCTTCAACAAAAAGAAAGATTGAAAGAAACGATTCAAACGGACGTAGCGTTACCCGATACATATGAGAACCTTCCACAAGACCCTAATCAATTACGAGAAGTCTTGATGATGCTAGCGAATGAATTAGCAGCGACACGCGAGATGAATGCGCAGCTGACAAACGATATGTCAGAGCTTAAAGTAACCGTATCAAGACTTCAGCAAGATCATCATGCAATCAGTGCGAATGTCGGAAACGCAGCTCAGAAAACGAACGCTAAGATTGAGAAGCTGACTAATCAACAGAAAGAACAATACGAAGCATTGCTAGAACAGGAAAAAGAGAAAAGTGAACTTCTGCAGCAAGAAATTCAAAAGTTAAGAGAAGATAATGTAAAAGAATGGCGCCTACAGAACGATTTTAATAGACGATTAGAAATCGTGGTTCAAAGCCGACCGAAAAGCAAATGGGAAGCGATTCTATCTCTATTTAGAAAGTAAGTTTTGTGTATCGGGGGGCGATACGGTCAAGCGCTATGAAGCTCTTTTTACATAGATATATCGTGACCCGATATGGACTTTACAACGATACAAGATACATTCATCAACATTCAATCGTCATATTTCTACAATTTCCCGAGAAATATCTACAAAAACAGCATACTTATTAAGCTTGGGAAATTAGAGTTTAATATCTCAAAACAATATTTAGAAAGAGCGATTACGGTGTACTGTTTAAGGTGCATCTTTTTTATTTGTTCACTGATATCGAATCTGCTCTTTTTTTGTAAAAAAACAAGGAATATCGTCTGTCTGATGAGAATATTTAAAGGAAAGAAAAAATTAAATAATGTAGAGACAGAAATGTTAGAGGGGAGTCTATCATGAGCGCTAGAAATGAAAAGACATTTGAATATCATCCTCATCTTAGAGAGGTCATCGCAAACGTAGAAAAGGTTATGGTAGGTAAGAAGAAGGTTACAGAGTTAACGCTTGTTTCGTTATTAGCAGGGGGACATGTTTTACTTGAAGACGTACCAGGAGTAGGGAAGACGATGATGGTGCGATCCATCGCTAAATCTCTGGGCCTAACATTTAACCGCATCCAGTTCACACCTGATTTATTGCCGTCTGATATGACGGGGGTATCGATATATAACCAAAAAGATATGAGTTTTGAATTTAGACCGGGTCCTCTCGTTGGAAACATCATTCTCGCCGATGAGATCAACCGTACGTCACCGAAGACGCAATCGGCACTTCTTGAATCGATGGAAGAAATGAGCATGACGGTTGATGGACAGACGCACATACTGCCCGATCCTTTCTTAGTTATGGCCACACAAAATCCGATCGAATACGAGGGAACTTATCCGCTTCCAGAAGCACAGCTTGACCGATTCTTAATGAAGCTTACGATGGGGTATCCAACTCCAGAGGAAGAATTTAATGTATTGAACGTGATTGGAAACGAACACCCGATTCATCTCCTTAAACCAGCCATCTCGCCTGAAGAAATCTCAGAATTGAAAACAGCTGTGAAGAACATCTATGTATCAGATTCGATCAAGCGATATATCGTTGATCTGATCAATCGTACACGGAATCATAAATCCATTGCGCTCGGTGTTAGTCCGCGTGGATCGCTCGCGTTATTAAAAGCAGCACAGGCTTTTGCCCTTCTCATGAACCGTGATTTTGTTATCCCTGATGATGTGAAATACTTAGCACCGTATGTTCTTGTTCATCGTGTGCTATTAAAACCTGAAGCCCGCTTTGAAGGGGTCTCAGCAGAAGAAGTAATCAATGAGCTTTTGGCACGTGTGCCTGCACCTATTCATAAGGAACAGCATGCATAATGAAGGCGTTTCTTCATAAATTTCGGGAGCGGTATAAAACACCGATCGGGTTTTCAGGGATCATCTTTTTACTACTTGTTACATTCTCTTTTGCCATGTTTCAAGGTGGATTCGTAAGCTGGTTTCTATTTTACAGTGTACTTCCGCTTGTTCTTTATTCTATAACGATGGCTTTCTATCCGATACAGAGATTGAAAGTCGATCGATATATCTCTAAAAACAAATTGATGGCAGGCGAAGAAATAGAAGTGACAATTGTCATCAAACGGCGCAGCAACTTTCCGCTTTTCTACGTGGTCGTTAAGGACGTGCTTCCAGAAGTATTGCTTCGTGAAACGCGATATGAGGGCAATACGCATCAGATCCAGTCTCGTATCCTGTTGTTTCCGTTGTTCAGAAAGCATCTAGAATACTCGTATACCATAAATCCGGCACCACGCGGATTGTTTAAATTCGATCAGATACAAATCAGTACAGGCGACATCTTTGGCTTTGTTTTGAAAAGCACGAGTGTCTCCGTTCAAGACCAGATCTTTGTGTACCCGCAGTACCAGGATATTGAGCGGTGGGAAGCAGGGAAGATGCTGCAATCTGGTATGAAAAAGGTCGGGAAGCGTTCGTTTACTGACTATACATCGACAGTCAGTGTGCGTGATTATGTCGCTGGCGACCGAATGAACTGGCTGCACTGGAAAGCGAGTGCGAGGTCGAACAAACTGCTGACGAAAGTGTTCGAACAGCAACGGAACGATGATTTTGTGATCGTACTTGATCATTGTGAAAAGAGCTACGGCACGCATGATTGGCTGTTTGAACGCGGCGTATCGCTTGCGGCATCCATCGTTCACTATGCGATCTCAAAAGGTGGTTCGATCGGCTATCATCCGCTATCCGGAAAAGAAATCCCGATGAATATTGGGGTTGAACAAGAGTGGCGGATTCTTCACGAACTGGCAAAAGTGAAGTCAGACGTGAAGCTGCCGTTTGAAGAACGGTTGAAGCAGGAATACATGGCTGGTTATATGGAAGGAAAGACGGCACTTATTATTTCACCGAACCTTTCTGAATACACGATGAAAACGCTCGAGCTTATCGCATCCAGACAGCAAACGAACGTGATTTTCTTTTACTTAGCGCTTGACTCAAAATTGAAGAGTCAAGAACTCACGTATATCTCTCGAATCAGACAGTTCGGTGTGCCTGTAACACCGATTATTGGTTCTGACTTTAACGAAGCGCTGAAGGCAGGTGGCACGTATGCCTCAATCTAATCAGCAACAAGCGTCAACACTACACGTTTTAGTTCTGTACGGCTTAGGCTTTCTTCTTTTATGGGAGTGGTTAAGACCGCTTAAAGAGCTTACGACGACGAACGATATTCAGATTTTTGTGATGTACACGCTCTTTTTGTTTATCGTTACGTATTTTCAGCTTCCGTTCTGGATTTCTTTTCCGGTGAAATTGGGAGCGATGTTATATGCGCTTCATTCGCTTTACTTTTTTGATGTCTTCTTATCGTTTAAGTGGGTTCCGTTTCTGATTGAAGATATCAAATATAATCTAGGGCTTTTTTCAGACCAGAACTGGAACGAGATGACGTCTCTTTCCAGGAGTCTTCTGTTCTTTATTTTACTCTGGCTCGTCAGTTATTTGATGCATTATTGGCTCGTCCAGACACGCAGAATCTTCCTGTTCTTCTTGATCACGGTTATCTATATTTCGATACTCGATACATTTACGGTGTATGATGGCAAGTTCGCGATCATCCGTACCGTTTTCATCGGACTGATCTTGGTTGGTATCTTACGAATGATGAAGATTATTGAAACGCAAGGGTTTTCTCTTTTAAAAGGAAAGTTCCCTGTTCTTTGGGTGGCACCACTTTCTGGCGTCATTGCATTGTCGTCAGCTCTCGGGTATGTGGCACCAAAAGCATCTCCAATCTGGCCAGATCCTGTTCCGTTTCTTCAGAACATGTCAGGAAAAGATGGAGAAGAAGGACTAGGAAAAGGCGCTGGAATCGCAAAGATTGGTTATGGTGAAAACGACAGCCAGCTTGGTGGGCCGTTTGAGTTCGACTATACGCCGATCTTCACCGCTTATGATAACGGCAGGCATTATTGGCGGATAGAAACGAAAGAATTTTACACCGGTAAAGGGTGGGAAAATAAGATTCCGACTCAAGCGATCGCTTTAGAAGCAGATAATCCTTCAGCCGATACGAATTACACGAGAGTCTGGGAAGATGGATTAGAAATGAAAGACCATAAAGCACGTATCGAAGCGGAAAAACGAAAAGAATATTCATTTTTAATGATTCCAGGAAAGTTAACCAACATTAAAGCAGAATCGGACATCAACTATCAGTTAGATGGTGTTAACGGGAAGATTTCTACCTTTCAAGGTGGGAGTGAAGAGAAACTTTCTGAATACGAGATGGACTACCAGTTACCTGTAATAAAAGAAGAGCAATTAAAAGCTTCCAACAATCAATACCCCGTTTATATAACAGAAAATTACCTTCAGCTACCAGAAACATTGCCGCAGCGGGTAAAAGATCTTGCGCAAGACGTTACGGCCAACCAACCAACGCTCTACGATAAAGTAAAAACGGTCGAAGGCTATTTTGCTAAAAACGCCTATGGCTATAACACGATCGAAGTTGCGGTTCCAAAAGGCGATGAAGATTACGTTGATCAATTTTTGTTTGAAACGAAAATAGGGTATTGCGATAACTTCTCAACGTCGATGGTCGTGATGCTGCGTTCTGTTGGCATACCTGCTCGTTGGGTAAAAGGCTTTACTCCTGGAACCTTTGAGGCACTTGGTGATGATGGTCTTCGCGAATACACCGTTACAAACGCAAACGCCCACTCTTGGGTAGAAGTGTATTTTTCAGGAATCGGATGGGTTCCTTTCGAGCCGACGCGCGGATTTGATAATCCGTTCGAGCCAGAGAGTGAAGAAAAGGATTCCACACCAGCTGCGCCTGTTCCGACTCAGCCAGACAAGCCTGAAAAAGACGTTACGAAGGATGATAGTTCTGCTTCAGGAGAAAAAACAGGTTCAGATTCAATCCTGAAATCTGTTGGGACGCTAGCTGTAGTTCTTTTAATCGGTCTTGTTGTGATCGCGGGGCTGGCTTATCTGTTCCGCAGAAAATGGCTTCGTCAGTACACGATTTGGCGCTACAAACACAAAAAAGGCGCTGATAGCTTTGAACAAGCCTTCGAACGCTTGATGTGGCTATTAAAAGTATATGGCATAAAAAGAAGACCTGCCTTTACGTTGAGAGAGTACGCTCTGTATGTTGACAGAGAGCTTGATACAAAGGACATGAGAATCCTCGCGAAAGCTTATGAAGGCGTTCAATTCAGTCCGAAAAAGCAGTCAGATCTGTGGAATGATTTTCATAAAGAATTGTGGGAAAATTTAATTAAAAGAATCCGCCCTTGACCGCTATAACAGGCATTGTTAGAATGTCTTTAAGATTATAGTGTCAGATATTATTCTCCTTCGTATATCCTCGATAATAAGGTTCGAGAGTCTCTACCGGGTTGCCGAAAATGACCTGACTATGAAGGCAGGATTCTTTATAGCTACATTTTAAGGAATTCTGCCTTTGTTTTTGTATGTGGAAAACAAGGGTAGAATTCTTTTTTGTTTTATAAAGAAAGTGTAAAGATAGACAAGCTGACGGATACTATAGCTGATAATAATAGATGGGGTGAGTACATGAGCGTAACGAATGATTTGCACGTAATGAGTGAAATGATCGTTGTGTTAGATTTCGGTGGACAATATAATCAGTTGATTGCACGTCGTATCCGTGATTTAGGAGTATACAGTGAATTACATCCGCACACGACAACGGCGGAAGATATAAAGAAAATGAACCCAAAAGGAATCATCTTCTCTGGTGGACCTAACTCTGTTTATGCAGACGGGGCACCAGCTTGTGATCCAGCTATTTTTGATCTGGATATCCCAGTGCTTGGTATCTGTTATGGTATGCAGTTGATGAGCTATCACTTCGGCGGTAAAGTAGAGCGCGCGAGCCACCGTGAATACGGTAAAGCAGAAATCACTGTAACAAACACGAACAAGCTCTATGAAAAACTTCCAGAACAACAAGTGGTATGGATGAGCCATAGCGACTTGGTTGTTGCGCCACCAGAAGGTTTCGTAACAGACGCTACAAGTCTTTCTTGTCCTGTAGCGGCGATGAGTGATGTATCTCGTAAACTTTACGGTGTACAATTCCACCCAGAAGTTCGTCATTCAGAGTACGGTATCGAGTTTCTGGATAACTTCGTAAAATCTGTTTGTGAATGTGAAGGAAACTGGACGATGGAAAACTGGATCGAAGACGAAATTCAAAAGATCCGTGACGTTGTTGGCGACAAAAAAGTAATCTGCGCAATGTCAGGTGGCGTTGACTCATCTGTTGTTGCCGTACTTGTTCACAAAGCAATCGGTGACCAGTTAACATGTATCTTCGTTGACCATGGTCTACTTCGTAAAGATGAAGCAGATCAAGTTATGAAAACGTTCAGCGAAGGATTCAACATTAACATCATTAAGGTCGATGCGAAAGAGCGTTTCTTAAGCAAGCTTGAAGGTGTATCTGACCCTGAGAAGAAACGTAAGATTATCGGTAACGAGTTCATCTACGTATTTGATGAAGAAGCGTCAAACCTACAAGGCATCGAGTTTCTTGCACAAGGCACGCTTTACACAGATATCGTAGAGAGCGGTACAGCTACTGCACAAACGATCAAGTCTCACCATAACGTTGGCGGACTTCCTGAAGACATGCAGTTCAAATTGATCGAACCTCTTAACACACTCTTTAAAGATGAAGTGCGTAAAGTAGGTACAGAGCTTGGTATTCCTGAGCACATCGTTTGGCGTCAGCCGTTCCCAGGCCCAGGCCTAGGAATTCGTGTACTTGGTGCGATTACAGAAGAAAAATTAGAGATCGTTCGTGAGTCTGATTTCATTCTTCGTGAAGAGATCGCAAAAGCTGGTTTAGAGCGTGAAGTGTGGCAATATTTCACGGTCCTACCTGACATCCGTAGTGTCGGTGTTATGGGTGACGCTCGTACGTACGATTACACGATTGGTATTCGTGCTGTAACGTCGATCGACGGAATGACTTCTGACTGGGCACGTATCCCTTGGGACGTACTAGAAAAGATCTCTACACGTATCGTAAACGAAGTGGATCACATCAACCGCGTGGTGTACGATATTACGTCTAAGCCACCAGCAACGATCGAGTGGGAATAGGTTTGAAAGCGAAAACACGAACGATTATTGCAAAATAACATAAAATCATTCGTAAAAACGCTTGACGTACGACAAAGTTCGACCTATACTCAAGTAGTAATTAAAAATTAAATGTATTTCCTACGTATAAATTCGGGGATATGGCCCGAAAGTTTCTACCAGACTGCCGTAAATGGTCTGACTACGAAGGATTTTTGAAACATGGCGCACATGCTCTCTTTGCATAGGCCTCGTTTCATTAACTCTTACGTATTCAGACCCAAGGGCTTGTCCCTTGGGTCTTTTTGTTAGTTATTTTCTATAGATTGCTGCTAGTCGCTGAATTTCATCTTTGAAAGTTGATTGTAGTGTAGGGTGCGAGACTCCTGCGGGACAGGCGTGCAGGTGAGACACTTATACGTGAAACGTACGAATGTGGCTCACCGCTTGCCCCGCGGAAAGCGAGCACCTGAAACGGAAATCAACCTCATCCAAAAGCGACTTGAAATAGCTTTCGTTTTTATACGTAGACAGGGTATAGGGGGATATATAGATGGAAAAGTATTTTGGATTCAAGGAGTTCAACACTTCTTACAAAAAAGAAGCAACAGCGGGATTAACAACGTTCCTTGCGATGGCTTATATTTTATTCGTTAACCCATCCGTATTAGGCGATGCTGGTATGGATAAAGGTGCCGTGTTCACGGCAACTGCACTTGCAGCGGCCCTTGGAACACTTTTCATGGGGATCGTAGCAAAATATCCGATCGCACTTGCGCCAGGTATGGGACTTAACGCATTCTTCGCATACTCAGTAGTCTTAGTCATGGATATTCCGTGGCAGACAGCACTTGCTGGCGTATTGATGTCTGGAATTATCTTTATTTTTATTACTTTATTTAAAATTCGTGAAACCATCATAAACGCGATCCCAGAAGATTTAAAGTTCGCTGCAGCGTCCGGTATCGGACTGTTCATCGCATTTATCGGACTGAAGAACGCGGGAATCGTTGCTCCAAGTGAAGCAACACTTGTTTCTCTTGGTGACTTAACGCAAGGTCCGACACTTCTTGCCATCTTTGGTTTCATCATTACGATTTTAATGATGATTCGAAACGTTCGTGGAGGAATCTTCTACGGAATGGTGATCACAGCTGTAGTTGGTATCTTTGCTGGCTTGATCAATAAGCCTGATCAAATCGTAGGAGCGATTCCGAGCCTTGCGCCAACATTCGGACAAGCTTTCTCTCACTTTGATCAAATTTTTACGATCGACATGATGGTCGTTGTTCTAACGTTCTTTATCGTTGATTTCTTTGATACAGCAGGCACATTGATGGCAGTTGCATCACAAGCGGGAATTATGAAAGACAACAAGCTGCCTCGTGCAGGTAAGGCGTTGCTTGCAGATTCTTCAGCGATCGCAGTTGGTGCGATACTTGGAACATCTTCAACAACAGCATATATCGAATCAGCTTCCGGTGTAGCAGCGGGTGGACGTACAGGATTCACGTCCGTTGTAACGGGTGGATTGTTCTTATTAGCTCTTTTCTTCTCACCATTATTAGTAGTCGTAACACCATCTGTAACAGCACCAGCACTGATCATCGTCGGTGTATTGATGGTATCGGTACTAAGCAAGATCAAGTGGGACCGTTTAGAAATCGCAGTACCAGCATTCTTAACGCTGATCGCCATGCCGCTCACATACAGCATCGCAACAGGTATCGCACTAGGGTTTGTCATGTACCCACTAACAATGACAGTAAAAGGACGTGTAAAAGAAGTTCACCCGATCATGTGGGTTCTCTTCATCGTCTTCATCAGCTATTTTGTATTCTTAGTCGAATAGAGAAAAACTTTCGTAGGAATGTCCGTTTTCGGGCATTCCTTTTTTGTATGGATAGGAAAACAAATAAAAAAGATAGCCGATAACTTTAAGGAAGAGAGATGCAAAAAATAAGTTTCTTCATTATAATAGTGTGCAGAATGTAGATTAAGGGAGAAGTGGGAAATGGAAGCAATGTGGAGCGTTTGGTTTTTTGTAGTAGGAGCCGTATTAGCCTCGTTCGGCGGAGTAATCGGCTATCGTCTGCCAAAAGGAATGAAAATCGTAGGGGTAGAACGTTCACAATGTGACCATTGCGAAAGGCAATTAAAATGGTACGAGCTGTTTCCCGTTGTTTCGTTTCTAGCTGCGGGTGCAAAGTGTAAATCATGTAAGAAGCGGATTCCCCTTTTATATACGATGGTGGAGCTCGCAACAGGTGCTCTTTATAGTTTTTCATACATAAAATACGGGTTCTCTATCGAATTGTTGTTAGCCTGTTCACTCGTTTTATTATGCGCCATCATTACCGTTTCCGACTTATTGTACTTTATCATCTCGGACAAAGTGCTGATCGTATTTTTCGTGTGGTTCTTAGCGTTACAAGTAATCTTTGAACCTAGAGGCTGGGTAGATGCGGCCGTAGGAAGTTTGCTCGGATTTTTATTTTTGTTATTGTTAGCCGTTCTCTCTAAAGGCGGAATTGGTGGTGGAGATATTAAGCTGATGGGCGTATTAGGACTCGTACTTGGGTTCCAAGGAGCATATCTGACAATGATGGTCGCGTCCATCGTCGGCGTTTTAGTTGCAATCGTAGGATTAGTAACGAAGAAATATAACCGTAAGACGGCAATCCCGTTCGGACCGTACTTAGCGGCAGGCGCGTTAGTGACGTTTTATTATAGTGAGGAGTTGTTGGGGTTGATCTTTTGACCTCAACTTTTTTATGTTGGAACTTTGATTTGGGTTGAGCGTAAGTAGGGTATAAAAATTAGATTAGTTTGAAGGTTAATGAGGATTACAGTTACATATAGAAGGGGATTAAGTTAGGAGGTATCGTTGAAAGTGTGGTTAATTATATTTTGGAATATACTAGCGTTCATTTTAGCATTAATATTTGGAATAGCTTATTACAAAAAGAAGAAGAAAGAAAAAGTTAGTCAAATTCGTGCTGAACTCTGGGGAACTGCTGTCTTTATAGGAGTTATGATTTTTTTTAATGGGGTAATTCTGTACGTGAACTATTCAGACGAGCAAAGAGTAAAAGCTGCATATACAGAAATGGAAAAAAACAATGAAGAAAGAGGAAATGAAGAAGAATCTTTTGCTAACCTGGAGTTATCACTTAAAACTGATAGAAACAAGGGCCTAGATACTCATTATATTTTTGTAGCTAATTTTAATAAAAAGGTATCATTTCATGGAAAGGTTTATATAAAAACCATCATCAATAATAAAATAGTTGACGGGGAATACACAACTAAAAAAATTACTATAAAACCAGGAGAAAAGAAACAAATAGATCATTTTGATGGGAGAAGTCTGTACGATTCATATTCCTGAGAGTGGAAAGGTGAACTTAATTAAATTGAAGTTTTAAAAAGGTGAGGACAAAAATGGATAATGACTATTTGAGTGGTGTGATTTGGTTTAACATAGGAGCTTTTGCATTTGGACTTATTCTAGCCATTAGCTCATTCAATCATTTTAGAAAATTAGGTAGAACGAGAACAGGTGTATATTGGGCGATCGGGTGTATTGCGACATGTTTACTATTTATAAATGCCATTATTAAAATTGTTGATACCATGGATAATCATATGAAGAATCAAGCTTTTGAAACACTGGAGGAAACATATCAGGAAAGAGGAGATCATAACAATGAATCCTTTAAGAACTTAGAGGTTGTCGTTATTCCTGAAAAAGGCAGAGGGGCTGCATCTTATAACATTTATGCAGCTAATTTTAACAAGCAGTATACGTATAACGGGAAAATCGAGATTTCGGTTAAGAACAGACAAGAAAAGAAAGTTTTTACACACGTTACGGAAGCCGTTACTTTAAAACCGGGAGAGAAAAAAGAGCTTAAAAATACGCTGTATGATACCACGCACTATAGTTATTCGTGGAGATGGCTAGGCAATTTTAAAAAAAGTGAATAGAATTTTGAAAGTACCTAAATGGATTGGGTGCTTTTTTGTGATTTAATTCTTTTTACCTACGTGAATTCATCTGCTTCAAATGAGTTAAAAGCACATATCTAGTGGACTAGAGGTTTATATTTGAAATATTAGAGGTAAAAACAATTGTAAAAATGGATATTTAAGGATATTAGTAATGAAGAAATTACTAGTACTGTTTTCTAGGAGAGGTGTCGTAAAAAGTCGAAGATTGCGAAAGGTAGTAATAAGGTTGTGGATAAGTGTGATAAACCTTTATATAGCAAGGTTTTAGAAGGTTGACTCATCTGGAAATTCTGTGATAGTTTTGGCATAGAAAAAAATTAGACAAGACGAGAAATAAATACGTAATTATAAATTGTGGCCGGGGGAATCTGTATGTCAAAAAGTGAAAAGAAATGGCGTCGTTTCTATATGATGATGTACATCTTTATTTATGGTATTTATGTTCCTTATAATCTTTTCATGTGGTTAGGTGGGAATGAAGGGTTTCCGTATGCGATGTTGGGTATAGCTTTAGGTCTGCCTATGATGAAGAGAAATCATATAAACAGTATTTGAGAAAAAGAACAAAATGTATAGTTGATCAAATAATGATTTTACTGGGAACTTCTTCAAAATAAGTCCGTAATAATTTTTAAAATATAATAATGTCGTGTGAGATGGAAGCTCCATCTCTTTTCTTTTGAAAATAAACAAAGGAGATTATTCAATGAGAAATAAAATAACTAATTTTCTTCTGATATTCATGCTTCTGGCACTAACCGCCTGCATCACAGACCAATCCCCTTCTGCTACACCTGAACAAGAAGCGAAAAAAGATAAGTATACAACCCTCGCTGAGGAAGCAAATAAAAAGGACAAATTAGAGAAACTAGAACTTCTTCCTTACGCAGAAGAAGTGGAAGCGACGTTATCTAGCCCTAAGTACAAAGAGTTTACGGCAAACTCGACGGTACTCATTAAAGGTAAGGCGAAAAAGTATAACAGCTTCAAGTCAGATCATGTATGGATTAAGGTGAGGAGTAATCAAGAAGGGCCAAACGGTCGAGAGTTCAGTTATTACGCTCCTTTAAAGGAAGGCAAGTTTGAACAAAAGGTTCAGTTGTTTAATGGGAAGGGAAATTATTCTGTCAAAGTGAGCGTACCAAGCGATAAGGCAGAAGATTACTATTACGATATTGCCTCATTTGATGTAGAGAACGTAAACCCTAAAATTAAGAGGGATATTGCTTATACAAAGAACGCATTTCAATACGATTTAAAGTTAAAAAATTCCATAAATGGGTATATGGAAAGAGATGGTTCTTTCGAGCTTACGGGTGACGTTGCTGATTCCAGTGTGGAGCAGCTTATGGTTGAGCTTAAGAAAGAAAGTGAATCTACTAAAATTATGGTTCCGGTTGAGGATGGAAAGTTCGCTCAAAAAATCCCTCTTTATTATGGTGCTGGTGTACATGAGGTACAGATTATGACGCCTAAAGAAGGATCGACCGACTTTTTTACGGATGCGGCTCACTTATATGTAAAGAATTTATCCAATGAATCCTTTGAACCTGTGAAGTATTCCTCTGCTTATGAGGAAAAAGGCTTCAAACTTGAGTCCCCAGAAGTGGGCGGTGAAAAAGCGGATCTGACATACAACATTAAAGGAAGAATTGACCCAAAAGGGAAAGATGCGAACAAGACGAATGTCGTTTTTGTTCAGACAGAGAAAGACGACCTAAAAGCGATGTACGCGATCCCTGTTGAGAACAATAAGTTTGAGGGGGAGTTTTTTCTCCGTTTTGGACCTGGGAGGTACGAAGTGTCTTTAATGGCACCAGATTTTACAATGACAAACGGCTACATGCAGTATTTTGAAGGGGTAGCCTCATTCACGGTTGAGAATACAAACACGAGTGATCAACGATTTACCTTGCCATCTAGAGGTATTCAGTCGGATGCAACTGAGATTACGAATCTAGCTCAGCAACTGACAAAAAATAAGAAGACTGATAAAGAAAAAGCACTAGCAGTTTACGAGTATGTCGCAAAAAACGTGAGCTATGACGTAGACAAGCTAAACAATCGAACGTTTGAGTTTGATGACAGTGCGTTAAAAACGTTGGACGAGAAAGAAGGCGTTTGTCAGGACTTTGCATATTTAGCGATTGCTCTATTGCGTGCAAGTGGAATGGAAGCGCAAATGGTAACAGGGTTTGCTGGGCAAAATCATGCGTGGGTGGAGACGAAGGTGGACGGACGCTGGTTAACGATGGACCCAACATGGGGATCAGGTTACCTGCAGGATAACAAGTTCGTTCCAAAGTTTACGATGGAATACTTTGACCCGAAGCCAGCAGATTTTCAGAAAACACATACGAAAAAAGAGATAGAGTTTTAATTTAAGAAAATGAGGTGCGATATGTCTAAGAAAGAAAAGCGATGGAGACGAGTCTATTTCCTTCTATATCTATTAATCTACGGGCTTGTCGCGCCGTTAAGTTTGATTCTCTTTGTTATAGGAGAAGAATCATTTCCGTTCTTTATTATTCCGGTGGTCCTGGCACTGCCAGCTATGAAGAATAACCATATACAGAAGATAAGAGAAAGAGAAGGGCTGAGTAAATCGTGATTAAGAAAAATGAGAGAAAAATGAATCGTTCATTTAGTGTAAGGTTGTCTCTAATTCTATTATTTGTTCTTTTATTAACCGCATGCTCAACCGAAAAAACAGCATCGGATACTGATGAAAAGAAAAAAGAACCGAAAAAAGAGACGGTTGAAAAAGCGCCTACTGATCCTGAAGAGATGGTGAAACAGGGTGCAGGTAAGTATAACGAGAAGGTAAAAGATCTTGAAGGTGATGCTCTTGATCAAGAGATTAACAAAATCACAAAGAACTATCCTAAAGGTATGAAGGCTGAGGAAGCCTATAACCGAATTGTTGCTGGGTTTGCTGCCAATCATCAGCCGGGGTTTCAGGAGTTAGAGGACTTTGACATTACGTTTGAAGAAGTAGAGGCGTATGAAAAGTATAAAGAAGAAAATGAAGATGGAGAGGAAAAGAAAGAAGGTCCTCTGAATGTTGCCATTCTTCTAGATGCAAGTGGTAGTATGGCAGGAAAGGTTTCTGGAACGGATAAGATGACGGCGGCGAAAGAAGCGTTGAAGAAGTTTGCAGGTGGATTGCCTGAGGACGCGAACGTCATGCTGCGTGTTTATGGACATAAAGGAAGTAACGCTGATAAAGACAAGAAGGTTTCGTGTGAAAGTACGGAAGTTATGTACCCTTTAGGTTCGTATAATGAAGGAACTTTCCAACAATCTCTCTCTAAATTCAAGCCAACCGGTTGGACACCTCTCGCAGCTTCCATTGAAGCAGCTGAAAAGGACCTTCAAGGGAAAGAAGGAAATAACGTCATTTATATCGTGAGTGATGGAATTGAGACATGTGATGGAAATCCTGTAGAAGCAGCGAAAAAGTTACACGAATCGAACATCAAGGCAGAAGTAAATATCATAGGCTTTGATGTAGATAATGAAGGTCAGCAACAGCTTAAAGCTGTGGCCGAAGCGGGTGGTGGAGAGTTCCAATCCGTTTCATCCCAAAAAGAACTTTTTGATGAAGTCGATTCTAACTGGTCGAAGGCGATGCATGATGCCAGTATCAACTGGAGTTCATCGATGGATTCATCAAGCGTAAATTGGAGTAGTTCGGGTAAGGGTCATTCTATGAGAAAAGTGTATTCAAAGATTTTGGATAGCCTTATAGATGAATTTGGGTTGCTACGAAGCGTGAAAATGGAATTATATAAAAAAGAAAAGTTGTCAAAAGAGGAATTGGAGAAGTTAGACGATCTCATTTCAGAAAGAAATAAAACTCTTAAAGAATATGCCTCTCAAAAACATGATGCTAGACAAGAAGAATTGAATCAAGAAACAGACAGAGTACTAAAACTCATTGATGAATACGCGAAAGATGCCAGAGCAGAATAGGGGATTGAATCTTGAGTAAATTAAAGCTTTTATTAATAACTACAAGCATTGCCTTAATGGTTTCGGGGTGTAGTAGTAACGAATCAACAAGCGGTAATAAAGAAAATCAAGAACAAGAGAGTAAAAGTGAAAAAGAATCCGTTAAGGTCACAGATAAAAAAGTAAAAGCGCCTAAAGACCAAGGTGATTACGAAGTTTGGTTTGAGGGAGAGGCAGATCGTAAAGGGAAGTTAGTTACTCTTAAGGGACGAACAAACCTTTTGCCTGAGTCTGGACTAGTTATCTGGCTAGATAGTGTAGAGGGTACGATTATTGGCGGACGTGGTGACACTCAGGTTAATGAGGATGGGACATTCAAGACTGAAATGAAAATCCCTAAAAACTCTGACGGGTTACTAAAAGTGCAAGTTAAATTTGAACCTAGTACCGACAATCAACCAATCAAAGATCACTATGGAGAAAACGGTGAAAAGTTGAAAGGTCCGTTTGTCAGGTTGCAAGAAGAATCAGATATGCAGCAGAACATCACACTTTTAACCCTTGAAATTCCTCAAGATGAGTCAAATGCTTCTGCTAAAATAAAGGAGCCTGAGTGGGACAAGCCTGAAGATTACGGCTCTCCCGCAGTTCGATTAGATGAACCCGACATTCAAAAAGATGATAAGTATCTTTATATAGAAGGAAAGTCAAATCTATTAGAGGGTACAAGATTGAAAGGGAGCTTGGATATTCCGAATTATATTGTCTCAGGATTATCGGATGTGACTGATGTTAATCCCGACGGATCATACAAATTAATCATTGAAAAACCTTCAAGCATGAACAAATTGAAGGATGTTAAGGAATACGAAGTAGTTCTGAGTGTTAGTCCAGCGGATAATCAGTGGAAATCAAACTTAGAAGTATACGGCGTAAATGGCGAGAAATTTATGGGTGATTACGCTGTCGATCAAAATGGAGTAAAAGAGATTGAAAAGCGTCTTTCCATCTCAGAATAAGTAGTAGCCCGATGATCTTCTAGGTTATCGGGCTTTTTACTATGTTTAACAACCACACAAATAGAGAAAAATGTAGAGAGAGAAAGGCGGGACTCATACATGAGCTATGAAGATTTAGCATTACATACAGATAAGTATCAAATTAATATGATGTACGCCCATTGGAAAAACGGAACGCACAACAACATTCGCGTATTTGAAGCGTTCTTTCGAAAGAATCCATTTAAAAGCGGTTATGCCGTATTCGCGGGACTTGAGCGTATCATTCGTTATTTGGAGCATCTTCATTTTACAGAGGAAGATATCGACTATTTAAGAACACAAGAAGAACACTATGAGGAACCATTCTTAGAGGAGTTAAAGAACTTTAACTTTTCGGGAGAGCTATTTTCGGTAAAAGAAGGAACGGTTGTTTTTCCGAATGAGCCGTTAATTCGCATAAAGTGCCGTGTGTTTGAAGCACACTTGTTAGAGACAGCACTTCTAAATTTCATGAACTATCAAACCTTGATAGCAACGAAAGCAGCCCGCATTCGCTATGTCACTCCTGATGATCAATTGATGGAGTTTGGAACACGTCGTGCCCAAGAAGCTGATGCCGCAATATGGGGTGCACGTGCCGCATACATTGCAGGCTTTGATGCCACATCGAACATGCGCGCCGGAAAACTATTCGGTATTCCGACAAAAGGAACGCATGCACACGCGTGGGTTCAAGATCATGATTCAGAAGAAGAAGCGTTTGAACGGTTTGCGGAAGTTCTGCCCAATCAAAGCGTCCTACTTGTAGATACGTATAATACATTAAAAAGTGGAATTCCTAACGCGATAGAAGTTGGGTTGAAGATGAAAGCGGCGGGTAAATCACTTAAAGGTATTCGTCTGGATAGCGGTGATCTCGCGTACCTATCCATTCAAGCTCGTAAAATGTTAGATAAAGCGGGCCTCACAGATGTTGAAATCGTAGCGAGTAACGACTTGGACGACGATGTGATCTCAGATTTAAAAGCACAAGGTGCAACAATCACTTCTTGGGGAATTGGGACGCAGCTTATTACGGCATCAGATCAACCAGCGCTTGGAGGCGTTTATAAAGTTGTAGCTAAATATGAAGACGGAGAATTTGTACCCACGATTAAAATTTCATCTAATGTAGAGAAAATCACAACACCTGGATATAAAAAGGTCTACCGCATTATTAATTCAAAAGGAAAAGCTGAAGCGGATTACATAGCGATGGATGATGAGATACTTCCTGAAAAAGATTTAAAACTTTTCGATCCGGTGCACACATACAAAAGCAAAGTGGTTTCTTCCTTTACTGCCGAAGAACTGCTACAGCCGGTTTATATAGAAGGAAAGCTTGTGTATGACCTTCCGAATCTAGAAGAAATCCGGCGCTATCATCAAGAGCAGCTTGGATTGTTTTGGCCTCAGCACTTACGAAGATTGAACCCACAAGAATATTTTGTTGATCTATCCGTTCAAGTATGGAAGACGAAAAATGACCTTTTAGAGAAGTATTCTTTATAGCGAGCAAACCTCTTTTCGACATGAAAAGAGGTTTTTTAATAAAATCTTTAAAAAAGCGTTGACGGTCGGCCGTATCGCTGATATAGTAATAAACGTTGTTGCTTTTCTTACATAACGTTCGACAAAAACAAACATAAACTTTTAAAAAAAGTTGTTGCTTCGAAAGAAGATATGTGGTAAGATAGTTTTTGTCGCTGCTTTAAGAGAGTGACGCGATAAAGAAAAA